>JAXGPF010000005.1:0-375777 GCA_040767085.1 Kiritimatiellia bacterium | reverse complement strand
CGGGCCGGCGCCGCCGGCCGCGGCGGCGCCCTCGAAATCCTGGTCAAATACATGGCCGTAGTTGAAGCCGGCGCTGAAATCCGGCAGGTAAAACCGGCGCTGCGCCTGGGCGAGCATGATCCGCTGCGCGTCAATCGTGCGGTCGAGCGAGGACAACAGGGGGGAATGGGCGCGGCCGTACTGTACAATGAAGGCTTCAAAATCTTCCAGGCTGCGCTGGTCGGTCAGCAGTTGGTGCATCCGGCCGCCCAGCAGGCAAAAATCGGCGGCCTCAGGCTGGAGCGGGGCGGTTTGCCAGCGGCAATCCAGGGCTACGCCCAGAATCTGGTTGAGGTTGATGCGCGCGCGGTCCACGTCCGCATCGGCCGAGATCAAGCGCGCCTTCTGGGTGGCGGCCTGCGCCTCCCAGCGGAACACTTCTTCCGGCCCCGCCGTGCCGGCCTGCCGGCGGGCTTGAGCCGATGCCAGGTTGCTCTGGGTCAGTTTCAGGTTGTCGTCTTCGATCTGCAAGAGCGCTTCGGTTTGCAGGTAATGCAGGTAGGCCGCCGCGGCTTCGGCCAGCACGTCCAGCCGGGTATCCTCGAGGGCGGCCTGCATGCCGGCGTAGGATTGCCGCGCCGCCCGGTACTGGCTGATCAGCGGATCGTTGTACAGCGCCTGGGAAAACTGGATGCCGGCGCGGGTATCGGCGCGGGGTTGCATGCCCATGGAAGCGGCCGCGCGGTCCCGGTCGATGCGCGAATATTCCCCGTAGCCGTCAGCCTGGGGCAGCAGGCCGCTCAGGGCCTGGTTGCGCTCCTGGCGGCTGCCGTCAAGTTCCGCCTGCTTGATCGCCAGGTTGACGTTGTTGGCCAGAGCCAGGGCCAGCACAGCCGGCATGCTCAAGGACGAGCCGCCGGCCCGGACTTGCTGGCGGCCGATGAATTCATGCCGGGTCATGACGGCGATGCTGGGCGAAAATCCGATGGCTTGGGCGGTGGCTTCGTTGATGACCAGCTTTTCCTCCACCGGCATGGTCACCGGCAACTGCTCCGGCGGGACGCCCTCCAGAATCTGCTGAATGTTCAGGGCAATGCGGCGCGCCAGGCGGTCGCTGCCTTCCGGCGAAAGCCCGGCCAGAACGCCCGCTTCCACATCGGCGTAACCCATGAGCGAGAAGGCGGGCAGCTTGCGCCGGTTCAAGCCGGCGATCAAAGCGCGCCATTCATCCCGCGGCATGCGCAGAGCGGGAGTAAGATAAACCGCGTCCGCTCCCGGCGGGAGCCGGGCCAGGGCGTCCGCGGCGTTATCCGCGGCCGGCACAAGTTTGATTTCCGCCTGAAAATGTTCCGCCGCCTCCCGGACCTGCGCGGCGACATTGTCCAGGTGCTCCGCGATGATATCGTCGGCGATGATGGCCAGGTTGGTGAACGGCGTCAACTGGTGGAAAACCTCCAGGTCGCGCAGGCTGCGCAGCGGCACCACCACGAAATTGAAATTGGTTTTCGTGGAATAGCCATTGGTGCTGTAGGGCAGGCCGGCGGCGTCGGGGTCCTGGACGAATCCGCTGATCACCGGTTTGGAGAGCGTGCGCTCTGGCCGCGCCGCCGCCTGGGCCGTCAGGATGCCCGCCGCCAGGACCAGGTCCACCGCCGGGTCCGCCAGCGCCCGGTCGAGAATGGCCGGAACGTTCTGCGCGATCCAATCGGCGTTGAATTCGGGTCCGGCGCGGAATTCGAACCGGCGTTCGTCGCCGGCCAGGATTTCCAGTTCTGACTGCACCAGGCGGGCCAGGGCGTCAAAGTACTCGCTGGGGCCGTCCCGGACCACCGCGATACGGCAGGCCGGCCGGGGCGCCGGTTCGGCGGCGCGGGCAGGCGGGGCGGCGGAGTGGAAAGTTGCGGCAAGCACAGCCAGGGCGCCGATGCGGAAGCGAAGCATGACCCTCCTTGCATTCCCGGCCGTGGCGCGCAGGAATCAGGAAATTATGGTTGATATTCCGGCAATTGTGATATACTGAACCAGTTTTACCGCTAATGGGTTGAAGGTTTTATGGTGTTATAGTGTTAGGGTGTTATGGTTTTAGGGTTTTATGGTGTTAGGGTGTTACGAGCGGACCAATACCAATATCGAATAAACGCTGAAGCCGATTCCATCTCTGGCAACCGTGAACCCTGTTTTATATTTCGATTTATCATAGATGGCGGTTGGATGTAAACAAAAAAAGGGGAACCCATGTATCAGTTGATCGCCTTCAGCAAGTGGTGTGACAATCAGCCCCCCGCCGAGCAGGCTCGTTCCTTGAAAGCGGCGGGATTTGACGGCGTGGATATGCCCTGCCGCCAGTCCAGCGCCGTGACGCATGCCAGCGCCCCGGCCAAGCTGCCGGAAGTCCAGAAAATCTTCGCTGACCACGGCGTGCCGATAATGCGCATGGTCTGCGATATACTGGACGAAGACGACGCGGTGGTCGAGCGGTTCCTGGAAACGCTCAACAAGCTGGGGATTCGAAAAATCCGGGCGGGCGGCTTCCATGTTCCGCCCGGCGCCGATGTTCCCGCCCTGTTCGACCGGGCCCGCCGCCGCGTCGCGCAGGTAGAAAAAATGCTGGCCCGGCACGGCATTGCGGGAGGCATCCAGAATCACAGCGGCGATTGCCTGGAGGTGAACGTTTCGTCGGCGCTGCGCCTGCTGCAGGACTGCGATCCGCGCTGGCTGGGCGTGCAATACGATCCCGGGCACCTGACGCTTTCCGGTGAAAACCCGCGCCTGGCGCTGGGTCTGCTGGGCCCATATCTCCACAGCGTCAACTTTAAAAGCCCGCGCCAGGAATACGACCTCGATTCCGCCGCCGGCCGCCTGTGTTACGTTCCCGTCTGGGTGCCCCTGCGCAGCGGCATGCTGGACGCGCCGCTGGTGTTGCGGGCCCTGCAGGCGGCCGGCTACCGCGACGCCATCAGCATTCATTGCGAATACCGCAGCTATTTCTTCCGCGCCGAGAAATACGCCGGCGAGGTCAACCGGCTGGTGAAGGACGATGTGGATTACCTGCGCGCTCTGATGCGCGGCGCCCCGGCAGGCTGACGCGGCCGCCGGCGGAATTGGCGGACGCCGCGCGTCCGCGGGAGGAAGCACCATGCCCCGAAGCATGCGGGACATTCAAAACGAGCCGGATGACCGGCGAATTCCCATCGCCAAGGCGGGGATCAGGCACTTGCAGTACCCGATCGTGGTGCTGGACCGCGAGAATAAGCGCCAGCCGACGGTGGCGGATGTCAGCCTGTACGTGGATTTGCCGCATCGCTTCAAGGGGACGCACATGTCCCGGTTCATCGAGGTGGTCAACGAACATCGCGGATTGATTTCCCTGCGCAGCATCGAGACGATCCTGGCCACCATCATCCGGCGGTTTGACTCCTCCACCGCCCACCTGGAAATCCGGTTCCCGTATTTCGTGGAAAAAGCCGCGCCGGTCTCCGGCGCCCGGTCGCTGATGAATTACCAGTGCGCCTTCCTGGCCGCGCTCGATCGCCGGCGCCGGCCGGTCCGGCCCGACCTGGTGGTGGAAGTGGCCGTGCCCGTGGCGACCCTGTGCCCCTGTTCCAAGGCCATCAGCGAACAGGGCGCCCACAACCAGCGCTCGCGGGTCACCATCCAGATCCGCAGCATCGAATTGGTGTGGATCGAAGAACTGATCGCCATGGCCGAGAGCGCCGCCAGCAGCAGCCTGTATTCGCTGCTGAAACGCGAGGACGAGAAATTCGTCACCGAGCGCGCCTACCAGCATCCGCGTTTCGCGGAAGACCTGGCGCGGGCCGTGGCGCAGAAACTGCGCGCGGATGCCCGCGTGGTCTGGTTCAAGGTGGAAAGCGAAAACCAGGAAAGCATCCATAATCACAATGCCTACGCCATGGTGACCGGCGGCCGGCCGCGCCGCCGGGAATGACGCCGCCCGGCGCGCAACGGCGGGACAGGCGAAACCAGGGGAAATAAGGTTGACAATCCCCGCCGGTTGGGGCATGGTGTTTAACCGTTTATCAACCAAAACAAGGAGCAGGCGGACATGCAGCACAAGGCGGAAGTATTTCAATGCGGCGGAGTGCGGGTAGAGGTGGCGCCGGACGAAGCGGCGATGGGCCGGCTGACGGCCGATCACATCATCGGGATCATGAAAGCCAAGCGCGCGGCTGGCGTGCCTGCCGCCCTGTGGCTGATGGCCGCCCCGAGCGCCTTCGCCTTTTACCGGGAATTGATCGCCGCCGCCGGGCGCGACGCCGATCTGCGCGGCATCCTGCGGGAAACGCATTTTTTCCAGTTCGACGATTATCCCATCAGCCGCCGGAGCCCGCAATTCAAGGCCACCTTCCGCTATTTGCTCGAGTCGAATTTGTTCGCGCCGCTGGCGCAAGTCTGCGGCCCGCTGGCGCACCTGCATCCCCTGGAGCTGGATGGCACGGACGCCGATGCCGCCGTCCAGAACGCCTACCGCGACGCCCTGCTGGCGTTGAAGCGCCAGGGCGTGTATTTCATCCAGCTCAAGGGCATCGGCATGGACGGCCACTGGGGGTTCCATGGGGCGGAGACGCCGCTGGACGCGGCGCCGGGCATGATTACCGTGCCCATGCATTCCCAGAACGTGCGCCAGCAGATGCTGGATTGGCCGGAATTTTTTCCCACGACGGCGGATGTGCCCCGGACGGCCTGCACTTTCAATGTCGCCATGTTCCTGCAGGCGGATGAGATCGTGGACAATGTGCCCCAGGCCAGCAAGGCCTATTCCGTGCTGGCGGCTTACGGCACCGAGGCGGTCATCAATGCCGTGCCTTCCTCCGCCATCAAGCGCCATCCGCGCGCGCGGGCGTACCTGACCCGCGCCGCGGCGTCCGCGCTGCTGGACTTCCGCCGCGCCCGCCAGGCCGATCCCCAGGCGCGCTTGAGCGCACGGACCTTGGAGCAGCTGCGCGATTTGTGGCGGGATCCCGCGGCGCCGGAGGCGGCGGCCCGGAATGTTGCCATCATGGAACAGGTCTTGCGGCAACTGGGAATGATTTGACGGCTTTTATGCGCCCGGCGGAAACCAGCGCGGAATTGGAAGTGCTTTACCGCATCTCGCAGGCTATTGCCCAGCAGCATGACCTGACCGCCCTACTGCATGAAGTGCTGGATATCCTGGAAACCCGCATGGGCATGCTGCGCGGCACGCTGACGCTGCGCCGGCCCGGGACGGACTTGTTCGCCATCGAAGCCGCGCATGGCATGACGCGGGATGAATTGCAGCGCGGCCAGTATGCCCTGGGCGAAGGCATTACCGGCCGCGTCGCGCGCACCGCCCGGCCGATGATCGTGCCCGACATCAGCCGCGAGCCGGATTTCCTCAACCTGACCGGCGCGCGCCAGAACGTCCGGCTGGCGTTTCTCTGCGTGCCGATCATCCGCCGCCGCGAGGTGATCGGCACAATCAGCATCGACCGACCGCCGGCGCCGGAAGGGGAACTGCGCCACGATCTGCGCTTCCTGGAGCTGGTGGCGGGCGTGCTGGCCGAGGCGGTGGCGGGCATCCGCGAGCAGAAACAGGAGCGCGAGAGCCTGCTGGCGGAAAACCTGCGCCTGCGCCGGCAACTGGACGACCGCTACCGGCCGGACAACATTGTCGGCAAATGCAACAGCATGCGCGCGGTTTACGAGCAGATCGCCCAGGTGGCCGACAGCGCGGCTACGGTGCTGATCCGCGGCGAATCCGGCACCGGCAAGGAACTGGTGGCCCGCGCCATCCATGTCGGCAGTTCCCGGCAGCAGGCGCCCTTCATCAGCGTCAATTGCGCGGCGCTGCCGGAGAACCTGATAGAGAGCGAATTGTTCGGCCATGAAAAAGGCGCCTTTACCGGCGCGGCCCAGCAGCGCCGCGGCCGGTTCGAGCTGGCCAACGGCGGCACGCTGTTCCTCGACGAAATCGGCGATATTTCGCCCGCGGTCCAGGTGCGGCTGCTGCGCGTGTTGCAGGAACGGGAATTCGAGCGCGTGGGCGGCGACCAGACCATCAAGGTCAACGTGCGCATCATTGCCGCCACCGGCAAGGACCTGGAAAGCGCGATCAAGGCCGGCCGGTTTCGGGACGACCTGTATTACCGCCTGAACGTCTTTCCCATCCACCTGCCGCCCCTGCGTGAACGCCGCTCGGACATCATCCTGCTGGCCGACCATTTCCTCCAGAAATACAACGAAGTTTACGGCAAGCGCATCAAGCGCATCTCCACTCCCGCCATCAACATGATGATGATTTACCACTGGCCGGGCAACGTGCGGGAACTGGAAAACTGCATCGAGCGCGCCGTGCTGTCCAGCTCGGACGACGTGATCCACGGCTACAACCTGCCGCCTTCGCTGCAAACCAGCGAGGAAACCGATACCGCCATCCTGCCGGAAGCCGGCGCCAGCCTGCGGGTGCTGCTGGAATCTTACGAGCGCGAATTGCTGGTGGACGCCCTGAAAAAGTACCGCGGCAACGCCGCCGCCGCGGCCCGCCATCTGCGCGCCACCACGCGCATTGTCAATTACCGCCTGAAAAAGCTGGGCATCCGGCGGCGGGATTACCGTTGATCCGCCGCGGCCCGCCTAATGCAGGACTTCGGCGATGTTCAGGACGATGTCCTTGATCTTGCGGTAGCTCGTAAGCATGTCGGTGAAGACCAGGCTGCTCAAGGGCGAAGCGGCCTGGTTGGCGATCCGGGCCAGGTGCTTGTCGCGGCAGGTTTTCATGTAATGCGTGATGGCGTCGCCCTGGGTGTGCGCCTTGCTCACGATGTCGGGGTTCTTGTTTGCGAAGGCTTCGCTGATCATGGCGGTGTACTGCGCCACCATGTCGTGCAGGCGCAGGATTTCCTGCCGGCCTTCCTCCGACATTGTCAGCCCGGCGTTCAGGCGCTTCAAATGCAGTTTCAGAATCGCGGCCAGGTAGTCGCTGATGGATTCGTATTCATCCGCGATCTGCAATTGACGCCGGGCCTCGATGACCACCGTATGCGGCACGTTGGCGTTCAGCATGCGGCAGATGAATTCCGTGATCTCGCGCTGAACAGCGTCCAGCACCTCCTCGCGATGGAAGAGTTTTTTTTCCAGCTCCGCGTCGCGGTCGGCATCCCGCACCAGCAATTGCCGGAGCCAGTCCTGCATTTTCAGGACATGGTCCTTCATGCGGATGATTTCCTCCAGCGATTGCTGGATATCCAATGCCGGGGTTTTGAGGAGGCGCACGTCCAGGTAGGTCAGGCGCGGGGTCTCCTTGACCGGCCGGTCGGGAATCAGCCGGCAGATGGCCTTGACCACCAGCGGCATCAACGGCAGAAAAATAATGGTATTGGCGATGTTGAAACCGCTGTGCGTCATGGCGATGCCCGCCCGGGCGTAAGGAAAACTGACGGCCCCCGCGACAGTCACTGCCGCGCCGGGGTCGCCGCCCGCCACCCAGTGAATCAACTGGAGATACCATGGGAAAATCGTGGTGATCCACAGCACGCCCAGCAGGTTGAAGACCGAGTGGAAAATCGCCGCCCGCCGGGCGTTGGTCACCGCGCCGATCGAGGCCAGCAGCGCGGTGATGGTGGTGCCGATGTTTTCCCCCAGCACCAGCGCCGCCGCCGTGGGGAAGGGGATGATGCCGGCTTCCGTCAGGCCGATGGTGATGCCCAGGGTGGCGGCGGAGGATTGCACGATGGCGGTCACCAGGCAGCCGGCCAGGACGCATTTCATCGTGCCGAGATAGCTGTCGGCCTGGAAATTGCTGAACAGCGCGAGAAATTCCGGCACATCCCGCACCTGCTGAAACGCCGCGCTCATCAATTCCATGCCGAAAAAGATCATGCCGACGCCCATCACGGCCATGGCGGTGAAGCGCACGCGTTCCCGGCGGTTGAACAGGTAGAACAGGGCGGCCAGGCCCAGCATCGGCAGGCCGTATTTGCCCAGTTTCAAGGCCAGAATCCAGCCGGTGACGGTGGTGCCGATGTTGGCGCCCATGATCACGCCGGCGGCCTGCAGCAGGGTCATGAAGCCGCTGTTGACCAGCCCCACCACCAGCACCGTGGTGACGGAACTGGATTGCGTCAGGCAGGTGACAAACATGCCGGTGGCGCAGGCGCTCAGGCGGTTGTTGGTGACGCCGGCGATCATCTTGCGCATGCGCTCGCCGGCCACGGCCTGCACGCCCTCGGACATGTGCTTCATGCCCAGGAGGAAGATGCCCAACCCGCCGGCCAGCATTGCCAGCATTTCAAAGATGATCCCCGCATTCATGGGACAGCATCGTAAAATATCGCGCCGATAAAATCAATCAAATCCGTAGCGCGGGCAAAAAACGTGCAAGTCCCGTAATTATGCACCGCGCAAGTTTGGGGCGGGGACGCGCCGTTCCGGCGGCAGGGCGCGCAGTGCCGCCAGCGCGGCCCGCGCTTGCGCGCTGCGCCCCCGCGGCCGGCCCGGAAGCTTGCGCTTGACTTTGGAAAAATGAAGCGTTAGCGTTGGAAGCGATTTACAGCAGGCGTTGCAGCGGGCGGACATGGATCAATGCGATAAAAATTACGGGATTGGCAGCGTGGGATTGGTGCAGACCCGGCGGGTGAAGATTGACTTGCCGCCGGAAGGCCTGGTCCTGGAAAGCGGCGCGGCGCTGCCGGAATTGCATGTGGCGTATGAGACCTACGGGGAACTGGCGCCCGGCGGCGGCAATGCCATATATATATGCCATGCGTTAACCGGCGACGCCCATGTGGCGGGCTGCCATGCCCCCGCCGACCGGAAGCCGGGCTGGTGGGATGCCATGATCGGGCCGGGCAAGGGCATAGACACCAGGCGTTTTTACGTGATTTGCGCCAATATCCTGGGCGGCTGCAGGGGCACCACCGGGCCATCATCCGTGGACCCGCGCACCGGCCGGCCTTATGGATCGAGCTTCCCGAAAATCACCGCCGGCGATATTGTGCATGTGCAATACCTGCTGCTCCGGCAGTTGGGCATCCGGCGTCTGGCGGCGGTGGTCGGCGGTTCGTTTGGCGGCATGCAGGTGCTGGCCTGGAGCGTGCGCTATCCGGATGTGGCGGCGAAATGCGTGTGCATTGCTTCAGCCATGAGCCTTTCCGCCCAGGCGCTGGCGTTTGACATCGTCGGCCGCCATGCCATCATGTCCGACCCCGACTGGCTGGGCGGCGATTATTATGCCGCCGGCAAGGCGCCGGCGCGCGGACTGGCCCAGGCGCGCATGATCGGGCACATCACCTACCTGTCCTCGGAAAACATGAAGCGCAAGTTCGGCCGCGAGAAACGCAATGGCACGCTGCCGCACCGTTTTGCCACGCCTTTCCAGGTCGAGAGCTACCTGGACCACCAGAGCGCGAAATTCGTGGAACGGTTTGACGCCAATTCCTACCTGCACATCACCGAGGCGATGGATGTCTTTGACCTGTCGGAAAACCATCCGCAGCCGGCCGCGGCGTTTGCCCGCGTGCACCCGGAGACGCGTTTCCTGGTGGTGGCCTTGAGTTCCGATTGGCTGTTTCCGCCGGAACAATCCCTGGACGTGGCCCAGGCGCTGTGCCGGGCCGGCAAGCATGTGTCGTACTGCCTCTTGCGTTCGCCTTACGGCCATGACGCCTTCCTGGTCGAAGTCGAACACCTGGCGGAAGTGGTGAAGAATTTTCTGGAAGCGCCAGCGGAGGCTCCCGTGCCGGCGGAGGCTCCCGTGCCGGCGGGGACTCCCGCGCCGGCGGGGGCTCCCGCGCCGGCGGGGGCAAGCGCGGCGGGCGGGGCGGTTTTGGATGCCGTCCAGCCGGCCGGGGCGCCGCCTGCCGCCGGCGGCGTCCGGCTGCGGCGTTTGCATTTACGCTGGGTGGGACATGCCAAAGACGGCCAGGAATACCGCTTGATAGAAAAGTGCGTCCGCCCCGGTTCGCGCATTCTGGACCTGGGCTGCGGCGATGGCGGGTTGCTGCAGATGCTGGCTGCCCGCCGCCGGGTTTTCGGGTTGGGCATGGAAATCGACCTGGAAAACGTGCTGGCGGCGTTGCGGAAAGGGTTGGATGTATTCCAATGCGACCTGGACGATGGTTTGCACATGATCCCCGACTACGCCTACGATTACGCCATTCTCAGCCAGACGCTGCAGGTCGTGCGCAAGCCGCAACTGGTCCTGGGCGAGATGCTGCGCGTGGCGCGGGTGGGGATCGTGAGTTTCCCCAACTTCGGCAACTGGCGCACCCGGCTGCGGCTGTTGGCCAGCGGCCGCATGCCGGTATCCCGGACCCTGCCGTTTGCCTGGTATAATACCCCGAATATCCATTTATTCACCTGGCGGGATTTCGTCCAACTCTGCATGCAGGACCGGATTCGCATCCTGGATGTTTTCTGCACGGCGCAGAACTGGCTGGATAGCGCCTTGATCAAACTGGGCCGGCGCAACCTCGGCGCCGACCGCGTCATTATCACCATTACCCGCGATGCTCAATCGGCTGGCGGATAACACAACGAGCGGAGGTTTGGCATGAAACTGGAAGAATGGATGGACCGATCGCTGCCGGACGTCGTGCAGGGAATTGCCGGCGCCATTGACTGCTGCCGGACGTCCAATACCGCCAAGCGCTTCAATCTTGCCGGCCAGAAGGCTGTGCATGCGGTGGTGGACGAGTTGCTGGGGATCATCTTCCCCGGCTGCCACGGGGATCAGCCGCTTTCAGAAAGCCGCCTGGAATTGAGTTTTAACATCCAGCTGCGTTCCGTGGCGGTGGCGCTGGCCGATCAGATCGAACATGCCTTCCGGTACCAGTGCGAATTCGAGCAATGCCGCAACTGCGGCGATTGCCGGCGCAATGCCGAGGCGGCTGTGGTGGGCTTGCTGGAGGAACTGCCGGGCATTATCCGCGCCTTGCAGCGCGACGTGCAGGCCGCGTATGACGGCGACCCGGCCGCCCGGTCATTCATGGAAATCGTCATGAGTTACCCGGGCCTGCACGCCATCGCCATCCACCGGCTGGCGCACCCGTTGTATCTCCGGAAAGTACCGTTGATCCCCCGGGTCATGTCCGAGTTGGCGCATTCGCGCACGGGGATTGACATCCATCCCGGCGCGCGCATCGGCGAGGCGTTTTTCATCGACCATGGCACCGGCGTGGTGATCGGCGAGACCTGCGTGATCGGCGAAAACGTAAAAATTTACCAGGGAGTGACCCTGGGCGCCTTGAGTTTTCCCAAGGACGAACACGGCCATCCTATCAAGGGCGTGAAGCGTCATCCCGAAGTGGGCGACAATGTCACCATCTACGCCGGCGCGACCATTCTGGGCGGCGATACCCGGGTCGGCTCCGGCGCGATCATCGGCGCCAATGTATGGCTGACGCATTCCGTGCCGGACAATGCCAAGGTGTATAACCAGCAACCCAAACCTTTGAGCCGCGCCGCGGGAAAACCGCCGGCGCCGCAGCCGGACCGGCCGGAGGCCGGAACAGGTTGAGCGTCTCCGCCGGCTGGAACGGAACAAGCTTATGCGCCGATGGCAGATATGCGCGGCCGGTTGGATTCTGGCGCTGGCCGCCGCCGCCCAGCCGGAGCTGGTATGCGATGCGCCGGTCTTCCGGTTCCCTCCGACGGACAACTCACGGGAAGTGGTCCACACCTTCGTCCTGCGCAATGCCGGCGAGGCGCCGTTGATCATCCGCCGCGTCCGGCCGGACTGCGGTTGCCTGCTGGTGCGCACCCCGCCCGACGCCATCGCGCCGGGGATGGCGGTCGAGTTGACCGCGCGCCTGGATTTGAAGGGGCGGCGCGGCCGCCAGTTCCGCCGGATCAACGTCTTCAGCAACGATCCCCGCCAGCCGCAACTGGTTTTAACCATGGAGGGCGAAGCGTTGGCCCCCGCCGGGGTGTATCCCGAAAGGCTGTTCTGGGGCAACATCCGCGGCGACCAGCCGGCGGAGCGTTCGGCCATGGTGGAATTCCGGGGCGCCGGCACGGGCGGCGTCCGGGAAGTGTCGATCAATCATCCGCATTTCGCGGCGGAAGTCGAAACGGTCGCCGCCGGTCAGACCTACCGCATTGCCCTGCGCACCGTGCCGCCCCTGGCGCCGGGCCGGTTTGACCTGCCGGTGGCCATCCGCACCGACCATCCCCGGTTCCCCGAACTGGCCCTGCGGATGTCCGGGCGGGTGGTGGCGGCGGTTTTCGCCATTCCCGATGAAATCGTGCTGGACCTGCCGGCGGAAAAGACGGACGTAAAGCCTGCTACGGGCAAAGCCCTGGCCGTCTTGCGGGCTTTGGATAACGCGCCCTTCCAGGTGCTGGAGGTCGTTCCGCCCGCCGCCGGCATCACCGTGCGGCAGCGCCCGCTCTCTCAGGGCGGCGTGCGCCTGGAATTGCAAAACATCCCGCTGGCGCCGGATCTGGACGGCCGCCAGGTGCTGATCCGGACCGACCGCGCGGACGTGCCGGAAATCGTCATCCCCCTGCGCGTGCGCCCTCCGGACGACAGGTAGTGCGAGCCTTCCCGTGTCCGAGGCAGGGCGGCCAGCTTGCCCGGCATAGCCTTGGCAAAGCCTGGGTCCCTTGGCCGCCCTGGGCGCGCCGTTCCCATGTCCGCGCATCGTCTGCCCGCCGGCCGGGCTGAACTACTTGCCGATGTCGCTCTGGTTCAGCTCGTCCATGCTTTTTTCAAGATTGCTGTTGATGGTATCCGCGGGCACCTGGCCGGTGGCTTTCAAGTCCTGCCATGCGAAAATCCAGGTTACGCCCACCATATCGCCATGCGCCGCCGGCCCGTAACGGTTGAGGAATAAAGGCGTTTCCTCCCCCGATTCCGCGTCTTTCAGTTTCGGCACGCCGCGGTTTTCCTCGTAGGCGTGGTTGCCGCTGCCCCAGGTGTTATTGAGCTTGACCCAGACCGAGCCGCCGCGCGAAGACGTGTATTCCAGGGCCACGTGGTGGCCTTCGAATAACTTGTCGGAATGGACCTTGCAGGACATGGTGGCGCCGTTGGTCATGATATCCAGCGGTTGTTCATCCCACTTGCCGTCGGTGTCCTTGTTTTTCAGGCGCAATTCCGAGTCGGTGAGATTGACCAGCACCACGGTGGTTTCCTGGTGTTTGCCCAGGGCCGCGCCAGTTAGGGCTACCCATACGAGAGCCGCAATTCCGCATACCGCAATCCGCCGTGCATGTTGCATACGACCTCCTGTTTGATATAACCAGACTGGCGCGCATCATACGACGCAGGCGCTTGGTCGTGCGCCTGGTTTTACTTCCGGCGCATCTTATAACGCCATGGCCGCGCGGATATCAAGCGAAAAATTGCGCACCGTCAGGCGGAACTCCGGCGGCCTGGCGGCGATGGCCGCCAGGAATCCGGGCGCCGGCTCAAAAAATTTAATCCGCCAGTCCCCGGTTGCATCCGCCGGGCGGCATACGGCGTTCGTCCGGTTGATAATGTTGATGTGCAATGTCCTGGGCGGCCGGGCCAGCCCCGTGCCGATGGCTTTTAAACAAGCCTCCTTGGCCGTCCAGTAATGCAAAAACAGCGCTGGATGTCCGGCTGGCGGCCCGGATTGGACCGCCCGGCGTTCCGCCGGCGTCAAAATCCGGCGGGCCAGTCCCTCGAAGTTGCGCAGGCGCCGCCGGCGGCTTTCCACGTCCACGCCGATGGGCCCGCCGGATGCAACCGCGATCAGAATCATGCCGGACGTATGCGCCAGGCTGAAGCGCCAGGCCGGCGCGCCGGGTATTGGCGCCAGTTCCGGCTTTTGATGCGGGCCGCTGGTAAACTCCAAATCCGCTGGCGGCCGGCCGGTGCAGCGTCCCAGGATTGCGCGCAGAGCCAGGCGTCCGGCCAGATATTGCCGCCGCGACTCGGGATCGGCCATGGCGTTTGCCCGGCGCCGCTCATCGGGCGACAGGAGTTCCGCCTCCCATCCGGGCGGAAAGGCCGCTGCGGCGTCCAGCCGCCAGACGGTCAAGCAGCCCGGCGCGGGCGGAGGAGCGGCGACGTTGTCCGGGAGTTTATGCATAATGGTGTTCGGAGTTCACGGTTTACGGTTCATGAATCTTGAATGTTGAGTGCGCGGAGTTTATTTGGAATTTCGTAAAACCTTCAAAACGTGAGATTTGAAATTGGCTGATTCCCGCCATCAACCGTTGCCCCTTGAACTCTCCGCATCCTGATGGCTATTCCTGAATTTTATTCTTCAGTTTGTGGTGGAATTATATATCCCGGGTATGCCATGCGCGCAAGTGTATTTTGTGTGTGCCCTGCGTAGTCTGACCGTGTCCCGCGACTCGCGCAAAAAAAACTGCGAAAAAAACTTGCACATGGCGTAAAATTTGTCAGAATCCCGATAGATGGCTGAATATGCCTGTTGGCGCGAGGTTAACCACGCTCGGAAAGGAGCGCTGTATGCAAGTGCCCGAATTGGTGTTGATGCATGCGCAGGAATACATGTTTTTCGACCTGGTGATTCAATTGGTGAACGCGTTGTTGCTTTCCTACATCGCGATCACGCTTTTGCGCATCCGGCGGCGGACGGAGCAGCCGAAATCATAACGCGCGGCGGCGGGAGGCGGCATGGGCAATACAGGCCAGGCCATGTTGGAGTATGCGCTGCTGACTTCCATCGTGGTGATTGCCGGCCTGGCGTTTTACATGACTGGCTGGTTTGAGGGCGTGCAGAATTACATTTACGACATATTGCTGGGTGTCAGTTTGCCGCTGCCCTGAGCGGCGGCGGGGGTAAATTGCGGTTAACCAAATGGTGGAGGGCTCGGTTATGAAAATGTTGCGTGGTAAATCTGGGCAGGCGATGACGGAATATGTCATCATTATTTGTATCGTGGCGGTGGCGGTGCTGCTGGTGGTCGGCGTCTTCGGCACCAATGTCCGCAACCTGTTCAAGTCCGCGAACACCAGCCTGACGGCCGGCCAGGCGCAGAAAGCCGACATGAAAGACGAGGGCGGCGGCAAGGACGTGCGCATCAGCGATTTCAGCGATTGAGGCTTGGTGGTTGCGCCGTCCGGCGGCATGCCGGGCGGCGCCGAATAAAGGCGGCCGGCATGTCCGAGGTCGATTTTGCCTGCATGGCGCTGTTGCTGTTGCTGGGCATCCCGATAGTTTATTGCGACTTGCGCCACCGGGTAATCCCCAATATCCTGACCTACGCGGGCATGCTCGCGGGGCTGGCGGCGCTGGTGGTGTTCCGCCGGGCGGAATTCGTCAATTACGGCCTGGCGTTCATCCTCGGGTTCGGCGTGTTTTACATCCTCTACATGTTCGGCTGGATCGGCGGGGGCGATGTCAAGTTGATGGGCATGGTCGGCATCCTCATGGGGTTGCCGTTCCTCGTGAATGCCCTGGTGTATATCGCCCTGGCCGGCGGGTTGGTCGGCTTGGTGGAAATCGCCGTGCGAATCCGGCGGCGTCAATCGCTGCGCGGCGTGCGGATACCCTACGGCACGGCCATTATTGCGGGTTGTTATTATGCCGCTTACCAGGCGCTGGCGGCGGCTTCTGCCGGTTAATATGCACTTTTCAGCCCAATGCAGCGGCAGGCTCGGCGGCATGGCGCGGCCGGCGTCCGGGCAGGCCATGCTGGAATTTGTGCTGGTTTTCCCGATCGTGCTGGTGTTCGTCATGGGCATTATCGAGATGTCCATGCTGGCGGTGGCGCACCAGGTGGTGAATTACGCCGCCTTCTGTGCTGCGCGCGCGGCGGTCGTCAACGGCGCCTATGACCGGGCCGCCGTGCTGGCGGCCATGACCCTTTCGCCGGCCAACGACCTGGGCGGCGCGGCGCCGCCGGGTGATTTGCTGGGCAAGGTGCAGACGCTGAAACTGCGTTATGCCGCCGGGCGCTTTAAAAATTCATTCTGGCAGACTTACGTCTGGATCGATTGCTACAATCAGGCCGGGTCGCGCATCCAGCGTTTTACCTCCCATTCCAGCAGTGCCGTGCCCGCGGCCCTGCCGGCTTCCACCGACTACGTCAAAGCGGGCGTCTTGTACCTGTACCGGCTGCAATTCCCGGTTATCGCCACCATCATCAACCTGGTGGGGAAGTATTACAGCGCCGCCGGCTCGGGCGGCGACGTCAAGGATATTTTTTACGTGGCCCCGGAACCCCAGCTCGCCGACATGCCCTATGATCAATGGAGCGAAGCGCAGAAGGTGTCGCAGTCATCCGGTATGACCTACATTCCGATCGTGAAGTGGTGTTTGATGGGGAAGAACTGATTTTGCACCACGGATAATACTGATGGCACGGATGAAACCGATGAAATTATCACCTCCCCAGATGACCGGTCTGCTGCTGGGCGGCCTGTTGCTGGCGGCGCGCGCCGCGCCGGGCGCCTGCGCGGACTGTCCGCGGCCGCCCGCCGCGGTTGCGCCGGTCCTGCCGGTTTATCCCGGCGCCCGGGATTACTCGGAAAGCCGGCTGTTTTTCGAGGAGGGTTTCTTGTGGCGCGCGGGCTACCGCGCGCCCGCCGGCGCGGCCGCCGCGGCGGAATGGCATCGCGCCGCCCTGTCCGGCGCGGGCTGGTCGGCCTGTGCCCCGGAACAACAGCAGCGTTTGAACGAATTTTTCGACCAACGCCCGGGCGCCATGATAGCGCTGCACAAGGAAGATGTGACGGCGGTGGCCGCCGCTTTCCCCCTGGAGGGGACCGGCGAGAGTTATGTCATGCTGAATATCCGGTTTCCCTGGCGGCTGGAAGGCGGGCCGGGAAGTTTCGGGGAAGAGGGCCCCTTGTATCCCGGCGGCCGCGTCCGGCTGCGGATGTTTCAGGTTGGCCCGGGCCAATTCACCGCCTACGAACTGGCGGAATGTTCCGACGGGCCGGACGCCGTGCTGCCCTTCGTCGCCGGGGAATTGGGCGCGCGCGGGTGGTCGGCCGACCGCGAACGGGCGCTGTTCAGCGCGCAACTGGGGTATGACGACCATATCCGCATGTTTTACAACGCCGCCGGTGAAACGTTCGCCGTGATGGCCGTGCCGGGCGGCGCCTTCAGCTGGCATTACGTGTTTTTGAAAAAACGGGAACCCATGGAGAAAGGATCGGTCGGCAATGAATAAACGTCTGGCGCTGTTCGTGGCGGTGATTATGGGATTGCTGGCGGTGTTTTTGATGAATGTTTACGTTAAAAACATCAAGCGCAATGCCACTAAGGGGATGGAGGAAGTAACCGTCCTGGTGGCCGCCGAGGACCTGGAAAAAGGCGCGACGCTGACCGACAAGAAAGTGGCTTACCGCGCTTATGCCAAGAAATACGTGGCCGACCGCGCGATCGAACCCCACGCCGCCGGCGCGGCCATGGGCGCGCAGTTGAAAGTCGGCATCGAACGCGGCAAGCCGATCTTCTGGTCCGACCTGGTCACCCGCGCGGAACTGGATGCGGGCCTGGCCGGCGATCTGCAGCCGAACATGTGCGCCATGACCGTGCCGGTGACGGCAATCAGCGGCCTGGCCGGCCTGCTCTCGCCCGGCATGCGCGTGGATGTGCTCCTGACCATCGGCGCCGGCTGCCTGGAGAAACCCGCCCCGGCGCCGGCGTTGCCGGATACGGCGGCGGCCAGCATCGCCGCCGGGGACGTCAATGCGTTGAAAGCGACCCTGACGGCGCCGCCCAAGGCGCCCGCCGGCGCGCCCCCGGGCGATGACAAGAAAAAGGTTACCGCCATGTTGCTGCAGGACGTGCTGGTGCTGGCCACCGGCGCCCAGCGCATCGGGATGCCGCCGCCCGCCCGCGCCGCCGGCGAGCAAAACATGTATAACAACGTGACGCTGATGTTGACGCGCAAGGATGCGCAGATGCTGACATTATGCCTGACCCAGGGCCAGATCAACCTGCTCCTGCGCAAGGCTGGCGAAAGCGGCAAGGTCGCCGGCCTGGCGCCGGTTTCCTGCGAAAATCTGCCGGATTTCCTGGGGCAGTAACATTTTATTCAAAATTTAGATAACGTCAGTTTTTTCAATTTGCTCGTGCATCGGAAACGGGCGCCAGCTCGCGTTGGGTTGAGGAATGATGCCATGAAAATATATGCCACTGCCGGTTTGCCTTGCTGTTTGCTCGCGCTCCTGCTGGCCGGCCGGCCGGCCGCCGCCCAGGGCTTCCCGTCCGGGCCGGACGACACCCTGACCCTGGCCGCCGGCGAGCGGGCCACCCTGGTGGTGGCGGACACCGCCGCGGTGGCGGTGGACCGCGCCGGCATCATCGCTGTCCGCCCCATGAATCAAACCGACCTGCAGGTGATCGGCATCGCGCCCGGCGCCGTCCGCCTGCAGTGGGCGGAAGTTGGCGGACGCACCAACGCCACCATGGTGACGGTGTTGCCGCCGCTGAGCGGTTTTGCCAAGGATATCAGCGAGTTGCTGCGCGATGTGCCCAACGCCCGCGTGGTCGCCGTGGGCAACAAGGTGGTGGTGGACGGCAAGCTGATTACCATGGAGGACATGGACCGGGTCGCCCGGCTGACCCAGGCCTACGGCGAACAGGTGCTCAATCTCACCGTGTTCGACCGCGGCCCGTCGAACGAGGTGGTGGCCGATTTCATCCGGCGCATTGCCGGCATCGACACCATCAAGGTGAACGTCGTGGGTCAGACCGCCTATCTTTCCGGCCATGTGTACGGGCAGATGGCGCGTTCCAACGTGGTGACCCTCGCCCGGGCGCAGGTGGCCAACGTGGTGGACATGATCCAGGTGCGCGACATCATGATTGAAACCGAAGTGATCTTCGCCAAGGTGACCAAGTCCGGCGGGATGAACATCGGCATGAACCTGCTGGACGGCAGCGAAGTGTTGAAAATGTCGCTCGGGGGCCAGGGCGCCATTGACAACAAAAGCGAGCGCAAAACCGGCGGCAACTGGAACATGGACTGGTCCCGTCCGCTGCTGCCCGCCGGCGACTTGACCGCCTCGGAAGCCGGCAAGCAGAACTCGGACGACACCGATACGCATTCATCCTCCGTGGGCCTGACCTGGTCGGTGGACCTGATGCCCAAGCTCAACCTGCTGGTGAACGACGGCGAAGCCTCCATCCTGGCCCGGCCGCGCCTGGGCACCAAGAACGGCGAAACCGGCAAATTCCATTCCGGGGGCGAATATTATTACGAGGTCTCCGGCGTACAGGCGGCGGACCTGAAGAACGTGGAATACGGCTTCCAGTTGGCCGTACAGCCGGAAATGATTTCGGATGAAAAAATCCTGAACAATCTGACGATCGAGGTCTCCGTGCCCACCAGCAAGTCCGGCAGCGAAGAACTCAACCTGGACAAGTTCCAGGTGCAGAACACCGTCATCTGCCAGCTGGGGCAAAGCATCATCGTTTCCGGGTTCATTCAGAATCTGCGCAACTTCGGCAGTTCGCGCACTCCCATCCTGGGGGATATCCCCATCATCCGCTGGTTTTTCAGCAACCGCAAGCGCACGGACGAGGACCAGGACCTGGTGGCGATCGTCACGCCCCGCATCCTGGATTACGACACGCCCGCGCACGTGCTGGATGCCGTTTCCACCAATATTCAGCAGAAATTGCGGGAGGGGAATTTCGTGGAGGCGCCGCCGGCGGCCGCGCCTGTGGCGGCCCGGCCGTAACCGCCGCCGCGCCCGCGCACCGGGGATGAATTATGGCTTATCTTTTACATGGCGATGGCACGCGCTCGGATCTCTCGTTCCTGGCGAATAACGAATTCGCCGCGGTCGGCGCCGCGGCTTCCTGCGAAATCCGGCTGCCGCCGCGCAAGGGCATCGCGGGGCTGCATTGCCGGCTCGTTAACGTGCGCGGCTGGATGTACGTCCAGCCGCTGGGCGGGCGTAAAATCCTCGTTAACAATATTCCCGTGGGCGACAAGGAGCAGATTCTGCGCAACGGCGACACCCTGGCCATCGGCCAGTGGTCCATGATTTTCCGGGACGAATCCGTGGGAGCAGCCGAGATCGCCGCGCCGGCGGCCGCGGATGCCGCCGCCGCGGACTCCCTGAGCCACCTGAAGCGGCGGGTGCACGAACTGCTGCTCGAGCAGATGGACCTGAAGAAAATCGAAGCTGCCACCGGCGACGCCGCCGCCGAACTGCGCCAGCGCGCCCAGGTCCAGATCGGCCGCATCATTGACGAACTCGCCCCCGAGATCAAGCCGCTGGGCATCGCGCCGGACGAGTTGCGCCGCCAGATCGTGCAGGATGTGCTCGGTTACGGCCCGCTGGACGACCTCCTGAACGACAACAGCGTCACCGAAATCATGTGTTTCGGCGACAATAAAATCTACATTGAGCGCAACGGCAAGCTCGTCAAAGCCGACAAGCAGTTCGCCGGCAAATCCCAGTTGCTCGGCATCATCGAACGCATTGTCGGCCCGCTCGGCCGGCGCATTGACGAAAGTTCGCCGCTGGTGGACGCCCGCCTGCCGGACGGGTCGCGCGTCAACGCCGTGATCCCTCCGATCGCGATTGACGGGCCGTCGCTCGATATCCGCAAGTTTTCCAAGCGCGCCTTCACCCCGGCCGACCTCGTGCAGTTCGGTTCGGTCTCGCCGGTGATGGTGGAATTTCTGAAACTCGCCGTGGCTTCGCGACAGAATATCATCATTTCCGGCGGCACGGGTTCGGGTAAGACGACGCTGCTGAACCTGGTCTCGGCGTTCATTCCCAGCGACGAGCGCATTGTGACCATCGAAGATTCGGCGGAGCTGAAACTCGAGCAGGAACATGTCGTGCGCCTGGAAACGCGTCCGCCCAACATCGAAGGCAAGGGCGAGTTGACCATCCGCGCCCTGGTGCGCAACTCCCTGCGCATGCGCCCCGACCGCATCGTCGTCGGCGAGTGCCGCGGCGGCGAAGCCCTCGATATGCTACAGGCCATGAATACCGGGCATGACGGTTCCCTGACCACGGTGCATGCCAATTCGCCGCACGATGTCATCGGCCGCCTGGAAACCCTGGTGCTGATGGCCGGGATGGAATTGCCGGTGCGCGCCATCCGCCAGCAGATTTCCGCGGCCGTCAACATCATCTGCCAGCAGTCGCGCCTGGTGGACGGTACGCGCAAAATCGTCAACATCACCGAACTGACGCCGGCGGACAACGAGCAGCAAATGGCCTTGCAGGATATTTTCGTGTTTCAACAGACCGGGTTTGACGAGCACGGGCGGGTGCAGGGCGCGTTCCAGGCCACCGGCACAGTGCCGCAATTCGCCCAGCGCCTGCGGCAGCGGGGTGTGCCGGTGGACCTGGGGATGTTTGCCGCGCCGGCCCGACAGGAGCTTGCCCGATGATGCTTTGGATCATATTGCCGGTCGCCTTCGCAGCGGTCGCGCTGATCGGCTACCTGCTGGTCGGCGCGGCGGGCGAACTTTACGGCGCCTATCGCCGGCAATATGTTTCCCGCACCGCCGCCATTCTCAACGAGTTGTCCCATGAAAGCTCCGCGGAAAACATCCTCACCATCAAGGTGCTGGCGGCCTTGCTGGCGGCCATGCTGGTGTACCTGCTGCTGGCCGAGGTGATGATGCCCGTGCCGATCGTGGCTGCCGCGGTGGCCGCCGGCGCGGGGGGAATGCTCCCGGACATGATCCTGGCCCGCCAGCAGAATCGCCGCCGCAAGAAATTCAACACCCAGTTGATTGACGCCATGAACACCATCAGCAACGGGTTGCGCAGCGGATTTTCCCTGATGCAGGCCCTCAGCCTGGCCGCGCGCCAGCTGCCGAACCCGATCGGGCAGGAGTTGCGCCTGGCGTGCCGCGAGATCGAGCTCGGCGCCCGCACGGAGGATGCCTTGCAGAACCTCAACCGGCGGATGCAGGATCGCGACCTGCAGTTGGTGGTGGCGTCGGTGCGCCTGACCACGCAAAGCGGCGGCGACCTACCGGCGGTCTTCAAGCGGCTTTCGGAAACCATCCGGGAACGCAACCGGGTGGAAGGCAAAATCCGGGCCCTGACCAGCCAGGGGCGGCTGCAGGCCATCATCGTCGGTTTGATTCCGCCGGCGCTGGGCGTGATTGTGCATTTGATCAACCCGACCCTGATGGAACTGATGTACACCACCATCATGGGCTGGGTGCTGATTACCCTGATTGGTATCCTGGATTTGATGGGATATTACCTGATCCGCAAAATTGTTACGGTGCGCGCATGATCATTCTGGCTGGTTTGTTGATTTTCGCCGCGGTGGCCCTGCTGGTTTACGGGGTCGTCAGCCCCCGCCTGGAAAGCTACGAGATGTTCCTCTCCCGCTACCGGCGCCGGCGCACGGGGCTCCTGCTGCTGGTGACGCCGATCCTGGGCTATATTGTCGGCGTCATCCACCGCCGGTTCGGCGAAAACAATTCCTACCTGGAACGCATCCGCGCGAAATTGCGGCATACCGGCGTGGACATGCCGCTGAGCGCCGATGAAATCGTGGCGCTGCAGGTGTTCCTGACCGCGGGCGGGCTGGCCTGTTCCGCCCTCCTGATGCTGGTGCTGAGTCCCATGGTGGGCAAGTATCACGGCGTGGCCCTGGCGGCGCCGGTCCTGGTCGGCTTCGCCGGCTGGATGCTGCCCCTGATGCCGATCGACAACATCATCGCCGCCCGGCGCCGGCTGATCCTGGCCGATTGGCCGTTTTTCATGGATTTGCTGACCCTGGCCCTGGAGTCCGGCATGGACATCACCACCGGCATCCGCCGCATTGTCGGCTACCTGCCGATGGGGCCGCTGACTGAGGAGTTGATGCGGTTTGTCAACGCGATACAGCTGGGCTCGCGCCGGGCCGCTTCCATGCGCGAGATGGCCGCGCGGATTTCGGTGGCGCCGATCACGGCCACGGTGGAAATGATTCTGCAGGCGGAAGAACTGGGCACGGAACTGGGCGCGCTCATGCGCACGCAATCGGCGGAATTCCGGGAGAAACACGCCCAGTATGTCGAGCAGTTAGCCCTGGAAGCGCCGGTGAAAATGCTGATGCCCCTGCTGGGCTGCATCTTCCCCGCCATCCTCATCACGCTGGTGGGTCCGGTCATGATCCAGTACTCCATGTCGCAATGAAAACCATCATTTTACGGAATGCGGCAACGGAAGCGGTTGTTTTAAACCGCGTCAGCCTGGCACTGTCCGCGCCGGACCGCCTGCGGGGCCTGCTGGGCCGCCGCGCGCTGGAAGAAGGCGAGGGGATGTTCTTTCCCGACTGCCGGATGATCCACACTTTTTTCATGCAAATGACGATTGACGCGGTGTTCCTGGACGCCGGCGGCTGCGTGCTTGACATGGCCCCGCGGCTGGCGCCGTGGCGCGTGGCGTTCTGCCGGCAGCCGGGCGGCCGGCATACCCTGGAACTGGCGGCCGGCGGCGCGGCGCGGCAATCCATTAAAATCGGCGGCAAGTTGCGCCTGGCGGATGCATTATGAAAATCCTGAATCCGTGATGATGCCAGTATGCCGCAGATGCGCGGCGCGAAGGATGAAGCTGTATAAACATACCGCGAGTCCTTCGCAACAAAGCAGATGCGGCATAATGGCCTCACCCGCAGGGCGGTCTTTTCCGTCAAATAGAGCCACACATTTTTGGTGATATTGTAAAACGCCATAAGTTGTTGTTTATTCAGACATTATCTTAACCACATAAAATCCCGTCACGGATTCAGGAAAATGAAAAACTGCCTTATACTTCTCGCCGCGCCGGGTTGCGCTTGCCTGGCCCTGTTATTACTGGCCGGCTGCCGCGGCGCGCCGCCGCCATCCTCCACCGTATTTGCCAGCGCCGAATACGGGATCGAATTGACCGCGCCCGCCGGCTGGGTCCGGGCCGCCCCGGCCTTCTCCAGCGAAACCTTCGCCCAATACGAAGCGCCGGGGGACGATGCCGCCCTCTATGCCGGGGTCAATATTGACCCCATCGCCCTCTTTGGCGGGATTAATGATGCGTTTTTGAATTTCGTGCAGTACCTGACGGATATTTACCCTGCCTTCGTGGTCATCACCAATACCCCCGGCGAGATTGACGGCCGGGCGGCCATGCGCTTTACCGGCTTGCTGGACGGACATGCCGTGGCGGGCGCCTGTGTCTGCCACGATGCGGACGAGTATTTTGTCCTTTTGAATGCGTGGGGCGCCGATCCCGGCGCCCGCGCCGCCTTGCTGGAGCCGGTGCTGCAGAGCGTTAAAATCTCCGGGTCGCAGATCGGCCGGCTGCAAGTCCGGAAAACCATGGCCGAACTCGTACCGCTGGATTCACCGGCGGCCGCCCGCCAGGCGCTGGAATTCGGCCAGCAGTTGATGGCCGCCCGGGATGTGAATATCGGCAATTATCCGCGCGCCGTGCGGCAATTTCTCTCCGTGCTGGCCGGCCTGCGCCAGCTCGACCCGCGCCCGCCGGAGTACACGCAGGCGCTGGACAGCCTGATGCTGATCAACCGGTTCCGCAAGACCAAGCTGCGCGAGTTGCAGGTGGCGCTGGAGCAGTCCCTGGCGTTGCGCGCGCGCGATGAGGCCATGCGCGCCGCCGATAATATCATGAAACTGTATCCGAACCAGGATTCACAGCCCTATCGCTACGCGCTGGGCCGATGGAAGGCCGCCGTCGCCCTGCCGGCGCCCGGCGGCAACGGGTAACAGGCAGGCATTATGAAATTAACCATTAAAGACAAAAGCGGCGCCGTGCGGATCGCGGAATTGACGCCGCAGGCGCAGCCCTGTACCATCGGGCGCGCGCCCGATTGTAATGTAACGCTGGAATCGCCCCAGGTGTCATCCCTCCACGCCCGGCTGCACCTGGATAGCCGCGGGTTAACCATCCGCGATGCCGGCAGCATTAACGGAGTCTATATCGCCGGCAAGCGGATCGGCAGCCGGGCCTGCCCGCTGGCCGCCGGCCAGGAATTTACCATTGCCGATTATACCCTCGCCGTTAGCGAGTTTGACGGCGCCGCCGCGCCGCCGCGCCGCCGTCCGACGCTCCTACCGGCGGTTTTGCTGGGATTGCTGGTCCTGGCGCTCGCGGCCTGGCTGGCCGCCCGCCGGTCCGCGCCGGCGCCGCCGCCGCCGGCGACTCCGTCCGACGCGTTGCCGGCCGTGCCGGACAGCCTTCCGCCCGTGGCCCTGCCGGTGGTTTCCACGCAGCAGCAGGCCCAGCTCGACCAGGCCGGCAGTCTGATCAACCAGGGCGAGCGGGCGCTGTACGAACGCAACGATTACGTCGGCGCCGCCCGGTTGTTCAACGCGGCCCTCGCCGATAATCCCAACGACGTGCGCGCCGGCAGTTACCTGGGGCTGGTCCGCACCCGGGCGCTGCCCGAACTGTTGCAGCGTGGCGAGGAATGCCTGCGCCTGGGCAACACGGCCGGCGCCCGCGCCGCCTTGCAGGACATGGAGATTGTGGCGCCCGGCAACGATGACGTCAAATTCTTCCGGCGCATTCTCGATGGCATGCAGCAGTTTCAACAGGCCCAAGCCCTGGCCGGCCGCGGCGAGTGGGAAGCCGCCGTGAAAATCCTCGAAACCATTGTCATCCCCGATGACGGCAACCGCGTGGAATTCCTCGAGGCGGCGCGGCGCCAGGTTGGCTGGCGCCATGATTTCCGCCAGGCGGACGACTGTCTCCAGCGGCGGGAGTACCCGGCCGCCTTGGCCGGTTTGCAGCGCATCATGGCCCAGGCGGATGCGGACCCGCGCCTGCTGCGCGAAGTCCAGGACCGCAGCCGCCTAGTGGAGCAGGTCATGCTCGTCCAGTCCGCTGCCGCCGCTTCCAACCGTTATGCCGCCGCCATCTCCGCCGGCAGCACGCTCCTGGCATCCGCGGCGTTGCGCCAGTTTCCCTCCGTTCAGCAAGACCTGCAGCAGGCGTTGGATAACTTGCGCGCGCGGCTCTTGCCGCAACGCGCCGCATTTGCCGGCCGCCTGGCCGGCGGGCAGGCGGAACTGGCGGCCGCCGAGGAAGCCGGACGGCTGTTCGCGGCCGCGGCTGCCGGGCGGGCAATTCTGGACAATGCCATCGTCCTGGATTTTCTCGACGGCCAAACCGCGCCCTCCCCGGAACGCGAACAACTGCGCCGCCGGATCAGGAACTATGCCCGGCAAGCCTTCCAGCGCGGTTATGTGCTGAAGGAGCAGAATCTCTACGCGGAAGCCCTGGAATCTTTCAGGCAGGTGGTGGAGCTGGCCGAGCCATACGATGAACTGGCCGGGCGCGCCCGCGCGCAATGCGCCGTCGTGCAAAACCTGCTCTCCGCCCGCCCCCAGGCGGCCGCCGCCGCGCGCGCCGGACTGAATACCGCGCCTGCGCCAACCGTCCAGCCATGACCAACGCGCTCGAGTTCCCGCCAGCGCGCGGGCCGGCGCTCAATCGCATTTCAAGGCGGGAATATTGGTCAGGCGCAGGATGATCTCGTAAACGACGGATGAGAAGATTTTGCCGATTTCGCCGAACTGCTCGAAAATGCCATCAATAATGAGATCGATCCCCAGGTTGAGCAGGACATCCAGCCAGACGCCGGACGCCAGGAAAAACCAGCACATGGTCATGAAGTCCACTTGCTCCCAGGTGTCGGTATCGCCGCGCGCGGCGGTGACGGTGAAGTTGGAGACTTTGCCCCAGAGGAACTCCAGTCCGTCAGAGGGCCCCGGCGGCGCGTAGGGCATTTTGCCGCGGCTGTAAGTCAACGACACTTTCACGTTTTTCTTGAGCGAGTGGGACGTGTAACCGGTGGTGTAGGCGAACAGGGCGTAATCAATGGCCGCGTTGTGATAATCCAGGTCGAGGTCCTCCTTGGCCTTCTCGATCTTGACCTCGGCGTCTGCGGCGAAAAATTTCTTCACTTCCGTTTCGATCTTGTCGTACCGGTCATGCACGCCCAGCCAGGCGCCATGCCGCGCCGCCATGGCGGCGCGGCCCTGGTTGTAGGAACGCACGCCGAATTCCATGATGCCGATCAGCATCAGCACGAAGACCGGGAGCATCAGCGCCGTTTCCAGCACGGCCTGTCCGCTTGTGCCCAGAGCGAACGGCGCGCGACATGGCCGCACGGGCGCGCCGGCGCCGCGGTCACCGCCGGCGGCTGAGTTTGACTGGTCAGGCTTCATAGCGGTTAGCAAAATATAATCAAAATCGCTGTCGAAATCAGGATCCAGGCCGATGCCAATTTCGATTTGGGTTGCGGGCTTGCGCCCGCCTTGGCCGTCAGTGCTGCACCATGAATTCGGCGCCGTTGACGTTCAGCACCTTGACGGGCGTCATCTCGGCCCGGAAACTCCCCTTGTAACCCCCGGTGAACAGCCGCACCAGCGGAAACGGCCAGATGGGGAACGCGAAAATCGGGATGGAGAAATAGATCGTGAAATCCTGGCCGCCCAGGTAAAGCTGGTCGCCGGTCAGCTTGGCGCTGCCGAAGGCGTAGGTGTAAGGCGCCAGCGACTGGCCCTGGGCGCGCTGCGCCCCGGTCAACAGCAGATCGTTCAGCATGAAGGATTTGGCGGGTGCCTTGTAGGTCATGAACGTGATCGGCACGTCAATGTTCTTGGATTTGTAATAATTGTCGCGCCAGTGGACAAATTTCAGGAAGACCAGGCAGAGGGTGAACGGCCAGAACACTTCGGTGTAGAGCGGGTTGCCGGGGAAATATTCCGCGGGCGCCTTGGCTTCTTCGTAAAGTTCCAGCGACTCCTTGGGGTTGAGGCTGGGGTTGACCGTCCAGGCGTAGGGTTTGAACTTGTCGGCCGGAATTTCGCCGTGCGGCTCGGGAATGATCCAGTTCAGCAGGCAGCCGATGCCCCATTCCAGGTTGACGCCGCGGTCGCGCAGCCAGTTCAGCAGGCCTTCGGAAAATTCGCCTTCCGCCATCCACTCGCGCATGGCCTTGTTGCCCTCGTCGAACGCGCTGGCAGTCAGGCCGGCCGGCAGGCCGGGTACCTGCTGCCGCAAATCGGCGAAGTAGGCGGCGTCGAAAACGTCCGCGCCGTTCTTCCTGGCAATGGCGCTGGCATGCGCGAAGGCGATCATGGGGGTAGCCTCGGCCGCCAGCACCTGGCTGCCGATGATGGATTCGGAAATCCAGAAACGCGCGGTGGAGGCGGAGCCGATTTTATCCATGCCTTCGAACCAGTCCACGATCATCTTGATCCAGCCGACAATCGGGACTTCCAGGTCCTCCAGCATTTTGGCGATGTAATAATACGTGATGCCTTCAATCACCACTACCATGATGCCGTTGACATCCCAGTGGAAGCCGTTGGTGCCCTGCAGGAAATTGGACCCGCGCGCCATCCAGGTCATGGCGGTCATGGCGGCGGCGTCGGCGGCATTCTGCGCCTGGATTTTGGCGGTGACAATCTGGCCGGTGGGGAGGATGGCGGCGACAAAGGCGATCAGGGTCATCGCCATCAGCGCCGTCAGGAGCAGCACTTGCCCGTTCTCGTCCCGGCGCAGGCCGCGGCGCCGGATGCGGAGGCGATCCAAAAAACTGAGATAAGTTTTGGGCGCCTGGTTCATGGCTTTAGGGTATTTCACAACATCGCCGGCAGGATGTCAAGCAGCATTCTCGTTCAAAGCATGACGGAAATATTCTGCCAAAACAAGCTCCGGACGGCAGTGCGCCATTGCTTGTCCTGCGTGGTCTGACGAAGCGGGATGTGGCGCAATCCGGATTCCAGCCGTCCTAATTTTTTTTCGTCCAGACGGGATCCCTGGCGCCGGCGGTTTGGTAATCAACCTGAGCCTGCACCATGGCGTCGAAATACGCGGTTTTATCAGGGCCGGCAATGGTGATGTCCGGCGGCTGGTCGAGTCCCGCGCCGGCGGGTTTCAGCCATAGCAATGTCCGTTCGCCTTCACAATCGGGGCGCGGATGGATTTTTACCACGCGGCCCTTGATGCGCAGAATTGTGCGCGCGGTGCGCTCCAGGGTTTCCAATGCAACCTTCGGCGCGGCCAGCACTACTACTTCATAATCCGGCCGGGTGCGCCGCCGGCGGTAGGTTATGATGCGGCCGGTGGCGCTGAGCATGTGGGTGTTATCCGTGACGGGGAAACTGTCGCCCGTCGGCAGGCCGCCGACGACGCATTCGCGGAATTCCGGCCCAAGCGGCGAGGGGATCAGGCTCAGGTCGTCGCGCACCGGCTCGCCGTTGACGGTCAGCCAGCCGAATTCCTGGCAGCCGTAAACATCGTAAACCGCTGCGCCCAGGAGTTCGCGCGCCAGGGGGGGCAGGCCGGGGTCCATGGGCGTGCCGGCGGTCATAATGCTTTTCACCCGGGGCAGTGCTTCGGCGACGCCCAGCCTGGCGGCATCCTCCAGGGCTGTCCGGATAAATGCGGACTCGCCCATGATGGCCGCGGGGTGTTCATGGTACAGCGCGTCGAGGAATGCATCGCGGCTGGAGCGCGTCAGGAAATACCAGTTGATGCCGGCGTCGGTCAGCGCTTGTTTCGTGAAAACATTGATCAACGGCGGGTAACATACCAGCAGGCGTTCGCCGGCGCCTAGGCCGGCGCGGGCGAGCACGCGGCCGGCGGCCTGCTGTTTCAACGGTAATTCCGCGGCCGTGATGCCGACGATATTCTGGAACGCGGAAGTGCCGGTGGTGAAAGTCAGCCCGGCGAGGTGGCGCGGCACATGCACTTCCTCGATGACATGCGCGGCGGTCGGGCCGGCCATGCCCTTCTCCGCCAGCGTGCGCCGCGGCATGTCGGCGAAAGCCGGCGCGGAACCGAATTGCGCCACACTTTCGTGCAATTCGCGGAAAAATTCTGTGGCATTGTCATCCATGCATGTTTGTGACGGTGATTGGCTTAAAATACGGCAACTGCCCCAAAAAACAAGAAAAATCACAGGGCAGTTACCGCGTTTTACACGGCTGCGTCATGCTTGCGGATCACCCGGGACCTGCCCGCGCCTTGGCAGGCTGGCGGTTCGCCCCGCCACAGGCAGATATGGCCAAAATGGTAGAGCGAGCCCGCGAAGCGGGATAAAGGCGCTTGTCAGGCCATCGGCTTGATCCCTGCCAAGCCTGCCATGAGCCCGGTCGAATGGCCGTCTTTCCCGAGAATGACACAGCCGTGCCGCCACATCGGAGGGCGGGGCGGCCTGCAATCTTTGGTTGTGGCCGCCGGCCGCCTTGTACGTTTATGCCCGCCGACGCCGGGGCGTCCTGCAAGTGGTTTTTCACGGATTTAGATTTGCCGCCAGGCTGCCCGTCAAGCCCGCGGATCGGCGCATTCCGGCTTCCATCTGCAGCGCGCCGCTGCGTGGCGCAACGCTCATGGCGTCAAACGCAACCGTGTGATTATTCCCAGGATGACGAATACGATCATAGCGGCTGACAGGGCCCAGGTTATGGCGATGGCCGACCAGAATGACAGGGGATGATCACGGCGGGTGATCCGCCGGGTGTTGGACGTCAGGGAAGCAGTCAAGGATTTCGGGCCCTGGCGCCATATTTCCCCGCTGTGAATGGCATCTATCGTCCAGGCCGCAAGCAATATCGGCAGGATGCCGAAGAGCACCAGGTGCAGCATGGCTTCGTCCGCGCGGTTGCCCAGAAGCCACATGCTCAGCGCGGCAATGATGGCGTAGCCCAGGACCAGCGTAATAAACAAAGCGCGCGGTTTAAATCGCTTGGCCATAACATCCTACCGGGGTGGAGGTTGCGGTCATCACCTTAATTTGCGCGATGGCTTTTGGAAAAATATGTTGTTGGGTACGTGGTTGTCGTGTCCGTTGTCGTCCCGGATGACGGTGAACATGAGATTCATATTCGTCACCTGGCCGGCAATACCATCGCCCGGCAGCTCAAGTTTGTCGCCGATTTTAAACGGTTTGAATGTCATCAGCAGAAAAGCCGATGACAGATTGCTCAGCAAGCTCCATACGGCTACGAAACCGATGGCTATCAATCCCAGCACTGCGGAGATGAAATTCCAGAAATTGCCAATATCCACGTTAAATGCGCCCAGGACCAGCAGGGATGTAATCAGCATAAGACCGTAGCGCACAACGAATTTAAGCGGCCGAAACATCATGGCCGGCATCCGGTCGGCGCTGTGCAGGCGGTTGAGTTGATGGCTGAGCATACCTCCGGTCAGGAAAGCTGCTCCGATGATTAAAGCGGCAAAAATAGCGTCCTTGGCAAATGCAAACCAATCCATCAGTTCCTCCATGCGTTGTCAATCGCGCGAAAGCGCATTATGTAATCGGGCGGCATGGCGATATGTTGCATGTGCGCGGGAAGCGCAGTATCACTTCCGCCTCGTTGCGAAGCTTCGCGAAGAAGCATATTTAATCTACCAGCAGTATCATCACTGTCAAGTATTAAAAACCTGAATTTTGCACGAATATTGGTTTAGAAATGATTTAAAGCAATCATAGCGCGTGCAAAATTCAGGAAAAACAAAATTCGGGAAATACATGCAGGACTGCGTCATGCTTGACGTTCCGCCAGGGCTGACGGCTCGCGTGGACGCTCGCCCTCCAAAAAACCTACACCTTTGCCCCCAACTGGAGGGCGAATGTCTCGTGAGCCGCAAGCATGATACAGCTTTGTAAATACATGAAATATATTGCAAAAAAAATTTGACATATTAATAAAAACGGCTCCTAACCAGAATTTGTGGGTAAAAAACAGGTTTTAAAGTTTAAGAAGTTCTCCAAGCAATGGCGCCAAAAGATGGTGGAGTTATTAACAGCCTGCCGCTTTGGGCGTTTGGCGGCCCCGCAGCAGCCTGATTAATAACTCCTGATTGGCGCGATGGCGGAACGGAGATAAAGCGGCGGCAAAAAAATAGGCTGGCCTTTCCGTAATCCATTGCGTATGCAATGGGTGAACACAAAAAAAGGAGGACCAGCCCAAGGTGAAACTTAAAACAATTTTGAATCGTTTGCAACCTTTGAAACGTTTTATTTATCAGGAAACTTGTATGGTTTTGGATCGTCGCGGCCAATGGAAAGTGGATATAAGCATTCGTCCGCATCGCCAACGCGCGGCATGCTGCTCGCGTTGCGGGCGACCGCTGGCGACATACGACACTCTGCCTGAACGGATATGGGCGTTTGTGCCCATTTTGAATGTGCCGGCTTTTTTGCATTATAGTCCGCGCCGGGTAAATTGCCCCGAACATGGCGTGGTGGTGGAAGCGCTGCCTTGGAGCGATGGCAAACGACCCTACAGCAAGGCGCTGATGCTTTTTTTGGGGAACTGGGCGCGGAGGTTGTCCTGGAAAGAGACGGCGCTGATTTTCAAAGTCAGTTGGCAGGCGGTTTATCGGTCGGTCGAGTGGATGGTGGAATGGGGCTTGGCGCACCGGGAATTGGCCAATATAACGGCGATTGGTGTTGATGAACTCCACGTAGGCAACGGTAAAAAGAGCAAGAACTATCTGACCTTGATCTATCAGATTGATGCGCAATGCCGCCGATTGCTCTGGGTCGGCCAAACCCGCCGGGCGGCCGCGCTGCGTAAAGGGTTGCAATCTTTGGGAAAACCCGTGCTGGCCGGCATTCGACATATATGTAGCGATATGTGGCGACCTTATCTGAAAGTCATTGCTGCGAGCCTCAGCCACGGTTGCCACATGATTGACCGCTTCCATGTCGTGCAAACCTTGAATGCCGCCGTGGACGAGGTCCGGCGCCGGGATATGGCGGCGATGACAGCGCGTCCGGCGGCCAAGCAAAAACTCAAGAAAATGCGCTGGACCTTGCTGCGCCGCAAAACCCGCGTGCGCGGCAAAGCTCGCGAAATGCTTGATCGGATATTGGGCACAAGACTGCAAACCGGCCGCGCCTATTTGTTCAAGGAAAGCTTTCAGCATTTTTGGAGCTATCACAGCCCAACCTGGGCGCGTAATTATCTCCAGGCATGGGTCAAGCGCGCCTGTCGTAGCCGCATTGCGCCAATCATTAAGGCGGCTAAAACCATTGCTAAACACGAGGAGCTGCTTTTGAACTGGATCAGAGCCAGAAACGAGGTTTTTACTGGCGCAACCGAGGGCTTGAACAATAAAGCTCGAGTGGTTACCAAACGATCTTATGGCTTCAGAACTTTTCATGGCGCGGAAATGGCGCTATATCATACCCTTGGGCAATTGCCCGAACCGGTAATCACCCACAAATTCTGGTGAGGAAACATAAAAACATGCATGATGTTCGGCATGCCAAAAGATTCTTCGTTAAAGCATGTTGGCGCCAATATCCGCGCGGTTCGCCTGCGCGCTCATCTCAGTCAGGCCGAGTTGGCGGCGCGGCTGGGCATGCGGCCAGGGCCTTTGAATTGCATCGAAAAAGGGCGCAATCTGCCTGGCGCCCGTGTTTTGCACGCCCTTCCCCGAATCCTGGACGAACCGGTGGATGTTTTCTTTACTCCGCCGGCGGATGGACCTGTTGGCGGTTTGGACGCCATGGTTGCCCGTGAAGCCGGCGTACCGTACATGGTGGCTGCGGAAAAACCACTCTGGCATGGTCCCTGCGCCTTACCCGCCCGCACCCGCCGTGAACTGGCCGGTTTGCCGCATCAATTGTGCGGGATGGCCAGCGAGCTGGCGGACGCTTTTTTGGCGCTGGAAGACATGAGCCACGCCGTCAAATCCGCCGAATTGCCGTTGGTGCTGGCGGCTGACCGCACGGAAGAGGGTTTGCAGCGGCTTTGCGGGCAGGTCCGGCGTCTGTTGGGCATCAGCGACGCCGTGATCTTCGATTATCTCGAATTGTTCGAGAATGCCGGATTACGGGTGATTTTCTGCCGGCTGCCGCCCGGCGTGGAGAGCATCAGTTGCCATGACATAAAAAATGCCAATGCTTTTATCTTCCTGGATGATGTCAAGCTGAACGCTGAACGCCAGTTGTACCTGTTGGCCTACGAATTGGGACGGCTTTATATGCATGCGCCGGCCTATTATCGGCATCTGCCGCGGCCGCAAGTCGGCAAAGACCGGCGCGGCAAGTTGTTTACGGCAGCGCGGGCGGCCCGGCGGTTTGCGGGATTGTTCCTCATGCCCGAATCGGCGGTATGCGCGACGGTGCGTCAGTTGGGGTTGCGCCCGGGCGAATGGACGCCGGAGTTACTGTATCGGATCAAGCACCGGTTCGGCGTATCCGCCGAGGCGTTCCTGATCCGGCTGTTGGAATTGCGGCTAATTGTGCCGAGCCTGGAAAAGGCGTTGCATGACGACATCCGCAAATATTACGCCGCGCATTCCAACCAGGAGCCCGGCTCGTCCCGGCGGGTGCTGACACCCAACGGGCGCATCTGGGATCTTGTGTTGATTGCCGGCCGCCACGTCAAAAACGCCGCCGATCTCGGGAAGATTACGAATATTCTGGAAAAACACGGCGCCCGGCGGGTGTAATGGGGGGGGGGTGCGATTTAGAGATGGGAAACGACATCAAATATACGGAATGCTGGGCCAAGACAACGCCGGATGAATTGCCGGGCATTTCCGTTTCGCAGCATTGCCGCACCGCCGGTATTATCGCCGGGTTGTTAACCGCGCAACATCCGGTGTGGCTGCGCGATTTGTTAAAAATGCACAACGGTATTGTGCTTGCCGCATTACACGATGTCGGAAAAGTGTCGCCGGGATTTCAGGTGAAATGTCAGATGTGGCGGAAAAAGCATGGTTTAAGCATTGCCGATGTTGCGGGCTTGATCGACGATCATGCCAAAATCAGTCAAAAGACGCTCCAAGATGTCTTGGTGAAAAATGACTTGCGTTTCTGGGCAGCGATTGTCGGCGCCCATCATGGCAGGTTGAAAGGCGATCGTATCAATCAGCTTTGCGACGGTGGTGAATCTTGGACGGAGGAACGCCGCCGCCTGATGGATGAATTGTTGAAGGTATTTGGGCCATTGCCAGATGTGCCGGTGAAGTTCGATTGTGGCGAGTTATGGTTTAATGCCGGTCTGATTGTTGTGGCCGATTGGCTGGCGTCCGATGAAGCATCATTTCCGCCGGACTTGATTTTGGATGCCGCCGCCATTCGCGCGCGGGGAGAGTCCCAGCTTAAGCGGATTGGATTTCAGCCCGTATCGTGTTTGGCGGGGAAAATATTTACTGACATGTTCCCGCCGTTTTTGCCTAATGCCATGCAGAAAGTATTTTCTGAACTTGTCAGTTATCCTGGTGTTTATATCATCGAAGCTGCCATGGGCTGCGGCAAAACGGAAGCCGCGCTGATAGCCGCTTATAATTTACTTGCCACAGGCCAGGCCACGGGTATTTATTTTGCCCTGCCGACCCAGGTCACCAGCAACCGGATTCATAAACGGGTGGCGGATTTTATTGATCGGATCATTCCAGGCGCTGGCGTCCGGCTGACGCATGGAAATTCATGGTTGTTGGATGATTCTGAAATCGTCAATGGCGCGGAGTTTACCGGCGATAATTCCGATCGGAAAAGTTATACTATCCGCGATTGGTTTGCTTCGCCGCGTCGAGCTCTATTGGCGCCGTTCGGCGTCGGCACGGTGGATCAGGCCTTGCTTGGGGTTGTGGCGGCCAAACATTTTTTCGTACGTCAATATGGCTTGGCTGGCAAGGTTGTCATTCTTGACGAAATCCATTCCTATGATCTTTACACCGGAACGTTGATTGATCAGCTTGTGACCCGTCTGCGTGAATTAGGCGCCACGGTCATAATCCTTTCCGCCACGCTCACCGCCGTCCGGCGGGAAAAATTGCTGGGGCTGGAGAAAACTGTGTCGGCGCGCTCCGCGGATTATCCATTGATTTCAGCGGTCCGCAATGGCGGACTGGTGCGGTGTCCGGTGCCGCCGGATGCACCAAAGAAGGTGCATCTTCGATTCATCCCCCAAGCGGCATTAGAAGCGTCCTGCCTTGAACGCGCCAAGTGCGGCGCATGTGTCCTCTGGATCCGCAATACCGTAAACGATGCCCAGGAAACTTATCGCCGCTTGCTTGGTCAAAACCAGGCTGGCGGTCCGGAGATTGCCTTGCTGCATGCCCGTTTCCCGCAGTTCCGGCGCGCGCAACTGGAAGAAGACTGGCTGGAACGGCTGGGCAAGGAACAATCCAGCCGGCCAACCGGAGGCTGCGTGCTTGTGTCCACACAGGTGGCCGAGCAAAGCGTGGATATAGACGCCGATTTATTGATCACCGATCTGGCCCCCACGGATATGTTGCTCCAGCGCATTGGCCGGCTCTGGCGGCACCCACGTCCGCGTCCCCCCGGTTGTAACGTGCCGGAGGCGTGGATTGCCTCACCGGCGTTGGCCGCCGCCGCTCTTCGCTCCGCGGATATAGCCGCCATCAAAGCCGCCTTCGGGAAAAGCGCGAAGGTATATGCGCCGTATGTGCTGTTGCGGACATTTGATTTATGGCGGAAATATTCCGAAATTAACTTGCCCGCCGACATTCGCCCGCTGCTGGAGGCGACTTATGCCGATCCATCGGATGATGAGCCGGTGGCTTGGCGCAGTCTGGGCGTAAAACTGGATGAACGGTGTAAAGAACTGCATAATGCCGCTATTTCCATTGGTAATCCTTGGCTAATTGCGTTTGATGATAAAGAAGGTGTTCAAACCCGGTGGAATTCATGCCCGTCGGTTGCAGTTTTGCTTGTCTGTAAAATCTTTGCATGGGATGGCAGAACCGGTGCACGCTTTACACTGCTAAATGGCGAGAAATGCGAAATTAAAACCGGAAAATTCAGTCTGGACGTCGCCCGGAGCATTCATCGCAACCTGGTGAATGTGCCGTGCTGGTGTGTGGAAGCTCGTCACCAGCGAGTGCCGGACTGGCTGAGGGAATATACGCATGGGCATGGTATGGTGGCCTGTAAATTGGATGGCGAAAAACTTTTAAGCTTGGCGACTGGTGAAGCATCCGGCTTGACCTATCGGGATGACTTGGGTGTGGTTATTCCAAAATGGTCGGCTGGCGCCGGCGCGGTAGGGCGTAATATGGAGGAGGAAGACGATGAATCTTACGATTGATAAATGGATTCCGGTGGTTTGGGATGATGGCCATGCAGGCAAAGTCAGCCTGCTGGATGTGTTTCAACATGGCGAAAATATCCGCGACCTGGCCGTGCGTCCGCATGAGCGCATTGCGCTCATGCGTCTGCTGATCTGCATTGCCCAAGCCGCGTTGGATGGCCCCAAAGACCGCGAAGAGTGGCAGAGTTGCCGAAAAAGACTTCCCCAAGCCGCCGCCGATTATCTCGCCAAATGGAAACACGCCTTTGAACTTTTCGGTGACGGCCAGCGGTTTTTGCAGGTGGCCAATGTTAGTAACACCGCCACCAGGGATGAAACCAAGTTGATTTCGTTGAGTAAGCTTGATTCCGCATTGGCAACTGGGGCCGCGCCGACGCTTTTTGACAATGCCGGCGGTGAATTGCGTGAATTTATGCCTGCGCAATTAGCGCTCATGTTGCTGGTGTTTCAGTTGTTTTCATCGGGCGGGCTGCTTTCAGAATGCATGTGGAAGGGCGTTCGGACAAAAAAAGCGGGGAACGCGGCATCGCCTGGTTTGGCGGGCAAGATGGTTCACACGATGATTTTAAATCGCACTTCATTGTTGGATTCCATCTGGATGAATTTGATCAATAAAGATCAAGTATCCATGCTGAAGCAAGCGTGGGGGTATCCCGTTTGGGAATTAATGCCCGATGGGCCCGGCGATCATCCGGCCGTTGATAATGCAGTTAAAACATATGTCGGGCGTCTTGTGCCAATATCGCGAGCGGTGCATTTGCAGGACAGTCGTTCCATGATCTGGGGTGGCGCCTTGGATTATCCTTCATTTGCGAATAGCGGTTGGCGTGATCCAATGGCTACGATTTACCAATCCGCTTACCGGGATGACGAACGACGGCAATTAGAGGGATCTGTCGCCAAGGCGTTATGGCGCGAGTTGCATGTTATAACTGTCCGAAAATATGATCAAAATAATCATCTGGGCGGACCATTAGTCCTACAAAATATTGAAGATGATCTTGACATCGATGTTTTTGCCGGCGCGGTCGTTCATGAGCCTAGAAAAACCACTAATATAATTGATGTCATCGAATCGGTTTTACATGTACCCATGCAAATGTTTGCCGATGCCGGCCGGCAACTTTATCAGCAGGGCGTGGCGCAGGCCGAATCCTGGGGCAAAAAAATCAATTTCGCGGTTGCCGATTATCATGCCGCCATTAAAGATGATTTGCGCCGGCCTGAATCACGCTTGCGTGGCGGGCTAATAAAACAAAAAGCCGCCGCACACTACTGGACCGCCATTGAACAACAGGTGCCACTGTTACTGGTTATAGTAAAAAACCCCGCGTTGCTTGACCCCGATAATTCCGGCAAGGAACACTGGCACGGCACAGAATGGGGACGGGCATTAGCACGCGCCGCCCGGGATGCCTACGAACTAGCCTGCCCGCATGACACCCCGCGCCAAATGAGGGCGTATTGTGAGGGGCTGAAAGTGTTGTTCAAGCCGCTCGAAAACAATGAAAATCAATCCGTCGTCGAAGAGGAGGAAACATGAGCCCAAGGATACATCCGCTAGCAGTTGCCTTTGTTCATTCCCTGCAACGTTACAAGGAAGATCGCGGCGCGCTTGCCAATTTGCGTGGCGCACTCAGCGAAGCCCGCCGTCCCAATGCCTGGCCTATATTGGGCGCTTTCAAGGACGCCATCGGCGACCGGCGGTATGAGGTGGTTGCCGCGCTTTGGGCCATGGCGCCGGAGTTGGCTTGTTCCGCCGGAAATCTGGGGGACACATTAGCTCAACTAAAAGGCGAACATAATTCATTCGAGGGTCGCTTAAAACGTCTTTTAAGCTGCGATTTCAATGAAATTCCCGAACGGATTGTACCTGTTGTCCGCGCCGCGCACGCCAAAGGTATGCATGTCAATTATACTCAACTTCTGTCCGACTTGCTCTGGTGGGGTGATCATGTCCAAGTCGCTTGGGCTAAGTCGTTTTGGGGTGCCGCTGAGCCGGATGATGGCGTTGCGGCCAACTTGATGGATTCCGAAGAAACCACCCCCGCAACCGAGGCGAAATTATGAAATTTCTGACTCAGGCATTCCTCGATTGTGAAACCGCCGCCCGGTTGAAAATCCGCGATGTATATGACTGGCATCAGCTTGTCTGGGCTGCTTTTCCTGATCGTGCCGGCGAACCGCGTGACTTTCTCACACGGCTTGAACACCGGACGCGCGATCAAGTATTTAGGCTTCTGATTGTATCTCCGCGGCCGCCAGTCCGCCCCGACGGATGGCCCGCCATAGCTGATGCCTGGCAGACCCGTGAAATCCCACAGTCTTTTTTTAAGCACCGGCAATATCGCTTCCAACTGCGCGCCAATCCCACCAAGCGCGACAACGTCAGCCGTAAACGTTTGCCATTACGAACTACGCAGGAGCAGACCGACTGGATCAAGCGCAAGGCCGCGCAGTCCGGTTTCGCGGTTAATGAGGAAAACTTGTGCATTATTCCGCAAGGGCGTGAATGGTTTCAAATTGAAAAACGCAAGAATTCAGGCTTCCACCATGCCGTGGAGTATGATGGTGTTTTGACAGTAGTAGATCCGGCAGCTTTTCAAGCCGCCTTCCTTCGGGGAATCGGTTCTGCCAAGGGGTTTGGCTTTGGCTTGCTGGCCATCGTTCCGTCTGCCTGAACGACGCGATGTAGCGTCATCCGAGACGCGTAAAAAGTCGTGTGGATATTCTCTATGAATATTGCCAATGAAAGACGACTTGCCGCCCGTGCCGCTGCGCTTGGTGAAAGCGCCGGCGCCGATGTCCTGCCCGAATTGGCCGGTTTTACGCGGTCGGAGTCGCCCTTGGTACGCCGTCTGGCCGCCTCTGCCGTTGGTAAGCTTGCGGGGATTGTGGACTCCGCGGTGTCGGTGGACTTGCTGCGTCCATTGCTGGCAGACCAGCACCCGCAAGTGCGACAGTATGCCGCTAAGGCGTTGGGCGCATTTGGAGTAGCGGCCCAATCCGCCTTGCCGGATTTATGTGACCTCCAACAAAATCCGACCGAAAAGGACTATGTAAAGCGCTCCGTTATCGCCGCCGGCAAGACCATCCGCGAAGCCGTGCGGATCGCTGAACAAGGCGTCGTGCATAAGTGTGGGCGGTGTGACAGACCGGTTGCGGCCGATGAATATGCGCGGTCGCAAAAGGCTTTTCAGCGCACATATTGTGACATTTGCTTCGATGAAGTCTTCCTTAAGCGCCGAAATTGGGAAACCCAGGTGGAATTGAATAAAACAATTCAAGCTGGCAATGGCACGGTGGTGCAGTCCGATGGCGAGCGCATTATTGCCGAGGAACTCGCGGCGTTGGGCATCGTTTTTCGCTACGACAACCGCTTTCGCATAATCAAGGGTTATGCCATCCGTCCTGATTATTACCTGCCGGAATTTGACTTATACATCGAATATTGGGGCATGGAGGATAACCTCGATTATCAAATCGGCATGATGGAAAAGAAAAAACTCTATCAGCAGGCTGAAAAAAAGCTGGTTTCATTGTATGCCCGCGATAAACCGAGACTTCACGAGGTGTTGCGTAACAAGTTGAGCCGCCACACCTGCTTGCCGGAAATAATTCCGAAAGGAGGCCTGCATCCATAAAAACGTTTTGTATCTTTGCCGGGAAACTTCGTGAAAACAAACTAAGCAAGAGGATAAAAACATGAAATTAATCGAACTCCATATTCTCCAGTCGTTCCCCGTGTCATGCCTCAACCGTGATGATGTCAATGCGCCCAAAACCGCCATCTTTGGCGGATGCACCCGTGCCCGCATCTCCAGCCAATGCCAGAAACGCGCCATCCGGGAGATGGCGCGAGAAATCAATAACACCGCATTCAAGGGAAGTCGTACACGAAAGGCTGCCGACGATTTAACAAAGGCGTTGGTCGGTCAGTACGGATGGGATCAGTCGGAAGCACGTAAGACCGCGGAAGAGGTACTTCATCTATTTTTGGCAAAAGAACTGCCAAAAGCTAAGAAAGGGAAAAAACCGGCGGATGTAGAGTCATCTGCGGAACAGGAGCAAACGAGCACATTACTTTATTTTTCACCGGAAGAAATAAAAATCATAGCCGGGGGGGTTCACAAGGCGCGGCAGGACAAGTCCGGTATTGATGCAAAGTTGTTGAAAGATGCTGCCATTAAGGCGCTTGGGAAAGGCATCCCAAAAGACGCTGCCGACATAGCTATTTTTGGACGTATGGTAGCCAACGCTAGCGATGTGACGTTGGAAGGCGCCGGAATGTTCAGTCACGCTCTTTCCACACATAAATCAGACAATGATCTTGATTTCTGGACGGCAGTGGAGGATGAAAAACAAAAAGGGGATGACGCTGGCGCTGCTAATATGGGCACGGCGGAATTCAACTCCGCCTGCTATTACCGCTACGCTGCTCTTAATCTTGATCTTTTGACAGATGCCGATCATCTCGGAGCGCTTTCCCCGGAAGCACACAAGCAAGTGGTGGACGCTTTTATCCGCGCAACATTGCAGGCCGTGCCTGGCGCACGGAAGAATTCCATGAATGCAAACACGCGGCCAGTGTATGTGCTGGGGATTGTCAAGGATCATGGTCAGCCGATACAGCTCGTTAATGCCTTCGAGAAACCGGTTAGGTCAAAAAACGGGTTTGTGGATGAATCCATTACGGAGTTAACAAAACATCACAAAGCATTAAAAAACACTTGGGGGATCAAAACAGTCGCGGAAGTTGCCTTGTCCGATAGACTATTGAACGATTCAGTCACGGAAGTTGCCAAGCTCGTTAGATCATTGGATGAATTTTGCGGAGAGATTTTAAAACATGTCTGAACAATCTTATCTCGCGCTCATGCTGGATGCGCCGCTGATGAGCTTTGGCTTCGCCAGCCGATTCCAGCGGCGCACCACGGCTTTACACCCGACGCGCAGCGCACTGCTCGGCATGATTTGCGCCGCGCAAGGTCTAGCAAAAGGAACCGATGCTGAGCGAAATAGTTTGACGCGCATGGAATCCTTGCGCATGACAATACTGGAAATCCGGCGTCAGCCTGACGGTTCCCGTCCGCCGCTGGAAATCAGGCGGTTGGATGACTTTCATACGGTTAGCGGTACCCGCAGCGCCGAAAATAAAATTAAAAAGGATGCGGTCATATCGCGTCGTCAATACCTACTCGATGCCAGGTTTGGCGTCATCCTGGCCGGGCCACGAGAAGTGTTGGAGGAAATTGCCGGGGCATTACGCAACCCGCGTTGGGGTGTCTGGTTCGGGCGCAAAAACTGCATCCCAGCCTCGCCGATTGTGCACGGCAATGTGGCGGCTTCCATCGAGGATGCCATGGCGGCATTAGACTTGGCCGGGCACAATCTTACCGAATTCACGCGGATTGAAGACGCGACGTCGTTTAGCGATGGCACGGACACATTAATGGATTCGCCGTTAAATTTTGCGACACGCGAATTCAATCCGCGCCGGATTCGCAAAATAGCCGCCACGCGTCAGGAAGGATGACACATGCCGGTGTTTGAGCGCCCGCCGTTGGAAACACTTCCTCCGGTACGTGAATGCTGGACGCCGATCTACCTGGAACATGGCCGCATTGAAGTTGATGACTCCAGCGTGAAATGGATCGGCGCCGATCGCACGGTGTTCCGCTTACCGGTGGCTTCGCTCAGCGTGGTGTTGCTCGGTCCGGGAACTACTGTAACCCATGCCGCTATAAAGGCCTGTTCTGAATGCAACACAACCGTATGTTGGGTAGGTACAGAAGGAACGCATTTTTATGCGCATGGCGTTGCGCCAACTCATGACAACGAGCGTGCCCGGCGTCAGGCGGAACTCGCTGTGTCAAAAAGCAAGCGGGATATTGTCGCGCGCCGCATGTTCAGTCTGCGTTTCGCAGGTGTGGATGTCTCAAGTATCGCCATAAAAGAATTGCGTGGGATGGAAGGTCGCCGTGTTAAGGCGCTTTACGCTGATTTAGGTGTTCGATATGGTGTGACTTGGAAAGGCCGCAATTACAACCCGAATAATTGGGAATTGGCCGACAACATCAACCGCGCGGTTTCCGCCGCTAATGCCGCGCTTTATGCGCTGACGACTTCAGTGGTTTATGCTCTGGGGTATTTGCCGGCGCTGGGATTCATTCACACCAATTCCATGCGGGCATTTGCTCTGGATATTGCCGATATTTATAAGCCGGAAACTACCTTGCCGGCGGCTTTCGAAACCATCGGCCTGAAACCGGATGCGACAGAAGACGACGTGATTACACGGTTGAAATTCCATATCGAGGATCGCCGCCTTCTGCAACGCATGCCGAAAGACATTGAAAACCTCTTTGAGGATGCATGACCGTTATTCTAACTAACGAAACTCCGCCGGCTATCCGGGGCATGCTTAAACGTTGGTTCATTGAGCCCCGGCCAAATGTGTTTGTTGGCAGTGTCAATACTCGCACTCGATCCAAAACTTTGGAATATATTCGCCGGAATGCCCCTGGACTAGGCATGCTGGTCATCGGTACGGAGCGGACCTCTCAAGGTTTTAGCATTGAATGTTTTGGCGACACGCCGCGCCGGCAAGTGCGATTGTCTGGGCTCCAATTACTGGCTGAAGCGTGGGCTGATTCGGAAAAACTGGAGACCGAGTGATGCTCACGCGCAGCCTGTGTTGTTTCCGGGGAATTTCCGCTGCGGCGGAGCGCCGCCTATGGCAAGCAGGATGTCTGACGTGGGATTGTCTGCCGCTTGCCGGACATGTCCTTTCGCCGCGTAAGGCGGCGGATTTGACTGAACAAATGCCGGAATTAATAGCGGCTTTGTCGGGAAGAGTGGCGGACTATTTTATCAAAAGGCTACCGCCCGGTCACCGCATGCGAATATGGCCGGACTTTGCCGCCGGAGTGGCTTTTATGGACATCGAAACCACTGGGCTTGGTGTTAATGACGATTTAACTGTGATTGGATTGTGGCAAGCCGGTCAGATGTCGCAATTCATACGGGGGATGAATTTATCCGAATTTCTCGTAATATTACGTAAAATTGAAGTATTGGTAACTTTTAATGGCATGCGTTTTGACTGGCCGGTGATAGCGCAATTCTTCGGACTAAAGTGTTCGCCACCACACATTGATCTGATGCATGAAATTCGCGTTTATGGTTATGTCGGTGGATTGAAGAAGATTGAGCATGAATTAGGTATCAAGCGCGCGCCGGATGAAGATGGCGATGGTGCGGAAGCCGCCTGCTTGTGGCATCGCCATATGGCGATGCCGGATGAAAAAACAAATCTTGCGCGATTGCTCAAATATAACGCCGCCGACGTTCGCGCGCTTTTACTGTTATCACGTGTTATTTTAAAACGATCTTTCGATGGGTATAGGGCGCCGCTGCCGGTTTTGCCTCCTGCGCCATATCATCTCAATCCGGTTCTTTGACAAATCAATCTTGAATCTGCACAAAGGCTTGGGTATCTTTTGAGCAGTGACACCTATATCTTGGTGTTTTCCCCACGCCCGTGGGGATGGTCCGTGCCTGAAGCGCGGCCGGGCGCGGGGCGTCTGGTGTTCCCCACGCCCGTGGGGATGGTCCCCCAGGTATGCCGTCTGCCCGTTCTGCCGTGATCTTCTTCTCCCCGGGCAGTTTTCCCCCGCCCGTGGGGATGGTCCGGTGAGCTGCCTGATTACGGTCGTTTTCACGCCCGTGGGGATGGTCCCCGTTTCCCACGCGGCCGCCGGATGGCGTTACCGGTTTTCCCCACGCCCGTGGGGATGGTCCCACCGCCGCGGCCGCGCCGCCACCATGTTTTTCCCCACGCCCGTGGGGATGGTCCGTCGGGAGTTATGGAATCGCCCTCAACCCGGAACGTTTTCCCCCACGCCCGTGGGGATGGTTCAGGAGTTTCGGTGCTTTCCGTCATGTTTTCCCCCACGCCCGTGGGGATGGTCCGATGATTCCATGTGGCGGGAAATTTATGGTGTTTTCCCCACGCCCGTGGGGATGGTCCGCCGTCTCATGACTGATGTGCTTTATCGACGGTAAAGTTTTCCCCACGCCCGTCGTTTTCCCCGTGGGGATGGTCCGTGGCTGCATCGTTTGTATTGTTTTCCCCAGGCCCGTGGGGATGGTCGGCAATGTCCGTTTTTCTTGCCGCGATCGGCGTTTTCCCCACGCCCGTGGGGATGGGATCATGCGGCGTCTCTGTCTCTTCCCGTCGCCCTACGATTAAGTATATATGGTTTTCCCCGGCGCCGAATTATCCGCCATCCGTAATGGTTTTCCCCACGCCCGTGGGGATGGTCCGGTCTTGATGACTGCGGTTTTCCCCACGCCCGTGGGGATGGTCCCCGATCCCGTCCGGCAAATGGCGAGTTTTCCCCACGCCCGTGGGGATGGTCCGAAAACCCACCGTTGGATGCCCCAGCCCTACAGTTTTCCCCACGCCCGTGGGGATGGTCCCCCCGAAGACAGTTTTCCCCGAAATGGTCAGCGTGCCATTTCGTTTTCCCCACGCCCGTGGGGAATGTCGCGTTTTCCCCACGCCCGTGGGGATGGTCCAGACGTTTTCCCCAGGATCTATGCTGGTTTTCCCCACGCCCGTGGGGACGCCGTTGTTTTCCCCACGCCCGTGGGGATTCCGTTTTCCCGCCCGTGGGGAATCGACTGGAAAAATGGTCGTTTTCCCCACGCCCGTGGGGATGGTCCACCTGATTAACGAATTATCCGCCCGCCCATCGTTTTCCCCACGCCGTGGGGATGGTTGAAATCGGATTTATCGGGTTTTCCCCACGCCCGTGGGGATGGTCCCATCACTTCAATCTATCGTTTTCCCCCGCCCGTGGGGATGGTTGGCGGGCGATGACTGTTTCCCCACGCCCGTCCGTCCCGTGGCCTCCCGACGCGGCAAGGGGGTCTCATTCCGCATTGTTTTCCCCACGCCCGTGGGGATGGTCCGTGGCGAGAAGCGTCTCGCACGGTTTTCCCCACGCCCGTGGGGATTCGCAGATTTAAATGCCGGTTTTCCCCACGCCCGTGGGGATGGAAAATGGCGCGGACGTTGTTTTCCCCACGCCCGTGGGGATGGCGCCGACGCCGTGCGAACGCGAGTTTTCCCCACGCCCGTGGGGATAGTCCCCTGAACCATGCCGCAGTTTTCCCCACGCCCGTCCCGCAGCAACCAGGAGATAACAATGCAACCCACGTTTTCCCCACGCCCGTGGGGATGGTCCGCCAGCCATGAAACCCGAGCTTAATGTTGGGTTTTCCCCACGCCCGTGGGGATGGCGCCCAATGGAGTTTCCCCCGCCTGCGGAAATTGCCGGGCATATTTAGTTTTCCCCACGCCCGTGGGGATGGTCCCGTGGATATAATCACCGTTGGTTTAGTGGTAATGTTTTCCCCACGCCCTGTCCCATTCGTAATTTCCTCGCCGTTTTCCCCACGCCCGTGGGGATGGTCCCATCCGGCACGCCCGGATCGGGTGATCGGCCAGGTGCTGTTTTCCCCACGCCCGTGGGGAATAGCCCGCCAGATTGCCGCCGGCAATTGACCGTGGGGATGGTCCGGCGGCGTTAAAACGCTCGCGCCGGTCGGGCGTTTTCCCCACGCCCGTGGGGATGGTCCCTCTGCGATCTATCACTCGCCAGTTCGGCGTTTTCCCCACGCCCGTGGGGATGGTCCGACGGCGGAACCGCTGTTTTCCCCACGCCCGTGGGGATGGTCCCATAATCAGGTATTATGCGACGGGCCCAAGCCAGTTTTCCCCAAGGGATGGGCCGATTGCAACGGTTTTCCCCACGCCCGTGGGGAGTATCGATGTATTGCCACTTGATTGCCTGCGCGCGTTTTCCCCAATGGCGGATGCTTGCCCGGTCTCAACCCGGCGGATTTTGTTTTCCCCACGCCCGTGGGGATGGTCCCCATATATCTGGTATCCGACTTTGATGCGTCGTCGTTTTCCCCACGCCCGTGGGGATGGTCCGCATATTCCGCTATTGCGGCGGGTGCAGCGGAAGTTTTCCCCACGCCCGTGGGGATGGTCCCGCCAGGAGGTCGGCTTTGGCACGGCGCCGGCGGTTTTCCCCACGCCCGTGGGGATGGTCCCTCCCGTCCGCAGTGCGCGTGTGGATGTCTACAGTTTTCCCCACGCCCGTGGGGATGGTCCCCGCAATCACCGCAAACTATGCTGTGAACGCCGTTTTGAAATGACTCTTATTCCGCCGATTTGAAAAATCCCTCTACTTCAATCTTCGTTCCGTATTGGCGGGCATGTTCTTCCGTCCCGTGGCCTAAAAACGCACTTTTCAAACCGGCGCGAAAAGGACTTTTCACGGCGGCGTCGACACGTAGCAACCATGCATAGCCCGTCTGCCGCTGTCGCCCCCCACGCGGGGGGCGTGGATTGAAACTTGCTCATTGGTTTAGTCCTTCTGTATTTCCTCGTCGCCCCCCACGCGGGGGGCGGTGAATCGGCGGGATTGACCGAGTTCTCGCCAAGCAATATAATCTCACTGGCGAGGAACTCGTTTCCATCATTAACTACAACATCAAGTAAAGAATGGGCCGCAACGGCAGCGAGGAGGAGTATGGCGGCATCCCAGGCCAAGCAATCCGGGTACGACCCGACGGCTCACCATCGCCATTCGATCCGGCTGTGCGGGCACGACTATGCGGCGGGCGGGGTGTATTTCGTGACGCTGTGCGTTGCCGACCGCCGCCCATTATTCGGCACGGTGGTTAACGGCCGCATGGCATTGAACGATGCGGGCCGCGCAGCAGATGCTTGCTGGCGGGCGATACCCGGCCATTTCCCGCAGGCGGCCCTGGACGAATGGATCGTCATGCCGGATCATTTGCATGGAATCATCATGGTGTCCGGCGATGATCTCGGCGGAAAATCATGCGCGGGCGAAAAATCTTTTTTGGGCGAAAAAACATTCGCCCTATGCGCGGGTGAAAAATCTTTCGCCCCTACTCTCGGCGCGCCGGATGGCCGTCCTCGCGGGACATCCCGCACATTGGGTTCCATTGTCCGCGGCTTCAAAATTGGGGTGACCAAATTCCTGGGCGGCAATTCCCCCTGGCAACGCAACTACTACGACATCATCGTGCGGGACGGGCGGGCTTTGGACAACATCCGGCATTACATCCGGGACAATCCCACGCATTGGGACACCCTGCGCTATGGCGCGCCGCGTTTCTTCATGGGCAATCGGGGGCTGCTCAACCTTCCTCTGACCGCATTTCTTGCATCCCGTACGGGCGAAAAATCTTTCGCCCCATGCGCGGGCGAAAAAACATTCGCCCCATGCGCGGGCGAAAAAACATTCGCCCCATACACGGGCGAAAAATCTTTTTTGGGCGAAAAAACATTCGCCCCATGCACGGGCGAAAAATCTTTCGCCCCTACGAAATGGCCCAAACGGCCGGGATGCGTGATTTCGGGATTCCTCTCGCCTATGGAACGGGATGTCTTCGATGCCTGCCTGGCCGGCGGCATTCCCATGGTCTGGATTCTGGCGCGTGGGTTGCCCGCACATTTCACTTCGCGCATACACCGCGCTCTGGATGCGGGCCGCCTTCTGATTATGACCCCGTTCGATGCGGCCGCGACCGGGTTCAGCGCGGCTCGTGCCGCCTGGTGCAACGAATATGCCTTGCACCTGGCCGACGATGCCGTCATTGGCCAGCTTACCTGCGACGGCATGCTGGCCTGCTTGTTGGCTGACATGCGCCGCGATATCCCTGTGCATTACATCGACGAGGATTCCCAGCACGGCACATAAGCGATCACGGACGCCCGGCGGGAACGCTTCTGATCCCTCAATCCAGCGGCGTCCGGTTGTCACGGGCCGGCTGCCAGCCAGCGGATGGCGTTGCCAGCACGGACAGGCGGATTGGAGCCCCGGAGGGCTCCGCGGCGCGAGCACCGGCCCGGATCATTGCTGGCTGTCTTCGTTAATGATCTCGTGCAGGATGGTGTGGTAGCCCTTGCCCTTGGCCATGGCGTCTTTCAGCTCGATCAGAACGGTTTCCGCGCCCTTGCCATCGCTTTCCACGTTGATGACGGTGTCGCCGACGCGGATGCGGTCGCCGGTTTTGATCCGGCAGACTTCGATAGGCTTGTCGTTGACGAACGTGCCGTTGCGGGATTTGAAATCGCGGAGGAAGTAGGAGTCATCCCAGAATGAAATGCCGCAATGCAGGCGCGAGGCCAGCTTGTCGGGTATGGTGATGTCGGCTTCGGCGGCGCGTCCGATCGAAATGGATTTTTGCGCCAACTTGTATTCCTGCTGCGTGCCGTCAGGTAAAACATACCGTAAAAACATGGCGGCCCTCCTCCTTGGTTGACGTTCAGACGTTCTGGAAATAGGCGATGGTGCGCCGCAATCCTTCCTCCAGCGGTACCTGGGGTTCCCAGTGCAGCAGCCGGCGCGCGCGGGAGATGTCCGGCTGACGGATGCGCGGGTCGTCTTCCGGCAGCGGCTCGTACCGGATCGCCGAGGCGCTGCCGGTGAGTTCGATGATCTTGCGGGCGAAATCCAGCACGGTCATTTCATAGGGGTTGCCGATGTTGACCGGGTCGCTTTCCGAAACGTTGGCCAGGGCGTAAATCCCGCGCACCAGGTCGTCCACGTAGCAGAAACTGCGGGTCTGCGTGCCCTTGCCGAAAACCGTCAGGGGTTGCCCCGCCAGCGCCTGCTTGATGAACGCCGGCACCACCCGCCCGTCATGCGGGCGCATGCGTGGGCCGTAAGTGTTGAAAATGCGCACAATGCGCGTGCTTAATTTATGCGTGCGGTGGTAGGCCATGGTGATGGCCTCGGCGAAACGTTTGGCTTCGTCATAAACCCCGCGGGGTCCGATGGGGTTGACGTTGCCCCAGTAAGTCTCCGGCTGGGGATGCACCAGCGGATCGCCGTAAATTTCCGATGTGGATGCCAGCAGGATGGTCGCGCCCTTGGCCAACGCCAGTCCCAGCACGTTGTGCGTGCCCATGGCGCCGACTTTCAAGGTCTGAATTGGCAGGCGCAGGTAGTCGATTGGACTGGCTGGCGAGGCGAAATGATAAATGCAATCCACCGGTCCGTCCACTTCGATGCGCTTGGTAATATCATGCTCCATGAACGCGAAGTTCTGGTGGTCGCGTAAATGTTTGATGTTGTTGATGTTGCCGGTGATGAGGTTGTCAATGGCAATCACGCGATGGCCCTGCCGCAACAGAAATTCGCACAAATGCGACCCCAGGAAACCGGCGCCGCCTGTAACGATGCATGTGGTTGTTTTTGTATTATTCACGGATGTTACACCCTCCTTTGGATGTCATACCGCCCATGTATATGCCAAAAGGGCGGTAAAAGCAAATATATTCCTTGGCGTCTGCCGACTGGTATTTTTGCTGGTATTTTTGCTTGAATATTTTCCGGCAATGACTTACCTTTATCAGTTGCGGCGATAGCATGGCATTCGGACCGCGTTAAGCCTGGTTTGGCAGGCGGCGTTTTTTTGAAAAGTATAATGGGAGCGAGCAGACATGGCCGGCAATAAACTGAATGTGTTGGTGCTTTCGATTTATCGGGACCTGGCGGAGGATTTCGTTCTGACCGGGCTCCCGGATTTGAATGCGGAAGCGGCCATCGGCGACCACCGGGTGCAATTTCAGATTTTTGCCGGTGATCCGGCCCAGGATCCGACCTTTGACGAATTGATCAGCCAGGCGGATGCCGTAGCGCTGGTGGTGCGATTCCTGGACGTGCTTTCGCTGGATAAAATCAAAGCGATTTATCGCGCCCTGCCGGATGAACTCCGGACGCCGTTCGGGGTGTTTTTCCTGCGCGATAAGGGCGAAGTGGATTTCAAGATCAGCTGCCCTTCCTGCGGACAGAAACTCTGGCTGCGGGATACGGATGTCAACAAGCGGGGCCGCTGCCCGAACTGCAAGAAACCTTTTGTCATCATGTCGCAGCAGGATCACCTGAAAACGCAGTTAATGCTGCCGGAAAGCGCGATGCTGATGCAGGTAGTGCGCAACGATGCCGAAACTTTTCAGGCCGGCATGGCGCAACTGCTCGAAGCGCTTTCCTTCGGCATCAAGCCGCAGGATCAGGCCGGCAATGTCGAAGCCTTGAAAAACGCCACGATGCGCATTCAAATTCAGGACGTCTGATCCGTCTGCGCCGGCGCGTCCCTAATCCGCATACCAGGAGGTTAATATGCGCTGCTGCAAGCTGGGAATATTGAAGTCGGCGCTGGTGGGCGCCGGGTTGATGGCCGGCGCCGGCTGCGCCTGGATGGGGTTTGAAGATAAGCCCCAGCCCGGCGATTTGACCTTGCAACTGGACGGCGACCTGCAATTGCGGCTGGTCCTGGTGCAGCCGATGCAATTACTGGTGGGCAAGTACGAAGTCACCAACCGCCAGTACCGCAAGTTTAAGCCGCAACATGACAGCGGTGAACATGACGGCCGGAGATTGAACGCGGACAATCAGCCGGTCGTGAACGTTTCCTGGAAGGATGCTGCGGCTTTTTGCGGCTGGCTGACGAAAAATTATGGCGAAGTTGACGGTCAAAAATTCAAGTTCCGCCTGCCGACGGAACAGGAATGGATGACTTTCGCCGCGTGCGGACGGGAATTGGAATATCCCTGGGGATCCGAATGGCCGCCGCCCGCCGGCTGGAATTATTTTGGCATGGAAAACCAGGCGGTGGGCTCAAAGGTCGAGCGGCCGGATAAATTCCAGGTGTCGGCGCCGGTGCGCAAGAGCGGGGTCAATGAGTGGCGGCTTTATGGCACTGGCGGCAACGTGTGGGAATGGACGGCCGACAAGGAAGGCGAGCACAGCCGGATTCTCAAGGGCGGGTCGTGGTCCGATTACATCCCGATGTTCATGCGGTTGGACCGCCAGAGTTCCTACGAGCCGGATTACCGCTACATTAACCTGGGCTTCCGCGTGGTGGCCGAGCCGGCGGGCCAGCCGCCGGCCAAAACCGCCCCCGCGCCGGCCGCCGCGGCCGCGCCGCCGGCTTGAGCCGCTGCGCGGCCGCCGCATGCGCGGGCCAGCCGTCTCAGGCGTCGCGTCTTTGCAGCAAATCGCGGAACCGGCGGTCGCTGCGGAGTGATTCCAGGTCCTGGTCCCGTCGCATCCAGGAAAAGTCCCGGTAGCCCAAGTCCACCGCCTGTGTCAGGGCGCGCAGCGCTTCGTCTTTCTGGCCTAAAACGGCATGGCTGCAGGCCAGGTTGTACCAGACCAGGGGCTCAGCCGGGCATACGCGGGACAGTTCCAGGTCCAGGTCCAATCCTTCGGTATGCTGTCCGTTTTCAGTGTAAAGCTCCGCCAGCGCCTTGATGGCGGGGATATCGTCCGGGCAGCGGCGCCGGACGGCCTCCAGGAAAACGATCTGGAGCCGCAGGTCGGCGCTGTCCTTTTTTTGTTTGCAGGCGGTCATGGCGATGCAGGATTTCCGTTTGCCGGCGGCGCGGAGTAATTGGCGTAACAGCTATTATTAAAAACGCCTTCGGGGGGCGTCAAGCAATTATTTCGTATGAAATTCCTTGACTTTGCGTGTATCCGGCGATAGTTTGAGTATTCGAATTTCGACGATGATAAGGCAAATACGTTATGAGCACCACTGAATTGCGCGCGGTGATTGAGAGCATGGAGCGTGAACGCGGCATTGACCGCATGGCGCTGATCCAGATGGTGGAAGCGGCCCTGCTTTCAGCATCGCGTAAAAGCGCCGCCGGTCCGACCCGTGATTTGCGGATTAAAATAGACGAAAAGACCTTGGCCATCAAGGCCTTCGCCAAAATGGAAGTCGTGGACCGGGTGCAAGCCCGCAATGTCGAGATCAGCCTCTCGGAAGCCCGGAAAATCAAACCCGACGCCCAACTGGGCGATCTGGTTGACGTGGAAATGTCGGCGCGCGATTTCGGGCGCATTGCCGCGCAGACGGCCAAGCATGCCATTGTCCAGAAAATCCGCCAGGCGGAGAAGGAAATTGTGCTCAAGGAGTACAAGGACCGCCTGGGCGATGTCGTCAGCGGCACCATCGTGCGCCTGGAACGCGGCGATGTGATCGTGGATTTGGGCCGGGTGGAAGCTATCATGCCGGCGCGGGAGAAGGTGGCGACGGAGGAATACCAGGTGGGCGACCGCATCCGCGCCTACGTTTTGAGCGTGCAGGAGCATGTCAGCGGCTACCAGGTCACCTTATCGCGCAGCCATCCGGATTTCGTGCGCCGGTTGTTTGAACTCGAAATCTCTGAAATCGGAGACGGCACCGTCAAAATCGAGGGAATTGCCCGCGAAGCCGGTTTCCGCACGAAGATCGCCGTCTCCAGCCGCGACGAGAAGGTTGATCCCGTCGGCGCTTGCGTCGGGATGCGCGGCATGCGCGTGAAAAACATCGTCCGCGAACTGCTGGGAGAAAAAATTGACATCGTGCGCTGGAGTCCGGATATCAAGACCTATGTCACCAACGCCTTGAACCCGGCCAAGCTGAACAAGATCATCGTGGATGAACGGGAGCATCGCGTGACGGTGGTGACGGATACCGATCAGTTATCGCTGGCGATCGGCAAGCGCGGTCAAAACGCGCGTTTGACGTCAAAACTACTCGGCTGGATGGTGGATATCCAGCGTGATAAGGACGACATCAGCTTCGAAGAGAAGGTTTTGATGGCCATTGACACCTTGGCCGGGGTGCCGGGCCTTGATCGGGCGCAGGCCGACAAGCTGGTGCATGCCGGATTTTTGACCGTGGACGGCATTGTGGCGGCCGATGTCGGCGATTTGGAGGAAATGGCCGGTTTTGACCGAGCCACAGCCGAGGCCGTGAAGGCTGCGGCCGCCGCCGCCCGGACGCCGCCTGCGGCAGACAAGGAATAAAGTTTATGCGGGTTTTTGAATTAGCCAGGGAATTGAATGTTACCAGCAAGGACTTGCTGGAGCGGCTGCGTGCGGATGGACTGGATGTCAAGAATCACATGAGCGCCATCGCGGACGACGTGGCGGAGAAATTGCGCGCCGCCACGCCGCCGCCGCCGGCGGCGCCCCCGAAGGCGCCCGCGCCGCCGCCAGCCAAACCGGTCGCCGCCGCGCCGGACAGCCCGCCGCGGCAAGAACCGCCGCCAGCCAAGCGGCCGCCGTCCGAACGGATAAGCCCGCCGCCGCCTGCGCCGCCCGTACCTCCCGCGGCTCCGCCCACTCCGCCGGCTCAACCGGCCCGCAACGGGCGCGTGGTGACGGTGCGCGGTCCGATCGTGGTCCGGGATTTCGCCGGTTTGCTCGGCATGAAGCCCAACCAGTTGATTGCCGAATTGATGATGATGAACGTTTTGGCGTCCATTAACGAAAAACTGGACATCAAGACCGCCCAGCAGGTGGCGGAAAAACATGGTCTGACCCTGGAGCACGAGCGCAAGGCCGAAGCGCATCCATCGCCGGCGGCGCCGGATGAGGAATCCGTGGAAGACCGCCCCGAAGACTTGGCGCCCCGCCCGCCGGTGGTGACCTTCATGGGGCATATTGACCACGGTAAAACCTCCTTGCTGGACCGTATCCGCAAAACCGCCGTGGCCCGGAACGAGGCCGGCGGCATCACCCAGCATATCGGCGCCTACACGGTTGAACACAAGGGCCATTTGATCACTTTCCTCGATACCCCGGGGCACGCGGCCTTTACCGCCATGCGCGCCCGCGGCGCCAACCTGACGGATATTGCCGTCATTATCATCGCCGCGGACGATGGCGTGATGCCGCAAACGGAAGAGGCGATCAAGCATGCCCAGGCCGCCGGCACGACCCTGATGGTGGCGATCAATAAGGTTGACCTGCCCGCCGCCAATCCCGACCAGGTGCGCCGCCAGTTGCAGTCCGCCGGGCTGACCCCCGAGGAATGGGGCGGCGAACTGATCTGCTGCGAGGTCAGCGCGCAAACCGGCGCGGGTATTGACCACTTGCTGGAAATGCTGCTGCTGCAGGCGGAAGTCCTGGAGTTGAAGGCCAATCCCAAGCCGCGCGCGGAAGGCTACGTGGTGGAAGCCCAGATGGAAACCGGCATGGGGCCGACGGCCCACCTCATCGTCACGCGCGGCACGTTGCGCCTGGGGGATATGGTGGTGTGCGGATGCTGCTGGGGCCGGGTGAAGGCGTTGGTCAACGACCACGGGGTTAAGGTCCGTCAGGCGCTGCCCTCCACGCCGGTCAAGTGTATGGGGTTGAGCGCCATTCCGCCCGCCGGCGAATTTTTCAAGGTGTATCCGAATGAACGCGCCGCGCGGCACCTGGCCGAGCAGCGCGCCATGGACCAGCGCGACGCGCAGTTGGCGGCCCCGGCGCGCAAAACCTCGCTGGAAAACCTCTTCGAGCGCATGGAAGCCAGCCGGCGCCTGGAATTGAAACTGGTGCTGAAATGCGATACCCGCGGTTCGTTGGAAGCGATCCAGCAGGTGTTGTCGGAAATCCAGAGCGAAAAAGTCCACATTAACATCATCCTCACCGGCGTGGGCGGCATCACTGAGAATGACGTCCTGCTGGCCAGCGCCTCGGACGCGATCATCATCGGCTTCAATGTCGGCAAGTCGGAGGAAGTGGTGCGCGCCGCCAAGCGTGAAGGCGTGGAAATCCGCTTATACAGCATTATTTACACCATCGCCGATGAAATCCGCGAAGCCATGACCGGGCTGTTGGCGCCGGAATTGTGGGAGAAAACCCTGGGCCGCGCCGAGGTGCGCCAGGTGTTTCCCATCACCAAGACCGGCAAAATCGCCGGCTGCCTGGTGGTCAGCGGCCGCGTGCGCGCCCGTTCCAAGGTGCGGGTCAAGCGCAACGGGGACCTGCTTTACGAGGGCGCGGTGATCACGCTCAAGCGCTTCCAGGACGAAGTCGGCGAGGTGCGCGAAGGACAGGAATGCGGCGTGCGTCTCGACAATTACTCCGAGTTCGAGTCGGGGGATGTGCTGGAATTTTTCGAAATCGAAAAAATTGCGGCCAAACTTTGAGGGCGGGGATGACATGCACGTGGACCGCTTGACCAGGGTAAACGAGTTGTTGAAGCGCGAAATCGGGGATTCTCTTTTCCGCGTGATGCACGAGCAGGCCTTCGACCTGGCGGCGGTGTCCATTACCCGCGTCATCACCAGCCGCAACCTGCGCCAGGCCCGGGTGCTGGTTTCCATCCGCGCGCCGGCCGGGGAACAGGCGCGCATGCTGGCCCTGCTCGGCCAGCATCGCTTCGAAATTCAGCAGCGCATCAACCGCGATATCACCATCAAGTACACCCCGCGTCTGGAATTCGAGTTGGACGAGTCCATCGCCGAAGGCGATCGGGTTTTGACTTTGATCGCCGCAATGGAGCGCGCGCAGCCGGAGTTGCTGGATCATCCGGCGGCGGAGCCCGCGGCAGGGCAGGCCGGAACCGGATGAAACAGGGATCGCGCCATACCGCGCCTTTTGGCGCCCTGCCGGACGGCATCCTGTTGGTGGATAAACCCGCCGGCATGACGTCCCATGACGTGGTGGACCGCATCCGCCGCCGTTTCGGCGCCCCGAAAGTCGGCCACGCCGGCACGCTCGATCCCCAGGCTACCGGGTTACTGGTGATCATGCTCGGCCGCGCCACCAAGCTGGCCGACCGCCTGATGGCGGAAGACAAGATTTACGAAGGCGTGGTCCGCCTGGGCATCGCCACCGATACCCAGGATGGCGATGGGCAGGTGGTGCAGGAACGGGATTGCAGCGCGGTGGCGCGCGCCGATGTGGAACGCGCCATGGCCGGCTTGACGGGCGACCTGATGCAACTGCCGCCGATGGTTTCGGCGCTGAAAAAGAACGGCGTGCCCCTGTACCGGCTGGCCCGCAAAGGGCAGGTGGTCGAGCGGCAGCCCCGGCTGGTGCGCGTATACGAATTCACGCTTCTGGATTTTCAGCCGCCATCCGGGGCGTTTCGCGTCCGCTGCAGCAAAGGCTGTTACGTGCGCACGCTCTGCGCCGACCTGGGCGAGGCGCTGGGATGCGGCGCGTATCTGGAGCAGTTGCGCCGGCTCGCCAGCGGCGCTTTCAAGCTGAGCGAAGCTGCGCCGTTGGGGGACATTTTAAACCTGGCGCGCGCGGACCTGATCCGTTTGATCGTGCCGTCTCCGCGCGTGCCGCTTTCCGGGTAAACGCTGATTCATGAAATTCAGCCGGCAGTTGGATGTTTTGCAGCCGCAACGCCGGCCGGTGGTCCTGGCCGCCGGATTTTTTGACGGCGTGCATCTGGGGCATCAGGCGATTCTGCGCCGGGCCGCGGCCGCGGCGCGCCGCTTGGGCGGCGCGGCCTGGGTCTTGACTTTCAATACGCATCCCCTGAAGGTGCTGGCTCCGGAATCCGCGCCGCTGCTGCTCACCGGGCTCCCGCACAAGTTGCGCCTCTTCGCGGCCATGGGCATGGATGGGTGCATCGCGCTGCCGTTTAACACCGCGCTGGCCGCATGCGCGCCGGAAACATTCATTGCCGAACTGGCGTCCGCCGCGCCCCGCCTGGCCGCGGTCTGCGCGGGCAGCAATTGGACTTTCGGCCGCGACGGCGGCGGGGGGCCGGCATTGCTGCGGACGCTGGCGGCCCGGCACGGATTCCGCGCGATGGTCGTGCCCCCGCTTTGCCGCCAGGGCGCGCCGGTGTCCAGCACGCGCATCCGGCGCGCCCTGGCTGACGGCCGCCTGGCGTCCGCCGCCGTCATGCTGGGCCGGCCTTTCAGCCTGTTCGGAACCGTGGCCGCCGGCCGCGGCCTGGGCGGCCGCCGCCTGGGCACACCGACCGCCAACCTGGCCACAGCCGACGAGGTCCTGCCGCCGCCGGGGGTGTATGCCGTGCGGGTGCTGCTGGGTTGCCGGCGGCTGCGCGGGGTGGCCAATGTCGGCCGGCGCCCGACCATGGTCCCGGCCGGCGCGGATGCGGCGGCTCCGCCCTTGCTGGTGGAGACGCATATCCTCGATTTTGGGGAGGATATCTATGGCCTCGAAATGGAGGTGTGTTTTCTCCGCCGCTTGCGTCCGGAACGGCGTTTCGATTCCCCGGCGCAATTGCGCGGCCAGATTGTCCGCGATATCGACAAGGTCCGAGCCTGGTTCCGCGCCGGCGGGAGATAATCTGCGTAAATTTATTGCTTTACATGGGCGCGGGTTTTTTCTAGAATGCACGCCAACAAAACAAATCAGGCTTAAAAAACACTATCAGCACGAGAAGGACGTTTGCATGGAAGAAGTGACCAAAGAGCAGTTCAGCAAGCAATTTCAGTTGCATGAAAAGGACAGCGGATCGCCCGATGTCCAGTCGGCATTGCTGACGATGCGCATCAACCGCTTGACCGAACACCTCAAAGCGCATACCGCCGACCATAGTTCCCGGTACGGTTTAATCAAGCTGGTGAATGCCCGCCGGCGCCTGCTGGATTACCTCAAGCGCAAGGACGAGACCCGTTACCAGTCCCTGATCAAGCGGCTGAACTTGCGGCATTAGTCATCCATGCCGGCGCCGCTCTCCTTCGCGCCCGGACCCGCGTCCCTGCCTGACCGAAGATCTGGCGCCGTTTGGGCGATCCGGATAAAAATCCATCCAGTCTGGCCTTGCTGCGAGGCGCCGGCGCCGCATATCTTCTGTAATGCCGGCCGCCGGGCCGGCGGGAACATGGCGCCGGGCCCGGTCCGCCCCGTCTTTCAACCTTTCAAAAAAACAAAACAAAAAAACACACAAGGAAACGCAGAACAAGTATGAAAAACACAACCGCTGTAGAAACCCAGTTAGGCAGCCAGACCATCCGTATCGAAACCGGGCTGCTCGCCCGCCAGGCGCGCGGCGCCGCCACCGTCCAACTCGGTGAAACTGTTGTCTTTTCCGCCGTCACGGCCACGGAAACTCCCCGCGAAGGCATTGATTATTTCCCCCTGCAGGTCGAGTACCGCGAAAAATTTTACGCCGCGGGCGCCTTCCCGGGCGGGTTTTTCAAGCGCGAAGCGCGCCCGTCGGAAAAGGAAATCCTGACGGCCCGTTTCACGGACCGGCCCATCCGCCCCCTGTTCCAGGAGGGCTATCACAACGATGTTCAAATCAACAATATGCTGCTGTCGGCGGACGGCAAGAATGACGGCGACATCCTCAGCATCCTGGCAGCCAGCGCCGCCCTGGTGATTTCCGACCTGCCGTTTTACGGCCCGATCGGCGCCGTGCGCGTCGGCCGCGTGGATGGCAAATTCATTTTGAATCCCACCAATGAGGAACGCGCTGCCAGCGATCTGGACCTGATTTACGTCGGCGACCGCGACAACCCGATCATGATTGAAGGGGATGCCAAGGAGATTTCCGAGGCCGACATGGTGGCCGCCATGCGTTTCGGCCATGCCGCCTGCCGCGCGCTGGTGGACCTGCAACTGGAATTGCGCCGCAAACTGGGACTGCCGGACAAGGTCGTAGCGGACCTCCCGCAGGATGAAGTCCTGCTGCCGGCGGCGCGCGAAATCTGCGGCAAGGAACTGGAAGCGGCCCTGCTGATCCCCGGCAAACTGGAACGCCGGACGCGGACGGGCGAAATCCGCGCCGCCTTGCAGACTGCCATGCAGGCGCGTTTCCCGGAGATGACCGCCGAGCAGTTCCGCGAGACCTGCGACCGGCTGGAAATTGAAACCGTGCGCCGCAACGTGCTGGAAAACCAGCGGCGCATTGACGGGCGCGCGCTCGACGAACTGCGGCCGTTGAACGCGGATGTAAGCTTGATTCCCCGCACGCACGGCTCGGCGCTTTTCGCCCGCGGCGAAACCCAGGCCCTGGGCATCGTGACCCTCGGCAGCAAGTCCGACGCCCAGTCGATGGACGCCATCACGGGCGGTCCGGATGAAAAGGCGTTCATGGTGCATTACAATTTCCCGCCTTACAGCGTCGGCGAGGTCGGCCGGCTGGGCTCGACCGGCCGCCGCGAAATCGGCCACGGCAACCTGGCGGAGCGCTCGCTGGAGCAGATGATGCCCAAGGAGTATCCTTACACCGTGCGGCTGGTTTCGGAAATCATGGGGTCCAACGGCTCGACTTCCATGGCCAGTGTCTGCGTCGGTTCCCTGGCGTTGATGGATGCCGGCGTGCCGCTGCTGCGGCCCGTGGCGGGAATTTCCATCGGTTTGTTCACCGACGACCGCCGGGCCATGCTGGTGACCGATATTCTCGGCGACGAGGATCATTGCGGCGACATGGATTTCAAGGTGGCCGGCACCCGCAATGGCATCACCGGGTTCCAGGTGGACCTGAAGCTCCGCAGCCTGCCGTGGAATTTGGTTGAAGGCGCATTCGAGCGGGCGCATGCGGCGCGCCTGAGAATTCTCGATTTCATGGACTCAGTCCTTGCCGCCCCGCGCCCCGAACTGTCCCCCTACGCTCCGCGCGTGCAGGTGGTCAAGATCGATCCGGAGAAAATCGGCCTGCTGATCGGTCCCGGCGGCAAAAACATCCGCCGCATCACCGACGTCACCGGCACGCAGATTGACATTGACGATGACGGCACAGTCCACATTTTCAGCACCGACGGCGAATCCATGGACATGGCGCTGCGCGAAGTCAGCCTGATCACCGCTGAAGCGGAGGAAGGCGTGATTTACAACGGGACGGTCACCGGTATCAAGGAGTTCGGCGCCTTCGTGGAAATCTTCCCGGGCAAGGACGGCCTGGTGCATATCAGCGAGTTGGCCGACTTCCGGGTGGGCAAGGTCGAGGATATCTGCAAGCTGGGCGACCAGATGTGGGTGAAATGCATCGGCATTGACGAGCGCGGCCGCGTCCGCCTGAGCCGCCGGGCCGCCATGCAGGAAAAGGGCCTGACGGACGAGAAGCAGGGCGAAAAGCGGTAAAATCCGCGCCGACTTATGCCGCGTGCGGCGTCAGTCCGCACGCGGCGCCATCAGCCAGAACCAGCGGTCGCCGGCGGCGAAGTGGAGTTGGATTTGCCAGTCGCCGGTGTCCAGCAGCCGCGCGACATCCGGCTGCCGCCCGGGCTGGCGCGACATCAGCAGCATCCGCTGCGGTCGGCCGGCTTCCAGGAGCCGCAGGTGGTCGCCCAGTCCCGCCAGCCGGCGGTGGCGATGCCCGTAAAAGACCAGCGCGCCCACGGTGTTTTCATCCAGGTCGTACCCCCATAATTCGGCGTCCGGCGGCAGGTTATCCTGCAGTGCCGCGCTTAAGGGGCGGATGGATTTGACGCGATCCAGCGCCGGTTCCACGAATAATCCCAGCGTGAACCCGCTGATCGCGGCCAGCACGGCCAGCGCCCGCCAGTAACCCCGCCAATTCCGGCGCGCGAGCGCGCGCGTTGCCAGCAGACCGGCGGCCGCCGGCAGCAGTGTCCAAAGCGCGGCGAACACCATGCGGCCGGTATGCCGGGCGTCGAGCAGCCAGGGCAGCCAGGGCATGGCCAGCGCGAGCCCGGCCGATCCGGCGGTGAAAATCCAGGTCAACACCATGGTCCAGCGCGGTATGCCGCGGCTGTTGACGGTGTGTTCGATCCAAGCGCCGCCGGCGATGGCCAGAGGCGGCAGCAGGGGCAGAAGGTACTGATGATCCTTGCCGCCCGCCAGGCTGAGCATCGCAAAAAACGCCCCGCACCACCACGCCATGAACCGCCAGTAATCCCGTGCTTCCCGCGGCGCCGCCGGCTGCCGCAATTCCTGCCGGATGCGCCAGATGCCGGCGGGCAGCAGAAGGGTCCAGGGCAGGGCGCTGCTGAAAACATAAGGGATATAATAATGCCAGGCGCCCGTCGGGCCATACCGCCCCAGCAGCCGGTCCAGGTTGTTGCGGATGAAAAAAACGTGAAAATATTCCGCGCCACCCTGGCGCCAGAGCGCCGCCAGCCAGCCGCCGATCAAGACCAGCAGAATGGCGGCGCCCGGCAGCGGATGCGCCCAGCGCCAGATGCCGCGAAGGCGGCCCGCCGCCGTGTAGCCGCCGGCCGCCGCCAGTACGAGCGCCGGGCCGATGCCGCCCTTGGTCAGGAAGGCCAGGGCCAGCGCGGCGTAAAAGAGCGCGGCCCAGGCGCGCGGCCGGGCCGCGCCGGCTTGCAGCCGGTAAAATGCCAGCATGGCCAGGGTGACAAAAAACATCAGGCCGTTGTCAATCATAGCGCCATGGTTGACTTCCAGGAACAAGGCCATGGTGGCCAGGCTGGCCAGCGCGCCCTGCGCTCCCAGGGAAGAAAGCCGGATGCGCGCCAGGCAAAACACCAGCGCCAACGTGCCGAGGGTGAATAAAAAAGCGGGCAGCCGCACCGCCCAGTCCTGGCGGCCGAAAATTTTCAGGCCAACCGCGATGGCCCATGTATAAAGCGGAGGCTTTTCCAGGAACAGATCTTCGTTCAGATAGGTGGCGGTCCAATCGCCGTTTTCCAGCATTTGCCAGGCAATGCCCGCCTCCCGGGCTTCCGCCGGCCGCCAGAGATCGTGGTTGAACGTGCCGCACAAGTACAACGGTCCGACGGCCAGCAGGGCCGCCAGCAGGGCGGGAAGATGGAGTTTAGGTCGCATGGGTTAAGCTTGGATTGTGCCGCAACCGGGTGCGGGATGCAATCCAAATTCCATCCCGGGAACGTCTCGAAAAGGCTGCTTAATTTTATTGCAATTCCTCCGGGATCATCTATACTGGCGTGGTTTGTTTTTTGAATCAGCCAGGCTGCATTTGTTTCCCGGCAGACAAGCCATGGAAAAATATATTCTCTTGATTCTGAGCGCGGTGCTGGTAAATAATTTTGTGCTGACCCGTTTCCTGGGAATTTGTCCGTTCCTGGGGGTCTCGAAAAATATTCCGACCGCGCTGGGCATGGCGGCCGCGGTAATTTTTGTGATGACCTGCGGCTCGGCGGTGACCTGGTCGGTTTCGCGTTTCCTGCTGGAGCCGCAGGGGCTGTTCGGCGTCGACCTGACCTACCTGCAGACGATCGTGTTTATCCTGGTGATTGCGGCGTTTGTGCAGGTGGTGGAGATTTTTCTCCGGAAATTCAGTCTCCAGCTTTACCAAGCCCTGGGGATTTTCCTGCCCTTGATCACCACTAATTGCGCCGTGCTGGGCGTGGCCGTGCTTAATATCCAGAAGCAATACAATTTCATGGAAGCCGTGGTGTTTGGCTTCGGTGCGGCGGTCGGATTTTCCCTGGCGCTGTTGATTTTTACCGGCTTGCGCGAAAAAATCGAGCGGGCGCAGCCGCCCAAGGCCTTCCGCGGTCCGGCGCTGGCGCTGGTGACCGCCGGGCTGTTGAGCCTGGCCTTCATGGGGTTTGCGGCCTTGATCAAGATGTGATATGCATGGTGAGATTATTAACGCGGTCATGGTGCTGGGCGGGCTGGGGATTTTTTGCGGCGCCGCCCTCGGCCTGGTTTCGCACTATTTCGGTGTGAAAGAAGACCCGCGGGTGGAAGCGGTGCTCGGCCTGTTGCCGGGGGTGAATTGCGGGGCCTGCGGTTTTGCCGGCTGCGCCGATTACGCCCGGGCGATAGTCGCCCAAAAAGCGCCTCCCAACCTGTGCGCGCCGGGCGGCAACGCCGTCGCGGAAGCTATTGCCGCTTTTTTGGGCGTCAAGGCGGAATTGCGCGAGCGCCAGGTGGCCATTGTTCTGTGCCACGGCGGCCAGAAGGAAGCGCGCCGTAAATTTGCTTACAATGGCGTAGCGGATTGCGCGGCGGCCGTGCTGGTGGCCGGCGGCGACAAGGCCTGCGCCTATGGCTGCCTGGGATTGGGCTCCTGCGCTCGGGTCTGCCCGGTCAATGCCATCGAGATTACCGGCAACGGTCTGGCGGTGGTGCACCCCGAGTTGTGCATCGGCTGCGGCAAATGCATCGCGGCTTGCCCGCGGCAATTGATCCGGCTGGTGCCGGAGAGCGCCGAGTTTCACGTGTTGTGCCGCAATAAAGACCGCGGCCCGGCGGTGCGCAAAGTCTGCGCGGTGGGGTGCATCGGTTGCACCTTGTGCGCCAGGGCTGCGCCGGAATCCTTGAAAATGGAAGGCGCGCTGGCGGTGATGGATTATGCCAAGCCGCTGGCCGATCCGGCGGTGGCGGCCAAGTGCCCCCAGAAAATCATTGTGCGGCGCTCCGGCCGCCGGGAGGAGGCGTCGGTATGCGCGTAATCCAGGCGCCGTTCCGCCCGCGGGGCGGAGTGCATCCCGGTTATTTTAAGAACTTGACCGCCGACAAGCCGGTGCGGCCCATGCCGCTGCCGCCGGTGTTGTATGTCGCCATGGCCCAGCACCTGGGCGCGCCCGCCAAGCCGCTGGTTAAGAAGGGCGATGCCGTCTTGCAGGGTCAGGCCATCGGCGCCGCCAATGGCTTCGTCTCCGCCGCGGTGCATGCCCCGGCGGCGGGGACGGTTAAGGCGCTGGAAGATATCCCGGGTTTGGCCGGCAAGCCGGTCATGACCGTCGTCATTGAGACCGACCCGGCAGGCGGCGCCGATTCCAGCCTGGCGCCCATGCCGGATTGGCGGAGACTGGACCCCAAGCACCTCAAGGAACGCATCGCGGCCGCCGGGATTGTCGGCATGGGCGGCGCGGGCTTCCCGACGCATGTGAAGCTTTCGCCGCCGTCCGGGCGCGTGATTGACACGTTGATCGTCAACGGCGCTGAGTGCGAGCCGTATCTCACCGCCGATTACCGCCTCATGCTCGAACAGCCGGAACGCGTCTGGGCGGGCGTGGAAATCATAGCCGGCATCCTGGGCGTCAAACGCATCGCCGTCGCCATCGAGGATAATAAACCGGATGCCATCCGCGGCATGGAAAAAGCCATGCAGTCGGCGCCCGCGACCGCGCAGGTGGTGGTGCTGCCCACATATTACCCGCAGGGCGCTGAAAAGCAGCAGATTTATGCCGTGACCGGCCGCGAAGTGCCTTCCGGCGGCCTGCCGATGGACGTGGGATGCCTGGTGGAAAACGCCGGCACCTGCGCGGCCATCTGCGCGGCCGTAACCGAAGGCGCGCCGCTGACGCATCGGCTGGTGACGGTTACCGGCCGGCCTTTGCGCGATCCGCAGAATGTGCTCGCGCCCATCGGCGCCACCCTGGCCGGCCTGGCGGAATTCTGCGGCGGCTTGCAGGATGCGCCCGGCAAGGTGATTTGCGGGGGACCGATGATGGGCCTGGCGCAAGCCAGCCTGGAGTCGGCCATGACCAAGACCACTTCCGGCCTGCTGTTCCTGACCAGCGCCCAGGTAGCGCAGTTTACGGCCATGCCCTGCATCAGTTGCGGCCGCTGCGTGGCGGCGTGCCCCATGGGCCTGATGCCCTGTGAATTGAGCGAATTGGTGGAAACCGGGAATTTCAGCGCCGCGGAAGACGGGAATGTGCTGGATTGCATCGAATGCGGGGCTTGCGCGTTTGAGTGTCCGGCGCATCGCCCCCTGGTGCAGCAACTGCGTCTCGGCAAAGCGGAAGTTGCCGCGCGCCGCCGCGCCCGGGAAGCAGCCAAGAAGTGATGCGTTTTAAGTCGCTTTCAAAAGCCGGCTTTTGAAAGCAGTGTTCAGGAGACAGCAGCCAGTATTCTGACTCCTGAATGTTAGTTTTGAAATTTGTCCCGGCGTAACACCCTAACACATTAAAACCCTAAAACCCTAACACCTTAAAACCCTAACACCCTAATAACACCTTAAATCATCTGACATGTGAGTTTTGGAATTTGTTCTGTATGACTGAAGACAATCAACAGCCTGAATGGATCGTCAGCTCCTCGCCGCATGCGCATTCCGGTGATTCCGTGCGCCGCATCATGTTGACCGTGATTGTCGCGCTGGCACCGGCGCTGGCGGCGTCAGTCAGATTTTTCGGCTGGGATGCCATCCGGCTGGTGCTGGCCTGCGTGGCGACCTGTGTGGCCGCGGAGGCGGGCGCCCGTAAACTCATGGGACGCGATCTGGGAATCGGCGACCTGAGCGCCGTGGTCACGGGATTGCTGCTGGCTTTCAACCTGCCGCCGGGCCTGCCGACCTGGATGGCGGTGGTCGGCTCGCTGGCGGCGATTATCGTGGCCAAGCAGGTTTTCGGGGGGCTGGGGTATAATCCCTTCAACCCGGCTCTGATCGGACGGATTGTGCTGTTGATTTCATTTCCCGTGGCCATGACCACCTGGTCGGAATGGCGGATTCCCGCCCCGGCCGCCGGGGTTGAGTCGGTCACCTCCGCCACGCCGCTGGGCTTGCTGAAAACCACGCTGGGCGCCGGCGGCGATTTGCCGTTCGCATTTGACGGCGCCACCGCCTTGCAGTTCTTTATGGGCGCCCGCAATGGCTGCATCGGCGAAGTTTCCGGGCTGGCGCTGCTGCTGGGCGGACTGTATCTCTGGCGGCGCCGCTGCATTACCTGGCATATTCCCGTCACTTACCTGTTCACCGTGGCGGCGTTCAGCGGCGTGCTGTGGGCCGTGGATCCGGCGCATAACCTGAACCCGCTGTTCCATCTGCTTTCCGGCGGATTGCTGCTGGGCGCCATTTTCATGGCCACGGACATGGTCACCACGCCGGTGACGCACCCGGGCATGCTGATTTTCGGCATCGGTTGCGGAGTTTTAACCGTCATCATCCGCAAGTGGGGCGGCTACCCCGAAGGTGTGAGCTTCGCGATCGTTATCATGAACGCCTTCACGCCGCTTCTGAATCGCGCCACCCGGCCGCGGGTGTTTGGGAAGAAAAAAACATGAAAGAGCTGTTGAAAATGGCGGGCGTGCTGACCCTGATCAGCGCGTTGGCCGGCGGTTTGCTGGCGCTGTCCAACAGCGTCACCCGCGAACCGATCGCCCAGTCCCGGCGCGCGGAAAAACTTGACGCCATGCGCCAGGTCTTGCCGGAATACGACAACGATCCCATGGCCGATACCTGCGTGATTCAGGACGGCGGCTGCGAATGGACTTTTTACGTGGCGCGGCTGAAGGGAGCCTTTGCCGGCGCGGCCTTTGAGGCGGCCTCCGACCAGGGCTACAGCGGCGCTATCCGCATCATGGCCGGGGTGGGGGCGGATGACACGGTGCGCGGCGTGGAAATCATTGAACAACTGGAGACACCCGGTTTGGGCGCCAGGATCGCGGAGCCCGGTTTTACCGATCAGTTCAAGAACCGCGGCATTGCCGCCACCAAGTGGGCCGTGGCCAAGGATGGCGGCGATATCGCCGCCATCACCGGCGCCACCATCTCGCCGCGGGCCGTAGTGGCGGCTTTGAATAGCGGACTGGCAGTGTATCGGCGGCACAAGGATCAAATCGGTGCCGCGCGGCAAGCGTCGGATGGAGAGGCGCCGCAATGAACCAATACCGCATGGAATTGCTGAAGGGCTTGTGGCAGGAAAACCCGGTTTTCCGCCTGATGCTGGGTATGTGTCCGACTTTGGCGGTGACGACTTCCGTGGAAAACGGCCTGGGCATGGGCTTGGCTGCCACGTTTGTGCTGGTCTGCTCCAACATGGCAATTGCCGCCGTGCGCAACCTGGTGCCGGCCAAGGTGCGCATTCCGTGTTACATCGTCATCATTGCCACGTTTGTGACCGTGGTGGATTTGCTGATGAACGCCTTCCTGCATGACTTGCATAAAAGTCTCGGTATTTTCATCCCGCTGATTGTCGTCAACTGCATCATCCTGGGCCGGGCGGAAGCGTTTGCCTCCAAAAACAACGTGGTCATGTCGGCGGCGGACGGCCTGGGCATGGGAATCGGTTTCACCCTGGCCTTGATTGTGATTGCCGCCATCCGTGAAATCATCGGCAGCGGCACGCTCATGGGCCACTCCCTCGGCACACCGGGCGTGCTGCTGGCCGTGCTGCCGCCCGGCGGTTTCATCACGCTGGGCTTCCTGATGGCCCTGATGAATCAACTCCAAATCCGAGCGGCGGCCCGCGCCGGGAAGACCTTCGAGCCGCCGGAACACCTGGATTGCCGGCATTGCCTGCTGTGCGATCTGGGCGGCAAGCAGCATTAACCTAAATGCCGGATTTAGGATGAACCCCGGTCAACTATCCCTCACAATCGTGGGCTTCGGCGACTCGATCACCGAGGCAACGGCGCGCATGCCGGAGGCCGGCCAGCGCTGGTTGAAGCGCCTGGAGGCGATGCTGGCGGAGGCGTTTCCCGCCGTCGCGTGGAAGGTGGTGAATGCCGGCCGGGGCGGGAATTCCGCCCGCGAGGCCATGCAGCGCTTTGACCGCGACGTGCTGGCGCATGACCCGGATTTCGTGCTGCTGGAATTCGGCGGCAACAACAATGATCCCAACCGCCCCGAGCGGCGGGTGTCGCTGGAGGAGTTTGACGGACATCTCGCCGATTTCAAAGCCCGCCTGCCGTCGCAAACCCAAACCATCGTCATTACGTTTCCGCCGCTGATCGAAGAGCAGCATTGTTATTGCGGCCATCCCTATTTCCGGAATACCGGCGGGGCGTCAGCGCTGCTGGAGCGCTACCGCGAGGCAACCCGCGTTTTCGCCGCGCGCTGGGGGCTGCCCCTGGTGGATTTGGACCGCGAACTGCGGCGCCGGATGCCCGGATTCCCGCAAAATCATTTCACGTTTGACGACGGCGTGCATCTTACGGCCGCCGGCAACCAAGTCCTGGCCGAGCTGGTTTTCGCCGCGCTGCGCCCGCTGCTGGACGCGGCGCGCGCAAATGCCCAGTGAACCTGCCCGCGTCCCCCGGGCGCGCGCATTTGCGGAAACTGGGATATCGCCTGGTATTTACCTGAATCCGTGATGAGGGCAGTATGCCGCATCCCGCTGAAAGCAAATCAGGATGAACAGGGAAAAAGCAATCATGCAAAACAAAAACCAACCCCCAGACCATGCGGCGCGGATCAAGTGGTGGCAGGAAGCGCAATTCGGCATGTTCATCCATTTCGGCCTGTATGCCATCCCGGCGCGCGGCGAGTGGATTATGTTTAAGGAACGCGTCAAAATCCGGGAGTATGAAAAACTTGCGCCCCTGTTCAAGCCGCGCCCGGGCGCGGCCCGGCAATGGGCGCGCCTGGCGCGCGGGGCCGGCATGCGTTACATGGTGCTGACCACCAAGCATCATGACGGCTTTTGCCTGTTCGATTCCCGGTTGACCAAATACACGACCATGCATTCCGGCGCCCGGCGCGACCTGGTGCGGGAATACGTGGACGCCTGCCGCGCCGAAGGCCTGCGCGTCGGTCTGTATCATTCGATCAAAGACTGGCATCATCCCAATTATCCGTTCCCGCCGGATTTCCCGCTGGTGCGCCTGGAACCAAACGCCCGCCGGCCCGACCGGAAAAAGTATGAGGCTTACATGCTCGGCCAATTGCGCGAGCTTTTGACCAATTATGGCCAGATTGATCTCCTGTGGTTTGATGGGCGCGACCCGGTCATTGACGGCGCATCCATCGGCCGTGAACTCCGCAAATTGCAGCCCGACATCCTGATCAACAACCGCCTGGTCGGATGTCCCCCGGACTTCATTACGCCCGAGCAGATCATTCCATCCGCGCCGCCGACTTTTGAAGGCCGGCCAATTCCATGGGAATCCTGCCATACCATGACCGGCCAATCCTGGGGCTATTGCCGGCACGAATTGACCGCCGACTTCCGGCCGGCGGCCCAATTGATTCAAATGCTCGAGAAAATCACCGGTATGGGCGGCAATTTTCTGTTGAATGTCGGGCCGCGCCCCGACGGCAGTCTGCGGCCCGAGGAAGTCCGGCGTCTGCAAGAGATCGGCCAATGGATGCGCCGGCATGGCGCGAGCTTGGGCAAACGCCGTCCCGGTCCCGCCAAGATTGCGAAACCGGGCGCCGGCGCGCGCAAGCCGCAGATTGATTACATCGTCCGCCAAGGCGAACCGGCGACGGTTGACGCCGATCCCGGCGCCGGAGCGTGGAAAAACATCCCGGTTTTGAAAATCTCGCAGGATACTCATTACGACACATCGCGCACGCGTTTCCCCGCCGCATTCCGGCATGGGCATTGCGCCTATACCTTGCGCGCCATGCATGCGGACGGACTGCTTTACATCCTGGCGGAAGTGGAAAGCCCCACCCGGGTCGGCTGGCGGGGATTGATGTCCATGCAGAATTGCGATGCCGTCCGGTTCCTGTTTGCCGCCCGGGTGGACTTGCCCCGCATCAATTACACGCGCGAGTCGTTTGAAATCTCGCTGGACGCGCTCGGCAATGTCTGGATGCCCAACGAAAGCAAGATGCCCGGGATGTTGTTCCGGCACACGGTGCGGCCGACTGCCCGCGGTTACAACATCATGCTGGCCCTGCCGCTCGGCATGCTGCTCCGGCGCGCGGATAACCCAAAATCAGGTTTGCGGCCGGGCGATGTGTTCAAATTCAACGTGTGCGTGCTCCAGCCGTCCGCTCCCATTGCGGCTGCCAAATCCGCCGTCAACCGCGCCGGCCGGAATTGGTGGGAGCGGATCCCGCCGGATTACACGCCTTACGGCGAGCAGCACCGGGTTTACTGGAAAGGTCGGGAAGGCCAGGAACTGATGAACGATGTCCAGGCTTGGGGGACCATGCGGTTGAAATAAACCCGTTTGGAATTCACCACAAAAGAGCGCAAGGAACGCGAAGCAAAGGGTATTGCAGCAAAATCGTCACTTTCACGCCAGCGGCGACAGCGGCAATGCTGGATTTCACACCGTGGCCACCTTGCTGGATCAGCCAGGGCTGCGTCATGCTCGGCAAAAACGGTTCGGCCGGCTTGCCCGGCTGAGTCCGGCAAAGCCGGACTTCGCCGGGCATAGCCTTGGCAAAGCCTGGGTCCCTTGGCCGCTTCTGATCCGGAGCGGCGCGCAAGGCGCGGGAGCATGACGCAGCCCTGCTTGATCAAGCCAACCCCGTGAAAGAAAACGCTTGCATTCTCCCCGTAAACGTGGTTTTATGCAAACGATTTCGAAAGCGTTTACGTTGAGGCAGGCAAAAGATTTCAGGTGATCGGCATGTTGACGATCGTGGATATTGCCCGGCAGGCCGGGACTTCGGCGGCGACGGTTTCCAAAGCGCTGAACCGCGTTCCGGGCGTTCGTCCCGCCACCCGGGACCGCATCCTGCAGCTGGCGCGGTCGTTAAATTACCAGCCGCATGCCGGGGCGCGCAATCTGCGCCGCGCCGCCGCCCATCAGCCTGATTTGAATTTCCTGGTTGCCTTTTTAACCAAGGATTCCAGCGCGTTGACCACGTATCCGTTTTCCATGGAATTGGCCGCCGCCGTCGAGCGCGCCTTGCGCGAACGGGGTTTTGGAATGCGCCTGCTGGGCGTCAATCAGGGCGGCCTGGCCCCGGCGATCAATCCCGCGGAAGTTGACGGCGTGATCACACGCTGCGGTTTTGCGGGCTCCGGGCTGACAGCCGGCTTTGGCGCATTGCCGACCGTGGTTCTGGATGAGGTGTTGCCGGCCGGCGCGCCGGGGTTCTGCCTGGCGCCCGATTATCAATCCGGGGTTCGGGAGGCTGCCGGTCGTCTGCTGGCCGCCGGGCACCGCCGTCTGGCCGCCTTGACAGGCGCGCCCAGCCCGGCGCGGCCCATGGCCTTCGCCTCCCAGATAGTCAACGGGTGCCGGCAGGCGTACGCGGCGGCCGGCCGGCAGCCGCCCGCCCGGTTACATTTTGGTCTGGCCGCATTTCCAGCGGAGGGCTATTGCCAGGCCTTGAAAATTTTGCAGAACGCTGCTGAGCGGCCGGACGCCATCTTCGCGCCGTGCGGCGCCATGTTGGGCGTGTACCGCGCCGCGTCAGAATGCGGCCTGCGCATCCCGGACGATCTCAGCCTGGTCGGCATTGACGGGCTCAGCCAGGATGAATACCTGGTGCCGGCGCTGGCCGCGGTGGACATTCAACTTGACCAATTCGCCCGGCGGGCGGCGGCCATTTTGCTGGATGATATCCAGGAGAGACGGCCGCGGCGCGGACTCGAAATTACCCCGACGGTTTTCCGCGCGCGCGGTAGCGCGCGGCTGGCGGAATGATAAATATTTAAATCTGTCAGTGCAGTCACAACATCAACATCCGGAAAGGCAAGGAACCATGTATCGCGCAGGACAGGAAGAAATCGACGAGGTCAGCAAGGTCATTCTCAGCAAGAAGTGGTTCCGGGTCGGCGATCCGGCGACAGGCCACCACCAGGAAGTCGTGCAATTCGAGCGGGAATGGGCGGAAATGATCGGGACGAAGTACGCCGTGCTGATGACCGGCGGCGGCACGGCGGCGCTGGTGTGCGCCATGGCCGGGCTGGAAATCGGCCCCGGCGACGAGGTGATTGTGCCGGCCTATACCTGGATGGCCACCGCCACGGCGGTGCTGACGGTCGGCGCCATTCCGGTGCTGGCCGAAGTGGATGAAACCATGGCGCTGGACCCGGCGGATTTCGAGCGCAAAATCACGCCCCGGGTCAAGGCGGTCATCCCGGTGCACATGTTGGGGCGGCCGGCAAACCTGGAGGCGATCATCCGCATCGCCCGGGCGCGCGGGGTAAAGGTGATAGAGGATTCCTGCCAGATGGTCGGCGGGATGTATCATGGGAAACGCACGGGCAGTTGGGGTGATGCCGGCGCCTTCAGCTTCAACTATTTCAAAATCATTTCCGCCGGCGGCGAAGGCGGCGCGCTGGTGACCAGCGACCGCCGGCTGTACGAGCGCGCGCTCATTTACCATGATTCCGGGACGGCGTTCCGGCCCATGGCGGGCGAATTGACCGAGCCGGTTTTCGTCGCGCAGCAGTACCGCGCCGATGAGGTCACGGGGGCCTTGGCCCGTGTGCAGCGGCGGCGTCTGGACGGCATTATCGCCGACTTGCGCCGCATCCGGCGGCGGATCGAACAGGCGACCAATGGCGCCAACGGTTTGCGCTTAACCGCCAGCAACGACCCGGATGGCGATTGCGGCGTGGTGGTTTCCTACCAGTTTGACCGTGAAGAGCAAGTGCGCAAATTCAAGGCACTGGTCAAGGCCGGCTACATCGGGATTGACCACGGCAAGCACGTCTATACTAACTGGCAACCCTTGCGCGAAAAACGCATCATGCACCATCCGGCCATGAATCCGTTCAATTTCCCGCAGAACCAGGGCTTGCGGGCGGATTATTCCGACAGCTGCTGCCCGCGCACGCTGGACCTGCTCCGGCGCACGATTTTCATTCATCTGCATCCGGATTGGAAGGAGGAGCGGGTGGAGGATATGATCAAGCGCATCCACGCCGCCGCCGAGCAGGTCGCCGCGGGTTGATCGCCGCGGGCCATGATTTTGCCTGACTGCCTTCCGCGCCGGATTCCGCGCTTCGGGCTTGCGCGGCGGCGGGGATTCGCATACACTGCACTCATGCGTACCGCGTCATCCAAGCTGATGAATTTGCCGGACATGCAGTGCGCGCGCGAACAGTTGCGCGCCGCGGGGCGAACCCTGGTCTTTACCAACGGCTGCTTCGATCTCCTGCATGCCGGGCATGTGTCCTACCTGGAATTCGCCCGCCGGCAGGGCGATGCCTTGCTGGTGGGCGTGAATTCCGATGAATCCGTGCGCCGGCTCAAGGGCCCGGCGCGGCCGGTCAATCCCGCGGCGCAGCGGACGCTGGTGCTGGCGGCGCTGGAATGCGTGGATTACGTCATGGTCTTCGGCGAAGATGAGCCGGCGGACCTGATCCGGGCCGTTACCCCCGACGTGCTGGTCAAAGGGGCGGACTGGGCGCATTACGTCAGCGGGCGCGAATGGGTGGAGCAGCATGGCGGGCGGGTGGTGCTGGCGCCGCTGGTGGAGGGTTTGTCCTCCACGCGGATGATCGAACGCATGCGGGAGAATTGAACCATGGCCATAAAATTCATTGTCACCGGCGGCGCGGGTTTTATCGGGAGCAACCTGGTAGCGGCGCTCAATGCCCGCGGCGAAACCGGCATCCTCGTGGTGGACCATCTCGGCCAGGATGATAAATGGCGCAACCTGGCCGGCCTGGCCTTCGAGGATTATCTTGACAAGCACGAGTTCCGCCGGCTGCTGCGGGAGGGGCGGACGCCCTGGGCCGCGGACACCGCCACCGTCTTCCATCTCGGGGCGTGCAGCGCTACAACGGAAAAAGACGCCGATTATCTGGCGGACAACAATTACCGCTATACCCGCGAATTATGCGAGTGGTGCCTGGCCGCTGGCAAGCGGTTCGTCTATGCCTCCAGCGCGGCCACTTACGGCGATGGCGCGCTGGGCTATTCCGACGCCGACGCCCAGACGCCCCGCCTGCGCCCTTTAAACATGTACGGCTATTCCAAGCAGATGTTCGACTTGTGGGCCTTGCGCGGCCGGCTGTTTGACCGGATTGCCGGGTTGAAGTACTTTAACGTTTACGGCCCGGGCGAAGCGCATAAGGGCGAGATGCGCTCCGTGGTGCACAAGGCTTTCGGGCAAATCCAGGCCGGCGGCGTGATGCGCCTGTTTCGTTCGCACAAGCCCGAGTTCCGGGATGGCGAGCAGACCCGTGATTTTATTTACGTGCGCGATGCCGTGGCTGCAACCATGTTTTTCCACGACTGCCCGGCGGCGGGCGGATTGTATAACTGCGGCACCGGCAAGGCGCGCACCTGGAACGACCTGGCGCGGGCGGTGTTTGCCGCGCTCGGCCAGCCCTGCCGGATTGAATACATTGACATGCCGCCGGCCTTGCGCGGCAAGTACCAGTACCATACCCAGGCCGAGATGGACAAACTGCGCGCCGCCGGGTATCAAGCGGCGTTTACCGAACTGGAAGACGGCGTGGGCGATTACGTGCGGCAACTGGCCGGCGCCAGCCGGCCGGAGTGACGCCGCGGCGTGGCGCAATCCGTAGTCCGGCGAAGCGGGATGTGGAGCAAACCGGAGCCGAACGCCGTTCGGCTACTACAGTAGCGAGGACTCCGCCATGTAGTAGCGCCACGGCGTGGCGCATCCTCAAAAATGCGCGCCTCCTGCAATCATGCTTGCCAAGTGCAGTCAAGTTGGCTATGCTGTTTTCCTGACTGTTACCTGTTTGCGCGCCTGTAGCTCAATTGGATAGAGTGTCGGCCTCCGGAGCCGAAGGTTGTGGGTTCAACCCCCGCCAGGCGCACCACTCGCTCTCACCAACACCGCAAACTTCGGTTTGGTTTATGGAACGCTTCCGCCGGATTGAACAACTGCTGGGCGCGCCGGCGCTGGAACGGTTGCGGCAGTCGCGGGTGGCGGTGTTCGGCCTGGGCGCGGTGGGCTCGTACGCGGTCGAGGCGCTGGCGCGCGCCGGGGTGGGGGCCATGCGCCTGGTGGATTGCGATGTCATCCGCCCCAGCAATTTCAACCGCCAGCTTTACGCGCTGGAATCCACCCTGGGGCGTCCCAAGTCCGATGTCGCCCGTGAACGCGTCCTGGAGATCAACCCGCGCTGCGCCGTGGACGCGCAAAATGTTTTCGTGGATCAGTCCAACGTGCAGGCGCTGCTGGCCGGCGGCTGGGACGCGGTGGTGGATGCCATTGACAGCCTGACGCCCAAGGTGACGCTGCTGGCCGCGGCCGTGCAGGCCGGGTTGCCCGTGGTCTCCAGTATGGGCGCCGCCAGCCGCCGTCATCCGCAGCATATCCGCCTGGCGGATATTTCCGCCACCCGGTATTGCCCCCTGGCCCGGTTCGTGCGAAAAAAACTCAGGCAGCGCGGCGTGGTTTCCGGCGTCTGGTGCGTTTATTCCGAGGAACCGGCCTGGCGGTCGCCGCCGCCGGCGGGGATGGACGGGGAATTGGAAACCTTTGACCGCGGCCGGCCGCGCCGCACGCTCGGCAGCCTGCCGTTCATCACGGGGATGTTCGGCCTGTGGGCGGCCTGCCAGGTGTGCAATTTACTGCTGGAGCGGAAAAAAACCGCTTGATAATCGGCGGGTGTTGTTTTACCATCCGCCGCGTTCAATAATACCATTCAGAGGACATAGGAGCGACCATGGATTGCACCAACCTCAAGGCGGCAATGCGCAGTATCCCGGATTTCCCCAAGCCGGGCATTATTTTCCGCGATATCACCCCCGTGCTGGCCGATGCCCGGCTGTTGCGTCAGGCGGTGTCGGTGCTGGTCGAGCCGCACCGCGGCCGGCAAGTAAAGTACGTGGCGGCGATTGACGCCCGCGGTTTCATCCTGGGCGGCGCGGCGGCGCTGGAGTTGAACGCGGGGTTCATTCCCATCCGCAAAAAAGGCAAGCTGCCGTATAAAACGATCGAGGAATCCTACGACCTGGAATACGGTTCCGCCACCTTGACCGTGCACATTGATGCCCTGCGGCCGGGCGATAGCGTTTTGCTGGTGGACGATCTGCTGGCCACCGGCGGCACGGCCGCCGCCGCCGTCCGCCTGCTGGAAAAGCTGGGCGGCAAAGTCGCGGGGGTGGAATTCCTGGTGGAATTGCCGGATTTGCACGGCCGGGACAAACTGGCCGGTTATCCGGTGCGGGCGGCGCTGGCTTTCGAGGGGGATTGATCGGACGCAACGGAGTAATTATGAATTTACAGCAGCTTTTCGCGGAACGCATCGGCGGGGTCGCCTTCGGCCTTGCGAACGAGATTTACAAGTTTGAAAAAATCAAGCGCGCCAAGGCCGCCGCCCGCCAGGCCCACCCGGAGATGGAATTGCTCGATTTCGGCGTGGGCGAGCCGGACCGCATGGCGCCGGCGCCGATCCGGCGCGCCTTGAAGAAGGCGGTGGACGACCCGGCCAACCGCGGTTATGCCGACAACGGCATCCGCGAGTTCAAGGCGGCGGCGGCGCGTTACATGCGCGATTTTTTTGGTGTGGCGGACCTGGACCCGGAAACGGAAATCGTCCACAGCATCGGCTCGAAGCCGGCGCTGGCCATGCTGCCGCTGTGTTTTGTCAATCCCGGCGATGTGGCGCTGGTTACCGTCCCCGGCTATCCGGTGCTGGGCACGCACACGCGTTACCTGGGCGGCACGGTTGTCAAGGTGCCGCTGCTGGAAAAAAACGGATTCCTGCCCGACCTGGATGCGATTGACGGCGAGATGGCGCGCCGCGCCAAGCTGTTTTATGTCAATTACCCGAATAATCCCACCGGCGCGGCGGCCACCCCGGAGTTTTTCGACCGGCTGATCGCCTTCGCCCGCGCGAATAACATCTTGATTGTCCAGGATGCGGCGTATGCCACGCTGGTTTACAACCGCGCGCCGCTTTCCATCCTCAGCCGGCCGGGCGGCAAGGAAACGGCCGTGGAACTGCATTCCATGAGCAAGAGCTACAACATGACCGGCTGGCGCCTGGGCTTCGTCGCCGGCGCGGCCCGCGCCGTGCAGGCCTACGCCGAGGTCAAGGATAATATGGATTCCGGCCAGTTCAAAGCCATTCAACTGGCCGCCTGCGCCGGCATTGCCGACCGCGCCCTGGCCGACCGCATCTGCCGGCATTACCAGCGCCGGCTGGTGAAAATGGTGCGGCGCCTGCAAGCCGCCGGCTTTGACGCCCGCATGCCCGGCGGCACGTTTTACCTGTACGTGCCCGCGCCCCGCGGCGCGGGCGGCTGCGATTGGCATACCGCCGAAGAAGCTTCGCAGCACCTCATTCGCGAACACCTTATCTCCACCGTGCCCTGGGATGACGCCGGCCCGTACCTGCGCTTTTCCGCCACCTTCGAATCCGCGGGCGATGGCGACGATAATCGCGTGATCGAAGAGTTTGGCCGGCGCCTGGCGCGGGCCCAGTTGCGGTTTTAGCCGGTTTTGGCGGATCGGCCAGGCCCGCCAGCGCGGCCCGCGCCTTGGCCGCCTCTGGTTTTCCGGAACGGCGCGCAAGGGACTGCGCGCCCTACCTTCGGAACCGTTCCAACGTATTCAAATTTTGGCAGGGCGGCCGCCGCTGGAGCTTACGGCAACAGCGCGTTGACGATTTGATGCGCGAATTCCGATGCCGCATGCGGGCCCGCGGCGGTGATGATTTTGCCGTCCTGCACGACCGGCGAGTGTGTTTCCAGGATGGCGCCCTGGGCGGCCAGCAATCCCTGCACGTCGGGGAAAGCCGTGGCGCGCCTGCCGCGCAGCACGCCGGCGTTGGCCAGGGTCACCGGCGCGATGCAGATGGCCCCCAGAACCTTGATGCGTTCCCCGGCCAAGGCGGCTTGCGCCAGCCGGTGGGCGGCGGTGTTATGGTAAAAGATATCCGCGCCCGGCCCGCCGATAAACAGCAGGGCATCGAAATCCTCCGCCGCGTACGTATCGACGGTGCCATGGGCGATGGTCGTTTTACCCGCAATGCCGTGCAATGCGCCCTTGCGTGTGCTGGCAATGGTGATGGCTGCCCCCAGTTGATCGAGCAGATCGCAAGGTATGCCGAACTCGTCATCCTGGAAGCCTTTGGGCGCCAGAATCATCAATACCGATCGGTTTTTCAGCAGTTGCCCGGGTTTCATGTGCGGATGCTCCTATGGGATGATTATTCAGCGCCGGATTTAATACAGCGGCATGATAGACCGCGGAGCGGTTTCCGTCAAGCCAACCCCGGCTTGCTTTCGGCGGGAAAACATGGCAAACTTAAAACCGGATTGGCGATTGGATGGAACGCGCGCTGTGCGGCGGCCGGCGCGGGATGGCGGGCGAACGGTTGGGATTGAGGCGAGGTGTTTTATGCAGGCGGTGCGATTGACGGCTTTGCGCCGGTTGGAAATTTGCGACGCGCCTGAGCCGCAGTTGCGACGGCCGGAGGATGTTCTGCTGCGTATTTCCGCCGTGGGCGTATGCGGGTCCGATGTGCATTACTACAACACCGGCCGCATCGGCAGCCAGGTAGTGCGCTATCCCTTCACCCTGGGCCACGAGTGCGCGGGTGTGGTCGAACAGGCTGGCCCGGCGGTGCGGCATCTGCGTCCGGGCGACCGCGTGGCGGTGGACCCGGCGATGCCTTGCGGAACCTGCGACCAATGCCAGGCCGGCCGGCCGCATACCTGCCGCAACTTGAAGTTCCTGGGTTGCCCCGGCCAGGCTGAGGGTTGCCTTGCCGAGCGGCTGGTGATGCCGGCGCATTGTTGCCTGCGGCTGGCCGAGGGCATGTCGCCGGCGCAGGGGGCTTTGTCGGAACCGCTGGCGATTGGGCTTTATGCCGCGCGCGGCGCGCTGCCGCTGAAAGGCGCGCGGGCGGGCATCCTGGGCTGCGGCCCGATCGGCCTGAGCGTCCTCCGATGCGTCCGGCTGCTGGGCGCGGCGGAGGTATATGCCGCGGATCCGCTGGATTACCGGGCGCGCGCGGCGCGCGCGGCCGGGGCGGACTGGTCCGGTGCGCCGGAGGCTGATCTGGTGGAACGCATCCGGGCCGCGGCGCCGGGCGGGCTGGACGCGGTTTTCGAATGCTGCGGCCAGCAGGCGGCGTTGGACCAGGCCGTGGCCTTGATGCGGCCCGGCGGCCGTTTGATGTTGATCGGGATTCCGGAAACCGAGCGCATGGGACTGGTCATTGACCAGGCGCGCCGGGCGGAAGTGCGCGTGCTGAATGTCCGGCGTCAATGCGGCTGTGCGGACGACACCCTGAAATTGATGGCCGCCGGCTTGCTGGACGTGGATTTCATGGTCACGCACCGCTTTCCCATGCCGCGCACGGCGGAGGCGTTCGAATTGGTGTCCGGTTACCGTGACGGCGTGATCAAGGCTATGATTGAGTTTTAATAATGGGGCGGCATGCATAAAGTACTGATCATTGGCGCCGGCGGCGTCGGCGGCGTGGCGGCGTACAAGTGCGCCATGGCGCCGGAAGTTTTCGCGGAAATCTGCCTGGCCAGCCGGACGCTGGACAAGTGCGAACGCATCCGCGACCGCCTGCCGCGTCCGATCGACATTGCCCGGGTGGACGCCGACAACCCGGCGGAAGTCGCGGCTTTGATTCAAACCCACCGTCCGCGGCTGGTCATGAACCTCGCCCTGCCTTACCAGGATTTGTCCATCATGGAGGCGTGCCTGGCAACCGGCGTGGATTACCTGGATACCGCCAATTACGAGCCGCCGGACGAAGCCCGGTTCTGCTACCAATGGCAGTGGAATTACCACGAGCGCTTCCGCGAGCGCGGGATCATGGCGCTGCTGGGCTGCGGCTTCGATCCCGGCGCGACGAATGTCTTCTGCGCCTACGCCCTGAAGCACCACTTTGATGAAATTCACAGCGTGGACATCATGGACTGCAATGCCGGAGAACACGGCCGGCCATTCGCCACCAACTTCAATCCCGAGATCAATATCCGCGAGATTACCCAGCGCGGCAAGTTCTGGGAGAACGGGCAGTGGCGCGAAGTCGAGCCGTTGTCGGTGCACCGGTCTTTCGATTTCCCCGGGATCGGCCCCCGCGAGATGTATTTGCTCTACCACGAGGAGCTGGAGTCGCTGGTCCGCCATCTGCCCGGCCTGCGGCGCATCCGGTTCTGGATGACTTTCAGCGGGGAATACCTGACGCATCTGCGCGTGCTGCAGAATGTCGGCCTGACCCGCATTGATCCGGTCATGTATGACGGCAAGCCAATCGTGCCGCTGAAATTCCTGAAGGCGGTGCTGCCGGAGCCGACGTCGCTGGCGGAGCATTACCGCGGTAAGACCAATATCGGCTGCCTGATCGAAGGCGTGCGGGATGGCCGGCCCAAAAGGGTTTACATATACAACATCTGCGACCATGCCGCGTGCTACCGCGAGGCGCAGGCCCAGGCCATTTCCTACACCACCGGCGTCCCCGCCATGATCGGCGGCATGCTGATGCTGACCGGCGTCTGGCGCGGGCAGGGCGTGTTCAACGTCGAGCAATTCGATCCCGATCCGTTCCTGGAACAGATGACCCGGCGCGGGCTGCCCTGGGTAGAGGAAGTGCTCGATCCGCCCGCGGCAAAGCCTGGGCGGGATTAACTGCCCACAGTCTCGAACCGGCCGTTGCGGAACCAAACCTTGCGTTCCGGGAGGCGGGCGGCGAAGGCCCGGGGATCGCGGCCCAGCAATTGCAGCGGATTATCGAAGCCCACCTGCCACAATTCGGCTTCCGACAGGACGTTCAGGGATGCCAGGTGGTTCATGCATTGGAGCATGGTGGCGGAAGAGCCGGCGAGGTAGGGCGTGCCGGCAAAACCGATGCGGCCGTTGGGCTCCAGCACCACGGCGTGCCCCTGGAAGTCGTAAGTGCCCGGCGACTGGCCGGCCAGGTCGGTGGCATCGCTTACGACGGCGAACCGGCGCAGGGTCTTGGCGCGCAAGGCCACCCGGATGAAATCTTCCGGCAGATGATGGCCGTCGGTAATGCACATGCCCCAGACATCGTCGCAGGCCAGCAGCCACCAGAGCGGGTTCTGGTGCCGGTTGATGCTGTTGGGCAGGCCGTTGCCGAGGTGCGTGCAGGCCCTGGCGCCGGCGCGGACGGCCGCTTCCAGCGCGTCGTCGTCGGCTAATTGATGGCCCATGGAGACGGTGACGCCGGCCGCGGCCACCTGCCGGATCAGCTCGTTGACGCCCGGCACTTCCGGAGCGACGGTGAGGATGGCGATATTATTGCCGGACCATTCCTGGAACTGCTGGAACAGTTTGAAGTCCGGCTGGCGGATATGTTCCGGCGGGTGAGCGCCGCGCGCGCCTTCCAGGGGCGAGATGAACGGCCCTTCCAGATGCAGGCCGAGGATGTGCGGCCCGATTTCCGGGTCGCGTATGGCCTGGGCGAAGAGCGGCAAATTATGCCGGTAGGTTTCAATCGCGCAGGTGACGACGGTCGGGCAGTAAGCCACGGTGCCGGCGGCCGCCAGTTCGCGGGTGGCCTGGCGGATTTTTTCCAGGGTCAGGTCCGGCGCCGAAAAATGCACGCCGCGATGGCCGTTAATCTGCAAGTCAATCAATCCGGGATATTGCATTATGATATTCCTTATAGAGTGTTTCCGTGTTCGGGGTTGCCAGCGGTCGAAGCAGGTTCAACGGTTGTTTGAGGTTGTAATCTGGTCAAAGGCGTTCGGTGTTCAGTGTTTTTTCTGCCAAGGAGGCGTGTCCGGCAGCAGCCGTTCGAATTCGGCGATCAGCCGGTCGGCGTATGCGCCAAGGTACTCGCCGGCCAGAAATTTGGCGTAAGCTTCGTTGTAAAACCGCTGCCATGACGCCGCTTCGCCGCCGGGATTGATCGGGTAGAAGCAAGCCTGCACAGCCCGCGCCGCGCGGTAATCGCCAGGGGCGTCGCCGATCATGAGCACCTTGTCCGGCGGGTAACGCCCGCCGGCCGCCATTTGCAGGTGCTCGGCCTTGGTGCCCAGTTCCTGGCCGGCGATGATGGCGGCGTATTCCAGCAGGCCGTTTTCATCCCATTCGCGCACGAGGGCCTCGGTGGGAGTCTGGGAAACGCAGATGGCGTCGGAATGCCCCCGGATTTTTTCCAGGCTCTCGCGCGCCCAGGGAAATGGCGCCACGTTTTTGACCGTGCGCGCTATCTCGGCGTTGACGGCCAGGCTCCAGGCCAACACGCGCGCCAGGCCGGGATCGCGGGTGGCGGCGGCGGCTTTTTCCAATTCGCCATTGCTCAGCGGGACGCCGGAATCGATGAACTTTTTCAGGGATGCAAAGTCGGGCAGGATCGCGCCCGCCGCCGATACTTCCGGGCGTTCCCGCAGCAATTCCATGGTCAGCAGCAGGCAGGGAAACCGGTTCTGCCCCCGGTGCCGGGAGTAGAGATTGACGAATTCCGCGGTCTCGCGGACGTATTTTTCAATCTTTTCCAGGCTCCAATGCGCGACAATCAACTTGTGGAAGCATTGCTTCTGCTTGATTTCCATGGTGGGGAAGACGCAGCCGTCGGAGTCTATCCCCACGAATGAAGCATGCCGCGGCTGGAAATTTTCCAGGTCGGATTTGGTATAATGACGCATGGCGCGGCAGGCTCAGGCGATGTACGTGGAGGCTGCCGTCGTGCCGCCGCGCCCCGTCCAGTTGGTGTGGAAGAATTCGCCGCGGGGCTTGTCCACGCGCTCGTAGGTATGCGCGCCGAAATAGTCGCGTTGCGCCTGCAGCAGGTTGGCGGGCAGGCGCGCGCAGCGGTAGCCGTCAAAAAACGCCAGGGCGGCGCTGATGGCGGGCATGGGGATGCCCTGGTTGACGGACGCCGCCACGACGCGGCGCCAGGCCGGCTGGGCCTGTTCCACGACGTTCCGGAAGAACGGATCGAGCAGCAGGTTCGCCAGGTCGGGATTGCGGTCGAAGGCTTCCTTGATCTTGCCGAGGAAGGCCGAGCGGATAATGCAGCCGCCGCGCCACATCAGCGCAATGCCGCCGTTGTTGAGTTTCCAGCCGTATTCCGCGGCCGCGGCGCGCATGAGCTGGTAGCCCTGGGCGTAGGAAATGATTTTCGCGGCGTAAAGCGCCTGCTTCAAGTCGGCGATCATCTGAGCGCGGTCGCCCTTGAATTCCGCCGCCTGGCCCTTGATGGCCCGCGCGGCGATCACGCGTTCTTCCTTGAGGGCCGAGAGGCAGCGGGCGAACACCGCCTCGCCGATCAGCGTCAGGGGCATGCCGGCATCCAGCGCCGCCATCGCGGTCCACTTGCCCGTGCCTTTCTGGCCGGCGGTGTCGAGAATCTTGTCGAGGACTTCCTCGCCGTTTTCATCCCGGTAATTGAGAATATCGCGGGTGATTTCAATGAGGTAGGAATCGAGTTCGCCTTGGTTCCATTCGGCGAAGACCTGGTGCATCTCCTGGTTGCTCATCCGCAGGCCGTCGCGCATCATCTGGTAAGTCTCGCAGATCAACTGCATGTCGCCGTATTCAATGCCGTTATGCACCATCTTGACGAAATGCCCGGCGCCGTTTTCGCCGACCCAGTCGCAGCAGGACTCGCCTTTGTCCGTCTTGGCGCAGATGGACTGGAAGATGTCTTTGACATGCGGCCAGGCGGCCGGGCTGCCGCCGGGCATCATGCTGGGTCCCAGCAGGGCGCCTTCTTCGCCGCCGGAAACGCCGGTGCCGATAAACAGCAAGCCTTTGCCCTCCAGCGCCTTGCAACGGCGGATGGTGTCCGGGAAATGGCTGTTGCCGCCGTCAATGATGATATCGCCCTTGGATAGCAGCGGGATGAATTGCTCAATGGTGGCATCCACGGCCGCGCCGGCCTTGACCATGATCATGATTTTGCGCGGGCTTTTCAGGCTGGCCACGAGTTCCTGGGCACTGTGGCAGCCGATGATTTTTTTGCCCTGGGCGCGGCCCTTGACGAAGTTGTCCACCTTGGAGACCGTCCGGTTGAACACGGCGACGGTAAACCCCTTGCTTTCCATGTTCAACACCAGGTTTTCGCCCATCACCGCCAAACCGATCAGACCGATGTCAGCTTGTTGCATTTTGATTTTCTCCTGTCGTGGTTATTCTGCCAAAAAGCGAAAAATACATACTAATCGGAGCGACAAATAAGTCAACCCTAAACGGCCGGCTTGTCGTGGAGTTTTCAAAAGCGGAATTATTGGAGCGAGCAAAAGCGGAAAAGAAACGCATACAATCAGTCTGGTTAGTGAGGCCGGTTGGTGAACAGAACGACGGGGCGTTTGAGCTTGTCTGGCCGCTCCTTGATGATCGAGACGGTTCCGTCCAGATGTTCACATACAATGGCCCTGGTGCCAAGGCTACCCCGAGTAGGGAAAGAGCCTTGTCGGAATTGGACGCGACCGCCCACGGCGATCGTGACGGGATGCCATAGAGACCAGACGTAGTTCCACCAAGGGTCCTTGGGGACGGGGCGCAGCTTGTTTCGACCCTGTGCGATGGCATTGTCCCAAGCCGTCTGTGGCGTCATGCCCAGTTCACGATGGCGCTCACGCCGGTTCCGATGATCACGCAGCGCGTAAATGTGCCGGTTTACCTCTTCTAATTCGGAAGATGTGGACAGACCGTTATGGGCAAAGTATGGCGGCAACCGATCTTGCCAGACTTGGTGGATCCGTTCGACCTTGCCCTTTGCTTCAGGGGTATTGGCAACGATGAACGACACGTCGTAGAACATCAGGCGTTGCTCGATGCAGGTCACGTTGTCTTCCTTGTGCGCCGTGAATATCCCTGCTTGATCTACATAGATTTGCAGAGGCAACCCATGCTCCATGAATGCGTTGTGCAAGAAATGCAGGTAGGCGGGTATATTCTCGCGGCGGTAGATGGCACATCCCACTTGCATACGACTGCAGTCGTCGAGCATGTCCAGCAGTGGATAAGCCGGCTCCTCACGGCCAAACCAATGATCCGGGGTGGCATCCATCTGCCAAAGTTCACCAACGGCTTGGCGTTGCCAGCGCCTCAGGTGAACAGGAAGACGAGGTGGTTTTGGGGTCGGGCAAATTCCTTCGCGTATCGCCCAATGACGGACTTGGGAGCGAGCCAGTGTAATGCCGTATTGACGATCCACCTCGCTGGCCGCAAATGCATAGTTGTAACCATTGCGGATGGCGGCCTTCAGGAAACTCACAACGTTTTCATCCCATGGCGCCGCATGATTGCCACCGGATATGCCTGGCCGCCAAACAGCATCTTTGCCCGCTGCGCGTGCCTTTAGATAGCTACTACGCAACTCGTAGAGCCTGGTCTTGCCCATCCCCAAGGATTCACAAGCCTGCTCGATGGTCATCGTTCCTTCACACACCTGCTTGAGCACGTCATGAACATGTGCCAAGCCCAACCGGGATCCTATTTGTTTTTTCATGCGGTCATTATAGACCGCATTCCGCTTTTGCTCGCTCCACGGGCGCGCGCCCCCTAGGGGGCGTCACATCCTTGCCCCTCTCCTTCGCAACCATATCCGTACCAGCACCTTCCACTCCTCTTATTCCCGATCCCAGCCTTTCCACTCCCTTTCCGCTTTTGCTCGCTCCAGCATTCCGCTTTTGCTTTTCCCCCGACACCCTAAACGGCCGGCTGGAGGTATCCCCATTCCACCAGGCGCCGGTAGGCGTGCTGCGCCTGGTCGCCTTCCCGTGTGTCCTGGAGGAATTCCATGTAACAGCGGGCCGCTTCGGGTTTGCGCTGGAGGTTTTCCAAGGCAAATCCGCGGAAAAAAACGTTCAGCGGATTGCCGGGCAGGATGGCATTATAGCGGTTGAAATTGTTCAAGGCATCGGCGTAATGGCGGCCGGCCAGGCAGGCCAGGCCGGCGATGTGCCAGGCCTGGGCTTCGGCCGGGTAAACCTGCCGGGCGGACTCCGCCAGGCGCCGGGCTTCGCCGGCGCGGTCCTGGGCCAGGCGGCATTTGGCGAGCAGCAACAGGGCGGTGTAATCGTCCGGCGCCAGGCGCAGGGCGGCCTCCAGTTGCGGCGCGGCCCGGGCGGGCTTGCCGGCGGCCAGGGCCTGGTCGCCTTTTTGCATTAACTGGATGGCTTCCTTTTGCGCCCGGATGGGCGCGGTCATGTCGAGGTAGCGTTCGCGGTGGTCCGGTAATGAACGCATCTGGCGGTACTTGGTTTCCACGGCCTGGACCGCGGTCTGGTAGCGTTCTTCGCTCATGGGATGGGTGGCGAACATCAACTCGATCAAGCCGGGCTCGTTTTTGGACATTTTCCGCAGGATATCCATCAGGGCGATGCAGCCTGAGGGATTATAGCCCGCACGCGTCATGTATTCCAGCCCCAAGGCGTCCGCCTGGCGCTCGTCCGCCCGGCTGTAGCGCGCCAGCCACGCGCCGCCGGCCACCATGCCGACGCCGGCGGCGATGTTGGCGTATTCCTCATGCTGGATCTGCACGTAGGCGTTGACGCCCGACATCACCATCCCGGTCAGCATGCTGCGGGTGAGATTGCTGCCCGTGTGGCGGGAACAGACATGGCCGATCTCATGGCCCAGGACGGCCGCCAGTTCGGCCTCGCTGCCCATGGCCAGCAGCATGCCGCGGGTGACGGCCATGGAGCCGGCCGGAAAGGTGTAGGCGTTGACGTAAGTGGCGTTGACGCCCCGGCAGGCGTAAGGGCGGAGCGGCCGGTGGGAATGCGCGGCCAGGTCTTTGCAGATTTGCGCGAGGTATTCGTTCAGGCCGGGCTGCTGGCTGGCGCCGTAATCGGCGGAAAACTGGTGCGGCGCGTTCTGGCGGTCAATGTCAATTTCACCGTCTTCCGACAGCAGCATTAATTGTTTGCGGCCGGTGACGGGATTGGTGGCGCAGCCGGCGCACCAGGCGGCCGCGGCGCCGGCGGAAAGGGCGATGAAATCGCGGCGTCCGATTTTGCGGTAGTGGAACAACATCTTGGCTTTTTCCCCGCGTTCTGTTAAATTTAAACAACATATAGCACAATTGCCAAGGCAATGCAAACCGCTTTAAACATCCTGGTCATCGAGGACGATCCCGACGGCCGGCGCTCGGTGGTGGATGCGCTGGAGTCGGCCGGGCATCGGGTGGTCGCCGCCCCCGCCGGCGCCGCCGGCCTGGCCGAGTTGGAGCGGGGGGAGTTTGATCTGGTCCTTTCGGATGTCCGCCTGCCGGATATCAGCGGACTGGAGGTGCTGGAACGCATCCGCCGGCGTCTGCCGGCGCTGCCGGTCCTGTTGATGACAGCCTACGGCACGGTCGCCACCGCGGTTGCCGCCCTGCAAGCCGGCGCGTATGACTACATCCTGAAGCCGCTGGACCTGGCGGACTTGCAGGCCAAGGTAGCGCGCGCGGGCGAAACTGTCCGGCTGCGCGCGGAAGTCGGGCGGCTGCAGGCGGCCCTGTCGGAACGGCAGGGGGCGCGCCCGCTGGTCTTTGCTTCCGACGGGATGCGGGCGGTGCTCGACCGGGTGCGGGCGGTGGCTTCCACCCGCGCGACGGTTCTGATTGTCGGCGAAAGCGGCGTCGGCAAGGAGTTGATCGCCCGCGAACTGCATTTCGGCGGCGACCGCGCGGGCGCGCCCTTCGAGGCGGTCAATTGCGGCGCGCTGGCGGAATCGCTGCTGGAGTCGGAATTATTCGGGCATGAAAAGGGCGCCTTCACCGGCGCGGCGGAACGGCATCCGGGAGCGTTCGAGCGCGCGCAGGGCGGCACGTTATTCCTGGATGAGATCGGCATTGCGCCGCCGCGGGTGCAGGAGCGTCTGCTGCGGGTGCTGGAGGAAAAAGAAATCACCCGCCTGGGCGGTCGGCAATCCGTGCGGTTGGATGTGCGGATCGTCGCCGCCACCAACCAGGATTTGCATGTCCTGGCGGCAGAGCGCCAATTCCGGCGGGACCTGCTGTACCGTTTGCAGGTGGTGGCCATAACCGTGCCGCCGCTGCGGGAGCGGCCGGCGGATGTGCGGCCGCTGGCCGATCATTTCATTGCCAGGGCATGCGCCGAGCATGGCCGGCATATCGAGGGGGCGGAGCCGGACTACTACGCGCGCCTGGAGCAGTATGCCTGGCCGGGCAATGTCCGCGAATTGAAACACGCGGTGGAAGCGTCGGTGCTGATGGCGGCGCGGCCGCGGCTGGCGGCCGCCGACCTGCAACTGGGCGGCGGCGCGCCGCCGGCCGGCGAGCCGGCGTCCATACCGCCCGGCCTGACCATGGCGGAAGTCGAGCGCGCGGCCCTGCTGCAGTCCCTGCGCCGGCACCAGGGCCGCCGCGCGCCGGCCGCCGCCGAACTGGGCCTGGCGGTGCGCACCATCCAGCGCAAAATACGGGAGTACGATCTGCCGTTTTAATTCCGCCGGATGCATACGTTCAGCACAGGTGCTGCCAGAGAATCCGCACGCCGATGCCGATCAGGATCAGCCCGCCGGCGACTTCGATTTTACCCTCGCAGCAATGGCCGAGCCGGTCGCCGATGAACACGCCCGCCAGCGATAACGCGAAGGTTACCGCGCCGATCACCAGCGCCGGCGTAATGATCGACACCTCCAGCAGGGACAGGCTGAAACCGACCGACAACGCATCCACGCTGGTCGCCAGCGATAGGACCAGAAGCGTATGCATACTCATGGGCGTGTCGGGCCGTTCGATTTTTGACAGGGTGAAGGATTCATAAATCATCTTGCCGCCGATGAAGGACAGCACGCCGAAAGCCACCCAGTGGTCGAAGGCTGCGATCAGGGCCTGGATTTTGCACCCGCACAGCCAGCCGAGAATGGGCATGAGGAACTGGAACGCGCCGAAGCTGAAGGCAATCCGCATGGCGTAATGCAGGTGCAGGCGCTTGATGGCATAACCGCTTGCGATGGCAATGGCCAGGGCGTCCATGGAGAGCGCCAGGGCCAGGGCTAACATTGTAATGATTTTCATAGGCGCTGCTCAATGAATGCCCGCACGGCGCCGGGTTCCGCCGGGCAGACATTGCGGCGCGCCGGCAGACGGGCCAGGCGGTCCAGCGCCGGGTGGCGTGCTAAATCGCTCCCGACGGCCTGGCGGACCGCCTCGCCGAACTTGGCCGGGTGGGCGGTGGCCAGGCAGATCATCGGTTCGCCAGGCTGCAGGAACTGCCGGGCGACGTGCACCCCGGCGGCGGTATGCGGATCGAGCAGGTAGCCGTGCCGGACATGGCAGTCGCGGATGACCGCGAGGGTAGCCGCGGTGTCCGCCGATCCGGAACAGAACAGCGGATCGATCACGCCGGCCGGCCCGGCCGGCAACTGCAGCCGGCCGGTTTGCGCAAAAGTTTGCATCAGGGTCCGCAGTTGCCGGACATCGCCCTCCAGCCGGCAATAAAGGTAGCGTTCGAAATTACTGGCCACCTGGATATCCATGGACGGGCTGACGGTCGCCCGCACCGGCCCGCGTTCGTAGACGCCGGTCTGGAAAAATCGGGCCAGGATGTCGTTTTCGTTGGTGGCCAGCACCAGGCGGCGGATGGGCAGCCCCATGCGCCAGGCGATGTAGCCGGCGAAAATATCGCCGAAATTTCCGGTGGGGACGGCGAAACGCACGCCGGCGCAGCCGGTTTCATCCATCGCGCGGAAAGCGGCGTAAAAGTAGTAAACGACCTGCGCCAGGATGCGCGCCCAGTTGATGGAGTTGACCGCGCCCAGGCGGCAGCGGTCGCGGAACGGGAGGTCGCCGAGCAGGTCTTTCACGATCTGCTGGCAATCGTCAAAGGTGCCCTGCAGCGCCAGCGTATGCACATTGGCGTCCGGTACGGTGATCATCTGGAGTTCCTGCGCGGGACTGATCCGGCCGTGCGGGTAGAGCACGAAAATGCGCAGGCGCGCGCGGCCCTTGACGCCATGGATGGCCGCGCTGCCGGTGTCGCCGCTGGTGGCGGCCAGAATATTCAATTGCCCGCCGTTGCGCTCCAGGAGATATTCGAACAGGCCGCCGAGAAATTGCAGGGCCAGGTCCTTAAAGGCCAGCGTCGGGCCATGAAACAGTTCCAGCAGACGCAAGCCGCCCAACTTTCGCAGGGGCGTGATTTCCGGGTGCGCAAACGCGGCGCAGGCGTTCTGGATCAGCCGGCGCAGGTCTTCCGGCGGGAGGCCGGCATAAAGGCGCATGATTTCCCAGGCCAGTTCCGGGTAGGGCCGCGCGCGCCAGTCCGGCAGGCGGGCGCGGACATCCGGGATGGCCGCGGGCATGAACAACCCGCCATCGCGCGCCAGTCCGGCCAGCACGGCGCCGGAAAAATCGGCGGTGTCGCCGCCGCGGGTGCTGATATATCGCATAACGTCACTCCCGATTGCGGCGGTCGCCATTCGGCCGCCAAGGCATGCCATTGACCGTAGTGAGGGCGGGCATCTGGCGCAAAATTTCCGTGAAGGCGCGGCCGGTATCCCGCTGATTCCGGAAGGGCTGGTAATCCAGCCAGATTTCTTCGATGCCGGCGTACTGCAGCGGGGAAAGGTCTTTAATGGCGGTGCGCTGAATATTCAGGAAGCGCAGCGGCATACCGCGGAGGGCGGCGATGTTTTTGATTTCCGTGCCGCTGATATCCAGGTATTTCAACGGCATGCCGTGCAGGTGGTTCAGATCGTTGACCTGGGTGCCGGCCAGGTCCAGCCGTTCCAGCGGCATGCCGGCCAGCGGGCTCAAATCGCTGACGGCGGCGCCGCGGATGTCCAGCGTATTCAATGGCATGCCGGCCAGGGGGGTCAATTCGCGGATGCGGGTATGGGCGGCGCGCAAATCCGCGAGGAATTTGCCGCGCAGGACGCCGATATCGGCGATGCCGGTGTGGTTCAGGTTCAATTCCCGTAACGGCATGTCCTGTAACGGCGCCAGGTCGCCGGTCTTGGTGTGGCTGATATCCAACGCCGTCAGGCGGAGATTGGACAGGGGGGCGAGATCGGCGACGTCAGTCTGCGCCAGGCTCAGGCGCGTCAGGGATAACATGCCCTGGATGGGCGCCAGGTTTCTAACGCGGGTATAAGCCAGGGAGAGGGTCTGCAGGGGCAGGTTGCGCAGCGGCTCCAAATCGTCCAGGGGCGCCAGGATGATCGTGTCCGAGCGGTTGGCCGGCCGTTGCCCGCCGCAAATCAGTTCGCGCAGCCGCGGAATCTGTTCCAGTGGTTGCAGGGTTCTGATTTTTGGGGAAACGATTTCCAGGCGGTCCGGCTGGCCCTGCGGATCGAGTTGGCAGATAATTTCATGTTCCTGCAGGCCGGGATTGTGATTGGCCAGGCTGGTTTTCAGCAGGGCATGGGGGGTGCGGCCGGCGTCGGGGTCCGCTCCCGATCCGTTCGCGCCGGCATCCGCGGCCGCGGCGGCGGCGCGGCCGATTTGCCAGAGCGGTTCGGCCTGCCGCGCGCAATCGGTGCCGGCGTAACGCGCCTGGAAGACGGCGGCGGCATGGTTGATGAAGCGCGCTTCCAGGGCCGAGAATTTACGCTGCTTGAGCAGGGCGGCAAGTTGGCCGTTCCCCGGTGGATCTTCCAGCTTGATTTGCACGCGTGCCAGGATTTGAGCCATCTCCGCCCAGGCTTCCTGTTCGCGCTGCCGGTTGCGCTGGTGCGTCACGGCCTTGGCCAGCACGGAACCCAGCGGTTCCCCGAGGTTTTCGAAAGCGCGCGCCGCCGCATCGAAATTCTTCTCGCGCATGGCCAGCATGCCGCGCAGGAGCGAGGTTTCAGGCGCTGTGGAAGACCCCAGGCGTTCCTGCAGTTCCACCAGTGTCAAATCCGCCAGGCGCACCTCCTGCGGCTGAATGGCATAGCCGCCGCCGACCGGACTGATTTTTTCCGCCAGGACGGACTTGTCCGTCACTTCGCGGATGGTCAGTTTATCCACCCCCTGTTTCAGGCGCAGATCGAGCGTCAGGCCCTTCTGGGGCAGGAAGGTCGCCAGCAGCCGCCGATCCAATTCCGCGGCCGCCTGGCAGAGGGACTCCATCTCCCGCAGTTCCAGGCGGTGTTCCGCCAGGTTGCTGTCGCCGAAAGCCGCTTGCAGACGTTCGCCGATGGATTCGAAGTTTTCCGTGAGCACGGCGTCCGCCACCGCCGTCAGCACCTGGCGCCATTGGCGCGAAGCCGCCTCTTGCTGGACTTGCTTTTCCTTCCGGTGCGCCGTGGCGCGCGCCTGCCATGTTTCGGCCTGGGCCCGGCGCTGCTTGGCGGTTTCGGCGGCAAATTCGCCTTTATATCCGGAGAATACCGCGGCGGCCTCTTCGAAATTATGGCGGGCGCCCAATTGCTCGGCCTGGTCCCGCAATGTCTGCATCAGCCGGTTGATGGCGCGGTTTTTGCCCTGGCGCAGCTTTTGCGCCTGCTCCAGCGCCAGGGCCGCGTAATGGGTGCCCCGCGTGTCGGCGGCAACCTGTTCGAACTTGCGGATGGCTTCGTTAAACAGACCCGGATGCTCCGTCAGCCATTGCAGGGTGGTGTCGTAAAGCTCGCGCGCCAACTGGTCCCGTTGATCGTCCATGACCGGCGCCGGCGAATCGTGCGCCGGCGCGGAAGCCTCCGCCGGCGGCGCCGGCGCCGCCGGCGGCTGGGTCCCGCGGGCGCGGCCCTGCGCCGGCCAGCGGCGCAGGATCAGGCCGGCAAAAACCAGCACGGCCGTAAACAGCAGGATGGCGGCGGTTTTTTCCAGGAGCGTCCGCCGGGCGGCCGGCCGGGGCGTCGCGCGGGGCAGGGGGCGCGGATGCTGGGATTCCGCCAGCCAGTATCCGCGCAGGTAGCGCCCTTCCGGCAGGCCGTCGGTGCGCCGGGTAATCTGCTGGTCCAGCAGGCGGTAGATGTCCCGCAGGTGCTGTTCCCGCAACTGGCAGCGCCGGGCCGTGCTGGGCAGGTACTGACGGAAATCGCCCGCCGGTAATTTTTCGGATCGCACCTGGATGATGTCCTGGATCACCGCGTCCCAGTCCGGCTGGCGGTCGGCGGGATTTTTGCGCATCATTTTTTCAATCAGGCAGGCGCTGCCAGTGGCGATGGCCGGGTGAATCTCCTGGGGATCCGGTATGGTGTCCGTGATTTGCCGATCCATGATTTCCTGGGGCGGCAGTTCGGCAAACGGCATCCGGCCGGTCAGGCAGTGGTATATGGTGGCGCCCAGGGCGTAAATATCGGTACGGCAGTCCAGCGCGGCGTCGCCGCGGGACTGCTCGGGGGCGATATAGTTCGGGGTGCCGAAGACCACGCCCGTTTCGCCGCTGTCAGCCATGGAATGAATGCTCCGGGCCAGGCCCAGGTCGGCAACTTTAATCGAGCCGTCGCTGTCAATGATGATGTTGTCAGGCTTGATATCGCAGTGGATTATGCGGTCGTGTTCCCAGGCGTACTTCAGGGCGTCGGCCACGCTTTGGGCGATGAGCAGGGTGTTTTCCTGAGAAATCCGCTGCTTGCGCCGGATCCAGTGGGCCACGTTGTACCCGGAAACGAATTCCATGACAAAATAATAGACGCCATCCTCGGTTTTGCCGAAGTCATACACCTGGACAATATTGGGATGCTTGAGGCTGGCCGTGATCCGGGCTTCGTAAATGAACTTGTCAATGTCGCCGGGATGACGCGCAAGGTTGGGGGGAAGCGTTTTCAGGGCCACGATACGCTCGAGCGATATCTGGCGGGCCTTGTAAACAGTGCTCATGCCACCGCGCGGCAGGGTTTCAAGAATTTCAAACCCTTTGAATTTAGGCGCATCGTCCATGCTTGGCTGCGGCCGGAGTGGCGGAAGTGTTTGACAGATCAGAGTGTTTTTGTTTCATTGTGTGCGCTGCATTATAAGCGCCATGGATAACAGGGTCAATTTATTTAAACGCCGGCCGGGCCGGAGCGGCCAGGCCATGGCGGAATACGCCATTGTGGCCGGCATGCTGGTGGCGGTGTGGTTCATGCTGACGTTGTTTTTGCGTGTTTTCAGCGAATATGGCGCGCGGATCCTGGACATGGTGGCGGCGGATTATCCGTAACCCCGGGCGGTCGTCCGGCGGATACCGCCGGGACAAAATCGTGCGCCGGTGCGCCGGCGGGTCGGGAAGGATGGGGAAACATGGCTAAAATCATTCGAAGCGGCGGCGGCCTTGCCTTGCGGCGCCGGCCGGGGAAACACCGTTCGTTCCTGGAGATGCCGCATTATGTCCAGTCCGTCAAGGCGCGTTTGCCGGTCTTGACAGTCACCGGCGCGCGCGCCGGCCCGCTGGCCGTGATTATGGCCGGCCAGCACGGCCGGGAATTAAACGGCGTGGCGGCCATCGAGAAGGTTTTTCACGAATTGGATCCGCACGCGTTGAAGGGCACGGCGGTGTTTCTGCCGGTCTTGAATCCGCTGGCGGTCCTGTCGCGGCGCCAGGATTTTCCCGTCGAGGAATTTCGCTATCGCCGCATGGGCTTGAACATGCTGACACCGCGCGCGGACACCGCTCCCGATTTCAATTACAACATGGACCGGTGCTGGCGTGAATCTCCCGCGGCCGCCACGTATGCCGCAGCGGCGGCCGAGGCGGTCTGGCAAACCTGGCTGCGGCATGCCGACTGGTGCCTCGACCTGCACGGCTGGACCTCCGCCTTCGCGCCCCTGGCCTGGAGCATGCGCCAGCATGCCGCGTTCCTGCGCAGTTTCGGCTTGCCCTGTTATCAATTGCGGGCGCCGCGCCTGGCGGACCCGGCCGCCGGCATGAGCTCTGTGCGCGCTTTCCATGCCGGTATCCCGCTGATCGTCGCGGAATTGCCGCCGCAGAATTTTGTCGATCCGGCGTCCGCGGCTTCCGGCCGCCGCGGGATTCTCAACAGCTTCAAGTTTCATGGCATGCTGCCCGGCCGCCCGGAATTGCCGCCGGTGCAGTATGAACTGCGGCAGGGCGGCAAGGATGCCGTGATGGTGACCGACGCCGAAGGACTGCTGATCGGCGAAATTCCGCCCGGCGCCTGGGCGCGCAAGGGCCAGGTGGCAGCGCGGGTGTTTTCGCTGGAAACCTTTGAGAATTTGTGGAGCTTTATCGCGCCGTTTGACGGCCTGGTGTTTTCCAACGGGCGTGGCTTATGGGGGGAAGATGTCCGCGAGCACGCGGTGGTATACCCGCGCATGCGCGTGGGTATGCTGCGGCAAGTGGCGCGGATCATCCGCAATCGAGGAGCAAAGCAATCATGACAGCCAGACATTCGGCTTACCGGGCGGCGGGCGTGGATATCGAAAACAAGATGCGCGCGCTGCGCGCGGTGAAAAAACTTGTCGGCGCCACCCGTACCCCGGGCGTGCTGAGCGAAATCGGCGCTTTCGGCGGCATGTTCGCCGCGCCGGGACGCGGCCAGGTGTTGATGGCCAGCACCGACGGTGTGGGCACCAAGCTCAAGGTTGCCGTGATGGCCGGCCGGCACGATACCGTGGGCCAGGACCTGGTCAATCATTGCGTCAACGACATTCTCGTGCATGGCGCGGCGCCCTTGTTCTTCCTCGATTATTTCGGGGTGTCCGGCTTTGACGGCCGGGTCTTCCAGTCCGTTGTGCGCGGACTCTGCCGCGCCTGCCGCGCGAATCGCTGCGCCCTCCTGGGCGGGGAAACCGCGGAAATGCCGGGGTTGTACCCGCCCGGGGAATACGACCTGGTCGGCACCATTGTCGGCGTGGTGGACCGGAAAAAGCTCATCACCGGCCGCCGCATCCGCCCCGGCGACGTGTTGTTGGGCCTGCCTTCCTCCGGCCTGCACACCAACGGATTTTCACTGGCGCGGCGGGTGATTTTCGAGACCGCCGGCCTGCGCCTGCAGGACCGGCTGCCGGGCGCCAACCAGCGGGTGGCGGACGTGTTGTTGAGCGTGCATCGCAGTTACCTGACGCCGGTCCAGGCCCTTTTGCGCCAGGTGCCGGTGCTGGGCATGGCGCATATTACCGGGGGCGGTTTTGTGGATAATGTCCCGCGCATGCTGCCGGCGGACACCGATGCCGTGATTGACTGCCGCGCCTGGCGCGTGCCGGCGATTTTCAGGTTTCTCCAGGAACGCGGCGGCATCGAGACCGGGGAAATGTACCGCGTGTTCAACATGGGCATCGGCATGGTCATCGCGGTCCGCGCCGCCGACCAGCCGGCCGCCATCCGCGCACTGGCCGCGCATGGCGCGACGCCCAAAGTGATCGGGCGGATTGTAAAAGGTTCCCGCAAGGCGCGGCTGAATTTTTAGCCGCGGAATGTTGAAGGGCAGACACCGTTCCCCTGCCGCTTTGATCCTCTGCGCCTTTGATCCTTTGCCCCTTTCATCATCAGTGCCGCTCTTCCAGATAGATGAATCGGGCCGCGCCCTGGTCGGGCTGGCAGACAATGCGGTCGGGGCGGACGGCGAGGATACGCTGGGCCAGGGCGCGGGGCAAGCCCTGGCCGGCGGCCATGTGCAAACTGTAGGCCAGGATTTCACCCGGAGCCAGGGTGGCCACGGCGCCGGGATGCTCCCAATACCTGGCGTCCAATTCGTGGGAAACGCCGACTTCCACCAGGTAGTCGCCATCCCGGCGCAGTACGCAGAAGTAGGGCGACGGCTGGAAACGCTTGCCGATTTTGATCCCCGAGGATTGGAAAACCACAAAATTTTCCGTGCGGTCATTTCCCACCACCAGCCAGTTGGCGGGGATGAAGGCATAGGCGAAATCGCCGCGTTTTTCCGCCGGCGCCTTGGGGGCGAAAGTGTCCATGCCCGGCACCGGCCAGGCGGTCCAACTGTGGGGAACGACGCCGGCGGCCGCCAGCGCCGGCCATTGGAAGTCGCTGATCCAGCAGCGATCGGCGGACGCCCAGATGTAATCGCCTTCCTGGTAGGCGCCTTCCGGCGCCAGGCGCGCGTGCGCGACGAACATCAATCGCGCCGGCTGCCCGCCGGTGTTTTCGATCGCAAAATCCGTCTGCAGCCGGCTGCTGCGGGCCATGCCGATCACGGTCACGGTGACCGCCAGGCGCGCCGGCGCGCCGGAAATCGGGTCGTTATAGCCAATGGCGGCGCGGGAGACCAGGACGCCCCGGCCGTCCTGGACGGTCGCCGTCGTTTCCCACACGGCGGTGTTCAGGTAACCTTTGGAAGTCAGGCGGTCGGGAATACCGCCTACGCAGGGCAGGCACAATTGAATGCCGTCGCGGCTGCGGAAGCTGGCGGCCGCGTCGGGCTTGCGCACCAGGATGTCTTTGCCGGTCGGCTTGTATTTGAAGTAAAGCGGGAACATGGCCTGCGCCGGGGCAAAGACGGCGTCGTAATAACCGTTTTCCATGCGGTAGAGTTTTACGCCGGCTTCCTCCGATTCCGTGAGCTTGATGCCGGCCGCGCCGCCGGGCGCGGCGCCGACCGCGAGGCTAAGTCCCATAAACGATAATCCTTGCAAGAATTTTTTACACATAGCTTGCCCTCTGTATGCCCGGCCTTCCCGGGTAAAACAAATTGCATTGTAACCTTCCGGCGCAGGATTTCAACGCCATAATTTTAATTGATGTCGGAAATCCCGCCCGGAGACCCCGGCGGGCTTGTCCCGCCGGTGAATGAGGTCGTAAGAATGCCGCTGCTGAACTCAACCTTGCGCGCCGGCGAGGCGAGTTCGCCGGGGGCGGGCGGATACGTGCGCCAAAACGGCTTGTATAGTTTTCTGCGTTTTCACGTTTAACCTTGACTATTTCCCGTAAGATCGAAATCATTCGTTGTGTCGTTGCGGCTGCGTTCGGGAATCGTCTGTATCCCTGGTTCACTCTAAAACAATGCAACCTGAAAAAATATTCCTGACGGGGCTGGCATCGGTGACCTTCCGGCAGTTGACTCCGCGCCAAATCGTGGATCTGGCCGCGGCGGCCGGGCTGGATGCGATCGAGTGGGGCGGGGATGTGCATGTGCCGCACGGCGACCGCGCCGGCGCGCGGGAAGCGCGCGCCCTCGCCGCCGATGCCGGGCTGGCGGTGGCGTCGTACGGATCGTACTACCGGGCTGGCAAAAGCGAGGCCGAAGGCCTGTCGTTTTCAACCGTTCTGGCCACGGCGCAGGCGCTGGGCGCGCCCGTGATCCGGGTCTGGGCCGGAGTCCGGGGTTCGGCATCGGCCACGCCGGAATATCGCGCCCTGATTGCCGGCGATTTGCGCCGGATTGGCGCCCTGGCGGGCGGAGCGGGTCTGATGGTGGCCCTGGAATGTCATGTCAATACCCTGACTGATACCGCCGCTTCGGCCATGCAATTGCTGGAAGAGGTTGGTCCGGCAGGGGTGCGGACTTACTGGCAGCCGCCGGTAGGACGGGCCGTCGCGGACTGCTGCGCTGATTTGCGCCGGCTGGCAGGGCATCTGGCGCATCTGCATGTGCACTATTTCGATCCGGCGGCCCGCCGGCAGCGGCCGCTGGCGGAGGGCGCCGAAGCCTGGCGTCAATACCTGGCCCTCGCCGCGCCGGCGGCGCCGGCGCGGCGCTATGCCTTGCTGGAATTCGTTGCCGGCGGCGCGCCCGAACAGTTCCTGGCAGACGCGCAAACCTTGCGCGGCTTGGCGGCGGCCGCCGGCGGCCAGGCGTAACAGCATAAAATTCCGTCACGGATTCAGGTTCAAGTTAAACACGCCCCGGTTGGGCCGATGGTTGCGGTCCCGCGATAAAATTTACTGGCATCCGCCGGCAGACTTGTTATGTTACCCGTGGAATTGAGCCGCCGCGGTCCGGCGGCGCGGGATGGGATACGGAACAGGATGCGGGAGGACTGAAATATGCCGGCGCGCAAAAACAAACCAGCCGCTGTCCGAATCCGCCCGGCGGGATTCGGCGATGCGGCGGAAATCTACCAGCTGATCAAGGAACATCCGCGCGAGGTGCTGGCGCGTTCGGTGAGCGACATCGTCCAGAACATCGATCGGTTCCTGGTGGCGGAAGTCGGCGGCCGGCTGGCCGGGACGGCGTCCTGGCAGATTCTGCCGGAAATCGGCCATGTGACGGAACCTTCGATCGAGATTAAATCCGTGGCCGTTTCCCGAAAATTCCAGCGGCGCGGGGTGGGGGAAGCCCTGGTGCGGGCGATCATCCGCCACGTGCGGGCTTATCACCCGGCGCAGCTCGTGGTGCTGACCTTTTCGCCGGAATATTTCCGCCGGTTCGGCTTCCGCGAGGTGCCCAAGGAAAAGCTGATGCACAAGCTTTACATGGGGTGCGTCAATTGCACCAAGTACGATTCCCCGTTTACCTGCCCGGAAGTCGCCATGACAATTGAATTGCGCTGACCGGCCGGCGCGGCGTCGAATTGTCACCCGCCCAGGCGCCGGAGTTGTTCGCCGGCGGGTTTGGCGGCCGGGTACTTGGCGTAATTGTCCACGACGCGCTTGTACATTTCCTTGGCCTGGTTGACATCGCCCACCATCTCGCAGGCGCGGCCGAGTTGCAGGAAGGCGTCGGAGACGTATTCGGGATAGGCCTCGAAGAGCACGGTGACCTTGGTCAGATTTTCGGAAGCCACCTTGACGATGCCCTGCCAGGACTGGTCTCCGGCGCGTTTCAGGCGTTCCGCCCGGGCCAGTTGGCAGCGCGCGACGCCCAGGGAGGCGGCCAGGCGCGGTTCGCCGGTTTCCTCGTTGAAGACTTCCGTGAACCGTTTTTCCGCTTCCTCGTAATTCTCGTTGATTTCGTAGATGGCCGCCAGCTTGACCCGGCCCTGCTTGCCGCGCTTGAACCAGGGATAATCCCCCAGGACTTTTTCGAAATATTCGCGGGCGGTGTCGTAGTTTTTCTCAAGATACTTGATATCGGCCAGGCCGAACCAGGCCGGCGCCAGGGCCAGCGGAGCATCGGCGAAGTCGGCGATAATCTTGTTGTAAATCTTCTCGGCGTCGGCCAGGCTGCCAGCGTCCTTCAAGGCTTCAGCGTAATCGGTGAGCATTTCCGGCGAAAGCCGCACGTTGGGCTGGAGCGCCATGGATTCCTTGAAGACTGCGAGCGCCTGGGCCTGTTCGCGGTTTTTCATGAAGTAGCTGCCGTAGCTGAAAAGCAACTGCGCCTGCAATTCGGCGTTGTCCGGGTGCCGGGCGCGGCTTTCTTTGAACCAGGCGACCGCCTCCTCGGGGGGCATCTGCTTGCTGCGCACCAGCTCGAAGATGCTGGCGGCAATGCCGGGGATGGCTTCCAGCGTCTTCTCGGCGGCGGGGTATTGCGCCAGCATGTCCTCGAACTTGCGCGCGGCCGCCAGGCGGGTTTCGCGGTATATCCGGCGCTGCTCTTCCGGCAGCACCGCGGGCACGCCCATCTTGTCGGCTTTCTCGTTGAGCGCCTGGCCGGCGAAAAGCAGGCATTCGGGGGCGCGCTCGGAGCTGGGGTTGCTTTCCACGGCTTTAGCGAAGTTGGCGACGGCATCGTCAAACGCGCCGTCCTTTTTGGCGATGAATCCGAGCCAGAAATAAGCGTCGGTGGCGATCGGGCGGTCGGGGAACATCTGCAGGATTTCGCGCATGACCGCGGCCATTTCTTCAAATTGTTCCTTCTGGAAGTGCATGACCCCGACCTGGAACATGGCGGCGGGGGCGATGGCGTGTTCCGGATGTTCCTTGGCCGCCTGGCGCAGGAAGGTCTGCGCTTCTTCAAACCGGTCGGCGTTGTTCAGCGCCATGCCCAGTTGATACAGGGCGTAGGGGCGGTAGGCGCTCTCCTTGTATTGCTCGATGTACTGCTGGAAATGCTTGATGGCTTCGTCGGTTTTCTGCAACTGCATCAGCAGGACGCCTTTTTGCAGGGCGACTTCATCCACGTTGTCGAAATCCTCGGTTTTTTCCGAGAAACGGGTTAGCACGTCGGTCAGCGTGGCGAGTCCTTCCTCGGATTCGCCCAGAGCCGCCTGGCTCATGCCCTTGTAATACAGCGCCAGCGGCAGGTACTTGCCCTTGGCGAACTTGGCGGCGTATTGGTCGGCGGTGGCCTTGACGTCGGCATGGCGGGTCAGCATGTATTCGACGGTGAATTTCAAATACAGGGCATCCTCGAAGGTTTTGGCCTCGGGATAATCCTCCACGCTGCGGGTCAGATGCGTCAGGGCGGGTTCCAGTTCGTCCCGCGCCAGGAAAAGCTGCCCGATGGCCAGGCTGACGCTTTCCGCCATGGGGTCCAATCCGAAGGATTGCTGGAATTCGGTGAATTCACGCGCGGCATCCGCCGCCTGGCGCTCCTCGATGTAAGTGTTGAGCAGCAGCATGTTGGCCTGCTTTTTCAGGACATCCTCGGTGAAGTTCATCAGGTGCCGGCAGATGATGCGGACTTCGTCATAATGCTGCATGCGGTAAAAGGATTCGCTGATGCGCAGGTAGGCGGAAATCATGCGGTCGGGACTTTCGTTAACGGCCGCCAATTGCGCCGCGAGCCGGTTTTGCTCGGTTTTGGTCTGGGTGGTATCCTCCCGCTTGGCCATCTGCGCCGCGAGCTTGGTTTGCAGTTCCTCCAGCGATTTCCGCAGGCTCTGCTGCACTTCCATCTTGGAACGGACTTCGCGGAAATATTGGATGGCTTCCAGGTAAAGCCCGGCGGAGAACCAGGTCTCCGCGAGCGCGAAGGTGCTGTCGTTGGCCATGGCCAGGTTGTTTTGCTGCTTGGCCAGTTGGTTGAACAGTTCGCGGGCCTTGTCGAGAAACGGCTTGGCTGCATCCCGCTTGCCGGCTTTCACCAGCGCCAGGCCCTGCTGACTGAAGACGCTGGCCAGCAGGTAATAGGCGTCGATCGCCGTGGAGGAGGTGCGGTGGTCGGTGATCACGGTTTTCAGGTCGGTTTCCGCCTTATCCAACTGTCCGTCCAGGTAGTAGGCGAAGGCGCGTCCGTAAAGCGACTGGGGAATGAAGGGGCTTTTGGGATAATCCTTCTGAAACTGGGTATGCAGTTTCAGCGATTCCTCGATGCTTTTTTTGCGTTCGGCCGATCCTTCCGGCTGGCTGTCGGCCAGGCGGGCGTGGCACTCGGCCATCAGGAAGATGGACTGCTGTTTCATGCCCTCGCTCGGCGCGCGGACGCCGGAAAGGTCCAGGAAGAGCGGGATAGCCTTATCAAAACTTCCCACCAGGTAATACGCCCAGCCCAGTTCGAACTTGATGAACATGATGTTTTCGTAGGTCTTGCCCTCGGCCACGATTTTTTCGTAGAGCCGGATGGCTTCGGGGTAGCGGCCGGCTTTCGCCGCGTCTTCGCCGGCGGCGGCCAGTTCGTCAAAAGTCTGCCCGTAGGCGGCCAGCGCCGTGGCGGCCACGATGGCTGCGCAAAGGCATTTGCCGGTTTGCTTGTAATAATGCATGGATGCTCTCCTCAATTGGCGTTTGTCGGGGACCGCCCGGCGGTCGGGCGCGCATGAGCGTTGCCGGCAGCCTGAACGGCGTCTTTATTTATACACATTTCCAGCCGCAGCGCGAGAATTTTTTTCGGATGTTTTTTTTCTGTTTGACAGAAACCGGCGGCTGGATTAGGGTAAGCACCGGGAATTTTCAATTTCCGGAGAAGGCTGACTATGCGATTCGTTAACCGGGACAGATTTTTACACGCGGGTATCACCGCCATCCTGGCGGCAGCCGGCCTGTTGGCTGCCGGCATTAACTGCGCGCGGGCGGAGGACATCGTAGCCACCCGCCAGCAGAACTACCGGGGCACCGTCAAGGCGGTGACCGCCGACGGCATCCAGTTCGAACTGCCGGGCAAGGGCGTGATTACCATTCCCCGCGCGGCGGTAACGCAGATGCGGGTGGAGCCGCCGCCGGCCGTCACCCGCGGGATTGCCGCCTATGAGCACGGCAATATTCGCGAGGCCCGGCAGAATCTGGACCGGGTGGTCTTTCAATACCAGGGGTTGGACGTGGATTGGGCAATGAAAGGCCTGCTGTATTTCGGCCGGACCTGCCTGCAAGGGCAGGATTTGACCGCCGCCGCCAGGGCGTTTGAGGCCTTTCTGAAGGCGTATCCGGAGTCCGACCTGGCGGTGGACGCCCGGCTGGGGATGGCGGAGATCGAACTGCTGAACAAAAATTACGAAAAAGCCCTGGCGGATTTGCGCGAACTGGCGGCGCCGTTTGACGCGCAACTGAAGCCGCCGGTCGAACAGGTCGTCTTCGCCGCCGGCGCATACCTCGGCATCGGCCGGGCCTTGGAAGCGCAGCAGCAATTGCCGGAAGCATTGGACGCCTACCTGCGGGTAATCGCCCTGTACCCGGACCCGAAAGCGTACCCCGAAGCGCTTTACCGCGCCGGTTTGGTGTTCAACTCGCTGGAACAATTCGAAAAGGCGGAGCGGCTGTTGAATGAGTTGAACGACAATTATCCCGACCATGCCCTCGCCAAGCAGGCGGAGCCGGTCCGACAGGCGGCCGGCGCCAGAGCCCGGGAAGCGGCCGCCGCGGACCAGCCGTGATTTACCATTAATAAGCAAGGAGATATCGTCATGCAGAAACGTTATGCACGGTCTTGGATGCTGTTCGGACTGCTGGGTTTGGCCTGCCTGGCGTGCCCATGGGCGGCTTGGGCGCAGGAGGTGGCGGACGGGCGGCCGACAACTTTCATGGACTATTTCAAGCAGGGCGGCATCACCATGATCCCTCTCTCGCTGCTGGCGATCTGGGCCCTGGCCGTTTTGATTGAAGTGCTGGTGCGCATGCGCAAAAAGGTGTTTTGCCCGGATAGCGTTCTGCGCCAGGTGCGCGAAGCCCTCTCCGTCAGCGATTACCAGAAGGCCTGGCGCGCGGCCGCCGACAGTCCCAGCCCGCTGGGACGCATGCTGGCGGCGGCGCTGTCAAAATTGCCCAAAGGGCGGGACGCGGTGGAAGAAACCGCCATCGAAGCGGCCGCCAACATCAGCGCCGATTTCAAGATCAAGCTCTCTTACCTCTCCTTGAATGCCGGGGTGGCGCCGATGATGGGTTTGTTCGGCACGATTTCCGGTATGATCGGCGCGTTTAACGCGATGGCCTTCGGCGGCGCCGTGGGCGATCCCACCAAGCTCGCCGGCGATATCGGCGAGGCCTTGATCACCACCTACGGCGGACTGGTCATCGCCATTCCCTGTATGATGGCCTATTTCATCCTGCTGGCGCGCTTGAAAAAAGTCATGGCCTCCGTTCAGGACGCTTTTATCGAAGTGCTGGAGTCGGTGGATTTCGCCAGTTTGCCGGAAGATCTGACAATCGTGACCGACGCTCCGGCGGCGGACGCGGCGCCGGCGTCGGCGCCGGCGGGGGATAAGGTGCCCTGCCCCAATTGCAAAAAGGAAATCAAGGTCGGCGTGAAAGCCTGCCCGTACTGCAAGACGGAAATGGATTGGGAATGACGGACTAGCGGGAGGGGGGGAATCCATGGCCAGAAAAGAACCAAAATGGTCGACGGAAGACGATCCGCCTTGCTCCATCGCCATGGGGCCGATGATTGACTGCACCTTCCTGCTGCTGATGTATTTCGTGAGCGTCAGCACGCTGGACGCCGAGCGCATCAGCAAGGATGTCGTGCTGCCCCGGGCGAAATCCGGCATCCTGGAGAAGGACGAGTCCGGCCGGTTCATCGTGGATGTCGAGTGGGACGACAATCAGCAGCAGGCCATTTACAAGGCCGGCCCGCATGAGCTCTGGGACGCGCGCGACCTGGTGCCGTTAATCAAGGCCAGCTCGTTGCAGAACGCCAGCAAGAATTTCCGGGTGGTAATCCGCGCCGATTGGCGCGTGCCGTACGAATACACCCAGCAGGTCATGGCGGCGGTGGCGCAGGCCAACATCCCCAACATGATGTTTTCGACGCTGGACAAGGAATTGCCGGTGGACCTGTAAAGGCGGGGACGGGTATATGCGTTTCAAGGAAGAAAAAGACGAAGAAGCCGAATTGCAGATGGGACCGATGATTGACTGCGTGTTCCTGCTGCTGTTGTATTTCATCTCGGCCGCCCAGGTGAAAATCGAGGAAAAATACCTGGGATTGATGGTGCCGGGCGGCGTCAGCCAGACGCCGCAGGCCCTGCCGGTGGAATTGACGCTCGCCATCGCGGAAAACAACCAGGTGTTCTGCAACGACATTCCCATGGACACCCCGGGCGACCGCGATTTGCCGACCGTGCGCGCCAAGCTCGAGCAATGCCTGCAGCTCTTCGGCGACAAGCAGCCGGTGGTCATCCACCCGCAGCCCAAAGTGCGCCAGCAGCGCATCGTGGACGTCCTCAACGCCTGTGCGGCGACCGGTGTGAAAAACCTTTCTTTCTTTGCCAACCAGTACGAATAGCGGGCGGAATACGTTATGGCGATCGAGATCGAACAGAATATCGAGAGACTGGAAGAGCGAGTTGCCGCCCGCCGGGGCGTCTGGGTGATAGTGCTGGCCCTGCTGCGCTCGCGCTATTTCCTGATTTCGCTGATCTTGTACCTTTCGGTTTTACTGATCTTCGGCGGTTATAAAATTACCACCTACCTGGCCACCCGCGGCGCTTTCGAAGGCGTGGAGCAGTTGCTGGTGCTGCCGCCGCCCACGCCGCCCCCGCCGCGCCCGCCGCCGGAAAAGGTTGAAAACAAGGAAGTCAAGGTTACCGCCACCAAGACCCCGGTGGTGCGGATCACCGTGGATGCGCCTTCCACTTTCGTGCGCACGGAAACGCCGCCGGTGGCGCCTGTGGTCAAGGTTGCGGAAATCAAGATCGAGACGGACATGAGCCGTAAAATCGAGCAGGCGCGCCAGCAGCGCTTCGCCAATGTGCGCGATTTTCAGAAAGTCTGGGATGTGCAGAACCAGGGCCGGGCGACACGCGCGAAATTCACCATCTTTCAGGCCAAGTACCGCGGCGGCGACTGGAATTGCAATCCTTCCTCCCTGCAAAATCTGATGCTGCAGATTCGCGCCTGGTCCCGCGACCGCCTGGATGCCAACCTGTATCCGGAAACGCTGGATGTGGGCACCGACCAGCTTTTCGTCCTGCGCCCGCCGTTTGTGTATCTCACCGGGCACAAGGATTTCACGCTGTTGGAGTCGGAGGTGAAGAACCTCCGGGATTACCTGACCCTGGGCGGCGCGGTCTGGGCCGATAGTTCGCTCGCCGGCCGGCGGTCGCGCTTTGACGTGGCGTTCCGGCGCGAGATGAAGCGCGTCATGCCCGACCGCGAATTCGAAGTGGTGCCGGGCACGGACCATGAACTGTTCAAGACTTTTTTCCAGAATATCGGCCTGCCGGCCGGCATGAATTTTTACCAGGAACCGGTGGAGTTGATCAACATCGGCTCCGAGATGGCCGTGCTGTACACGCTCAACGGTTACGGCCATTTATGGGAAGCCCGGCTGAACAGCCAGAACAAGATCGAGTGGGGCTTGGTGAACGTCGGCACCATGGAAGCCCCGAGCTGGCGGCATGTTTACGGGCCCCACCTGGCGTCGCCGCGCGAGGAAAACGGGATCATCTACCGCAACATCAACGACGAGACGGTTAACAACTCCTTCCGTTTCGGCATCAACGTGGTGGTTCACCTGCTGACCCGCTACCAGAAGCATTTCCGGCTGCTGCCCAAGGGCTTGCCGGCCAATAACCCGCGCCTCAAGCAGCCAGCCGCTGCCGGCGCGTCCGCCCCCCCGGCATCCGCGGCGCCGGCTGCGCCCGGCCGGCCGCCCACAGGGGCACGGCAATGAAAACGACGATGAATGGCATGACGATGAAAACTTATGGCAATCGGTGGCTGGGCATGGTGTTGTGGCTGGCGCTGGGCTGCGCCGGCGCCGCCCGTGCCCAGCAGGCCAACCTGTTCCCCGCCGAGGCGCAGGGCGACGCGACAACGCCGCTGGGGAATTACTGGGACGGCGTGGACGATCAGAATTATCTGCGCGTCCACGTCGCGAGTTCGCCGGTGCTGAACGATGTCGGGCGGATGGTCAACACCCCGCAGGCGTCCTTCCCTAATGTAGCCGATATCAACGATGACGGCCTGCCCGACCTGCTGGTGGCGGACACTTACGGTTTCCTCTGGATTTACCTCAATTCCGGCGAAAAAGGCGCGCCCAAATTCACGCAGGGCCAGTTCGTGCCGACCTACCTGGGCTGGGGCTCGAAAATTCACGTGGTGGATTGGGACGGCGACCGCGACCTGGATGTGCTGGTGGGGACTTTCTACGGCGATGTCGCGGTCCTGGAAAATTTCGGCACCGTTCGCGCGCCGCGCTTCACCCGCAGTATGGGCGTGCCGCGCTACGTGATGCCGCTCTACGAGGTGGACCGCTCGGGCGACCGCCTGCCGCCGCTCATGCTGGGGAAGGGCCCGCTCTTGTTCGGCAATTACATGAGTCCGTGGGCCGCGGATTGGCGTAAAAAAGGCTCCCTGGATCTGCTGCTGGGCGAGGGAACTTACTCGGCCAACAGCGTTCGCATCCTGTATAATACCGGCTCGCGCTCCCGCCCGAATTTCATCCCCGAACAGGTATTTTTCTTGGCCTTCGGCGAAGGGTTTGAACACTTGACGCCGGCGGTGGTGGACTACAACGGCGACGGCATTGACGATTTGATCGTCGGCACGCGCACCGGCGAAATCCGCAAGTATAAGGGCACCCAGGAGGCTGTGGAGGGCCGGAATATGGTGGCCGCCATCCGCAGCACGCTCGCGCCCGCGGCCATGGAATTCGACGGTTTCCTGGCCGTCGGCGGCAAGAATCTATTCTCCAAGATGTCCAATGCCTTCCCCTGCGATTGGAACGAGGATGGGTTGTTCGACCTGGTGCTGGGCAATACGGATGGCCGCATTTACTTGTCTTTAAACAAGGGGTCCAAGACCGAACCCAGTTTCCCCGCCGTGGAGGCCATTAAGGGCATCAATACCGAAAAGGATTTGCTCGCGCCTAAGGGCTGGTGGCCGGGGATCGGCCGCGAACACAGCATCAGCCGCTGGATTTTCGGCCATTGGGACTGGCTGGGCATGATCTGCAACGCCGGGGTGCTCCTGAGCGCCGAAAAATCCGTCGTGCTCCAGCCGGGCGTGCCGGCGGTCGCCGCCGAGCACGGGGAAAGGTTTGTTTATTTCCGTTATGTCAATCAATACCTGGGTTGGACCCGTTCCGAAACGGCGCCGCATAATATCAACGTCCAGGGCGGCCGCTGGTTCGGCTTGAACAAAGCGGCCTTGAAAATGAAGATCGGGCACAAGTACGAATTTTCATTCTCTTCCGTGATGCCGTCCAAGCAGGCGGTCTGGCTGATGTCGGCTTGGGAGACTTTCCCCGGCTCCGGCACCATCCCGACCCGTTGGGAGCGTTACGATTTCACCGGCAACATCCGGACTTCCCGGAGCTGGCAGAAAAATGTCCTGAAATTCACCTGCCCCGGCGTCGGCAAGACCCCCAAGGACCCCAAGGTGCGCAAGGGATCTTCGGATGAATTAAATTTCTACCTGATCTTCAAAATGCCCGAAGGCGACGCGCAATTGCTGCTGGATAATTTCAAGCTGGTGGAATTGCCCTGACGCCCGGTTGCTTACCCGCCGGCGCGGCGCCAGGCGGACGGCGTCTGGCCCGTGGCGCGCCGTACCCAGCGGCAGAAATACGCCGCCTCGCGGAAGCCGCATTGCCGGGCAATCTCCGACGCCGTAAGTTTCGTGTTGCGCAGCAGCGCCAGCGCATGCTGCAGCCGCAGCCTTTGGATGTAATCGGTGGGGCTGACCCCCAGGGCGCCGTGGAACCGGCGGCTGAGCGATGAGCGGTTGACCCGCAGCTCGGCCGCCAGGGACTTGACGTTGAAGGTCGGCTCGCGCCAGTGCTGGAGCATCAATTCCACCGCGCCGGCCGCCAGGATGTCGGATGTATCGGCCGGCCGGTGCGCCGCCCGCGCCATGATCTGGAAGGCCGCCGCCGCCGCGCGCGATTCGCTGCCCCGCGCCGGGCTGCGCAGGCACTTGAGCAATTCCATGAATAATCCGCGCGGCGCCGGCCCGGCCGGATGCCGCTCGGCATACAAGCCGAAGGCCGCGGCCGTGGATTCGGCCAGCGGGCCATCCAGGCTCATCCATAAAAACTCCCACGGCCCGCGCCCGGCGCCCCACTCATGGCGCATGCCCGGCAGGTAAACCGCCAGGTCGCCCGGCCGCAGCGGCAGGCGGTGCTTCTGCAGTGCGATCCAGCCCGACCCCCGCAAGCTCCAGAACAACTGCACGATCGGCTTGATCCGGATGGAGCATGTAAAAGGGGGTGTAACGCGGTAATGGCCGGCGCAGAGGACGCTGAATGGCAGGCGGCTGACCGGCCCCGGCGTGGTGCGATGCAGGTATTGAAGCGTTTCCAGCGGCATCACCAGAATCCAATCGGATAAACCATAAACAGGTTGGATTATAACTTGCCCTAATTATAATGCAATGCAAACCTATGAGTCATCCCGATCAAGCAATCTGGCTGGTGCAAAACGGACAAGCCCGGTTTGCGCTGGATGTCCAGCCGCCGCAGGATGCGGAACCCATCCGCGCCGCCATCGCGGATCTGGTTTTGCATTGCGAAAAATGCCTCGGGCAGCCGGTTGCCTGGTCGAACGGCGGCCGGGCCATGCCGGTGCGCCTGGAGTTGCGTTTTTGCCCGGAACGCGTCCTGGAACGCGAGGAGTTTGAAATATCGGCGCAGGCCGATGGCGTTTCCCTGGCCGCTTCCACCGCCGCCGCCATGGGACATGCCGTGCATTATTTCCTGGAGCAGGCGTTCGGTGTACGCTGGCTCTGGCCGGGAACGAGCCGTTCCGGCAGTGCGGTCGGTGCGGGCCGTGTCGGACGCGCCGGCGGGGATTGCGGGACCGTGTGTCCGCCGGCAATCAACGTAGCCTGGCCGCCGGGCATAACGCGGCATCGGCCGGCCTGGGCCTGGCGCCGGCTATGGCTGGGCGGGGCGTTTTACGGCGCCTGCGATCCGTGGCTGGCGGAAATGAAATTTGGCGGGGTAAGCCCGGCGGCCTTGTCGGCGCTGGAACTCTGGCAGCAGCGCAACCGGCTGGGCGGCTTAAACATAGCGGATGGGCACCGCTGGTGCCAGATCTGCCCGCCGGAGGCGCACGGGCGCGCGCATCCGGAATATTTTGCCCTGATCAACGGCGCGCGCGATACGGCGCGCCGGGACGGCAAGCATGGCAACCAGCCCTGCACCAGCAATCCGGCAGTGGTGCGCCTGACGGCGGAATATGTCATGGCGCAGTTCCGCGCGCGTCCGGAACTGGATGCCTTCAGCATCAGCCTGAACGACGGCGCGGGCTTTTGCGAGTGCCCGGCCTGCCGGGCGCAGGATGAAACTGCCGGGGCGGCTGACAAAACGGCCGCCATGGAAAAACTGACCGACGAGTCGGCCGGGGCGGATACCGCATCCAATACGACCGCCGCCATCACGGCGCGGATATTCCGGTTTGCCAATGCCGTGGCGGAACAGGTGGCGCGGGTTTATCCCGATAAATTGCTGGTGATGCTGGTTTACAGCGTTTACCGCCGGCCGCCCCGCGGCGTGCGCCTGCATCCGAATGTCATGGCCCAGTTCTGCGCCATGAGTTTCCTGCACGCGGACGCCAAGATCGCCGCGGAAGACCGGCGCCTGCTCGCGCAGCTCGGTGATGTGGCGGAACGGCGCGGCATTTACGATTACTTCGTCAACGGCGCCAACGGCAGCCTGCCGCGCGGCTTTGCCCGGATCCTGTGCCGGAGCATACGCGATTACCATCATGCCGGCTGCCGGTATTTCGCGGCGCAGGCCGGCCTGGATTTCGCATCGAACGGACTGGTCTATTATGCCGCCGCCCGCATGTTGTGGAATCCGGAGCTTGATTTTGAGGGCATCCTGGAAGATTACTGCCGGGCGGGATTCGGTCCGGCCGCCGGCGCCATGCAAAAATACTGGATGGCATTCCAGGAACGTTGGGAAAATTTCGAACAGACCGGCCTGCGGCATGAGGCGGCCGTGGCCGCGTTGTATCCGGAAGCATGGCGCCGGGCGCGCCGGGCCGAGCTGGAAGCCGCCTGGATTGCCGCCGGGGATGATGCAGCCATCGCCGCCCGCATCGGTTTCGTGCGGGAGGGACTGGCTTTTCTTGATTTGTATGCCGAAGCCTGTGCGGCGGCCTGGGGTTTGGTTGAGCGTGGCGCGCCGCCGGTGCTGGCGGATGATGGATCGGAGCTGCGTGCATGGGCGCAGTCTTGCGGGGAACAAGCATTGATTGAACGAGCGGTTGAATGCCGTTCGCGTTTGATGAAATGGGTGGATGCCCATCGCGATGGCTTTTGGATCGCCGCCATGTGGTTTCAATACCAGCAGCGCCTGCGCCGCGGGATGCTGGGGCGGTGGATGGACATCGTCGGGGAAACTCTGCTGCTGAATACCGAACCCGGAACCGTGAACCTAAAACCTTGAACTCCAGAATGAGGCTTGCATGCTGATCGCCAGTCCCAAACAGCCGGAAATCTCAATTGAAGTTGGATTCGACAATGCCAACCCGGCAACAGCCGGCATGGTGCGGTTTGACCAGGATGGCGTTTGCGAAATCCGGCAGCAGCTTGAAGCCAACGCGCCGGCCGGCTATTCCTTTCACCTGCACGTGGGATTAGTCAATTCCGGCGCGCGCGCGGCGCTGGTCCCGCTGAAAATCGCCTGGACCGAGCCAAAGTTCGATTATTGCCGCGATTACATGTATATCGGCTACGATTCGGGCAAAGCATGGCGCATGCTGTCAATTTCATCCTCGAATGCCATGACGGTCTTGAAGGTGGTGCTTCCGCCCGGCCGGCATCTGTTATGCTGCACCCCGAAGTTCGACGTCGGGGATTACCTGGCCTTGCTGGAGCGCTTTGCCGGCGCGCCGCCGTTCGAGCGGATGGACATCGGGCGCAGCGCGGAAGGCCGGCCGCTGGCATGCTTGCGCTGCGGCAATCCGGCCGGCCGGCGCGTGGCGGTCACCACGCGGGCGCATGGGTACGAGACCGCCGGCGCCTATTGCATGGCCGGCTGGTTGGAATATGCCGCGGCGGAGCCGGATCGCGTGGCGGAAATTTTGGCAAAGTTAAATCTTCATTTTTTCCCGATGATCAATCCCGACGCGGTGGCGCATGGCCATTGCTGCCTGGCGCCCACCGGCGTGAATTTCGGCCGGGAACTGGCCGTGCGGCCAGGGGCGGATGCCGGCGCCCGGGCCCTGGCGGATTTCATTTGCGGCTTGCGTCCGGCGTATTATTTGGATATGCATAATAATACCGGGCCGCATCTGGCGGATTCGTTCAGGGCGGGCGACGCGGACCTGGCGGATGAATTTCGCGCGCGGGCGCCCGACCGGTCGCGCGATCAGAAATTCTGGAATGTCAACCAGGTGCCCGCGCCCGCCGGCTACCTGCCGCGGTTATGCCTGGAGCGTTTCAGCACCGTGCCGATCCTGACTGAGTTCCCGTGGTACACCCGGCTGCCGGCGGATATGCGGGAACACGGCCGGCAGTTTTTTAACACGTTTTTGTCGATTCTGGCGGCTAAAACGGAGGTTGCCAATGAATAAAACATTTGCCGTAAATTTTGCAATACTGCTGGCCGCGGGATCGGTCCGCGCCGGAACAAACGCGCATGAGTTCAAGCAGAGCGTTTTTGTTTATCAAACCGCCATCGGACAAAAAGGCAATCCCGATACGACCGGCGACCATATGAGCAGCCCGGAATGGATTCCATCCCGGTACGGATTGCAAATTGTCGCTTGCGCTCCTGACGATCTTGTCCCCGGCTGGGAACAGGCGGCTATGCAATCGCCTTTATGGATGCTGGCGCGTTCCGATATCCTCTTGCGCCCGGAAACCCAATCCGCGCTGGCGTCTTTTTTCAAAGCCGGCGGTACGCTGTATCTGCATCATATGGCGTTTCCGCTGGCCGGACAGGCGTCGAAGACGCTGGAAAAATTGGGCGTGCGCGTGCCATCGCGGGCAGTGCCGCCTGATCGCTACCACGTGACGCTTGCTGCCGGTGAAAATCACTTGTTGTTGAAAACCCCCAACGATCTGGCCGCCATCATGGCCAAAGACGTCAAGCGCATGCCGCCATCGGCCGGTTTTGCTTATTTCACGCTGACGGCCGCCGATCGGGCCGCCGGAGTCAAAACGCTGATGTGCGATCGCGACTACCCGGAGCGCGCCGCCATGGCTGTGCAGGACGGCGTGGAGGGCGCCGGACGGGTGATCTTCGGCGCCATGCCGGTGCTTAATCTGCGTCCCCGGGTTTACAATCATCCGCGTTTGATCATTGAGCGGTGGACGGAAAATCTGTTGACGGCGGTTTTCGGCGGGTTGACGCTGCAGGCGCAGGAAATGAATCCCGCGGAATCCACGCAGGAAGAAACGATGCAAAGGTTGTTTTCTTATCCGGCGCTGGATGCGCCCTCGGACCGCATGCTTGAAATAAATCAGCTGTATCTGCGCGCGTCCCCATCCATCCCGTGGCGGGATGCCCGTTGGACGCGGCGCGTGCCGGTGCTGGTGTTCGAGCCTTCGGGGATGGACCGCGCTGCCTTGCCGGCGTTGGTTTCCATAGATTTAGGCGGCGCCGCGTCCGATTCTGTGCGGGTGGCGACGCCCTGGGGCGAAGATGTGCCTTTCCAATTGCGCCCAACCAGCCCGAATACCAACCTGGTTGAAGTTGTTTTTGCAGCCGATTTCCTGGCGCATGAGCATCGCCTGTTTTTTGTTTATTGCGGCGGCGCGGGCGAGCCCCCCCCGGACGGCAAGGCCGACCTGATAGTGCAGGAATATGATGATCGGATCGAACTCGTTAATTGCCGGTTGCGCGCCGTGCTGCGCCGGGCCGAGCCCCGGCTGGCGTATCTGGCGCCCCGGTTTAATCCCGGGGGGAATCAATTGAGCGATTCACACGGGCAATGGCCGGACGGCAACGGTTATCCCGGCAGCCGGATAGATGTGCGGGGCGCGCGGATAACCGGATGCCGGGTGGCGGAACGCGGACCGGTGCGGGCGGTGGTTGAATATACCGGAGATGACGGTCAGCCAATCATAAGCATCATGCTTTATAACGGCGCCCGGTCGCTCGAGTGGCGGGCCCATGGCAGCGGCTTGAAAATCACAACCGACTGGATGCCAGGCCGCGGCGGCTACGGCCATGGCGCCGGCACCCCCCCCGATATCCTGCGCTGGGCCAAACCGGATGCCGTGGAGCGATTTCCATGCAGCCGGGCCGGGGTGTTGGCGCAGCGCGAGGCCGCGGCTTCCGCTGACGGGGATTGGTATGCCTTGGAGGATACTCAAACCGGGCAAACCGTCGGCGAAATATTTGACGGATGTTTTCCGCCGTCTCTGCGCGCCGTCCAATCGGATATGGATTTATCTGTTGAGGCGGAATGGGCCGCTCTGACCAACGCCTTGCGCGGCGCCTGGCTGCCCCTGCCGGAAGGCAGCGGCTGGCTGCCGTTTCCGCGTGAAGCCAGAGCCTTGAATAATCCCGCCCTGGTGTTGACGGCGCCGGTGCAAAAAAGGGAAGATGTTCCGCCGTCAGCCCGAGTTCCGCGGCTAAACCGGGAGTTAATCCGCGGATACCACGACGGCCTGGCGGCGCGGGGCCGCCCCCAGCCGCTGTATACCGGCGGCGCAACCCCGTGGGAAAATCTGCCGCATGTGCTGGACTGGGTGCGACGCCGCGGCGGCAATTACCTGAGCGTCTATGCCGCCGGGCCGTTCTGGAAAAGCCGCTGGTTGGACAACGCTGATCCGCGTTCGGAATACCTGGGCAAACTGCTGGAATTGGCGCATGCGCGGGGCATGGGCGTCCAGTGGGGCGGCACCGGCATGTTGTCGAAACTTGGCAAGACCTCCGGCAACAGCATTTTTTTCGGAGATAAGGCGCCGCCGGGATTCGTCGAGTCGCAGGCGGATTTGCTGCGATTCCGTGAATATGCCATCCGCGCCGCCGAGGAAATCGCCGCCTACGATCTGGACATGTGTTGGTTGTTTGAAGAAACCAAATACATGATTGCCAATCCGCACGATCCCGCCGGGCATGTGCGCGAATTCGGCCGGCAGGCCTTTCAGGCTAAATACGGCATGGAACCGGCCGCTCCCGCGCGGGTGGAATCACTGGCCGATCCCGCCCATCACAACACCGTTTTCTTCGAGATGGATGTCTATACCGATCTGGTGCGGGATATGACCCGCGCTATCAAGGCTGTCAATCCTGAGATCATTGTCGGGGACAGCGATGCCGCTTCCACCATCGCCCGCCTTGAAGGCGGGCCTCATGACTGGGAACTCCACGCGGAATTTTTCGACATGCAGTCCATGGATATCTGGGGACCACCCTGCAACCGCTTCAAGTGGTTCCGCAAGCTGATGCGCGCCATGTTCGATAATCGCGGATCTACCGGGTTCCTTTCCATGGGACTCACCCGCGACCTGGGCACGGCGCATGACCACCAGATGATGTGGGGCTTGCAGTCGTTGATTGTGTTTCCGCCCTGTCGGACCGATACCTGGGCGGAATATTACGACGAAGCCAAACGCAACCTTCAGTTTTATGAATATACCGGGCTGGGCGACCTGATTGCCCGCGCCCGTCCGGCGAAACGCGCCGCCCTGCTGCGCGACCGCGCCGGGATGATTGAGGATATCCGCCAGGGACGCTGGGTAAAAGCCGCCGGCGATTATTTCGGCACGCAATATGACATCCGGCTGCAGGGCATCGTGTATCTGCATAATTTTCAATGCGACCTGGTTATGTCCAAATATTTCACCATGGATAATCTGAAGGAATACCCCGTCCTGGTCCTGGCGTCGTATGACGCCCTCGCGGATGACATGGCCGCAATCATTCAAGACTATCTGCAACAGGGCGGCTGCGTCTTGGCCGAAGGTGAAGTGTTGAATAATCCAATCATGCAGGGCCTGGCCGGAGTCCGGCGGACCGGCGCGCCGGAGGAAATTCAACTGAGCGTGGCCGGGGCTGGCGCCTTCAATTTCAGCGGCAAGATTACGGCCGCGGAACCGGACGGCGCCAAGGTGCGCCTGACATCCACCGCCGGCCGGCCGGTGGTGTTCGAACGCAATGTGGGGAAGGGCCGCCTGCTTTACTTGCCTGTCTGGCTGAGCGAACGCCTTGATGATTCCGGCCCGGCTGGATTTTTCCGCGCCCTGGTTGATGATTTGGCCGGAGATTTCGTGGTCCAGTTGACCGGGGAAGGCGCGGATGCGCTGGATTCCAGCCTGCTGGTGTCCGACGGCGGCTTGCATGTCCTGGGCGTTTACAATCCGACGGACGCAGCAATCAATGTTGACCTGAGCTGGCATGATGAACGCATTCCGCCCTTGCTGGCAGATTTTTCACACGGCGTGGTCAAGGACTTTAACGGCCGCGCCGGATTATCCATTCCACCCAACCGGGTTATTTTCTGGGTCTTGGGCGGCCGGCAATCGTTAAATTTACCTTAACATGATAAAGAGGGGATATTATGCTCAATCCAATCCAAACAAAGATCACAAGTTCGGTCAGGTTAATCCTCGGAATGGGCCTGGTGAATATTATCAGCCTCTGGCCGGCCGCGGCCCGGGCGGATGGCCCGCTCATTGCTGAATGCGAAATACCGGTGGCCGTCGGTATGCCGGCTCTGGATGGTGAGTTGGGGGATGCGGCCTGGCGCCAGGCGGCGGAAATTCGAGGATTCCGCCGCCTGGGGGGCAATGACGTCATGACTGAACAGCGCGCCATGCTCATGGCGGACAATACCTGGCTGTTTGTCGGGTTTGAAATCGTTCATCCCAAACCGTCGGAAATCATCACCAGGGTGTTGGATAGGAGTCTGGATGTAATCCGGGATGATTCCGTTGAAGTATTTGTCGATCCGGGCGCGGAAGGCCAAGTATATTACCAGTTTGGATTGAACGCCGCGGGCTACGGCGGCGCGCGAAGGAATATCGCCGCCGGGAGCGATATAACATCAAAGATTCAGCGGCCGATTCCCTGGCGTTATGCCGCAAAATTGACCGACAAGGGATGGAATGCCGAAATCGCCATCCCCCTGGCTTTGCTGTCATCCAGCGGCGATTTGAAGCAAGCCCGGATAAACCTTTGCATCAATCGCATGATCCCAATCAGCACGGTGGAGGATGTCTCCATGGGACACGAGCGGGAACATGCCAGTTGGGCGCCGTTGGTCCGCAGTTATCACGAGCCGGAACATTTCATCCCCATGCAAGGACTAGGCGACATTCCAGTCAATGCTCCATTTTTTCCGATATTGGGCAATATTACCGTCAGCGATTACGATATCATGCGGAAGGAATGCACGGTGCAATTGGAGTTGGCAAACGCTTTCGACACGCCGGGCACGTCGGAGGTGGCGATTTGCGAAATACCGGATGCGGCCGCGCCGCATGAGTGGCGGACGGCGTTGTCTTTCCAGGGAGGGGAAAAACGCCTGGAGCCGTTGCGCGTGCCGGTGAAGCATCCCGGCGCCAGTCGGCTGCGGGTGACGGTGCGGGATGCGCTGAGCGGCGCCTTGCTGCAATCGGCGGAGCTGGCGCCGGATCGAATGGCGGGTATGGACTTGTTGAAGGCTTATGCCGGCCGGTCGTTCTACACGGACGAAAAGGCCGCTGAAATTATTTGTCTGACGACGGTAAAAAATCCCCTGAACAAGAACTTGCGCCTGAAAGCGCGGGATTCGTCGGGCGGCGTGATGGCGTCTGCGGCGGTGTCCGGGAATGCAACCGTTCTGGAAATTCCCCTGGCCGGCTTGGTCGCAGGGCGGCATGCTGTCAAAGTGGAGCTTTGTTTGCCGGATGATGCCCTGGTTGCCCGGCAGAAAGTGTTCCTGGATAAAAAAGCTTCGCGGCCGGGCTTGGAATGGAAGATTGACCATGTCAACCGGGTCTTGATGAAAAACGGCCGCCCGCATTTCCCATTTGGCATTTGCGCGTTGATCAATCTTGACGACGCGGCGGAATGGCGGGAATTGGGGCAGGTGTTCAATTGTATCGTCCATTGGAATCGCGGCTCCGGGGATTACCGGGATGTGCAATCATTTGCGGAAATGGCTGCCCGGCATAATCTGGATTTCATTCCCTATGCCCGGCAATTCTTTGGCCCGGCCAAAGAATCCGCGCAAGCCGTGAATGCCCGGCTGAAAAAAGCCGGGCATGCGCGGGCCACGCAAATGGTTTTGGATGATATTATGGTTAGCCAGGCGCCATTGATCGTCAAGGGGGTTGAGTCGGTTTGTGATTTGCCTAATATCATGGGGTACTTTGCCTGGGACGAACCAAGATATACGGTGTATGATGTCAGCGTTGCCGGGCGCGCCGTGTATGAAATCATCCGGCAGGCGGACGGATACCGTCCTGCGTTTGTGAATTATTCCTCGTTTATCCCGGCCGGCGATAAATATACCGATTGGTTTGACGTGCTGATGACCGATCCTTATTGGACGCCGGGCCGTCCGACCCATATCGGTTCGCCCAACTGGGTCAGCCGGAGGACGCATGAAATCAATTTGCTGGCCGCGCCCGCGCGATTCCGCCAGCCGATCATGATTGTGCCGCAGGCGGAACGCACCAGCGGAACATACAAACGGGCGCTTTTACCCCGCGAACAGCGGGTGCAGACGTACCTGGCGTTGATTCATGGCGCGAAGGGGATTGTTTACTGGTATTACCCGGTGGGACACCAGGCCACTTTTGACATCCTGGCCGAGTTGGGCGCTGAAATGCGGGTGTTGGGGCCGATGATCGTGGCCCCGGCTCCGTCGTGCGCCATCGCCTACGCGCCGGGGCAGTTGGACCCATCCAATAATATTTTTCCGGAAGTGCAGGCGGCCTTGTTCGCCAATCCCGCGGGCGGATATACGCTCCTTGCGGCCAACAGCATGCCGTATCCGGTAGATGCGGCCTTTGAATTGGCGGGCGTTCAAGATGGAGCGACGCTTGCCGGTTTGTTTGACGATAAGTCATACACCGTCAAAAATGGCGCCTTGCAGGATTCCCTGGCCGGCTATGCCACCTGCGCGTACACGTATGACGGCTCCGCGCCGCCGGAAATCATGGTCAGGTCGGACGGCCACCCGGAACAATTCGCGCCGGAGCCGCCGGGCTTTACCACCAGGGGGCGTCCCGACCGGAAAAATATTCTGCCGAATTCCAGCTTTGAGGAATGTTCATTGCCGGGCTGGCCCGATTACGTTTGGGTCATCAACCGCAAACACAAGTTTTCACCGAAAAACCGGCTTGGCGGTCCGGCGCCGTTCTTCACGGCGGTCAACGACAATCCTTTTCACGGTAATCTATGCCTGCGGGTAATCAGCGAAGACGATATCCCCGGGATCGGCAATCGGGATGCGCTCAGCATCACCGTGTCGCCCCAGGTGTCCCAGCCGGAACCATACGTCTTTTCGGCGTATATGCGCGCCAATCGGCCGGGGGTCAAGGCTCGCATCAATTCCGCGTCCTGGAAAGGCGAAACTTTTGAATTAACAACCGAGTGGCGGCGGTATTATGTGGCGGATATCATTCCGCCAGGCTTGTATCATCGCAACATGTTTTATATCTGGATTATAGGCAATCCGGGCGATAACATGTGGGTGGATGCCGTGCAGATGGAGCGGGGCATGACACCGACGGAATATGAACCGTGATCTTTCCGGGATGCAACCGGCCGGCATGCCGCGGCAGCGGCGCTTTGTTGTGAATGCCGGCCGCTGGCAGGATTGGTCCGGTATTCCGCCGCCGGAAATCGTTGACGCCAATGGCCTGAATGTTACAATTGTTCAATCAATGATGCGAAGGGGGACTATCATGCAAAACCAAAATTACGTCTGTAAACGTGTCTGCTCATCGCCGATTACAGGGCTGATTCTGCTGGTTGGTCTGTTGGCTTCCCCTTTGTCGGCGGCTACCTGGTTTGTTGCCCCGGGCGGCGCGGATAGCGGCCATGACGGGACCAGCGGTTGGGACCAGGCTTTCGCCACGATTTCCAACGCCATCGTCAAGTCCGCCAACGGCGACACGGTGCTGGTGACCAACGGACATTACTACCTGAAGGCCGCGTTGATTATTAATAAGAATATTGTGTTGCAAAGCGTCAAGGGCCCGGAAGAGACCTTCATTGACGGCAGCAACGCCGTGCAATGTGTTTACTTCCAGAATCAAACCGCCGGCGCGTCAACCAATGCCATGCTGGACGGGTTTACGGTCATCGGCGGCAATGCCGCAAATGGTTCCGCCATCCGGGTGGAACGGGAAGGCGCCTGGATAAAAAATTGTATTGTGACATCCAATAATGTCGATCCGGCAGTGCGTATTGGCGCCTCATTTGCTTTCAACGGCGAGGATTTATCGGTCTTCATTGAAAACACCGGGATCATCAATAACCCGGTGGGCGGTATGATTGTTGCGCGGTCAAATGTAACCATTCGAAGCTGCGTCATATCCGGCAATAATGGCAAGGGCCTTTACATTGCCAGCGCGCTGCCCAACCGGTTGGTGAATGATTGCAGGATATTATGCAATACCAATGCCTCATATGCCGGGGGCGTGCAACATTCCGGCACGGCCGTATTTACCAACTGCCTGATCGCCGGCAATCGAAGCAGCGGCCGCGGCAGTGGAATATATCTCGCCAGCCCCGGCGAATATTGGAATTGCGACATAGTATCCAATGCCTGCAGTGCCGACACCGGCGGGGGAGTATATATTGCGGCGGATGCCCTGTTTGTCAATTGCCGGATTGACGGAAACACAGCCGTGGGCGGCGGCGGATTGGATGTCCAATCGGGTTCCGGCGGGGTGTGTTTCAGCAATTGCCAGGTTGCCAATAACATCAGCTCTAGTCACGCCGGCGGCATACAACTTGATGCTAACGCCGTCTTATATAATTGCCTGATCGCCGGCAATCAGGCGGCCAATAGTGTGGACCGGCGCGGCGGAGGACTGCATGTCGGCGCGTCCGTCCTGGCGCAATGCTGGAATACCACGATTGCCGGCAATTCAGCGCCGGATGGCGGCGGTGTCGGCGGCGGTGTATGGATCAGCGATACCGGCACGCTGAATTTGAATAATTCGATTGTTTACGGCAATTCCGCCGGCACGAGTTCGTCCAACTGGTTCTTGTCGGCTGGCGGGGTTATAACGCTTACTAATTCATGCATGGCGCCGACCAACGGCCTGACGGAAGTTGCCGTAAGCTTTGATTCCGAACCGCAATTTGTGTCTCCGGCCGGCGCGAATTTCAGGCTCGGCCATGGCTCGTTCTGCATCAATTCCGGGTCGAACCAGGCGTGGATGAGCCAAGCAACGGATTTGGATGGCCGGCCCCGGCTGGACCGTTTCAGCCGGCTGGTTGACATGGGCTGCTATGAATATGTGGCGCAGGGCATGCTTTTTAATGTGCGGTGAACATGAATGTGTTTTTTGAAACCATGCGGCGGCTGAGCCTGGTGGAGGGCCGGGTTTATTTCATCCAGGGACAGGCGCGCCTGGATGATGTGCCGGTGTTTCTGCCGGACCCGGAATTGGATGGCCGGATGGTGCAGGTGAAAACCGTTCTGCATGACGGGGGCATCTTACGGATGTGGTACCTGTGCGACCCGGATTTTGCCCGGCAAGGCCCGAAACGCGGCCGGTACCGCACGGCTTACGCGGAATCGGACGACGGGCTGGCCTGGCGCCGGCCGGCGCTGGGGTTGGTGTCCGACGGGCCGGCGGGCAATAATTACGTCAATCTCAATGTCGGCGGGGTCTTCGTTGATCCGACCGCGCCGCCGGCGGCGCGTTACCGCGCCACGGTTTACGCGCCGCAACTGCTCGGCGCGGGGGATGACCCGCGGGGATTGTCCGGCGGATTTTTCACGGCGCATTCGGCGGACGGCCTGCGCTGGGAATTGGATGCGCGGCAGGCGCGCTGGCTGTCCGGCGATACGATCACGAGCGCCTGGCATCCCGGCTGGAACCGCGGCATCGCCGCCATGAAGTTCGTCCGGCTGTCCGGCGGGCTGCACCGCCGCGCCATCTGGACCGCCGAACTGAGCGGCGGCCGGTGGGGCGAGGCGGCCTGCGCCCTGGCGCCGGACGAATTCGACGATGTCATCGCCCGGGCGCGCGGATTTAATTCCACGGATTATTACAAGATGGGCCTGCTGCCGGCCGGCGCCGGGCTGGTGGGCTTGATCGAGAATTTCCGGCATTGGCTGCCCTTGTCGCAGACCCCGCCGCAGCATTACGCGATTTACGGCATGTCGGACATTACCCTGGCGTACCAGGACGGCCCGCGCGACCGCTGGCTGCATGCGCCGGGGCGCGCCGCGTTTATCGGGGGCGATCGTCCGGCGTGGGCCGCCGGCTGGCTGGGCGTGGCCAGCGCTCCGGTTGCGGCCGGCGCCGAGCATTGGATGTATGTCACCGCCGACCAATACAGCCATGCCTGGGATCGTACCCCGGACTGGCAGGTTGATCCGGACTTGCAGCGCCGGCGCGAGGACTCCGGCGAGCAGCGCGTGATCGGCCTTGCCCGTTGGCCCCGCTGGCGCATGTTCGGGTTCAAGGCCGCGCCGGCGGGCGTGGTGGAACTGGAACTGGGCGCGCTTGACCGGCCCTGCGAGTTGATCCTGAACTGCGAAACCGGCCGGCAGGGCTGCGTGCGGGTGCAGTTGTTCGCGCGCGCCGGGCGCGGCGATAAAATCGAGATCAGCGGACGCAGCGGCTTGGATGACGCCATCCCTCTGCATGGCGATTGCCCGGCGGCCAAGGTCGCCTGGCGCGATGGCACGCGGATCGTGCCCGTCCCGCATCACCGGCTGGTGGCGCGCATTGTCCTGGAGGACGCCGCAATATACGCCTGGGACCTTGTGTCATTCTGACTGCTGATGACTGGCTTTCGCAAGCTGCTCATAAGTTCGTCAATTTGCAGGTCGCCTGGCATTTATGCGGCCAGCCTGACCGTGGTCAATTCATGCCGGTTGGGCGGTCGCCAGGCGGCGCATGAGCGCCAGGGCGGCGGGGAGTTCCGCCGCCGGGTCGGCGAGTTTGCCTTCAATGGATATCCGGCCGGAGTAATGCGCGTCCGCCAGGGCGCGGAAGAAGCGGGAGAAATCGCAAGGCTCGGCGCCGGGCGCCAGGCGGCCCGGGACGGTGGCGATGTGCGCGTGCGCCAGCAGTTTGCCGCAGGTGACGATATCCGCCAAGGCATCGCCGTCGCGCAGCAGGTGGTAGGCATCCACCATCAGCCGGATGGCCGGATGCTCCGCTGCCTCCACCAGCGCGGCGCACTCGGCCAGGGTGGTCAGGACATTGCATTCCGCTCGATTTAAAGGCTCGACCACGATGGTGACGCCATGGTCGCGCGCCAGCGGGGCCGCCATCCGGCAGAACGCCGCCAGTTGGGCATGCGCGGCTTGCCGGTCAAACCCGTCCGGGATGCGCCGGGCGCCGCCCGAGCCGAAAACAACGATCTGGACGCCGGCCCGTTCCGCCCGGCCCATCACCGTGGCGACATAGGCCTGCAATGCTGGAATGTCAACATCCGGTCCGGTGATCTTCAGGTTGGCCGGCACGAAGCCGTTGACGGCGGGGCAGGGGAGCCCGGCGTCATGCAAGGCTGCGAGCGACGTCAGGAATGTCTGTTCGGGCTCGAGCGGTTTCAGCAGTTCCGCCACGCTCATTTCCGCGAAATCGTAGCCTGCCCGCGCGGCAACCTTGGCTATTGCCGCTTTTCCGTATACGCCAAAATGCATGGTCGGCTCCTGTGCTAAAATGATGGCAGTAGAACGTCATCCAACTCGCCTGTAAAATATAAGCCCGCCGTTGGATCAAGTCCATCATAAAACATCCGCGGCATCAGCGCACAGCCGATTTCGAAAAATTATAATGGACAGCCGGGGAAAAACAGCTATGCTATGCCCTGTAGGGCGTTTGGGTAGCAAGAATGCGTTTGGTTAACTGCTTGTGTAAATCGGGAGGGCGGTAAAATGCGTTCAATGCTTGCTGTAAGCTGGGCGGTATTGCTGGCCATGCTGGCGGCGGCAGCGACAGCTGGCTCGGTAGTGAAGGTGAGCGTCCACGCCGGCGTGCATGCGCAGGAAATCCAGTCGGGCGCGGCGGATTATGCCGGCGACAGCGGCGACACCTACGCCGGGGCCACGGCCTTTGCCAGCGGCACGGGTACCGTAGAAGTGGTCTCGACCCTGTCGGTTGTCAGCAACGACGGGCAAACGGTGGTGATGGCGTTTGACCAGCAGCGGAATATCGGCGCCGGCGCCCGGCCCTCGGCGGTGTTCAATCCGGCCGGCACAACCAATGCCTTGCATGTCACTGTTGCCGCGGAGGAAGCTTTTACGCTCACCACAACATGGTCCGCCGCCTGCTCCGGTTACATGTTCGGGATGCCGTATGTCGATTTGTACAACGGCAGCACCTACATGGCGGGCCTGTTCGATTCGTGGGTGGACCAGCCCAATCCCTCGGGAACCCGGAATGACCCGGTTGCGGGCCAGGCGGGTGAACGAACATTTCGGATTACGATCACGGGCAATTCATTCGCCTCGGTGCCCGTTACATCGCAGCGCAATGACCGGGTGACGGGAACCATCACCTTGCATTTTGCTTTTGCGCCGCCGCCGCTCCCGCCGCCGGCGCCCGCGGGCGTGTCGGCCACGGACGGCGCCTACACCAATAAAGTTTCAGTGTCATGGCAGGCGTCCGCCGGCGCGGAATCATACCAGGTCTGGCGGAACACGGCTGATGACGCCTCGTCGGCGGTTTTGCTGGGCGCGGTGGCCGATTGCCCGGCGCCCGGACTACGGGCGGCGCCGGCTGATGCGGACGGGCCGGCTTTGACCGCCGCGCCGGGCGCCTCCGCGGCAGGATCGGATTCCGCCGGGGAATCGTCCGGCGGGGAATTGCCGTCTTTAATTTACCATGATCGCGCCGTTGCCCCGAACACGACTTATTACTACTGGGTCAAGGCCGTCAATAGCGCCGGATCGAGCGCATTCAGCGAGGACGACACCGGGTACCCCGGCGTGGTCGGGCCGCTGGTAATTGTGAATGGCATGGTGGGCGATAACGCGGCGGCGGCTTACGGTGTGCCGTTGACGATTTTCCTGGCGATGATGAATGTGGACGCCTGGGTTGGATATGGCGTTGATTGGTGGGTGGCGGCCCTGGCGCAGAATACGGGTAGTTGGCTGTATTTGAACAGCACCTTTAACTGGGTTGGGTTCGACGGGCAATTGCAGAACATCCAGCCGGTGCATCAGGGGCCGCTCGCTAATATCGCCCCGATGCCGATCGCACAAGGCCTGGTCCTGGCGCCGGGCGTGTACAACATCTGGTTTGCCGTGGATTACCCGAAGGACGGCGTGCTGGACCTTCATGGAACACTGCTGCTCTCAGGGACCACTCTGACGGTGGAGTGATGCCGTAAAATATTATTTGACAATCCGCAAAAATCACCATTCTTCCTTCGCGTCCTTCGAAACCTTCGCGGTAAAATTCTGAGTTCCACTTCGCCTTGCCGGCGCCGGCTTGTCTGTAACGCATCGCAGATGCGACCAGCGCCACGGCTGCGTCATTCTCGGCGGCGCGATCCCGAGGCTTGCGCGCCGTTCCGGATCGGAGGCCGCCAAGGGACTGGCCGCCCTACCGATGTAATTGGATGGGTAGGGCGGTCAGTCCCTTGACCGCCTCGGCGCATTTCTTGGACGAGATATCCCTGCGGGCTACGTCCGGCTTTGACGGACTTCGCTGAAGCTATCCAAGGCAAGCCGTACCGAGCCGTCTGTTCTGAGAATGACGCAGGCGCCCTCGCCGCGGCCGGGCCGGCGCGAATTGACTTGTCATTTCCCCTGTTTTGCGTATCTTGGAACTCCTATGAAACACGATGATTTTGTCCATTTGCACCTGCATACCAGCTACAGCCTGCTGGATGGCGCCTGCCGGATTGACCAGTTGATGGACGCCGTGCAGGCGGCCGGCCAGCCGGCGGTGGCGATAACCGATCACGGTGTAATGTACGGCGCGATAGAGTTTTACAAAGAAGCCCGCGCCCGTGGAATCAAGCCCTTGATCGGCTGCGAGGTTTACGAGGCGCCCAACAGACGGCTGGACCGGAAGCAGGATGGCGCCTCGTCGGCGAATTATCACCTGGTGCTGCTGGCGGCGGACGAGACCGGGTACCATAACCTGATGCGCCTGGTGACAATGGCGCACCTGGAAGGATTTTACTACAAGCCGCGCATTGATCGGGAAATCCTGGCGCAATATTCCAAGGGCCTGATCGCCCTGTCCGCCTGCCTGAAAGGGCGGGTTGCCGAGGATATCATCAGCGGCGGCGTCGAATTAGGCTTGCGGACGGCGGGAGAATACAGCGAGATTTTCGGCAAGGATAATTTTTACCTGGAACTCCAGGATCACGGCATCGCGGAACAGCGGCAGGTGAACGCCGGGCTGCTGGAAATCGCGCGCCGCACAGGCCTGCCCCTGGCGGCGTCCAATGACGTGCATTATCTCAAGCGCGAGCATGCCGAGGCGCATGAAGTCCTGCTGTGCATTCAGACGGGAGCGGTATTGTCCGACCCCAATCACATGCGTTACGCTTCCCCGGAATTTTACCTCAAAACCGGCGCCGACATGGCCAGGTTGTTCCGGGAAGTACCGGAAGCGCTGTCCAATACCGTGGACATCGCCCATCGGTGTAACGTCGAGTTGGATTTTAAATCCCTGCATTTCCCCGTCTTCCGTCCGCCGGACGGCTTGGACCAGAAAACCTACCTCCTGCAACTTTGCCGCGAGGGCTTGCGCCGGTGTTACGGGGTGGCAACCCCGGACCAGCCGCGGGATGACCGCGAACGGCAAATCGTCGAGCGCATGGATTATGAGATCGGCGTTATCGAAAAAACCGGATTTTTGGGCTACTTCCTGGTGGTGTGGGACTTTGTCCGGTTCGCCCGGGAAAGCAATATCCCCGTCGGCCCCGGCCGCGGTTCCGGGGCCGGGAGCCTGGTATCCTATATCCTGGGTATTACCGGGATCGATCCGCTGCGTTACAACCTGGTGTTCGAGCGGTTCCTCAATCCGGAACGCATCAGCCCGCCGGACTTTGACATTGATTTCTGCCAGTTCCGCCGGGGCGAGGTAATCGAGTACGTCAAGCAGAAATACGGCCGCGATAACGTGGCGCAGATCATCACCTTCGGTTCGCTGGGCGCGAAAACGGTCATCCGCGATGTCGGCCGCGTGCTGCAGGTGCCGCTGCCGGATTGCGACCGCCTGGCCAAGCTGGTGCCGGAAGAATTGGAAATGACGCTGGAAAAGGCCGAGCAGACCAGCCTGGAATTCCGCAAGGCGGCGGAATCCGATGAACATGCGCGCCGGATTCTGCCGTATGCCCGAGTGCTGGAAGGCCTCTACCGCAATGCCGGAGTGCATGCCGCGGGCGTGGTGATTTCCGAACAACCGCTGGTGGACATGCTGCCGCTGACCCTGGGCAAGAGCAAGGACAAGGACGAGAGCAAGGAAGTCGTCACGCAGTACAGCAAGGATCACGTGGAAGCCCTGGGCATGCTCAAGGCGGATTTCCTGGGCTTGAAAACCCTGACGGTGATCGAGGAGACCCTGGCGCTCCTCCGCAAGACCGGCGGGGGAGATGTGGATATCAACGCCATCCCCATGGACGATCCGGATACCTATGCCCTGCTCCGACGCGGTGACACCGTGGGCGTGTTCCAACTGGAAAGCAAGGGCATGCGCGACCTGGTGCGCCGGATCAGCCTCGACCGCATCGAGGACTTGATCGCCATGATCGCCCTTTACCGGCCCGGTCCGATGAACATGCTGGACGATTACGTGGACCGCAAAACCGGCAAGGTGAAGATTGCTTACGACGATCCCCTGCTGGAACCGATCCTGGCGGAAACTTATGGCATCATGCTGTACCAGGAGCAGGTACAGCAGGCCGCCCAGAAACTGGCGGGGTATACCCTCGGCCAGGGCGACATCCTGCGCCGGGCGATGGGCAAGAAAAAGCCCGAGGAAATGGAGAAGCAGCGCCAGAGCTTCATCGAGGGCTGCCAGAAAACCTGTAAAATGCCGGCTAAAAAGGCCGAGCGTATCTTCGAAAACATCGCCAAGTTCGCCGGCTACGGCTTTAACAAGTCCCACAGCGCCGGCTACGGAGTGATCGCCTATCAGACTGCCTACTTGAAAGCCCATTATCCGGAGGCGTTCATGGCGGCCCTGATTTCCAGCGAAATCGGCAATGCCGACAAGTTGCCGGTGTACATCAACGAAGCGCGCGAAATGGGGCTTGAGATTCTGCCGCCGGACGTCAATCAAAGCCAGGTGCGTTTCATGCCCGGCGAAAAAAACATCCGCTTCGGCCTGGCAGGCGTGAAAAATGTCGGCGAAGGCGTGTCAGAAGCCATCATCGCCGAACGGGAAAAGGGCGGCGTTTATAAAAACCTGGTGGACTTCTGCCTGCGGCTGGACCCCAGGGTGTTGAACCGCCGGGTGATGGAAACCCTCGCGCGCTGCGGCGCCTTCGATTCCCTGGGCGGTCATCGCGCCAGCCTGTTTGCCGGGGTCGAGCCGGCGCTGCGCCGGGCGGCCTCCACCCTGAAGGACCGGAGCATGGGGCAGGCTTCCCTGTTTTCCATGCTGGATGACAGCGCGGAGGAGGATGCGAATATCCTGCCGGACTGCCCGCCCTGGCCGGACAACGAATTGCTGGCGGCGGAGAAGGAACTTTTGGGAATCTACATGAGCGGCCATCCGCTCACGCAGTATGAACCGCTGCTGAAACGCTACCGCCTGGCGACGATCGCGGAATTGGCGGAAATGGAAAACGGCATGGTCACGCGGGTAGGCGGGCTGGTGGCGGCGGTGGAGAAAAAGATCACGAAAAACAAGGACCAGATGGCCGTGACGCGGATTGAGGATACCGAAGGCATGCTGGAAGCCGTGGCCTTTCCGGATACCTGGACCGAATTCGGCGCGGAATTGACGCCCGGGGCGGCGGTGATGGTTTGCGGTGAGGTTTCCCGCAGCGAACAATCTGTCAAAATGAAGATATACGAAGTTTATCCGCTGGAACGCGCGCCCCGGATTTTTACCGAGCGCATCAGCCTGCATGTGCCGGCCGCGGTTTTGTCGGATGACATGCTGGAGCGGATCCGCACCCTGTTCCAGCGGTATCCCGGCGATACGCCGGCGGTTTTTTGCCTGCAGTTTCCCAAGGGCGAAGAGGTCTTCCTGAATACCGACAGCGCCTATCGCGTTTCCGTCACCGCCGGTTTGATTGCGGAACTGGAAGACCTGCTGGGCCCGCAAAGCGTGTTCATCGGCGTTTTGCAGCGGGCCTGCCTGCGCGGCGACCGGCCGGCCCAGAATGGCCGCCGCTACGGGCGTTAGCCAATGCCATGCCAATCCCGCTACATGCCGCGCGCCGCCAGGCGGAATACCTGCCCCAGTTGCTGGAGTTGGCTTTGGCCGAGACGGCCGCCGGCCGGCCGGCCGACCGGTTCCTGGCCGGGCATTACCGCGCACATCGCGAGTTCGGCGGACGCGACCGCCGTTTTTTTACCGGCATGATTTTCGCCTGGCACCGCTGGCGCGGCTGGTTGCCGGCGGCCATCCCGCCGGCCGCCGGCCTGGCGGCTGCCGGCATGCTGGATGGGCTGGCGCCGCATCCCGCATTGGATTGCCTGGCCGAACGGGCGGGGTTGCCGCCGCCCCAGCCGCTGTCCGGCTTGCCGCTGGCGGAGCGCGCTGCGCGTTTGCAGACATACCTGCAATTGGCTGAAACGCCGGCGCTCCCGGCCCTGGTTCCGCCATGGGCCGTGCCGCAGTTGTATTATCCGGCGGCCACGCCGGCGGACAACCACCTGCAATCCTGTTTGGAAGCTTTACAGACCCGGCCGGCAGTCTGGGTCCGCCGGGATGTTCATGCCCACGGAACTCCGCCCGCCTGGCCGCCCGGGGCCCAGCCGCACCCGGCGCTGGCGCAAGCCGCGGCCCTGCCCGCCGCCAGCCCGCCCGATTTTAATCCAGCCCATGTCAGATATTGGGAAGTCCAGGACCTGGCTTCCCAGGCGGTGGGGTTGGTTTGCGCGCCGCGGCCAGGCGAACGCTGGTGGGATGCCTGTGCAGGCGCCGGCGGCAAAACGTTGCACCTGGCGGATTTGATGGCCGGCTCCGGAGAAATCTGGGCGACCGATGCACGGCCGGCCATGCTTGCGGAATTGCAGAGACGGCGCGCGAAACATGCGGCCGCCGTTATCCATGTCCGGCCCTGGCAAGGCGGGGCCGCCGGCCGGCCGCCAGGATTGTTTGACGGCGTGCTGGTGGATGCCCCTTGTTCGGGGATGGGCACATGGCATCGCAATCCCGACGCCCGCTGGCGCGCGGCGGAGTCCGCTGTCACGGAACAGGCCGCCCGGCAGGTTGGATTACTGGCCGCGGCGGCGGAAAAAGTGCGGCCGGGCGGCTGCCTGGTTTACGCCGTTTGCACCATGACCGCCGTTGAAACCGCGGGCGCGGCCGCGGCTTTCGCGCGCCGTCGGCCGGATTTCAATCTGCAACCGGCAGCGCACCCCCTGACGGGCCAGGCATGTGATGGACGAATCTGGATTTGGCCCTGGGAAGGCAGCTGCAATGGCATGTTTATCGCGCGCTGGCAGCGTCAGTCGTAGCCGGCGGCGACTTCCTCCAGAACTTGCGCCAGCACGGCTTTTTCATTGGCGCCGGTAAACCGGTGCTCCACCAGTTTCCGCGCGTTGGCCGCCAGGGTGCGGCAAACGCCCGGATCATCCAGCAGCAGGCTGACGCACCGGGCGAATTGGCGCGCGGTATCGGCCAGCAGGATGCTTTCGCCGTCCCAGGACGGGATGCCGGCCGCGCCGATGGATGTGCTGACCACCGGCACGCCGGCCGCCATGGCTTCCAGGTTTTTAACGTGGAACCCGCCGCCCATGCGGAATGGGCAGACGAATACCCGCGCCTTGGCCAGGTATGGTTGCCAGTCGTCCACGGCGCCGGTGACGATGATGGAGGCGTCCCGACGGCCCAAATCCCGGATATCGCGGGTGGCGCCGTAACCGACCACGTAAAACAGCAGGTCGGGATAGCGCGTCTTGAGCAGCGGCCAGACGGCGCGGGCAAACCAGCGCACGGCGTCGCGATTCGCCTCGTTGGCGTAACACCCGATAAACAGCAGGCAGCGGCCCGGCGGCAGCGGGCGGTCCTGCGCCGGCGGAGGATTGATTCCCGGCGGCGCGACGGCTACCCGCAGGTTGGGCGCGTATTTCAAAAGCTCGTGGCGTTCCTGGGAAGTCAGCGCCAGTACGTGGTCCATGTTGCGGTACATGGCGAATTCGTAACGCCGCAGCCGGTTGAAATGCAGGCGTTTCGTCACGCCGTCGTAGCGCCAGAGGTGCAGGCGCATGGCGCGCGCCCAGGCGGCCGTGCGGCATTCGTGGCAGGAAACGATTCGGCGCACGGCGCCGAGGTGAGGATTGCCGAAAAGATATTGCCCCATTTCTGAGAATTCGGCGAGGACCACGTGGTAACGCTCCCGGCGCACCATCTCCCCGGTCAGGAGCGCCATCGCCGGCGAACTGGCCATGCAAAAGGGGTAGGGCACCCGCGAAAGGTAATTCAGCCGGCCGCAACCCAGCGATCCGCCGGCAGGCGCCGGCAGCAATTCCAGGCGGCGCACCAGGTCGTGCAGGCGCGCCGCCTCCGCCTGGCCGCTGCCGTCCGGCGGGGCAAATGCCAGGACATCCACTTCCCATCCCAGGGAAGCAATGTGGCGGATGCGGTTATAAACGATCGCGGCGCCGCTGACACCCGTGGTGGAAGGCAGCAGTTTGGATATGATCAGGATTTTCATGTTGCCGGAACAGATTGCATAACGAATGTTTTTTTTAATGTTTTAGGTTTTAGGGTGTTAAGGTTTTAAGTCGGAACAGATTCCAACCCCCGGGTTTTAAAGGTTTTAGGGTGTTAAGGTTTTACGTCGGAACAGATTCCAACCCCCGGGTTTTAAAGGTTTTAGGGTGTTAAGGTTTTACGTCGGAACAGATTTCAACTACCAAACTCCGGGGATTGGCCGGCGACAGCCGCTGCACCGGCCGGACTCCAGATGGTTTTCCGCAATGTGGTAACCGGCGCGGCGGATCAGGACTTTGCCGCAGCCGGGGCAGACGGTATCCTGGGCCGGCGCGCCGGGCACATTGCCGATATAGACGAACCGGCAGCCTTGCTCGCGGGCCGTCCTGCAGCATTCCTCCAAGACCGCCGGCGGGGTAGGCGGGATGTTGCGCATTTTATAAGTCGGGTGAAACCGGGAAAAATGCACCGGCACGTCGGGCCCCAGTTCCCGGACAATCCACTCGGTCATCCGGCGGATTTCATCCGGTTGATCGTTCAGGGACGGGATGATCAGCACCACGATTTCGAACCAGATGCCCGCACCGCGCAGACGCCGCAGCGTTTCCAGCACCGGCCGCAGTTCGCCGTCGCAGACGCGGCCGTAAAAGTTCTGGGTGAAGGCCTTCAGGTCAATTTTCACCGCCCGCAGCAGCGGCAGCAGGGCTTCCAGGGGCGCTGCTTCGATGTAGCCGTTGCTGACCACCACGCTCTCCACGCCGCCTTCCCGGCCGGCGCGCGCGCAATCCCGGAGGTATTCGTAAAACACGGTGGGCTCGTTGTAAGTGTAGGCCAGCGTGCGGCAGCCGGCGTCGGACGCCGCCCGGGCAATTTCCGCGGGGGAGTGGGAATCCACCCGGAAATCTTCCGGCGCGGCCTGGGCGATGTCCCAGTTCTGGCAGAACCGGCAGGCGAAATTGCACCCCGCCGTTGCGATGGAATAGGCGCGGCTGCCGGGGTAAACATGGAAAAACGGTTTCTTTTCGATGGGATCAACGTTGCGCGCGCAAGCCTGGCCGTAAACCAGTGTGTAATATTTTCCACCGCGATTCTCGCGCGTCCGGCAGTAGCCGCGTTGCCCGTCGCCGATCGTGCAGGCCCGGGGACACAAACGGCAACGGACGCGGTTGTCCGCCAGGGGCTCCCAGAATTCCGCGGCGCGCAAACCCGGCGGGATGCCGGCCCCGGGGCCTTTCGGCGGCGCCGGCTCCGGCGCCGCGCCGGCCGGCCAGAGCGCGGCGGCGCCCAGGGCGCCGCCGCAGCCGGCCAGAAACCGGCGGCGCGAGTATCGTTGATGCTGGTTAATTCCGGGCATATGAAAACCATGCGTAGGGCATGGTAAAGCATTTTAGCAGCCGGGGGATTTACCGCAAGCTTGGACTTGGCGCGGCCGGCCGGGCTTTACCCAGGACCGGGCCGCGGCGCATTAATTGCCTTGCGCGATCGCGCCGCGCTGGTTCAAAGCGTCCATGTACACCGCCAGCGGCGTGTCCAGCCGCAGGTGGCGCACCAGCCCGTCGTCGAATGCCGGCGTTTGTTTTTCAAACGCATCCCAGTTGATGAAATTATCCGCATCCTGCTCCGACAGCGAAAAATACCCGATGCCGGTGGCGGCCAGGTTATGGAAAAAATGCGCGCCCTGCGATGGATCCAGCCGCCGGCCGGCGGCGGGCAACTCCACGATCACCGCCGCGCCGGCGACTTGCTGCCAGTTGACCGGCACGCCCAGGGCCGGCACGCGCGTTCCCCAGCGGCCCGGGCCCAGCAGGACATACCGCCGGCGCTCCCGCAGCAATTCCTGGTTTAGCCGGCCGATCGTCTCCGCCGCGCGGCAGGACCGGCTGAAATCGAAGCGGGCGGGATGGCAGTAAATCACATCGTGTATGTTTTCCAGGACGCCGTTCCCCATTACGCGGCGGCAGCGGCAGACTGTCCGCGCGGGCGGCAGCGAGTCCAACTTGAATTCCAGGCGTTCGCGCGAGGTGGACATGGGCCGGATTTGCAGCAGAAAGAATTCCGGACGGCTGTTTTTCCGGTAGTCAATGTTGACGGCAAACTCGATTTCCACGTGGCTGCCCAGGCTGGCCCGGCCCAGCTCCAGCAGCGCATTGAGCACATCGCACAGGGGGAACAAGCGCCGTTTCAGGATGGGCGCAAAACTTACAATGCGCGGCCCGGCGGCCGCCAGGTCGTCCACCACGCGGTCGTCCTCGGCGGAAATAACGCTGCCCACCGGGTGGAGGGTCGCGTCGCGTTCGGCGCGTGCCAGGTCGTAAAGCTTGAGATTGGACGACTGGTCCGCGCATAAGTCCGGCGCCGTATCGTCCAGGTCCAGCGCGTAGAAACTTTTCTGGGAATTCCGCAGCATTTCCGACACGGCGCCGGACTGGGGCAGCAAGTTGGGATGGCGGGGGCTGAAACGCAGGACATCGCCGCCCTCGACCACGATTTTGCCGAAGCCCAGGGCCACGGCGGCCAGGCCGTCGGACGGCGTCATGCGGGCAAACGGGTAGTAGTTGAACGACTGCGCCACGCCGGAAACGGTCGGATAGAACAGGTTCCCGTGGCGCCGGCCTACGATTTCCTGGACGATTACGGCCATTTTTTCCTCTTCCATGTTGAGCTTGAGCGTCTGGAAATAATTTTTAATGGAGACGGTGAAGGCGGAAGCATAAACCAGCTTGACGGCCAGGCAAAGCTGTTCCAGCCGGGCGGCCGCGTCGGGATGGCTGTTGGGCAGCATGTACGTCTCGTACAACCCCGCGAAAGGCTGGTTGCAGGAATCCTCCAGGTGGCTGGAGGAACGCACGGCCAGGGGCACGCGCACGCGTTCGGCGTAAGCTTGCAGCTTGCCGCGGAGACTTTCCGGCAGCCGGGCCTGGCAAAACCGCGCGCGCAGCGCACGGTCGTCCGCGCAATCCATCGCGAAGGACTCCAGGTCGTTCTGCGCCATGAACTCGTCAAAGGCGTCCGTGGTGATGATCAAGGTGCGCGGCAGCTGGATTTCCACGCCGGCCAGTTCGGGCGAGGCGCGGGAGCGGCACAAAACGTTCAGCATGAAAGCCAGGCCGCGGGCCTTGCCGCCCAGGCTGCCCCGGCCGGTCATCAAAAAGGTGTATTCCGGGTCGAAATCCTCCGCGCGAAAATCCGTGACGATGCCGCGGTGTTTGTCGCGCCGGGCATGCCCCACGGCTTCGCATAGAAAATCGCGCATGGCGGCGCTGGACGCGAAATCGGCGCATTGCAGGGGCCGCAGGATTTCCGCCAGGCCGGCTTCCCCCTGCGCCAGGAGCCAATGCGAAAAATGATTGCGCCGGCAATGGAACTCCACGCATTCCTCCGGCATCCGCCGCAGGGTCTGCTCAAAATCCCGCAGCGTGCGCGCCCGGGCAAGTTCCCGGCCGGCGGCATCCCGGAAAACAAAATCCCCGAAGCCCAGGTCGGTGAAGAAAAAGTCTTCCAAGTCGCGGATAAACCGCGGCGAACGTTTGCTGACGAACCGGATGCCCAGTTCGCGCGCCGCCGCCGGCGCCGCGTCGTCCGCCGACATCAGCAGCAGCGGCAGGCCGGGCTGTTTGGTTTGCAGGCCGCGCAGAAATTCCAGCGCGGCACGCGGCCCGGAACGCCCGCCGCCGCCGATTTCCATGTCGGAAATGACGCCATGCAGGAACGCGCCGTAACGTTCCGCCAGCCGCACCGCTTCTTCAAAATTGCGCGCCAGCAACAGCTTGGGCCGGGTGCGGGTGCGCAACTGGCGCTCGTTTTCATCCACCCCGTAGGGCACCAGGGCAAAAGCCTGTTTCATCAGCAGGGTGTACAAATGCGGGAGGAAAAAGGAATATTGCCGGATGGAATCTTCCACCGCCAGCAGCACACCGATGGGCACAATGCGGGTGTCCCGCTCCACGTTCAGCGAGTCCTCCACCAGCTTGATGATGGAAAACAATACCTTGGCGTTGCCCTGCCAGCAAAATACATAGTCGATGCCGGGACAGATGCAGTTGTGCCAGACCTCCGGCGCGTCGCCGAGCGCAAATACCAGCATCACCGCCGGCAGGTCCGGGTGCCCGGCTTTCACCGCCTGTCCGAACTCGGCGATCGGCATATCCGCCAGGTTGGAGGACACCAGCACCAGGTCGAATTTTTCCCGCGCCAGTATCTCCAGGGCTTCGCGCCCGGAAGTCACGGTGGTGATTTGCGGCAAATTCTGGAGGTGCAGCAGCGAATAAGCGCCGTAAATGTCTTCAGTCAAACTGCCGTCCCATGCCAGGCTGAAAGCCTCGTATTGCGTGGAAACCATCAGGATGGTGCGGATGCGGCGCGCCATCAGGGCATGGAACCGGCGCACATCGGGCTGCCGCAATCGCTGGAGTTGTTCTTGTAAATGGTCGCGCGGCATAAACAGTGTTTCATTGTCCGGGAGCCGGTGTGCGGTGTTGAAGGTTGAGCCGGTGTTTTCTCCGGACGGTTTGTCCTGTTCGTAACAAGTCAAGTGTCCGCTTTTTGTAACAAGTGATCTGTCCGATTTGTTATTGTGTGTTGTTGCTCCTGGGGTGAGGATTTTCCTCCCCCGCGGGGGAGGAAAAAGTTTATGCGACGTCCTCCAGCGACGCCGAAATGTTCAACGGTCCTTGGTAGCGGCCAACCACATGCGGGCCATAACGGATGGACACCGTGCCATCGAGGTGCTCGCAGACTTTAACCCGGCACTTGGCGAAGCTGAAACGCCATTTTGATGGTCCAATCTGCAAGCGGCGACTCCCGACAGCCACGGTATTGTCATTTTGAACCTCTCGCGCATGCTGCACACAGAAAATGCTGTCCAAATCCTGCTCACCGCAAGGCACGAAACACGTTCCTGTTTCCCGCGCCTTCACCTTCATGTTGCGATTGAAGGAAGGCAGAAACTGTTGTTGAATATAGACGTTGGCCTCGGCCATCGTCCGGATTCCCGCCTGCCTTAATTCCTGCGGCAGGCGCCCTTGCCAGGTCTTAAACATCCGCTCTATTCGCCCACGTCCCTGGGGGCTATAGCTCGGAATATGTTCGATCCCCAACTGTTGCAACGCCCGTCCAATTTGCGTCAATTGACGCCGGTCCACCGCCCCGCCTTCTTTGGGCGTATAAAAGAAATGACTGCCACGATCCGTGTACAGACTGCAGAAAACCCCATGTTTAATAATGACTTCTTTCAACCCCTTCATCACCGTTAATGTCCCTTCCTGGGGCACAAGATAGGCCGTGTAGACTTCGCTGGTGGCATCGTCCATCACCAGGATCAGATCCTGCTTCTGGCCCGCCAGCAGGGGCAACCAGGCATGGGTGCTGCCATCCACCATCAACATCATCCCCGCCATTGGTCGCCGTTCCCGCTGCTGCCGATGCGGCCCTCGTTTCCGGGCCTTCGCCACCAACCCGGCCGTCTGCAAGGCGCTCTTGACCCACTGATAACTGAGCTCGATCCCATGCTCCGCCTGCAGCTTCTCGTGAAAATGCCTCACATTGAAATCCATGTATTCTTCTCGGTACAACCTCAGCACCTGCTTCACCGTCGCAAGGGGCACGCGCCGCGGCCCCGGTATCTTCCGCCGACGATCCAGCAGCCCGTCGTAACCATACCGCTCGTAGCGCCCTTTCCAGCGCCGCATGGTCCGGTAGCTCACACCTAGTATCTCCGCCGCCTCCCACCACATTAACCGCCCTTCAATCGCACGCAAGATCACTTCCTGTACCTTCATTGCCCGCTCCAGTGCTGCCTTCGGATATTCATCCATATAACCCCCCTTTGAATGCACCATCCTGACAGCTTTAAGCGGACAAATCATTTGTTAATTATGCGGCCAAGTCATTTGTTTACGACATCCGGACGGTTTGTCCTTGCCCAATCCCGCGCAATATGATAAGCATTGCCCGTCAGTAAACAACAACTAAATATATTCTGCATTCCGGAGGGTATGACATGGCATCCGTGTTGGACAATGCAATGAGCCTGGTGGAGCGCACCGCCGCATTTCTTGATTTTGAAAAACGCTTCCACGGCATGGAATTGCTGGAGCGCCTGCGCATTCCGGACAAGGTCATCATGTTCCGGGCCACCGTGCAATTGGACCAGGGCGGCATGCGCGTGTTCAACTGCTACCGCATCCAACACAGCGATGTCCTGGGCTGCTACAAAGGCGGCATCCGTTTTCATCCGGATGTGGACCTGGACGAGGTCAAAGCCCTCGCCTTGTGGATGAGCTTGAAAACCTCGCTGGCGGGCATCCCCTACGGCGGCGCCAAGGGCGGCATCGCCGTGGACCCCAAGACGCTGACCCTCACGGAACTGGAGCGGCTGGTGCGCAAGTACACCTCGCGCCTGGTGAACGATATCGGCCCGAATATCGATATCCCGGCGCCGGATATGGGCACCGGCGCGCGGGAAATGGCCTGGATTTACGATGAATACCGCAAGTACCGCGATGTGGCCCGCGGCGTGGTCACCGGCAAACCCATCGCGCTGGGCGGATCCCTCGGCCGCAAGGAAGCCACCGGGCGCGGCGTGGTATGCGCCATGTTGGAAGCCGTGCGCGAAATGGGACTGAAGAATTACCGCGTGGCGGTGCAGGGATTCGGCAATGTCGGCTCCCATGCCGCCCTGGACGTGTTTGAGCGCGGCATCAAGGTGGTGGGGATCAGCGATATCACCGGCGCCCTATACAATCCGGAGGGCTTGAATGTCTCGGAAATGATCAAGCATCGCGACCGCACGGGCGGCATTAAGGGCTACGCCGGCGGCAAGGTGATCGAGATGCACGAGCTGATCACCTGCGACTGCGATGTCCTGCTGCCCTGCGCCAAGGAAATGTCCATTACCGCGGATAACGCCGGGGATATCCGCGCCAAGCTGATCACCGAGGGCGCCAACGGACCGACGACCCCCGAAGCCGACGAAATCCTCGCCCGCAAAGGCATCACCGTGGTGCCCGACATCCTGGCCAATGCCGGCGGCGTGATTGTATCCTACTTCGAGTGGGTGCAGAACCGCGAAGGCTTCTACTGGGAAGAGGCCGATGTCAACCAGCGGCTCTTCACCCGCATGCGTTCCGTCTATGCCCGGGTGCATGAATTTGCCGCCAGCCGCAAAATTACGCTGCGGCAGGCCGCCTATTGCCTGGCCCTGGAGAAAATCGTCCAGGCCATGGTGGACCGCGGCGTGCAATAACGGATGGGCTCATGCGTGCGCCGAATCTGGACCGGGGTGAAATCGCCGCGGGTTCGTGGTTTGTGTATTTAGGCGAACCGACCCCGCTGGGCGCGAAAGTTACCGGCCGGCTTTGCGTGACCAACCTGTATGTCCGCTTCCAGGGCGGCCTGGCCCTGGCGGCCGGCGCCGGCGCCGCCCTCAGCCGCGGCATCCAGGCCTTCCAGCCGACGGAAACATCCTTTGTCGTGCCCTATCAACGCATAGCATCGGCGGATGTTACCCGCCGGTGGCTGATTCTGAAAACGCTCAACTTGCGTTTGGAAGACGGATTTATCATCCCCATTCATTTCGGCGCCATGTCGCCGCAAGCCGCGTTGGCGGCCATCCGGCGCGGCTTGCGCCGGCAGGGCAAAGCTTTGCCGAATCCGGAAGGCGCGTAGGCGCCGCGCCGCGGACCGGGCGTCCTACGGGAGGGATTCCCGGTAGCGCGCGAACCGCGCCTGCCGCGCGGGCGGCGCCGGCGGCGCCCGGTGGCTGCCGATCAGCTTGCGGATATCGGCAATCCGGGATTCGGGCGCGGGATGGGTCCGGGCGAAATCGCGGCCGCCCGGCTGGAGGTGTTGTTTCATTTCCTCCAGCATCTCCACCAGCGCCCGGGGATCGTATCCGCTGCGTTTTAAAATTGCCACGGCCGCCTGGTCGGCCTGGCGCTCAAACGCGCGCGAGTACCCGCTGTTCATCAGGGTGGCGGTGATGTCCGCGATGGAATTTTCAAAAGCCTGCGTCAATTCCGCGAGTTGTTCGCCGCCGAATGATTTGGCGCCTTCCGCGGCCAGGGTGGTCAGGGCCGCTGTCAGCCGCCCTTTCTTGATGGCCTGCAATCCGTGCCGGTTTTGCACATGGCCGATTTCGTGCGCCAGCACGGCTGCCAGCGCATCCTCGCTTTTGCAGCAACGCAGCATACCCCGCGAGATCATGATCAGCCCGCCGGGCGCCGCGAAGGCATTGACTTCCTCGGTATCCATGACCAGGAAATGATAGCCGCCAAAAGTCTCCGGCAGGTCGGAGAAGCGCGCCAGGGTTTGGCCCAGCAGGTTGGGGTAATCGTTTACGGTCGGATTGAGGCAGGGCTTGCAGGAACTGAGAATCGTGGCCGCCACCGTGCGGCCGATGTAATATTCCTGCTCCGGCGTAATGTCCTCAAAAGTCTTGCCGACCGCGACGGCGGATTTGCGGATGGATTCGCCCTGCGCCGGCGTGATGGCGCCCGAGGCTTCGCCGACCGCCGTGCCTACCGATGAAAGAGCGTCCATGGTGGTGCTGCATCCGCCGGCGCCAACCGCCAACGCCAGGCCCGCCGCGCCGGCCATTAATCCGATGCAATATTTCATTGGACGCCTCCCGCTGCGGGCTGTACGCCGCCGGCCTTGAGGAATGCCTGCATCTGCTCCGGCGCCACGCGGATTTTTTCCATCCGGTCAACCCAGGTAAAGTCAATCTCGCGGTTACGGCGCTTGAATTCCGCCTCGACATCGGAGTTAAATCCCTTGCCGGCCAGCGCCAGTTCGTCGCTGGACGCCGCGGTGGCGGCCGTCGGCGCGCCGGCCTGCAAGGCCACCCGCCGGGCGGTCAGGGCCGAGGTATGCAGCCAGCCCGCCTGGCCGCCGGGCGCCTGCACTTTTTCCCAATCGCCCTGCGTTTCCAGCACTGTCACCCTGGTTCCGTAGGCGCAGGCGCCCGTCAATTTGCCAAGGAATGACGGCGTGGCGCGCAATTGCGCCTCGCGCACTTGCACCGTCCGGTCGACGGCGCCGGCGGCCAGGAAAGCCAATCCGGCCAGCGCTGCCGCCAGGACTGACATGGTTTGCTTGCGATCACGCATGATCTCTCCTCCATCCACTGTGAATTTAAGTTCGTGCCGGCAACCGGCAAAATCCGCATCCTGCCGGTCAGTATAAAATCAGGCGGGCGGAAAACAAGCAATTTCTGGCCGGCGGCGCGGCGGGAATCTGTTTGGCATCCCCAGGGCTGCGTCATTCTCGGAAAAGACGGCTCGGTCGGAGACCTCGCCTTACCATTTCATAAGCATTTGCCATGGGTAGGGCGAGACCTCCGGGCGAGCCGTTCCGGAGGTAGGGCAAGACCTCCGGGCGAGCCGCTGAGCATGACGCAGCCCTGTTGACATCCCCGGTAGTGCCTTCTGTATTCTTGCCGGCAATCCCGCTCCATGTTATCATGCCGGGCGCTGGCAAAACTTGCGCCAATGAAACATCGCCGCCAGATTTTTATCCTTTTGGCATTGCTGGTCCTGGGGATGGCCGGCCAGGTGGCGCCGTTCCTTGGCATCCCCGGTCCGGCCGGGCGCGCCTGGGGGCCGCCGGCGACTCCGCCGCCGCCCGCGCTGCGTCCCTGGTGGAGCGACCAGGACGCCGCGCGGGCGGAAGCGTATGACCGCCCGGCGGCGCCGGGCCGGCTGGCGGCCCTGCTGACGATCATTGCCTGGCTGGCGCTGGCCTACACGGCCATGCGTCCGCGCCGCGCCGCCCGGCCGGCTGCCGGCGGCATCCGCCAACTGCCGGCGTTCATGGGGCTGCTGGCGGTTATCGGACTCGGCGTTTTTCTGCTGGATAAACCATTCCTCTGGGCGCTTTACCGGCATGCCCGGGCCTTTGGTATGACGAACCTGGCCCCGGCGGCGTTGCTGGGTATCTGGACTTTGCGGCTGGCGCTGGCGCTGGTTTTGTGGGTCGCGCAGGGATTGGTCATTTATTGCCTGCTGAATATTTTTCCCCGGCGCTGGTGGCTGGCGGCGCCGCTAACCATGTGGATGTTGTTCCATGCCTTGCCGGAATTAATTCCCTACGCTCCGCGCGACCCGGTGGAAAAACTCGAGCAATTGCCTGCCGGGCCGCATCGCGCAGCGGCCGAGCGAATTTTACAGTGCGACGGTCTGCGAATGCCGCTGATGGTCTCGGATGCCAGCCGCCGGGATAATGCCGTGAATGCCTGCCTGAGCGGGCGGGCGGCGGAGCGCTACGCGGTTTTCACAGATACCCTGATCGAGCGTTTTACCCCGGACGAAGCGGCCATGGCCCTGGGGCATGAACTGGGCCATTACCGGCATGAATTCTTTTTCATGGCCTTGCGCAAAACCAGCGCGCTGGCGCAATTGCTGGCGGTCTTTGCCCTGGCATCCGCCTGGCGGCGGCGCGCCGGCGGCGCGGCGCTCGTGCCGCCCGCGCGCTGCGTGGTTTTGACGTTCCTGGCCTGGCGGATCGTGACCCTGGGGTGGACGCCGCTGGACAATGCCATCTCGCGCTGGGACGAACGCCTGGCCGACCGGCATGCCCTGGAACTCTGCGGCACGCCGGCCGCCTTCGCGGGATTTCTGGCGAAAGGGGCGTTGTCCAACCTGGAACCTTTGAGGCCGGCCAGCCGCCTGGCGCGGCTGCTGTCAGATCATCCGGACCTCCTGGAACGCTGGGAAGCGGCCTGCGCAGCGCAGCCCATCAAGTAGGGCATCCCTGCGCCGTATCCTGAATTTGCCGGTTAGCCGACCTCGTTAGGTCATCCTTGTGTTTTAGGCATAACGCCGAGGGTCAGGCGCGAGCTATTGCGAGTCGTCTGGACCCTCCGGTTGGCCTGATTGTCTCTCGTTCCCGTACCCGAGTCCATTCCAGGCTTGTTTTTTCGCCCGGGCGCTGGTAACTTGCCGTGAATTCCCCGTGGCCAGCCGGCGCCTGGCGCGTAATGGCATCGGCCTGGGTGGCGAAATGGCAGACGCATCGGACTTAAAATCCGATGACCTTAACGGTCGTGAGGGTTCGACTCCCTCCCCAGGCACTCCCGCGGCGGGCTTATGCCCGCAACTGGCAATTCCAGGCAGCCAACATGCAACGCTCAAAAATTGTTCATCACGGTCCCGGCCGCGCTGACTGGCGCTGGCAGGATGCCCATGCCGCGCGTTCCGTCGGCGCCCTGGCCCAGCGGCTGCATTTGCCGCCGGCCGCGGCGGCGCGGATGGAAGCCGCCGCCCGCCGGCAGCCGGTGAAAATCACGCCTTATTATCTGGCCCTCCTGCGTCCGGATGATCCCGCCGATCCGCTACTGCGGATGGTATTGCCCGATCCGCGCGAGTTGCGGATCAGCCCCGGCGAGTCGGCGGACCCCATCGCGGATGGCGGCAAACACCGGCCGGCGCCCGGGTTGACCCATCGCCATCCGGAACGGGTTCTGATTTTTCCGTCCATGCAATGCGGCGGCTACTGCCGCTATTGTTTCCGGCGGCGGCGGGTGGGCGGAGCGGCCGGCGCCTGGACCGCCGCGGCCCAGGCGCGGGCGCTGGCGTATATTGCCGCCCATCCGGAAATCCGGGAGGTAATTCTCACCGGCGGCGATCCGCTGATGCTGCCGGACGCGCCGCTGCTGGCGCTGCTGCGCCGGCTGCGGCGCATCCGGCATGTGCGGCTGTTACGCGTGCATACCCGCATGCCGGCATACAATCCGTTCCGCATCACCCAGGCGCTCGCGCGCGGCCTGGCTGCCTTGCAGCCGTTGTGGGTGGTGGCGCATTTCAACCATCCGCGCGAACTTACACCCACCGCCGTGAATTACCTGCAGCGGCTGCGTCAGGCCGTTCCGCTTTTGAATCAAAGCGTGTTGCTGCGCGGGGTGAATGACGACCCGGCCGTGCTCCGGGAACTCGGCTGGCGGCTGGCGGAGGCGGGCGTCAAGCCCTATTACCTGCACCATCCCGACCGCGCCCCCGGCACCCGGCATTGGCGGCCGCCGCTGGCGCGCGGCCGGCGCCTGTGGCGGGAACTCTGGGGCAGCCTCCCGGGATACCTGGCGCCGCAATATGTGCTGGATTTGCCACGGGGGCGCGGCAAGGTGCCGGCTTCCGCCGATTACGTTACCGCCGCCGGGGCTAATGCTTTCCGTATCCGCCGCCCGCAGGGCGGGGGAATCTGCTGTTACCGCGATGAACAAACATGTTGACGGATCAATTCTGAAAGCGGCGGAAGCCGGCATGTTACGGCGCCATAAAATAATAGCTCTGGCCGCCATGTGCCTGCTGTATTTTTTTTCCTATTTTCAGCGCCTGGCGCTGCCGGGCACGCTGTTCGACGAATTGCAGACGGATTTTGCGGCCACCGCCACGGCCATTACGGTACTGGGCGCGGTCTTCATGTATATTTACGGCGCGATGCAATTTTTCACCGGATTGCTGGCCGATCGGTACGGCGGTGCGCGCGTGCTGCTGACCGGGGGGGCGCTGCTGGCGGTTTCCTCGGTGGTCTTCCCGTTGATGCATTCGCTGCCATGTTTGTATGCGGTGCGCGCCTTGACCGGCTTGGGCGCCAGCCTGATTTTCATCAGTCTTGTCAAGGAACTGGACGGCATGTTTCCCGCCCGGCATTTTGCCATGATCCTGTGCCTTTGCCTGTTCGTGGGATATGCCGGCGGCCTGGCCGGCACGCTGCCGCTGGCACGCCTGGCCGGCCGCTGGGGCTGGCGTTCGGCCATGTTCGGGGCCGGGCTGCTCAGCGGCCTGGCCTGGTTGTTGGCGTTGGCCGTGCTGCGCGGCCGCCGGGCCCCCGCGCCATCGGCCCGCCAGGCGACGTTATGGCAGCGGGTGAAGATTATTTTAAGCAATCCGGACACCTGGCCGGTCATGGGATGCGGCATGGTGAATTTCGGCGTGTATTTTCTCTGGCAGGCCGTCCTCGGCAAAAAAATGCTGACGGATGCCGGCGGTTTGACTCCGGACCGGGCGGCGTCGGTTTCTTTTTGGATGATGCTGGTCTGCATGCTGGCCACCTCGCTGTCGGGTTTTGTCTCGCGTTTGCTGCAGAATCGCCGCCGGCCGGTGATTTTCGGCTGCGCCGGGCTGACCATGCTGGCGCTGGCAGTGATGGCGGCGGCGTTATGGCGTGGTTATTCGCCCCGCTGGCTGGCGGCTTGCCTGCTGCTGCTGGGGCTGGCCAGTTCGGCCTCGCCCATCATTTGCGCCGTAATCAAGGAGGTCAATCCGCCGGAATCCGCCGGCGCGTCGGTGGGCCTGGTTAACGGCGCGTGTTACATGGCGATCGCCCTGCTCAGCCACCTGGCGGGATTGGTGTTAGATGCGTTTGGCGGCGTACAAAGGGCGGGGGCGGTGGTGGTGTATCCTCGCGCCGCCTATTTGACGGTCATGGCGGGTTGCCTGGTGCTAGCTGCCTGGTCATGCCGCATGGCCTGGAAGGTGAGAGAATCCCATGGCGCTTGTGTCTACGGGCGGCCTCCGGGGGTGTAAGACAAATTAGTTGGGGTAGTGCGGTGGTAGGGATGCGTAGCGAATTCCGTTCGAAAAGGACGGCGGCGAGTGCGAGCCGTACAGGCTTTCTTCGGGGTGTCTGTCCGCTGCGCGGACCCTGCGGGCGTGGTTGCAAGTGGTGACGCAATTCCCGCCTGCGGCGGGACAAGCATGAGACTTGCCCCGCTTTCCAGTGGGGTTAGCGTCACCCCCTGCGCCCACGCATCCACCCCAAACTTGCCTTGTCTTTTCGAACCCCTCGCTAGGCTCGGGGAGCGAAATTCGCAACACGGTGGCCCAATTTCGGCCAGGATGGTGTACCTGGCCGAAATTATCGGAATTCGAAGGATTGTATCTATAGCGGACTCATAAATTACACTGAAATCCGCCGTGAAATTAAAGTTTACACAAATCATCAACAAATTTGCCTTACACCCGCCCCGGGTCCGCCGCGATGCTGGCCGTTGACAGGTTTGGCGTTTGGGCTTAATATGCTTGCGGGATCTTAAACCTTCAACCTTCCGCATCCGGAAAGATTATCGCGCGTGGGGTAACGCAGGAGCGAGCCATGTTTGAAATCAGCGTCAAAGAAAGTTTTTGCGGCGCGCATCACCTGGAGGGTTACGATGGGCAATGCTGCAATCCCCACGGCCATAACTGGGAAGTCGAAGTATTTCTGCGGGGGGGCCAGACGGACGAGGTCGGCGTGCTGGCTGATTTCAAGGAAATCCGCGGGGCCCTGCGGGAGATTCTGGCGGAGTTGGACCACCAGGACCTGAATCACTTGCCGGCGTTTGAAGATGTTAATCCGACGGCGGAACATATCGCCCGCCATCTTTACCAGCGTCTGTCCGCCCAGTTGAATGACGCATTCTGCCGCCTCCACCGTGTGCGCGTCAGCGAGACTCCCGGCACCTCCGCGGTTTACTGGGAGGAATGATGACGCCGGCTGTCAATGTCTGCGAGGTTTTTGCTTCCATCCAGGGCGAATCCACCCGGGCCGGAATGCCCTGTTTCTTCATCCGCCTGGCCGGCTGCAACCTGGATTGCAACTATTGCGATACCGCTTACGCCCGCCGGACGCGCGGGCGGCGTGTTACAGTGGCGGCGCTGGCGCAGTCTTTCCGCGCCAGCCGGCTGCGCCTGGCCGAGGTGACGGGCGGCGAGCCGTTGCTGCAGCCGACGGCGCCGGCGTTGTTGCGGCGGCTGGGCCGGCATGGCCGAGTGCTGCTGGAGACCAACGGCAGTTGCGATATCAGCGCGGTTCCAGCGGAGGCCGTGGTGATCATGGACATCAAAACGCCGGCCAGCGGCCAGGCGCACGCCATGGACTGGGAAAATCTGAAACGGTTGCGCCCGCACGATGAAGTCAAATTCGTGCTCGCCGGCCGCGCCGATTACGATTGGGCGCGCGCCTTGGTGGCCAAACACCGTTTGGAACGCCGGTGCGCCGCGGTGCTGTTCAGCCCCGTGGCCGGCCGCCTGCCGCCAGCCCGACTGGCGGGGTGGATTTTAAGGGATGGCCTGCCGGTGCGCCTTAATCTCCAATGGCATAAAATACTCTGGCCGGCGCGCCGGCGTGGGGTATGAGCAACCTGCCGTCTGAAAATTGCACGCCGCGCATTACGGTTTTAAAAAACCGGCCAAGGTCTGCATCTCATAACCGGAGTTTGACAAACGCGCTTTCACCGTGCCGGTTGCCGGGTCGCAGATTGCCGGATCCGGGAATCCGTCGCCGTCAAAATCCGACAGCATGAATAAATACCCCGGCGAGCCCAGATATCCCGCGCCCGTATACAACAAGCCGTAATTCCGGCTCGACTGCAGCGCCTTGCATTGGCCGGTTGCCATGTTGCAGACGCATGGATCAGCCAGGCCGTCGCCGTCAATATCCTCCGCCGCGGCCGTGAACCCGGTACCGCCCAGTAATTTGCTGTAGGTGGATGGCTGGTACGCCTGGGTCGAAAGCCGTATCTTCCAATCACCTGTTGCGGGATGATACACCGCCGGATCGGCCTTGAGGTCGCCGTCGAAGTCAGCCGCCAGCGCCGCCCACCCCGGGCCGCCAAATGCGCCGGGCATGACGATTTCGCGGTAGCCGGTGGCAGAAAGCAAGGCGCGCCATTCTCCGTTGGTGGCATTGTACAAGCCCATGTCCGCGAGACCATCCCCGTCGAAATCGGCGGCCACCGGGGTGCAACTGTGCCTGCCGAAGGCGCCGTCATATCTGAACCAGTTATAATTGTTGTTGGACATGCGCCAGCGCCAACTGCCGTCGGAGGTCCGGTAAACCCCCGGATCGGCCAGGCCGTCGCCATCATAATCGGCCGCCACCGGCGTATAGCGCGCATCGCCTGCGGTAAGCGTGTATTGTTTTTCCAGCGCGGACAGCAAATGGTTCTGGATATTCACTGCCTGATTGCCCGGGGTGTTATACCCGGCCACCGCTTTGAAACTCACCGTATGTGCGCCCGCGGCCAGGCCGGTAATCACCGTCCCGCTCGTGCGCCACGCGCCGCTATCCACGCGCCACATGGCGCCGATCGCCACGGCTTCCGCCGGCAATAACACGACTTGCAGGGATCCGAGCGGCACCGGCAGCACGCGCACCGTATTGCTCGCCGTCGCCGATGCGTTCCAGTTCGCATTGCCGGGTTGCCGCGCGGTCACCACCACCGTCCCGGTGCCGGTAAAGGCCAGCGTGGAGTTATTGGCGATCTGTCCCGGCCCGCGGACTACGGCGAATTTCACGGGCAGCCCCGAACTTGCCGTGGCGGAAAGCGCAACCACGTTTGTCAGAATCTTGTCTGAAATCGCCGGGAAAACGATGGTCTGCGAAGATTTCACGCAAACGACTTGCGCCGTCACGGCGCGCGCATTATACAGGGCGTCGGCCGCTTTGGCCGCGCGCACCAGCACGGCGCCGGCGCCGGCGGTAACGACAAGGTTTGTGCCGCCGGTGATCTGGCCGGGCCCGGAAAGCACCGTGAAACTCACCGCGCCCGCGCCGGAACCGCCGGTAACGCGCAAGCCCTGGGAGGTGTTATAAACCTGGGTGGCCGCGGGATTGAATATCAGCGCCGCCTGTTCGGCTTTCTCCACGGTGCCGGCCAGATTGATTAAATTGCAGCCAAGCAGGGACGAGTTGGAGATGCTGATGGAGCAGGTGTGGTAGCCGGCGGCGGCCGGCTGGTAAATAACCATGAGATTGCTGGCGGCGCCGGCGGGCAAATTTGCCGGCAAAACCGCCACGCTGAAAAAAGCCGCGCCGGTTCCGCTGGTGGTTACATTGCCGATGGCAAGGCTATTGGCGCAGGCATTGGAAAGTGTCAGCACATTCGTTACAACGGATCCGGCGATGCGCGTTCCGAAGTCCGTGCCTTTTTCAGCATTGGCCGGTTCGCCGTTCAGGATTGCCCCGCCATTCGTGCCGAGGATGATTAACTCGTCGGCCGCGTTGGGATAGTTATTGGAGAAGACGGTCAATTGCAGGTCCGCCGTGGCGCGATGCAGCAGGATTGCCCCGCCCATGCCCTGGCCGTTGCCGCCGCTGGGAGAACCATAGCAAGTGCCGCCGCTGCCGCCCATGGCGGAGTTGTCGGCAAATACAACGTTGTGGCATGTGAGTTGGCCATCTTGAATAAAAACCGCCCCGCCCAACCCCGCGCCGCCGCCGCCGCCGCCGCCGCCGGACGAATAGGAGGCCCCGCCGTTGCCGGCATAAGCGCCGCCAGTCCCGCCGGGACCGGAAGGATTATATGAGCCCGCGCCGCCGCCGCCGCCGCCGAACCCGCCGTTGCCGCCTTTTGTGGCAGTGCCATTGGGGCTTTTGCCGCCGCCGCCGCCGCTGAATTCGCCGCCGTCGTATCCGTCCAGATGGCTGAGGATGCCGCCCGCGCCGCCGGCCGGCCCGCCGCCATGCCCGCCATCCTCCGTCCCGCCCGATGCGCCATTGCCGCCGGCGCCGCCGGTGATGCTGTTTGAAACTAAAACGCAATCAGTCAGCGTGCCGGCGCCGTTTGCAACGTATAACGCTCCGCCCAGGCCCGCGCCGCCGCCGCCGCCGCCGGAATAATAAGCCGAATCCTGCGGTGTTCCGGCCGGCCCCACGGCGGCGTTATTGCTGAAAATACATGCATGCGCCGCGATTTCGCCATTTGTAACATAAATGGCGCCGCCGCACCCGCCGGCCTGTCCATTCACGCCGATGGCGCGGTTATTCCGGAAGACACAGTTGGAGAAAATGGCTGCTCCGCCTTGCTGGTAAAGGGCGCCGCCATTCCGCCCATCGCTCGCGTATCCATCGGTGAAGGCCAATCCGCTGATGAAAGGACTCGCGTTGGTGGCTGTGAAAATGCGGTTGGCATCATTCCCGCTGATGGCAATGACAGCGGCGCCCGGGCCGATGATCGCCACGTCCGATGTGATATTCAGCGAGCCGCCGGCCAGCAGCAGCGTGCCCGACAAACTGTCATCGAATTCGATAATATCGCCCGCGCCGCTTGCCTGGAGGCATTGCCGCAAAGACCCGGCTCCGCTGTCGTTCAGATTCGCCACGGTCAATGTCGCTGCATGCGCCGGCATGGCCAGGAGCAAGGCTATCGCGCCGGCGCTGATCATCCGCATGGATTGCCGTGTCGTCTGGCCTTTGGAATCAAGCCCCATCTGCTGTTGGTTTGTGCGCGGCATAAATTAATCCTCTTGCATGGCCGGAATTGGATCGTTTGCAGTGACAAGGATGTTCAGCCGCCGGCATTGGCGGTAAACACTTGTGCGATAATTAATCAAACAGATAATGGTTGTCAAGTTTAATGCTGAACATGTTGGCGAACCGCCAACCAACGGGATTGGACCATCCGATTTGGACCATCCGATTTTGATTGACCCGGGCGTTGATTCTGGTATTAATTATAGAACTTTGCCTGCATACCGGACTGGCGAAAGCCCGCGCGGCAAGGCAAGGTAACGCAGCAGGATTCTCAGCATCCCCGGCCGGCGCGCGTCAGGCGCGGCGGGAAGGCTTATAAACCATTAATAAAAGGATATTTACAATGGCCAAGCAAGGAAAAACCGCCCCTAAAACCAAGGCAATGAAAGCCGCTAAACCCGCCGCCGCCAAAAAGACATCCAAAACCGTGAAATATGTTTACGTTTTCGGCGCCGGCAAAGGCGCCACGGAAGGCCGTGCGGAAATGAAGAATCTGCTGGGAGGCAAGGGCGCCAACCTGGCGGAAATGTGCCGCCTGGGTCTGCCGGTGCCGGCCGGTTTCACCATCACCACCGAGTGTTGCGTGGATTATTTCCGCAATCGCATGAAATTCCAGTCCTCTTTGAAGAAAGAGGTGGATGCCGCCCTGGCTAAAACGGAAAAATTGATGGGCATGCGGTTCGGCGACCCGCAAAACCCCCTGCTGGTCTCCTGCCGCAGCGGCGCGCGCAAATCCATGCCGGGCATGATGGAAACGGTTTTGAACGTGGGCTTGTGCCCCAAAACCATTCCGGGCCTGATCGCCAAGACGCAGAACGAGCGGTTTGTCTATGACGCCTACCGGCGCCTGATCATGATGTATTCCGACGTTGTGATGGAGAAGGCCGAAGGCGTGGAGGCGGCGGAAGGGCAGGGCATCCGCCTGCAGCTTGACGGCATGATGACGGAAATGAAGCACAGCCGGGGCGTGGCCAAGGACACGGACCTGACCGCGGAAGACCTCAAGCAGCTTTGCGAAGCCTTCAAGGCCCGCGTGCGCGCGGTGCTGGGCAAGGATTTTCCGGATGACCCGATGGAACAGCTTTGGGGCGGCATTGCCGCGGTGTTCAAAAGCTGGAACGGCAAGCGCGCCATCGCTTACCGCCGGATTGAAGGCATTCCGGATGAATGGGGCACGGCCGTCAATGTGCAGGCGATGGTGTTCGGCAACATGGGCGACTCATCCGCCACCGGCGTGGCCTTCAGCCGCAACCCCGCCACCGGCGAACACAAGTTTTACGGCGAATGGCTGGTGAACGCGCAGGGCGAGGACGTCGTCGCCGGCATCCGGACGCCCAATCCGCTGAACGAAGCCACCAAGAGCGAACACAACGCCGGGCTGGAATCGCTGGAAACCGCCATGCCGGCGGTTTACCGCGAGCTGGACGCCATCCAGAAGAAACTGGAAAAGCATTACCGCGACATGCAGGACATCGAGTTCACCATCCAGGATGGCCGGCTCTACATGCTGCAATGCCGCGTCGGCAAACGCACCGGCACCGCCGCGTTGAACATGGCCATGGACATGGTCGGCGAACGGCTGATCGGCGAGGGGGAAGCCGTGATGCGGATCACTCCCGCGCAACTGGATGAAATGCTGCACCCGATCGTTGATCCGCAGGCCGAAAAAACCGCCGCCGTGCTGGCGAAGGGGCTGCCGGCCGGTCCGGGCGGCGCCTGCGGCCAGATCGTCTTCACCGCCGCCGCCGCCGTGCAGGCGGCCAAGGAAGGCAAGCATGTCATCCTGGTGCGCGAAGAAACCAATCCCGAAGACGTGGAAGGCATGCGCGCCGCCGAAGGCATTCTGACCGCGCGCGGCGGGATGACCAGCCACGCCGCCCTGGTGGCCCGCGGCTGGGGCAAGTGCTGCATCGTCGGCGCCAGCGCCCTGCATATCAATGCGGCTGCGCGCACCCTGGAAGCCGGCGGGAAAACCTTCGGCGAGGGCGACGCCCTCACCTTGAACGGCACGCGGGGTTACGTGTATGCCGGCCAGTTGAAAATGATTGACGCCACGGAAAATCCGCGCTTCCAGAAATTCATGAAGATGGTGGACAAGCACCGCACCCTGGGCGTGCGCACCAACGCCGATACGCCGGAAGACGCCGCCAATGCCCGGAATTTCGGCGCGGAAGGCATCGGACTGTTCCGCACGGAACACATGTTCTACGGCCAGGGCAGCGATCAGCCGCTCTTCCTGCTGCGCAAGATGATCCTCAGCCATACCGTCGCCGAACGGCGGCGGGCGTTGGATGAACTGTACCCCTTCGTCAAGCGCTCCATCAAGGGCACCCTGGAAGCCATGGAAGGCTTGCCGGTGACGATCCGCCTGCTGGATCCGCCCCTGCACGAGTTCGTGCCGCAGAGCGCCGAGAAGCAGGCCGAACTGGCAAACAGCCTGGGGATTACCCCGGAAGAAGTGCGTAAACGCGGGGAACAGTTGCATGAGTCCAATCCCATGATGGGCCACCGGGGGGTGCGCCTGGGCGTGACTTATCCGGAAGTGACGGAGATGCAGGTCCGGGCCATTTTCGAGGCGGCCGGGGAGATGATCCACGCCGGCAAGAAGTGCAAGCCGGAAATCATGATTCCCGTCACCTGCGATGCGCGCGAGTTGCGCGACCAGAAAGCGATTTGCCTGCGCGTTTACGATGAAGTGCTGGGCAAGCTGGGGCTGCGCAAGATTCCCCATGCCTTCGGCACGATGATCGAAATTCCGCGCGCCTGCCTGCTGGCGAACCGCATGGCGGAGGAAGCGGAATTTTTCTCCTTCGGCACCAACGACCTGACCCAGATGGGCTTCGGCTTCAGCCGCGACGATATCGGCGGGTTCATGGGCGATTACCTGGAGAAAAAAATCCTGGAGGACGATCCGTTCCAGACCATTGACCAGGACGGTGTCGGCCAGTTGATCGAAATGGCTGTGAGCAAGGGCCGCGGCACCCGCAAGGACCTGAAGATCGGCATTTGCGGCGAGCAGGGCGGCGACCCGCGCTCAGTTGAATTCTGCTTCCGTAACGGGTTGAATTACGTCAGTTGCAGCCCTTACCGCGTGCCGATCGCCCGGTTGGCGGCGGCCCAGGCGGCATTATCCGCCCGGAAGAAAAAATAAACAGCAGGTTGGATTAATTAGATATGGAGCGGGGCGGATTGCCTGGGCAATCCGCCCCGTTTTTTACCTCTGCCGCCGCATCCCGCCGGAATGTCTGGCTTTGGATGGCGACGGCCCCATTTGGATAAGGCTTCGGATCAGGCAAGCTTGACGCCGCTTTGCTTTTGTGATATGCCCAAACCCAAACCTTAATGCTGGGAGCATTATCGATGGTTAACTCGTTCGACCTGAGAGGCCCAATATGATCAAGCAGCCCGCATCCCGGAAAATCGAACAAGCCTATGCCAATGCCCGCGAGATGTACGCGGCCATGGGCGTCAACACCGACCGCGTCTTGAAGCGCCTGGCGCAAATCAGCATTTCCATGCATTGCTGGCAGGGCGATGATGTGGCGGGGTTTGAGAATGCGGGCGGGGATCTCGGCGGCGTGATGCCCACCGGTAATTATCCGGGCAAGGCGCGCAATGCCGGAGAGTTGCGCGCCGACCTGGAACAGGCGCTGGCCCTGATTCCCGGCCGGCATCGCGTCAACCTGCATGCCATCTATGCCGAAACCGGCGGCCGGCGGGTCGAGCGCGACGCCCTGGAGCCGCGGCATTTCGCCGGCTGGATGGATTGGGCCGCGCGCCATAAACTGGGGCTTGATTTCAACGGATCGTTCTTCTCGCATCCGCTGGCGGCCAGCGGCATGACCCTGGCCCATGCCGATCGCGCCATCCGCCGTTATTGGATCGGCCACGCCTTGGCCAGCCGCCGCATCAGCGCCGCCATCGGACGGCGGCTGGGCACGCCTTGCATCAACAATATCTGGGTGCCCGACGGCATGAAAGACACGCCGGCCGACCGCCGCGCGCCGCGGGAGCGGCTGCGCGAGGCGTTGGACGAAATTTTCGCCGCGCCGGTTTCCCCGAAACATGCGCGCGACGCCCTGGAAGGCAAACTGTTCGGCCTGGGTTCGGAATCGTACGTGGTTGGCTCCCATGATTTTTACCTGGCGTATGCCGTCGCGCACCGCAAATTGCTGTGCCTGGACACCGGCCATTTCCATCCCACCGAATCGGTGGCGGATAAGCTTTCGGCGGTTTTAACCAGTTTGGACGAGGTTTTGCTGCACGTCAGCCGGGGCGTGCGCTGGGACAGCGACCACGTGACGACTCTGACCGATGAGTTGCGCGCCCTGGCCGAGGAACTCGTCCGCGGCGATTACCTGGAGCGGGCGCATATCGGGCTGGATTTCTTTGACGCCAGCATCAACCGCGTGGCGGCCTGGGTCATCGGCGCGCGCGGTATGCTCAAGGCCCTGTTGCTGGCATTGCTGGAGCCGTCCGGTACGTTGCGCAAGCTGGAGTTGCGGGGCGACTTCACCGCGCGCCTGGCAATGCTGGAGGAACTGAAATCCCTGCCGTTCGGCGCGGTCTGGGACTGCCATTGCCTGCGTCAGAACGTGCCGGTTGGACCTGCCTGGCTGGACGAGATCAGGCGCTACGAGCGCGAAGTTCAATTCCGCCGGTAGCGGCCCCGGCTGTCCGCTCCATGGCGCGCGCGGGACCGCCGCGTCCAATGTCCGGCGGGCGGCGGATTAGGCGATGCGGTCCGCGGTGTCCTTGCGGTGTTCCATGGCGGCAACGGCGCTGCGTCAGGCTTGCCGGGCGGCATGCTCCAACTCTCCCGGCAGCAGGCCCGCCGGCAGCGGCGCGGGCCGCTCGCAACTGGTGGTTGTTTTAATCTCCCGTTTTTCCGCCGCGGACTGCTCCAGGGCGCACATGATTTCCAGCACATGCAGCGCCAGATCCCCGTTGCAGCGGTGCGGCCGGCTGCCTTGGATGGCTTGCGCCATATCGGCCAGGCCGATGCTGCGCGCATTTTCCTCGTTGCCGAACAGCAGCGGCGCCTCGGTCCAATCCTGCCGGCGGCGGGCGAAGCGCACCGGCCCGCCGAACCGGTTGGGGTCCGGCAGCGACAGGCTGCCGAGCGTTCCATGCAGTTCCAGGCAGGGGCAGGAATGCTTGGCCACGTCAAAGCTCATGATGACAGTCACCAGCGCGCCGCACTGGAACCGGATGACTCCGGCCACATGGGTATTGACCTCCACCGGCAGCCGCTCACCCAACCGCGCTTCCGTGGTGCAGGTCCGTTGCTCGAACCCCCGGCCGGCCATGGCCGTTACCGCTTGCGCCGGCCCCAGCAATGTTACCAGCGCTGTCAGGTAATAGGGGCCCATGTCAAACAGGGCGCCGCCGCCTTGCTGGTAATAAAACGCCGGGTTGGGATGCCAATGCTCGTGCCCCGGCGCCATCATCACCGCCGTGCCGGAAACCGGCCGGCCGATCCAGCCGTCGTCCACCAGTTTGCGGCAGGTTTGCAGGCCGGCGCCGAGAAAGGTGTCCGGGGCGCAGCCGACGCGCAGGTTGCGTTCCCGCGCCAGCGCCAGCAGCGGCCGGGCATCCTCCACGGAAAGCGCCAGCGGTTTTTCGCAATACACGTGCTTTCCCTGCAACAGCGCCTGGGTATTAACCGCGACATGCGCCTGCGGGGTGGTCAGGTTCAGGATTACCGGCGCATCCGGCCGCCGGAGGAGTTCCTCTACCGCCAAAGCCTGGCAGCTATAAGTTTCCGCCGCTGCCCGCGCCGCCGCGGGATTCAAGTCGGCACAATAGGCATATTCCAGGTTGCCGAATGACTTGGCGGCCTTGAAATAAGCCGCGCTGATTTTGCCGCAGCCAATGACGCCGACGCGTGTGCGATGCATATATTTCCTTTCAAGTCATTCCTTGCGGGCTCTGTGCCCCTGTGAAAAACCTTTTATAGGCCGGGATATCTCATCCTAAATCCGGCATTTGAAATTCAAAAATTGACATAAGAAATTGAAAACAGGGAAAATTGGATTTCTGTCGCAAACACCTTTCGGGTGTAGAAAATATTTTGAATTTCAAACCGGAAAATGGTTGGCGATTTTGCCGCATCTGCTTTGTTGGCAAGGGTTCGGAGTATACTAATACACCGTCATCCTTGCCGCCGCGCATCTGCGGTAAACTTGCCAACTGCCGGATTTAGGCGCATGCGTTCAGACGCGGTGCACCCCATTGATCGGCCTGCCGGTTCAGCAGTTCCAGCAGTCCGTCGTCCACCGGCACGCCCCGGCGCCGGGCGCGGGCGATGGCGGCAAGAAAACGCTCGCCTGGCAGGCGGACTCCATCCGACCCCGGTTGCGGGCGGCTGGTTTTAACCCAGCGCACCAGCCGGCGCATCTCGCGGTGATAATGTTCCGGATCGCCGAATGCCGCCGGATCCAGCACGAGCAGATTGAAGTTCTGGCGCTGTGACGCGCGGGGATTATTAGTGCACCCGCCGGCCATAGCCGCCAAAGCCTCGGCCCACAGGGCGAAGGCAAAACCCTTAAAACCGTTGGCCGTCCCACCCATCAAGGCAATGGCGCCGCCGGCGGGTACGACGTTGGGATCATCGGTCAACCGGCCTTTGCGGTCGAAGAAGCACGGCGCGGCGGCCCGCTGATTCGCCCGCACCATCTGCATGGTCTGGCCCATGGACATGGCGGCGGTGGAAAAATCGGCCAGCACCAGCCGGCCGGCCGCGCCGGCGGGAAATCCCAGGCAAACAGGATTGGTGGAGAGTCGCGCGTCAATCCCGCCCTGGGGCGCGCTGTCGCGGCAGGCTGAATATTGAGCCCAGAACTGCACCATCAATCCGCGTTGAACCAGCGGTAAAACGTGGGCGCCCAGTCCGCCCAGCCATGAGCCGTTGCGCACCGCAACCATGCCCAGTCCGTATTTGCGCGCCTTGCGCTCGCCCAGAATCAAGGCCTGGCGGAGGGCTGCCTGGCTGTAACAGCCTTCGCAATTCAGGACGGCCACCGCGCCGCGATTGCGATCTAAAACAGGCCGGCGTTTCGGGTCAATCACCCCCGGTTGACGCATCAGCCGGTGAAACTGGATCACGCCGTGCGAAGCCAGGCCGCCAGCTTGGGTCATAACGGCCGTTGCGGCGATGTAACTGGCGTCGGCGGCGCGTAAACCGCGCGCGATCAGCAGGCGTTCGCCGAACTTTTGGAGTTTGATGAATGGCAGAATCATCGAAAAACTATACAAAAGGGATGCCGGTCATGCAAATATTTTGTTGGTTCCTGAATTTTACATGCATATTGGCGTTGGATTGATTGGAGGCAATCATGCAGCGTGCAAAATTCAGGAGGATTGTCATGGCCGATCTCAGGCGTCCGCGCCGGCAGGGGAAGCCTGTCTCCAGCAATGAACCAAAAAACAGCCCGGGGAATTTTCAAAACCGGAAAAATTTGACATTTGATGCATACATGATATAAATACATGTGTATTCGTTCAGGAGAATGATATGCGCAAGCGTGCAGATAAAGCCGGGAAAATTTTTCAGCCGCTGGTTGATGAACTCGGCCAATCCATCCGCAGCGGTAAATGGTTTGCCGGTCAATGTTTGCCGTCTGAAAAAGCCTTAAGCGGTAAATACGGCATCAGCCGCGTTTCGGTACGGCAGGCTTTGCGGGAGCTGGAAACGCGCGGATTGATCTATCGCCGGCCGGGGAAGGGGACCTTTGTGGCGGACAGCCATGCCGGCTTGCCGCCGGTGGGCCGGCGGATTCTCGCCATCAGTTTCAATTTTACCGCTAACCGGCCGGCCGGGATATTTTTTGGTCCGATTTTCTACGGCATCCAGCAGGCGGCGGAGGCAAACAAGTGCCGGCTGGAATTTCTCAATGACAACGCCTTGCTGGAGCGTGCCCCGGATTTACTCGGTTACATCGGTATTTCGTTTGACCATCGGCGGATTGACAGCTTGCAGAAGCTGCAGCCGAAAACTCCGGTGGTCTTGATCAATCGCCTGCCGTCGGAACACCCTTTTCACTGTGTAACTATTGACCATGCCGTTTGGGCGCGCCGGGCCATGGAGTATTTAATCGGGCTGGGACATCGCCGGGTGGCCCTGGTGGCAACTGCCAGCGGGCCGGGCTTTATCCAACACCGGCTGGCCGGGGCGCGGGCGGCGCGGGCGCCCGGGGCGGGTCAAACGGAGGAACATGCGGTTTTTCTCGATGATCAACCGGAAAACCTGTCCCGGCTGCGGCGGTTGCTGGCGGAGCGGAAAATCACGGCGTTATTTTTGCTGATGGGTAATGTGGTGCCGCGGGTGCTGGCGTTGATCCGCGAGGTTGGTCTGCGGGTGCCGGACGACATCGCCGTCCTGGCATTTGACGATGTTCCCCATCCGTTTCATCCCTGGATGCCGGGTTTGACGGCGGTGCGGCAGCCTTTGGAAGAGATGGGCCGGCGCGCCGTCCAATTGCTTGGCCGGATACACGCCGGGAAGATAACGGAACGGCAGGTGGAATTTGTGCCCGCGGAACTGGTGGTCCGCGAATCATGCCGGGCTTTGGCTTGATCCGGGCGGCTCGCTTAACATGTATTCAGGAAATCCATGAGCAAAGCAATCAGGTTGGGATTGGGGGGATGCGGCTCCCCGCATGGCGAGTTTAACAGCAGCCGCGGCGGTTTGGATTACGCAATGCTGGAAGCTTGTATCAATGCCGTCCGCTCAGGCGGGCCGGCGCCGATCGGCTTGCGCTAGGGGCTGCGGATGACCTTGCCCGGAATTTGCGCCGTCAAATCGGCGCGCCGGGGCGGGGCGCTGACGCGGATTGTTTATCCCCGGAGCGGGAAGGCCGGCAGGGCTGAACGGTGATCAGCCAGGATATTTTAATCAGTTGAAATTATGGACGCATTATTTCCGCGCATGCTGCAGGATTACATTGAACGCCGGGTGGATGCCTGCCTGGCGCCGCGCGCGGCGCGGTTTGCCGCCATCAATAATCGCGCGGCTATGGCGCGCCATGTGGCGGCTGTCCGGGCGGACATGCAACAAATTTACAACCTGCCGGAGGAAAAAACGCCGCTAAATGCGCGCATTACGGGTGAAATCAAAACCGGGTCATATAATATTCAAAAGGTGCTTTATGAAAGCCGGCTGCGATTTTTCGTTACGGCGAATCTGTACGTTCCGCGCGGCGCCGGCCCGTTCCCCTGCGTGCTGGTATTATGCGAACACGCCGATATCGGGAAGGCGGCGCCGCGTTACCAGCAGCTCTGCGCCGGGCTCGCGGCGCAGGGTTTTTTAACGCTGATCATTGACCCGATCGGCCAGGGCGAACGTTCGCAATACCTGGAATACAAACAACAGATAACGCGCTGCGTGGTTGAGCACATCCTGGCCGGCAACCAGCAATATCTGGTTGGCGGATTTTTCGGCGCCTGGCGGGCCTGGGATGCCGTGCGCGGTTTGGACTTGCTGCTGGCGCTGCCGCAGGCCAACCCGGCGGTGGCGGGGGTGACCGGGCATTCCGGCGGCGGCACCATGAGCGCCGTGATGCTGGCGTTGGACGAGCGCCTGACCATGGGCGCCCCGGGGTGTTTCATCACCACTTACCGCCGCAATCTCCATAACGAATTGGCGGCCGACTCGGAACAATATCCGCCGGGGATCATCGGGCGCGGCTATGAATTGTATGACCATCTGACCGCCGCCGCGCCGCGGCCGGTGCTCATCCTCGCCAAGGAAAACGATTACTTCGATCTGCGCGGCGCCCGGGAAGCCTATCGGCATTTACGCCGGGTATATTCACTGTTGGGCAAATCCGCCAACATCCGGCTCATGGTTGAAAAAGGCGGGCATGGCTATGGTCCGGAGATGGGCGCCGCCATGGCCGCGTTTTTCTGCCGCCAGGCCGGGATTACCCCGGCGCGCAATATGCCGGCCGGCAGGGTTGTTTGAGCCGGCGGAGTTGAATGTTACGCGCGGCGGGCAGGTGGCGCTGGCCGGCAGCCGGCCGATCTATGCATTCACGCGGCAAGCGTACCGGGCGGTCCGGCGCCGCCGGCCGGTGTTTGCGCCGGGGCGCTTGCAAAGCTGTTTGGGCATTGCCGCGCGGCCGGACGGCGCCTTGCCTTATCGCGTATTGCGCCCGTTTTATGACAGCCGGCGGCAGCGCCATGTTTCGCGCTTCGCGATTGAAACCGAAGCGCAGGTCTTTGCCGTCTTAAAGCGCTATTCCCGGGAACTATGGTTCGATATTCCCGCCGCGGATAAAATTACAACCATCCACCTGCCGCATCTCGGTTATCTGAACGCGCCGGAAGGACGGCCGCCGGAAACGGATTATTTTGTCCTGGACGTCCGCGGCCTGGGGGAATCCCTCCCGCGCACCGGCCGGCTCACCGAACCATTTTGGGCGCGCTGCAGCGCGGATTTCATGTATGCTTCCTATTGCGATATGCTGGGGGATTCCCTGCTGGGCCGGCGCGTCTATGACGTCCTGGCGGTTTTGCGCTTTCTGCGCCGCCGCGGCCATGCCGCGTTTGCGCTCGCCGGGCGCGGGTTGGGCGGTCTGCACGCCTTGATGGCCGCGGTGCTGGACCGTCATGTTTGCGATGTCACCCTCACGGATACGCTCAAATCCTATGCCGCCATCATCCAGGCCGATTTGCATGACTGGCCATTATCCGGCATGGCGCGCGGCATTTTACGGGATGGCGACCTGCCGGACATGGTGCGGTACCTGCGGCAAACCGGGCGGCGGGTCAAAATTAATGCGTCCGCCGGCGCGGCCTGTCCGGCGGAATAATGAAGGAGGAGCGCGGTTTATGTATAACATTTGCATCCTGGGCGCCAGCGCCATGTGGGCGCCCCGCCTGATCACCGATCTCACCTGTGTTTTTGACGAACCGCTTGAAATACGCCTGGTGGATATTGCTCCGCCAGCCCTGGACGCCTGCGCGGCGTGGGGCCGGGCCGCCAACCGCCATCACCGGCGCAAGAATAAATATCTGAAGTTCACCGACCGGAAAAAGGCGCTGCGCGGCGCGGATGCCGTGATTATCACCATCGCCACCGGCGGCCTGGACGCCATGGCGCATGACCTGAAAATCCCGGAACGATATGGAATCTTTGCGACCGTGGGCGATACCAGCGGGCCCGGCGGTTGGTCCCGGGCCATTCGCAACATTCCGGTCTTCCGGGCATTCGCGGAAGACTTCCAGCGGTATTGTCCCGACGCCTTCATCGCCAATTACACCAACCCGATGGCGGCGTTGACGGCGACGCTCCAGCAATGCTGCGGCAACCCGTCCGTCGGGCTCTGTCATGCCTATTTTGAAACCAAGGACATCATCCAGAAAATTTTCGGGCTGGAAGATTGGCGCCGGATTTCATTATCCATCGCCGGTGTGAACCATTTCACATGGGTGGTGGATTTCAAGATCGGCCGGGATGACGGGTACCGGCGGTTGCGGGCCATGTTGAAACGTAAAAAACTGGCGGACATCCTGCCGCGGAAGAGCGCCGATGAAATCGGATTCTCGTCCGGGCATCTGCTCTGCGCCGAACTCTACGAAACGTTCGGCTACCTGCCGTATCCCGGCGACCGGCATACCTGCGAATTCCTGTCCTTTGCCGTGGCGAACAATCCCGCGCGCTACCCCTTGCGGGCGGCGTCCGAAAAATACGATGTGATCAAATACTGCGACATCCGGCGGACGGAAATATTTCACCGGCGCCGGGGCTTGCGCCAAAGAGACCGGAATATCGCCGACTGGATTTCCGGCGCAAAAGCCATGCCGTCCAAAACACGGGAAACGGGGGCGGAAATGATCCGGGCCTTCCTCGCGAATCAGCCGTTTACGGACGCGGTGAATAAAATCAACACGGGGCAGATACCCGGCCTGCCGGCCGGGGCCTGCGTGGAGACGCTCGGCGTGGTGGACGGGATGGGGGTGCGGGCGATCATGGTGGAGCATATTCCCGAACACCTGCTGGAAGTCATGCGTCCGCCGGCGCTTTGCCAGAAATGGACCGTGGCGGGCATCTTACAAAGTGACCGCAACCTGCTGCTGCAGGCATTATACCGCGACCCCCAATGCGCGGGGCTGAAACCGGCGCAGATCCGGCAGATGGCGGATGAATTGATCAAGGCCAACCGGCCTTTTGTTAAAATTTAGGGGAACATCGCCGGTAACTCCCAAATTACGAAGAGAGGAGGCTTGCCATGTGCAAGCGGTTGTTATTCCTGGTGCTGGTCGGTGTTTGCGGTGTATGGCGCGGGATTGCGGAGGGGAATTTGTTTCTTTATCCCATGCCGCAGAAAACGGTTGTAACAGCGGAAGCTGCCGTAATTCCTGAGCGGGTGGTTGTTGTTCAGGGCCGGGCGCCCGGCGCGCAAGCGCAATATGCCGTCGGGCAATTGACCAACGATCTGTACCGTTACTTGCGCGTGGCTGCCGTTTGTGTCGCTGATTTCAATGACGCGCCGGCAACCGGCGCAACCGTGCTGGCCATCGGCCGCCTTGGCGCGCCCCATGTCAAGGCGGCGTTGGACCGGATCGGCGAGATGCCGGACGCGCAGTCAATGCGCCCGGATGGTTTTCAGCTCTTTACCCGCGGCGCCTGCGGCGTGGTGGCCGGCGCGGATGATGCCGGCGCACTCTACGGCGCCTTCACACTGGCCCAGTTGCCGCGGCGCAGCGCCGGCGTCCTCCGGCTGCCGCAGGTGAAAATCGAGGATTATTCCGGCTTCCCCGTCCGGGCCATCACGTCGTTTCCCGCCAAGCAGTCCTTGTGGAGTTTTCTGGATGTCTATGCGCGGTTGCGTTTCAACCGGATCAGCCCGAACAGCCCCTACGTCACGTTCGACATGGAGCAGGATCAGGAAAAGGACGGATTAAACGATCAAGAACTGGCCGATTTGAAAATCTTTTTGTCGGAGTGCCATCGGCGCGGCTTGCAGGTTGAAATGCCCTTTTATTATCGGGGATTATGCAAGACCTTCAATGCTGATCATTTATGCGCCAGCGACCCGCATAACGCGCGGTGGATTCAAAAACTCATTGAGCAGTATTGCCAGGCGGGGGTGGACAGTTTTCGCGTCAATTTCGATGATTTAAGGAAAGAACACAGCGCGGCCTGGCGCGCCTGCGAGCGGTGCCGAGCAGGGGGCATCGGCTTGGGCCAGGATAACGCCTTGTGGGTCAAACATATCAAGGAGGCGGCGGACCGGCACGGCGGGCGCGCCATTCAAACCTGCCCGTACACGTATTTTGGCCCGCCCGCGAGCTGGACCAACGGATATTTTGCGCCGGATTTAATCTACGACGGCCGGCAATATTTGGAGGAATACCTGGGCGCCATGCAAGCGCCCTTGTTCAAGGAGGTCAATGTATTCCATTGCATGCCCGATCCGGCTGCGACCGCCGTCTTGAAGTCCATGGGCATGCCGAATTATATCCACTGGTTTAACAATGCTTCATTTTTCATGGGATATACGCGGTATAAATCCGTGTTTAAACCGCTCGGCCGTGCCAACGCCTTTTTTGCGGGATTCACCCCCTTTGCGCCGTGGGGGATCGAGCTCGCCATCAACTCCCAGACGGTCGAGCAGGTTTATTCGCCGGAGCAGATGGCCTGGCTGCAGACCATGCCGCAACGTTCGCGCGGCGCCTATTTGTGCCGCGACCTGCTGCAGCCGACGCTGGCGTTTGCGCAATATGCCTGGTCCCCCGCGACCTTCTCGAACGAAGCCTGGCCGGAATACGATGCCGCGCTGGCCGCGCGCGTGTTTGGTCCGGAGGCCGTGCCGGTTTACCAGGAGTGGAAACGGAAATTCAGGCGAATCTGCCTGGCCTATAACGATCTCAGCGCTTTTACGCCGGATACCGCGGCAACCATGGCGCGATTACGGCAGGAATATCCCGCCGCGCATGCTTTGCTGGAGCGCATGCTTGCAGCCAGGCAAGCGACGGTAGCGCACCAGGAATTCGTGCTCCTGGATTGCGACAAGGATGACCCGGTGGAATACGCCCGGAATGCCGACAAGATCATGGGGGAACTGGTAAATGCCGAATACGCCGTGCGGGCGGAGGTGACGCCCCTGGTGGAACGCTCCCAGCCCCATCAAGGCAACCGGAAGGAGCTGAGCCGGACCTTGCGCCTTGCCAGCCCCTTGCTGATGTATGTCATGCCCTGGGCGGTGACGGCCGATGAGCACGGCGATATTTACAGCGTCAGCCTGCCTTCGGCGGGATTCGGCATGACTTCGCCGTCCAAGCGGAATTGGTTCGTGGAATTTTTCAATCTTGAAGTCAACGGCATGTCCCTCGGCAATGCCGTCCCGGAGATGCGGGTCGTTGAGCTGGGCGCGAACGCTCAGGCGATTCAATGCGACTGGTCGCTCGATTATGCGGGCGTGACCATTGTCTTTTCCATGCTCCCCGACGGCGGGTTGTTGCTGGATGGGACGGTGAAGCCCCTGGGCCGCAAACCGCATACCCTGCGCATGACCTGCATCTGCGCCCCGGCGGTGGGCGCATCCAACGAGTGGCGGGACGACGAAATGGATAAATGGGTTATGACGGCCAAACGCGAATTACCGCACGGATCGTTCATGTATGTGGATCTGGAACGGGAAAACTGGTTCTTGTTCCACGACCGCAAGAACGATTTCCCGCGCGAGATCATCCGGGCTGGCGTCAGTACGATTCCGGACGGCCCCTGCGCGCTGGTCATTGATCCTGAAAATATTCACTGGATGGATATCAATATCAGCAGCCGGGTGGCGCTGACTTCCCTGCATTTCAAGAAGGGCACCGGCCGCTTCCGCCTGGCTTTCTACGACCTGAACCGGACCAGCAACGCCGACGCGATCGCGTATTTCAAGGCGCGCGGCGCGGACATTGCCGGATCCCTGCGCCTGGCCGGGAACGAGCCGGCGGGGAAGGCAGGCGCGCCATGACGGCGATGCGCTGGGCACCAAGGATTTTGCCGGCCGGCATGATCGCCGGCTTGGTGATATGGTCCGGCATCGCCCGCGCGGAAACGCGCGCTGCGCAGGACGTCACCGCGGCGACCTTTAATGATTGCCGCCTGCGCCTGTATTATGGCAGCCTGCGGCTCAACCGGGACGAGTGGCCGCTGGTTGTCAGGGACCGTTATACATTCCAGTCCGGCGGGCGAGCTGTTGAACCGCTATTCGGCCGGTGGTATGATGGCGTTAAAACCTGCATGGGAAGCAACTGGTTTGAAATCAATACCGATGATCCGGCCGGTAAACTGGTGCGCCGGGTCACGTTCGGCGCAAACAGTCTGGAATTGTGTTTTAACCTCCAGGTCAAGCCGGAATACCGTAACAATCCCGAAATCCGTTATCAGGTGCAATTCAACCCGGAATATTTTTATGGCCGGGACGATACCCGGGGGGCGCAGTTGAACGTGACCGGGGCTACCGGCCAGGTCGAGCAAATCTTTCTGCCGCCGTTTTTCAGCATCCGCGCGGATCGCGGCTGGCGCAAGTTTTTCGGCGGCTGGCGCGCGGCGGAGCTGCATTGGTCCGGCCTGACAGGCCCGCGGAGGATGGGCCTGGAAATCATTGAAGGCAAAGAGGGGGTGTTTGTGGATGACCGTGTTTCTCAATATGTCTATTACATCAGCGTGGTTCCGGCGCTGATCCCTGCGACGAACGACGCCGCGGAAGCCCGGTGCGCCGTCAGGATTTTGTTTCCGCCGGCGGATGATTAGACGCACCGTTGAACAAACGGCAGCTTTCAACGAGGAAATGAGCATGCGGCGGATGGGATTATTAGTGATATGTTGCATCGGTTGCGCGGGATGGGCCCAGGTCGAGTCGTTAACCCCGGAGGCGCAGGCGGAGTGGCGGAATCACCTGCTGCCGCTGCCCCATGAACTTTCCCTCAGTCATGCGTTCCGGGGAACCCCGCGGGATATCGGCGTCTTTCCGGCGCGCGGCGCCGGCGCCATCGAACAGCAGGCGCTCCGCGAACTGCGCGCGGTTTTCAAGGCCCGCACCGGCGCGGATCCCACCGGCGCGCTTTTCCGGATCGTGATCGGGGTTTTCGATCAATCCGGCGCCGTGGAATCCCTGCGCGCCAGCGGGGCCGCGGCGTTGAAAACCCGGCCCAGTCCGGAGCAGGCCTATCTCATCGAACCCGCGGGCACGAACCAGTTGCTGGTCGCCGGCTGGAATGCCGCGGGCGTTTATTTCGGCGTCCAGACCCTGATCCAGATGCTCGAACCAAGGCTGACGCCCGGCCAGGCGCTGATTCCGCTGGCACGGGTTGCGGACTGGCCGGATTTTGATGAACGCGGTCTTTGGAACAACAGCCTGTCGCAGATTCCGTGGCTGGCAACGCTGAAGCTCAACTACTCGCTGGCGCCCGCCGGCATAGGCTTTACAACCGGCCAGCCGGTCCAGTGCCTGCGGATGCCAACCAACGCTTATCCGGCGGCCAGCGTCCGTCCATTCCATCTCGAAACCCGCTGCCCCCATCTGGATTTTTTTGCCCGGTATGGCATGCAGGATGTTTATCCAGAACTGGTCGGCCAAGGCGCCCGGGCGAAAAGCTCCTACTATCACCGGAACCAGGCTATCTGTCCCTGCGCGTCCAATCCGCTGTTCCAGAAAATCCTCATGGAATGGGCCGAAGACGCGGTGCGGCAGGGGGCGCGGGAGATCGGCATCTGGCTCTCGGAGTTGACGCCGGTGCAATGCGAATGCGCGGCCTGCCTGCGGTCGGGCATCCCCCAAATTGTGATGGAAACGCAGGTGGCCTGCGCGGTTTTACGGGAACTCCGTCAAAAGCATCCCGAGGTGTCCGGCCGCATTTTGTTCACCCAGGGTTGGGCGGGGTACTCCAATGACCTGGCCGAGAGTTACGCCTGCCTGAAATTGCTGCCGCCGGAAATCAAAGCCGGGAAAGTTTACGGCTTCAACCAGGCGTTTGATGAATATGCCGCCAGCGGCCGCTGGGTGGCGACGTTGAACGGATCGCGCCTTTCACCGCAGGCCGCCTTGCGGTTCTGGGGCGCGCAGGACATACCCGCGGTCATGCACCGCCTTTATACTAATCGTTGGAGCGGCGTTTACAGTTGGGCGCCGGTCAAGCCGCCCGCGGATGTTAAAGGGGGCTACGAACAGGTGAAGGGGCTCTGGGAACGGGAATTATACAATTTCCATGTCAGCGCCCTGGCCGAATGGTCGTGGAATATCAACGGCCGGGATGCCGCCGCCCTGGGGACGGCCTGGGCCACGCGCCGCGGTTTGGAAGCGCCGGATAAAATCGGCCGCTGGATTGCGCTGATGGGGCCGGTGGAGTGCGCCCTGGAAAATATTCACGCCTTCGTCCCGGCGGGTTCCGCTTGGAAAACAGCGATCGGGCAACTGGAAAAAGGCGAACGGCTGCCACTGGGCGCGGGGCTGTTCCGGCCTTTTGCCGTAATCACGGATTTTGAAGCGCGGAAAATTACCTGCCAAAAAGCTTTAGCGCTGGTCGCATCGCACCAGGATCCGACGTTTGCCGTGGAAACAAAGCTGGTGCTGGCGCTCATTGACGCAATTCAACGCCTGAACGGGATTTTTACAGCGGCCGCGCCCGCGGTCATCCCGGCAGCGGAGCGCCGGGCGCGGTTAGACCTGGCCGCCGGCGAATTCGCGGCGGCCGTGGAGACCCTGGCTGTCGTGTCCGGGCAAATGGATGACCTGCTGATGCGCAGCGTCGAACCCGGCCCGCCGCCGCCCGGAGCCGGCGGCAATGCCTGGCGCGGGATGCTTGCCCGGGTGCGGCAGGCCGTGGCGCAATGCGCCGGGGAACCATGAAACCAGTTGGGAGAATGAAGGCATGCAAAGCGCTGGCGTAGCCGGAAAAAACTTGCGTCGGAAACTCGTCCCCATGCAGGCCGGCGAGGGACTGCGCGGCGGCCAGATGCAGGAAACCATCGCCGAACCGCACCCGGCCGTTCCGGGGGAGTTCCTCATCTATTTCAGCTGTTTTGCCGCGTATGGCGGCAGTTTCGGCATCTACGACACCGCCGCGGAACAAGTCCGCTACTTCGATCTCGAACCGGGCGACACCGAATTGAACCGGATTGCCAGGGGGCCGGACGGCACATTCTGGTCCGGATCGGCCGCCGGGCGGCTCTACAGTTACTCGCCGGCGCAGGACGCTTTCCGCAGCCACGGCTTCCCTTTCGCCACCGCCGCCCGGAACGGGCTGAAAATCCTGCGCTCCTGCGCCGTCAATGCCGATGGCGTCGTGTATTATGGCGATATCCAGGGGAACTTCGGCCGCTACTTCCCCCGCGCGGAACGGTTCGAATACCTGGGCCGGCCGTTCCCCGACACGAATTATCTCGCCTATCTCGCCCCCGGCCCCGGCGGCGCAATCTTTGCCGCCGGCCTCTTCAACACCGGCATCTACCGGTACCATCCCGCCAGCGGTACGGCGGAAATGATTCTTCCCGCCGATCCCTACCGCCGGAACTCCGAGGACTACCGCGCCGGCGCGATCCAGGTCAGCGGCGAATACCTCTTTGCCAAGGTCGGCCCTCACCTGGTTTTTGACGCCCGTACGGGCAAGTTCCTCTGCGAAATCCCGCCCATCGAGCCGCCCGAAGATGTGACCGCGCAGGGCGCGTGGATGATGGGCGCCTGGATTGGCACGGCGGGCGGCTGCGCGTATTTTGTGACAAAGCGGGGGGTGGCCTGTTTCGATCCGCGCACCCGGGAACTTGCCCTGGTCGAGATCACGGAAGAATTCCTGTCCCGGCATCCGCGGTTGGCGGCCGGCCTCCGGTGGGGGATGACGCCGCAGTTCCACCTGCTCCGGTTCTCCCACGACCGCCGCCGCCTCGAACGGGTCCAGATGATCGAATGCCGCAACCGGGGAATGAACATTGCCCTGACGGGCGTCGGTCCGGATGGAGCGATCCATGTCGCCTCCCTGCAATCGCAGTTGATCAGCCGCGCAGATCACCGGCGCCGGGAACTGCGCGCCCTCGGCTATGCCGCCCTGACCGAGGGACAGCCCTCCAGCATTTTCGGCTATGCCGGCAGGCTCTACATCGGTTCATATCCGGGCGGGCGCCTGCTGTGTTACGATCCCGCCCAAAAGTGGCGCGTCAGCCCGGGCCAAACCGATTCCAACCCGCGTGTGCTTTCCACCCGGACGAAGGGCCTGTACCGCCCGTTCGCGCATTGCGTGGACGCCGAAGGCTGCCTGTGGTGGGGCGGCATCGAGGACTGGGGCGCGACCGGGGGCGGCCTGATCCGCTTCTCCCCGGACAACCGCGTGTTGGAACACCACCGCCTCCCGCAACATCAGGTCTGGAGCCTGGCTTGCGCCGGCCCGGGACTCCTGGCCTTCACCACCCACAGACAGGTGTGTTTGTGGAGCATCGCGGAGCAGAAGGTCGTGCGGATGCTGGACTATCCGGCGCGGGGGATTTTTGCCGCCGGCCCCGGGCGCCTCTTTGCTTTTGACGTCATCCATCGGCCCGACCTTGGCGTCTGGACCAGCTCCCCGAAACTCTTCTCTTTACCCGACCTGCGGGAACTCCGTAGCTACCAGTTCCCCGTGGATGACGCGACCGATGGGGTGCTTGGCTTAAACGGACTGTTTTACGGCATCGGCCACGGCCCCCGCTGCGGCATTTTCGCCCTCAATCTTGAATCGGGCCGTTCCCGCGTCATCTGCGAGGTCAGCGGCCGTTTATTAACCGAGGATGGCGCGGGCAACCTGTGGTTCGTGCGGTCCCTCCCTCTTGGCCATCCGCAGCGCGGCCGCGAACAGCATCTATGGCTGCTGCGGGGCGGGGCCGCGGCCATGGCGGATTGAGCGCGGCGGCATTTGGGGATGACAAAACCTTGCCGGCAAGATATATTGACAAGTGCGGACAGCTTGTAACAAGGAGGCGGTATGCAATCATGGGCGCGGAAGAGCTGCTTGATCGGATTAACGGCGCTGACGGGTGCTTTTACGGGATTTTCGGCTACTTATTACGTGGCCACGGACGGCAGTGACACGGATGGCGACGGTTCGCCGGCCAGCCCCTGGTTAACCATCAGCAACGGCGTGGCCCAGGCGGCCGCGCCGGGCGACACGGTGCTGGTAGGCAACGGATCGTATGCCCTAACGACTGATATAATCGTCGCCAAGGACGTCCAGGTTGTGTCCCTTGCCGGGGCGACCGGGACGGTGATTGACGCCGGCGGCCTGGGGCGCTGTTTCTATGTCGGTCATTCGAATGCCGTCGTGGACGGATTCACCATGACCAACGGTAATGCCGCGGCCGACGGCGGCGCCGTTTATCTGACCAATGGGCTTGTCCGCAATTGCATTATTGCCGGCAACAATGCCGCGGGCGCGGGCGGCGGCATTTATTGCTATAATGCGGGGATTATCGCGAATTGCACCGTGGCGGTCAACCGCGCTGGAACAACGGGCGGCGGCATTTACAGCTATCTGGGCGCCATTACCAATTGCCTGATTGTGTCGAACGTTTCCGGCACTTATGGCGGCGGCGCGCGCTTGCAGGGAACGGTGATGCATAACTGTCAGATTATCGGCAATTCCAACATCGCCAACACCGCTGGGGGAATCTATAGCAGGGATTCAGCCATCATCAACAATTGCCTGATTAAAGGCAACCGGAGCCCGAACGGCGCGGGTGGGATTCAGGTGCTGAACGGAGTAGTGGTAAGCAATTGCATCATTACCACAAATATAGGCGGATCTTATGGCGGCGGGATTAACATGGGGAATGGCGTCTCGCTGATCACGCATTCCGACGTGGTCAGCAATGCGCTGAGCGACGGTTACGGCGGCGGCATTTACATTGAATACGCCGCGGGTAATCGCGTTGAAAACAGCCGGATTAGCCATAACTATTGCGCGGCCAATGCCGGCGGCGGTATTGCCATTGGCGTGGGGCGGCCGTCGTATGCGGTCATCCGGAATTGCCTGATCAGCAAGAATTCCGCGCCGGCCAACGCCCGGGAAGGCGGGGGCATTTACGGCGGCGAGTGGACGGCGCAGCCGAGCGGGGCGCTGGTTGATTTCTGCACCATCGTCGAAAACCGGGCCAACCGGGCTAATTCCGGCGGCGTTTATTTTACGACCACCAATTATTACATGACCAATTGCATCGTCTACAGCAATACCACCGTCAGTGTTTCACTCGATCCGGACGTCTTTCATGTGCGGACCAATCTGAATGTGGCCTGCTGTTGTTCGCCGAAACTGACTGATATCGCCGGCTGCATCACCAGTTATCCCGCTTTCGCGGACATCGCCGCGTATGATTACCGGCTTACGGCTGATTCGCCCTGCATTGACGCGGGCACCAATCTGTCCTGGATGAGCGGCGGCGCCGACCTGGATGGCCGCGGGCGGATTGATGGATTCCGCCGCGCGGTGGACATGGGCGCTTATGAATATCTGCCGCGGGGAGTGTTATTCAATATTCGCTGAAGCAATGGCGGGAAGCTGTCTTCAGTCCAGCAAATCCACCATGGCTTGCACCAGCTTGTCGTCCATGCCCGGGGCGTAGGGCGCGGCGTAAAACTTGTGGATGAAACTGTTGGTTTCATACCCGCCCTCGCTTAAAGCGGCCGTCGTGGGCAGGTAGCCGACCACGCCGTTGGCATCGCCGCAGAGCAGCAGTTTATGTTTCCTGGCCGCGGCGCCGTCCTTGATCCGCAACCCGATCTCCACCATGGTCTCCCCCGCGATCCCGGCCACACGCGCCGGTCCGACATGCAAGGCTTGTATGTCCATCAAGACCGCGGCGGGGACGGGCGCGCCCGCGGCCAGCCGTTCTTTCCAGTGATCGCGCCAGGCTTCCAAGCCGGACCCGTCATGCGAGGTCTGGCTGCTCTGGTGGGTTTGATAGGCGTGTTCCAGGCGGCCCGGGTCGGTGGGCAGCAGGGACTGGTCCAACGGCAATTCCAGCGACAGCAGGCGCCCGGCAACTTTGCCGGCGGGCAGTTCTTCGCCCTGTTCCAGGGCTGCAATCACAGTGCCGGCCAGGGTATGCCCCATGCGTTCGGTGTCTGCGAAAGACCCGCCCTTGAATTCGCCGGTGGCCGGATCAATAATCGCCGGGCGCACGTCGCCGCAGCATCCATTGGTGAACATGGCCATGGCGCCGGGGTACATCTGCTGCAGGACGCGTTGGGTCACGCCGGGATAATCGGCGGAAATCTGGTAGATGTCCGTGGCCAGCACTGTCGGGTGGCAGGTGTAATTACAGAGAATTGTCCGCGGCCGGCCCGCGGAATCACACACTGCCAGCGCCGTCACTTGCGGATCAACCGGCCGGTCTGGATTGGGCGCCATCTGAAAACGGCCCTGGCTGTCCTTGCTCCGGCGGTTGATGGCGCCGATGTTGACCCGGCCCGTGCCCCAGCGCAGCGTGGCCGGCGCCTCCCGCTGGATGGCCTCCATCACCGCGCCCACGGCTTTTTTCACCAGCAGTGCAAGATAGTCCGGCAACAGGCGTTCGTCGTTCGCTTTCGAAGAAAAGGTGAACGGCCCGGTATGGGTATGCGCCGCGGTAAGCATAATCCTGGCGACGGGCAGGCCGGTACGCTGGGCAATGCCGTCCTTGATGGCCGTGGTGAGGTTTTTGTCGAAGTACACCAGGTCGGAGGTAATCAGGGCGACGCGCTCCCGGCCGTCGGAGATGGTCAAAGCCTTCAGGTACAGGGGATCGTGCACCATCTGGGATGGTTGCTTGCGGGCGGAGTGTCCCTGGAGCAGATAACCTACGGGCGGGGTGATATCGGTGCTGCAACTGCCGGCGTAATACATGATTCGGTTCCTCTCTGATCCTGATTGACTGCCTGGTCGCCCTGTTTTGTCTTGCCGCCCGCGTTCCGCGGAAAGCAGGATATAATGGGCCAAGCGTATTAGAAAGATAGCCATCTTGCTGGAGCAAGTCAAGCCTATGCACTCCGCCGCGGCATCCGGGATTGCAATCTTGTTTTGACAAATACGGCGCGCTTATGTTTTGATTGATCAAAAGGGAGGAACACCGTCATGGCGACGCCGGCATTGTACAGCAATCGTTATCCGCAGATGGTGCATGAATATTTCGTCCGGCGTGTGCGTGCCGCCATGGCCGCGCGCCAAGAACGCCTGGCCCGCCTGCGCACCCGGCGCGACGCCCGGAATTATGTGCGCGCCGTGCGGGACCTGGCGGCGCAATCATTCCGGCCGTATTTCCCGAAAATCAAATGCCCGCTGGCCGCCCGCGTGACGGGCCGCGCCGATTATCCGAAGTTCGCGCTGGAGAAAATCGTTTTTCAGAGCCGGCCGGATTTTTATGTCACGGCCAATCTCTATTTGCCGCTGAAACTCGACGTGCAGGCGCCGGCCGTGCTGGGGCTGTGCGGACACGCGCTGAACGGCAAGCAGGCCGCGCCTTATTACAGTTTTGCGCAAGGCCTGGCCTCCAAGGGCTTTGTATGTCTGCTGATGGACCCTATCAGCCAGGGCGAACGCTGGCAACATGACCGGCCCCGGGGCACGCCCATGCCGGGACTCTGCCATGCGCATAACCTGCTGGGCAACCAGATGGTGTTGGCGGATGATTTCTTCGGCGCCTGGCGCGTTTACGATGCCATCCGCGGCCTGGATTATCTGTTGAGCCGCCCCGAAGTTGATCCCGCGCGTGTCGGGGTCACCGGCAATTCCGGCGGCGGCACGCTTTCCGCTTACCTCACGGCCCTGGATTCGCGGCTGACCATGGCCGCGCCATCGTGCTACATCTGTTCCTGGCAGGCGCAGGTCGAGAATGAAATTCCCGCCGATGCCGAGCAGAATCCCCCGGGCATCCTGGCCCGCGGGCTGGACGAGGCCGATCTGCTGATCGCTTATGCGCCGCGCCCCACCATCGTGCTGGGTCAGTATTATGATTTCTTTGACTGCCGTTACACGCAGGCGGCGTACCGCGAACTCCAGCGCGTGCATGAATTACTCGGCAGCCCGGACACCGCGCAGTGTTTCATCGGACCGACGACCCACGGTTATTCCATCCATAACCGCGAGGCGATGTACCGGTTCTTCATGCAGCATGCCGGCCTGTCCGGCAGCGCGCGCGAGCCGCGGATAACGACCTTATCGGAGACTGATACCAATGTTCTCTTGCGTCGAAAAAATGATCGGTTGCCCGGCCGGCGCGTCTTCGAATTCACCCGGGACCGGGCCGCGGGCCTGGCCGCCAGGCGCGGCCGGCCGGTTGGGCGGCGTTTACAGCATGCTGTCCTCAAGGTGCTGGGAATTGCGCTGGCAACAGAGCCGCCGCATTACCGCGTGACGCCGCGCTATATCCAGTTCCGGCCGGAATTGAAAATGCGGGGGCAGTTCCTGGCGGAAACCGCTCCGGGCATTCTGTCGGCGCTGACCGTGTGCGGCGGCCCCGAGCAGCATCCCCGGCATCTGCCAATCGGGCGCCTGATTGCCTACATCGGCCATCTCGCCGGGGAAGCGGATTTGCTTGCGGACCCGGCGGCCCGCGCCCTGCTGCGCGGAAAGCGGACGGTTGTGGCGATTGACCCGCGCGGTATCGGCCAGTCCGAGCCGCTGACCTGCGGCGAACGCAATTTTCTTGCGCCGTACAGAGCCGATTATTTGTACGCCTCCCTGCATGAAATGTTCGGCGAAAATTACCTGGGCGCGCGCGTGTACGATGTGTTGCGGGCTTTGGACTTGCTATACGCCGCCGGCGCAACGGAAATCGAGCTGGCCGGCCGCGGCCTGGGTTCGGTGACGGCGGCTTTCGCCGCGCTGCTGCATCCGCGCCGCCCGCGGGCGCGGCTGTGGCATTACCTGCCTGGTTATCAGATGCTGGCGGAAGCCCAATATTATATCTGGCCGCTTTCGGCCATGCCGCGCGGTGTCCTGCGTTACTTCGACCTGCCGGATGTTTACCGCGCGCTGGGCCGGTGCCTGCGCAAAAGCGCGCCCTGGGATGCCTGCATGCGCCCCCCGCGGTAGGCTCGGAGCCGGCCATAATCCGGGTTCCGGTTCCCCCTGTTCCCGAAGTCCTGCGCCTGACGTCCCTCCATATAATCCTGTTCCCGCACACTCCTGTTAGTCGCCAAATTTATCGAGACATAAAAACCGAGCCCTCGGTCCGTCTAAGCTCCTTGCTGAACAGCCATGCCACGATGTCGGTTTCCGAATAACCTCGATCACATACCTGGCCATGCCCGGCGGCGGGGAAAAGGGATAATTTCAGCAGATTTGTATTAACACTCCCGCCGGCATTTGTGATCGCCAATCCAATTTCATCAACCATGTGCTGGTCGCACTCCCACGGAATGACCGTGTCATCCAAACTGTGCATCGCCCATGCCGGCGTATGGATGAGATGAGGCGCCCATAATGACGGCGAACTCGTCCAGCCGTCTCCCCACGCGGCCATCGGGTTGATTGCCGCGAATGTGTTTGTATAAGTTGCCGCCATACACCACGTTCCGTGGCCTCCCCGGGATACGCCGGCGAGATACAAGCGCCGGCTGTTGATATTGTAATTAGTCTGCACCTCGACAAGGCATATGTGCGCCCGGTCAACCTCCTGCTGGACTGTCCAGCCATATTCATTCGTTGCCTGCGGACACACCAAGAAAGCTCCGGCAGCCATAAAATTCGTCATTGCCAGTTCATACTGCAGATGACTCTCGTTGTTGGTGCCCTCGGAGCCTCCCGAATGCAGGTACAACACGGCCGGGTAGGCGTTGGCCGGATCGTATCCCCAGGGCACGAACAAGCGATACGGCATGCCCTCGGAAGACGTCCGGTATAATAAATTAGTTTTCCAATCTCCGCGGACCGTTGTCGATGCCAGCACCAGTGCCGCGATCATCACCCCCTTGGAAAATATCCTTCGCATAGGCTGTTCCAGCATGAAAGTCACGCGCAAACTGCACTTTTCACTTTTTATTTATACAATGACAGGAAAAATGTCAATCGCAATTTGGTAGCGTAATAGCGCAGGGGCGCATCTGCGATTCATTGATCTTGATCAAGCTGCGACCCGCCAGAGGAAGTCGAGTTTCCGGTTCCAATATCTGACGGTGACCCGCAGGAGCGCGGCGAAGCCGGTTTTAGTCCAGAACTGGCCGGTGCGTTTGAGGCGATTCTGGAACTGGGCGCACAAGGACTCCACAGGGCCGCTCCCGATCGGCACGCCTAAGGCGGCGTGTGTGGCGTAATCCATGTGGTTGGCGTGGTTTTTAAAGTAGGCGTTCTGTTCGCGGATGGCGTCCAGCAGCTGCGGATCGGCGGAAGGGGGGGGGCTTCCAAAAGTTGATCCAAGGTTTTGAACAAGCGTTTTGGTGACTTGTGCTTGAGGTCGTGCAGGATTCTTTCGCGCCATGCCGATGCCTTTGGCGAGTCCACGCCATACAATGCGGCTCCGAGGGCATGGAGGTGCTGGCTGAGGTGGTAGAAGTCTAGCATGGCCTTCGAGCATTTCTTAAAGCGGTCTTGGTAGACATTCCATAGCCACAGTCTGTTTTTGCAAAAGGGCCGATCTGTGATGAAGTTCAGTTTGCACAAGGATGTTTTCCGCCCGGCGCCGTCGCCCGCGCCGGAAATTCCGTTCGGTGTGCGCAGTGTCGGCAATTACAAGGTTGACCATGACTGCGAATCGGTGAAGAAAATCATACCCTTCATACAGTTGTTCTGATGCCAGTCGGGCGCCGGAACGATTATCATCAAAGGCCGCGCGCGGGAATTGCATAAAAACCAGGCGGCCGTCCTGTTTTCCGGCATGTTGCATCATTATTATGCCGGCCAGACGGTTTGGGCACTTCACTGGCTGACTCTGGATGGGCCGTTGGCGGAGTCAACTGTCGCCGCCTTCGGGTTGGAGGCGGAGATTCGCGATGCCGGCGTTCCGCCGGTCCATCTGTTTCTGCGCTTGCGGCAAACACTTGCCCATCCCGCCCGGCAAAATGAATTGCGGTCAAGCGCCATAGCGTTTGAGATTCTCTCGCGCATTGCCGGCAGTCATCATGAACATTGTGATCCGGTGGTGACCGCGGCGGTGGATGCCATGCATCAAAGCTGGAACGATCCGGTTATGAGCCTGAAGAAACTGGCGGCCGACCTGGCCGGGGTGTGGGGATGCCGGACGATACAGGGTAAAATATCAAAATATTGAACTGCCAATGCCTTGGCCATCAATGCCGTGCATGTGTGAAAGACATGCAATTTATTTCAGCGGCTTGGGAGGGTAGAGGTGGGACGGCACCGATAATGAGGTCAGAGCGCTGCGGAAAACCGCATTACTGCATTTTATGCAAGACCTGACGCTTCGGAACCAGGACTCGACCCGATACTTGGTCTTGATCGTATGCCGCCCATCCGCCATGATCCTGTAACGACGCATTTTCGGCGTCAACACCAAAATTTGTTTTTTAGATGTTCAGGCAAGGCTAATTCCCGTGTCACCGCAAGCGTTTGAATACAAACGGATTAGCGAAAACCGCAGAATATCGAACAGCGAATGTCGAACACTGAAAGCCAGAACTTCGAGATTCTACGGTTCTTTATTGGATATTCTGCGGTTCTTCGGGAAGAACACTGTCGGCAGCGACCCGGAAGATCAAGCACTTACATCGCCGGGTGAATCAGCCATGGATGTTCAGGATTCCCTAGCCCGACAACATAAAAACAGCCATAATCCTTGCCCCTTTTCCCGATAGCGGCCTGACTTTGCAGTCCGCAGCCTGTATCCACGACTGCCAGCGGAAACGGCTGCCAGATACCGATTCCAAACCAGCCCATTTACGGTGCAATTCCTATAAGGATCAAAGGAACAGCGGGTACTCCGCGCCCTTGTCGGACGACATTGTAGAATTCGCCTTCGTAGTATGCTACTCCGGAACTCATTTGACTCTGCAGCGACTTCATCGGCAGGATTTCGACTCCAACATCAATGTGGTCGCCGACGTAGAAGGCGAGGTGCTTAACGAACAAATCGTAGGCTACGAAAGCGTACTTTCCAAACTGCACCTCAACGGCAACCCGGTCCTTCACAAAATCGGTCTGGTTGTAACTGAATATGGGGTTTTCACCCGCTGCTTCGATCTCTTTCTTCTGGTTTGCCGCGGGCATCGTCAGAGTCCTGCGAATCAACTTCTCGCTGCGCGTGACCCAATAACTCACCCGGCTTTCTTCCCACGATTTGGCTCGCAGCAATCGTTTGAAAGCAGCATTCATGTCGATTGGACTGAAAAGCAGTTCGCCTTTCATAGTCTTCTCTTTCGAGACCTTGGTCTTGCACTTTCTGGCGTCCAACGCGGCAATGACGTCTTGAATCTCTTTCCATAGTTTAGGCTTATGGACTATGAGAAATTCAAGACCATTAAGGTGTGAATAGGTTTCTGCGATTTTCATCGAGTGGAGTACCTTTCCCGTTTTCGAGCTTTCTCCAAGAGCGCCAGCTGCGACGCATCTTGCTTGGCTGTCCAAGGGGCGATTGTCAGGGTATTCCCGGCTTCGACCGGGTCGTAAACCGGCTTGTTCATCGGGCGGGTTCTGAGAGTGCCGGCCAGTTCCGCTTCGATTCTCGCCGTTGCCAAGTTCACATATTTCGGGATCGTCTCCGCCCCGGCGCCCTTGCGGCCATGCCGCACGGCTGCAATTACAGAAGTCCCGGTGCCAAGGAAAGGATCAAAAACCCAGTCATCTTCGCGAGTCATCGAGAGAACCAGCCGTTCGATCAATTCAACGGGGAATTGGCATGGATGGTCGGTCTTTTCGACATGGTTGCTCTTCACATTTGGGATCACCCAAAGATCGCCTGGATTTTTTCCCAGAGGATTGCAGGAATATTTTCCCGCTTTTGGCCCTTTGAAATACTTCTTGCCGGGGTATTTTTGTGGAATTCGCACCGGGTCCAAATCAAAAACATAATCGTCAGTCTTTGTGAACCAGATTATCGTCTCATATCGGCCGGAAAACCGTTTGGAACAATGCAGGCCGTGTTCGAAATGCCAGATAATGCGGTTGCGCATCCGTAAGCCTAGATTCTTAAAAATGGGGTAGAGAACCGTATCCAGCGGGATGATCGCTCCATTATCGACATAGTTGCCGACCTGCCAGCAGATACTCCCACGGGGCGAAAGACAACGAACGCATTCGCTTATAACCGCGGCTTGCTGCTCAAGGTACGCGTCGAGTTTCAGCCTATTCTCATATTCCTTGCCGATATTGTAAGGCGGTGAAGTCACAACCAAGCCAAAAATTCCGTCCGGGCAGGATCGGAGCATGTCAATGCAGTTGCCAGGATAAACAACGATGCGCTCGCCGGCGGCGAAGCGATCCGCAATTCTGTAATCTTTCTTAAACATGGATTTACAATAGCGCATTATTGACACGGGGTCAATGCCACCCTGCCACAGTTCTGTTTCAGCATCAAGCCGTCTTGTTCTATGGAACGTATTACTATGGTTTACAACAAGTTGCTTTGGTCCGACCACCGATGCCGTTTCGTTCCTGCCACGCAAGGTGGCAGGGGACGACTTTTGAAATATTTACGCTGCCGCCAGCTCGCGGGCGACTTGCAGCAGCCGCTTGATTTTTTCCAGTTGCTCCATTGAATCCATCGAAAACCTGATATTTAGCGGCTGGCAGGCCGCGGTGTTGCGGTAATACTTTTCAAGCTGGCCGGCGGTCATGTCGTTGATTTCCCAGGATTTGATCAAGATGCGGAATGGGCAGGGGCATTTCCGGCGCAGGAGTTCCGGGGTGAGGTACTGGTCGGCGCCCGGGTCGAAAACAGCAATCTGCGCCTCGCGCAAATAAGGCAGGTGGTCTTCACGCAGCAACTCGCTGTGCAGGGATCGCGGCCCGGCCGGCTGGCCGGCATAATACATGTTCCAGTATGGCACAACGAATTCGCCGAACATGGCCGGGGGCAGCATGCCGGCGAAGTCGTCGGCCAGGCCGCGCGGTTTCGATGGGGCCGCGCCGAACCAATGCCGGTGGAGCGCCCGGCCGAATTGCAGGGCGGTTTCCGAGCTGAACTTCAGCAGCTTATGGGCGCGCGACGGATCGTCGTATAACAGCGTGAAGAAGTCGGGGCCCATCAGCAGGCCGGCGGTCGTCAGCGGCCCTTCGTTGTAGTGGCCGATGAATGTCCCCAGCGCGTCCGGCCGCCGGCGGCCCAGTTCCGCCGCCAGCCGCAGCCTGTTCTGAACGAGGGGGGCGGCCAGGTAATCCGCGGGCGGCCGGAGCCGGTCAATATCTTCCAGGGCATGGATCATCGGCTCGACATTCGGCTCGCCATCTTCGGCGAAGACGATCCGCGCGCCCAAGGCGGCGACATGCGAGTAAGCGAACCCGGCCAGCCTGGGTTTGGGAGCGGGTACGCCCAGTTCGTCCGCCAGCGGCCGGATGCGGTCGTAAACCTGGAAAATCGCCTCGGCGTCGAAGTGCGTATCATGCAGCGCGACTCCGGCCAGTTGCGCCATAAGCGATTCCGAAAAACTGAACCCAAACGGTTGCGGCATGATGGTGTCTCCCGGGCTACGCGGCTAATGCCGCAATTTTAAAAATCCGCGGCCGGGCGGGCGCTGTCCGCCATGCCAATCTCGGACAGCACGATTTCCGCGGCGCGGTCGGCGCCGCCGCCGCCGCCCAGCGCGGCGCCGACGCGGTTCAAGCCGGCCAGCATCGCCTGGCGGCGCGGGGTTGGCGACAGCAGCGGCTCCAAGGCGTCGGCCAGGCGGTCCGGGCGGGCAGCCTGCTGAATGAATTCCGGGCACAGCGGGTTATGGGCGGGATCGGGGTCCAGGTGGCGCCAGAGCAGGTTGACCATGCCCAGGTAGGGCACGCGGATCAACATGCGCCCGGCCAGGTAAGTGGCGGCGGATACCTTGTAGACCACGACCATGGGGCAGCGCAGCAAGGCGGTTTCCAGGGTGGCGGTGCCGGAAGCCACGAGCGCGGCATCGGCTTGCCGCAGCACCTGGCGGGTCTGGCCGGCGGTGATGGCGAAACGTTTCGGGCCGGGCCCGGATCTGGATAATGGCGCCAGCGCCGTTTGAATCCACTGGGCCGCTTCGGCCGATGGCGCGGCGGCGATGAAGGCGGCCTGGGGGTGTTTTTGCTCCAGGCGGAGCGCCGTTTGCCACATCACGGGGAAGAGGCGCTGGATTTCATGGCGGCGGCTGCCGGGCAATAAAGCGATGCGCGGCGCGCCGGATTGCCAGGGCAGCGCCGCGGCCGGCGCCTGGAGCGCGGCGGCGGTTTCGGCCACCAGCGGGTGTCCGACAAAATCCGCCGCCAGACCCGAGCCTTCGAACAAGGGCGGCTCAAAAGGGAAGATGGTCAGCAGCCGGTCAATGTCCCGGGCCATGGCGGGGATACGGCCGCGGTGCCAGGCCCAGACTTGCGGGCAGACGTAATAGATGACTTTCAGTCCCGCCGCCTTGGCGGCGGCGGCGAACCGCAGGTTAAATCCGGGGTAATCCACCAGCAGGACGGCGGCCGGCCGGCGCTGCCGGGCCAGGTCCAGCATGGCGTGGAAAACGCGCCGGAAGAAGAAATATTTGCGCAGCACTTCCGTCAAGCCCAGCACCGCCATTTCGCGCGCATCGTAAACGATTTCCATGCCGGCCTGGCGCAAGGCCGCGCCGCCGATGCCGAATATGTTGACATCCGGCGCGCGGCGCCGGATGGCGCGGACAATGGCGGCGGCGTGCATATCGCCGGAAAACTCGCCCGCAATGAGCATGATGGATTTTTCGGGCATAATCGCCGGCCTGTTCGCATCGCCGCCAGAGTTCACCGATGATCAGCGCTGGGCGCGCAATTGCCGGCAGATTTCAGCGGCCAGCCGCAGGGCCTGCGTGCCCTGTTCCCCGCTGACCAGCGGTTGCGCGCGTTGGCGCACGCAGTCGATGAAAGCTGCCAATTCGACCGCCAGCGGCTCGCCTTTTTCGATGGGGACGGCGCTTTTGACAATACGGCCGTCCTGCTTGCGGTACAATTCCCCGGCCTGTTTCTGGTAATCGAGGGAAATATAGGTGTCTTCCTGGAAAACCCGGATTTTGCGCATCAACTCCGGGCTGATGCGGCTGGTGGTGACGTTGGCCACGCAGCCGTTGGCAAACGTCAGGCGCACGTTGGCGATGTCCTCGCTGGCGCTCAGCACCGGCACGCCCACGGCATGGATGGTTGCGACGGGAGAACGCACCAGGTGCAGGATGACTTCCAGGTCGTGGATCATCAAATCCAGCACCACGCTGATTTCCGTGCCGCGCGGCGGCTGGCCGGGCCGGGGCGGCGGGTAGGGCGCCAGGCGGTGGGCCTCGATAAAGCGGGGATTCACCAGAATCTGCTCCAGGTAATGCAGGACGGGATTGAACCGCTCGACATGGCCGACCTGCAGAATAAGGTTGCGGTCATGCGCCAGGTTCACCATGGCTTCGGCGTCGTCGGTGCGCGTCGCAATGGGTTTTTCAACCAACAGGTGCACGTCCCGGGCGAGCAACTCGGCGGCGACCGCGCTGTGGCGGTCGGCCGGCACGGCGATGCTGGCCGCTTCAATCTGGCCGGCCAGTTCCGCCATGTCATGGAAAGCGCGGGTGTGGTAGCGCGCGGCGATTTCCTCGGCGCGCGCGGGATTGGCGTCGTACACACCCGCCAGTTCCACCCCCGGTAATTCGGAATAGATGCGGGCATGCCATTGGCCGAGACTGCCGACACCAATCACGCCCGCGCGTATTATAGGTTGATCCATAATATTTTTCCAGTATCAGACCTTCGGCGTATCCTGCTGGGCCAGCCGGGAATGCAGTTGCAGCAGGTCGGGCACATTAAAATCCTTCAAGGCTTCCGCCGTGCCGTTGTCCATCTTGCCCAGGACATGCCGGATGGCCGGGTTCAGCCGCTCCAGCCCCAGGCTCTGCGGGGTGGCGCCGGTCTGAAGCATGGTATAAATGATTTCCCGTACGCGGATGGACTCGGGAGATTTCAACAGCACGTATTTGCCCTCGCCGCCGGCGATCTCCGCCATCAATCCGGCGGCCGCCAGAGCGTCCAGCACTTCGTTGATCAGGCGCACCGGCACGCGGTGCTGGCGGGCGTAGGCGGACACTTCGAAATGCGGCACATTCACCATCATGGACTGGGCGGCGTGGGAAATGACGGACATCGCCAGCATGATGCGCGAAAGCATGCTGGCGTCATGGGCGCGTTGCTCCAGTTTGTAAGTGGCGTAATTCTGCATGGCAAAGCCGATCTCCGCGCCCAGCAGCACGATCTGCCAGGAGACGTACAGCCAGAACAGGAAAATCGGCACCGACGCGAAAGCGGCGTAGATTTTGTTATAATTGCTGACGCCGAGTTGCGTGGCGATGTAAATCCGCTGCCAGCCCACCCAGAGCGAACCGCCGATGATGCCGCTGACCAGCGCCGGACCGAGCCGCACCCGCGTGTTGGGCATGAATTTGTACATGAAAGTGAAGGCCAGGCAGATGGCCGCCAGCGGCGTCAGTTCCATGGCGCGCAGATACCAGGCGTGCATCAATCCCAGCCGGCTTTGCAGCAAGCCGGACATCATGGCGCTGTTCAGCGTAGTGTTGATGGTCGTGGCGGTGATCATCAGCACCGGCACCACCATCAGCACGCTCAGGTAATCGGAGAACTTGCGCAGCAACGGCCGCGCGGCATGAACGCCCCAGACGCGATTGAAAGACATCTCCACCTGGCCGATCACCTGAACGACGATCCAGAGCAGCAGCGCCAGTCCGATTCCGCCGAGCGTGGCGAAGTTGGTGTTGCGCACATAGCTCAACACGTTCACCACGAACTCCTGGAACTGCGCCGGCATGGAACTGATGCCGGACTTAATGTAATTTTCCGCCCATTCGCCCGCGCCCAAACCCCGCAGGACCGACAACGCCAGGGCCATTGTCGGCACCACCGCCATGAGCGAGCTGTAGGTCAGGGCGGAGGCGTGCAAGGGGCATTCGTTGTCGCGGAAACCGTTGTAAACCAGGTGCAGCACCCGCACGATGTTGACTCCCCAGCGCGGCACCAGCGGCAACGCGCTGAGTTCAATATCCCAGATGCCTTCGGAAAAAAAACGGTAAACGCGCTTGAAAAATTTCATGAACGCCTTCCTTTGTCATCGCCGCGCGGTGGCGGTATGCGCGCCCGCGCCAGGCTCCAGGCCGCCAGGGTCTTGGCATCCTGCACCGCGCCCCGGGCGGCCAGGCCGGCAAATTGCGCCATCGTCACATGCCGCACGCTTATTTTTTCATCGAAATCCGGCCGTCCGGCGCCCGGCGCCCGGCCAGCCCGCGCATAAAACAGGTCAATTTTTTCGTTGCAGAATCCCGGGGCGGTATAGATACGCCCCAGGGGGATGACGGATGCAATCGCATAGCCGGTTTCCTCGCGCACTTCGCGGATGGCGCAGGCGGCGGCGGACTCGCCCGGTTCGCGGGTGCCGGCCACCGCTTCCAGCAGGAACCGGCCCACCGCCTTGCGGTATTGGCGCACCAGCACCGCCCGGCCGTCCGGCGCAATCAGCCAGACTGCCACGGCGCCGGGGTGTCGGACGATTTCACGGCGGCCGGTTCGGCCGTCTGCCAGGGCCACTTCCACGACATCCAGCCGCAGCAGGCGCCCGGAGAAAATCCGCTTTAACTTGACGGTTTTTTCAGGCATTTTCTGGTCAACCAGCGCATTCCCAGGAATGCGCTGTTATGCCGTAAAAGTATCGTTTAAGCCGCGGGCGATGTCAACCTAAATCCGGCATTTGAAATTCAAAAATTGATATAAGCAATTGAAAACAGGGAAGATCGGATTTCCGCCGCAAACACCTTTCAAGGTCAATCATGCATGCCGCGTTCCTGCTCGTTTTTGGACGATCGGCCGGCTTGCCAGCCCGGGAAAACCAGCGCCGCGGCAGGGCGCAAAAAAACCCGCGGACGGCCGGGCCGTCCGCGGGTTGTCAGTTCCGATCAGGAGGGATGGTTTAGAAATAACTGTTCATGCCGATGCGCAGGCCCCAGTTGGTTTTTTCCATTTCATCCTTGTCGGAATAAATTTCCTTGTTGGAAAAATCGAAGAAGCCGTAAGTGGCGATGGCAATGTTGTTGGCGATGAAGGTCTTCACGCCCAATTGCAATTCGCCCATCCAGCCCGTCTCCGAGTCCGATCCGGCATCATCCATTTCGATCTTGGCGTATTGCACGCCGCCGGCCGCGCCGGCGAACGGCACCAAGGGGCTGGCCATGTCCAGGTGGTACTGCGCGAACACCTTGGCGCCATAGGTCTTGGAGTCAACATCGCCATAGTCCTGGTAGGCGCCCATGGCGCCGACGCCGAGAATCAGCCCGTCCATGATGAACTGGCCGAAACTGACTTCGCCGGCCGCCGTGTCGCGGTCGAGTTCGCCGGCAATACCCAGTTCACGCGTGCCTTGATTCAGCATGGCGCCGAACGCCATGGATGTCGCCAATCCAATTGCCATTGCACTGCCGATAATTTTTTTCATCTGATCACTAACTCCCGTTTTTGATTGAAAAACGATTCGTTCGTAGACTGCCGACCGGTTGAGTGCCGGCCGGATATTTTGTTCCGGCTGCACTTGCGCCAGAACGGGCTGGTAATCCGGGCAACACCTCCTTCCAATTTGCTTCATGCAATTGCATGCATATTTACTATATGGATAAAATAGTGCAATGCCGGCGGAACTGTCAATCAGAAACTTAAGGTCGCCGGCAAGCGCAGTTTTCGTGGCGTTGGCGGGTTGCGGCTGAGATCAGACGCGTTGCCGGGTCGCCGCCACCAGGCGGCCGGGCAGCACCTTGACCAGCCGCTTCATTTCCATCGTGAGCAGCAGGGCGTTCAGGCGGGCCGCCGGGATGCCGGTCTGCCGGATCAGCGCGTCAAAATCCTGCTCTTCCGGATGCAAGGCGGCCAGGATGCGGCGTTCTTCCTCCGGCAGGCCGTCCGGCGCGTCTGGCGCGGGGTCCGTATCCGGCGCGGCCGGTTGCGGACGCCGCGGGAACAAGAATTCGAATTCCGCCAGGATGTCTTCCAGGTCTTCCACCAGCCGGGCGCCGTTTTTGATCAAGGCGTGAGTGCCGCGGGAGCCGGGCGAGTCCACCCGGCCGGGCACGGCCATGACGCTGCGCCCCTGATCGAGCGCCTGGTTGGCGGTGATCAGCGCGCCGCTTTGCCGCCCGGCTTCGACCACCAGCACTCCCCGCGCCAATCCGCTGACAATCCGGTTGCGCATGGGGAAAGTCGTCCGGTCGGGAACCCGGCTGAGCGGGAATTCGGAGATGACGGCCCCCTGGGCGGCGGCAATGCGCTCGGCCAGCGGTTGGTTCTCCGGGGGATAAACATGCGCCAGGCCGCCGCCTAAGACGGCGAGGGTCCGGCCGCCGGCGGTCAAGGCGGCGGCATGGGCGGCGGTGTCAATGCCGCGCGCCAGTCCGCTGACGACCGTCCAGCCGGAGCGCGCCAGCTGCGCGGAGAGCCGCGCCGCGGTCTCCCGTCCGTAAATACTGGGATGACGGGTGCCGACGATGGCCAACGCATGCCGGTCGCTTGTCCGCAACTCACCCCGGACGTATAAAGCCAGGGGCGGGTCATGAATCTGGGTCAGGGCGGGCGGGTAACCGGGATCGGCGGGGGTAATCAGCACCGCGCCCAATTGCGCGGCGCGCCGGATTTCATTCTGCGGGTCAAGCTGGTTCCGCTGACGCAGGATTTTATCCGCCAGGCCGGGGCCGATGCCTGGCACCTCCAGCAGGGTTGGCCGGTCCGCCTCCCAGATGGCCCCGGGAGTTCCCAGCGCCGCCACCAGCGCCTGGACGCTGACCGGTCCGACGCCCTCCATCATGTTCAACGCAACGTATGCCTCATGCGCGTCCAAGGTCCGCTGCTCCCTTGCGCCGCCGGCGCGGTTGACGGCGGGCGAATAATTCCAGTTGCGATGATTGCAGCAAATCGTAAATCTTCAAAATGCGGATCATTTGCAGGACATCGGATTTATCGTAATTCTTGGCGGGGTCCACCCGGTGGATCAGCGTCTGCAGGATGTTCCGGAATCCCAGCACGCCATGGACGCCTTTTTCCCGCAACTGGCTTAACAGCCGCTGCTTCAATTCGGCGGAAGCCGGCAACTTCGGCAGGCACAAGATCGTGGCCGCCTGGTCGGATCCCAGGTTGCGGTGGGCGGCGCGCAGGGCTTCCGGCGCGGCAAAGCGCACGATTTCCGGCAGGTTTTCCAGCATGGCCGGGTAGATGCGCTCGGCATGCCAGCCGTAGATGCAGACGACCGCCTGGCCGATGTTCCGCAGGTCTTCCGCCGTCCATAAAACGTGCGCGGGGATGCGCGTTTCGGCGATGCCGGGATGCCGAATCAGCAGGTCGGCTTCCTCCTCCGGGCGCTTGGCGCGGCCGCCCACCAGGTGTTTGCATGGCTGGCAGACCTGGTAGCCCAGAGCTTCGAAATATTCGCGCACGATCAATTCGCTGATCGCCGACATATGCACCTCTTGGTTACGCGGGTAGCATAAAAGCAAAACCCGCGCCTGTCAAAGCAATTACGTCTTGGGTTTGGACGCCGCCGCCGCGGCCGGGCCGGCGGATTTTTTCGGGCGCCGGGGTTCGAATTCAAACTTCACCTGGCCGTCTTGCAGGACCAGGAACGCTTTGAACGGCCGGTTTTTCTTGGAGATAAACCCCTGAATCAGGTCGGTGCGGCCGGTGGCGAGGAGCTTGCCGACCTGCGCCGGCTCGATCGCTTTTTTAAGGATGACGGCGCCAGTGCGGAAATCACAGGCGGGCGGCGCGGTGGCGGCTTTCTCGCAGATGTATACGCGGCCGTTGGCGTAAACGCCGGCGCCGCACTTCGGGCACCGGCCCAGCGGCTCCTGCCCGGAGAAATCGGCGGCCTCGGCGGGAGCGGCGTTGGATTGGCCGAAATCGAAGGAGATTTTCAATTCGTCATCCATGCGCACGACTGCGCTGAAAGTGCGGCCGCGCTGGTTACGGAAATTTTCCAGGGGCCCGACCGTCCGCTTGGCGAGCAACTCCTCCATCTCGGCGATTTCGAATTGCCGGCCAGCCAGGGTTTTCCAGCAACTGAAATCGCAGGCCTGGCATTGAAATTTCTTGTAATTTTCATGGACCGCGCCGCCGCATTTCGGGCAGGGCGTTTTCAGAACACCGAAATCGCCGGGGATGGTGTCGTGCTCGAAGCTTTTGGCCTTGTCCACGATGCGCCGGGTCATGGCGGCAATCTCCTGCATGAATTTTTCATGATCGAGCTGGGCGCGCTCGATCTGCTTGAGCTGGAATTCCCAGTTGCCGGTCAGTTCCGGCGAGCAGAGTTCCGGGACCGACAAGCCGCGCAGGAGGGCGATCAGCGAAAACGCCTTGGCGGTCGGCTGCAATTCGCGGCCTTGGCGCACCAGGTAACGTTCATACAACAGCCCTTCGATAATCGCGGCGCGGGTGGCGGGAGTGCCCAACCCCTTGGCCAGCATGGCCTCGCGCAATTCCTCGTCGTCCACCAGTTTGCCCGCGCCTTCCATGGCGGAGAGCAGCGTGGCTTCGGTGAAACGCGCTGGGGGGCGGGTCTGCAATCCCTTGACCTCCACGCCGATGGTCTGCACGGTTTCACCCGGGGCGACCGGCGCCAGGTTGGGCGCGGCGTCGTCCGCCGGCAGGGCGCGTCCGTAAACCTCGAGCCAGCCGGGCTTGACCAGGACCTTGCCTTCGCTTTTAAAGTTTTCGCCCGCGGCCGTGGTGATGCGGGTGGTGACCAGGTATTCGGCCGCGGGGTAAAACACCGCCAGGAACCGCCGGGTAACCAGGTCATAAATCCGGCGGTCGTCCTCCGGCAGGTTTCCCGCCGGCTGGATGGTGGGGATGATCGCAAAATGGTCGGAAATCTTGGCGTTGTTGAAAATCCGGCGGTTGGGCTTGACCCAGCCGTTCTGCAGGATGGCGGACGCCAACTGGCCGTATGCTCCGTCGCCGAGCTTGGCCAGCACCTGGCGGACAGTGGCCTGATAATCTTCGGGCAGGGCGCGGGAATCCGTGCGGGGATAGGTCAACACCTTGTATTTTTCATAGAGCGCCTGGGCGATCTGCAGTGTGCGCCGGGCGGAGAATCCGAAGCGGGAATTGGCCTCGCGCTGCAGGCTGGTCAGGTCGAAGAGCAGAGGCGATAACTGGGTGGTGGGTTTGGATTCCTCGGAGACCGTAGCCGGCTGGCCGGCGCACTTTGCCTGGATACCCTCGGCCCGCGCGCGGTCCCAGAGCCGTTCGGCCCGCGCTTCTTCATCGTTGGGATTTTTGCTGAACGCCGGGTCGAACCAGCGCCCGGCATATTCGCCGGCGGCGGCGCGGAATGTGGCCAGGACTTCCCAGTAATCGCGCGGGATGAATTTTTTTATTTTTTCCTCGCGCTCCACCACGATGGCCAGCGTGGGAGTCTGCACCCGGCCGACGGTGGTCAGGTGGAATCCGCCCAGGCGCGAATTGAAAGCCGTCATGGCGCGCGTGCCGTTGATGCCCACCAGCCAGTCCGCCGCGGCCCGGCAGGCGGCGGCATTGGCCAGCGGCTGGAGTTCGACGCCGTCGCGCAGGCGCTCGAAACCCTCGCGGATGGCGCCGGGCGTCATGGATTGGAGCCACAGGCGCTGAATGGGGAGTTTGGTCTTGGCATATTGCGCAATATGCCGGAAAATAAGTTCGCCTTCCCGGCCGGCGTCGCAGGCGTTGATCAGGCCGCCGACGTCCTTGCGGCGGATGAGGCGCAACAGCAGTTTCAGGCGCGCGGCGGTCTTTTCGATCGGCTGTAAATCGAAATGCGGCGGGATCACCGGCAGATTTTCGAACTTCCACTTGCCGCGCGGAGCCTCGCAGCCATCCGGCGGATGGATTTCCAGCAAATGTCCGACGGCGGACGAAAGGACGTAGCGTTCGCTTTCGAAATAGTCTTTTTCGCGTTTGAATCCGCCAAGCGCCTTGGCGATATCCGCCGCTACGGAGGGTTTTTCGGCAATGATGAGCGTTTTGGTCATGTTGATTTTGTCACCTGGTTGAAACTGGTCCGCCATGCCGGCCATGCGGTGCGCCGGATTTACTGCGCGTGCGCCCCGGCGTCACCGCCGATCCGGCTTTGCCCGACCACTTTTTCCACGAAATAGCGCGGCCGGGCCCGCACGTCCATGTAAGTTCGGCCGATATATTCGCCCAGCAGCCCCATGCCGACCAGTTGGGCGCCCATGAAGAAAAACAGGATTGCCAGCAGGGTGAAGACGCCCTGCGCCGCCCATTCCGGTCCGTGGATCAAGCGCAGCGCCAGGATCCAGAGGCCCAGTCCGACGCCGGCCAGGAACATCATTACGCCGAAAATGCTCAAACAGCGCAGTGGGAAAGTGGTAATGCTGGTCAGGAGGTCGAATTGGAGGTTGATCAATTTCCAGAAGCTGTATTTCGAGGCGCCGGCCTGGCGCTCGGCATGCCGCACTTCGACTTCGGCGGTGTGCCGGGCGAAACTGTTGGCCAGCGCCGGGATGAAAGTGCTGCGTTCGTGGCATTGCAGCATCGCCTGTACGATCGGCCGGCGGTAGGCGCGCAGCATGCAGCCGTAGTCGTGCATCGTGACGCCTGTCACGCGGGCGGTGACGCGGTTGACCAGGAAGGATGAAAGGCGGCGGAACAGGCTGTCGCAGCGCGGCACCCGCACCGAGCCCACCACGTCGAGCCCTTCCTCCATTTTCGCCGCCAGCTTGCCGATTTCTTCCGGCGGATTCTGCAGGTCGGCGTCCAGGGTGACGATGATTTCGCCGCGAGCCTGGGCGAAACCCGCCATGACGGCGGCATGCTGCCCGTAGTTGCGGTTGAGCATGACCGCGATGACTTCCGGGTTTTCCCGCGCGGCGGCGTCCAGCAGGGCGCGGGAACGGTCGCGGCTGCCGTCATCCACCAGGATCAGCTCAAATGGCGTCCGCAGCGCGCGGACGGCGGCCAGGGTGCGGCGCAGCAGTTCCGGCAGGTTGGCTTCCTCGTTGTAAACGGGAATGACCACGGAGACGGTAGCGGGAGTGTTCATCGTTTCAGGACTTCCTTGATGGCGGCAACCACATCGTCCACATCCTCCGGACGCATGCCCGGGAACAGCGGCAGGGAACAGATGCGGTCGGAGTTCCATTCGGTCTGCGGCAGCATGCCGCGCCGGAACCCCATTTGTTCACGGTAATATTTTTGCAGATGCGCGGCGCGGAAATGCAGGCCGGTGCCGATATTGCGCCGCTTGAGTTCCTCCATGAATTCGTCGCGGGTCAGGCGGGCGCGGTCGGCGTCCAGGCGGACGATAAACAGGTGCCAGGCATGGCGCATGGGGTAGGCCGGTTCGGCCAGCGGCAGGATTTCCTGCACCTCCGCCAGGCGGGCGCGGTAACGCTGCGCCAGGGCCGCGCGCCGGCGGTTGAATTCATCCAGTCGCACCAGCTGGCGCCGGCCCAGCACGGCGGCGATATCGGTCAGGTTGTATTTGTAGCCCGGCTCGACGACTTCCGCCTGGGGCGACCGGCCCTGGGTGCGGCGGTCGAAGGCATCCACGCCCAGTCCGTGGAATTTCAGGCGGCGGATATGCTCGAGCAGGGCGGGATCATCGGCGCAGAACATACCCCCTTCGCCGGTGGTGATGTTTTTGATGGGATGGAACGAAAAAATGGCGATACCCTGGCTGCCGATGCGGTGGCCTCGGTATTCCGTGCCGGCGGCATGGGCGGCGTCTTCAATCAGCCGGATTCCGCGCGCGCCGGCCAGTTGCCGGATGGCATCCAGGTCCGCCGGCGCGCCGGCGAAATGCACGGGCACAATCAACCTGGTGCGCTCGGTCACGGCGGCGGCGATGTGCTCGGCGGAGGCCATCAGGGTGTCGCGGTCCACATCCACCATGACCGGCTTGGCGCCGGCCAGGACGATCAGGTTGATGGTGGAAACCCAGGTCATGGACGGCGTGATGACCTCGTCGCCCGGGCCGATATTGAGGGCCTTGAGCGCCAGGTGCATGCCGGCGGTGGCGGAGGCCAGGGCCACCGACCCGCCCGCGCCGGTATAAGCGCTGAATTCCTTCTCGAATTCCGCGGCATGCTGGCCGGTGGTGATCCAGCCCGACCGCAGCACTTCCCCGACGGCCTGGATGTCGTCCTCGTCAAATGTCGGCCGGGAAAACGGCAGAAATTCCTTGCGCATGCTCCTCCTTGCCCTTGGCAATTTGCCCGCGGTGCGGGCGTTCTACCCCATCTTCCATCCGCATCCGTCCGGCCGGATTACAGCCCGCCGGGCTGCGGCGCCGGTTGATCGGCGGCTGGGCCCCGCCCGGTTCCGGTCACGAACATTAATTCGCGCTTGCGGCCCCGGGCATTGGGTTTGGCCAGCGCCCGGAGGGTCCAGGCCGGCAATTCCACCGTCTCCGGCGGAAAATTCCGGCCGGCCGCGACAATGCTGTCCAGGCGCGGATGCTGTCCTGATAAAATCAATGAAAGTTCCAAGCTATCATAAACCGGCGGAAAAACCAAGTTGCAATAATAATAAAATCCAGCCCGCGTGGTTTCATCGGGATTCCATAGACCCACCCGCCCGCGCTCGGCGGCCGGGATGGCGGCGCCCAATTTCACAAATACCGGCTGCTGATTCTTGAAGTGATCCAGCGCGGGAGGCAGATTGGTCAAGGCCAGGATGTAGGCCAGGGCCGTGATGGACAGCCAGCGCCATGGCCAGGGCCAGTCCGGGCGGCGCCAGATCAGCCCGGCGGCGGCCAGCGCCGGAAGGGCTGCGAGACTGCCCGCCAGGGCGGCCGGGCCCGGCAGGTATCCGGCCGCGAAGGCGGCGGCGGGGACAACGGCGGCGGCGAGCATGACCGCCAGCGCCAGCCATTGCCAGGCTTGCAGGCAGCGGCGCACCCAGCCCGCCGGCGGTGTTTGCAGCAGGATGCCGGTCAACACGCCCAGGCACGGCCAGAGCGTGCTCAAGTATATTTCGCGCTTGGTGGAGGAGAGCGACAACAGGATCAGTCCGCCAACACCCCATGCCAGGATGACCGGCCAGGCGGCGGCCGGCACAGGGTGGGGCGACTGACGCAACCGTCGCCGGCCGGCGTTCCAGGCGGCATTGATCCAGGCTGCCAGCCAGGGCAATCCCCCGGCCGCCAGGGCTGGAATGTAATAAAACGGTCCGCGGTTGTGTCCCAGATGCCGGGCCTGGCCGGTGAACCGGCCGAAGTGATTATCCCAGAACCACTCCCGCCATAAATCCGGCCCGCCATGCCAGCGCAGCCCTGCCATCCAGGCCCCGGCAATCAGCAAAGCCGCCAAAGCCGCCAGGATGTGCCAGGCAGTCCAGCGCGTACGCGTAATGGCCGGGCCGGCCGCGGCTGGCGGTTCCGCATGCTTGCTCGATCGGAAGAGGTGGAACATGATGCCCAGCCAGCCCAGGCCGATGAAAATCGGCCCCAGCAGGCCCTTGGCGAGGAAGGCGCCGGCAGCCGCCATGCCGGCCAGCGGCAAGAATGCCGGCCGGCGCGCCAGGTAAGATTCGCAGAGCAGCCAGATGGCGGCGGTAATGAAAAACATCAGGGCATTATCCACCAGGAGCCAGTGGGTGACATGCACGAATCCGGGCATGACGGCCAAAGCGGCCGCTGCCCATGCCGCCGCCTTGGCGCCCGCCAGCCGGCGGGCCAGCATGAAAGTCGCCAGCAAAGTCGCCAGCCCCCAGATGGCGGAAGACATCCGCAGGGCGGCGGTCGGGCCGAGCCAGGGTTTCAAGCAGGCCAGGGTAGCGGCGCTGACGATATAGGCCAGCGGCGGTTTTTCGACGAATGGCGCGCCCGCCAGCCGCGGCACGATCGGATCGCCGCTGCGGCGCATGGCCAGCGCGATGGCCGCCTCGCGCGGCTCGTCCGGCGTCCATAATTCATGATTGGCAATCCCGGCCAGCGAGATCAGCCCCAGCAACAAGGCTGTCAGCACAGCGCCGCTTAAAGCCGGCGCCATGACGCCTGGTCGGTTGAAAATCGTGGCCATGTTTCTCACATTCTCCGGGCGCCGGTCAACGCGCCAAACACAGGGTTTTAACCTTCACAAATACGGCGATGTCTGGTATAACTTGACGGATTTGTTGCACAATATGCGTTTTTTTGCAAGCAAACTATAAAATCGAAGCCGGCCGCGGCCGCGAAAGGCCTGAACCGGCATGGTTGCAATAGACCACGGAGAGAGCCGAATCATGGAAGTCATTATTCAAAAAGATGCCCCGGCAGCAGCCCGGCTGACTGCCCGGTTGATTGCCGCGGAATTGGGTTCGAATCCCGCCCTGGTCCTGGGACTGGCCACCGGCCGGACCATGGAAAGCGTGTACGCCCTGCTGGCCGGCATGCATCAGCATGAAGGTTTGGATTTTTCGCTTTGCCGGACGTTTAACCTGGACGAATACGTCGGGCTGGCGCCGGAAGATAAAAATTCCTACCGCAGCTACATGAACCGGCATTTGTTCACCAAGGTAAATATTGACTTGCGCAATACCCGCCTGCCCAATGGCGCCGCGTCCGACCTGGCCGCCGAATGCCTGGAATATGAAAACCAGATCCAGCGCGCCGGCGGCATTGATTTTCAACTGCTGGGCATCGGTCAGGACGGTCATATCGGCTTCAACGAGCCGCTTTCGGCCCTCCGTTCCCGCACGCGTCCCAAGGCGCTCTCGCCCGAGACCATGGCGCAGAACGGGCCGCTGTTCGACTCCCCGGCGCAGATGCCGCGCCGGGCCCTGACCATGGGGGTCGGCACCATTCTGGAAAGCAAGCGCTGCGTCCTGCTGGCGGTCGGGGCCGGCAAGGCGGAGATCATTGCCAGAGCGGTGGAAGGGCCGATCACGGCGATGATTTCCGCCTCGGCGCTGCAGTTGCATCCGCGCTGTACGGTGATCGTGGACGAAGCCGCTGCCGCCAAATTGCAGGGCGTGGAATATTACCGCTGGATTTTCGAAAACGAGCCGGAATGGGCGGAATACCGCGAATGAATTACTCGCCAGCCCAACTTGGTCGTGTTTTTGTTTTGCGCTTGGAGGATGGCGAAATTCTCCACGAGACCGTGGAACGATTCGCGCGAGACCACCGCATCACCGCGGCGTCTTTGATCGCAGTCGGCGGCGCCGATGCCGGCAGCCGGCTGGTGGTCGGCCCGGCGGAGGGCCGGGGCATGCCCCCGCAGCCCATGGAACATGTATTGGATGAGGCGCATGAAATTGCCGGCGTCGGCACGCTGTTTCCGGATGCCGCTGGCCAGCCGGTGTTGCACATGCACCTGGCTGCCGGCCGGCGCGGGCAGACCGTCACGGGCTGCGTCCGCCGCGGCGTGCGCGCCTGGCATGTGCTGGAAATCATCATTCAGGAACTGACCGGCACGTCCGCCTGCCGCCGGCTGGACCCGGCCACCGGCTTCCAGTTGCTGACGATGGATCCCGAACAATGAAATCCGAACACTTACCGGATATGCCAACCGCGACTGCAAACCAGACACATCGCTGGGTTTTCATCCGGCGCGGCGGCGTCAACCAGGTATTGTTGCGCGATGCGGCGGACCTGGCGGCCCTGGATGAACTTGATCCCAAGTTGTGGATGGCCCTGGCCATGCCGGTCCAGGGGATCGCGCTGGACGCCGCCACCCTGTCGCTGCTGGACACCGATGGCGATGGCAGCATCCGCCCGCCGGAAATACTGTCGGCGGTGCGGTGGATCAACCAGGCGCTCAAGGACCCGGCGGTCATCTTTAGCAGCGGCGACTCCCTGCCGCTGGCGGCCATCGGCGATCCGGAACTGCTGGCCATCGCCCAACGCGTGCTCAGCAACCTGGGACGCCCGGCGGCCGACTCCGTGCAACTGGCGGATGTCACGGATTTAAACCGTATTTTTGCCTCCACCAAGCTTAACGGCGACGGGATCGTTCCCGCCAGTTCGGCGGATACGCCCCAACTGGCCCGGGCGATCGAGGAGATTTTGAGCGTTTTGCCGGGCCAGCCGGACCGCAGCGGCCAACCGGGGGTTGACGCGGCCGCGGTGAACCGGTTCTTCAGCGAAGCGCAAGCGCTGTGCGATTGGGACGGCCGCCAGGCCCCGCCGCCGGAACTGGTTAAGGCCGCCGCCGCTGTGCGCGCTGTCGCGGACAAGGCGGATGATTACTTCGCCAGGTGCCGCCTGGCCGCATTCGATCCACGGGCCGCCGCCGCGCTGAATCTGGAGTCATTCGACTACCAGGCTCTCGCCGTGCGCATGCTGACCGGCGCCGATGCCGAAATCGAGGCCCTGCCCCTGGCGGCGGCCGCGCCCGGCCAGCCGCTGCCGCTGGCCGGCGCAGTCAACCCGGCCTGGGCGGACCGCCTGGCCAGCCTGGCCGCGGATGCCGCGACGCCGCTGCTGGGCAAACCATGCCGGGAATTGACGGAATCCGCATGGCAAGCTTTGAAACAGACTGTCGCTGCGGTTGGACAATGGCTGGACTCCAAACCTCAGACCCCGGCGGAGTCCCTCGGTTTGCCGCGTCTGCGCGAATTGCTGGCCGGCGGCGTCCGGGAAGATTTACTGGCCCTGATCGAACGCGATGCCGCCATGCGTCCGGAATACGAACGCGTGGCGCTCCTTGAAAAACTGATACGTTACCGCCGTGACCTGGGCGAAGTCTTGACCAACATGGTTAATTTCACCGATTTTTACGGCAACACGCAGGCGGTGTTTCAAGCCGGGGTTTTGTATCTGGACGCGCGGGCCTGCGCGCTTTGCATTGAAGTGACGGATCCGGCGCGCCATGCCTTGCTGGCGGGATTGTCGGGGGCCTTCCTGGTGTATTGCACCGCAACGCGCCCCGGCGGTCTGCTAAAGAATATTGTGGCCGTGGTGACGAACGGCGATTCGGACAACCTGATGGTCGGACGGAATGGCGTGTTTTATGACCGCGCGGGACGCGACTGGCTGGCGACAATCACCCGGATCGTCTCCAATCCCATCAGCGTGCGCGAGGCGTTCTGGATGCCATACAAGAAACTCGTGCGCATGATTGAGGAGCAGATTGTCAAGCGGGCGCAGGCCGCCGACGCGGATTCCACCGCCAAATTTTCAGACAAAGTCGCCCAACTGGGACAACCGGACCAGGCCGCCGCCAAGCCGCCCCGCCCGCCGCAGGGGATTGACCTGGGTACGATCGCGCTGTTCGGGACGGCCATCGGCGGGGTCAGCGCCCTGGTGGCCGGGTTTTTGAAAATGTTGTTCGGGCTGGGATTCTGGCTACCCCTGGGCGTGCTGGGCATGCTGCTGCTGATTTCCGGGCCTTCGATGCTGCTGGCTTCCATGAAACTGCGCCTGCGCAATCTGGGTCCGCTGCTGGACGCCGGCGGGTGGGCCGTGAACACCCGGGCGCGTATCAACATCCCGTTCGGAGCTTCCTTAACCCGCTTGGCCGCGCTGCCGCCCGGCAGCAGCCGGATCGCAGTTGATCCGTTTGCCGACAAAAAACGCGTCCGCCTGTTCGTCTTGCTCGTGATTCTGGGCGTCCTGGCCGCAACCTTCTGGGCCTCGCGGGAATGGCCGAAGGTGTTTGACCGGGCCTGGCGGCTTGGCCCGCCGCCCGCCGCCGCGTCCGCCGGTATCCCCTGATCCCGGCCCGGGCAAAATGGCACCCCCTAGGGGAATCGAACCCCTCTTTCCAGGATGAGAACCTGATGTCCTAGCCGATAGACGAAGGGGGCGGGTGCAGCTTGTGAATTTGCAATTACATTGCATTTTGACAAACCGCATCTATACTATGGCCCCCATGAGCATCTGTCGAGAAAAAATTTTGGATTATCACCAGGGCGGTAAGGTCGGGACGCTGCTGACCAAACCCCTTGACGGACCGGAAGACCTCAGTCTGGCATACACCCCCGGCGTTGGCGAGGCGGTCAAGGAAATCGCCGCACGGCCCGCCGCCGCGCATGATATCACCGCGCGGCGCAACTTGGTGGCGGTGGTGTCCGATGGCACCGCCATTCTCGGATTGGGCGACCTGGGCGCCGCCGCCAGCATTCCGGTCATGGAGGGCAAGGCGGTACTATTCAAGGCGTTCGGCGACGTGGACGGCTGGCCCGTGCCGCTGGATTTCTGCCGCAAGGGCGGCCAATCGGCCGGCCCGACCGATCCGGAGCTGGTGATTGAAACCACCGCGCGCCTGGCCGGCATGTACGGCGGCATCAATCTCGAGGATATTGCCGCGCCCGCCTGTTTTGAAATCGAACGGCGCCTGGACGAGATGCTGGATATCCCCGTCTTCCATGACGACCAGTGGGGCACCGCCGTCATTACCTTGGCCGGTGTTTTTAATTATTGCCGGCTGGCCGACCGTCAGATGGCCGACCTGCGCATCGTGATCAACGGCGCCGGCGCCGCCGGCATCCGCATCGCCGACATGCTGAAGGATGCCGGCGCGCGGCAGGTCACCATGTGCGATTCCAAAGGCGTGCTGCACGCCGACCGCACCGATTTGAATGAAATGAAGCGCCGGCACGCCGCGGCCGGGGGCACGCTGCGGAAACTGCCGGAAGCCATGCGCGGCGCTCACGTGTTCATCGGCGTTTCGGTCGCCGGGTGTGTCGGCCCGGACGATGTCCGGGCGATGGCTGATTTCCCCGCCATCTTCGCCATGGCCAATCCCAATCCGGAAATCGCCCCGGAAACAGTTGCCGGCGCCATGGGTTCGCGCAAATATGTCATGGCCACCGGCCGCTCCGATTATCCCAACCAGATCAACAATGTCCTCGGATTCCCATTCCTGTTCCGCGGCGCGCTGGATTCCCGCGCGCGCGCGATCAACATGGAAATGAAGAAGGCCGCCGCGCGCGCCCTGGCCGAACTGGCGCGCGCGCCGGTGCCGGAATCGGTCAAGCGCATTTACCATGCGCCGGACTTGGAATTCGGCTCGGATTACATAGTGCCCAAGCCGTTTGACCGCCGGCTGTTCGCCCAGGTTTCGCTGGCCGTGGCCCAGGCCGCGCTTGCCAGCGGCGCGGCGGGTGTGGCCAATCTAGCTGACTACCCCGCGCAATTGGCCGCCCGCGCCGCCCGGCTCTGGCCGGCGGATTGATTCAGCGTCCCGTGGCCGGCGCCCGGGGCTCGGTTGCCGGATGCCGGAATTTACTCTGCAAGCGCCCGCCTGCGCCCCCGGCTTTGCCGCCCGCCCCCTGGTCGTGCGGATGGGGATTGGTGTGGCAGGTTTTAAGTTTTAAAATCACCGGCGCGCCTGCCAGCCCGAATTCCCGGCGCAGGGATTTGAGGAGGAATGCCTCGTACGCGTCCGTCAGCCGGGCGGGAGTGTTGACAAAGAGCGTGATGGTCTGCGGTTGCGTCCCGGTTTGGGTGGCGTAAAATATTTTCAGACGGCGCCCCTTGATCATCGGCGGCTGCACTTGCATCGTCGCGCGTGTTATCACCCGGTTCAACGGGCCGGTGGCGATTTTGCGCCCGGTTTCCTCCGCCACGGCGGCGGCCGCCGCCAGGACCCTGGACAGGTTGAAGCCCGTGCGCGCGGAAACGCAAAACGCCGGAGCGAACGCCAGGAAGGGCAATTCCGACTTGATGGCGGCGATGCCATCCTCCAGCCGGCCATGCGGGAGTAAATCCCACTTGTTCAAGGCCAGGACCAGGCCCCGGGCGTTGTCCATGATCAGTTGGGCGATGGTCTTGTCTTGCGCTGTGGGCCCCTGGCTGGCGTCCAGCATGAGGATGACGACGTCCGCCCGTTGTATCTGGCGCTCCGCCTGGCGCAGTCCGATATGATCCGGCGCCTCGCGCAGGCGGCTGACCTTGCGGATGCCGGCGGTGTCGGTCAGGAGATATTCCCGGCGCTCCCCGCCATGCGTCAACGCAAAAGGCACATCCACGCAGTCGCGGGTCGTGCCCGGCAGGTCGGAAACGATCAGGCGCTCGTCCCGCAGCAACGCGTTAATGAAGGACGACTTTCCCACGTTGGGCCGGCCGACCACGGTGATCTTCAGGCGGTTTTCCGGCCGGGGCGGCGGGGCGGCGGGCGGCAACGCCTCGACCGCCGTTTGCATCAATTCAGCGATGCCGCGGTTGTGCAGGGCGGAGATCGGGAAAACCGGAAAACCCAGCCGGTGAAATTCGCCGGCGGCCTGATCATGCGCCGGCGAGTCGGATTTATTGACCGCCAGCAACACCGGCAAACCTGTCCGCCGCAGGAACGCGGCGGCTTCCTCGTCCAGCGGCACGACGCCCGCCTGCAAATCCGCCACCATGATCGCCAGGTGGGCGGTTTGCAGCGCCGCTTCGGCCTGCCGGCGGATGGAAGCGGCAATGGCGCGGTGCTGCGTCCGGGCGGCGTGATCGCCGGCGGCCTCGGGCGGCGCCAGCCCGCCGGTGTCAACCAGGGTGAAATCGCGCCCCGCCTGGCGCACCGGATGCGTCAGGCGGTCGCGCGTGACGCCGCTGGAGTGGTGGACAATGGCGACCCGCCGGCCGGCCAGCCGGTTGAACAGGGCGGATTTGCCGACATTCGGCCGGCCGACGATGGCCACGACGGGCAAATCAGGCGCGGCATCAGCAGGTTGCATGGGAGGCTCTGCCATTAAGGGCATGACTTTTAATATGGTAATTGGTTTGTCAAGACGGCCCGGCGGGCTGAACGCTGCCCGCGGGGATCAGGCGTCCGGGATGCCGGTTTCGGCGGCTTGGGGTGGAATCTGGTCGAGATGCCGCGGCAACGCCATGATGCTCAGCAGGTAGAAAGCGGTGCCCAGTTGCACGCCATTCACCAGGAAAATGACGCCCAGGAACAGCAGGCGCTGCTGGTTGAGGTCGCCGAAGCCGCTGGCCACCCATTGGCCGATTACCAGCAGCACGATCAGGAGCCCGGCGAGGAAAACGGCGGCGGCGATCACGCAGGCGCGTTCGAAAGTGAACCAGCGGTACAGCCAGGCAATCAACTGGTCGGAATGCAGGCCGGATAGATGCCCGTAAGCCTTGGCCAGGATGCCCACGGCAATGATCTGCATGCTGATGATGTTCAGCACACCCCCCAGCAGCATGCAGTGGATATCCACGGCGCGCTGCTGCAGGATGATCGGGCCGAAGGCCAGCGGCAGCGATATGGCCAGGCCGGCCAGCCAGCAGACGACGCCGGGCAGCAACAGCAGCATGGTCGGGCTGTGGAGGATCATAAACCGCAAGTGGCGCCAACCGTCCTTGAAGGAACGCAGTTTGGATTCGCCGACGCGCGGATGGTATTCGATGTCGCGTTCCGCGATGCGCAGTTGGCAGCGGATGGCGCGGATGACCATTTCGCTGGCGAATTCCATGCCGGTGGTGACGCAATGCAGGCGTTCGTAAGCGGCCTTGGTGATGGCGCGCATGCCGCAGTGGGCGTCATGCACGGCGTTGCTGTGAAACATGATGCGCAGGAAAAGCGAAAGCAGCGGGTTGCCGATGTAGCGGTGCAGGCCGGGCATGGCGCCGGGGCGGATGCGGTGCATCCGGTTGCCCATCACCAGTTCGGCCTGGCCGTCGAGAATCGGCTGCACGAGGATATCCAGCCGCTCGAAATCGTAAGTCAGGTCGGCATCGCCCATCACGATGACGGCATGGGCGGCCTGGCGGAAACCGGCGCGCAGGGCGGAGCCGTAGCCGCGGTTTTTTTCGTGGATAACCCGCGCGCCGTTTTCACGGGCGATCCGCACGGAGTCATCGCTGGAGCCGTTGTCCACCACCAGGATTTCGCCGGGCTTACCCAGGCGCTGGATGCCGGCGCGGGCCTTGGCGATGACCTGGGCGATGGAAGCTTCTTCGTTCAAGCAGGGCAGGATGACCGAGATGCCGTCAAGCGGTGGTTGTGCTGTCATGGTGTGCGAAGCTGGTCGTTATTCCGTAATGAATTGAAAAGGGACAGCCTCCAATGGCTGGGCGGCGTTTTCCTCGGGGAGTTGCAAGTCTTCCGCCGCCAGCTCGGCCGCGTCAGGCTGAAGGGGCTGGAACGGTGAAAAAACCGGGGCCTCCGACGCGGCCGGCGCCGGCTGCGCGCCAAACGGAATAAATCCCGCATTGGTGCCGGCCACCGGCGTGAATGGGCCGAAGGACGCCGGCGGATTGGTGCCCCCGCCGGCCGGCGGAGCGGTTTGCTTGAAAAATTCCGCGAACCCGCGCGGCGCCGGCAGGTTGGTGCCGGCCGCCTCGCGCCGCCGTTTCATTTCGGCGAAGAAGGGCCGGCGCGCGGCGGCGCCGCGCGCCGGCGCCACGAATGGCGGCGCATCGGCGGCTGGCGCCCGGGGCGGCGCGGGGGCGGCTGCCGCGGGCGCTTCGCCTTCCTGGTTGGGCCGCAGTTTGAAAACTATGGTCTCATCCATTTTACGGAGCACGGCTTCTTCGGCGTCGTAATCCACGCTGACCAGTTCCAACTGGTCCACGGTTTCGCCCTGCTTGATGTAAAAACTGCGGTTGCCGCGCTTGTCGAACATGCCGACGCGCATGGTGTCTCCTTCGTCAATGATGGCGCGCAGTTCCAGGTCCTGGGAAAACGTGCCGCTGGCCGCGGCGCCCGGATCGCCGCCCTCCGGGGGCGCAATTTCACCAAAAGGCTTGCGGTCCAGAATGACCTGGTAATGGGCGAAGTCTGGCAATTCGGAGGCCGCCGGGCAGCAGGGTTGCCAGCCCGCCGCCAGCGCCAGCGCGAACATCAGGTTTAGCCTTGTTTTCATGTTCAGGATATTGCCTGCCTGCCGATGGCCTATTCGATAGTGCCATAAGTGTTTATTATACCACTTTTTTGCGTTTGGCAATGAAATTATGCTGCGTGTCGTAAACAAATGACTTGGCCGCATAATTAACAAATGATTTGTCCGCTTAAAGCTGTCAGGATGGTGCATTCAAAGGGGGGTTATATGGATGAATATCCGAAGGCAGCACTGGAGCGGGCAATGAAGGTACAGGAAGTGATCTTGCGTGCGATTGAAGGGCGGTTAATGTGGTGGGAGGCGGCGGAGATACTAGGTGTGAGCTACCGGACCATGCGGCGCTGGAAAGGGCGCTACGAGCGGTATGGTTACGACGGGCTGCTGGATCGTCGGCGGAAGATACCGGGGCCGCGGCGCGTGCCCCTTGCGACGGTGAAGCAGGTGCTGAGGTTGTACCGAGAAGAATACATGGATTTCAATGTGAGGCATTTTCACGAGAAGCTGCAGGCGGAGCATGGGATCGAGCTCAGTTATCAGTGGGTCAAGAGCGCCTTGCAGACGGCCGGGTTGGTGGCGAAGGCCCGGAAACGAGGGCCGCATCGGCAGCAGCGGGAACGGCGACCAATGGCGGGGATGATGTTGATGGTGGATGGCAGCACCCATGCCTGGTTGCCCCTGCTGGCGGGCCAGAAGCAGGATCTGATCCTGGTGATGGACGATGCCACCAGCGAAGTCTACACGGCCTATCTTGTGCCCCAGGAAGGGACATTAACGGTGATGAAGGGGTTGAAAGAAGTCATTATTAAACATGGGGTTTTCTGCAGTCTGTACACGGATCGTGGCAGTCATTTCTTTTATACGCCCAAAGAAGGCGGGGCGGTGGACCGGCGTCAATTGACGCAAATTGGACGGGCGTTGCAACAGTTGGGGATCGAACATATTCCGAGCTATAGCCCCCAGGGACGTGGGCGAATAGAGCGGATGTTTAAGACCTGGCAAGGGCGCCTGCCGCAGGAATTAAGGCAGGCGGGAATCCGGACGATGGCCGAGGCCAACGTCTATATTCAACAACAGTTTCTGCCTTCCTTCAATCGCAACATGAAGGTGAAGGCGCGGGAAACAGGAACGTGTTTCGTGCCTTGCGGTGAGCAGGATTTGGACAGCATTTTCTGTGTGCAGCATGCGCGAGAGGTTCAAAATGACAATACCGTGGCTGTCGGGAGTCGCCGCTTGCAGATTGGACCATCAAAATGGCGTTTCAGCTTCGCCAAGTGCCGGGTTAAAGTCTGCGAGCACCTCGATGGCACGGTGTCCATCCGTTATGGCCCGCATGTGGTTGGCCGCTACCAAGGACCGTTGAACATTTCGGCGTCGCTGGAGGACGTCGCATAAACTTTTTCCTCCCCCGCGGGGGAGGAAAATCCTCACCCCAGGAGCAACAACACACAATAACAAATCGGACAGATCACTTGTTACAAAAAGCGGACACTTGACTTGTTACGAACATGAAATTATGCTGCGGATGCATACCATGGGTGCATCTGCGATTCATTGACTTGCCGCATATTTGGCATGTGTCCGGCTACGCCGGATTTGACGGTTTCAACGCAAGCCTATCAAAAGCGCAGTCGAGCCCTGCGCACTCCAAAGCCGCTGCGCGGCCAAAGACTGTGAGCAAGCAACCAATCGCGTTGCCGGCGCCTGCTTGCCTGCAACGAATCGCAGATGCGCCCCATACCATGGACACGGCTGCGTCATTCTCAGAACAGACGGCTCGGTACGGCTTGCCCTGCATAGCTTCAGCGAAGTCCGTCAAAGCCGGACGTAGCCCGCAGGGATATCTCGTCCAAGAAATGCGCCGAGGCGGTCAAGGGACTGACCGCCCTACCCATCCAATTACATCGGTAAGGCGGCCAGTCCCTTGGCCGCCTCCGATCCGGAACGGCGCGCAAGGAGCGGGAGCGAGCCGCCGAGAATGACGCAGTCGTGATACCATGGAAAAAGAACGGGCTTGTTTATGCTGGAGTTTTGCGGTCGGAAACCTTAGATTTCGTTGAGATAGCGGATATTTGCCAACCCATTCAGTTGAGGACGGAGAAGGTTAATTTATGAAACCAGGCCATCCCATCAACAAACATATGCGGACCGCCGCCCTGCAATGCGATTTTGAAGGCGGCCCCGCGCGGACCATGAAGGTGCCCGGTTTGTGGCAGGAGTTCGGGTTTGATACCGAACAGCTTTTTCATACGCACGCGGAGTTGTATTCGGCCGTGTTCGATGCGGCGCGCCATGGCGCGAAGCTGAAAAAATACCTGGCGGAATCGCGCCGGCGCGGGATCAAAACCATTCTCTACCTGAATTGCCACATTCTGCTGGCCTCCCAGAACCGGCGCGCCGCGGAATGGGCGCTGGTGGATCGGACCGGCGCATACACGAAACTGTACGGCACCTATTACAGCTGCTGCCTGAATTCCAGTTGGGTGGAATATTTCATGGACGTCATTGACAGCCTGGCGCCGTTTGAAATCGCCGGGGTGTTTTTCGACGGGCCGGTGTCCATCCCCTGCTTCTGCCCCCGCTGCCAGAAACTGTTCCGGGCGCGGCACGGCCTGGCCATGCGCAAGGCCGCGCCAGCCGTCCTGGCCGGCTTCGCCCGCGCCGCCCGCCTGGAATTCCTGCGCAAGGCTTACGCGCGCGTGAAACAGGTCAACCCGGCCTGGCTGGCGTATAACAACATGGGCTTGCTGCACGGCGGCGGCGGCGCGGACGATATGCGCGCGCTGCTGGCCTGCAACGATATCGTGGGCACGGAAGGCGGGTTCCAGTTTTACGGTCCGCCGGCTCACACCGATATCTGGCGCTGCGGCCTGCAGGCGCGGGCGGTGGAGGCGGTGGCTGGCGACAAGCCCCGGGTAATTTTCATGGCCGGCGACCACAAGCCCTGGTCATGGTACCTGCATACCCCGGCGGAAACCCGGCTGTGTTACGCCTCAACCCTCGCCAGCGGCGCCAGTGTCTGGTACGGCATCCATTGCGCCACCAGCCGGCTGCGGTCGCGCACTGGCGCGGCCGCGCAGGAAATGGTGCAATTCGACCGCCGGCATGCCGCCTGCTATGCCGACACCGAAAGCGCCGCGGAAACGGCGCTGTTTCACTCGTTTGATACGGCCGCCCATTACACGTCTTCCGGCGAGGCGTCCGACCTGTATGACAGTTCCGGCAAGCAGTGCGCCGGCGCGGCCGGCGATTACATGGCCGGACTCAACGGCGCCGCCGGCGCCCTGTTCCGTGCCGGCATCCCCTTCGACCTCGCGACGGAATTGAATGTTGACCGGCTGGCGCGCTACCGGGCGCTGGTGCTGCCCAACATCGCCTGCATGTCCGAGCATACCGGCCGGCGTTTACGCGAGTTCGTGCGCGCGGGCGGCCTGCTGCTGGCGGACGGCGAAACTTCGCTGTTTGACGCGCAGGGCAAAAAGCGCCGGGATTTCCTGCTGCGCGATCTGTTCGGCGCGCGCTGCCGGGGGTACCGCCGCTATCAGACGCACGACTACTTCGCCCTGTCCCGGCCGCTGGATATTTTTGCCGCGGAAGGCGTGGACTTGCTGCCGGCGCCGACGCTGGCGCTGGACGTGGCCGCCGCCCCGGGCTGCGTCCGCGGGCGGTTGTGCCCGCCGCTGGCCGGGCGGTATTCCGGCCGGCCGGAAGCGCCGGAATATCCCTTTATCATGGCGCGCCGGTTCGGACGCGGCCAGGCGGTGTTCATCGCCGGGATGTTTTTCGAGTTCTACAAAAAATTCGGGATTACCCATTACGACCGGCTGATCGGCCGGATTCTGGCCGGTCATGCCCGGCCGCCGGTGGCATTGAGCGGGGGCAATGGCGCCATCGAGATCACCATCCGGCGCTGTGCCGGCCGGTCCGGGCGCCTGATCCACCTGGTGAATTACAATGGCGGCATGACCCGCCCCATCAGCCAGGTGGCTGAAATCCACGGACTGGAATTGCGGGTGCGCGGCGGCGCGCGGCGGGCGCGCTCTCTGACCGCCGGCCGCGCGTTGAGCATCGGCCGCGGCGGTGTGATTAAACTGCCGCCGCTGCGCGAATACGAGGCGGTGTGGGTGGAGTGATCGCCGCGCCCGCGTGTTCAGGAAGTTTTCCGCAGGTGCGATGGCGGAATTTTGAGGGCGAGCCGGTACTTGGCGATGGTGCGGCGCGCGACCTGGATGCCCTGCTGCTGCAGCCGCGCCTGGATTTCCTGGTCGGCCAGCGGCTGCGCGGGATTTTCCTGCGCCACCAGGGTTTGGAGCATGTCCTGCACCGTTTTGTTGGAGACAGTTGCGCCGCCGTCGGTTTTGAGACCCGGGGTGAAGAAGTACTTCATTTCGAAAATGCCCTGGGGCGTCTGCATGTACTTGTTGGCCACACACCGGGAAATCGTGGTTTCGTGCAATTTCACCTTGCGCGCAATGTCGGCCATCACCAGCGGCCGGAGGTGGGCGATGCCGCGGTCGAGGAAGTCGCTCTGCACGCGGACGATTTCCGCGGCGACGCGGTAGATGGTCTGCTGACGCTGCGCGATGCTTTTGATAAGCAGGATGCCGGAGCGGATGCGGTCGCGGATGTAGTCCCGGACTTCCGCCTGCGTCTCGCGCTGCTGCATCAACTCCCGGTACTGCCGGCTGATGCGCAGGTGCGGCAGGTGGTCGTTGCTCAGCATGACGATGTACCGGCCGTTGACCTTTTCCACGGTGACTTCCGGAACGATATACTGGGTCACATCCGCGTTGAATGCGCGTCCGGGGCGCGGATCGAGCGTGGCGATCAGGCGCGCGGCCCGATGCACCTCCGCCAGCGGCTGGTTTAACAGACGGGCGATCTCCCGGTATTCATGGCGGCCCAGCAGTTCCAGGTGCTGTTCCACAATGGGGGCGGCAATCGAACCGGCGTGGCCCAGCCGCTCCAGCTGCAGCAGCAGGCATTCCCGCAAGTCGCGGGCGCCGACGCCCACCGGGCTGAAATCCTGGATCAGGTTCAGCACGTCCTGCAGGCGCGACGGATCGGCGCCGGCGGATTCCGCCAGGGCTTCCAGCGATTGCGCCAGGAAACCGTCCTCGTTGATGGAGCCAATCAGCAATTCCCCGAGCCGCCGGTCGCGTTCGTCAAGGGCGGCGACTGCCAACTGCCGGCGCAGGTGTTCCTGGAGCGATTCCCCCGCGGAATTAATCAAAAACTCCTGTTTTTTGTCGTAATCCGGGTCGGGAGCGCGGTATTCCTGTTCCTGCATGAAATATTCGCACCACTCGTCGTCCATGCGGGACAGGATATCGAATTCTTCCTTGAAACTCATTTCCCCGGCATCGTCCACCGCGCTGGCGCCCGGTTCGATTTCAATGGGCGGGGTGTCGGACGGCTTTTCCTCCAGGGTGGGATTCTGCTGGAGTTCCTTCTGAATCATGGCGCGCAGCTCCAGCGCCGGCACCTGCAGCAATTCGAGCGACTGGCGCAATTGCGGCGCCAGTGTCTGAATCTGCCTCTGGGATTGCAATAAACTGAGGGATTGGGTGGCCATGGGCGCGGTAAATTATGAATGATGAACTAAGAATGATGAGCCAATTTCAAGAGTCTTGGCCGGCGTGGCTGTGCCCGCCATAGTTCGCCGCGGCGAACTATGGCGGGGAAGCCGGCCCTCCCAGAACACAAGAACCACAGGTTTTTGGAGGGTTGGGTTACACCCCAACCGTTCTGCGCGGACTTTTGAAATTCACTCTCATCGTTGCGCTCGTTGTACCCGGTTCAATAATTTCAAACTGTGCTCCACAATCAAGTCCTCGGCGGCGGCGTCCAACCGCCGGGTGTCGGATTCGTAGCCGCCTTCCAGAATGGCCTTGGCGGTGGGGACGTAACCAATATAGCCGTTAGCCAGGCCGACGATGGCGGTGTGGCGGAACGGGCTCTTGGCTTTGATCCGCATGCCGATTTCGGTGAACAACTCGCCGGGGAAGGTGATCAGCGCGGCATCGCCGACGGCCACACAGGTCTGCTCGATGACAATGTCCTGATCCTGAATTTGCCGCAGGGAAGTATAGAGCCGGGCCTTATAGTCGTCGCCAACGCCGTCAGCCATGGACTGGATGGCGCCCCCGGTTTGCTTCAATATTCCGTTCGCCCATTCAATTTCTTCATCGGTGATCTTCCGGGAGGGCACATTGAAGGTATGATTCGCGCCGGCGATTGGCTGGTCGGCCAGGCGGATTTTGTCCGCCAGCGGCCGGACAGTTTCCGCCAGGGCCCGGGCGACGCGCTGCAATCCGGCATCGTCGCGGTCTTTCAGCCCGTCAATGTCCACGGAACCCTGTGCGCCGTTCAGAAAGAGGGCCACCCCGCCGCATTTTTCCTGGAGGATTTTTTCAGCCAGGCCGGGATAATCGCCGCTGATCAGGTAATTATCGCCCGAGAGGACATTTGGGTGGCCGGCGTGGTTGAACAGCAGGGCGATCGGTTCCGCCGCCGCGCCGGCGGCGGTTACCCGCAGCGCCAGGACTTCCGGGTCAATTTTGCCCAGCGGCCCGATGATGTGTTCCGGGGCATATGGCTCCCAGTTCATCACCACATGGCCATCATCCGCCATGAGGCGCCGGTAATGGCTGATGGTTTTTTCCGCGCCGGCCGCCCAGCCGGCCGCGGCGGGCGCCAGGCCGCCGGCGGTTTGCGCGATCAAATCCGACAAGCGCGGTTTCAATTCGCCCAGATACGCGTCCGCTGCAGGAGTCAGGATGCCGGCCAGGGCGGGGCCGGAATGATTGTGGGTCGCGGCCAGGATGATATTGCCGGCGGGAATGCCGGCGGCGCGGGCGGCGGTTTGGCGGATATCCCGGGCGTCCTCCGTGCGCAGTACGCAGACATCCAGCGAGACCAGCACAAAACAATCTTCCGGGCGCCGGGAATGCGCCAGGGCGAGGGCTTTGGCGTAAATCGGATCATGGACGCCGGTGGAGGGATGGGCGCGGATCATGCCATCCATCCAGACTGGACCGGACGGTGTGATATCCAGGCGTTTTGCGCAAGCCAGCATGCTAACCTCCCTGTTACCGACACGGTCTTTTCAACCAGCGGCTCGTTTTGCTCAGCCAATTCCCGGCATCCGGATGCCGTTCCGTGGTAAAATATGGGTTAAATATACCCGGTCCGGCCTGGTTTGGCAATGTCGATTTTGGATTTAAAAGGATTCCCGGGCGGTTCTTCCTCAACGTAAACTGCTGCCGCCCGGCGGGAATCCCGGGTGTAAACGAAGTAGTATTGCCGGTCGAGGCGCGCCAGCCAAACCTGGGCTGGTTCCGCGGCGGCGTCGCCTTCCACCAGGCGGGCATTGTCCGGCAGCGGTTTTTTCCAGGGTTGGATATCCATCCCGTAGCCATGGCTCAGACTATGCCGCAAACGCGCGTAATGCAGGCGATGCCGCAAGTCCGGCGCCTGCGCGGCGTGCGCCTGGAGGAATGCGTCAAAAATACGGAAGCGGTTTTCCAGGCTGGGCGCGTCGCAAAGGCTTAACTGCGCCCGGCAGGCGTCCGCCAGGGCCGGCCAGAAGTCATGGATTTTACCGGCGGCGGCAATGGTCACCGGCTGCAAGTCGGGCGCGTTATAAAACCAGTCTACCAGGCATGACCATTGCCTGGCCGTCTCCAGTTCCGCCGGCGGCATGGCGGCGGTGGCCAGAACTTCATAGGGCGGGGTGGGTGCGGCGCGGAGTCCCCACCGTTCCCGGTCAGCGGCGAGGGCTGTGCCGGGGAGGAGTTTCAGGATTTCGAGTTGGATGGCGGCCGGGCGCATGGCAACCAGGGCCTGTAAATCCGCCCGCAGCATTGCCAGGGTGCCGCCGGGCAGGCCGGCGATCAGGTCAACATGCGTTTGCAGGCGGGGCATGGCGCATAACTGGCGCGTGGCGGCGCGGGCGGCGTCCAGCGTGCCGGCCCGGCCGAGATTTTGAAATACCGCCGCGGTCAATGTCTGCACGCCCAATTCCAGGTAAAGCTGGCCGGGGCGGGCCGCGGCGAATTCCTGCATGATGGCGGGTGTCACCCGCCCCGGATCAATTTCCAGGTGGAACCGCATGGATGGAAACTCATCGCGGAACATCCGGAGCAGGCGGATGCACCGGGTGGGTGATTCGTTGAACGTGCGGTCCGCCAGGCGGACCTCCGGCAGGCCGGTTGCCTGGAGGCGGCGCAGTTCTTCCTGTACGCGGGCGATGGGAAAATGCCGGGTCGGCGTCGCGCCGGCGCCGCTGGTGCAGAAGACGCATTGGCCGGCGCAGCCCCGGCTGGTCTCCGCCAGGAGAAATGGTTTGTGGTTCCGCCGCCAACCCGCGGGCGTAGCCGGCGGCATGGCATTCAAATCCGGCAGGCGGGCTGCGCCCGTGTCCAGGTCGGAGCCGCCGGGCCGGGCGCAGACGCCCTGCACTTCATGCCAACATCCGGGCTGATTCCAGCGCGCCAGGAAATCCGGCAAGGCCGCCTCGCCTTCGCCGCGGATGACGGCGTCCATGAACGGATGCCGCTTCAAGAAGGCGCGATTATCGCCCAGAAATTCCGGCCCGCCGCCGAGCAGGATGCATTCCGGGTGCAGGCACTTGTAACGGGCCAACACATCCAGCAAAAAATTGCGGTTAAACAGGAAAAAAGACGCCGCCAGCACGGCGGGCGCGTTCTGCGCCAGACGCAATAACAAAGGCGGCATGGGCTCGCGGGCCGTCGCCTCGACGATTCGCCATTCCCAGCCGGCGGCGCGGGCCGCCTGGCCCAGGGTCCAGCCCGCCGGGTTGGTATGGGAATGGGTGGCGTTGACGGCCAGGAACACGGCGGTCCGGCCAGTATTTTCCGGCATGGTCGCTCTGCCTCCCGGAAGTGGTTCAACAGCCAGTGTTCGGTGTTCAGTGTCCGGTTCGTGTCATCCGCGGATTATTTTTTATCCGCAGATTACGCAGATTTACGCAGATTTTGCCGGAATTCGTGCAACATAAAATCCCGTCACGGATTCAGGTGCTTTTCCATCTGCCACAGCCCGAGCGCCGGATTGGAGATGTAGTAAATGCGTTCGCCGTCAGGCATGGTGTTGAACCCGTCCTGCAGGCGCTCGGGATTGTAGCGTTGCATGGCGGCGGCGAGGTCGGTGTATTTAAATCCGGCCGCCTCAATCGCCCGCTGGTCCAAGCCGCCGGAGGCGTAAGTGATGGAAAACCGGCCTTCGCTGGAGCCGTGAATCAAGTGCGCGGCGGCGCCCAGGCTCTCGCGCAATTCCCGGTCTTCCGCCACGTAGCGCAGGGTGGCGGGCGTGCCGTGGTAGCCGTACTTGCGGATCATGCGTTCGTTGATTTCCGCCTCGCCGAATTCCACCAGGCCCGGCGCCAGGATCAGCAGCTCGCCGTCATCGGCGATGGCCATCCGCGTCCGGTAAATGGCCTTGTTGCCGATCCAGGTGCTCTTGAATTCCGCGGGATCGAGGTAAACCACCACTTTCGGCAGAGGCGGCACGCGGATGATGTTCACCTGCTGGCTCAGGCGCGCGGCCGCCAGGTAGCAGTCGCGGGTATCGCCGGCGAAAAGCCCGCGCGTTACCAGTTGGTTGGCGGCGTTTTTCGCGCGCACGGTGAGGATGTAGCGGATTGACAGATGCCGCAGGTAGCGGTCTTCCGCCTCGTTAAACAGGGTGCGCACGGGGCTGTCGATATGCCCCATGATGTTTTCCATGTTGCAGACGGCGCCGAGAAAATGGCTCTTGTTGATGATGTCCGGACCGCCGATGCCTACCAGGATGTTTTTATTGCCGTTAGCCATGCCGATCACTTCATGCGGTACGATCTGCCCCACGGAGAGGATGGCGTCATGCCCGCCTTCGGCGGCGATCCGGTCAATTTCCACCCGGACGTTGTAATCCACCTTGCCGCCGCTCAATTCCGCCAGGCGCGCGCCGGGGATTTCGCCCATCAGGGTCAAGCCATGCCGCCAGTCATGCACGCGCACACGGTCGGCCGGGACGCCGGGGAACATGGTTTCAATTTCCCCGGCGGTCATCGGCCGGTGGGTGCCGAGCGCCGGGAGCAGCGTCACCTCGGCGCGCGGGGAGAGCAGCCGGTATAACCGGGCGCAGATTGCGCCGGCGCCGGAGTGGAAGCGGGAGAAATCGGGCGGAATCAGCAGGATTTTACGCGCGCCGGCCGGCAGCGCGGCGATTACCGCCTGCAGACAGTCGTTGAGGTCGCTGTCATTGATTTCCGTTTCCGCACTGCCTTTGTTATACCAGATTGCCATATTGATTATTCCATTCCTTGATGATGCTCATGCCATCCCGATTGATTGCTTTGCGCCATCCAGAATTGCTGCCAGACCTTTTTTATCAGGCACTGACAAAAAACACATATTACTTAACCGGTAAAAATGCGCAACCAAATTGTGCGGTGTGCCGGCGGCAAGGAAGGATTGTCCTTGCTTTCATTCGTCTGGCATTATAAAAGACAGATGAAGTTGTTTTCCCGCGGCGGCGGGCATGATCGCCGCGCCGGGAGGCAAGCGGGCGGCGCGGGGCGGCGCTCCGTTCGAAAAGACAGGCCGGCCAAAATACAGGAGCGTAAAATTATGGCGACGATTACATTCAAAGGCCAGCCGGTGCAGACGGCCGGCAATCTTCCGGCAGTGGGAACCACGGCGCCGGATTTCCGGTTGACCAACGCGGAACTGGCGGATGTCGGCCTGGCGCATTTCGGCGCCCGCCGCAAGCTGTTGAACATCGTGCCGAGCCTGGATACCCCCGTCTGCGCCGCTTCCGCCCGCCGGTTCAACGAGGCCGTGGCGCGGTTGCCCAACACGGCGCTGATCAATATTTCCGCCGATTTACCGTTTGCCCAGGGCCGGTTTTGCGAAAGCCAGAACTTGAAAAACATCACCACGCTTTCCACCATGCGCGCTCCCGATTTCGGCCGCCAATACGGGGTGCAGATCGTGGATGGGCCGCTGGCCGGCCTGATGAGCCGGGCGGTGCTGGTGCTGGACGGCCAGAACCGCGTGGTGTATGCCGAGCAGGTCCCGGAAATCGCGCAGGAGCCGGATTATGCCAAGGCCCTGGCGGCGCTGCAAGGGGCGGCGGGGGCGTGATGGCATCGGCGCGCAAGTTAATGTCAGGCATGGCGGCTGCGCTGCTGATGCCGGCCTTGCAGGCCATTGGAGTGGAATTAGCCAATATGAATCTTTTGCAGAATCCGGAGTTTGCGTTTCATGTTTTTAAAAATCATCGCTCCGGCCGGCGAGAATCGTTCGCTTCCGGCAATATCGCCTTCTGGAACACGGACGCCTGGGGCGATATCCAGGTCGGCCGCGCCGGCCATGCGGATGCCGCCGTGCGCCCGGACTTCGCCGTGGATAACCTGGCCGAAATCCGGCCGGGTAAGCGGCTGTTTCAGTTTTTTACCCTGCCGGAAGCCGGCCTGGCCCATGGCGACCATGTCAGCCTGCTGGCGCATGCCTGCCAGCCGGCGCCCAACACCCTGCAGGTCCGCCTCCGGCTGCTGAAGCTCGACAGCGCCGACGGCGCATGGCAGCCCAAGGATTTCGGCCTGGCGGATCAGCGGACTTTCCCCCGCCAGAGCCGCGGCGAACTGGTGACGGCGGCGCTTTACGAGACGGCCGCCGCCGCCACCGGCCATGTCGTTCTGCGGATCGAGGATGCCGCCATCCCCGGCAACTTTCAATCCGATGACCGGCAAGGTTCCGCGACGGCGGTCAATACCATCGGTGTCCAGGTGGAATTCGCCAACATGTCCACCGGCGATACGGCCTGGGTGTACGCCCCGGCGCTGGTCCGCGGCGCCGCGGCGCCGCCGCCGCGGCAGGTCTGGCCCGGCGCGCGCGCCATGCGTCCGGTTTACCGCCATATCCCGCGCACCATGCAGAAACTTTGGAAGGGCGAACCGCTGCACATCATGGTGATGGGGTCCAGCATTGACCGCGGCAGCGCCAATCCGCCGCTTTACCCATACAACGAGAACCCGGATGCGCCGGAGTTCAAGCAGCCGCTGGCGGATAACCATGCGTTTGATCCGGGCATGGTTGGCCGGCCGGACCTGGCCGGTTATGTCGGCTGGTGGCAGCATTACTGGGGCTTTGCCGGCCGGCTGCGCCTGGAGTTGATGCGCAAGTTCAATCTGCCCGTGGAAAAATTACTGCTGAACATCATGGCTTGCGACGGCTCATGCGTCGGCGAGGCCCATGCCGGGTTGGCGGATTACTGCAACCTGGCCTTGCCGCCCGACCCGGGCCTGAACGGGCATGGCGCCGGGCGGACCTGGGCGGAATTGTATCCGGATTTGTTTGCGCGGCCGGAAGGGCCCCGGCCCGACCTGGTGATTTTCGGCAGCGGCGCCAACGAAAAAACCGATACTCCGGACGAAGTCGCGGTGTTTGAAGGCGCCATCCGCTGGATTCAGCGGCGTTACCCGGAAACGGAATTCCTGTTCTGCATGTTTCAGAATTGCGGCCAGTACACCCCCAATACCGGCGACTTGCAGGCGCTGGCCTTGCGCTACCAAATCCCCGTGCTGGATTACGGGCTGCTGGCCGACAACCTGCTGCAATGTTGCAACCGCTATGCGCTGGTGCCCGCCGACGGCCATCCCCAGGCCGCGGCGCATTTCCTTTGGTTCAAATCCCTGGAACAGGCGTTTGAGTGCTGGGATCCGATCGAAGCCGGGCAGGCGCAGTTGCAGTTGCCCGAACGCCTGCATCCCAACACCTACGGCTGGGAAGGCGGCCATGTCACCTTTACCGCGCCGCATCCCCGCATCCAAGGCCCGCGCCTGATCATCGAGGATACGGTTTTCAATCTCTGGTGCCAGTCGGAGGACAAGTTGCGGTTCAAGGTGGACGGGGTCTGGCGTTCCGGCAGCCGCGGCCGCTCGATGAAGCAGCGCGATCTCCGCAATTCCACCTTTGTCCACGGCAGTCTCGCGCTGGGCGACCGGCATATCGTGGAGGCCGTCGGCACGAATCCCGTGATCATCGCCGCCGATTGCAAAATCTGCCCCGACCGCCGGTTTATCGGCGCGGAGTCCGCCTTGTGGGAGCGCGGCGGATTGAGCCCCGTCCCGTTCGCATCCGCCTGGGGCGCGCCTTACGGCGCCATGCGGATTGTTTTGCCGCCCGGCGCCGCTTTGGAACTGGAGGCGGTGGGCACGGAGATTTCGATTGCGTATGTGGATCAGCCGGATGCCGGTGTTTTGCTGGCGGCGGTGGATGGCGTCGAGCAGCTGCGCCAGCCGGCCAACCAGCCGTTTGAAAACTCGGACGGGGCAAAGATTTTCCTCGAAAACCGCCGCGGTATCCGCGGCTTGCCGTTCGGCGCCCACCGGCTGCGCCTGGAGGCGCTCGAAGCGCCCGTGTCCATCCTGGGCGCGTTTGTGTACGACTCCCGTTCCAACCGGCGCGCGGAGCGCCGGCTGGCCGGCCATGCGGCGCCCGGCGATACGGTGGCGCTGACGCCGCCATTCAAGGCGCGGCCCCTGGTGGTTTGCCATGGCGCTCTGGCCGCCGCGCCGGCGGACATTGCCGCCGGCAGTGTAATGTTTTCCGGTTCCGCGCCCGGCGCTTACGAAATCATCGGGGAGTAAGCATGATCAGAACCGGCATAGGCTTTGACGTGCATCCCTTCGCTGACGGCCGCCGGCTGGTGCTGGGCGGGGTGGAGATTGACAGTCCCCGCGGCCTGGCCGGGCATTCGGATGCGGATGTCTTGTGCCATGCGCTGGCGGACGCCCTCCTGGGCGCCGTGGCGGATGGCGACATCGGCGAGCACTTTCCGGATACCGACCCGCGGTGGAAGGGGGCCGACAGCCTGCAATTGCTGGCGCATTGCGCCCGGCGGGTGGCGGCGCGCGGCGCCCGGATCGTCAACGTGGATGCCACTGTGCTGGCCGAATATCCGCGGCTGGCGCCGCATCGCGCCAGAATGCGCGAACGTTTGGCGGCGGCGCTGCAACTGCCGGTTGACTGCGTCTCCATCAAGGCGACCACCATGGAAAAACTCGGCAGCATCGGCCGCGGCGAAGGAATCGCCGCCATGGCCATCGCCACTGTCGAGCAAGCCGGATAATTCCCCGGCCAAAATGTCCGGGCCGTTCGGACATTTTGTCCGGCCGCGTTCCCCATCCCCCGGCCCATGTTGGTATTTTCCGCAGGCATTTCCGGTTGGCACGCATCCTGCTTTAATTTCATTCAGCCTGTCGTTTTGGAAGTTTAAGATTTTAGCGGGGCAGGTAATAATATCACCGAGAATTCCGTCAAAATCTGCGCAAATCTGCGTAATCTGCGGATAAAAAATAATCCGCGGATGACACAAACACACAGAAAATGCAAACTAATCGCAAATTGCGCCGGGCGGTCATCATTCTATCGCTGGTCGTGGCGGTGGAGACAGCAGTGCTGGCGGCCTGGAGCTGGCAGCGCGTTGGCCGGTTGCTTGGACGGGAGCGCATGACGGAACTGGCGCAGCGGCTTTTCGGCCGGGAAGCCGCGCCAGAGGCCGTGACCGAGCCGGCGCCGGTGGTCGCCCGTGAAAGCGCGGACGAAATCCAGGAGATTCACGCCCGGATTGAACGCCTGTTCGCCGAATTGACTGCCGGCGCCACGCCTTCGTCTTTCGCCCCGGCGTCGACGCCCGGCCCCGGGAATGCGGCGGTCGAGCATTTTGGCCGGCTGCAGCGGGAAATTGACCGGATTTTCGCCCATGCCTTTAATGACGGGCTCTGGCGGCATACGCGCCATCCGCTGGATTGGCGGTGGGAGCGGGCGTCTGTCTCGCCGGCCTTGCAGATGACGGAGGACGACCAGGCCTACGAGATCACCGTGGCCCTGACAGATGTGGACCGGCTGGGGATTGACGTGCAATTGCAGGGCGACATTCTTTCCATCATGGCGCGCGGCATGCGCAACAATTACCACACGCGTTTGCGCCTGCCGGAAGCGGTGGACCGGGAAAACATCCAGGCGCAGTATGACGAGAATGTTTTGCGGGTGCGGGTGCCCAAGGCCCGGGAGCAGGAAACGCTTGCCACTCCGCGGCAAATAATATAGTTTACCCGGATTGTTTTTGGATTTCAAAAATTACGGGCAGGGATCCCGTTTTTGGCGAGGAGGAGATATGCTAAAAGTCAGGAAGTTGGAAAAACGTTTCGGTGCAATTCATGCGGTGCGCGGCGTGTCATTTGAAGTGGCCAAGGGCACGGTGCTGGGGTTTCTCGGCCCCAACGGCGCTGGTAAAACCACCACGATGCGGATGATCACCGGGTTCCTGCCGCCGACGGCCGGTACGGCGGAAATCGAGGGGTATGACATCCTTCAGCAGCCCGTGGCGGCCAAGCGCCAGATCGGGTATTTGCCGGAGAATTCCCCGGTTTACGCCGACATGACGGTTTGGCGTTACCTGGATTTCATCGCGGAAGTGCGCGGTTTCTCCAGCCGGGAACGCCAGCAGAAGGTGGGCGCGGCGGTGGAGCGCTGCTTCCTCGAGCCGGTGCGCTTTCAAAGCATCGGCACGCTCTCCAAGGGCTACCGGCAACGCGTCGGCTTCGCCCAGGCGGTCCTGCACAATCCGCCGGTGCTGATCATGGATGAGCCGACGGACGGACTGGACCCCAACCAGAAACAGGTGGTGCGGGCCATGATCCGCGACATGGCGGCAGACAAGGTGATCGTGCTCTCCACCCACATCCTGGAGGAAGTGGAGGCGGTCTGCGGGCGCGTGATCATCATCTGTCAGGGCGCCGTGGTGTTCGATGGCGCGCCCGGCGCATTAAAAGCCCGCAGCCCGCAGCACGGAGCGGTGGAGTTGACGGTGGAAGCCGGGGCCGATGAGTTGCGCGCCGGCCTGGAAGGCCTGGCCGCCGCCATGCGCGTGGAAGCCCGGCGCAACACCCTGCTGGTTTATCCGCGTTCCGCCGACGGCTTGATGGCGGAAGTTCTGGGGCTGATCCGCGCCAAGCCCGCCTGCCGGGTGGCGGGCGTGAAGGTTTTGGAAGGGCGGTTAGACGACGTGTTCCGGGAATTGACCATGCCGCAGCGCAAAGCTTCCTGAATGGGGCGGCCTGCCGGCTGGTTATAAGCCGGCGCGCGGATGTGTTTCAACGATCAATGTTTAAAGGAGGCAGAAAGTGGATTTTATACGCAACACCAAGGCCATTACCCGCCGGGAACTGGTTTCTTATTTCGAATCGCCGGTGGCTTACGTTTTCACCATCGTGTTCCTGATGCTGATCAGTTTCCTGACGTTTTTCGTCTCGAATTTTTATGAAGCCGGCCAGGCTGACTTGCGGGCCTTTTTCTTCTGGCATCCCTGGATGTTCCTGATCCTGGCGCCGGCGGCCGCCATGCGGCTCTGGTCGGAGGAACGCCGCGCCGGCACCATGGAAACGCTGTTGACCCTGCCGATCACCATGCCCCAGGCCATGCTGGGCAAGTTCCTGGCCGCCTGGTTGTTCCTTGGCCTGGCAATCGTGCTGACCTTCCCGATCGTCCTGACCACGGCCTGGCTGGGCCGGCCGGATTACGGCGTGATTTTCGGCGGCTATGTCGGCAGTTTCATGCTGGCCGGCGCTTACCTGGCGGTGGGCGTCTTGACCTCCGCCCTCACGCGCAACCAGGTGATCAGTTTCGTGCTGGCCCTGGTCATCTGCCTGTTTTTGCTGATGGCCGGCTGGCCGCCGGTGACCAACATGCTCGTGCGCTGGGCCCCGGATTGGCTGGTGCGGGTGGTGGCGGCGTTCGGCTTCATGCCGCATTACGAGGCCTTCCAGAAGGGCGTGCTGGATGTCCGGGATTTTGCCTACTACATCAGCGTGATGGCGTTCATGTTATGCGCGGCCAATCTCGCGCTGGAAAATCGCAAGTAAAATCAGACGGGAGCATATGACCACAATGACTAAGACTCACTCGAACAAACACTGGATGCGTTTCTGGAAAATCGGCGGCAGTCTGGCGGGACTGCTGGCGCTGCTGGTGTTGTTGATCGCCGCCAACCTGATCGTCGGCGCCTCCCGCCTGCGCAAGGACTTGACGCAAGACCAGTTGTACACGCTCTCGGATAATACCCGACGGATTGTCCGGCAGTTGGAACAGCCGGTAACCCTGAAGTTCTTCTTCAATGCCGGCGCCCCGGAAATTCCCATGCCCTTGAAATACTTCGCGCAGCAGGTGGAAGACCTTCTGCGCGAATACCAGTTGGCCGGCGGCGGCCGGATTCTGCTGGAAAATTACAACCCGGAGCCGGATTCCGACGCCGAGGAGTGGGCGGAACGTTACGGCGTGGCGGCGCAGAACCTGGGCATGCTCGGCCCCCCGTTGTATCTCGGCCTCGCGGCGGTGTGCGGGGATACCCACACGGTCATCCCGTTCATTGATCCGCGCGATGAAGCCATGCTGGAATACAATATCACCCGCATGATCGCCCGCGTCACCAATCCCGCCAAACCGGTCCTGGGCCTGATCAGCAGCCTGCCGGTCATGGGCGTGCAAGCCATGCCCTTCGCCATGGGCGGCCAGACGCCGCCGCGCAACCAGCCGCCCTGGGCGGCTTTCAGCGGCCTGGCGGATGATTACGAAATCCGCGAGCTGACGGCGGAAGTCGAGGAAATACCCGCCGACATCGACGCGCTGCTGCTGGTGCATCCCAAAAACCTTTCCGACCAGGCGCAGTACGCCATTGACCAGTTTGTGCTGCGCGGCGGCCGCGTGCTGGCTTTCGTCGATCCGCTCTGCCTGGCCGATGCCCGCAGCCAGGAACAGCCGCAGATGATGATGGGCATGCCCCCGCAGACTTCTTCCGATCTGGGCCGTCTGCCGAAGGCTTGGGGCCTGGACTGGGACGCCGGCCAGGTGCTGGCAGACATCAATGCCAGCACCCGTGTGCGCCAGGGCGAAAGCGGGGTGGAGGATAGCCCATTGTTTCTCAGCCTGCGCCCGGGCAATTTCCGCCGGGACGACCTGTTGATGACGCGTCTCGATTCGCTGATCATGCCCATGGCCGGCGTGTTCCGCGGCGAGGCTGCGGAAGGGCTGAAGCTCACGCCTTTGATTGTTTCTTCCGAACAGTCCAAAACTTTGCCCAGCATGATGGCGCAGATGGGCGGCGACATGGTCCGGCGCGATTTTCAGCCGGGACTGGAACGCCTGCCGCTCGCCCTGCGCCTGCACGGCAACTTTAAAACCGCCTTCCCGGAGGGCAAGCCGGTCAAGGCGGATGCCGGCACCAATGCGCCCCCGGCAGCGGCGGAGGAGAGCCTGCAGGCCAGCGTCCAGCCCACCACCGTCATCCTCGTGGGCGACGTGGATATGCTGTACGACAGCTTCTGCGTGCAGGAGATCAATCTTTTCGGCTACCGCGGCTACCAGCCGATCAATGACAATTTGAACCTGTTCGCCAATGCCCTGGAACAATTGTCCGGCGCCGTGGAACTGGCGGAAATCCGCACCCGCGGCCGGATCGAGCGGCCGTTCGACAAGGTGCTGGCGCTGCAGCAGGAAGCCCAGCAGCGCTGGATGCTCCAGGAAAAGGCGCTGCAGGAAAAACTGGAAGCCACCCGCGAACGCTTGAACGCCCTGCAGTCGCGCAAGGATCAAAACCAGCGCTACATTCTGTCGCCCGAGCAGGAACAGGAAGTCCAGCGCTTCAAGGCCGAACAACTGCGGACCCAGGGCGAGCTCAAGCAGGTGCGCAAAAACCTGCGCGAAGGCATTGAACGCCTGGGCGTCAAGGTGAAGGCGGTCAACATCCTGTTGATTCCCATCCTGGTGGGATCGGCCGGCATCCTCTTTGCCTGGCGGCGCCAGCGGCGCGCCTCCCTGGCTGCCGGCGGAAACGATTAATTAATACGGAGGCAATGCAAATATCATGAAAATGCGTAATCTTGCGGTATTGCTGGCGGCGGCGGTTTTGCTGGGGTTCTGGGCCTACCGGATCGTGGATACCGGCCGCCAGGCGCGCCGGCCGGCCCGGGTGGGCCAGGCCGTGTTCGAGGATTTGCCGGTGAACGACGTGGCCGGGATCGTCATCACCACGCCGGAGACGAACTTCGCCATCCAGCGCGCGGAGCAGCGCTGGACGGTCCCCGCCCGCTACAATTATCCGGCCAAGTTCGACAAGGTGGCGGATACCCTGGTCGCCTTGCGCGAGTTGAAAATCGGCCAGGTGATACCCGGCGGCAGCGAACGGGCCGAGGCCTTCAACCTGCAACTGCCGGGATCGAATGCCGTCTCCGCCGCTACCCGCCTGGAATTGCGCGGCACGGACAATCAACTGCTGGCCGAACTGCTGATCGGCAAGCATTTCAATACCCAGCCGCGGGGCGGCAGCCAGCAGCAGATGATGTTCGGCGGCGGCGGATATCCTTCCGGCCATTATGTCCGGTTGACGGACGGCATGGTGGCCGTGGTCGGCCGCACGCTGGACAACATGATCGAGCCGGCCAAATCCTGGCTGGCTGACGAGTTCATCAACGTCAATGCCTCCGACCTGGATGAGGTGGAAATCACCGGGCCGGATCGCGCCCCGATCAAGGTGCGGCGCGACCCGGTCAGCAAGACCCTGTCGCTCGACGATCTGCAGCCGGAAGAAGGCACGGCGGATTCCGGCAAACTCAGTCAACTGGCCGGCGCGCTGAGTTACCTGTCGTTCGACGATGTCGCCGACCCGGCCCTCCCGCCCGCCGCGACGGGATTGGATAAGCCGGTGGTTTTCACTGCGCGCGCGAATGACGGACGCGTGTACACCCTGCACATCGGCAACCCGGTGTCGTCCAACAGCACCGACCGCTACGTGACCGCCCGGGTGGAATATGTTGCGCCGCCGGCGCCCGAAAAAAAGCCGGAATCTGACGCCGCGGCCACCAACACGCCGGCCGGCATGCCTGAGCCCGCGGCCGAAGACAGCCCGAAAGACAAGGCCGACCCCAAGGAGGAAGCCCGCGTTCTGGCTGAAAAAATTTCTCCGTGGATTTACATCCTGCGCTCCTACCGCCTGGACAATATGTTGCTGGAACGCGACAAGCTGATCACGCCGCCGCCCAAGCCCGAGGAAAAGGATGAGCAGCCGGCCGCCGCGCCGGCTGAAGCAGCCGCGGCGCCGGCCGCGGACGTCCAGCCCGATGTGCCGGCAGATCAGCCGGAATCCAAGCCGGCGGTAAAACAGACGGAAAAACCGGCCGAACCGGCCAAGGCGGCTGTCAAACCGGCGGCCAAGCCCGCGGAAAAACCGGCCGCCAAGTCCGCGGCACCGTAAACTTCCGGCATGGCCGGAACTCCGGCTGACGCTGCTGCCGCCCGGTGAGATGGTTGCGTCACGCAGTGACGCCGCTACAGGGTTCTGGTTGTAGTGGCCGAACTGCGTTCGGCATTCTGAACGCGGCATGCGCCACACCGCTGATCCCGCCAAGGGGCGGCGGCCGCTGCCGTAAACTTAAATAGCCGCGGGCGGGGCGCGTTGGCATGCCGGTGCGCCGCCGGCCGCGGGGAATTGTAAGATGTGACACCCGGAGGATAAGCATATGGATCACGACGCAATCACCCAGATCACCGATCGCATCCGCGGCCAGTCCGAGTTGCTGGACCGGCTGCGCCAGGAAGTCATGAAGGTCATTGTGGGCCAGGAACGGCTGGTGGACCGGATGCTGATGGCCTTGATCACGGACGGGCACATTCTCCTGGAAGGCGTGCCCGGCCTGGCGAAGACCACGGTGGTGAAAACCATGGCGCAGACGCTGGGCTTGCGGTTCCAGCGCATCAGTTTCACGCCGGACCTCCTGCCCGCGGATTTGATCGGTACGCTGATATACGATCCGCGCAACGGCGGCTTCAATGTCAGGCAGGGGCCGATTTTCACCAACCTGCTGCTGGCTGATGAAATCAACCGCGCCCCGGCCAAGGTGCAATCGGCCCTGCTGGAAGCCATGCAGGAACGCCAGGTGACCATCGGCGACAAAACCTATCCCCTGCCGCAGCCGTTCCTGGTGATGGCCACGCAGAACCCGATCGAACAGGAAGGCACTTATCCGCTGCCGGAGGCGCAGATTGACCGGTTCATGCTGAAGTGCCGGGTGGATTATCCCTCGCGCGACGACGAACGGCGCATCATGCAGCGCTTCACGCGCCGGGGAACCATTGCCGTGCAGACGGTGTTGCAGCCGGAACAGATCGAATCCATGCGCGAGTTGCTGGACCAGGTGTACTGCGACGACAAGGTTGGCGATTACATCCTCGACCTGGTCGGCGCCACGCGCCGGCCGTCCGCGCATAACATCCCGCTGGATCACCAGATCGAGTACGGCGCCTCGCCGCGCGCGACGCTTTGTTTGAACATGGCTGCCCGCGCCAATGCGATGCTGCACGGCCGGGGCTACGCCACGCCCCAGGATGTCAAGGAAGTGGCCCACGATATCCTGCGCCACCGGGTAATCCTGACTTACGAGGCGGAAGCCGAAGAAGTGGACAGCGATGCGCTGATTACGCGGCTCCTGAGCGACATTCCCGTGCCGTAACTGTTGTGCGGCGCGCGGCGCCGGCCGCCTTTCGGCCGTCCCCGCGTCGGGCGGCCGGCAGCCGGGCATTCCACCCCGGCGGAAAGCGAATCTTGGCATGGCCATTGACACCAGAGAACTGATGCGGCAGGTCGGGCGCATCCGTATCTATACCAAGCGCCTGGTGGATGAATTCGTTTCGGGCGAATACCACTCGGTCTTCAAGGGCCGGGGCATGGAGTTCGACGAGGTGCGCGAGTATGTGCCCGGGGATGATGTCCGCGCGATTGACTGGAACGTCACCGCGCGTATGGGCCATCCTTTCGTCAAGCGTTTCTGCGAGGAACGGGAACTGACCGTCATCTTTCTGGCCGATATTTCCGGGTCCATGTGCTGCGGGTCGCGCCGGCGTTCCAAGGCCGAAGTGGCGGCGGAATTGACCGGCCTGCTGGCGCTGTCGGCCATCAAGAACCAGGATAAGATCGGGTTGGCCCTCTTCAGCGACCGGATCGAGCGGTATATCCCGCCGCGCAAGGGGCGCACCGCGGCGATGCGGCTGGTGCGCGAAGTGCTGGCGGCCGAGGAAACCCGGCGCCCGACTGATATCGCCATGGCCCTGGAATTCCTCAACCGCGTCCAGAAACGCCGCGCGGTAGTGTTCCTGATTTCCGATTTCAACGCCCCGGATTACGAGCAGGCCCTGCGCATTGCCGCCCGCCGGCATGACCTGATCGGCTGCCCGGTGCGCGACCCCCTGGAGTTGGCGCTGCCGGACGCCGGGCTCGTGGAAGCCGTCCATCCCGAAACGGGCGAACTTTTCATCCTGGACACCTCTTCCCCCGCCTGGCGCGCGCAATTCAGCGCCAATGCCGCCGCCGCGGCCGCGGAATTGGAGCGCCGGTTGCGCCGCCTGGATATCGACCTTTTGCACTTGTCCACGGATCGCCCGTTTTTGGAAGATTTGCGCCGCCTGTTCCGCTTGCGCCAGCTCCGCGCCGGCCGGGGATAGCCGGGCAGGGCCGGTGTGCGCGCGGGCATAAACGGTAGGGCGACGCCTCCGGCGGAGCCGTCTGCGTCCGCGCCGCCGCGAACGTTTAACCGACAAAATATGCATGTCAAAAAGAAAATTTTAATCCTCGGCGCGGCCGTGGCGGCGCTGGCGCTCGGCCATTCGGCTGCGGCAGAGGCGCCCGCGCGGCTGGCGGCGACTAATGCGCAGGGTGCGGTGGAATTGGTCATCGTGGCCGAGCCGGCGCAAGTCCGTCTGGATCGCGACATCCTGTTGACGTTCCGGGTGCGGGCGCCGGAACACATTGCCGTGCGCCTGCCGGATATCGTGCCGCGGCTGACCGGGTTTGTGCTGGCCGGAGAGTTTTCCCGCCCGGCGTCGGTTGCGGGCGGCCTGCGCGTGCAGGAGCATTGTTACCGTCTGACGCCCCTGGTCAACGATGAATACCGGCTGGGGCCGCTGGCCGTGGCCTGCGTCCCCGCTGGCGGCGATCCTGCGGCGGGCGAATGGCTGGTCACCCGGCCCCTGACTTTGCTCCCGCCGGTCATCGCCGCGCCCAAGGTGGCCGATATCCGCGGGCCGCGCCGGGTGATGCCGTCGTGGCGGATGCTGCTCCGGCGGGCGGCCGGCTGGGCCTTGCTGGCCGCCGGCGCCTGGCTGGCCTGGCGGCTGATACGGCGTCTGCGCCGGTTCTGGCGTCTGCGCCAGATGTCGCCGCGCCAGCGCGCCTTGTACGAACTGGAGCAACTGCTGTCATCCAGGCTCCGGGCGGCGGGCCGGCAGAAGGAGTTTTTCGCCGCCTTGTCCCTGATTGTGCGGCGTTACATTGAACGCGCCCACGCCATCCGGGCGCCGGAACAGACCACGGAGGAATTTTTGACGGCGGTTGCGGCTGACGCCCGGTTCGACCCGGCGGTGCTGGCTAAACTGTCCGAATTTTTGCGGAACGCCGACCTGGTGAAATTCGCCGCCTGGCAGCCGGACGATCCGGTGGCCGCCCGCGCGGTGCAGACGGCGCGGGAATATATTGAAACGGATGGCGCGGCGCTGCCGGCCGCGCCTAATGCAAGCAAGACGGTATGCTGAAATTCCTCCATCCAGCATGGTTTTTATTGCTGCTGCCCTGGGCCGCGGCCGCCTGGGCCGTGTATGCCCGCCGCATGCGCGCCGGGTTGCTCTTCGCTCCGCCGGGCGCCTTGCCATCGTCCGCGCGGTCCTGGCGCCGCATGCTGCGCGCGCTCCTGCCGGGGGTGTTTCTGGGCGGGGCCATGCTGCTGATCGTGGCGCTGGCGCGGCCGCAGATGGTGTTTGCCCGTGTGACGCGCACCAGCGATGCCGTGGCCATCCAGTTGGTCATGGATATCTCCGGCTCGATGGAGGCGCTGGATTTTTCGTCCGGCAACCAGCTCCGCAGCCGGTTGGAAGTCGTCAAGTCCACCATGGCGGATTTTGTCGCCCGCCGCCCATCCGATCTGATCGGTTTGGTCACATTCGGCGGGTTTGCCGTCGGCCGCGTGCCGCTGACCCTCGACCATGACGCTTTGACTCATGTCTTGCAGGGCGTGCAGGTGCCCCGGCCGCAATTCGACCGCCAGGGCGGGGTCATCAATCAGGAGGAAATGCTGACCGCCATCGGGGATGCCCTGGCCGTGGCCAGCGCGCGGCTGGAACAGGCGCAGGTCAAGAGCCGGGTGGTGGTGCTGCTCAGCGACGGCGAGTCTAACACCGGCGCCGTCCAACCGGAAACCGCCATGCAGGCGGCCAAGGCGCTCGGAATTAAAATTTACACCATCGGCGTCGGCTCCACCGGCCTGGCGCCATTCCGCGCGCGGGATATCTTCGGCCGGGAGGTGATCCGGCAGGCGCAGGTCAGCATGGATGAGGCTTTGCTGCGGCGGCTGTCGGAAAACACCGGCGGGGTGTATTACAACGTGCGCAATCCGCGCGCCCTGGAGGAGGCGTTCCTGTCCATTGACCGGCTGGAGCGTACGCCGGTGCAAAGCGAAATTTTCAGCCGGCATGATGAATTATATCATTGGTGCCTGTGGCCGGGGCTGGTCATGCTGTGCCTGGCCATGCTGGGGAATGTGATCCTGGGGCGGCATTTGATTTAAGGACTGACCATGCATTTTGGCGAACCATGGGTTTTGTTTCTGCTGTGGGGTGCGCCGTTGTTCGCCGCCTTGCTCTGGGCGCTGCACCGGCGCGGCGACCGGCGGCTGGCCGGGTTGGTGGACGCATCCTTGCGCGCAAAAATCCTGCCGGCGCCGGCGCGCTGGCGGCGCCGCGCGCAGTTCGCGGCCGTGCTGACCGGGTTGCTGCTGACGCTGCTGGCCGCCGCCGCGCCGCGCTGGGGGTACCGCGATGAGCGCGTACTGCAGCGCGGCCGCGACCTGGTGATTGCCCTGGACGTTTCCCGGTCCATGCTGGCGCGCGATGTTCAACCCAGCCGGCTGGAACGCGCGCGCGCCGATGTCATGGATTTGCTGCGCGCCCTGCAGGGCGACCGCGTGGCGTTGGTGGCTTTCCGCGGGCGCGCGGTGCTGCTCTGCCCGCTCACCACCGATTACAGCTTCATGGAGACGGCGTTGGCCGAGATGACGGTTGATTCCGCGCCGCCCGGCGAGACGGATCTGGCCGATGCCATCCGCAAGGCGGCCGAAGCGTTCGGCGAGGAAGCCGGCTCGCATCGGGCGATTATCCTGATCTCCGACGGCGAGGACCTCGCCGGCCGGGCGTCGGAATCCGCCGCGGAAGCGGCGCGGGCGGGCATCGTCATTTTTACGGTGGGCTTGGGCGATGCCGCCGGCGCGCCCATTCCGGATGACCGCGCGCCGGGCGGGCAGGTCTTGTATAAGGGCGGGCAGGTGGCTACCCGCCTCGACCATGCCACCTTGAAAAACATCGCGGAAGCCACCGGCGGGGCATACGTGCCGGTGGGACTTTCCAACGTCCGGTTGGACGCGCTTTACCACGATCACCTGCGCGCGATTTCCGCCCGCGACCTGGAAGAGACTTCCCGGCGCGGCATGGTGGAGCGATTCCAGTGGTTCCTGGCGCCGGCGCTCATGGCTTTCCTGCTGGCGGCGGGGTTGAGCCGCGGCCGGCCGGCCGCGCCCAGGCCGCCGTCCGCCGCAGGGACACGCCGCCGGGGCGGACCAGCCGCGGCATTCCTGGTCTTGCTGGCGGGGACGGCGCTATCCGCCGGCGCGGAAACCAATCCCCCGGCGCCGCCGGCCGCCGAATCCGCCCCGCCCGCGCCGGTCACGGCGCCCGATCGGCGCGCGGAAGCTGCGCGCGCCTGGCGCTTATATCAATCCGGCAATTACCAGGCCGCGGCCGAGGCCTGGCGGCAGGCCGCCGGCGATGCGCCCGGGACGTCCCCGCGCTCCGATACGGCGGAACGGCAATTGCGCAATACCTTGCTGTACAATGCCGCCTGCGCCCTCTATCGCGCCTGCGCTTACCAGGAGGCAGCGGATCTGTTCGCAACGGCCGCCCGCCAGGCCGGACCGGCGGATGCCGATGCGTTGTATAACCAGGGCGGCGCCTGGTGGCAGGCGGCCGCCGGCGCGGCCGCTGCCGCGGCCACCAACGCGCCGGATATCCAGCCGGCCGACCGGATTGCCAGGCTGGAAAACGCCGCCCAGGCATTCCAGCAGGCTGCCCACGTCAACGGCAATGGCGGCGATGCGAGCGCTGCCCTGGAGGCCGTGGCCGAGGTGTTGCCCCGGGAGCGCGAGCAGGCCCGCCTGCAAAAAGTGTTTAAGCAATACGGCGAAAAGCCCCCGGCCGAACTGACGGATGAAATCCTGCGCCGCCAGCGCGCCATTGCCGCGGAAAGCGTGGCGGCCTTGACCGCGGCGCCGCCAGCCCGCATTGAACGCCTGGAGGCCTTGGCGGAGCGCCAGCGCGACGCCGCCGATCTGCTGGGACCGTTGCGGCTGGCGCTGGAAACCGGCAGCGCCACCAATGCGCCGCCGCAATTGGATTTGTATTTTCAGGCCTTGCAGGATGCCATGCTGCAAACGCGGACGCGGCTGCGCGATCTGGATCCGCGCGCGCCGGAAGCGGCCGGCACGGCCGCCGGCGGGGTGTACAACTTCTGGAAAGCCTTGGCGCCGTATCCCGCTCTCTTGCAGGAAGGACTGCTGCGCCAGACTAACGCCCTGGCGCAAGCTCTTTCCGAAGAGGATCCGTCGTCCCAGGCGGATGCCATCCGCGACGATCAGGCGGAGACCCAGGTCCTGACGGAATTGTTTCTGGATCGGTTTACGAATGCCGTGCCGGAAACCGGCGCGCCGCCGCCGCCCGCGCCGGATGGCCAGCCGGTCGACCCGGAGCAGGGCATCAGCGCCGAAAAGCGCGCCAATATCGTCAAACTCGCCCGGGAAGCCGTTGACCGCCAGCAGAAGGCGCTATCAGCCTTGAACAAACCCGATTGGCCGGCGGCGCGCAGCGCCCAGCAAAACAGCCGCGATCTGCTCCAAGCCATCCAAAAACTTCTGCCGCCGCCCCCGCCGCCCCCGCCGCAGCAGGACCAGCAGCAGGGCCAGGACCAGCAGAAACAGGACCAGCAGAAACAGGATAAGCAGCAACAGGACCAGCAGCAGAAACAGGACCAGCAGCAACAGGATCAGGAAAAGCAGGACCAGCCGCAATCTGATGGTCAGGAAGAAGAGCAGAAGCCGGAAGAAGAGCAGAAGCCGGAGGAAAAACAGGAGCAACCGGAACAGGAACAGCCGGAACAGCCGCAGTCGGCCGAGACGAACGAGCAAGCGGCCGCGGAGACGGCTGAGGAAGACGACCAGCAAGAGATGACTCCGGAACAGGCGCTCCGGCTGCTGCAAAGGGCGGCTGAACGTGAAAAAGAATACCGCCAGCGACAACAGCGCCAGTACGCGCCGCTGTCGCCGACGGATCGCGATTGGTGAAATGCCGCATGCATATCATCCGGAAATTGACGGTGGGCATGTTGGCGGCGCTGCTGGGCGCCGCCGCGGTCCGGGCGGAAGTCGCCCTGGAAGCGACGGCCAACCGCCAGCGGATTTACATCGGGGAGTCTTTCATCCTGCAGGTGAAAATTTCCGGCGCCGACCAGCCGGTGGAGCCGGATGTCTCCGGCATTGCCGATGCCGCAGTGCGGCTGCTGGACAGCCGCGAGTACAGCAATTTCTCCTTTACTATTATCAACGGCCGCATGGTGCGCGAGGGCTTTTCCGGCCGGGTGGTCAGTTACGAAGTCACCCCGCGCCGCGCGGGAGTGTTCCGGGCCGGGCCGGTGGCGCTGGAGGCGGACGGCCGGCGCCTGGAAGCGGCGGGCCCGGAAGTGACGGTGACGGATATCACCCCGCAGGACGAGGTGCAGCTCGCCGTGGAAGCTTCGCGCGAGACGGTGCTGGCGGATGAGCCGTTTACGGTGCGGCTGCGCCTGCGCATCCGCGCGCTCACCGGCCGTTTCGCCGAAGTTGACCCGCTGTTTCCGGATAATCCCCCGCGGCTGCAGGCCCCCTTCCTGGATAATAATCCCATTGCCGGCTTGCGCGGGCCATCCATGCAGGATGTGCTGCGGCGGCTCCTGGCCCGGCATGACAACCAGCCCGGCGTAAACATCAATGAATATACCCTGGCGGACGATCCTTTCAGTTTCCGCGGATTTTTCGAAGCCTTCGGCCAGCCGCGCCGGGCCCGCTTCGTTCTGCCCCGGCGCATGGTGGAGGTGGACGGTCAGCCGTATTTCGAGTACCAGTTGGAATTGCAATATACCCCCGAGGAGGAGGGCGATTATGTGTTCGGGCCGGCGACTTTCAAAGGCAGCATTCCCGTGTCTGTGGATGATGCCGGGAATGCCTCAGGGCGCGATATTTTCGCGGTAGGCCGCGCGGTTACGGTGCGGGTGGTGCCGCCACCGGAAGCCGGCCGGCCGGCTTCCTTCACCGGGACCCTGGGCACGAACCTGCAAGCCGCGGCATCCCTGGATTGCCTGACCTGCAATGCCGGCGATCCGGTGCGGCTGACCTTGACGGTCACCGGGCATTTGCGGTTTGACCGCATGCTGCCGCCCAGGCTGGAAACGCAGACCAATCTTCTGGAAAATTTTTCGGTTTACGACCAGACCGTCCAGACTTTTGCCGATTCGCCAACACAGCGCCGCTTCGTGTACACCATCCGCCCCCGCCGCGCCGGCATGTTGGAAGTGCCCCCCCTGGAATTGGCTTACTATGACACCGCCGCCCGCGCGTACGCGGTACGCCGGACCGCGCCGGTGCCGCTGGATGTGCGGCCGGGCGCGGAAGTGACCGCGGAGCAGATCATCAGCGCTACAACGGCGGTGAATGGGATCCAACCGGAAGTGCCGGATACGGAACTGACACCGGCGCCGCCCTGGCTGACGGCGTCCGGCGCCGGGTCGGTAAATTTGTTCGGCCGGCCGCGGCTCTGGATCGTTGTCCTGGCGGGGCCGGCTGGTTACATTTTGGTGTTGGCCGTGCAGCAATATTTTGCCTGGCGCCGGCGGACAGCATCCGTCCGCCGGCGGCGCCGGGTATTGACGGCGGCCCGCCGGCGCCTGCGCCGCCTGCAACGCAGCGGCGCCGCGGCTGGGGAGCCCGGCGCGATTTGCGACATGATCCGCGCCGTGCTGGCCGCGCGTTTTGAGGTCAACACCGCCGCTTTGACGCCGAAAGAATTAGGGGAAATGCTGCCGCGGATCAAGTTGCCGGCGCCTGACGTCAAGATGCTGGCCTCCATCTATCAGCGCCATTTTGACGCGGCATACGGCGGCGCAGCCGCCGCGTCCGGCGGGATCGCGGATGCTGATTTACGCCGGGATTGCCGCGAATTGGAGCGGATTTTAGCCGGACGGGTAAGCTGATTATGGATTTGTGTCGTGTCAATCTGCATCAAGCGAAGCTTGGCAAGTTTTCGACGCGGTTCAGCGGCTGTTTGGCTATGCCCGCCAAAGCCCGCCGTGGAGAATTTATGAAAACATGGCAATATCGTAAAATCGGCCTGCTGCTGTTGCTCCTGGCCGCCGGCGCGGCGCGCGCGGCTTTGCCGGAGCTGGAATTCATCTGGCAGCAGGCCAATGCCCAGGCCGCGGCGGCCGCCACTTCGAATGACTGGCAGCGCGCCGCCCTGACCTATCAGCAACTGGCGGATGCCGGTGTGCGCAATGGCCCACTGTTTTACAACCTGGGGACGGCGTGGCTGCAGGCCGGCGAATATGCGGCGGCCGCGGCCGCCCTCCAGCGCGCTGAAAGTTACCTGGGCGGGCAGCCGGATATCGCACGCAACCTGTCAATCGCCCTGGCGCGGCGGGATGGCCGGGAAAACGCCGAATGGCCCTGGTATCGGTTTGTCTGCGCCTGGCATTTCAAACTGTCCGTGTACCGGCGTCTGCAAATTGCCGCCGGGGCATTCCTGGGAATCTGGCTGGCGTTGGCCTTGATGCGGCTGGGATGGTTGCGGGCCGGCCGCGCGGTATTGCTGCCGCTGCTGCTGGTCTGGGTGGTTTTCACCAGCAGTTACCTGGCCACGCTCCACCAGGAGCATCAGGCCGGGCATCAGCCGCAATTGTCAATTCGCAAGAATCCCAATGCCTCAATGCCACGCAAGACGGCCAACGTCTCTTGCGCCGCGGTCGAGAATGGCCGCATTTGCGGGATGGTCGAAAGTGTAAATCGGTTTTTCCTCCACGAGGAGTTCGAGAGTTAGGGCCTCGATCTTGCTGCCGGGGGCGGCGTGGGCGATGACCACGGCCTCGGCCAGATCAGCGACGATACGATTGCGGGCCATGGCGGTTTTGGCGGTGACGCGGCAGACATTCTCCTTGAACGGGGAGACAATCAGGAGCCGACCATCGGCGATAGCGGCGCGGCAGTCCACCGGCTTCGAGGGGATGCGCTTGAACATACCACGGGCAAGACACCAGACGACCGGATGGGGGGAGCGGAGCAGAATGCGCAAGCATTCCTCTTCCATCGGTGAATGGAAGCCGCTGATGACAGTGACGCCTTGCTCCCGGAACTGCTTGGCGAGGTCATAGGTGTCGAGGATCAGTTTTCCGGGGCACTTGGACGAACAAAACAGCGCGATCATGCGGCGGTCAAGGATGGCGGTATCGCCGAGTGTTTGAATACTGGGCCGTCTCGTCTTCTCGATTGAAGTCATGACTTCCCCCTCTTGCGCTTGGATGGGGGCTTCCCCCTTCCCAGAGGCGTCTCGCATTCTCGCTTGTTCTCCTTGAGTCGAGTCTTTCCGGCGTCCGTGGTCTCCCATGTTCCCGGGGTTGTTCTCGATCATGGGTGAGCCTCACTGGCGGGTTGACTTTCAAGATAGCTAATCGAGATGTCACGGCGTAAGTCCGCCAGTAAACATGCCAGCATACCATCAGGCGCAAGATAGCCGACGACTGCGCTGGAGGCCAGATGCAGGGCGTATTCATTGCACCAGCCGGCACGGGCGGCGCTGAAGCCGCGCACGGTGTCATCGAAGGGCGTCATGATCAGAAGCCGACCGGCATCAAGAGCCCGCCGCATCCGTCCGCAGGGGCTTGGCATGCCAAGCCCCAACCCCCGCGCCAGAATCCACACCATGGGTATGTAGTCGGCAAGGCAGGCATCGAAAACGGCCCGTTCCATGGGGGAGAGAAATCCGCCAATCACACAGGCGGGGCGTTCGGGCCATGTCGCAGGGCCACATGCCGCGGCAGGGGATTGGGCAGGGGTTTGGCATGCCAAACCCGTATGGCATGTCGCAGGGGATTGGGCAGGGGTTTGGCATGCCAAACCCGTACGGCGGGATGCCAGAAAGGCGGTCAGGGGCAAATCCAGCAGCGCCCGATTGCCCGCAAAGAAGCGCGGCGCACCGTAACGCAGGGCATCCCAATGGGCAGGATTGTCGCGGATATAGCGGCGGATGTTGTTCAATGCGCGCGAATCCTGGATGATAATATCGTAATAATTGCGTTGCCAAATCGGCGGGGTTTGGCATGCCAAACCCGTGCGTGTCGGGTAAGGGGCACAGCATGCCGTGCCTCGAATGGCGCGCGTGGCGGCGCCTTTATAGGCGCCGATGATTGTCCCCAGAGCGCCGGAAATCGGGCGGCCGAATGCCGGAATCAGATGAGCACGACATGTCGTGCCCACCCGCAAAATCCCGTGCACATGATCCGGCATAACGATCCATTCGTCCAGGGTGGCCCCGGGGAAATGCGCCGGAATATCACGCCAGCACGCCGCTGCCTTGCGCCCGGCCTCGTTTAAAACCATGCGTCCATGCACTACTGTGCCAAACAACGGGCGGTAGGCGGCGACGCACAGCGTAATAAAATACATCCCGCCACCGGCATAATCATGTCCGCGCATCCGGATCGAATGCCGGTGATGAAGCGCCGGATCGTAGGCATGCGCTTCCGCCTTCATCCTTCCGCATCCTCCTCCCCGCCGTTGCGGCCCATGCGGTATTTGATGTCGTAGTTGATGAGGAAATCCAGTTCCTCGTCAGTGAAGCCATAGTGCTTGGCGAGAACCTTGTCAATCTCGTCGATGATGGGCTTGGAGAGCTGTGTTTTGAAACTCTGGGTCTCTGTCCGGCCGGTCTGTTTCTGTTCACGCACAAGCATAGTGATCTTGGCTTGTAGATCGGCTATCCGAGAGCCCCAGCGCTTCGTCAAGGGCTTTCAGGAGTTGCTTTTCGATGTTGTCGAATATCTGGGGCATTACGTCCGTCCTATGCGATACCTGGAGCAGCTATCGTCCTGCTCTTGCTCGACCTGCTTCCGTCTTCACCTCGCATGGCGAGGCCAAGACGCGGCACGTCCGCCTTTGCCGCGCGGCAGGCCGGCGATACAATCAGTGGTAAACACGCAGTTTTGACTATAACAGGCGGTGTCCCGCAACGCCAGCAGAAACCGCCGGGAACCAAGTTATAGGCTGATCGGAATCAGGCGGCATGAATATGCCCTGCCGGACACGCTAACATCCGGCGCTTGATCCGCATTCGTTCCAAATACGTTTCATATTCGTTTCATTTACGTTTCAAATACGTTTCATTGCGTTTCAAATACGTTTCATGTTGTTCATTTCAGCAGCATCCTATAAAAAACCGCTTGATTCTCTCACAACGACGCAAAGTCACAAAGAAGATTCGGATAATTTACCACGTAACCTTTTTTATCCGCAGATTACGCAGATTTTCGTCCGCAAAGAAGATACGGAATTTTTCACCACAGAGCCGGATGAGTGGAAGGAGTGCAGTAGACCCCCGCCTTCGTCAAGCTACGGTGGGCAAGCACAGGCGCAGAAAAGAGCATAGATGTAATGGAATTGAATGGGATGCCGCGCTGTTGGAACACCGTGCCTGGCGATTACGGCGGCGATGGCTTGGCTGGCCCGGCGGTCCGCAAGACCGACGGCAGCGAGTGGCGCGTTATGCTCGGCCAGTGGCGAGGGTATGGTGCTTAACGGCGTCGTGGCGGGATTGGCGCTCACCGCCCGTCGCCGGGTGGCGCCACCAGGCGCGGCAGCGATCGCGGGTCGGGTGCGCGCGGATCGCGCGCGCGGCGGTCGGGGGTATTGGCATAATCCACGGCGGGGGTGACGGAGTCAACTTCCACCCCCACCACTGTGCCATAGCGTTCCCAGAGCAGGCTGCCGGGGATGATGAATTCGCTCAACCCCACAATGTCGGCGTCCATGCCGGCCCAGTCGTAGGTGTAGCCCAGTTGCGTCCAGGGGAGCGAGTTCCAGACGCCGTTGGTCATGCCGTAATTGGCGTCAATCAGATTCTGGTTGAACCAGCCGACGTAGTTGGTGTCGGTCTGCATGGTTAAGAAGAGCGTGTTGGTGTGGAATTCCAACTGGGCGGAATAATCTACGATTTCCGGGTCCTTGCTGGGCCGCAGCAGGTATTGCGGGTCAACCCAGAATTCCACAATGGTGTCGTTGGCGCTGACGGCCGGCAGGCCGATCAGTTGGCGCAGGCGCAGGTTAAGGTTTGTGCCGGTATAGTTGCGGCAGAAATTTTTCAGTTCCGGCGCCACGGTGACCCAGGCAAACGCGTATTTCAACTCGGTGATCTGGCCGGGATGGTAATAATTGGTGGCGGTGGCATAACGCATGAAGGACACCATCTTGATTTCAAGCCCGCCCAGCTCGTTGGTGCGCCAGATTTGCCAGGGATGGTCCGCCGGGGTGGTGATGGCGGTCAAGTCCGTGCAGATTTTGGCCGCCGTGGGTTGAGACGCATTGACCATGGCGTTGGAATACATGCCGGCGAGAATGTTGGTGTCGGCGACTTCCCGCGCCTGGCGCATCAAAAATTGCCACTGGCCGGCGGCCGGATTGTAACTCGCCGGGTCGGCTTTGCCGTCGCCGTCATAATCCGCGGCCGCGCAGAAACTGCCGGCGGGGAAGTCCAGGCCGGCCATGGCGTAATTGCTGCCGGACAGCATGACCGTCAGCCGCCCGTCGGCCTGGCGGAAAACCGCCGGGTCGGTTTTGCCGTCGCCGTCGTAATCGGCGGGCGCCGGGAGCGCGCCGGGGCCGCCCAGTGTGGCGCGGATTTCGGCGTAGTGGCTGCCGGACATCAAGACGGCCCAGAGGCCGGTGCTTTCAACATAGCAGGCCGGGTCGGCTTTGCCGTCGCCGTCGAAATCGCCGGTCAAAGGCCGGGCGGCCTGCGCGCCCCAATCCAGGTTAACCCGGTAGTAGTCGTAATCCGCGGCGCGGGCGCGCGCGGCAATGCAAAACAGGAGGGCCAGCAGCAGGGATACAGCGGTATTTTTTCGCATGATTTGATTTCCGGGAATATTCTGATAAACTCCACCAGCGTTGCTTGAAAAAATTCTACCACCAGTCAACCGCGGCGCAATGAAAATATTTATACCGCTAATATCAATTTTGTTCTGGGCGGCGGCGGCCGGCCTGGCGGCCGCCGGCCCGGCATCGCTGGAATTTTTTTACGACGGGGATTGCCCGGATTGCCAGGCGGTGCGGCATGTCACGCTGGCTGATGCGCGCCTGGCGTTTCCGGAGGTCGCGGTGCGGGAATATGACTTGCGGGAAGACGCCGGGTTGCGGCGGTTGCTGGAATGGCAGCAGGTGTTGGGCGTAACCGATACCCACCCGGTCGCGGCGGTTTTGAATCAGCGTGTTTATCTGGGCGGGCGGCAGGCAATCGAAAGCCGGCTGCTGGCCTGCCTGGCGGAATTGGACGGTTTGGCGGCGGATGCGGCCGCGCCGCCGGCGCTGCCGGCCGGCCGCGAGGATGCCGCCCTGCGCTTCGCGCGCGGCATGGGCGCGGGAGCCGTGCTGGCGGCGGGGCTGGCGGATGGCATCAATCCCTGCGCCTTCACGACCATAATTTTTCTTGCCAGCCTGCTGGCATTGCGCGGGCGGCGTTCAGCGGCCTGGTGGTTCAGCGGATTTTGTTTCTGCGCGGGGGTATTTGCGGCGTATCTCCTGCTGGGCTTGGGCATCCTGCGCATATTCACCAGGTTGGCGGCCTGGCGCTGGCTGGGGGAATCCTTGCGCTGGGGCTGGGCGGCTGCCCTGGTCCTGCTGGCCGCGTTATCGCTGCGCGATGCCTGGGTATTTCAAACCACTGGTCGGCCGGAGTTATTGCGGCTGCAATTGCCGGTCCGCCTGCGCGAGCGCGCGCGCCGCCTGGCGCGCTGGGGGATGGCGGCCGATGCGCGGACGGGGCTCGGCCTGTTTGCCGCGGGCGCGCTGGTGACGTTGCTGGAGGCGCCCTGCACCGGCCAGATTTACGGGCCGGTATTGTTTTACCTCAGCCGCCAGCCGGCCGGCGCGCGGGTATGGGGCTTGCTGCTGCTGTACAACCTGATGTTCGTCTTGCCGCCCGCGCTGGTTTTTGCGCTGGCGGCCCGCTGGCAGGCGTCCGGCGGCCGGCTCGCGGACTGGGGCCGGCAAAACGTAGTGCGGGCGAAGTTGCTGATGGCCGCGGCCATGTTGGCGTTAGCCGTCCTGCTGATCGTTTTTTAGCGGCAATTATACCCGGGTTTTCTTCCACCGGCCGGTTTCGAACCAGGCGGCCGTCAACAATCCCTGCAGCACAAACGTGGCGGCCATGGCGATCCAGATGCCCTGGGTGGGCGGCTGCCAGGTGCGCGCGAGCCAGACAGCCGCGGGCACCTGCAAGCCCCAGAGCGTCAGGATGGTGATCACCATGGGCATCAGGGTGTCGCCGGCGCCCTGGAGCGCGCGGCTGAGCACGATGCCCAGCGCCGCGAAAACATAAAATGGCGATACTACCCGCAGATATTCCGCGCCGATGGCAACGACGTCGGGATGGTCATTGAACAGGCGGATCAAGGCAGGAGCGAAGAGGATCATGAGTACGGCGGCCAGGAGCATGAAAACCATGTCAATGGCCGTGGCGGCCCAGGCTGCCCGGCGCGCCCGCTCCGGCCGGCCGGCGCCCAGGTACTGGCCGGTCAGCGTAGCGGCCGCGGCGCCCAAGGCGAAGGCTGGCATCAGGATAATCATGTGAAACCGCAGGCCGGTGCCATAGGCGGCCACCGCGGTGGTGCCGCAGCGGGCGACGATCCGCATAATCACCGCTCCCATCAAGCTGCGGCTCAACATCTGACCCGAGCCCGGGATGCCGATCCGGACAATCCGCCAGGCCAGGTCCGGACGCAGCTTCCAATAACGGCGTCGGAGATGGAGCGGGCCATGGCCGTTCAACAGCACCAGCAGCAGCATGACCGCCGCCAGGGCCTGGGAAATGATCGTGGCGATGGCCGCTCCGGCCACGCCCAGCGGCGGGAGCGGGCCGAGGCCGAAGATGAATAGCGGATCCAGGACGATGTTCAGCACATTGCTCGCGGCCATGATATACATGGGGGTCAGGGTGTCGCCGGCGCCCTGGAGCGCGGCGTTGCCGATGAATAAAATGAAGACGGTGACGCTGCCCAGGAGTGATATTTTTAAATAAATGCCGCCCGGCGCCAGGACGTCCGGGCCGGCGCCCAGCAGGCGCAGCAGCGCGTCAGCCGGCCACCATCCCCCGACGCCCACCAGCACGCCCAGGATGCCGGCCATGATCAACGACTGCGCCGCCGCCGTGCCGGCGGCTTCCGGCTGGCGGGCGCCTGTCGCCCGCGCCACCATCGCCACGGTGCCGGTGGACAGGCCCATCAGGCCCGGAAACAGCAGCATGATTACCGCGCCCCCGAGCGCCACCCCGGCAATGGCCGTGTGGCCCAGCCGCCCGACCCAGAACAGGTCTATCAGGCTTTGGAGATTTTGCAGCAGGGCGCCGATCAGCATGGGCATCGCCAGGCGGCGGATGCCGGTCAGAATGCCGACTTCCGTCAAGTTGGCATGGCCGGGTTTAGGTTTGAAGATCATGTTTGAACCGGACTGAGCGTCGTAAAAACACAAAGTCTAGCTGAACAGCAATATGCGGCGCAAGCTCTATCGCATTTCCCGCTTGCGCCGCGCGGCAAAGCTGTTATTTTGCCAGTGGATGACAAATGGGATACCAGACGATTCGCCTGCCGCCGGACCGCGCGCGCCGGACTTCCAGCGCGGTCCATTTCGCGTATATATTTACGAAACACTGGAATCCACCAACACTTTTCTGATGCAGCACCACGCCGCCTTCCCGGATTACAGCGTCGTCTGGGCCCGGGCGCAGACGGCGGGACGCGGCCGCTTCGGCCGCGCCTGGCTGGCCGCGCCGGGCCGGGACTTGAGTTTTTCCATCCTCCTGCCATTGCAGGACATGCGCGCCGATTTGCGCCGGATGAGTTTGCCTAATTTTCCGCAGGCAACCGCCCTGGCGGTGTGCCGCCTGCTTCAAAAACAGGACCTGGCGCCATCCCTCAAGTGGCCGAATGACGTGTTGTTGGGCGGATGTAAAGTCTGCGGGATTTTGTGCGAAGTTGTCCGGCGCCCCCCGGCGGATGCGGTGGTGGCCGGGGTAGGGCTGAATCTGAACAGCGGCGCGGCGGATTTGGCGGGAATTGATCGGCCCGCGGCTTCCATGGCGCAGGCGGTCGGCCGCGCATATGAACCGCAGGCGGTTCTGGAACATTTCCTCGATGAACTGCGGGAGGTATTGGCGGTTTTCGGGCGGCAGGGTTTCGCCGGGATTTACAGTGCGGTGCGGGACTTGCTTGCCGGGCTGGATCAAACCTTCCGGCTGCAGGCCGCCGATGGTGAACATATCGGGCGGATTGCCGACCTCAACCGCGACGGCACGCTGGCCTTCGATTGCGCGCGATGCGGGCGGATGACCGTGCATTCCGGCGAATTGTCAACCGGCGCCGGCATTATTTGATTTTCCGGAGCGGCGGCGCAAGATAGTAGATCAGCAGGGTCATGGCGATGCAGGCCAGGGCGACGATGCCCAAACCGATCCGGGGTCCGAAAAATTGCGCCAGCACGCCGGCTATCACGGCGCCGACCGATACCAGGCCCCGGTCCAGGCTCAAGAGGCTCAATACCCGGCCGTGATAATCCGCCGCGGATTTTTCCACGAGCAGCGAGACGTTCAGCGAGTTGTAGGCGGTGGTCAGGATGCCGGCGGCGATGAGGGCCGCGGATGAAAGCCAGACCGACCGGCTGTATGCCAGCAACAGCAACGCCATCCCGTAGGCCACGATGGCAGCCATTAAAATCAGGCCGCGGCGGGGCAGTTTCTGGAGGGAGGCGATCGCCAGCGAGCCGATCAGGGCGCCCACGCCCACGCAGGCCAGCAGGCCGCCGGCGCCGGACCGCCCGATTTTCAGGACATCCAGGGCCAGCAGCGGCACGAATACCTGCTGGTAGGGTTGTCCGATGACGAAAATCACAAGCGCCAGTCCCACCAGGTGCAAGACCGTGGGATTAGCCAGCATGTAGCGGAATCCCGCCAGCAGGTCATGCAGCAGGTTGGGCGCCATGCCGGCCGGCGCCAGGCGGTTGGTCCTGGGCGTTTCCTTAAGCGTGATTCTGGCCGTGGCCCAGATGACATATATGAAGATTATGGCGTTCATCAGGTAAACCTGGCCATAGTCCAGAAAGACCAGCAAAATCCCCGCCAGGCTGGCGCCCAAGACGCGCATGATGTTAATGGCCATGGTGTTCAGGGCGATGGCGTTTAACAGGGCGTCGGCCGGCACCAGGCGCGGGATCATGGATTGCCGGGCCGGCTGGTTGAAGGCCATTGAGGCGCCGGCGACAAATGCGGTGACGAAAACATGCCAGATGGCCAGCTTGCCGGCCAGGATCAGGACGGCCAGGACCAGGTGCATGGAGAGGGTGATCCACTGCGTGGCCAGCAGAATCCGGCGCTTGTCATAACGATCGGCCGCCGCCCCGGCCAGCAGCCCGAAAAGCAACTGGGGCGCCATCCGCACCGCCACCACCAGTCCGACCTGGATCGGCGCGCCGGTCAATTCGAGCATGAGCAGGGGCCGCACGACCTGTTCCATCCAGATGGCCGCTGAGTGTCCCAACTGGCCCAGCCACATGTAACGGTAGTTTGGGAAGGTGAGCGCCCGGAAGGTGGCGGGAATTTTAAAAAAACATCGGGACGGAGGCGGTTGAGAATCGGTGGCGGTCATTGCGTTGCTCGGCGGTCAGGACGGGGTGGTATTGAGATACGATGGCTTGGCCCTCCCGCACTGTTTTGATGTTGCCATGAATCTTTCATGTCATTTGAGATTGACGATAGGCTTTGGCGCTAAGGCCTACATAGCGGCGGAATTGCTTCGAAAAATAATACTGATCCGAAAATTCCAGGCGCTCGGCAATCTCTTTGATCAGCAGGTCCGTTTCGCGCAACAGGCGGCACGCTTCCTCAATTTTCAGGCGGAGCGCATATCGCGCCGGCGGCTCGGAATAAACCTGGTTCCATAGTCGGCGGAAAATTGAATGAGACAAGCCGTGTTTGGCCGCCAGTCCGGGCCAGTCCGGTTTCGCGGGCAGCATGGCGGCGATTTGATGTTCAATTTCCCGGACGATTTTTGTGTTGGCGGCCGGCATCTTCGGAGATTCGCGGCTGAGAACGGTTTCCGTAATCAACTGCAGGCAGGATATATCCAGGCGGTCGGTTTGCCCAAACGCATCGGGGCGGGCGAGTAATTTGCCGATATGGTTAAGATGATACTGAAGCTCAAGCTGGCCGCCGATCTGCCAGCAAGGCCGTTGCCTTGAAGCGATTTTCCATTGCTGCAACTTTGGCAAATCGCCCGCGGCGTAGGAAATCGAAAATTCTTCCCATGTTTTGTCGGGGATAAAACGCAAGGGTACACCCGGCCAGAGGGTTGCGGCAAAAGGTGCTTCCATCCGCCATGACTTTCCGGCAAAGCAGAATTCTCCTTGGCCGCTTAGAATCAGGCAAACGGTAAAACAACCGGCGGCGCCCCGGGGCCAGTTTAAGGCAGTATCCTTGCGGGGGTAATAATAGATGTGATGCACCGGCAGAAATTGCGGCAAAAAACGCTGGTACATGTAGTAAAATCGCCGGAAATAACCCTGCGGCGTGATGGAAAGCTGGGTAAAGGTCACAGGCGCAATTTTCATCCGGCAAAATATACCAAATGCCGCCAAAACGTCCATTGCTTTTTTTGGCGGCAGTGCTATTTTATTACAAAAGCATGATGTCGTTTGCAGGAAATACGGCGTGGATGATTGATAAACATTTGATGATTAACTTATTGGAATGCGGGCCGGCGGCTGTATGGCGTTTATGATCAGATGGGCCAATTTCAAAATATCCCTGTGTAACATTATGAAATACTTGATGATTTTTCCGGCGATGGTGCCTGTTATGTTGCTCTTTTCCGGTTTTGAAGCCAGGGCCGAATCCTGGCAAGCGTATGGCCAGAAAATTTCTCTTCCCCAGCGGGACCGTGACGCCATGGAACTGATGCGGACACGCATTTGCAGTGATTCCATGCTGACTTTCAACGAGCAGGTTGCCGAGGAAAGCGTTCCTGATCTCGCCGCCTGCCTGAAAACGCAGCAGGCGGATGGCGCCTGGCCGGACATAAATTACGGCGACCAGCAGTTGAAGGACTGGGATGCGGGCCGGCATCTTTTCCGGCTTCTTGTTTTTGCGCGCGCATATTACAAAGGCAATGCAACGTGGAAAGGCAATGCCGCGCTTCGAACCGCAATTCACCGCGGGCTTGCATACTGGTACCAGCGCAACCCGGTAAATCCGAATTGGTGGTGGATGAAAATCGGCGCGCCTGATTTCCTGGCCGATGTGCTGTTGTATGCCGCCCCGGATGCTCCCTGGACCTTGGTCGAACAGGCCTTTCCTGCCTTGGAGTCGCACCAGCCGGCCGTGCGTTATACCGGCGAAAATTTAATATGGGTTTCAGGCATTCGCGTCAAGCATGGCCTCCTGGCGTACAGGCCCAGATATATCAGCGAGGGTTGCCGGCAAATAGCGCGGGAAATATATGTTGCCCCGGATGAAGAAGGCATTCAGCCGGACATGTCATTCCATCAGCACGGCAAACTGCTTTACTCCGGCGGCTATGGCCAGGGTTTTGTCAACGATGTCGCCTGCCTGGCATGGGTCGCGCACGGCACGCACTTCGCCCTGCCGCAGCATAAAATGCAATTGCTGGAAAATTTGATTCTGGACGGATCGCGCTGGATGGTGCGCGGGCGGACATTTTATTACGGCGCCGTGGGCCGTGAAATATCGCGGGCCGGCCATGATGCGAACCGTTTTTACCGCGCGTGTCAATACATGTCCCGCCTGGATGTGCCGCGCCAGGATATATTTCAAAACACCGGGAGCATGGATTCGCCGCCGCAATGCCTGATTTCCGGCAACAAGTATTTCTGGTGCTCGGATTTGATGATCCATCAACGCCCGGGTTATTTTCTGTCCGCGCGCATGCACAGCAGCCGCCTGCTCAATAATGACGACGCCTGTTGCGGGGGTGAAGGCCGGGTTTGCCATCATATGGCCGATGGCGCGACTTTCATGATGCGTGACGGCGAGGAGTACCGTGATGTTTTCCCCGCCTGGGGCTGGCGCAATATTCCCGGCGCGACAATTGGCGGAACGGCGACCGATTACGCCAAAGCGGAGCTCCGCTCGTTCGGCGAGAAGGCGTTTGCCGGCGGGGCAAGCGACGGCATGGCGGGATGCGCCGCAACCGATTTTTCACGCAATGTCGTGAAAGCCAAGAAAAGCTGGTTTTTCTTCGAAGACATCATGCTCGCCCTTGGCAGTGATATCTCATCCACGGGACCTGCCTCGGTGTCAACCACCATCAATCAATGCCGGCGGCGCGGCAAGCTTCGCCTGGGCGATGGGGAATACCAGGAGGAGTTAAAGCGCAAAATTCCGGCGGGAGAGCGGGTCTGGCATGATGGTTTCGGCTATCTCCTGCTCCAGGGAAATGCTTATATGCAAGCCGTCACCCGGGAAGGGGCATGGTCGAATTGCGGCGTGGGCAGCAAGGATAAAATCGCCGTGCCCCTTTTCATACTTGAGATAATGCACGGCGTCAAACCAGCCGGCGATACATATGCATATGCGATCCTGTCCGACAGCACCGCCGAAAATTGCTTTGATTATCCGTTGACTAATATTCAGATTCTTTCAAATACGCCCGGGCTGCAATCCGTATGGCACGCCGGTGAAAAACGTGGGCATGCGGTTTTTTACGAAGACGGGGAAATTACTTTCCCGGATGGAATGATATTGACTGCCGAAGCGCCATTGATTGTCCTGTATCACCCCCGGGAAGACAATATGATCAAACTCACTTATGCGGATCCTGCTCCGCAGCCGACAGCGCGCATGGGCCTGGAAGGGAAACAGCTTGCCGCCGCGCAATTGCATACGGGCCGCCGCGGGCAAACTCGCAGAATATCCTTGCGCGGCAATGCCATGCTATCCATGATTGTGCATCTGCCGGAAGATGACTATGCCGGATCAAGTCAGACCATCACCCTGCGGTTGCCGGTGAATCCGGCGCGCTGAGGGCGGACGACCTGGCATGTTTCCGCGGCAAAGGATTTGTTATGAATAAGAAAATTGTCGTGGTGTCATCCGCTGGAATTCATCCCTGCTTGGATATTCCGGAAAAACGATCCCGCTTTGCCATGTTTTTGTTTGTCGCGGCATGCTGGTGGGCGTTCCCATGTTCTGCCGGCGGCGTTGACGCGCCGGCCCCGCCGGACTATCATGCGCCGGCCTGCGCTTTCCCGCCGCGGATTGACGGCGTCTTGACCGATAGTTGCTGGTCGGCCGCCGCTCCGGTCATGCTGCATCCAATTGCCGGCAAAAGGGCAACGCCGGAAATTGCCACGCACGTGCATATGGTCCATGACGATGCCTGGCTTTATCTGGCCTTTGTCTGCGCCCATCCCGAACCATTGTCGCTGGAGCAGCACGCTTTCGAACGCGATCACCACCTGACGGCCATGGATGATTCGGTAGAATTGTATCTGTACCCCGGCGGTTCCGAAACTAATATCTTCCAATTCCGGCTGACCTTCGCGGATATTCAAGCCGATGGCATGCAGCATGCCGCCGCCGGTCTTCAGCGTGGATGGAACATACCCTGGCGATCAGCGGCTCTTGCAACTCCCGGCGGATGGAACGCGGAGATGGCGATCCCGCTTTGCGCCATTGACCGGGGGCAGGGCTTGGCGGGCTTGCGCGGCAACATCGGCCGGACCGCGGTCATCACGGAATTCAATGAAGGCGGAGTTAAGATCAGCGTGACATCCATTCCCTTAACATGGGCGCCGGTGGCCGCCAGCTTCAACGAGTTCCGGCAATTCGGAAATATCCATCTTGAAAAACTCGGAGCAATTAAAACCCCGCTGCTGCCGTGGATTGCCGCCGCACGGTGCGATCCCTATCAGATTGACAACGGCCAGTTTAACTATCCGATCCGCATGGCCCTGGCCGGCTACAGCGATGCCGCCGGCGCGGTCACGCTGGCGGTTGATGATCAGCCATCGCATGGCGCAAACGCGTTGATTACGACAAATCTTTATTTTAACGGCCATGCGCGATGGAACATGACCATGACAGTTCCGGTCGGTATCCCCGCGGCCAGGCAAGTGCAGGTGATGTTGCGCGATCCCGCCACCGGCGAGATATTGCAAAAGGTCAAGCCTGAAGGAACGGATAATCTGGTTGTCATGCCGCCGCCGGTTCCAGATCGCAATTATTATACGGCGGAAACCGCGGCGAATGTGTTATGCCGCGTGAACATCCCCGCCGCGGAACTTGATAAACTCGTTGCGACGGTCTGGCTTCCAGGCGCGCAAAAGGCGCTGGTCAGACAGGAAAAATTGAGCGCTGAAACACTTTTAAAATTGCCGTTGTCAGATATCCCGCTGGGGAGCAACTCGCTGCCCGTGGAATTACGCCGCCTGAACGGCGCTTTGTTGTATCGCGGCGAAATAACATTGGTAAAAAAAGTGCCAAAGCCCGGGTGCGAGGTGAAAATTGATCCGATCCGCCGGGCTATCGTGAAAAACGACCAGCCGTTTTTCCCGATGGGATTTATGGCCGAAATGCTCCGTTCCGACCAGGAAGCCCAATTCAAAAAAATTGCCGCAGGCGGATTCAACTGCCTGGTTCGCTGGAATTACAACCACAAGGATGTGCATGAAGAGGCGCTTTTTCTGGAAACGGCGCGGAAATACAATCTCGCGGTGATAGCCAATCCGTCGCAGTTCGGTCCGCATCGCCTGATTCACATCAAGGACAATTTCAAGCGCCGGATCAAAGCCGGCACCATCGAGGAAGATGCCGCCCGGCGGTTGAGCCTGTTCCGCGGCGCCGTGCAGTCGAATTTGCCGCCATTGATCAAGGCGGTGGAGGAAGTCCGGGATTATCCCAACCTGCTGGGATATTACAGCATTGATGAACCGCATCCGCCGGTGTTTCACGTGGTCATGGAGGGGTGCCGCCTGATCTACGAAACCATTAACCGCCATGACGGATACCATCCGGTATTTCTACTGTATGGCAGCGGCGGCATTATTCCCGATCTGCAGAAAGGCACGGCCTGGTGCGACGTTTTCGGGGCCGATCCATACTGGACGCCGGCGGGTCCGCCGCAAATCTACACCTCGCCCAATGCCGTATCAAAAATTACCGCCCAGATGTCGGCCCAAAGCAAAGCCGTCAACAAGCCAATCTGGATTGTGCCAATGGCGGAAATATACTCCGGCACCCATAAACGCGTGACATTGCCGCGGGAGCAGCGCGCGCAAACTTATCTGGCGCTGATTCACGGCGCGCATGGGCTGACTTATTTTACATTCCCCGTGTTGCATGATGCCAACTGGCAGGAATTCTGCGCCCTCGCCCGCGAAGTCAACCTGCTTGCGCCGGCGCTGCTCGCGGGGGAAATTCCGCAAAAGATCATTTATTGGCCGGATACTCCTTTAAACATTGCCTTTGGGATATGCCCGGACATTCAAGCGGCGATTTATAAAGATCCGCGCGGATACTACGTCCTGCTGGCGGCCAACAGCGCCTATTATCCCGTGGATGTAAAATTCAGCATCGAGGGCGCAACCCCGGCCGATGCGGTCAGCCATTTATTCGCCGGCAGCGCCTGCCAGGTTCAATCGAACTCTTTTTCCGACCGGCTGGATTGGCTGGCCACCCGCGCTTACCGGCTGGATGCGGCGAATTTACCGGAGCCCGTGCGGATTACCGTAAATGCCGCCCCCATCAAGGCGGAGGACCATCGTGATGACAGCATCCCCGTGACGGGCCGGGAAGACAGGAAAAACCGCGCGCCAAACCCGGGCTTTGAAGACGCCACGATGCCGGGCTGGCCGGATTATTATCTGCCGCTGATGGTCTGGCCGTCAATCGGTTCATCGACGGGCGAATGGGGGCAGGATACCCAGAATCCTTATGAAGGCAAATATTGCCTGAAAATGAAAAGCACTTTGCGCGTTGGAACGTTGCGCAGCGGATTATTAATGAAATTTAAAGGAGCGGCGGACATGCAAGGGACTAATGTATGCTGGTCCTTGTATTTAAAAGCCGACAATACCAACATGACCGCCCGCTTCTGGAAGGACGGGCCGATCTTCCGGCTTTCCACGCATTGGCAGCGCTATCATTGCCTGGCGCCGGCGGTCAGTCTGTCGTTGTTTACCTATGGCGATGGAACGGTTTGGGCTGATGCCTTGCAGGTGGAAAGAGGATCGGTTCCCACGGAATATGAGAGGTGACGGGTGGCGGGTCGAGGTTCGTGGTTGATACTGGCGGGCCAGTATCCGGGTTGCGGGGATAGGCGTGTTTATAATATCATAAACCGGCTGGCAGGAAATATCGTATAGCCCCAAGGAGTAAATCTATGCGCACCAACAGACCTTACAGCTTGATTCTCGCGGGAATGCTCAGTCTGGCCATGGGGCGCCCGGCCCTGGCGGATTCATGGTACGTGGATGGCGCCGCGGGCAGCGATGCCGGAAGCGGCTTGTCCTGGGAGCAGGCCAAAAAAACCATCGGCGCGGCCAACGTATTGGTGGGATTGGCCGGCAACGGAGCGCACACTTTGTGTATCAAGGGCGATTACACATACATGGAAACGATTAGCACGCCGGCGGGCGGAACCTCCGACACCGCACGGCTAATCTATCAAGGGGTGCCGGGCGATGGCGCGGGCATGTTACCGGTTGTCAGCAGCGGGACCAATTATCCTGCCGGCGGTTTTACGCTGGCGGACGGCCAGGCTTACACCTATCAAATCGCCGAAACTGGCAGTATACTGGGCGTCCACGAAGCTCCGCCCGCTTCCGAGGAATGGCGGCATTATGCTCCCGCCGCTTCCGTGGCCGGTGTGGAATCGTCCGCCGGTTCTTATTATCTCGACGGAGGAATTCTTTACCTGCACACCTTCAACGGGAGCCATCCTTCAAATTTCAACCTTGTCGCCAGCAGGCTTTCCGGCGATTTATTTTACATCCGGCATCCGTACGTCAGCATTCAAAATTTCAGGATACGGCTTGCACGCCAATACGCGGTTAACGGCGCAACAGCAGGATCCGGGTCGCGCGACCTGAATCTAATCAGCAATGTGATTTCCGGCACGCTGACGAATTTTTATCCTATCGGAGTGTTTTCAAGCAATGCTTGCATAACGTATAATACAATTTGTTATAATGCCGGATTCAGTACGATCCCGGGCTCGGCGGCCATACGCTTCAATAATGTGCAAAACGGCACCGCCGCCTTCAATACAATCTATTCCAACGCCTGTTACGGCATAATGTTCCATTATGCCACCAATTGCGCGGCCGGCGGCAATACGGTGTTTTCCAATAAATTACACGGCATTTACGCTTACTTTGGCGATAATGCCGCGCACCGGATTTCCGGGAACATGGTCCGCGATCATTCCGAATATAATGTTTATGTCAACAACAGCTCCGGCGTCGTCCTTTCAAATAATATATTGCGCGCAAGCAAGGCCGGCATTTACTGCAATGCTTCCACCAACTGCGCCATAGTCAATAACACATGTTCCGAACATTCCAACGCCGGCTTATACCTGTACGGCGCTTGCAATGACAGTATGTTGGCCAATAATACGTGTTGCAGTAATGTTTGTGGATTGTATTTTCGCGCCATAACCGCCGGCCCCTGCTATATTTACAATAATGCAATCTTCCGGAATACGTCGGCCGGCGCCTGGTTCCGCGATGCGCATAACATGCGCTTGTATAACAACACGTTTTTTGCCGATGCTGCCTATGAAATCACGTTTAACAGCGGCACGGCTAACAACATGGTTTTATTCAATAATATTATCTCGGCCACCAATACCGCCTGTTTTTACCAGCCGCCCGCAACGCTGCAGTCGGATTATAATGATTATTACTTGAGCGGCCCCGCCAAGGTCAGCGCTGATTACGGAACATTGGCCGCATGGCAGTCCGGCACGGGGCAGGACGGGAATTCAATATCCGCCGATCCGCTGTTCCTCGGCGTCACTCCCCCCGATTTGCATATTGCCTACCGCTCCCCCTGCCGGAGCAGAGGCATTGGTGTTTTTGCGGGCATTTCCGCGCCATCGCACGACCAGGATGGCAAAGCATGGTTTGCGGCAGGGCTGGATATCGGCTGCTTCCGGGCATTGCCGCCGGCCGGAAGCATCATGATTGTCCGGTGACCGGTCTGTTCATAATGCTCTTGCCGCCGTCATGAATTGAATCCGCAATACCCGCCGGTCGGAGGGGCGGACCGCCCAGTCGCTGGCAATGCGGTACCCCGGCACCCAGATGATTTCACCGCCGCATTCCAGGAGCGGCAGTTGCCGCCGCCGGCTGGCCGGCACTTTCAGGTCGCTGAAAATGTCCTGGATTTTACGCGTGCCGCGCATGCCGAATGGCTGCATGCGGTCGCCCGGCCGCCAGTTCCGGGCGGTAATCCGCCGGCGCCGCCAGTGTGCGGCCGATAGCAGGGCGTAATCGGGCGCGCCTGCAAGCGCCGCCGGTTTGGGTTCCAGCGTGCAGACGATCTGCCAGGTTCGATCGGACGATGCCGTCTGGCCGGGAATTTTTAATGCCACCTCAAAGCCGCTGTCGGCCTTGGCCGGCCTGGAGGGCGAACCGGTGGTGACCCGTCCCGTCCGGCGGGCCGCGGCCTGGCGCGTGACCGCCGGCTGGTTGATGCGGAGCAAGGCGTATTCACGGCGGACGGCATAGCCGCCGGGCAGGTGAATCCCGCGGCCGCTGCGGCCGGGCGCCAGCAACGTTTCCAGGCGATGCACGGCCTCGAAATTGAGGGCTTCGGGCGGCAGCCCCGCCTCAGCGAGCCACAAGCGCAGGGCGCGGCGACGGGCCGCCAGAGGATAGGCTTGCAGTAGTTCGCAGTTCAGGAGGGGCGGGCATCCCGGTATGTGGCATTGACTGTAAATCGGCCGGACCAATTCGTTCAGCCAGTCGTTTTCCTGTTCCATGATCGCGCCGGTCCGCCAGAGCGCCTGGCGCAAGCGCGGGTTTAACTGCCGGGCCAGCATGGGCAGCACCGCGTGGCGCACACGGTTGCGCAAAAAGGCCTGGTCGGCATTGCTGGCGTCTTCGCGCCAGTTCAGGCCCCGGCGGCGGAGGTAGGCCAGCAACTCGCGCCGCCAGGTGTCGCGGAGGGGACGGATGATGCTGACGCCCCGATGCTCCGCCAGGCGGCTGATCCCGCACAAGCCTTGCGGTCCGGCGCCCCGGGCCAGTTTCAGCAGCATGGTTTCCACATGGTCGTCGGCGGTATGGGCGGTGGCCACGGCGTCGCAATGCAGGCGGCGGGCGGTTTTCGCGAGAAAATCGTAGCGGGCGGTCCGTCCGGCCATTTCCAGGGATACACGCCGGCGTTGGGCCTGCCGCCGGATATCGGCGCGTGCGGAAACGCAGGGATACCCCAGGCGCTGGGCGGCGGTGCTGACAAAAGCGGCGTCGGCATCGGCCTCCGCGCCCCGGAGCCCATGGTGGAGGTGGGCGACGGTCAGGCGCAGGCGCAGCTCCGGCGCCAGTGCATGCAACAGGTGCAGCATGGCGATGGAATCCGCGCCGCCGGAGACGGCGGCCAGGATGTGCGCGCCAGTCCGGCAGAGGTTGTGCGAAAGGAGCGCGGTTTTGATTTTACTTGGCAGCATGCAAGGCTCCTTGTTTGAGGCGCTGGATTGCCGCAAGCATGTCGGCGGGCAGGGGCGCGGAAAATGCCAGGGGCCGGCCGTCGGCCGGATGCCGGAATTCCAACCGCGCCGCGTGGAGCATCTGGCGCGGCGCGGCCGGCTGGCCGGCCCGTTGGCGGCCGTAAACCTCATCGCCCAGCACGGGGTGGCCCAGGTGCGCCATATGCACGCGAATCTGATGGGTGCGGCCGGTATGGATGCGCAGCCTGACCAGCGCGGCCTGGGGGTAAACCGCCAGGCAACGGAAGGAGGTCAGCGCGGTACGGCCGCGTTCGGACAGAGCCATTTTTTTACGCTGTACAGGATGCCGGCCGATGGCGGCGTTGATGGAACCTTCCCGCGGCGGAACGCCCCTTACCAACGCCAGGTATTCCTTGCGGACCTGCCGTTTTTTGAATTGATCGGCCAGCCCGCGCAGGGCGGCTTCATGCTTGGCGGCCACCAGGAGTCCGCTCGTATCGCGGTCGAGACGATGGACAATCCCCGGGCGCAATTCACCGCCAATGCCGGCGAGGTCGGGGCAATGGTGCAACAAGGCGTTGACCAGGGTGCCGGCGGCATGACCGGGCGCCGGATGCACCACCATGCCGGCGGGTTTGTTGATGACGATGATATCGGCGTCCTGGTAAACGATGTCCAGCGGGATATTCTGTGCGGCGGGTTTGGCCGGCTGCGGCGGCGGGATGACGACCCGGACGCATTGGCCGGCTTTCAATCGGCGGTGCTCGCGCGCCGCCCCGCCTTCGACGGTAATATTGCCGGCGCGGATCAGCGCCTGGATGCGCGCGCGCGACAGGCCGGGCAGCCGCGCCGCCAGCCAGACATCGAGGCGTTCCACCGCTTCTTCACCGGCGGTGAAGTGCAATTCCTTGCCGCCATCCAAGCCGGCGGGGCGGGCATACAATGGTCCGGACATATGCAAGACCTGCGGGAATGATTTGTCAATGGACAGGACGCATCCAGCGCGTCCGCCTTTTCCGGGGCTTAAACCCGGCTCAGCCGGCCGCCGCGATGTCTCCCATGGCCGCGCGTGTTTCACTCGGCCGGCTGTTCCGGCAGCGGGCAAAATTGCTTGCGCCGGAACGGCAAGGGGTATATGGCATCCAGCATCTGCAACAGCAGGCAGAACAGGTATCCGTAAAGCACGATCACTATTATACTGGCAACTGGCAGGCCGGTGCGGGAGCCGGTCAGCAAGGCCAATGCCGTATGCCACAGGATGCGGAAGCCGGCAAACGCCATCCCGCCCAGCAGGGCCCAGCGTTTGTAAAACCAGGCGCCGGCCATGAGGACGGCGAGGAGCAGGAGCGGCGTGTAAAAAGCGGCATGATCCCGCAGGGCCGGGCGCTGTCCGAAAGCCGCCTTCCAGTAATTGTCGTATTGTTCCACCGTGCGTATGCCCTGGTGCTGGAAGTAGGGGGTTTCCATCAGTTGTAATTTTGTTACGGCGGGTTGGGCCAGTTTATCGTTCAGCAAGCTACGCAAACCAAGGATGGAAACCGGAACCATGACGGCCGGGACAATGACCATCAAAATTGCCATGACCGCCAGCCAGCGTCGGAGTTGGCGCGCCGTTAATTTGACTGTATTCATTGGCATTCTTGTTTAAGGTTGGGCGTGGCCGGCCCGGCCGCCGGTCCAGCGCCGCAGGCAGAACCAGCCCAGCGCCGCGCCGGTTGCGATCAACGCCAGGCTGAACCATTGGGCGATGGTCAGGCCCCGCAACATCTGGCGCTGGTCGCCCCGCCAGAATTCCAGCAGGAATCGCCCGGCGGGATAAAGCATCAGGTAAAGCGCAAACACCGCGCCCTCGGCCCGGCGGCGCAGGAACAGGCAGGTCAGCGCCAGGTATACCGCCAGGTTCCATCCGGCCTCGTACAATTGCACCGGATGCCGCGGCGTGCCGTCCAAGGGAAAACACCACGGCGCGGCGCCCGGCGCGCCGTAGCAGCAGCCGTTGAGGAAGCAGCCGATACGGCCGAAAACATGGCCCAGCGGAATGGCAGTGATGGCGAAGTCGGCCAGCCACCATAACCGCTCGCCGCGGACGCGGGCGAAAATGACGGCGGCCAGCGCGGCCCCGACGAAGCCGCCGTAGTAAATCAGCCCGCCCTGGTCAATCCGCAGCATGGTCCATGGGGCGCCCCGGAAGTCGGCCAGGTTGGCCAGGATGTAATTGATGCGGGCCCCGACGATGCCCGCGAGCATCAGCCAGAAAGCCAGGTCGTAGCCGTATGCCGGCGGCCGGCCGGCGCGGCGGGCCAGCCAGGCCCAATGCGCGATGGCGGCCAGGAAGGCGGCGGCCATCATGACGCCGTACCAGTAAATCGGACGGGAGCCTATGTGAAAACAGATTGGATGCATAAGCATTGGCCCGGCATCGTCCATGGCGGGACTGGACTCATCATGGCGGTAGCGCGCCGGCGGAGTTTAGATCGTTCCAAAAAAACACACAATTCAAGCATTGATATTTCCAGGGGGGTAGTATATCATGCCCATTAATTATGCAAATTAAAAATTGCTCCAGCCGGAAAGGCGGGCGGCAATTTTGGCGTGCCGGGGTGAAATGAGGCGTGCATCGTGAGCAAGGAAGGCTCCGTTGGAATTGAAGCGGATCGGGTTGAACGCCTGAGCTGCGCCGGTTGCCAGAAAACCCTGGATGTCTCCCATTTGCCGTCCTTTTCGGAGATCAATTGCCCCGAGTGCGGAACGCGGCAGATCGTGCCGGCGAAATTCGGCGGTTTCCTGCTGATCAACAAGCTGGGTTCCGGCGGCATGGGGGTGATCTACCATGCGGTGGATAAGGAACTGGGCCGGCAGGTAGCCTTGAAGGTCATGAAGAAATCGCTGGGCGATGACACGGAATTCGTCCAGTCATTCAAGCACGAGGCCCAGGCGGCGGCGGCATTGAACCACCGGAACGTGGTCCAGATTTATTCCTTCGGCCAGGTCAAGGGCCAGCCTTATATCGTGATGGAGCTGGTGGCCGGCGGCCGGCTGGACGAGATGATCGCCGAAGGCAAGCAGATGCCCGAAGAGCGCGCGCTGGAGATTCATCTCGAAATCACCGAAGGGCTGAAAGCGGCCAGCGACGTGGGGTTGATCCACAGCGATATCAAGCCGGCTAATATTCTCTTCGGGCAGGGCGGCGAGGCCAAGGTGGTGGATTTCGGATTGGCGAGTTTCATTGGCCAGCAGCAACAGGGCGGCCAGATCTGGGGCACGCCCTATTACATTGCCCCTGAAAAGGCGCGGGGCAAGAAAGTGGATTTCCGGTCGGATATATACAGCCTGGGCGCCACGCTGTTTCACGCCTTGGCCGGCCAGCCGCCGTTCGACGGCGCTACGCCGACGGACGTGGTGCTGGCGCGTCTGAACCATCCGGCGCCGAGCCTGCGCGACTTCCGCGACGATATTCATCCCGAGACTGTGGCGCTGGTCGCGCGCATGCTGGAGCCGGATCCTTCCATGCGCTATCCGTCCTATCCCGCGCTGCTGCTGGATATGCGCGCGGCGCATAAGGCCGCCCGCATTCCGCTCAAGAAAAATAAGGGCAGCAAGTCCGGTGTTTTAAAAACCATGTCTTCCGTGCTGCCGGTACCCGGCCGACGTGATTTCCGCAAGTTTGTGAAAATCGCCGGCGCGGCGGCGGCCGCGCTCGTCATCCTGGCGGGCGGCGCGGCCGGCTGGATCGCGCATCAGAAGCAACAGGCCCGGCTGGCGGAGGCGCAGGCCGGCCGGCAGCGCCTGGAAGCGGCGGTGAAACAGGGCGAAACCGCCTGGGACCGTATCGGCGTGTTAATGCAGCATATTGCGCGCAATGCCGATCAGATGGCGGAACTGGAAGTGAAAATCTGGGAGCAGGCGCCGAAGATCATGGCCCGCCATCCCTCAGCCACGCTGGCCGTGATGGAAATGGACCGCTACCAGGAAAATTTCAACGAGGCGGAAGACCTGTTTGCCACGGGCTTTATCAGGCAGCAGGATTTGCCTGAAACCAAGGACCTGGATCAAGTCAAACCCGGACCCGGCATTCCGGATCAAGCCGAAGCCTGCGCGGCCGAACTGGAAAATATCGCCGATAAGCTGGCGTTGATTTACCAGATGATCGACATTCCCACCGAGGCGGCGCAGAAGCAGGCCCAGGAAATGGGGAAATATCACGGGCGGCTGCAGGCGGCGGAGCGGCAGGCTCGCCAGCGGGCCGCGGAGGCTGAAGCCCGCCGCCGCGCGGAATTGGAAGCCAAAAAGCAGGCCGAGGAAGCCGCGCGCGAAGCCGAGAAACGCCGGCCTATTATTTTGCAGCAGGAATATGACACCGTGGAAGCCGCCCGCGGCGAGAATGCCGGCCTGGTGGCCAGACGCCAATTCCAGGAAGCGGCGCAGGCCATGGAGAAGGTGCAGGCCTCCTTGACGCTGCCGGAAACGCAGGCGTATTGCCAGTCCGTCGTTGATACTTACCGGTATTTGGACAAGTTAATGACCCGCTTGATTGCGCTCATCAAGCAAAATCCATATCCCCAGGGATGGACCACCAGCGGCGGCGCGCGTGATATTGTCGGGGCGGATGCCGCCGGCCTGACGGTTTCGCTGGGACGGGCCGGGGCGATTAACATCAAATGGGAACAGGTCGCCGTCCAGCAGATGTTGAACATCGTGATTTTCTATCTCAAAAATCCCAGCCTGGCCGCAACCGACCGGGCGGACCTGATGCTGGCCGCGGCCTTGCTTTGCTACGAAAGCGGCGCTTTCAAGCCGGTGGAAACCTTGATCACGGAAATTCTCAAGGTCGATCCGGACCGCCGGGGAGAACTGGACCGGCTGATGCCGGGGCTGGCGGAATAGGAGCGAGCCATGAACCTGTTGGAAGAAGGCGCGGAACTGCAATTGGATTTTCGGAAGTTGGCCAAGGCGGCCGCCAGCAGCCCGGATGTGCTGCCGGTCGCGGTGCAGGATGCCGATACGCAGGCGGTGATCCTGGTGGCTTATACCAATGAACAGGCCTTCCGCCTGGCCTTGCGGGAACGCCGCCTGATTCTCTGGAGCACTTCGCGCAATACCTTGTGGGAAAAAGGCAAGACCTCCGGCGAGACTTTCGACCTGGTGGAGGCGTTCGTCAATTGCGAGCAGAACTCGCTGCTCTACCGCGTCCGCCCGCGCCGCGGCGGCATCTGCCACACGCGCAACCGCGCCGGCCAGCCGCGTAATTGTTATTACCGCCGGATTAACCTGGATACCCTGCGCCTGGAAAACCTGGATCCTTAGCAGCCTGCCACGGGCTATGCCGTGACCGCCAGTCCGGCTTGCATAAATCTTGCTTGCTTTTGTTGCTTTTTTTTGTCAGCGTATGCGCAAAGGTTTCGAAGAAGCCCCGGTTTCGAAACTGGCCGGCAGGCCAAATACCAGTCCGGCGCGGCATGCGTCCCGCCGGGGAAAATCGGATCAAGCCGTCCAAGGGGCGGTCCGGTCCCAACAAAGGAGCAGGTAGGTATGGCAAAATCACATTCGAAAAGTGAGATTATTGCCGGTATGGCCGAAGCGGCTGGAATTGCCAGGAAAGATGCCGCCGCTGCTTTGGATGCGCTGGTTAACATGGCCTACCAGGGCGCCCGCGATGGTTTCACCATTCCCGGGTTGGGCAAATTGGTCCTGGCGCAACGGCTTGCACGCAAGGGGCGCAATCCGGCCACGGGGGAAATAATTGATATTCCCGCCAAGAAGGTGGTTAAATTCCGCGTGGCGAAAATCGCCAAAGAAACTATTCTCTCAATGTAATTATGGCGGTGTTCAAATTCTGGAAAATGCACGGCGCCGGCAATGACTTTATCGTCATGCCGGACTTGGAACGAAAATTCCCTTTCTCCGCCGGCGCCGGCATCCGGAATTTATGCCGCCGGCCCGGCGGGATTGGCAGCGAAGGATTGATCCTGTTGCAGGCCGCCGGGCCGTCTGAGCCGAACGGCGTCTTGCGCATGCGGTTTTTCAATCCGGACGGCCAGGAAGCTTCCATGTGCGGCAATGGCGCGCGCTGCGCCGCGCGCCTGGCGGCGGACCTGGGGTTGACCGGAAAACGCCTGACGCTGGTTACCGGCGCCGGCCGGGTGCGGGCGGAATGCCTGCCGGATGGCACGGTGCGCATTGGCCTGCCGCCGCCGTCAGGCTGGCGCCTGCGATCCCGGCTGCGTGTGGGACGGCAGACGCTGGTCTGTCATTGCGTCAATACGGGGGTGCCGCATGCGGTGGTGCCGGTCAGCGACTTGGCCCGTACGGATGTCAGAAAATTGGGCGCGGCCATTCGCCATCACCCGCGGTTTGCGCCGCAAGGCACGAATGTGGACTTCATGGCGGTCAGCGGCGCGGGAACCGCTAAAGCGCTCCGTGTCCGCACATACGAGCGGGGCGTGGAGGATGAGACCGGCGCCTGCGGCACGGGCATGGTTGCCTGCGCACTGCTTGCCGGACGCCTGCGCCTGGTCCAACCGCCAGTGGCGGTGATTTGCGCGCACGGCGACCGGCTGACGGTGAATTACCGCCTGACCGCGCGCGGCGCCAGCATGGTTGCTCTGACCGGGCCGGCCGTGTATGTTTTCGAGGGCCGGGTCAGTATTTAAATCCTTGCCCCGTAGTTACAGCGACCAGGCCACCATCTTTTTCCCCGCCTTGCGTCCGGTTTGCCAGGGCCAGGTTTTTTCTTCCAATGCGGCGCGGCCCTGGCGGTCGGGCGGAAAGCCCTCCAGGAGGCGCGGCAGATATTTGCGCCGTAAAATAACCATGCGGCCCGGTTCGCCTTGCAGATAGCCGTAAACCGCCGCCGGATCTGCAATCACCCGGTGGTTGGCCGGAGTCATATCCATGTAAAACACGACGTTTTCGAGGTAATCCTCGAAGAAGGCCGTCTGGCTGGCATTCCTGCCGGTGGCTTTGATTGCCAGGGCGAAGTCTTTTTCCGTGCGGTATCGTTCCAGCAACGGCTGCATGATGCAAAAATAGCCGCCCAGGCCAATGGCGACCGTGGCGGTCCAGGCCATGACGGCCGGCGGCAAGCCGGCTGCTTTCCGCCAGAAATCCCGAGGCGCCAGCCGGGGCAGCCAGGCCAGCGCCAGCAGCCCGCCGGCGCAGGCGATTACCCAACCCATTCCGTCCGGCCAGGCTGGCTTGGCCCGTTGTAAGTATAGTGGTAATACTACCGCCGCCGCCAGCCCGGCGCTGGTCGCCAGCGCTAACAGCCCCATGTGGAATTGCGCCAGGCACCGTTGCCCGGCCAGCCCCAGCCCCAGCGTCCAGTTGGCGCAGAAAAGCGCGCAAAACGGCACGATCGGGAGGATGTAATAACTGCGGCGCGAGCCGGACGCGGAGAAGAAAAGGAATATCAAGAGCATGGCCCACGCCAGCCAGTAGTCCGGCCAGGCGTAGCATGCCCGGCCGCGCCGGCGCGCCGTCAAAACCAGGCCGATAACCAGCAGCGGCGACCATGGCAGCAGCAGCACCGGGATATGTTTGAGGTAAATATAAAAAGGCTCAATATGGTCGAATGGATCAAAAAAGCGCTGGATGTTTTCCCGCACGACCAGAGCGATGCCGCTGGAAGAATAGCCGGCGCTGGAAATGGATGCATACAGGAATGGCAGAATATAAACCAGCAAACCGATACCCAGCGCCAGCCAATGCTGCCACCCCAGGAAGCGCCGCCAGCGTTGTCCGTGCAGCAAGTCCGGCGCCAGCGCCAGCGCCGGCACAATGACGGCGGTGAGCCCTTTCATCTGGGCGCCGATGAACAGCAGCAGGTAGAAAGCCAGGAAGGCTGGGAAATCCGGGCGCTCCCGGCGCCGCCAGTACCAGGCTACGGCTAAGATGCTGCAGGCAAGATTGGCCATGTCTGCTGCGCCTACACGCGCCCAGAACAAAAATCCCTGCGCGGTAAGCAGAATCCAGCCGGCCAGCCGGCCGGCCGCCGGCGACCAGAGTTGGGCGCCCAACTGCCGCACGGCCCATAGGGCAGCCAGGGCGCAGAATGCGCTGGGCAGGCGCACGGCCCATTCGTTTAACCCGGTGAACGGCGCGGCCAGGGCGATCAGCCAGTAACTGCCCAACGGCTTGTCAAAGTACGGCAGGCCGGCGATAGTCGGATGGAAAAAATCGCCGGTCATGATCATTTCCCGGACCACCTCCGCCCAGCGGCCCTCGGCGCCCCACAAAGCGCGTACGCCGAGATTCCAGAAAATTAAAAAAGCGGCGGTTAACCAAAAAAAGATATCCGCGCGGCGCGCATCGGCATGGTCTGAATTGGTGTGCATGGATAATAAATTTAGGCTTTGCCGGGAAGACGGTCAAGCGCGGATTTGCACGAACGCGGCAGTTGACCGGCTTGATCAGCAAATACGGAACAATTCCAGGTGCCGTGCGGCGTCGCGCGCGATGCTGTAGCGTTCCAGGACGGTTTGACGTCCGGCGCGGCCCAGGACGCGGGCGCCGGCCGGATCGGCCAGCAAGCCGCCGATGGCCGCCCGCCATTCCTGCCTGTCGTTCGGCGCTGCCAGTCGGCCGTTGACGCCATCCCGCATGAAATCGGCAATCCCGGGAATGCGCGAGGCGACTGCCGGCAATTCGCATGCCAGCGCCTCCAGCAGGGCCAGGCCCAGGGTTTCGCTTTCGGATGGGAAAAGGAAATAATCCGCGGCGCGGAGGTAGGCAGGCACGTTTTGCGTGTAGCCGGTGATGGTGATTTTATCCCCGAGGTTGTCGGAGCAGATCATGCGGCGTAGCTCCGTCTCGCAGGAAATGGCCTGGCCGCCGCCGCCGCCGATCAGCAGCAGGTGGAGTTGCGGGCGTTCGGCGGCAAATTCACGCCAGAGCTGGACAAGAAACTGCAAGCCCTTGCCGCGGTTGAGTTTACCGGAGTAGGCGCAGATGACCCGGTCGGCCGGCAAGCCCAGTTGCGCCCGCAGTTCCCGGCGCCGGGCGGCATCGGCCGGCGCGAATTCTTCCGGGTCAATGCCATTGGGAATGTCATGGATGCGCGCCGGCGGCACGCCGCAGGCCAGGAATTCTTCCCGCACCGGCGCGCTGATGCTGACGAAGGCCGACGCGCCCGCCAGCAGCCGGCGGTTGCGCCAGCGGATCAGCGGCTGGAACAGCCGTCGGCGCAGAGGATTGACGGGCGCGCCGGGATGGCGCCGCCAGATAAAATCACCCGACAACTCGCCCAGGGCTTCCGCGCGCAGCACGCATTTTTTGTCCAACCGTCCGGCCGCGGCCGCGCCCGGCCAACCCAATACGCGCAGTCCGCAGACATAGATGATATCGTAATTGGCGCGTTCCCGGCGCAAATGCCGCAGGACGGCCGGCAGCATCAGGTACTTGCCCAGCCGTGGAAAACCGGGCGGACCGACGCGGACCACCGGAATCCCCAGCACCGTTTCCCGCGCCGGCAACACGCGGCTGCGGCGCCGCGTCAACACCGTCACCCGCGCGCCCTGGCGGATCAATTCCCGGGCCAATGAAAGCGCGTGCTTTTCACCGCCGCCGACCACCGGATGAAAGTTCCCGGTCAGCAGGCAGATGCGGGGAAAGGGAGCAGACAGGTTGGGGATCAATGATTTTTGCATTTTCTGGAAGCGCAATTCCGGCGCAGTTGGAAGAAATGCCGGCGGGGCCGCCCGGGAAGGGCAAAAATATACTGGTGTTTGAGCCGCATCAGGCGATAAGGATTGTCGCCGGCGCGCACCGCGCGCTTGCCGCATAAACGGTCGGCGAAGGCTGTCAGGTAACCAGCCTGGCGCGCCGCGGCTTCCGCGGTCCGGCCGGCCACGGCCCAGGGAAAGCACAGGTGGCGGACTGTATCCGTCTGGAGGCGCTCGTTCAGGATTTCCCGGGCGGCGCCGACTTCCCGGGCGATGGCGCGCCGGGCTTCTACCGCGGTTTCCCAACGCCCGCCGGCCTGGCGCATAATGGCTTGCAGCGGCTTTCCCCAGTCCGGCTGGCGGAAGTAATCCGCTCCGCCATTGGCCGCGGCGTGCGCCCGGCACGCCGCCACGCCGGCGGGGTCGGGAAAGAATCTGAGGGCGTCGGAACAGCGCGACCGGCAAGGATAAATCGGGGCGCCCAGGTCCGCGGCGGATAAAAACCGGGGCAGCGCGCTGTCGTTCAACAGCGGTTCGGCCAGCGGCGGCGGCGCATATTCCGGCGTCACAAATCCCAATGGGCGGTCATCGCAGAAAATCATGGCATGCGCCAGGGTATGGGCCTGCACATCCACCACTCCGGATGCCTGCAACGCCCGTAATTCCGGCCAGGTGGCATGCGGGGGACCGCCGGCGGACGCCGATGGCTCAGCAGCCAGCGGACGCGGCGCGGCGGCATCCGGCACGCGTGCGGGGATGGCGTAAGTTATGGCGGTCAGATTATACCGGCGCAGCATGGGGCAGACCACGGTCCAGACACTGGCCCAGGCGTCGTCGAAACAAAGCGCCACCGCGCGCGGGCCGGGATGAACGCCGGCGGCCGCCAGGCGGTGAATATCGCTGGAAACCACGGTGCGGTATTGATTTTCGGCCAGGTAGCGCAGGTAAGGCTCAAGGTATTCCGGGGTGACGTCGTGGAAGTGAAACACCGGCAGCATTTGGCGGCCGATCGGGCCGCCGAAGAGGAAGGCAGGATAACAGCCGGCGCCAAGGTCCAGCAATCCGCGCCAGGAGGTTTTGCGTTCGGCGAATGGCAGGCGGTAAGTCATGGGCAGGCTTTATCGTTGATGTTTTCAGGATTCAGCAGTTGAACCAATTCGCTGACGGCAATTACCGGCCCAGACCGGCCCGCCGGCTTCAGCGTGCCCGGCGACCACCGCACATTGGCCTGAATTGAAATGCCGATATCCGAAAGGGCCCGGCCATCCGCCATTTGTTTTTCCTGATCGAAGCGGACGGACACGCGTTCGCCGCGGGTCAGGCGGCGGCATTCCGGCCCGATGGGCCGGCAGGCGTCTTTGCGCCAGCCGCGCCGGCCCCGGCGGTGATGAGACGCGGCGGCCAGGGATGGCATGCCATCGTCCCTGGCCTCGAAAATCAATTCAATCGCGCCGCCTTCCGCCTGGCCCGCGCGCACGCCGACCAGCGCCAGAAACGGCGGGAAAAGGACGGGGTGGGGCAGGTTGGCCGGCCGCCGCGCGGCGGTCTCAGGCTGGATGATGTTTAAAGCCGGGTAATAATCTGGCGCGGCCTGCAAAATCCGGCGCGCAGCCTGGGCGAGGCGTTCCGGCGCGACGGCGTCCGCCTGCAGCGCCGCCAATTCAAGACGTTTGAATTCCAAATCGTTCCAGCATGGCGGCGCGGCTTCCGCCAGCAACGCCAGGGCCTGGCCGGCCTGGCCGGCATGCAGTTGGTTTTGGGCCAGGGCCGCGGTCAAGGCATTATAAACCGCCCGGATTTGGTCATGCATATCCCAGCGGATTTCCAGGTCCCGGTATTCCAGGACGGCGGGAATGGTGGATGTGAAATGCAGCCAGGCGTCGGATTCACGTCCGACCGCCAGGGTAAATTCGACGGCGATTAAGTCGTCCGGGACATCCTGCCAGGGGCCTTCGGCGAGTTTGCGCCCCTGGCTGTCATACACGGCGAAACTACCCGCGCCGTGTTCCGGCATGGCGCGCAAGTTCATGGCAACGGTATAAATCCCGCGCGCCAGGCGCGCGGATAAATCCAGCGTGGCGCCGGGCGGAAGGCCGGGCAAAGTTTCCGGACTGCCAATCCGGTCGGGAGCGAGTTCCAATTTGCTGCAGCCATTGCCGGGTGTCAGGCGGATGCGCGCGCATTGATTGTAATGCCAGCCGTTGATCCCATTGACGCTGATGGACTCCGGGGACAGGGCTAATGCCTGTTGCAGCCGCGCGCGCAGTTCCGCCGCGCACGGCTCCCACTGGGCGGCCAGGTCCCACTGTGCATTAGCCACTGCCAGGGGATAGACCAGGGCCGGGCTGAGTGATTCCCGGTCAGGATCGCTTTGCAGCAGAGCGAGCGCCTGGCCGGGGTGCCCCATTTGCTGGAGCAGGGCGGCGGCTGCCGGCGCGTCAAAAGCGGCGCGCAGCAGGCAAGGAATATATTCAATGTGCGGCTCCGGACGGGTGGCGGCGGCCAGCCTTTCAAAACCGTCCAGGCGCGGCCGCCACCAGGGACGCTGGAGCGGGATGGCCGCAGCTTGATAGGGCGGCAATCGTTGTTTAAAACGGCGGCCAAAGCCGCGCAGGTAAAATTCCGCCGGCCGTTCCAGCGTATTGACCAGCGCGTAAACCGGGCGCGGCAATTCCGCGGGCCCGGCGAAAGCGCACTCCCGCGGATACCGGTCAATCAACAGCAAATCCGCGCTGCCGGATTCATGGCCGGCACGACAATAAGTTTCCCGGCCGTCGTGGCTGATATAACCGGGTTGGGCCAGCGGCAACTGCAATTCCAGTTCCGGGGCAGCAGGCCGATAGAGCCAGAGTTCCAGGTCCGGCGATGTGAAGGGCGAGGCAAAGCGGTTCGGCGGGAGGACGCTCCATGCGCGCAGGCAGACGGCGCGGTTGGTAAAGCCATCGAATGCGGTTTGGTATTTTGAGTAGCGGCGCCCGGTCACCGGGTGGCGCAGGCCGCGTCCATCGGATGAGGGATTGCGGAGGATGGCGTCATACTTCCGGTTTTCCAGCAAGTCCCGGCTCGCGGTTTCAATTTTATGAATGAATGCCGCGCCCTGTCCCACGCCCACTTGCGCCGGATCGGTATAACGTTCCAGGCCCAGGCGGTAATTGGCCGGCAAATGGCGTTGCAGCCAGCGGTTGGCCAGGTAGCGGGTGTCTTTCCATTTGAACGCGGAGGCTGCGATCAGTCCGTTTTGGAAGAGCGGCAGGAAAGTCGCCAGAATCAAAATCAGCGCCGCCGCCCGGCCCAGCCGCCGGCCGGCGGGATGTTGCCACCGCCGCCACAAATACAGGGGCAACAGCCCGGCCAGCACGGCCCAGGCTGGGAAGAAATTCATGAATTCCTGGCCGCGGACCCAGGGCGCCCGGAACAGGTAATAATACAGGTAGCACAAGGGAAACCCGAGCAAGACCGGCCAATACCGGCGGTAAGCAAATGTGCCGGCCAACCATAAACCCGCGGCGGCGGAGAGCAGGCTGCCCCAACCCAGGACGGTGGCGGCGGCGCACCATTGCCGGCAATGACTCCGCAGCGCAATCAACGGCTCGCCGCGCGCCTGGTTCAAAATAGTCGCGCCTTCGCCATATACCCGCATATTCTGGTAGCGCAAGCCTTCCTGGAAGGCATGCCAATCCAAAATTTCCGGCGTGGCCAGGCTGAACCCGGCCGCGAACAAAACCGTGGCCAGGATCATGCGGACGATGATGCGCCGCCATGCTTGAGGTTTGGCGCCGGCGGCTGGCGCGCCGGGAGCGCGGGACGACGGCGCATAGAAGCTGAAAATCCAGCCCAGCGGGGCCAGGCACAGCAAGGTGTACTTGGTGCCGGCGGCAAATCCGGACGCCAGGGCGGCGGCGGCAAACAGCCATAATGCGCGGCGTCCGGCAAAACAAGCCCACAGCCACAAAGCCAGTGTCAGTGTAAAAACCATGGCGATATCGGTCTGGACATAATGCGCATGGATAATGTGTTCGGGCGCCAGGCAAAAAAGCGCCGCCGCATACAGGCCGGCCCACCACGACCTGGCGATGCCGGCTGCCATCAGGTAGATCAGGGCACAGGTAGCCGCGGCCAGCCAGACGTTGAAATGCCTTCCCAGCGACAAATGCAGGTCGCGCGGCGGCGTAACCCGGTCAATTTCGTTCAACTGGTAACGCCAATGCTGTTGCAGGTTCAGGACGGGTGAAACCGCCCGGCGGAATTGGTTGAACAATGTAAAGAACCCGCCGGGATACACCGTGTTTTTCAGGTAACCGTCTTGTTCCGTGCGTTCCATCCAACTCAGGATGCGCGGTTGATCGGGATGCATTTCCGCCGGCCGGTCGAAACCGCCATAGCGCAGGAAAGCGGCTGCCAGCACGATGCCGGCCAGCAGCCACCTGGCCAAATAGCGCCGGTTGCCGGCAACGGATTGGGGGTTGGATGGGGTTGGCATGGTCTATGGGTTTCAGGCGTAATTCAAGGCGCGGCATAAAGCAGCAGGATGCGGTTACGATCCCAGATTTCCAGGCGTAATGTTTTTAAATCCGTGCCGGGCACCACCGGCCAGCGCCAGTCCTGGGCTTCGGGCCCCAGGCGGGTTTCGGGCAGCCATGCCTGCGCTGCCGGCATGCCCGTGCCCAGCAGGCGCGGCGCCACCCGGACCGGCCGGCCGAGGTTGCGCACCAAGCCGCCCACGCAATGCGGCCCGGTTTGATCGCGCGGCAACACCTCCACCGTAAAATGCTGCGCGCCGCCGAAGACCGACACCCGCGGCAGGGCCAGCAGGTTGGCATCTCGGCCCAGCATAGCTGCTTCATCTTCGCAGATCATGGCCGTGGTATAGCCGGCGGCCCGCACGGCGCGCTCCAGATCCGGATTGACCTGGCCATGCGGATAGCAAAAGGAGTCGGGGCGGACGCCGGTGCGGGCGCGGAACCAGTCCCGGCTGACGGTGATTTCCGCGGCCACGGCATCCGGATGTTTGGGGTGCGTATGAGAGTGGACGCCGAAAGCCAGGGTGCCGCGCCGCATGGCGGCGCGGACTTCCGGCCAGACCAGGCACGGCGCGCCGCGGTATTTTTGGCGCTGTTCCGGCGTGTCGGCGATTTTGGCGGTAATGAGATAAACCATGGCCTGGAATCCGTATTGCCGCAGCAATGGCTCGGCCAGGGTCACGCTGCTGAGGAAGCCGTCGTCAAAGGTAATCACAACCGGCCGGGGAGGCAGATTTGCCCGTCCGCGCGCGGCCGCGGCCAGGTCGGCCGGCAGTACGCTGGCGTAACCCTGGGCCTTGAGGGATTGCAGATGTTTTTCGAAGTTGTCGGCTTGCACGGTCCAGACATCCGCGGCGGTCGCGGGATCGCCGGCGGGGCTCAAATCATGGTACATCAGGATGGGCAGGGACAGCGGCCGGCGGGCAAGAGCCCTGTGCCCCTGATAAAAATAACGCCCGGCCAATGCGGCTACGATCAGGATGACGATCGCCACGAGGGCGCCGATCAGGATTTTGGGAGTATGGGGCATGGTGCTTAGAACTCGAATTGCAGGATAACCAGCGGCAGGCGTTGCCAGTCCGGCTTGAACCCCGCGCCGCCGATAATCCGGTCCTGGCAGGCTTCGAGGCGCTGGCGGTTATACCGGTGGGTGGCGTCCAACCCCCCGTAAATGCTGCCGGAATACCACGTGAATTCAAAAAAGGTGATGACGGCGAAGGCGCCCCACTCGTCATGCTGGGCGGTGTTGACCATGCCGAAGATGAACAGGCCGTTGAGGATCAGCGAGCGGGCGGCATTGGCATATTCACCGGCATAGGCATAGCCCAGGCCGGGGATGATGCCCAGGAAGCCGCCCAGCAGCGGCTTTTTGTCACGGCCGGCCGCGTATTCCTCCAGCGCCTGCCGGGCTTCGGTGTGCTCGCCCGGCGCGCCGGCCAGCGCCGCCTGGGCGGCGTCGGTCTGCTGCATGCCGGCCAGCAGGGCGGCCGACCGGCGCGCGGCGTAGCGCCGGAGGTCATCGGGAGCAGCGCGGTTGCCTCGCGCCGCCTGGAAGTAAAAGTCCGCCGCTTCCGGCTGAAGCTGGGCAGCGGCGCTTTCCGCGCGCAGGAGGAGGGCCGGCAATTCCAGGGATGGATCGGCGTTTTCAGCGCAGTCCAGCATCTTTTCCGCCGTCGGCCAGGCGTCGGCGCGGCCGTATTCATAGGCCGCCGCCCAGGCCAATCCGCCGCAGTCGGCCGGCCGTTCCGCGGCCAGTGCCAGCCGTCGGAATTCGAGCGCGGCGGCGGCGTGGTCGCCTTCCTCCGCCAGCTCGCAAGCCAGGCGGAGCGGCGGCGCCTCTGTTGCCAGGGCGGGCAGGCCCATAACTGCAAGGCAGGCGAACAGATTTTTACACCAAGAGCGCATAATTACTGGTTTTCCTGGTTATCGTCCGGCTGCCGGTCAAACCACCAGTCGTGATCGCGTAGCGGGTCGCCGTAATACACACGGCCGCGGCATACCACCGGTACGGCGGCCGCGGCGACCACGCCCGGCTCCCGGACAAACCGGTCGGCGGTCATCGCGACGCCGGCTAGCATACCGTGTTTTTTAAAGGCCTGGCGCGAGTATTCCGAGCAGGAAGGCTGCAACAGGCAGCGGTCGCCGATGGCCGGCCGGATTTGCGAGCGGTAGAAAGCGATCAAGCTACGTCCCGCCCTGCCGCTATCCGGCGCCGGCGCCCATTCACGGCGCACCGATTGAATCAGGTCCGGCGTCCATTGCGGCGCCGCGGTCTGCAATTGGGCATTGATGGTTTCCATGTCGCGCCACGGCATGGGCTGCTCGCGCAAAACCAGGGTCAGGGCGCAGCCGGACTCCAGGAAAAGCTGGCGATCGGCAGTCAGCAGAAAAACCTCGCGCAAGTTGTTGGCGGCGGCGGCGCGTTGTCCCTGGCGCCATAATTGCAGGGCGGCTTCATAGCGGGCCGGAGCGCGCACCGCCTCGGGCGCGTTGGGATTCGCCGCCAGGGCTTCCAACTCCGGCAGGGCGTTTTCCCGGCCGAGCCGGGCATCGGCGCGGGCGCGGTAGAGCAGCGCTTCGAAATCGCGCGGCTGCTCTGCGAGGATGCGCCGGGCCTCGGTTTGGCAGGCCAGCCACTGGCGTTCGCCGTACAGATCGCGGACCAGCGCGATTTCCGCGGCGGCGGCGCCGCCGGTTAAAAAAAGACAGAACAACACAGGTCGGAAAGTGGCCATGGTTTTCGCGGTTGGCTGGCTCCCTTACTAAAATCTTGCTTTAGGCCGGCGGCATCATTCAGGGGGCGGCGGAAAAATCCGGGACAAAATCGAGACCTTTGAAAAAGGCGTCCGGGTCGAACAATCCGGCGGCCAGGGGTTGATTGACTTGCAGATTATCGAAGCGGCGGGTTTCCTTGATGTCATCGCCCTGGAGGCGCAATTCCGCGCGCTGCCGCGCGGCCAGCCAGCAGTCGTTCGTGACGTGCAGAAAATCGTCGAACAGGTACAGCGCGGTGCGCTCGGCCAGATCGGAATTTGTGTAAAATTCAATGCGCGCCAGGCGTTGCTGCGCGTCGGCGGCGAGCACGACGTAGAGGTTATCCTTTTGATAACCGCGGCGCACGGGCAGCTCCGGCTGCCTGTCCAAAACATCCTCTGCGACGCCTTGCAGCCGCAGGAGGTGTTCCATGGCCGTGCCGGGAATGGCCTGCTGCATGATTTTCCACTCGCCGTCCAATTCGGCGAGGGGCACGGAATAGCCCTTGCGCCAGCCATCCTGCGCCAGGTAAAAGCGGGCGCCATCGGCGATGATGCGCCGCCGCAACGGCACGATGTTTTCGACATGCAGGCGGTCGGGGCGCTGGTAATATACCCGGCTGAGCATATGCGCCGTCTGTTCACGGAGCGCCGTGGTCTTGCGCGCCAGGCAGGAGACGGTCTGGATGTTGGTGTAGCTGCGGCAGACCTGTTCCGCCAGGGTCGGCTCCCCGGCCAGGGCGGCCTGCGCCAGCGCGGCGGCCGCCAGGGATAAATAAGTCCGGATCTTCATGACTGGCGATTCGGAGCGGCGCAATAAAAAAGGATTCCGGGCATGCGCCCGGAATCCTTTGAAAAACGCGCCGGACGTGATCAATAAAACGCCGCGCCGTATTTACCGGCGTAATCGGCCGTGGTCATGCCGTTGGCGCCGTCAATGCCGTTCCAGACCGCGAAAACAAGGTTGGCAATCGGAATCAGTTGCACCCATTCGCGCCAGTGGATTTCCTTGCCGTCATTGTAAGCCGCACCGGCGCGGATGCCGAAGCAGCACCCGGCGATAAAGCCCATCAGTCCGCCGCGATTGGGATTGATAGCCTGCGTCGTCTGCACCGCGCCGCCCGCCAGCAGGGCCGCCAGCATCACACCCGCTAATACTTTTTTCATGCCTGCCTCCTTCTGGTTAAACGATCGATACTGCTGGTTGATTAATAAAAAGTTGCGCCGTATTTTTCGAGGTAATCCTTGGTGGTCATGCCGTTGGCGCCCTCAAAGCCATTCCACAGCATGGGCACGATCGGAATGATCAGGCCAATCCATTCGCGCCAGTGGATTTCCTTGCCGTCGTTGTAAGCCGCGCCAGCGCGGATGCCGAAGCAGCACCCGGCGATAAAACCCATCACCCCGCCGCGATCGGGATTGACGGCGCCCGCCCACGGCGCACTGCCTGCCAGCAAAATACCCGCTAAAACCATCCCCGCGAATTTTCGGCGCATATACTATCCTTTCACAAGTTCAAGACAACCTTTTCTTGAGCCGAATAATATACAAAAGCCGCGTGTTTGGCAAATTGTTTTATGTCTGACGTGCAAAAAGTGCGCAATAGGCAACAGGCGCGCATTCCAACGGAATCGGCCGCGTGGCCGTCGCGCCCGATCATGGCCGGGCCGTGGGTCCCAGCCGCAAAATCGGCAGGATTTCCTCCGCCAGGGTGGCGTTCAAGTCGAATAACACGAAACCGCCGCAGTCCAAGGCGCGTGTTTGCATGATCTGTTCGAGGACCCGGTCGGGCGTCAGTTGGCTTTCGGCGGCGGTCACGCCCAACCCCGGAAGAACCCGCTGGGAGGCGCCTGGCAAGGCGCATTGCCGCCGCAGGATGCCGCCGAATTCGGCGGTGTTTTCCGTATAATTCATCGGGACGACGAAGTCCAGCAGCCCCGTTTTCAGCCATCTGCCCCAGTCCTGGCCGACGCTGCGCCGGCAGTCGGGATAACTCTGATAGACCGCGGCGGAAAGTTTGATGCGCGGATCGACTTCCTGCAAGGCCTGGCGGACGCGGCGGACAAATTCGGTGAGCTGGGCGCAACGCCATTCCTGGAATTGGCCGGCGAGCAGGCCGTTGCGCGCTGCGGCCGGCCAGCCGGCGGCCGCCCGCCCCAGCGCTTGTTCGAAGCTCCGCCGGCAGCCATCGCAGTAACAGGCGTGCGGGCCCGGGTAACGCAGGTAGTCCAGGTGGACGCCGTCCAGCAGTCGGGTGGCGGCCGCTTCCCGGATAGCGTCGATTTCCTGGGCGGTATTCCGAGGGTGGCTGGGGCAAAGCCAGGGCAGCACCTCGCCATCCGCGGCGCGCTGCAGCCGGCCGGCGCGGCGCCATTGCGCGACTTGTTCCGCGGGGGCGGCGCCGAGGTTCCAGCAGACTTTCCAGAGATGCATTTCCAGGCCCGCGTCGCGGGCGGCATTCCCGGCCTGGCGAAGCTGGTCGCCGACCGTGCGGCTGATCTCGGAGGGCGGAACCATCCGGCTGGGATAATGGGCCACGCCGGCCCATAACAAGTTCGGGAAGACCGCGGTGATGCCGGAATTCTTCAGAAGCCGGGCCGTGCGCGGCCAATCGCCCGGGTAAAGGCCCATGCCGGAATGGTTCCATACCCCCCGGAATTCCATGGCGCGGGGCGGGTGGGCGGCGGCATAGGCCTGCAGCAGGGCGCGCTGCAAACGCCGACTTTCCCGGAAGGCTTCCGGATAGTCCCGATCGGCCATCCGGCTGCGTAGCTGCCGGTAATAATTGCTTGCCTGATCGAGCGCCGGCCGGGCCAGTTCCCTCCGGTGGTTGGCGGCCGCCAGGCTGGCAATGCCCGCCTGGGCGGCGGGCAGGCTGGAAAAGCTGGCGATGCGTCCGGCATTGGCAAAGGCGGCCAGGGCTGCTTCTCTCCAAACCGATTTTTCATAGCGGCCCGCCAGCGCCAGCAGAAGCAGTTTTTTGTTTTCATCATCGCCGTTCAGCAAAATGTGGGACATCCAGCAACCCCGGTCAGTCAGCGCCCAGGCCGGATCAGCGCCCGTTTTCCCAGCGGCATTCCGCCAATAGGCGATAACCTTGGCCTGCCGGCCAGCCGCGAAAACGGGGCGGATATTGCTGGAATCCTGAAAGACCAGCGCGGGAACATCGGGCGGCGCCTCCCGGTTAAAAGCGAAGGCGCTCCATTGGCCGGGCTGGCGGGCACGCTGGTATTCGCCCAGGCGCAAGCCCAGTATTTCTGCCAATTGCGGTTCCGCGCTGTAAAACACCATCAATTTTCCGCCCTGGTTTGCAAAATTTTGCAGGGCTTGAATTTGCCGGCGCGGCGGATGCGGATTGTACGGCAAAATCGCCAGGCGCGCGCCGGACAGGCGTCCAGCCATGACATCTTCATCATCCAGCAGGGAGAAAGATAAATGCAGTTCTTCCAGCCAGCGGCCGATGCGGCGGGCGGCGCTGTGGGCGGCGTTGCGTTCGGCCTGGTTCGGACAGGAACTTGTGCCGCGCACCACGGCCAGCGCCGGCCGTCGGGCATTCAGCGCATGCAGGGTCAGGGCAGTATCCACTGCGGAGGCCGGCATAACGCTGAGACGTATGCCGTCAATCCGATGCCAGCCGGCCGGCCGGCCTTCCGTGCCGGCTTCCCGCTGCGCCAGGAATAATTTCTGCCGGCCGGGCCCGGGCAAAGGCTTCAGCCAGACGTACCAGCCATTGCCGCTTTTTAAATATAGGCCGATGCGGCGCAGGGCCGCGGGATGCGGACAACTGATTTCCAGTTCCAACGCGGGGTAATGGGCCAGGTTGAAATCAGCGGCACGGTCCCAGAAAACACGATCCATCCCCCGCCGGAACGGGCAGGGCAGCAACAGGCTGGCGTCATCGCTGGCGGCGGCGGCAACCGGGGTGTCCGGGCCCGGCCGCCAATACCGGGCCGCCGCCGCCGGGTTGGGTTCAAGGCTGAGCGCCGGCGCCTCCCCGCGAGCGGCGCAGGCCGTCAGCACGGCCAGGAATAACGCAATACAAGGCAACTTTAACGGCATGTCACCGGGGTATAGTAAGGGATTTCGCTTTGCTGAATTATTATGTAGCGGCGCAACTGCGTTGCGGAATCGGGAAGTCCGGCAAAGCCGGACCGCTACAGCAGAACGTTCCGGACTGTAGTGGCGCAACTGCGTTGCGCTCCGGCATGCCGCACACAGTGCGGCTACTACAGCCGGAGCCGGCATGCCGCACACCGTGCGGCTACTACAGCCGGAGACGATGAATTTATCCCCCGGTGAGCTGGGTCAGGATGTAAAAATCCAGCGCTTCGTAATCGCGTTGGGCGATCAGGGCTTGGATGCGTTTTTCGTTCAGACCGCGGCTGATTTCCAGGAGTCTCAGGAAGATTTTCCGGCTGTTGACCAGGTGTTCGGCGGCCGGGAATTTCTGGGTGCGCATGGCCTTGACGTCCAGGCCGACGTACTCGCCCTGCTTCCCATAATTGTAACGGTCCAAAATGCGCACCTGGTTGAAGGCGCGGCGCAAATCCGCGGAGCCGAAGGACTTGTCCTGGTCAAATTTCAGGCCGTTCTGATCGTTCAGATGCACGGTCCAGAGTTTGTCGGCGGCCAGGGCAAAGCCCATTTCATCCGAGGGGTCCAGCCCGGCCAGGATGGCATGCGCGCTTTCGATATTCACGCCCACGCGCGACGGATCACTGCACATGGCGGCCAGGGCGATGGCATGGCCGGTGGTGGGGATGTATGTATGGTCCATCGGCTCATTCGGCTTGGGTTCGATGGCGATGCGGATATCCGGATCGTAAGCCAGCATGTCGTTTACGGCTTCCACGAGCCGGCCAACGGACACGCGGCTGTCTTTGGCTTCGCGGATATATGTCCCTTCGCGCGCCAGCCAGAGGACGATCAGCCGGGTATCCAATGCCTTGGCGATATCAATGGCGCGGCGGCTGCGTTCCAGGGAGTATTTGCGGCACTTGGGATCGTTGGAGGTATAACCGCCGTCAATCGTGCGCGGGTCTTCCCAGAGGCGCGGGGCGACGAACTCCGCCTTCAGGCCCGCCTGGCGCAGAAGTTGCCGCACCCGGCCGGCGCGCTTGACGATTTGCGCCGGGGTCAGGTCGTTCATGTCCGGCACGGCGTCGTCGTCGTGAAATTGGACGCCATCGAATCCGAGTTTCTTGTAAAGCGACAGTTTTTTGGCGAAAGGCAGGGATTTGCGTACGGTCGGGCCGAACGGGTCGGCGCCTTCATGAATGTTCCAGGGTCCAAACGAAAAACGGAATTTACCGGCCATGACTTGCTCCTTTCATTTGTTCAGAAAAAATGTTTGATTAATTTCAACGCGCTTTGTTTCCATGGCACGCGGTGCGAAATACCGGTCTGGTTGCGGAAACTGTCGTAATGCTCAAGGTACCAGCGGTAATTGCGCACCAGTGCGTCGCGGTTGGAATGGCGCGGTTGAAATCCCAGTTTTTGGCGCGCCTTGTCGATGCTGACGAACGAATCCTTGCCCGCGGTCTCATACACCCATTTGTAAAGCGGCGACAGGCGCAGCCATTCCAGCAGGCGCAGTCCCCAGATGGCGGGCGCGGCGGGGAACCCGATGATGCGCCGGCCGAATCCGGCCTCGTCCAGCACGGCTTGGTAATCCTCGCGCATGGTGGCGAATTCCGCTGCGCCGATGTTGAAGGTGTCGTTGACCGCGGCGGCATCGAGAGTCAAACACAGGTAGATGGCATCGCATAAATCCTCGACATCCAGCAACTGGTAGCGATTGCGACCGCTGCCGATCATGGGGAAATGGCGGCCTTCGCGCGCCCATTCGTAAAAAATGGCAAACACACCCAGGCGTTCCGGTCCGATGAACGATTTCGGGCGGAGGATAGGAACGCACAGGCCCTGGCGGCGGGATTCCCGGCAGGCTTGCTCGGCCAGAATCTTGGCTTCGCCATAGGGGCCGACGCCCTCCAGTTTGTCGTCTTCCACCAGCGGGTGATGATCGGGAATGCCGTAGACGGCGGTGGACGAAATATGCACGAAACGCTGGACCTGTGCCGCCTGCGCCGCCTGCAGCAGGCAGCGCGTACCTTCCACTTCAATGCTCAGGATTTCGTCGCGCGGATACAGGGGCAGGGCGGCGGCGGTATGCACGACCCAGCCGCAGCCGTCCATGGCGCGCCGGACGGTTGCTTCATCGCGGATGTCGCCCCGGATAAAACTGACCTGGCCGCGTTCAGGATAATCAAAGTCCGCTACATCCAGCACGACGATTTCGCCGGCTTGCTTTGCCAGAAGATGCCGGACCAGATTAATGCCCAGAAAGCCGCTGCCGCCGGTGATCAGAATGCGCATGGAAGATTTGGTTCAAACAAAAACAGCTCCCAACAGACCGCGGGGGTGTATTGGGAGCTGTTCTCCGCCGACGCTTTAGAAAAGAGTGATACAATCTTTTTCCAACTTGCCTTCAGGCAGTGAGAAGGCATTGGAAACGATGGTGTTGGTGATACAGTTTGGAGCAGCGCGCCCGGCGGCGGTGTTAGTGGAGTCCACCCACAGACCATTGCCGCCCACCTTGACGACGTTGCCGCCTTCGAACAGGTGGTTGCCGCCCCATTGACCAGGCAGGCCGTTGGTCAGAGGACCGTGCTGGTCGCAGATGATCACCTTGTCACCATCCCTGTCGGTACGGTACATCCAGTAATTATAATTGCTGTTGGTATCCACCACATTGCTCAGGGTGACAGCCGGCTTGGTGCCGTATTCACCGGCAGCGGTGGGGCAAATGAACATTTCCGGCGTGATGCCGCCGCCTTCGATCGAGAGCGCTGCGGCAATATTAGTGCGGGGGAAGGACGGCCGGAAAGAGTCGGCGGGATTCAATCCCCAGGCGGAAATAGCCTTGAACAAACCGTTCTGGTTGGAGAGGCAGTTGACGCGCCGCGCTTTTTCACGCACGGATGCCAGGTTCGGCAGCAGCAACCCGGCCAGCAAGGCGATAATGGCGATCACCACCAGCAATTCCACCAATGTAAACGCCCGCAATGAAATCCGCCGCCATGTTTTTTTCATGTTCAATATCTCCTGCGTTTTCGATTTGCGATTTTGCGAAAAATTCATTAACAGCAATGTAAACTATTGAAACGGGGATGACAAGGATATTTTTGTGATATTTTTCGTTAATTATCCGGTAAGTTTGCCGGACGGCTGCCCGGCGGAATCCGCCAAAGTTTTTTCCAGCCAGCGGAAGGCGGTATCATACCGCAATTCATGGGCGCCATCGAAAATTTCGAAGAAAAAATGCGGTGCGCCGGCTTTTTCCATGGCCAGCGCCAGGTTGAATGTATGCGTATAGGGCACGCTGCGGTCATACCGGCCGTGGTGGACTGACAGGGTTGCCTCGCGGAGCGCCTGGACATGCGTGATCGGTGACCGCTCGCGGTATTCGGCGGCGATGGCCGGGCTGTCGCCGGGCACGCCGCCGCAGCAGGCCATGATCCCTTTGCCGTAGGTTGACTCCGTGCCTTTGGCTTCCAGCCATGCCGCCAGGTCGGTAATCGGCACCCAGGCGCTGACCGCGCGCCACAGGCGGGGCGCGCAAGCGGCCATCATCAGCGCCATGTGCCCGCCGCCGCTCCCGCCCAGCGCCATGATCCGGCTGCGGTCAACCGGGTAAGCGGCGGCAACATGTTCCACGGCGTCCAGCACATCCTGGCGCGCCAGGCGCGAGGCGCAAGCTTCCCGCGCGCGCGGATTGGCGGCGGTGTTGGGGCCGCGAAATTCCGGCAGCAGGAGCGCCCAGCCGCGCTCCCGGCACAAGGGCAGCATTTTATCCACCTGGTTGAACCGGTCGAAGCTCCAGGTGTGGAGCCCCACCAGCAGCGGCGCGTTTTCAATCCCGGCGGGAAATTCAAACAGGGACGGCTGACTTGAGCCATCCAGCGATGACTTTACATTAATTTCATTCATTCGCATAACATGACTCCGTGCAGCATGCGCAGCACAATGCGGCCGACAGTTTGCAGGCTTGCGGCGCTGAGTTTATCGAGCGTATCGGCGGGAGTATGCCAGTAATCGTTGGCGCCAGGCGCCGATCCGTATTCGAAATCGATTAATAACACGGCCGGGATGCCGACGTCAAGAAATGGCTGGTGGTCATCCAGGATGGAGGTCGGCAAGAGGCGGCACAGGTGGCGCGCGTTTTCCGCGGCTGCGGCGCGCATGGCCAGGCTGCCCAAGGCCGGCGTGATATTGCGCGGGATGGTCAGCGTCAGGCTGCGATCGCCGATCATGTCAATCACTATCACCGCGCAGGTGGCTTTGGCCCGGCCGTCTTTGACCAAAGTGTGCGCCAGGCGCCGGCTGCCGTGCAATCCGTCGTTCGGCCCGTATTGCACCCGGCATTCCTCGCCGTCCAGAAACGCCAGCAGGATATTGGCCGGCCGCGCCGGCGCGGCCGGCGGTTGGCGTCCCAACGGCGGTTGGCATCCCAACGGCGGTTGGCATCCCATCTGTAGTTGGCGTCCCAGTTCCAGGAGCAGGCCGGTGCTGGACCCGGAATCGTTGGCGCCGGCGAAGGCCGGTCCGATGCCGTGCTTGGTGTCGTAATGCGAAACCAGCACCACCCAGTTCGTGCTGGCGCCGGGGAGGCGCCCCAGCACGTTGCGGAAGACGACCGGGCCGCCGGGGGCCGGATCGCGGAAGGCATCCACTTCCGTCTCAATGCCCATTTCTTGCAGGCGCTGCCGCAGGTACAAGGCGGCTTTTTCCGCACCGGCCGTGCCGGAGACGCGCGGACCCAGCGCGACGAAACGTTCTGTTTCGTCCAGGGCGCGCGATCCTTCCAGAGCGGAGGGCGGCGGCAGAGCGCAGGTTTTGGACGGCGGGCGGCAGCCGGAGTTCAGCAGAACTACCATCATCAAACCAAGCTGTAAAGAAGCGGGAAGCCATCCCCGGCAAATCGGCGGCCGAAATAATTGAAGGTTGTTCAAGGCGGCACTCAAGGATTGCATTGACAAAGAGTTTTTAAAATATACCATCTTGCAACATGTTACAATCGGAAATTTGACTTGTAAACAGGCATATCAACGAGGAGCTATGCAGACACAACATGATGTCGGCGGGCCGGCGCGCGAATGCGCGCCGGATGCTCGCGTTTATTGGCGGGATCAAATGGAAGCGGCCATGGCGATGATGGAAGTCTGCCGGACGCTGCCCGTGCAGGATTGCCTGGAGCCGCTGGAGGATTTGCGCGCGGCGGCGGCCGCCGCCGGGGTGCGGCTGGAATTTTCACAGACGCCGCTGGCGCCGGGTTTGGCGCGGATTTTCCGGCTGCGCGCCGGCCTGATGCCGCGCCTGCTGGCCGCCGCGGAGGAAATGAGCCGCCGCGGTTGGATATTGCGGATTGAGGATGGGTATCGCTCGACGGCCATGCAGCGCGCGCTGGTGCATATCCCGACGATTTTCGACGCCATTTACCGCAAAACGGTCTGGGAACTTGGCGGCGGCACGCCCGATACCGACCTGATGCTCCGCCGGGTGACAGCGTTGGTCGCCACCCGTCCGAAAATCGGGACACACATGTCCGGCAGCGCACTGGACATCTCCGTGCGGGAAGCAGCTACGGGCGCGGAAGTGGACCGCGGTGGGCCATATCTGGAAATGTCCGAATTGACGCCGATGGCCTCGCCGTTTGTCAGTGCGGCGGCCCGGCGCAACCGCCAGGCCATTACGGAAATCATGGACCGGCATGGTTTTGTGGCCTATCCCTTCGAATTCTGGCATTACAGCCAGGGCGATGTTTATGAGGTTTATTGGCGCGGCAGGGCCTCTGCCAAGGCGCCCGCGCGTTACGGCGCGGTGGACTGGGACAGCCACCGCGGCGCGGTAGCGCCGGTGCCCGAGCCGGATAACCTGCTGCACAGCATGTCCGACATCCAGGACGAAATCTGCCGCGCCATGCGGCGCGCCCGTCCCAGGCACTAATGAAAGAGACGCGGCTGATGCGCCAATGGTTAAATCCGCTTTGGGCCGGTCTGGCGGCAGCCTGCCTGATCGGCGCCGGCTGCCGGATGCTGACGGAAGAGCCGCTCGATTCCGGGCTGCAGCCTGGCGGCCGGGTGGGCGCTTTCGGCGCGGTTTATGCCGGGCGCATGCCGCCGCCGGCGCCGGAGCGGCCTTGTGTAGAAGCCTTGTCCCGCAAGGCGGTGGCGGAAAGCCTGGATGTCCACCGCTTGTTGTATTCCGGGCGGGTGGTGGCGGATTGCGCGCCGGACCTGCTGACAGTTCCGGCGCATCTGGCGGAATCTGCCGGCCGCGATTTTATACTGGCGCGCACCGCGCCGGAGATTGCATTTGCCGTGGTCCCGGCCGCCCCGCGCTGGCCGCGCGTCTATCATAACCAGTACCATACCGGCTGGTGGGGTAATTACTGCCAGTCGCTGTATGATCCGGGATCCCAGATGTTTTATTCGGCTGTGGGCGACCATGGCGCCTGCGGCGCGCATCTCTACCTGGTGGGTTTCGATCCGCGAGCCCGGCGTTTGGAATGCCCGGTCGAGTTCAATTGCTCCATCGGACGCGGCGCCGGCGCATACGGCGACGGCATGGTGGGGGGCTGGTTAAACTGGTATCGCAGCCCGGATTGGCCGCGCCCGCATATCTGGTTCTGCACTGGCCGGCCTGAAAGTTCCGTGCCATCTGCCCCCGGTTTTGATGGTGGCTGGGAGGGCGGCCGCATTGCCAGCTACGATCCGGCGGACAACCTGCTGGTGGAGTATGGCGTGCCGCTGCCGCGCGCCGCCTGGGCGGTCAACGGCTTGGATGCCGGGCGGGGCATGCTGTACGCCGCCGGTGACCGCGGCGAATTCCTGGCCTGGAACATCCGCCGCCAGCGCGCGGAGTGGGCGGGCTGCCTGCCTGCCGGCATGCGCTGGAATCATCGCGCTATGCTGGTGGATCAGGATTCCGGCTGCGTGTTCACTTCCAATGAAGATCCAGGCGACCCGCGGCGGCGCATGATTTGTTACGATAACGCCGCGAAAAAATTTTCCCTGCTCGATTGCCATATGCCGTCCAACCCGGCGGCCGGGACATGCGATCGCCTGGCGGGCCATACCCGCGCACGGGGTCCGGACGGCCTGTTCTGGGGCGTCACCGAGTCCGGGACAATGTTTTCGTTTGATCCCGCGCGCCGTGAAATTATGCCGCGCGGATGGCATTGGCGCGGCGGCGCCGGCGGGCGTGGCTTCGCGGCCGCCATGGTCCGCAGTCCCCGCGGGCGCTACTTGTATTACAACGCCATGTCATTCCAGGAAGGCGCGCCGGTGGTCCAATACGATACCCGCACCGGCGCGCGCAAGGTGCTGGCGTTCCTTTATCCGTATTATCATGCCCGGTACGGATACATTCCCGCCGGTTCCTGCTCGGTGGCCATGGACGCAGCCGGGGAGGGGCTGTTCATGGTCTGGAATGGCGCCTTCCGGCAGCCGGCGCCGGAACTCGATGCGGGATTTCTCGGGCATTGCGCCGTTGTGTACCTGAAAATTCCCGCAACGGAACGCCTGGAATGAATGAATCCGCGCGGAAGCGATGGAGGCTTCCAGGCCGCGTTCAGATGCCGGACAGGGTCGGCTGGTTGACGACCGTCGGGCGGTTGGCCAGGAACAGCAGGGCGCGTTCGCGCAATTCGGTTTCGGTCCGGGCGCTGCGCGCGGCGGTGAAGAGCGTGTGGCCGAAAAGAAAATTCCGGGCATAATAGGCCGTGAAAATTTTCAGGCGCGATAAGGCGCGGCCTGGCAGAAAATCCTCCATGATGTAGTCGTATAATCGCGACCAGACCGCGGTATAATCCGGCGCGTAGCCCGGGTTGCGCCAGGCGTGAAAAATCCACGGCCGCGCCGCCGCCATGCGGCCGAGCATGATGCCGGCGGCGCCGGCGAAGTATTCGGGATGCCGGGCAATGGTGTCGGGGCCGGTGATATCGCCGTTGGCAATCAGGGGCAGGCGGGTCTGCCCGGCGGCCCAGGGAAACAACTCGTGCCGGGCGGAGCGTTTTAATTTCTCGTCGGAAAAGCGCGGGTGCAGGATCACCGCGTCCACGCCGGCGTCTTCGAAAAGTTTCAGCGCATGGCGGAAGCGCTCCCGCCAGTCCAGCCGCGTCTGGCCCAGCCGGATTTTAACCGTCAGCAGCCCGGCATGATGCCGGCGCAGGCCGGCGAGGATGGCGCGCAGGCGCGGCGGATCGTCAAACAGGGCCGTGCCGCCGCCGATGCGCCGGGCATCCGGCGCGCCGCAGCCGCAATTAAGGTCAATGCCGGCCGGCCCGCAGGCGGCGGCCTTGTCGAGCACTGCCGGTAAATCCTCGCTGCCATTCAGCAGTAATTGATAAATGACCGGCCCTTCCGCCGGCCGCTTGCGGATGAAAGTGGAATAAGTCGGGCTTTCGTGGAGCAAGGCCGGGGCGGACAGCATTTCAGTGAAGAGGGCGCCGTACCCGCCGAATTCCGACAGCAGGCGGCGGAAGGCGGAATGCGTGATGCCGACCATCGGCGCGCAGAACAACGCCGATGGGAAGGTTATGCCGCGTAATGTCAGTTGTTCGGGAATCATGATGGTCAAATCAATGGCGCGCCGGGGCGCGAACCGGCCGGATCCCCTCAGCCAGGACGGCGCCGGCCGGCAGACGCTGGTTCAATCGGACAGGCGGACGGCCAGGCTGCCGCCGGCCTCCGACACGGAAACCGCCAGGCCGTCCGCGGGAACGGTCCCGCCGGTATGCAGGGTCAAGGACGGCGTTTTTTCAATGATTTCCAGCCGCTTGCCGGTCAAGGAGTCCGGCAGCCGCAGCACGTCCCGTTCCGCCGCCCGGTGGTAATCAATGTAAAGCATGATTGCGCCGCCATCCGGATGCCAATAAACGCAAGTGGCGCCAGGGAAAGCCGCCGGATCGAAATACTGACGGTAAGCGGTGCAGTCGAATTCCGTGCCGGCGGGAACGACCAGGCCGAATTGGCGGTCCACGGCGTGCGGATAGGATTTGCTCGTGGTGTACAAATTTATCGCCGTTTCCGCATGGCGCGCGCGTTCGCCGCGCCGGGTCAGGCCGTTGACCGGCGAATAGCCCAGGGCATAACCGAACTTGCGGATCGTGCCGCCGCCGGCGCGAGCACCCAGGAGCTGGATAAACCGGCCGGGCGGATCGTTCGTGTCCGCCAGGTTGCCGTAGGCGGCGCCGAAATGCAGGGATTGGGGCAGTTTTTGGGAATAGTCCTGGATGGCTTGGAAGTCATAGGCGATGCCGGCCAGGGTGAAAGGGCGGGTCTTGGGAATGTAATACTCATGCGTCTCGAACTGGCCCTGATGTAATTTGGCCGATTGCACGAATCCCATGTACCCCATTTGAAATTCCTGCAGGGCGCGGCTGACGTGCCGGACCACGGTTGCGCCGCCGGGGTAAAACCGGTAAACGATCCGATTGGCGATGACGCCTTCCAGATGCGGCGCGGTCCAGTCGCGCGCCTGGCCGGGATGGGCGCGGATATCCTCCAGTAATGATCCGGGATTGATAATGTCGTATTCCTCGGCAATTTCGAGAAAAGCGCCGGCGGTCCATTGATTTTCCGGCAACGGGATCTGGCCGTTGAGCAGATAGGCCTGGCGGCGGATGCGGCAGGCAGGACGGAGTTGCGCCATGCGGCATTCCTGGAAAGCCAGCGTAGCGCCGGATGCGGCATTGGTCAGGATCGGGCCGGCCAGTTTGGTGTTGAATTTCCAGATGGTTTTGGAACCGGCATTGTCGCTCAAGAACCAGAGCGTATCGGGGGTGGGAATATGGATCAGGAAAAATGCATTGCCGGCGCTGTCGCGCCAGGCGCCGCCCAACGCCGCATCCGTCAGTCCATGCCGGGGCTGCGCCACCTCGCGGATGTCGGAACAGCCGTGGTTGGCGCCGATATAGGTGCCGTTGATGTTCCAGGGCGTGCTGTCATCGCCGCACCCGTGCAGCAGCGTGCCGTGCCGGACCTCGGTCAGGTCCAGCGCCATGCCGGCATCCAGCCAGAACGCCTGCTGGAAATTTATCTGGCGGTTGGACCCCAAGCCAACGGTCAGCGCCAGGTCGCGGCCGGGCGCAAACCGGCTGCGCAGCACCAGGGATGGGCCGGATTTTTTCACGTGCAAGACGTGATCGGTGTCTGTCATGGCGGGTTCTTCTCCCTTGGCCAGCGCGCCCACGATCGCCAGGGCGGCCAGTAATTGCAGGATGGTCGGATGGGTCATTTGTTAATTTCCGCGGGATTGTCTTGTTTTGATTTTGACCCGAGCTTATAACAAACCGATCGGGAGCGGGCAAGGGTTTTGCGAGGCGGTCAGAAATAACTGTTCGTAACAAGTCAAGTGTCCGCTTTTTGTAACAAGTGATCTGTCCGATTTGTTATTGTGTGTTGTTGCTCCTGGGGTGAGGATTTTCCTCCCCCGCGGGGGAGGAAAAAGTTTATGCGACGTCCTCCAGCGACGCCGAAATGTTCAACGGTCCTTGGTAGCGGCCAACCACATGCGGGCCATAACGGATGGACACCGTGCCATCGAGGTGCTCGCAGACTTTAACCCGGCACTTGGCGAAGCTGAAACGCCATTTTGATGGTCCAATCTGCAAGCGGCGACTCCCGACAGCCACGGTATTGTCATTTTGAACCTCTCGCGCATGCTGCACACAGAAAATGCTGTCCAAATCCTGCTCACCGCAAGGCACGAAACACGTTCCTGTTTCCCGCGCCTTCACCTTCATGTTGCGATTGAAGGAAGGCAGAAACTGTTGTTGAATATAGACGTTGGCCTCGGCCATCGTCCGGATTCCCGCCTGCCTTAATTCCTGCGGCAGGCGCCCTTGCCAGGTCTTAAACATCCGCTCTATTCGCCCACGTCCCTGGGGGCTATAGCTCGGAATATGTTCGATCCCCAACTGTTGCAACGCCCGTCCAATTTGCGTCAATTGACGCCGGTCCACCGCCCCGCCTTCTTTGGGCGTATAAAAGAAATGACTGCCACGATCCGTGTACAGACTGCAGAAAACCCCATGTTTAATAATGACTTCTTTCAACCCCTTCATCACCGTTAATGTCCCTTCCTGGGGCACAAGATAGGCCGTGTAGACTTCGCTGGTGGCATCGTCCATCACCAGGATCAGATCCTGCTTCTGGCCCGCCAGCAGGGGCAACCAGGCATGGGTGCTGCCATCCACCATCAACATCATCCCCGCCATTGGTCGCCGTTCCCGCTGCTGCCGATGCGGCCCTCGTTTCCGGGCCTTCGCCACCAACCCGGCCGTCTGCAAGGCGCTCTTGACCCACTGATAACTGAGCTCGATCCCATGCTCCGCCTGCAGCTTCTCGTGAAAATGCCTCACATTGAAATCCATGTATTCTTCTCGGTACAACCTCAGCACCTGCTTCACCGTCGCAAGGGGCACGCGCCGCGGCCCCGGTATCTTCCGCCGACGATCCAGCAGCCCGTCGTAACCATACCGCTCGTAGCGCCCTTTCCAGCGCCGCATGGTCCGGTAGCTCACACCTAGTATCTCCGCCGCCTCCCACCACATTAACCGCCCTTCAATCGCACGCAAGATCACTTCCTGTACCTTCATTGCCCGCTCCAGTGCTGCCTTCGGATATTCATCCATATAACCCCCCTTTGAATGCACCATCCTGACAGCTTTAAGCGGACAAATCATTTGTTAATTATGCGGCCAAGTCATTTGTTTACGACAGGCGGTCAGAAATAACTTGATCTTTAGCGCGGAATTTAGCATAGGGGATGGGTGAATATTTCAAAACGCCAAGCATTGACGGCCGCCTGGCAGCAGGTGGATGGTCTGCCGGAAATCCGGATGATGTGCCGGATGCGTTTTGGGCCGATTTCCGCGCGCGCCATGCATGGCGGGGCCAGCGCCGACAACTACGAACTGCTGCATGTGTTTCACGGCGAGAATTGCGTGATCACCCGGCGGAGCCGCACGCGCCTCAAGCCCGGCGATACGATCCTGATCCCCGGCTCACTGGCGCATCGCGACCAGTTTGACTGCGTCAAGGGGCTGGAAGTCTTTGAAATCGGTTTCGCCTGGCCGGTCGGCAAATCCTTCCTGGCGGCCCTGGCGCCGGTTCCCTGTAAAATCCGCTCCGCGCGCGGTCGGTGCGAAGCGGCGGCCCTGATCGAATCCATGCAGGGCGACCTGGCATGGGGCCGCCCCCCCGACCTGCGGGTGGCGCAGTCCCGGCTCCTGACCCTGCTGCAGGTCATGGCCCGGGACAGCCTGGATTGGGGCAGCGGCGCCAAACCCGAGGCGCGCGGCGAAAGCTTGCGGAAACGCATCCTGGTGCAGCGCGCGCGGGTTTATATCAGCACGCATTACCGCGACCCCCTGACACTGAGCCATGTGGCGCGGGCGCTGGGCGTCAGCGGTTATTATCTATCGCATATCTTCCGCGCCGAAATGCGTTGTTCCCTGATGTCGTTCCTGACCAAAGTGCGCATGACGCAGGCAAAAACCATGCTGAGCCACGGCGCGGTCAACGTGGAGGAGGCCGCGCGCGCGGCGGGATACCATGACAGCCGTTATTTCGTCAAAGTTTTCCGCAAGCATTTCGGGTATCCGCCCGGCATGCTCCGCGTGTAGCCGCGCCGCCGGCGCGCAGCCGCCGGCTCAGGCCTGGACTTAAAGCAATCCCTGCAATTCCGCGGCGCGCCCCGGGCCGCGGTACCAGCTTTGCCCGAAATGGGGCAAATCCGCCGCCAAAAAAAACATGCCGCCATTGCGCCACCGGTTGCCCTGCGCCAGGAAGTCCAGGATGGCCCGCTGCAGGCGCGTTTCGCGCGGCGCGGTATCCGGCCGGGGATCGTCCTGGCCGAAGATGAACACCAGCCCATCCCGGCCGGTGGAGGGAACGGGGTACAGGTACAGTTCGCGTTGGAAGCGCACTAAATTGGCTTCCGGGGCGAAGATGCCGTCCAATTGCGTATTGAAAATCCAGGAGGCGCAGGTGATGGATGCCGCCGGCCGGTCGGGAAAATAGCGCGGGAAAAAATCCGCCGCCTGGCGCATGGAGGCCCTGCAAATTTCCAGGATCATGCCGCCGCCGGGCGGAATGTGCATGTCCATGGTCCAGTCGTCCTTGCCCAGGGCGCGCCGCCAGGCTTCGGCCGGCAGGCGGATTTGACGCGGCATGGCGGCGCCTTCCGGCAGGATCGGGTGCCCTTGTATGTGACCGCCGGCAATCGTCAGCCTGGCGGTCCAGGTTCCGGGCGGAGGGGCGGCGCCGTCCGCGGGTTTCACCGCCAGTCCCTGTGCATCATACAGCGCGCCGTCGGGCGCGAATGCGACGGTTGCGCCGGTCCGCGCGTGGCGGTAAACTTCGACCAGCCCTTTGAATCGGCGCAGCATGTATTCCATGCGGCCCAGGCGGTACAAGTCGCCGTTAGTGTAAAACCTGGTCCAATACAGACTGCGGCGATCGGCGCCCCATCGGCCCTGATGGGTGGCGCGGTAACGTTCGACCGCATCCCGCCTGTCGCAGGTAGCGCGGGTAATTTCCTCCGGGATGTTCCGCCGGCGGTGTTGCGTCCGGATCAGCGGGGCCGCCGCCAGGAGGATCAGCAGGTAAAAAACGCCGGCATTTTCCCCCAGCGCGGTTTGGAACGAGGGCCAGGCGCTGAACCGGTTGTAATCCGCATGCTCGTAAAGCAGGCGGTGACAATGCCGCGCCAGCAGGCGCAAGTCCGGATTCCCGGCGATGCGCCGGGCGGTTGCCAGCAGCGGCGCATCAGCCGCCGGAGGCAGACCGGACGCCTGGCGGAGTGCCACGATCGTCGCCGCCCGCAGGAAGTCCGGCGGCCGGCTGCCGTCAACGGCCAGCGTGTCAGCCCAGTGCGGCGCCAGAGCCGCGGGATTCACGGATTCACTCAGTCTACCGGCAATGTCCTGGAGTTGCATGCTTGGCCGACCTGGTTTTGGATTCATGGCGGGACGCCGGCTTTCATCAGGAAGCATGATCCGCAGAGAAATTCGATTAGCCGTCATGTTAGATTTTCAACCATGGATTGCAATGGGAATATTTTGCTTTTTTGTGTGTTTTATTGCGCATGGCCGGCGGGGGGGGCCGGAATATGTTTGCATGTCCGCTTGGATACCGGGTGCGCGTTCCGTATCTGAACGGTAAATGTGCCCGGGAAAGTTTACGACGCCGGCACGACCGGGATGGCCGAGGGCTTCTATTTCGCCTATGACCGCGCGCTCCTGCCGGCGTTCCGGCGCGCCTTCCCCGTCATGGACGAGCCGGTGTGCCGCACGATCGTCGTTTCCCCCTTGATGGAAATCCTGTTAAAGCAGGTCGAGCAATTGGCCCCGGCCAGCCATTTGCCCGGCGTGACGGATCGGCTCGATCTTTGCGCAATGCAATTGATTGCCGAAGCATTTGCCGGAACGGCCGGCGCCTGGTTCGATTACTGGACCGGCGAAAGCCTGCACGGCCCGGCGGATATCCCCGCAAAATCCCCGGAAGGCCGGGGCGGCGTGCTGTTCGCGCGCGCCGGAGCAATTATTCCCCGGGCGCCGGCCATGGAATATTTTGGACATAAATCCCGGGAAACGCTGGAACTGGAAATCTTTCCCGGCAATCGCGCCGGGCCGTTTGTGTTATACGAGGATGATGGCGAGACGGAAGCCTGGCGCAATGGGGCCATAGCGACCACAAACATCCATCAGGCTTTATCGCCTGCATCCGCGGGTCTGTCTGAAAATGACATGCAGGCGGGCGCTGGCCGCGGCTCGGAATCGCCACGCAAAGAAGTGCTGACGCTGACGGTCGCGCCGCGCCAGGGCCACGACGGTATGTCGGAACGCCGGTGTTGGCAATTGCTGGTGCATTGTGCCAAACCAGAATCGGTGATGGTTAACGGACAGCCCATGACGGGATGGAAGTATGATGCTGGTAAAGGCATATTGTCAGCACCAGGACTGGGCGCGTCGGCGGAGAAGGATTTTGTCGTCAAGGTTGAATGGTAAGAAGCCGCCGCGAAGCCATGGACTGTGAAAAAGCGCGCTGGCTGGATGAATGGCTGGGTGAAGCGGCATGTTAAAACGCTCCCGCCGTAAAACATGGCTCGCTTTTGGAATCTTTTTTGATATGGTTTTGGGCACGAGATTCCGCGGAATTACTGGAAAATCAAAAAGGAGGGCCGGCTGCCGCGGCAACTGCGCGGGGCCGGCGCGGCGTATGCAGCAGAACGACCAGGCCCGGCAAACACTCCGTGAATTAGGGCGGCAGCTTCACGAGATCGCCAACGATCCGGTCAACAATATCCGGCGCGATTTGTGGCGTCGGAACAACGCGCTGCGGCGAGGGCGGCCGCCGGTGTTCATCTTTGAAATTCCATGGCATGAAATGGAATACAATGGCGAACTGGCCGCGACGATCGCCGGCGACAAGTTCCTCCAGGGGCTGGAAACCAGACTGCGGCGCACCATCTACCAGTGGCGGCACATGCCGGGCGACATGGTGGTGGAGGATTACATTGCCTGCCCGCCGGTGATCCGCAACACCGGATTCGGCATCAAAGAGGATGTTTCCATCGAACGCACCGATCCGGCCAGCGACGTTGTCTCGCGCACTTTCAACATCCAGATCAGGGACGAGCGCGACATTGACAAGATCAAGGATCCGGTCATTACGTATGACCCGGAAACCACCGCCGCCCGCTTCCGCCTGCTGGCGGAAATTTTTGAAGGCGTCATTCCGGTGCGCCGGACCGGCATCAAGGGAACCTCCATCGCCCCCTGGGATTACCTGGTGCGCCTGACCGGCGTCGAGGAAATCCTGGTAGACATGTACGAGCGTCCGGACTACGTCCACCGGCTGATCGGGCGCATGACCGACGCTTTCCTGGCCATGTTCAACCAGTACGAAGCGCTGAATCTGCTCGACTTGAACAACGACAACACCTACCTCGGCGGCGGCTACGGCTACTGCGACGAATTGCCCGCGCCGGGTTACGTCCCCGGCCGCGTGCGCCCCTGCGACATGTGGGGCCGCACCATGTCGCAGATATTTTCCAGCGTTTCCCCGGAAATGCACGATGAATTCGCGCTGCAATACGAGTTGAAATTCCTCAAACGGTTCGGCCTGGTGTATTACGGCTGCTGCGAGCCGCTGCACGACAAGGTGCACATTCTGCGCAAGATTCCCAGGCTCCGCACAATTTCCATGAGTCCGTGGATCGATCTCGACCGGGCGGCGGATAATATCGGCCGGGATTTTGTGTTTTCCCATAAGGCCAATCCGGCCCTGGTAGCCGCGCCGGATTGGAACCCGGATGCCGTGCGCGCCGATCTGCGCCGCGTGCTCGACCGCGTGCGCGAGTGCCCCGTAGAAATAATCCTCAAGGATATCAGCACGGTCGGCCACCAGCCGCAGCGGCTTTGGGAGTGGGCCCGGGTGGCCGCGGAGACGGCGGCGGAATATGCATAACGAGGTTTAGCCATGAACACCGACACTGTACAGGATATCAAGACCATCATCACCGCCATGGGCCGCAACGCGCTGGCAGCTTCGCGCGCACTGGCGCGGCTGACGCCGCGGCGGCAGGATGCCATCCTCTCCGCCATGGCCGGCGGCATCGCTGACAGCCGTGCGGACATCCTGTCCGCCAATGCCGCCGACATGGATGCCGGCCGGCGCAACGGGCTTTCCGCCGCCATGCTGGACCGGCTGCGCCTGGATGAAAAGCGGCTCCAGGGCATCAGCGAGGGCATCCGGACGGTGGCGGCGCTGCCGAATCCGCTGGGCAAATCCATCCGGCGCTGGACCCGGCCCAACGGCTTGAAAATATCGAAAATCCGCGTGCCGATCGGCGTGATCGCCATCATTTACGAATCGCGTCCCAATGTCACTGCCGACGCGGCCGCCTTGTGTTTCAAGACCGGCAATGCCGTGATCCTCCGCGGCGGCCATGAATCGCTGCGTTCCAGCGCCGCGCTGGTCAAGGCCATGCTGGACGGCGGCCGGCCGCTGGGGTTGCCCGAACATGCCATCCAACTGGTGGATACTTCCGACCGCGCCGCGGTGCGCGAACTGGTCCAGCTCGAAGGCCTGGTGGACGTGGTGATACCCCGCGGCGGCGAGGCGCTGATCCGCGCGGTCACCGAGCTGGCGCGCGTGCCGGTGATCAAGCATTACAAGGGCGTCTGCCATGTCTTCGTGGATGCGTCCGCCGACCCGGACATGGCGCTGCAAATCGTCGAAAATGCCAAGTGCCAGCGCCCGGGCGTCTGCAACGCCATGGAAACCCTGCTGGTGCACCAGGACATCGCGGCAGCCTTCGTTCCCCGCGCCGCCGCGCGGCTGAGAGAGCGCGGCGTGGAACTGCGCGGGGATGACGCCGCGCGCCGGCTGGCGCCGGACATCGCGCCGGCGGACGAAACCGACTGGTATGCCGAATACCTGGACCTGGTGCTGGCGGTGCGCGTGGTGGCGTCCGCGCGGGAGGCGATTGACCACATCAACCAATACGGCTCGCGGCATTCCGACGCCATTGTCACGCGCAGCCGCCGCGCGGCCGCCCTGTTCACCCGCGAGGTGGATTCCGCCGCCGTCTATGTCAACGCCTCCACCCGGTTCACCGATGGCGGGGAGTTCGGCATGGGCGCGGAAATCGGCATCAGCACGGACAAGCTGCATGCCCGCGGCCCGATGGGGCTGGAGGAATTGACCACGTACAAATACGTGGTGGCCGGCGCCGGCCAGGTGCGGGAATAAAATGGCCGCCAGGCTTGCCCCGGCGCGGACAAATATAATTGTGATTTCGCGTCCAATGGTGTAGTTTATCCGTTCCTTTTTTGCGGGGATGTCCCCCGGCCGAGCCGGGGTGAAATCTTTAAACCTCCAAAACGCGAGTTTTGGAATTACATGCATAATCCAAGGGAAAGCAGCGCGCATGCAAAAGATCGCCAAACAATGGTTGCAGCAACTGGGTGTTTACGAGCCGGGCCGGCCGGTGGAGGAGCTGGCGCGGGAACTGGGCTTGCCCGATGCCTCCTCCATCGTCAAGCTGGCCTCGAATGAAAATCCGCTCGGCCCTTCTCCCAAGGCGATGGCGGCGGTGCGGGCGGCGGCCGCCCGCATGCATTATTACCCGGATGGCAGCGCGTTTTATCTGCGCCGGGCGCTGGCGCGTAAACTGGGGATAAGCCCGGAGCAATTGATCGTCGCCAACGGCAGCAACGAAATCCTGGAATTCATCGGCCATGTTTACCTGGAGCCGGGCGACGAGGTGGTGGTGGCGGACCGCGCATTTGCCATCTATCGCCTGATCGCCGGGATGTTCCAGGCCCGGGTGACGGCCGTGCCGATGGCCGATTACACGCATGACCTGGACGCCATGCTGCGGGCGGTCACGCCGCGCACCAAGGTGATCTTCATTTCCAATCCCAATAATCCGACGGGCACCATGGTGGCGGGCGCGGATTTGGACCGATTCATGGACCGCCTGCCGCCGCACGTAGTAGCTTGCCTGGATGAAGCTTACATTGATTTGATCCCGCCGGAGCGCCGGCCGGATGCCCTGCGCTACATCCGCGATGGCCGCCGGGTGATCCTGCTGCGCACGTTCGCCAAGAGCCATGGCCTGGCGGGGCTGCGCGTCGGCTACGGCGTCTCGGCGGAGCAGGGCATCCGTCTGATGCATCAAATCCGCCAGCCGTTTAACGTCAATGGACTGGCCCTGGAGGCGGCGTTGGCCGCCTTGGACGACGACGAACATGTGCGGCGATTCCAGGAACTGGTGCGCTCGGAACTGCCGTTCATGACGGCGGGCTTGGACCGCCTGGGATTGCGCTATGTGCCGCCGGTCGCCAATTTTATCATGGTGGACGTGGGCGACGCCCGCGCGGTCTTCCAGGCCATGCAGCAGGAGCATGTCATCGTCCGCCCGTTAAACGGGTACCAGTTGCCCCGGCACGTGCGGATCAGCCTGGGCACCCGTCCGGAGAATGAAAAATGCCTCCGGGCCCTGGAAAAAGTCCTGCGCCAACAGGGCGCCTGAAACCTGCCGCATGCGCGGCCGCCGCCGCCGGTCCCCCCCCCGATCTTACTGGCCGCCGGCCCCGGCTGGCTCCGCTTGGGCGGCGGCCGGCTCGCCGTTCCGGCCCTCCGGTGTTTCCGCCGGCTCCAGCTTGCCGGAGTGGTCCACAAAACGCATGGAGACGATTTTCGAGATGCCCGTTTCGGCCATGGTGACGCCGTAGAGCACGTTGGCGGCGCTGATGGTGGCGCGGTTGTGGGTGATGACGATGAACTGCGATTGGGCGACAAATCCTTGCAGCACCTTGATGAAGCGGTGGATATTGGATTCATCCAGCGCCGCATCCAGTTCGTCGAGCACGCAGAATGGGCTGGGCTTGACCATGAAAATCGCGAACAACAATGCAACCGCGGTCATGGTGCGCTCGCCGCCGGACAGCAGGGAGACGCTTTGAAGTTTCTTGCCGGGCGGCCGGGCGATGATTTCAATGCCGCACTCGAGAATGTCCTCGTCGTCGGTCAACATCAGTTTGGCCGAGCCGCCGCCGAATAATTGCTTGAACATTGCCTGGAAATTGTCGTTGACCGTGGCAAAGGTCTTGGCAAACATTTCGGTGGTGGTCTGATTGATGGTCTTGATCATTTCCAGCAGTTGTTGCTTGGATTTGAGCAAATCATCCTGCTGGCTGTTGAGGAACTGGTAGCGTTCTTCCTGCTCCTTGTATTCGGCGATGGCGTCGGTGTTCACCGGCCCCATGCTTTCCAGCTTGGCGCGCAGTTCGGCGATGGCGAGTTCCAGGCTTTCCATCTCCGGGCGCTGCTGGTCCGGCCATTCCGGCTCCGGCTCGACCTGGATGGCGTCGGCGGAGATGCGGTATTCGCCGGTGACGCGTTCGAGCAGGTACTGGCGCTGCATGCGTTGTTCCACGCATTTGCCGTTAGTCTCGCTTTCCTGCCGGCTGAGAGTGTCCGCCTCCGCGCGCAGTTGCTGCAGTTGCCCATCGGCGGTCCTGGCGGCGGCATGCATCTGTTCGCGCTGGTTTTGAATATCCTCCAAGCGCGCGGTGCGCTGCCGGATGTCTTCCTCCAGCCGCGGCAATTCCGTCTGCGCCTGGAGCATGGCCTGGCGTACGCCGGCGATTTCGCCGCGGCAGGCCGTCTGGCGCGCCTGGCGTTCGTCAATGGTTTTCTGCAGCTGCTGCGCCCGTTCGGCCAAGGGCTGGCGCCGGGCGCGGATGAAAGCGCGGGCTTCTTCCTGCTTGGCGAAGCGCACCTGGGCGGCGGTAACCGCGGCGGCAAGCTGGCGGTGGGCCTGCTCGAGCCGCTCCTGTTCCTGCTGGTTGGCTTCGATCTGCCGGCGGATTTCCTGCCGGCGTTCGCGGATGCGGTCGGTTTCCTCGATCAAGGCGCTTTTGGCATCGGCGGAACTGCTCTGTTTTTCCAGTTCGCGCGTCTCCCAGGCCACGGTTTCCAGGTTCTGCCGGACCTGATCCGCCTGTTTCTCCACCAGTTGGAATTCGCCTTCCTGGCGGGCCTGGATCTGCTGTTTTTCCGCGAGCGCGGCGCGCAGTTCCTGCACTTCCTTTTCCAAGGCCTGGCAACGCGCGGCGCCGGCGTCCCGCTCCTGCTGGCGCGCGGCCAGTTGGGCGTCCGCGCCGGCCAACAGTTCGCGCTGCTTGGCCAGGAGGTGTTTGTTGGCCAGCGGGCTGGATTGCTGGGCGCCGCCGCGGTGAATTTCCAGGCGGCCGTCGCCGCGCACCAAGACGCCCTGCCGGGTGACGTAGATGGCGGCGGGGGGGATGTCCGGAGGCAGCGCGGCCAGGTCGTCCACCACCACCACCCCGGCCAATAAGCGGTCCAGCAGCGGGGCCAAGGCCGCCGGGGCTTGCACCTGCGGGCGCAGCATGACGGCGCCCGCCGGCAAAACTTCCGGTGCTGCCGCCGCCGGTGCCGGGGCCGCCGCCGCCAGCAAGCGGAGGGCATCCTTGGTTTCCGGCTCGACTTCGCGGAGGCACGCCAGGGCGGCCGGCATATCTTGTACGACGACGGCGTCCAGCCAGGCGCGCAACGCCGTCTCCAGGGCCAGCCGGTATTCCGGGGCGGCTTCAATCTGGCTGGCCAGGGCGCCCAGCACTTTCGGCTGCAGGTCGTCCGCAATTTTGGCATCCAGCAGCCGCCGGGCGCTTTGTGAAAATCCGCTTTTGGTCTTGAGATTGCGGTCCAGTATTTCCAGGCGCGCCGCCGCGGCGGCGCGCTCGGCGCGCAATTCAGCGAGCGCCTGTTCCGACTGGCGGAGCCGGTTCTGGCTGGCGGTGATTTCCGTCTGCTTGGCCGCCAGGGCTTGGGCGGCCTGGGCCTGGACGGCTTGCGATTCGGCGCGGATTTGCTTCAATTCCGCGACGCGTTTCTGGTGTCCGCTGAGCAGCAATTTAAGGTTTTCCTGCTCGGCGGCGCAGCGTTCGCGGCGGCTGGCGATGTTGCGGTCTTCGTTTTCAAGTTTGTGCAGCTCGTTCTGAATCTGGGCCAGGCGGTTTTCCAATTCCATGGATTCGGACAGCAGGCGCGTGACGGCCTGCTTGGCGGCGGCGATCAGTTTTTCGTGGCCGGCCAGTTTCTGGGCTTGCGCCTGCAATTCGGCTTGGGCGGCCGCAAATTCGCCTTCCGCCGCCGCCAGCCGCTGCTGGGATTCTTCCAGTTCCTTCCGGGTTTGATCCAGCTCCCCGCCGGCGCCGGCGGTGTCGGCGGCATCGCGCGCGCATTGCGCTTCGAGTTCCTGGATGCGGCGTTCGCTGTGCTCAATCACCTGGCGCGCGCGGTCGCGCTGCCGGGTCAATTCCAGCAACGCCTGCTGGGCGCCGCCGGCTTCATCTTCGGCCGCTTCCAAGCGTTCGCGCAGGGAGGCGCCCAGGCTCTCATGCTGCCGGATGGATTCCTGGCGTTGGGCCAGTTCCCGCCGGATGGATTCCAGCCGCCGTTCGTTTTCGGTGCGTTCGACGTCCATGCTTTTCAGCTTTTCACGCGCGACGAAAATATCCAGCCGGCGCAATTCCTCCTGGTGCTTCTTGTAACGCGCCGCCTTGCCGGCCTGGCGCTGCAAGGAGATGATTTGCCGGCGCACCTCCTTGATGATATCGGCCAGGCGCAGCAGGTTGGCTTCCGTCTGCTCCAGCTTGCGCAGGGCTTCGCGTTTGTCGGACTTGAACTTGGTGATGCCGCTGGCTTCCTCGAAAACCTCGCGCCGGTCTTCCGGCCGGGAACTCAGGATCAGGTCAATGCGGCCCTGTTCCATGAGCGAGTAGGAACTGGTCCCGATGCCCGTGTCCATGAACAGGCGTTGGATATCCCGCAGGCGGCAGGGTGTTTTATTAATGAAATACTGGCCCTCGCCGGAACGGAAGACGCGGCGGGTGACGGTGACCTCGTTGAACTCCGTGCCCAGCGTCTGCTCGCAGTCCGCCAGGACCAGGCTGACTTCCGCCATGCCCAGCGGTTTGCGGTTATCCGTGCCGTTGAAGATGCAGTCTTCCATCTTCGCGCCGCGCAGCAGCTTGGCGCTCTGCTCACCCAACACCCAGCGGACCGCGTCGGAAACATTGCTTTTGCCGCAGCCATTCGGCCCGACAATCGCCGTCATACCAGGATTGAAGTCCAGACGGGTCCGATTTGCAAAACTTTTAAACCCAACCAATTCCAAAGCTTTTAGGTACACTGCGCCATGCTCCGGTAGAAATTTTAAACACCGCGCCCGCCTGACAGCGGGTTCCGGCTTAACCTGAAACATACCATATCAAGTAGCTGCATCTTATGCAATCACAATCTGTTGGGGCGGCGGGCTGTGAAGGCGAGTACATCAACAATCGGGCATTGGTGTCTGCTGTCATAGCGCCATGGCGCGGCGCTACTCAGGAACCGAACCCTGTTAATAGTTCTGGATTCACCATTTTTGACGGACGGGGATGCCGTCGGCCGCCAATGCCTGCTTGATGCTGGCAATGGTGTATGCGCCCGTATGCAGGATGCCGGCAATGATGGCCGCGTCTGCGCCACCCTCGCGGAACGCGGCCGCTAGATGTTCCGGCCGGCCGGCGCCGCCGGAGGCCACCACCGGCACGTCCACCGCATCGGCGATCATGCGGGTCAGGCGTAATTCATACCCGGCGCGCGTGCCGTCGGCATCCACGGAATTGACGACAATCTCGCCCGCGCCCAGGCCGGCCGCGCGTTTAGCCCATTCCAAGGCATCCAGCCCCGTGCGCTCGCGGCAGCCGCGGATGGTGATTTCATAGCCGCTGGGAAACCGCGGGTCGCCAGGCGCGCTGACGGGGTCCATGCCCAGCACGATGCATTGCGCGCCGAAGGCGCGCGCGCCTTCGGCGATGATCCGGGGGCAGCGCACCGCCAGCGAGTTGACGGAAATTTTTTCCGCGCCGGCTTGCAGCACGGCTTCCATATCGGCTAGGCCGCCGACGCCGCCGCCGACGGCAAACGGAATCCGGATGGCGCGCGCGACTGACTGGACCATGGCCAGGTCGATCGGCCGGCTTTCGGCGGAGGCGGCGATGTCGTAAAACACCAGTTCATCGCATCCGTTGGCGCTGTAAGCGGCCGCCATTTCCACCGGATCGCCCAGGGCGATGTTGTCCTGGAATTTAACGCCCTTGGTCACCCGGCCGTTCCGGACGTCCAGGCAGGGGATGATGCGTTTAGTCAGCATGGGGTGTCCAACGGATAAAATTTTTCAGCAATTGCAGGCCGATGCGCCCGGATTTTTCCGGATGAAACTGGGCGGCAGCCAGGTTGCCCCGCGCCGCCATGGCGGTGAAACTTACGCCGGCATAATCGGTTGCGCCCAGGGTGTCTTCCGGCCGGGCGGGGACGATGTAATAACTATGGACAAAGTAAAATTCGCTGCCGCTCTCGATCCCGGCGCAAAGCGAGTGGGGCCTTTGCCAGCGGACGGCATTCCAGCCGATTTGGGGAACCTTGTCGCGCCGGTCGGCCGGCGCGAATTTCCTGACCGTGCCGGGCAGGAGGCCCAGGCCCGGCACTCCGCCATCCTCCTCCAGAAAATCGAAAAGCGCCTGCGCGCCCAGGCAAATGCCGAGGAAGGGCGTGCCGCGGCGCGCGGCCTCCCGCAGCGGCTCCGCCAGGCCCAGGGCTTTCAGGTTAGCCATGGCGGCGCCGGCGGCGCCGACGCCGGGAAACACTACCCGCGCGGCGCCGGCGATGGCGTCCGGCGCGCGAGTGACGATGGCGGGCGCCTGCAAGGCTTCGAAAGCCAGGCGCACGCTGGTGAGATTGCCCGCGCGATAATCAACGATGGCGATCATTGCAGGTATTCCACGGCGTTTTTGAAAACAGCCAGGCCGGCGCCATGCCGCGGCAGCGTGCCGGCCAGTTTCTGGCGCGGCCATTGCGGATGGTTTTCAGGGAATAAATAGGCTTCCGGATGGGGCATCATTCCGAACACCCGGCCGTCCGGACTGCAGAGTCCGGCGATGGCCCGCTGCGAGCCGTTGGGATTATGAGGAAAGCGCATCGTCGGCCGCCCGGTGCGCGGATGGATGTAACGGCAGGGGATACACCCGCGGCGCTCCAATTCATCCAGCAAGCCGGGCGCCGGCGCGTAAAGCCGTCCTTCGCCGTGCCGGATGGGTATTTCCATCCGATCCAGCCCCCGGGTAAAGACGCATGGGCTGCGGGGATCGAACCGGATGGTCACCCAGAAATTCTGGAAAACGCCGCAACGATTGTGGGTCAGCGCCGCTTGCTGCTCCAGGCGGCAGGTGTGCGCTCCCGGTTTTACGGCAGGATGATTCCCGTTGTCCAGGCCGGGCAGCAGGCCCAGTTTGACCATGACCTGGAAGCCGTTGCAGATGCCCAGCGCCAGCCGTCCGCGCGCGAGAAAACGGCATAATGCATCGCGCAGGCAATGCCGCCAGCGTAATGCCAACACGTGCCCCGATCCCATGTGATCGCCGAACGAAAATCCGCCGATGAACATCAATGCCTGGTAACGGTCGAGTTGCCGGGGCGCCGCCAGCAAATCGTTCAGGTGCATTTTGACCGGGCGGGCGCCGGCCAATTCCCAGGCGTAAGCCGATTCGGCTTCGCAGTTCACGCCGTAACCGGTAACGATCAGGACTCTGGGTCGGCGGTGTTTCATAGGTCTTGCAACGTTCGCTTATATGCCCGGCGCAATTCGGCCAGTCCGGCCTGCAATACCAGCCGGCCGCCGTCGCGCACGCTCAGAAGCTTCCGGCGCGCGACCCGGCCGATCAGGGCGCAGGGCAGTCCCTGGAAAATTTCAGCCAGGCGTTCGGCATGGGCGGGAGCGGCGGTGACGATAAACCGGCTGTTGGATTCGGAAAACAGTTTTTCATCCGGCGACAGGCGGCTGGCAGCGGGCAATTGATCCAGATCGATTTCCAGGCCGAGATCGCCGCCCAGGGCGGCCAAGGCCAGGGCCACGGCCAGGCCGCCGCGAGCAGGGGTATGGGAAGAGCGCAACAGGCCGGCCTGGATGGCCTGATGCATGGCGCGGTAGGTGCGCCGGGCCCGGTCGGGATTCAGGTCCGGCAGGCGTCCGCCGATATGGGCGGGCTGCTTTTGCTGCGCCGCCAGCAGCCGGTAAAAGGCGGAGGCGCCCAATTCGGGGGCGGTCAGGCCCACCAGGAACACCAGGTCGCCCGGCTGCTTGACTTCCATGGTGACGGCCCGGCGCACATCGGCGATTTTACCGATCGTGGAAAACAGCAGGATGGGGGGGATGGAGATCAGGCGGCCCCCCCGCGTCGAGTCGTTTTTGCAGCTATCCTTGCCTGAGATGCAGGGCACGCCGAAGGCGACCGTGGTGTCATGCAGCGCCTGGCAGGCGCGCACCAACTGCGCCAGTTTGTAAGCCCCATCGGGAATCTTCGGGGATTGCACCGGATCCGGCCAGCAGAAATTATCCAGGCCCGCCAGATGCTCGGGGTCGGCGCCGGCGCTGATGGCCCGGCGCACGGCCTCATCCACAACCGCGGCCGCCATCGCGCCGGTATCGAGATCGGAATAAAACGGATTGATGCCTTCGGCCAGGACGATCCCCTCCGGGCTGCGATAATCCGCGCGCATGACGGTGGCGTCCGCGGGCATGTCGCCATGGACGCCGACAAAGGGTTTGACCACGCTCAAGCCCTTGACTTCGGCGTCGTATTGCCGGCTTTTAAATTCGCGGGAACAGAGATTCGGCGATTGCAGCAGTTGCGTCAGCACCCGGTCGCGCCGCCCGGGCGCCGGCAGGCGCGGCGGGGCCTTGCGGGGCGGACGCCAGCGCGCTTGCAGGCGCAAGGTCGGGCAGCCGCCGTAGAGAAACCGCAGTTCCAGGCGTCCGACGGTTTGAGCGCCGTGGCGGATCAGGAAAACGCCGGTATCGGTAAAACGCCCCAGCACCGCGGCCTCGACATCGCGTCGGTGCGCCAGGCGCAGCAGCGCCCGGACGCGGTTGGGCGGCACCGCCAGGGTCATCCGTTCCTGGGCCTCGGAAAGCAGGATTTCCCACGGCTGCAAGCCCTGGTATTTCAGCGGCGCACGCGCCAGGTCCAATTCGACCCCGCCGGCAATCCGCCCCATTTCCCCGGCCGCGCAGCTTAAGCCGCCCGCGCCGTTATCCGTGATGCAGCGGTACAAACCCCGGTCACGGGCTTCCAGGAGGCATTCATACATCTTGCGCTGGGTGATGGGGTCGCCGATCTGCACCGCCTGGGTCGGTGAATCCTCCCGCAATTCCTCGGAGGAAAAAGTCGCGCCGTGAATGCCGTCCTTGCCAATGCGGCCGCCCATCGCCACCAGGAGATCGCCCGGCCGGACCTCCTTCCGTTCCGAGGGCCGGCCGTTGACCTGCACCGGCAGCAGGCCGACTGTGCCGCAGAACACCAGGGGCTTGCCGATGAAACGGTCATCAAAAAATTCCCACCCCCGCATCCAGGGGATGCCGCTCTGGTTGCCGCCTTCAATCACGCCCTGGTGTACGCCGTCGCGGATACGCCGCGGATGCATTAAACCGGCCGGCAAATGCCCGCGGTAAAAGGGTGAACCGAGGCAATAGCCCCAGACGTTGCACAGCAGGGACGCGCCCATGCCGGTGCCCATCGGATCGCGGTTGACGCCGACGATGCCGGTCATGGCCCCGCCGTAGGGATCAAGCGCGGAAGGACTGTTGTGGGTCTCGACCTTGTAAACCAGGTGGTGCCGGGGCGTAAAACGGATGACGCCGGCATTGTCGGTGAACACCGAGACCAGCCAGTTGCGCCGGCGGGCGACCTGGCGCGTGGCATGCTTGATAAATGTCCGATATAACGATTTGATCGTTTGCCGCCGTCCGCGCTCATCGCGGTAGTCAATCTGCGCGGCGAAAATCTTGTGGCTGCAATGTTCCGACCAGGTCTGGGCGAGGCATTCCACTTCGACATCCGTCGGCGTTGGCGGCAGGCCCAGCTCCTGCCGCGCCCGGCGGACCGCCGGCCGGCGGAAGTAGGCGCGGATCGCCCGCATTTCCGCCAGGCTGCAGGAAAGGACATGGTCGCGGCTGAACTTCAGCAAATCTGCGTCCGAACCGCGCAAGTCGTAAGTTTTGACCTCCAGCGGTTGCTGTTCGTGCGGGGCCGGGCCCTCAGCGTCCGGCGTTTGTCGCCGCCAGGCGGCGGCCGCATGGATGGCGATGGTATGGATCAGGGGATTGGCCAGCAATTTTTCCGCCAGTTGCCGGACCTGGCGCGGCCGGCCGGCGCCGGCCGGGAAAGCGATAAAATATTGTGTGGCGGTGTCAACGCGGACGCTGTCAGGCAGGCGGCGGTCCAGGACATCCCGCAGCGCGGTCCGCGCCGTATTGCCGACATTGTCCGTCACGCCGGGTTTAAATCCGACTTCGATCAGCCAGTCGAACCGGCGCGGCGGCGGCAGCCGCCCCGCGGCCGAAATTTCCACGATGGGGTCGGTAAACTCCCGGCGGATGGTTGCCCGCTCCGTTGCTGTCAGGTCGGCGTCGATGATGTACGCTGTGCGGGTATGGACGGCAGCCAGGCGCAATCCGAGGGCTGTCCGCGCCTGGCGTTCCACCAGAGCGCCGCGCGTGTCCGCCGCGCCGGGCCGCGGGCCGATTTCTAAACGATATGCCATGGTCGGGCTGTTTGAAGGTTCATCAAAACAGCCTCGCACGTTAACAAAATCCCGATACCCGCGCAAATCAAATATGCGCCGTTGTCGTAAACAAATGACTTGGCCGCATAATTAACAAATGATTTGTCCGCTTAAAGCTGTCAGGATGGTGCATTCAAAGGGGGGTTATATGGATGAATATCCGAAGGCAGCACTGGAGCGGGCAATGAAGGTACAGGAAGTGATCTTGCGTGCGATTGAAGGGCGGTTAATGTGGTGGGAGGCGGCGGAGATACTAGGTGTGAGCTACCGGACCATGCGGCGCTGGAAAGGGCGCTACGAGCGGTATGGTTACGACGGGCTGCTGGATCGTCGGCGGAAGATACCGGGGCCGCGGCGCGTGCCCCTTGCGACGGTGAAGCAGGTGCTGAGGTTGTACCGAGAAGAATACATGGATTTCAATGTGAGGCATTTTCACGAGAAGCTGCAGGCGGAGCATGGGATCGAGCTCAGTTATCAGTGGGTCAAGAGCGCCTTGCAGACGGCCGGGTTGGTGGCGAAGGCCCGGAAACGAGGGCCGCATCGGCAGCAGCGGGAACGGCGACCAATGGCGGGGATGATGTTGATGGTGGATGGCAGCACCCATGCCTGGTTGCCCCTGCTGGCGGGCCAGAAGCAGGATCTGATCCTGGTGATGGACGATGCCACCAGCGAAGTCTACACGGCCTATCTTGTGCCCCAGGAAGGGACATTAACGGTGATGAAGGGGTTGAAAGAAGTCATTATTAAACATGGGGTTTTCTGCAGTCTGTACACGGATCGTGGCAGTCATTTCTTTTATACGCCCAAAGAAGGCGGGGCGGTGGACCGGCGTCAATTGACGCAAATTGGACGGGCGTTGCAACAGTTGGGGATCGAACATATTCCGAGCTATAGCCCCCAGGGACGTGGGCGAATAGAGCGGATGTTTAAGACCTGGCAAGGGCGCCTGCCGCAGGAATTAAGGCAGGCGGGAATCCGGACGATGGCCGAGGCCAACGTCTATATTCAACAACAGTTTCTGCCTTCCTTCAATCGCAACATGAAGGTGAAGGCGCGGGAAACAGGAACGTGTTTCGTGCCTTGCGGTGAGCAGGATTTGGACAGCATTTTCTGTGTGCAGCATGCGCGAGAGGTTCAAAATGACAATACCGTGGCTGTCGGGAGTCGCCGCTTGCAGATTGGACCATCAAAATGGCGTTTCAGCTTCGCCAAGTGCCGGGTTAAAGTCTGCGAGCACCTCGATGGCACGGTGTCCATCCGTTATGGCCCGCATGTGGTTGGCCGCTACCAAGGACCGTTGAACATTTCGGCGTCGCTGGAGGACGTCGCATAAACTTTTTCCTCCCCCGCGGGGGAGGAAAATCCTCACCCCAGGAGCAACAACACACAATAACAAATCGGACAGATCACTTGTTACAAAAAGCGGACACTTGACTTGTTACGAACAATCAAATATGCGCCGCCGGAACGAATTATCAGGGCGGCGTCATGCGCCGGCCAGACGGCCATCTCAGAAGATTAATGGATGGGAGCGCCGTACCGGGATAAGCGGCTGATGGGTCTGGCCGCGCCATTGCCAACGGCCAAGCTAGGTTGCCGAGAGCGCCTTCTGGACGATGGCGGCCAGTTCCTGGCGGGAAAACGGCTTTTGCATGAAAAAAACATTCTGATCGAGCACGCCATGGTGGGCAATGGCGTTGGCGGTATAGCCGGACATGAACACGCACTTGAGTCCGGGTGATTGCTCGGTAATCCTGGCGGCCAGGTCGCGGCCGTTCATTTCGGGCATGACGACATCCGTGATGAGCAGCTTAATCGCGCCGGCATGTTCCCGCGCCAGTTGCAGCGCGATTTGCGGGTCGGCGGCCGTCAGCACCTGGTAACCCAGCCGGTTCAGGATCGTCTGGGCGTAACGCAGGACGGCGATTTCATCTTCCACCACCAGGATGATCTCGCCATTGCCCCGGGGCAGGTCCGCCGGCGGCGGCGCCGGCGGTTCCACCGGCGCGTGCGCCTGGCAAGGCAGAAAAATCTGGAAATAGGCGCCCTGGCCGGGCTGGCTTTCCACCTGGATGAATCCGTGATTTTGCGTCACGATGCCATGCACCGTGGCCAGGCCCAGGCCGGTGCCGCGGCCGACTTCTTTGGTCGTGAAAAACGGTTCGAAAAGATGGCTCATCGTTTCCGCATCCATGCCGCTGCCGTTATCGCTGACTTTTAAAATGACATACGGGCCGGGTGCGGCTTCCGGATGGATGGCGCGATACTGTTCATCCAGCTTGATCTTGCTGGTTTCAATCGTGATTTTGCCGATATTATGGATGGCATCCCGGGCATTGACGCAAAGGTTGACCAGCACCTGGCTCAGTTGCGAAGGATCTATGTTCACGATGCAGGCGGTTTTGGAAGGCAGCCAGGCCAGGTCAATATTCTCCCCGATCAGGCGTTGCAGCATCTTGAGCATGCTGGATATGCTATCATTCAAATCCAGCATTTTGGGAGAAATGATTTGCCTGCGGGCAAACGCCAGCAACTGCTGCGTGATGCCCGCGGAACGCTTGGCGGCGGCGATGATTTCCTGGATTTCCGGGTAAGTCGGAGATTCCGCCGGCGTTTGCTCCAATACTAATTCCGCATTGCCCAGGATGGCGCTGAGCATGTTATTGAAATCGTGAGCCACGCCGCCCGCCAGCCGGCCGACCAGTTCCATTTTCTGCGCCTGCTGCAGTTGGGCTTCCATGGACAGGCGCTCGGTCATATCGCGCTTGACGCCAACGTAATTGACGATTTTGCCGGCTTTGTCGAAGACCGGCGAGATGGTGGCGTCCTCAGTGTATAACGAGCCGTCTTTGCACTTGTTAATCATGCACGCGCGAAAAACCTTGCCTTCCGCCAGGTGATCCCACATCTCGCGGTAAAAGCCTTCGCCCTGTTTGCCGCTTTTCAGGAGGCGCGGATTCTTGCCCAGGACTTCCGCGCGGATGTAGCCGGTGATTTGCTCGAAGGTCCGGTTGACGTACTGGATATTCGCTTCCGGATCGGTGATGATGACAATATCGCCGCTTTGTTCGATCGCCGAGAACAGCCGCCGCTGCTCTTCTTCCGCCTGTTTGAGTTCGGTGATGTCGTAATAATACTCGATCCGGCCGCCGGCATACAGGCCGGCGCCGATCGGCTTGCTCCAATGCTGGAGCCAGCGCCCTTCCCGCGGCCCGTCGGGCATCACCCGGCATTCAAATTTTTCGACATAGGAGTTGTTGGCATACGTGGCGAAGAGCCGGGCTTGGAATTCCACCGGATCCTCGAAGATGCCGGCAATCTGCTCCTGTATCAGGCGCCGCTTGTTTTGGCCAACAGCCTGTTCCCGCTGCAATCCGAAGAAACGCTCGATGGCATGGTTGATCAAAACCACGTTGAACTGGGCGTCCAGGATGATTATGCCGACTTCCGTGTTGTCCAGCACATCGTCGGTGAGCGAACGGTGCCGGCGTTCGCTCTCCTGCAGCGCCTGCTCGGTCTGGTGGCGCGCGGTGACATCCTGGAAGATAGCGGCGAATTGATGGGCATGCGTGCGGAAGGCCGATACCTCGAAATGCTTGTTCAACGCCTGGGCGTAAGCCGCAAAGCGGGCGGGACGGCCGGTTTGCACCACGCGGCCGTAGATTTCAATCCAGTTACGCTCGGTTTTGGGCAGCAACTGGCTGATCGTCTTGCCGATGATCTCCCCGGCGGGCTTGCCCAGCATGCTTTCGGCGGCGGGATTGACTTCCAGGAAGCGGTAGTCCGCCGGCCGGCCCTGCTCGTCGCAGATCAATTCGTGCACGGCGAAGCCGTCAAGCATTTTTTCGAAGAGCGTCCGGTAGTTCCATTCGGCGGTCTTGTCGCGGAAGATCAAAACCACCCCGACGATGCCGCCGGCCTCGTCGTAAATCGGCGCGGCGGAATCGGCGATGGGCCGCTCGCGGCCGTCCCGGGAGATCAGCAGGGTGTGGTTGGCGAGGCCGCCCACGACGCCTTCCCGCAGGACTTTCGCCACCGGATTTTCCGCCGGCTGCCGGGTTTCTTCGTTGATGATGTTGAAGACCTCGGCCAGCGGTTTGCCGATGGCTTCTTGCTCGGTCCAGCCGGTAAGTTCCTCGGCCACGCCGTTCATTACTTTCACCCGGCCGGCCGAGTCGGCGGCAATGACGGCGTCGCCGATGGAGCACAGGATCATCGCTTCCTCTTCCGCCGCGGCGCGCTGCCGGGCTTCGGCTTGATACAAGGCGCAGTAATGCGCCTTGTTGTTGCGCTGCCAGGCAGCGGCCCCGATGCCGATGATGCCGGCGGCCCAGGCCAGGAAGGCGCCCAGGATCATCCGGCTGCGATACCGCCAATCGGCGAAGATTTCCGCCTCGTCCTGCTTGGCCACCAGGAACCAGGGTGTGTTGGCGATGGCAGCGGCGTAGGCCAGAACCCTGGCGCCGCGGTAATCCACGCCCGCCGCGACCCCCGCGTGTCCCAGGGCCGCCTGAACGGCCGGCACATTCGTCTGGGTTAAGGGCATACGCCGGGGCTGGTCGGCATCCGGCTGATGCCGCAGTGGTGTTATCAATAAAATGTCCGCGCCATCCCGGCGGGAAAGGATGGTTTCCGCGGTTTAACTGGGCGCGGGCCAGGTTTGCAACAGCGGAAAGAGGTACTGGTCGGCGTAGGTAATCAGGATGATCGCGCCCAGGGGTTCGGTCGCCGGATCGTTCCCGGCGAAGATGGGCGCGATTGCGCCGACATGCGCGGCGGGAATATCCTGATCGGAGTGCAGGTCGGTCAAATAAGGCCGCCGCATTTCAAAGGCGGGCGCCAGCGCCGGCTGGAATTTTTCCGCCGCCATCTGCTTGCCCGAGAGGTTGAGCCGGCAGGAGCCCTGGCGGTCAATCAGCAGGATATCCGCATAATGATAATGCTCCTGGTAACGGCGCAACCACGCCCGCAATTCTTGCGTGTCTTCCCTGTCCTGACCCGCCAGAAACCGGGCGACTTTAGCGGAAAAGGCGACGCCCTGGGCCAGGACGGCGGCGTCGGCCAGCCGCTCTCTGCGCCACGCGGCGATCTGGCCGGTTTTCAAACGGCCGATGGCGGTTAAATGGTCCGCGGCTCTTGCTTCGATCATCCGCCGTCCATGCTGGTAGTACCAACCCGTGGCGGCAGACAGGGCCAGCATGGCGGCCGCGAACGATATCAACATCCAGCCGGGCAGTCGGTCTTTTACGTTTGACATATATTATGTAAAAAAAACGATCCGGGAGCCGGCGCCGGCGTCAATCTGACGGCCGGATCCGATCTCGAAAAAATTTATAAGCTGCATATTAACTGCGCGCCGTTAAGGAAGACAAGCAAATTTGCTTGTCTTTTTTGGCAGTTGCCGTAGTTTAAGGCTCCAAAGAATTACTCATGCAAACACCATTCTGCAAATCAAAGGTGTCTGACAACTTGATTTACCAGGATGATTTCCAGTCCCAGTTGGATGGGACGGCGCCGCAGGGATGGGCGGTGGAACGGCATGCCGACCTGTTCCATGACCTGGCGGAAATACGCGGCGGCGCCCTGCGCTTCCTGTTCGCCGGCAACCTGCATTTCCCGCCGGCCCCCCCGGCGCGGACGGCCCAGGTGACGTTCACGGCGCGCAGCGACGTTTACAGCGCGCGGTGCGCCTTGCGCATTTATTTCCGGTATGATCCCCGGCGGCGCGCAGGCTATTGCATTCAACACGCCTGGGGCGGCGACCAGGGGCTGGAAACCGTCTTTGGCATCTATCGCGACGGGAATATTGACACCCTGGCGCGCGCGCCGCGGCTGTCCGGCGCGCCCGCGACGCCGCCGACGTCGGATTGCCGGCTGCGACTGAAAATCGGCGCCTGCTCGTTTGCGTTTTACCACCAGGATATTTGCGCGGCCCGGTTTGCCGACCCGGCGCGCACATGCGATGGGCCGGGCTTGATCGGCCTGGACCGCGCTTATGCAGCTCAGTTTTATGTGCTGGATATCCGGCAGGTGCGGATTCAATCGCGCGAACGCGAAACATGGCGGCGGCTCTGGCCCGAACGCTGCTTCGAATTGCCCGCCGATTGGAACGGGATGACCGATCCCTGGCGGTTCCGCATCGCCGGCTGGCGCAGTCCGCGGCGGACAAAGCTGGCGGCCGCGCTGGAAGGCGGTCCTGCTCAGCGTCCGCCGTCGGTGTGCGACTTCCGCGGGTTGCGCGGGAATTCGCGCTTGACGCGGCCTTACGTGCGGGTGGAAAGCGGCGAAGACGCGCCGCAAAAATATTACCTGCATACCGGATCCCTGGGTTTGAAGGAACATTGGAATCCGCGCTCGTCCGGCGATTGGCCCTGCGACGCGGAAGGGCCGGCGTGCCGGGAGTTGCTGTTCCGGGGGTTGCCGGACCGGACCTGGCTGGCGCTGGGCTATGAATATTACGAGGCGGAAGACCGCCTGGCGCTGGCGGGCGGCCCCGCCGAAATGCTGGTGTGTCCGCAAACCGGGAAAGTGGTTTACAACGGTCCGGCGCTCGATCCCGGCGCGGCCGTGCTGGAAATTCTATCGCCGCCCGACAAGCAAATCGCCGCCATGATACCCCGGACCGAAAAACGCCGCGCGGCGGCGCTGGCCTTCGCGCAAAACAACCACTTTTTCCTGACTTCCGAGCGCGTACGGCTGACCTGCCGGGTGCGCCATCGCCGACCGGATTGGCGCGCCGCGGACTTGTCGCTCCAGGTGACTTTGGAGGATGCTTATCAAGCGCCCAAACAGCGGGCCCGGCCGGTGAAACTGACCGCGGCGGGCGACGATTTATCGGCGCAACTGGCCGCGCGCCTGGGCGCCGCCACCTTCATCTCCGCGCCGGTGATTTTTACGGGACTGCGGATCGGGGTATATCATCTCCGCGCGGAATTACGGCGCGGCGAGGAACGGATCCTTGCAACCCGCAGCGCGTTTGAAGTGATGTCCGCCGACCCGGCGGCGCCGTCGCCTCCGCAGGCTTCCGGGCTGCCGGACCTGATTCCGAATATCCCGGACTACGCCACGGAAACCGGCGCCTTCGATCCCTGGGTGGGACGCGGGGTGGACGCCGCGCATTACCTGGCCAATTGCTGCCATCAGATTTTGCCGGCGCGGCGCGATCGGATCTGGAATGTAGTCCATCTTTACCGGCGCAAATGGGTAGTGGAACTGCACCGCCGCATGACGCCGGAGAAAGACCCGGAAAAAAATGCGGACGTGTTGCCGCATGCCGACCGGATTTACTGGAATCAGCGGCACGATCTGTGGCACGGCGGTTACGACCAGGTGGTGCTGGACGCATTGCTGAAATTCCTCCGGCGGCATCCGCCGGCCGGCCCGGCGCCGGCGGACCGCCGGAGCCGGAACCAGGCAGCCGCCAGCCTGGACGCGGCGGCGATCGCGAGCAGCCGGAAATTGAGCTTTGAAATGTATTGCGAACTGCTGACCCGGCATTGGAAGGAGTGGGTGGAATTTTTCAACCAGTACATGCTGCAGGAACATTTGCCGGCCATGCACCGGCGCTTGCGCGCGGTCAATGCCGGCGCGGAATGGGTGACTTACGGCATTTACCCGCCTTATGGTTCCGCTTACAAGGGCGCGTATTTCGCGCGGTACACCGGCCGCGACTTGCGCCGCCGCCTGGAGCGGTTTTATGACGGCCCGATGCTGCTGGAGGATTATCCCTACATGTGCGGCTATCCGCTGCAACGCGCGGTCTTCATGCTTGCCGCCCTGAAAATGGAAGGGCCGGGCCTGAAAATCTACCCCGAAGTCTATGGCATTAACGGCTGCGCCAGCGATTTGCGCCCGGTGTACGGCAGGCCGCCTTACGGCCACTCGCATACCCCGCCGCCGTTCTTCCGGAAAACTTTTTTCGAGTATGCCTTTGCGGCCGCCTGGTTCGACGCCGCCGGCTGGCATTTTTGGCGGGACAACGGGTTTCAGGCCATGGCCTGGAACCAGGCGCATTACCGCGAAATGCTCCGCGCCTGGGGAACGATCCGCAAGCATCCGCCGGCGCGGCCGTTGCGGACAACCGCCTTTGCCGTCAGCCGCGGCGCCTGCCTGGCGCATCCGGATACATTTACGCCCACCCGCACCAATCCTGATTTCGAGTTGCGCCTGGACTACCACGATGTCGTCAATACGGCCGAGGAAGCGCCGGCCTTCGCCTATGAGCAGGCGCGTTTGGATGGCCAGCAGGCCGGGTTCCTGGCGGACTTGGCGGCGATCGAGCAACTCGATCCGGCAGACGCGCATTCCCTGGTGCTGCCGCCGCTGACCGGCGTTTCCATGGCAATCCAGCAGGCGATCCGCCGCCTGCATGCGCGGGGTGTGGCCCTGGTCGGGTTCGAGGAAGCCGGCAGCCTGGCCGACTTGTTCGGCATCCGCCGCCTGGAGCGGCCGCTCCCACTGCGCGCTCTGCAGGCGGCCGCCGGCCGCGCCGGCATTTGGCGGGACTTGCCGGCCGCGGCGGAGGAATGCGCTACGCCGCATTGCCGGGCGGCCTACGATGCCGCATCGGCCGCAACGCTGATCGCGGGACTGGATGCACGCGGCCGGAAACTGGCGGCCGCCCTGGTATGCCGGCAAACCCGATGGGGCCGGACGGTTTTTTTCACCATACCTCCGACCATGGTTCAGCGGCTGGATTTGAAAAACCTGGTGTCCTACGGCAAGGAAAGCCGGAGCGTGTTGATGAACCGGGCCATGGCCCTGGCGCTGCGCTGGGCGGGCCGGCCGGCAGTCGAATCCACCGCGGGCAAGTTGATCGCCTTTTACGACCGCCGCGGACAGGCGAATATCGTCGTCATGGAAGACAACCACCCCGCGCCGGCGCAAACCATCCGGCCGGTGCTGACCATCCGCCTGCCCCGGCTGGCCCCGGCGCGCATCCGGTGCGATTGCCCCTGGCATTTAGTGGAAAAAAACGCCGCATATCTGCGGCTCAGCCTGGAACTGGCGCCTCATGCCAGCGCACATTTTGTCATTGTACCAGACGTTGCCAGCCGGCGGCGCCGCAAGTAAAGCGCGGCCGGACCGCCGGCGCCTGCGGGGCGTCCCGTGAAAATTTGGTTTTCATCCGTCTTGATGTCTTTGCGGCTTCGTGAGAGAATCTTCCCCTAGTTCTAGCAGACGGCCGGGCGGGCGGCCGCTTGCAGCGCCTGCGCCGCCTTTTTGGGCAGCGGCCTGACTTGTTTGCCGCCGCGGAGTATGATCTCGCAGGCCAGCTCGAAAAACTCGGCATTCTGCAGCGCGTGATCCAGATCGCAGGCCGCTGTGACCTGGCCATGATTGGCCAGCATAGCCAGGTTGTGTCCGCGCATGGCCGCGATGACCGCACGAGCTAATGCCGGCGACCCGGGCGGCAGGTAGGGCACGGCGGCCACCGGGCCGATGTAAAACGGAATTTCCGGAATGACAAAGTAGTTTCGCGGCGGCGCCGCCCGGCAGGCCAGCGCGGTGGCGCAGGGCGTCTGGAAATGCAGCACAACATGTATATCCGGCCGCGCTTGGAAAATGCCCGCGTGGAAGGCCGACTCAACCGAAGGCGGGCACCCCGCCAGCGGCGCACCGTCGCTGATGCGGCAGACGGAGACGTCCATTGCGGTCAAACGTCCCAGCCAACTGCGCGATGCCGTGACCAGCATGCGGCCGCCGGGAATCCGCAGGGACAGGTTGCCGCTGCTGGCGCGCACCAGGCCGCGGCGGCCTGCCTCCCGGCAGGCCTGGACAAATTTGCCGATATGCGCTGCCGCGATTGCTTGCATGTATAGGCACCATAACCCGGCCTCTGCCGGTTGTCAAGTTCCAGGAGGCGGATTCCAGGAGGCGGATCAGCCGCGCGCATCCGCCGGCGCAGAGCGGCCGGGAGCGGCGGCGCGGCGCAGGCGGTCATTGATAGCCCGGCCCAGACCTTCTTCCGGCGCCAGGACCGCGTAAAGGCAGGGCCAGCCCGCCGCATCCAGCCGACGCAGCGCGGCAAATAAATCGGCCGCGGCCGCGGCCAGATCGCCGTCCGGCGCCAGGATTTCCGCTTGGGCGAAAGCTTCGGTTCCCGGCACTGGCAATGGCGTTAGCAAGGCCGCGCGGCCGGCATCCGGCGGCGGGTCGGGAGGCTGCCACAGGCGCAACGGGGTGGCCGGGGCGTAATGGCGCGGAAGTCCGCCGGGACTGAGGCGCCGGCGTTCGGCATCGCCGGCGGGCAGGCGCACCCCGCCGGCCACACGGGCGATGGCTTCCAGGGTGATGCCGCCAGGCCGCAGCAGCACCGGCGCCGGTTCCAGCAGGGAAAGCACGGTGGATTCCAATCCCACAACGCATGGGCCGCCGTCCAGGTAAATCTCCACGGCCGCCCCCAGTTCCGCGCGCGCCGCCGCGGCGGTAGTCGGGCTGATGCCGCCGAACCGGTTGGCGCTGGGCGCCGCGAGCGGCGCACCGGCGCTTTCGATCAGTTCCAGCGCCAGCGGATGCCGGGGCATGCGCAGGGCTACACTGGGCATGCCGGCGGTGGCCAGGTCGGGGACGCAGTCGCGTTTTGGCAGCACCAGGGTCAGGGGGCCGGGCCAGAATTTTTCCGCCAGGGCCAGGGCGGCCGGCGGAATCGCGGCGGCCAGGCCAGCCATCTGTGCCAGGTCGGCGATATGCACGATCAGCGGATCAAAACGCGGCCGGTTTTTGATTTCAAAAATACGGGCCAGCGCCGGCAGATTGTTATAAATGGCGCCCAGTCCGTAAACCGTCTCGGTGGGAAAGACCGCCAGGCCGCCGGCCCTCAGGCAGGCGGCGGCCGCCGGAATGCCGGCGCAGGATGCCGGGACGGCCGGCGAAGTTGGCGGGGTAATGGTTTCCATGCTCGGCCTGGGTCGAATTTGCCGGGACTGCCCGCCATTTAAGGCTGGACGTTCTGGACATCCTGATCGGCTTGGTCAATTTCAGCGGCCAGATTTTCAATGAGTTGGCGCGCGGTGCCGCTGGCCAGAGGACGTGCCTGGTCCAACAGGGCCCGGGCCGGGGCCGGCGCGCCTTGCTCGTGCAGGCTGCGGGCGGCGCGGTACAGGCGGTCGGCGGCGGCGGCGCGTTCACCCTGCGCGGCATAAGCGCGGCCGGCGTCGGCCAGGCAGGCGGCCATGACCGCATAACGGGCGGCTTGCCGGCAAGTTTCCGCGGCCTGGTCGAATAAATGACCGGCGGCGGTTTGGTCGCCCTTGGCGGCGGCGATCCGGGCCCGGGTGCGCAGCCAATCGGCATGGGTCAGGCGATCGGCGGTGGCGGCCGATTGTTCCGAAACCTGCGCCAGCGCCGACGCGGCGCCCGCCTGGTCGCCGGCATCGCACAGCATGTCGGCGAGCAAAACCTGCATGGCCGGCCGGCGTTCAGCGGCACGGGGAGACCGGCGGCTGTCATCCAGCCAGCCGCGAGCGTGCGCAATGGCGTCGTTGGTCCGGCCGGCGCCGCGTAAAATCTTGATCCGCAGCATGACGAATTCCGCCGGCGCCGGCGGGCCGGCGGCAGCCGCGGCTTCATCCAGGCGGAGGGCGGCATCATCCCAGCGCTGGAGCGCGGACAGGCAAGCCGCCAGGTTGTAAGCGTTGCGGGCGATTTCGGCGCTGTCATCCACCAGGCGGGCGCGCTGCAGGGCGCGCTCGAAAGAGACGGCGGCGCGGTCGAGCGATCCGGCGGCATAGGCGCTGCGTCCGGCGGCGGCTTCCCGCTCGATGGCCGGGTCCAGCCGCTGGGGCGGCGGGGTACGGCAACCGGCCAGGGCCAAGACGCCGGCGCACAAGCACAGGCATAGCCTGATGCTATGGAGGATATTTTTCATAGTTGGCTCGCTGTTTGATTTGTTCTGAATGCGGAATGTTCAAACCGCGGTTCGGCCGCGGCGCCGGCAGTCATGGGCCGATGCCCTCCGGCGCCAGCAGCAGGTCATGCTCCGGCGGGGGCATGTACTTGCGCAGGAGCCAGTGGCGTTGCAACCCATCGAGAATTTTTTGGGTTTCCCGGAGCGTGTCCTGGGTTTGCCGGGCCAGGTCGGGGGCTTCCCGACGCAGGAGTTCTTCGGCGGCGCCGAGCGTGGCGCGGGTTTGCCTGGTTAAAGCCGGCGCTTCCACGCGCAGAAGCGTCTCGGCGGCGGCGAGCGTGCCGGTGGTTTGCGCGGCAACGGCGGGGAGTTGGTCGAGGAACTCCCTCAGTTTTTCCAGCGCCGGGATGGTTTGCGCGCGCAGGTCGTCCAGCAGTTTCATCGCCTGCCCGATGATTTCCGTGTCTTTGACGCATTCGATCAAAGCGTTGTGCGGCAGCAGCGGATCCTGGCGGCTGCCGACCAGGATTTCCACGTAGGCGTCGCCGGCCACCACCAGGGTCTTGCGGACCACGGCGCGGGAACTGGTGCGCACAAATCCATGGAAACTCTCCTTGATTTCGAAGGTGGCCTGGATGTTGCCTTCAGCGTCCGGCGCCAGCCGGATAACGCTGCCGGCGGCGGTATCGCGGATGCGGACTTCGGCGCCGCGCTTCAAGCCGAAACTGCCTTCGTCAGTGGTAAACCGCGCGTGCAGGTGAAATTTCGGCTCAAACAGGCCTTGCGCCCGGCCGGCGAAAAAAATGCCCGCCGCCAGGGCCGCCACGGCCAACAGGACGAAGGCGCCGGTGATTTCGTTGACAAACCGGAATTTAAAGGCTGTATTCATAAGTTTTCCTCCGACAGCGCCGGGCCGCGCATGGCCCGGCGCCGAATATTTGCTCCCGCGCCGACCGCCTCGATTTCCCGGGCGTCGCCGGCGATCCAGAGCGCCGCTCCACCGCGCGCGCATAATTGACGGACGGCGGCCGCCAGGCCGGCGATGTGTTCATTGGCTACGCCCTGGCCCGGCCGCTCCAGGCAGACCAGGTCCGGCCGGCCCATCCATGCCCGCGCCCATTCCGCCCGGCGCAAGTCCCGGTGCGGCACGCCGGCCGGACGGCCCGGGGGCACGCCCGCCAGACCGAACTGCCGCGCCAGTTGCTGCGCTTCCTCCTCGATCTCGGCGATGGGCCGCCGGGTATGGTGGCGCTGGGCCAGGGTGATGTTTTCGATGACGTCCAGGTTGCTGATCCAGCCGCTGCGGTCGAAAACCCGTCCGATGCGCGCGCGCATCCTTAAAGCTGCATCCGGCGCGGCAGCTTGCCAGTCGGTCCCCAGGAACAGCACCCGGCCTCGCGCCGGAGGCGCCAGTCCCAGGGCGGCATCGGCCAGGGGCAATTGTTCGTTGCCTGGCTCCACCCGCACCAGGAGGATTTCGCCGGCGCGCAGTTGCAGGGTAAACTCCTCCATCGGGGTCTGCCCCGGCAGGGGCGCTGGCAGCGCCCGGTCGAAATCTAAAATGACTTCAGATTCTGGCATGCCGTTTCCTTTGGCGCCGGCGCGTTCAGCCTAATTCCTTACAAATAAGTGATCACGGAAATCATGGCGGAAATGACGAAGAGCGCTCCGATTGAAGCGACGACGGCGCGCGTCGCGGCTTGCGGCACTTCCGTCAAGGCGGTTTTGACGCTTAAGCCTTCCATCACGCAAATCATGCCCGTCGCCATGCCGGGGGCCAGGGTCTTGAAGAGCAGGTTGAAGACATCCGCCGGCCGCAGTCCCTTCAGCACGCTGTCCAGAAAAATCAGCGGATCGCCGGCGCCGACGCCCGCCAGGATGCCGCAAATATAACCGCCGGCGAACGAAATGACAATGAACCAGACGGTCAGGCACAGCACCGCCAGCGCCATGGCCAGGGCGCGGGGCATGGCCAGATACAGCAAAGTGTCGATTCCCTGCGACTCGAGCACCTGGATTTCGCCATTGATTTTCATGCCGGCCAGTTCCGTGGCGATGGCATTGCCGCTGCGGCCGATGATGATGAAATTCACCAGCAGCGGACCCAGTTCCCGGATGATGACCATGACCAGGATTTTGCCAAGCAGCTCGGTCTGGCCGGCCTTGCCCAGCCATAATTGGGCTTGCACCACCACCGAGATGCCGGCCATCAGCGCCGCCAGCGCCACAAAGTTCAAGGCCTCGAAGCCGGTGAATAAAAGCTGGCGGGCGAAAACATTACGGGTGGTGCGCGGCCAGTGCCGGGGCTGCCAGGCCAGCCAGAGCAGCGTTCCGGCGGCGGCCGCCAGGTAATTGATCCCCGCCAGCCGGGCGATGGCGCGCGCCCCGATCCGGCCCAGGATATTCATTGTCGCGCCGGTTGCTTTCACAAGTCGCTGGGATTGGCGGGGCGCGGCCGGCCTGCGCTTCCGCCGTTCCTGTTCCTGTAAGATTGGCTGCTGCCGTTCCGTTCAAGCGCGGCCGGCCCGCGGGGCTTCGCCCTGAAGTTCCCGCACCATGCGCATCATGCGCCGCCCGTATTCCACGTAAATATCAGGCGCATTCAAAGCATGCCGGGAGGCGGGATCGTGGTAAACCGCGCCCATGTGCGGTTCAATGGAAATGCCGCCGTCGTAGCCGCGTTCCAGCAGGTCCTGTATGATGCGCCGCACGTCGCCTTCGCCTTCGCCGGGATAGGTATAGGTCCTTTGGCCGGTCGCCGGATCTACCCGGCCGTCCTTGATGTGGATGTAAACCACCCGGTCGCGCACATGGCGGTAAAATTCCCAGGAGGATTGTTTGGGGTAGGGCGGCGGCCGGCTGCGGTCATCGCTGAATATGGGGTTGCCGGTGTCGAACACCAGTTGCAGCCCCGGCACGTTTTCCAGCAATTTCAGGGTGAAAGGCCAGCCCATACCGCCGTAATTCATGCAGTTTTCATGCACCGGAGTCAGCCCGGCATCGGAAAACATACGCTGGATTTCGCGCACGCGCCGGAAGCGCTCGTTTTCCATCTGATCATCGCCGTCGCGCACGGCAAAACTCATGATGCGCACCAGCTTCGTGCCCAGGCGCTGCATGCGGGGGATGGCGCGGCGGATTTCCGCGAGCGAGGAATCGAAGGGTTCGTCAATTTTCTTGCCCCAATTGCCGATGGCCGAGCCGAAGCAGTTGATTTGCACGCCGGCGGCCGCAAGCTGTTCCGCCGCCCGCTCGAAAGCGGCGTCCGGGATGTCATGCAGATTGCCGGCGGGGAAGCCGTCCACCTGGATGCCGCGGGCTTCGATGTTTTGCCAGCCCAGTTCCCGGGTGACCTTGATTTGAGTCCCCAGTTCCTTGCCGGCCTCGTCCGCGAATCCGGTGAAATACATCGTGGTTCCTTTCCGTGACGCAGCAGCCTGCGTGGATTAACGGGCGCATAATATGCATGGAGGGCGCTGTCTGTCAATCCCTATCCACCGCGTTTGCGCTTGCCATTCACGGCGGACGATGGCAGACTTTTCCGGGTTTTCAAGATAGATGGCATGCGCGCGGAGAAATTCACAATGCGTCTCGGCGGATTGATTTTGATTGGAACGTGCCTGGGCGCCGCCGCTCCGGGGGCGGTCATGGAAGCGGAAGTGATGGAAACCAACCAGGAATCGGAGACGCTGCGGCAGTTGGCTGAGCCGGCCGCCTGGCGTGAGGAGGATTACGGCTGCGGCCCGCTGCTGGCCCCGGGCCGGACTTTTTACGTGGCGAACGCCGGCGATGACGCCGCCGACGGGCTGTCGCCCGCCTCCGCCTGGCGCACCATCCGGCGCGGCCTGCCGGAACTGCAGGCGGGCGACACGCTGCTCATCGGCGAAGGCGAATACCTTGAGCCGCAACTGGAAATCAATGTGCGCCGGCCGCAAACCGGCGCGCCCGGCCGGCCGATCCGGATCATGGCCGCGCCGCGCAGCCGGGTGATCATCAGCGGCGCGCCGGTCCTGGATGATTTTCAGCGCGCGCCGAAGTGGCGTTATTTATGGTCGGCGCCCAGCCCTTATCCGGTCCTGGCCACAGTGTGGGAAAACCTGCGGAATATAGAATTGCAGCGCGTGCCTTCGGCCGCCTTGGCGGATGAATTGCCCGGCGCTTACTGGCATGACCCGGCTGGCAACCGGCTGTATGTTCATTTCTCAGACAGCCGGGACGCGGCCGCCAACCGCGGGGTGCGCCTCATGCCCGTGACTGCGGCGGCGCAACAATATGCCTTCCCGGAGGCTTACCTCGAGGGCGCCGGCGCCCTGGGCGGTCCGCGCGACGTGCGCCACGGACTGCGCATCCACGGCGACTATGTGCTGGTGCAAGGACTCTGGTTCAAGCATCACATGGAGTCCGTGGTGGTCGGCGCCAATGCCAGTTTCCGCACCGGCGCGCCCGTGCCGGGATTGGACCGCCCGTTGGGCGGCCAGCATAACACGATAGAAGATTGTGTCTTTTTCGCCAACGAAAATGCCGGGGTGCTGCTCACCGTCGGCGCCGAACGCTGCCTGGTGCGGAACAACGTGTTTCTCAGCGGCGGCTTCCGCGGCGCCTGCTTCACTCAGAATGCCCGCAATAATTTGATCCGGCGCAACCTGGTGCATGTCCGTCCGCCTTCCTCCCGTGTACGGACCTGGGCCAGCGGCAGCGTGCTGGCCAATTACGGCGGCACCCTGAACGCCGCGAGCAATCACTGGGCGGATAACGTGGTGGCAGGCCATTCATTGCTGGAATGGAAACCCGTATCGCCGGGCGCGATTGTCCAGGGCAATGTTTTTGCTGGATTGTATTGTTCCGGCACGCGCGGCCTGGCGCCTGACTCCCGCGTGGTGCTGAGGAACAACCTGATTGGCCCGAATATCGCCTGGGAAGGAGCGCCGCTCGGCCCGGGCGGCGTTGGCGGCGACTGGGCTGCGCCTGACCGTGCGTTTATCAACAACGCCGGCGGGCTGGGCGACGCCGCCGCCATGCAGGCCGCCCGGTTTGCCGATCCCGCCTGGCATGATTACCGGCTGCAATCCGACAGCCCCTTGCGCGGCGCCGGCTTGAACGGCTACAACCGCGGACCGGTTCCACGGCAAACCACCAGCGTCTATTACATCGGGCCCGGCGGCAACGATGCCGCCGCCGGCACCTCGGAACGCCTGGCGTTCAGGACTTTTCAGCGCGCCGTGGCGGCATTGCATCCTGGCGATGCGCTCTATGTTCTGCCGGGACATTATACGGAGCAGCTGGTTGTGGACCGCGGCGGCACGGAGGGCGCCCCGGTGGCGGTCCGCGCTTACGGGAGGGGGCCGGCCGTCCTGCCGGCGGCGGAAATCCGCGCGCCGCACGTGGAATTAGCCGGGTTTGCAATTGACGGCAGCCGGCTGCCGCGCGCTGCCGTGGCGCCGTCCAGCGCCGTGGCGGTATTGGCGCCGCGGGTCGCGCTGCGCGAGTGCCTGGTGCGACGGGCCGCGGCCGGGGTGCATGCGCGCCAGGCTCCATACCTGGCCTTGTATCGTTTAACCATCATCGAATGCGACCGGGGACTGGTCCTGGCCGAATCGTCCACGTGTGCGGAAGTGCGCGAATGCGTCATTGCCGGCAACCGCCTGGCCCAGACGGAGGTTGACGGGGATTCCCGCGCCGGTTATGCCGCCGGCCAGAATTGCTATTTCGGTCCCGGCCTGCACCGGCCGGAGGCGGAGGAATGCGGCAGCCTGGCCGCGCCGCCCGTGTTTGAAAACCCCGCGGCGGATGATTTTCGCCTGCGCTGGGACAGTCCGACGGCTTTTATCGCTCCTGACGGGCAGCCGCCCGGCGCCGCCGGCGGCGTGCCGCGCGCGCCGCAGATAGCCGATGCGCAGGTAGTCCGGACATGGCCCACGGCCGCCCTGTTGCATTGGACCACGCCGTTCGACGATACGGTCTGCCGGGTGGAGTTCCGGCCGGCGGCCGGCGGCGCATGGCAGACCTCCCGCGCCACCGCCCAGGGGACGGTGCATGGGGCGGGACTTTCCAGCCTGCAACCGGCGGCGGAATATGTCTGCCGCATCGTGGCCGTTGGGCGCCGCGGCGGCGAGCGCATCGGGGAATTGCTGGGCTTCACAACGCCGGCGGCGGCGGATGCGCCGCCCGCGCAGACATATTACGTGGCGCCCGACGGCGATGACGCCGCCTATGGCCAGGCGCCCGACAAAGCCTGGCGCACTTTACGCAAGGCTTGCGCCACCGCCGGGCCGGGCGACAAGGTGCTGGTGGCGGCGGGGACTTACCGGGATGTTATCCGGCCGTTGCTCGGCGGCACGGCGGATCAGCGTTTGGTTTTCCGGCGCCAGGGCGCCGGCGCGGTGGTCGTGGACGGCGAGTTTTACGCGGCGCCGCTGGTGCTTCTTGCGGGTTGCGACCATGTCACCATTGACGGGTTCACCTTCATCCACGCGCCGTCCGGCGACCGCTCGGGCTTGTTCAGGTTTGATGATTGCCAAGGTGTGGAACTGTTAAATTGCCGTATGGAGGCCATGACCCGCGATGTCGGCATCCTGGCCGCGGTCAGCGACTGCCGGGATTTGCGGTTGGAGGGCAACCTGTTCTGGGGCGGCGCCTATCACTTGCGCCTGGACGGCCGCTGCCGGAATGTGCTGGTGCGCAACAATACTTTCGCGCGAGTTAATATCTACCATGCGGTCATTACCGCCGGCACCGACGGTGCGCGTTTCGTGAACAATATTTTTTACCTGCCCTGCAGCCCCAAGAAAAACAACCCGCGTTATTACCTGCGCGGCGAAGTTAAAAACTTTTCCAGCGATTACAACCTGTTCTTCTCCCCGCATGCGCACCAGCTCGCCATCGGCCAGTTCCAGAATAATGCGCGCGTCACCACCTTGCTGGCGCGGGATTTGGACGAATGGCGAAACTTGACCGGTCATGACCGGCATAGCCTGGCGGCGGATCCGTTGTTTGAGTTGATGCCGGTCGGCCATGGTGAAACGAACGCCAATTTTCATCTGCGGCCGGACAGCCCGGCTGTGGGCGCGGGCGAAAACGGGGCCGACATCGGCGCGTTTCCGGCGGATCAGCGCGTCCCGGGGAGGGTAGGTTGATGTTAATCTGCGACGGCCATGCGCATATTTATCCGTGTTTCGACTTGGGTTTGGCTTTGCATTGCCTGTTGGCCAACTTGCGGAATCTGGCGCCGCCGGGCGATCGGCCGCCGCTGGTGCTGGCCTGCCTGGCGGAACGCGCGGGGGCGCAGGTGTTCTATGGGAGCGATTTCCCCATGCGCGCCGGGCCATTTGAAATCCAGCCCGGCCCGGAGCCGGCCTCGCTGACGGTGCAGCGGGAGGGGACAACGGTCTTGTTCCTGGTGCTGGGCCGGCAGTATGCCGCGGCGGAACGGCTGGAAGTCCTGGGCTTGGCGCTCCCGGCAGCGGGGGCCTGGGACGGTTTGCCGGCGCGGAAAATCATCCGGCATATCCGGCAGGCCGGCGGTTTGCCGGTGTTGCCCTGGTCGCCGGGCAAATGGTTTTTCAAACGCGGCCGGCAGGTGGCGGAATTGATCTGCGAAAACCGGCCCGGCGGCTTGTGGCTGGGCGACACGGCCTTGCGCCCGGGCATCTGGCCCTTGCCCGAATTGTTGCGCCGCGGGGCAACAGCGGGCATGCCCTGGTTGCCCGGCTCCGATCCGCTGCCCTGGCCGGGCGAGGAACGGCGCCTGGGTTCATACGGATTTGTGGGAGCAGGCGATGACGATCCGGAACATCCGGTCTCTGCCTTGCGCGCCTTGCTGGCGCAGCCGCCCGGAGCATTCCGGCCGGCGGGCCGGCGCGCCGGGATATGGGCGGCGGCCGGCCGAATCGCGCGGAATTATTTTAGGCTTGCATTTGCCTGATTCCTGGCGTATAAATCAACACTTTATTGCGCCCATCGTCTATCGGTCAGGACACCAGGTTTTCATCCTGGGAAGAGGAGTTCGACTCTCCTTGGGCGTGCCATTTTCAATCTGGGCTGACGGTAACGGCCGACCAAACGAAAAAATCCGGGGGATGATCAGGTTATGCCAAACATCAAAAGTGCAATGAAGCGTGTGCGGACGTCTGAAACCGCGCGCGGGCGCAACCGGGCAGTGAAATCGCGCGTGGCAACCGCCCGCCGCGATGTTTTGACCGAATGCTCACAGCGCAACGTTGAAAAAGCCAACCAGTCTTTCCGCGCTTACTGCTCGGTGTTGGATAAGGCGGCCAAGCGCGGGATCATCAAGAAAAACACCGCGATCCGGCGCAAACGCCGCGCCGCTGCCCAGTTGGTGGCCGCCGCGGCCGCCGCGCCGCAAGCCTGAGCCCTGCGCCTTTACCAGGTTTCAACCACGGTTTCCACCAGCCGCTTGGCCAGGTCCTTGGCGGCGTCGGGCAGGGCGTTCTTCTTGGCCAGCGTCAGGTTGCCGGCAAAGACAAAGGTCGCCTCGCCCTCCGCATCCCCCTCGTCAATGGTTTCCATCGAGCCGCCGCGTTTGAGACTGTATAACACCGTTACACGCAACCGGTATTCATTAGGCTTGGAGCGGTCCGCGCGGTCATAACGCAACGGGTCCAGGTCCACCTTGACCAGCGAGCATTGGAGCACCAGGTCGGCCTGGTCCATGCGGGCGATTTTCAGTGTGCCATCCTTTTGAAATTCTTCGATGGCGGCCTTGGTCAGCTCGTGTTCCGCCAGCGGCTCGCCGGAACGGTTGCCGAAGGTGGGAATGAAAATAGACTTGATTTCAGGCGCAAGGGTGCTGCCCAGGCGATAGCCGGCGCAGCCGGCTTGCAATGCCAGCAGCATAACCATCATCAGCGCCAGCCGGCAGCGCGGCGGCGGCAAAACAATCGGACGCATCATTGGTTCTCCTGGGCGGCCGCCTGCAGGCGGCGGTCGATTTCAGCAAGGCGGGCGGCGGCGGAGGCATGCCAGCGCGAGTCCGGGAATTCCCGCTCCAACCGCTGGTAGCAGATTTTGGCGGCGCTCAGCAACTGTTCCGGCTGGGCCCCGTAATCGCGGGGATGGCGCGCCATGGAATCATACAGGCGCGCCTGGCGGTAAAAATCTCCTGCCTGCTCCAGTTGCAATTCCTGCAGATACATGCGCGCGGTTTCCGCCAGCGGGCTGCGGGGGTAGGTGTTCAGGAACAGTTGTTGCGCGGCGGCCGCCTGCTCGCGCAGGCTGGCGTCGTTGGGATGGCGGTCGGCGAGGTGCTTCCAGCAGCGGGCGTGGCTGTAAAACGCCGCTTCCGCCTGGGGCGCCAGCGGAAAACGCTGTTGAAAAGCGCTGTAGGCATCCACGGCCAGTTCGTATTCCTTATCCTTTTCATAAATGCGGGCGACGCGGAACTGTAATTCCGCGGCGCGTTTCCAGGACGGGGCATTGGCGACCAATTGTTCGAACATCGGGATGGCCTCGGCTTCGTCCTGGTAAGCGACGAACAGCAGCCTTTTGCGGCGTGTGGCAATATGATCGGCAATGGCGTATTGCTGCTCCAGCACTTCTTCGTAAGGGAAAAACCCCGCATAGGTATCCAGGAGGTATTGATATTCCTCGAAGGCCCGTTTGTATTGGGCGCGTTGCTGGAGAATGCCGGCATAGCGGAATTGGGCCATGGGCGCTTCCGGAGCGTTGGGCCAGGCAAAGGTGAGGATGCGGTAATGCCGGGCGGCACTCCGCAGCCGTCCCTCGGCGCGCAACTGGTCGGCCAGCTGCAACTGCGCGGTTGGATTATCGGCGGCCGGCTGCCGGCGTTCCCACCAGTGCAGGCTGCGGCGGGACTTGGCGGCGGCCGGCACGGCCGGCATGCCGGCGCCGGCCGGCTCCGTCCCGGAAAATTGAGCGGACAACGGCGCGGCGGCCAGCAGAACCGCTAGAAAGAGCAGGCTGATTTTTCCCGCAGAATGCATGAAAACATAAGTTACCCAAAGTTTCCGGCAAGTCAAGGCTGTAAATGCAGCGCCGGCCATTCCGCCAAGCCCGCGCCACTCCTGGTTGGTGCTTGGCCGGCGTCCGGCCGGGGAAAACATTGACAACCCGGCGCGGAATGGTAGCATGCTGGCTGAACAAGCCCGGCGCCCGGCGCGGTGTCGGCCTCAGATCATAGCTATGCATTCCGCGCGGGCCATTCTCTTAAGCGGCGGGCTGGATTCTGCCACGCTGCTGCACCACCTGCGGCGCAACCGCCCCGGGACCGATATCCACGCCCTGACATTTCGTTACGGCCAGCGTCACGCGCGCGAACTGGAATGCGCGGCGTGGCAGGCGGCCGCGGCCGGCGCCGCCGCGCATGAAATTTTAGACCTGGATGTTCTGCGGCAATTAGCCGGCGCCGCCACGGCGCTGATTGGCGGCGCGCCGGTGCCGGCCCTGGCGGACCTTGCGCCCGCGCAACTCGATCAGCCGCCAACCTATGTGCCCCACCGCAATCTCCTCCTCCTGACCCTGGCTGCCGCTTATGCCGAGGCGCACGGCATCGCGGAAGTGTTTTACGCCGCCCAGCATCAGGATTGTTACGGCTACTGGGATTGCACGGAAGAATTTTTACGGCGGTTGAACAATCTGCTGGCGCTTAATCGGCGCGCGCCGGTGCAGGTTCGCGCGCCGTTCGCCGCGCTGAACAAGGCCGCGGTATTGCGCATCGGTATGCAATTGGGCGTGGATTACGCCCATACCTGGACCTGTTATCGCGGGGGAACGCAGGCCTGCGGTGTCTGCCCGTCCTGCGTCGAGCGCCTGGCCGCCTTCCGCGCCGCCGGCGCGGCGGATCCGCTGGAATATGCGCCGGCCGCCGGCAGTGACATGACGAACGTCATTTCCGTGACATAAGAACGATCCTTTTGTTTCGACTACAGGCTGGGACATGGTAATCAACGGGAGGAGCAGATGCAGAAAATATTGAAAAAAATCGCCGCATTGACGGTTGTTTGTGTTTGTGGGGCCGCCTCAGTCCGGGCGGAAGAAACCAACGCGATCCCGCCGGCCGACCCGCTGCGCCTGGCGCTGCCGCCGATCGTGCATGCGGCGCCCGGCCGGGAAATCAATATTTATTTCGACAACATCGTGCTGGCGCCGGACTTGAGCGGATACGTGTTCGACGTGGATTGCGAGTTGGGCATCCAACAGTCGGAACGCTGGACGTTTCTGCCCGCCACCAATCATGCCGGCGACTATCCCCTGCGCCTCGCGGTTTTCAACGCGGTCAACACTGAAATTGCCGCCGCCACCACTTGCGTCAGGGTGGCCGCAGCCGATGCCGGCGCCGGCCGGCCGCTGGCCTGCCTGATCATCGGCGACAGCTTGACCGCCAATAGCGCCTATCCCGCCGAACTGTTCGAATTGTGCCGCGCGCCGGGTAATCCCGCGCTGACTTTGATCGGCAGCCATACCAACGCCGCCTTGCCCGATATCCGCCATGAAGGTTACGGCGGCTGGACCGCCGCCCGGTTCGCCACGTTTTACTCTGAGGAAGGCACGCTGCCGTCCGGCCGGCGCGGGTGCAGCCCATTCGTGTTTCCCGGCGCCGCCGGCGTGCCGGAGTTTGATTTCAACCGGTATCTCCGCGCATGCGGCCTGGAGCGGGGGCCGGACGTGATCACCATCTGCCTGGGCATCAATGACAATTTCCGGGCAACGGATGAGACCATTGAAGCCAGCATTGACGGAATGCTGTTGCACCTGAATCAGATGATTGCCGCTTTCCGGGCCGCCCGGTCGGACACTGTGATCGGGCTGTTTCTGATCCCGCCGCCGGCGGCGACGCAGGATGCCTTCGGCTCGAATTACAAATGCACCCAAACCCGCTGGCAGTACCGGCGCAACCAGCACCGGGTGGTCGAGCGCATGCTGGCCGCATACGCCGGCCGCGAGCAGGAAGGCATCGAATTGATCCCGGCTTACGTCAACCTGGATACCGTGAATAACTATCCCAAGATCACCGCGCCGGCCAATGCGCGCGCCGCGGTGGAAGCCACCCGCCTGAATAATGGCGTCCATCCCTCCCGGGAAGGCTACCACCAGATGGCCGATTCGCTTTATTCCTGGCTGAAGAACTGGTGCATGGCCGCCGGCGCTGCCGCGGCCCCCTGAAGACGCCGCTCCCGCGCCGCATTATAAGGCTGATCTGCCCTGCATTTTGCGCCTGCCGGTTTCTGGCCGCCAGGATGCGACGGGACGGCGCCGGCGGTAAACGAAGTCGGACAATTTTCATAGTGAACGGAGCTGACATGATCGCGCGCGCACGGCTGGCGGGGTTGGGGTTGGGATTGCTGGCGACGATATTCTGGGCGAGTTTGTATGTGGTGACCCGCCTGCTTTTCGGCAATTTCACGGTTGATCCGTTAACCCTGACATTTCTCAGGTTTCTGATGGCCAGCGTGTTTTTTGTGGGGCTGGCGGCGGCATTGGGACGCGGCCGGGAATTGTTCCGCGCCCTGGGCCGGCATGGCTGGACTTTCGCCTTCCTGGGCCTGACCGGGGTTTTCGGGGAAGGCGCCCTGCAGTTTTATTCCCTGCAATACACGACGGCGGCGCGCAGTTGTTTGTTCGCCAACGCTTCGCCGATTTTGACGGTGCTGATTGCCGCCATGCTGCTGAAAGAGCCCATCACCCGGCGCATGGCCGCCGGGATGGCCGTGGGCCTGCTGGCGATGATCCTGGGCATGGGCGGCCAGGCCGGCAGCGACCAGTTCATGGATCGCAGCAGTTACGTTGGCGATCTGCTGGCGCTGATGTCGGCGGTCTGTTGGTCGGCTTATACGGTCGGCGGCAACGGCGTGACCCGGCAATATGGCGGCTTGATCAGCGCCTCCGCCGCCATGCTGGCAGGCACCGCGCTTACCCTGGCGTTTCTGCTGGCTACCGGCCGCCCGGTGTTGCCGGCCCTGCCGGCGCCGGTCTGGTGGGGCATGGCTTACCTGGGGGTGGGCGCTTCCGGATTGGCCTACGTGGCCTGGTTCAGCGCTTTAAAATATCTCAAGGCCGGCGAACTGGGGGCGTTTGGCTATATTTCCACCATGATCACCGCCGCCCTGGCCATGCTGCTGGTGAAGGAACGGCTGACGCTCACATTTGGGATTGCCTTTGCCGGAGTGTTGCTGGGCGTCTGGCTGATGACCACCCCGGGCCGGCGGAAATGACGGCGCCCGGCCGCGGAACTGCATGCCCGTCACCCCTTGGCGCACTGACCAGGCAGCGGTCTGACCGGGGCAGCAATATTTTCCACAAAAAAGCAAGTTTTTCCAGTTGCGGAAAATTGCCGGCAGGAATACCTTCAATCGCAACGGCTGTCCAAAGACTGCCAGCATACCGCGGCGGAGTGCCGTCTGACATCAAACGGGATATGCATGCGTGATTTGAGCCAATATGTGAAAATCGGTCTGTTTGCTCTGGCCATGCGCGCCGGCGCCGGCGGTATCCCCGAAATCCGGGTTCCATGCGCCATGGAAGCGCCGCTCATTGACGGGATTATAACGGATGCTTGCTGGTCGGCAGCCGCGCTGGTGGATGAATTTCGTCAGGTTGGAGGAGACTCCGGCGCCGTCCGCAGGCATTATGTGCGCGTTTTGCGTGACAGCCGCTGGCTTTACGCGGCTTTCACGGTTGACCAACCGGAAGATCAGCGCGATCCGCCGCTTTATTTATCACACGACCAGCCTGTGCAACGCGAAGATAATGTGCAGGTTTCCTTCGATCCCGGCACGGGCGGCCAAATGTTTTATCAGTTTCTAGTCAATAAAGCCAACACCCGGGCCGATTTCCGGGTGACTACGGATAAGGGCCGCGAACGCGAGGAATGGAATATTCCATGGAAATCGGCGGTGACAACCGATCCCCGGGGCTGGCAAGTTGAAATTGCGCTGCCGCTTGCGCTTCTGACCGAGGTAGGTCACCCCGAGCAAGCTCGGATGAATTTTATCATTGATTGTTTCCGCGTTTACCGCGACGCTTGCCGGGTGAAAATTGGTGCAGAGCGCGAATGCCTCAGTTGGGCGGCGCTTTCAGGCAGTTCACCCGCCAACGCCTGGACGGAGGCGGCGCGTTTCGGGCGCCTGCTCGATTTGGAAATAAATAGCCTGGTTGCGCCTTTGCTGCCCTATATTAAATCGGCGGAAGTCAGTCAGTATTATGTCACCAATGGGACGGCTTTTTATGACATTCAGGCCGACTTGCAGTTGTTCAGTTCTGCCACCGGGACCGTGCTCATTGCCGTGAAGGACGAACCCCGCCATGGCGAAAGCACTCTGGCTGAAAAGGTTGTTTTCGCGGATGGCAGCGCTGTCATGCTGTCGGCGCGTGTGCCGGTTCCGGTCGCGGCCATGACGGAACGCGCCGTCACGGTGTGTTTGGTGGACGGTACGACACGCGAGACCTGGCAAAAGCTGGCTATCGCAGATGCTGGCGTACTGAACCTGTTCGCGGCAGAGTTAGACCGCGATTATTACACGACGGAATCGGCGGCGTATGCCGCTTGCCGTATCGGAATGCCGGCGGAAACCTTGCGCGATCTCCATCTCCAGGCGCGGCTGGGAGCGCAGGTGCTGGCTAGTCTGGACGCGCCACCCCCCCGGTTGGATTTTGCCGTGCCGCTCGATCGGGTGCCGGCGGGGGAACACCAATTGCACTTGGAACTCGTGCTGGCGGATGGCGGCGCCGGGTCGGTGCTGGCACTGCCGCTGATTAAGCGCGCTCCGCGCCCGGGTTGCGAGTGGAAAGTGGATCGGGCCAATCAACGGCTGCTTGACAACGGCAAGCCGTTTTTTCCGTGCGGGATGATCATGGCCGGCATTACGCCGGCGGATGATTATGCTTTCGCCGAAATAGCGGACGCCGGTTTTAACACCATGTACCAATGGTCATATCAGCCGGCGGGCGACCGCAGCGATCCTGAGGGCGATCAAGTTAAAGATATGCAGGCATACCTGGATGCCGCGGCGCGGCATGGTCTGAAAGTCATTGCGGCTGTGGATATGAATTATACGCCGTTCAACGCCCGCACCAAGGTCAAAAACCGGGATCAACTACTGAATCCGGAGGAACTGCATGCGGTCAACCGCGCCTTGCAACATGCCACCTGCTCGTTGGGCATCCGCAGCAAAGATGTCATTCTCTCCGCCATTCCCGGACGCGCTGCGCAAGTTAAAACCGCAGTATTGCTGGAGTATCTTGACAATCAGATGCCTTATCTTGCGGCGGTATTGCAGGCGGGAATGCGGCATCCGGCGCTGGCCGCTTGTTTCATTTTCGACGAGCCGTTGTTGAATATCAATTACGGCCAGATTCCCGTCGGCCGGGAATTCTATCGCCGGATAAAAAAACTGGACGGCTACCATCCGGTTTTTCTCAATTGTAATCCGGGCGTGTACCAATGTTCGGATGACTGGTTTGATTGGGCGGATATGTTGGGGATTGATCCATACTGGACGCCGGAACATGCAGGCGTCAACGGCACTATTGATTATGTCGCTTGGATGGCGCATCACTTGCGGCTGAAAGCGCGGCGGATGCGCGTGGTGCCCCTGGTCGTCATGCAGGGCGCCGAATACAGCGGGATCGTCAAGCGCGCCTTGCTGCCCGCCGAGCAGGTGTGCCAAACCTACCTGGCTTTGATCCACGGCGTCAAAGGCATCGGATATTTCTGCTACCCGGAGCGCGCTCAGGCTAACTGGGATACGCTGCGCGAATTGGCACGGCGCCTGCGGCGGTTAAGTCCCGCATGCCTGGAACCGGATCTGCCCCAAACCGTGAATTATTCCGGCGGGCCGTATGATTTTGACGCCCGGCGCATGCCGGATGTACATGTTGCGCTGAAGCGCGACCCGGACGGGGGCTTTATCTTGCTGGCCGCCAATGTCGCCGATTACCCGGTTGCGGTGCGATACGATTCCCCCCTGTTTGAGCGCGCCGAAGCCATTCAAGAACTTTTCCTGGCGGCTGCTTATCCCGTTACCGCCGGCGCCTTTGATGATCAACTGGAACCGCTGGGAGTGCGCGCCTATCATATACAAAAAGCCGGCCATGATTCCGTGCTAGACGGGGCGCTTGCCATCGGGGTCGCCATGCAGCCGCGGGGCATGCCGCCGCCGCGGACGCCGACTTACGGGCGGGCGGGGCGGGTTGATATGAAAAACCTGGCGCCGAATCCGAGTTTGGAAGAGGAATCCATTCCCGGCCGTCCCGATTACTGGCGCCAGACAGGAACGCCGCTGAAGCCCTGGGAACGCATTGGCGGTTCCAATCAAGTGTGGGGGTTGACCACCAATGCTCCGTACCATGGCGCTAAATGTCTGGAAATGATTGCGGATGGCGGTAGCTGGCGGTTTATTTATATCAATTTGCATACCAGCCATATGACGCCGGAAAAATATGTATTTTCCGCCTGGCTGCGCGCGGATCGAGAGGGCGTGACCGCCAAGCTGCGCGCCGGCGGAAAAGGCGACACTTCTTTCCAACTGCAACGCCAATGGCAACGCTGCAGTGTGGCTTTCGAAGCCGGGTCGGGCGCCAGCATGCTGGGAGTGCATTTTGTGTCCGATGCCAGCAGCACTGTCTGGGTGGATGGGTTGCAGATAGAACGCGGCGCTGCGGCGACGGAATTCGAGCCATAACCCGCGGCAATGCAACCTGAATCCGTGGCGGGATTTTATATTGTTAAGATAATGCCTGAATAAACAACAATTTATGGCGTTTTACAATATCACCAAAAAAGCACGGCTCGGTTTGACGGGAAAGACCGCCCTGCGGGTGAGGCCATTATGCCGCATCTGCTCTATTGCGAAGAATCCCGCTGTGCGGGATAAATCCCGCTCGCGGGATAAACTTGCAGCTTGTCCCGCTATCGCGGGATATGTTGATCCAGCTTCATCCTTCGCGCCGCGTATTCTTGTCGCACTTCCAGCGGGATGCGGCATCCCGACCTCATAACGGATTCAGGTGGTAATATGGGTAAAATTATTGCCTGTCTGGCATGCCTGTTGATCAGCCTCCCCTTGCCGGCGACAGTCGTTTTTGAGTCCGGTACGCGCACGATGATTGTGGCTGACTTTGCCGAGTCAGCGCCGGCGCGACTGGAGTCACTGTTGCGCGCTGACCGCGCCAATGGTTGGAACCTGGTACGGAAGGATGCCGGCGCGCAAACATATACCGTTGACGCCAACCTGCAGGTTGGCCGGAATGACGGTTCTGAAACGTGGATGCAAATCGGATGTCCACTGTTGGCCAACGAAACTTTGATCCTGAACGGAACTTTGATTCTTGCGCCTTATCTGGTGGTCGGCGTGAACGACCGATACGCTCCCGCGTGCGTCAACCGCTTGACCTTGGGCAACCGCACAAACTCCGCCATCCGGGCGGCGCTTAAGATCGGCGGGAAAGACCACACGATTGTTTCCGGCAAGTTGCCCGATGGACGTGGGGGGTGGCAAAACGGCTATGGCGGCGAGTTGCATATTTATCATGGTGTGCTTGCATCGGCGAGCGGGCGGCGGGAAATAGCCCGCCCTTATTGGTCAGGGCTGGTCACCCTGGACCGCGCGTTGGTTGCCGGATTCAACGCTGCCGCTTTATTTGGCGCCGCCCGGCAGCGCGCGTCAATCCGCGATTCGATTTTCGAAAATAATGCATCTGTTTTCAGCGCGCCGGATCAAGCGGCGGAAGGCTGCTGTTTCCGGGAAAACACCACGGTTATTGCCGGTATCCAGGGCAATACCATCCTTTTGCATGGCTGCCGATTCGAACGCAATGCGCGCAATTGGCAATTGACCAGCGGCGGCCGGATTGAATTGACGGATTGCCAGGTTGCTCCCGGCGCACAGCCGGATGTTTACGCGGCGCAACCTGGCCAAAGCAGCCGGGCCGTTTTCCGTCGGCAAGTGGCAGTCCGTGTGGAAAATGATGCCGGTGACCCTGTCGCACGGGCGCGCGTGCGCGCCGTACCCCGCGAGACGGGGGAAGACCTGGTCGCCAATAATTACGCCATCACCGGAACGGATGGATGCACGCCGGGCGCCGGCGATGCCCGCGCTATTATTTTAACCCACAGCATAATCGCGGCGGATGCGGATGGCGTGCCCGTGACGACCTTTTTCCATTATGACATCATAGCGGAATCGAACGGGCGAACGATCAGCCGGTTGGAAAATTATGCGCCGCCGGCCGGTTGTGAAAATATTGCGATCAGATTAATAACAAGATAATCATTAATCTGGTTTCAAAAGTCTAAAAATGGATGCTTTGTTTTGCTGAAATTTGGGCAAACATTGGTTTTATCCCGTTTTCGCTTGTTGTCACTCCAGGCAGATTAACGTATAGCGCGTAAAGGCCGTAAACAGGCGCGTCCGTCCAAATACAGTAAAAACGTGAAAATTCAGCAAAATTCGTAGAGTTATTAAATTTGTTTCCTCACCAGAATTTGTGGGTGATTACCGGTTCGGGCAATTGCCCAAGGGTATGATATAGCGCCATTTCCGCGCCATGAAAAGTTCTGAAGCCATAAGATCGTTTGGTAACCACTCGAGCTTTATTGTTCAAGCCCTCGGTTGCGCCAGTAAAAACCTCGTTTCTGGCTCTGATCCAGTTCAAAAGCAGCTCCTCGTGTTTAGCAATGGTTTTAGCCGCCTTAATGATTGGCGCAATGCGGCTACGACAGGCGCGCTTGACCCATGCCTGGAGATAATTACGCGCCCAGGTTGGGCTGTGATAGCTCCAAAAATGCTGAAAGCTTTCCTTGAACAAATAGGCGCGGCCGGTTTGCAGTCTTGTGCCCAATATCCGATCAAGCATTTCGCGAGCTTTGCCGCGCACGCGGGTTTTGCGGCGCAGCAAGGTCCAGCGCATTTTCTTGAGTTTTTGCTTGGCCGCCGGACGCGCTGTCATCGCCGCCATATCCCGGCGCCGGACCTCGTCCACGGCGGCATTCAAGGTTTGCACGACATGGAAGCGGTCAATCATGTGGCAACCGTGGCTGAGGCTCGCAGCAATGACTTTCAGATAAGGTCGCCACATATCGCTACATATATGTCGAATGCCGGCCAGCACGGGTTTTCCCAAAGATTGCAACCCTTTACGCAGCGCGGCCGCCCGGCGGGTTTGGCCGACCCAGAGCAATCGGCGGCATTGCGCATCAATCTGATAGATCAAGGTCAGATAGTTCTTGCTCTTTTTACCGTTGCCTACGTGGAGTTCATCAACACCAATCGCCGTTATATTGGCCAATTCCCGGTGCGCCAAGCCCCATTCCACCATCCACTCGACCGACCGATAAACCGCCTGCCAACTGACTTTGAAAATCAGCGCCGTCTCTTTCCAGGACAACCTCCGCGCCCAGTTCCCCAAAAAAAGCATCAGCGCCTTGCTGTAGGGTCGTTTGCCATCGCTCCAAGGCAGCGCTTCCACCACCACGCCATGTTCGGGGCAATTTACCCGGCGCGGACTATAATGCAAAAAAGCCGGCACATTCAAAATGGGCACAAACGCCCATATCCGTTCAGGCAGAGTGTCGTATGTCGCCAGCGGTCGCCCGCAACGCGAGCAGCATGCCGCGCGTTGGCGATGCGGACGAATGCTTATATCCACTTTCCATTGGCCGCGACGATCCAAAACCATACAAGTTTCCTGATAAATAAAACGTTTCAAAGGTTGCAAACGATTCAAAATTGTTTTAAGTTTCACCTTGGGCTGGTCCTCCTTTTTTTGTGTTCACCCATTGCATACGCAATGGATTACGGAAAGGCCAGCCTATTTTTTTGCCGCCGCTTTATCTCCGTTCCGCCATCGCGCCAATCAGGAGTTATTAATCAGGCTGCTGCGGGGCCGCCAAACGCCCAAAGCGGCAGGCTGTTAATAACTCCACCATCTTTTGGCGCCATTGCTTGGAGAACTTCTTAAACTTTAAAACCTGTTTTTTACCCACAAATTCTGGTTAGGAGCCTTAAATTTGACACGATTGGATTTTCAACGTAAAACTAAAAATCCATATTGCGCCAGGCTTTTGTAAACAACTCGTATATTGCCGGCATAATATTTCCATGGGAGATGGATTACAGTGATTATGATGCGTCCAAGGCAGGTTCGCAGAAATAGCGCCATATTGGTGACGCTGTTTGTTTACTCCGGGCTTGTCTTCACCCGGCCAACCGCGGGACAGGAACATGCATCCGCCGCCCCGAACAGAATTATGAACCCATACGAAAACGTTGACTGGAGCAGCGTCGAACATCTGCATTCCTTTTCCCATCAGCATGGCGGGCGCGTGCCGGATTATGATGTCAATCCCGAACTATTCTGGGAAATGGGATTTCGCCATTTCCCTTTTTCCAACTACTATCCTTCCAAACCGCAACCCTTGCCCGAGAAGTTCCGGGCGCAGCACCCGGACGCCCTCTGGGCGCCCAACGCCGAGCATCATAGCGCTCACGGTCCCGGCCATTTCAATACGCTGGACAGCTATTACGCCACCGGGCATGGCGAAAGCGCAAAAACGTCATACCGCAATAACCGGACTTCCCCCGTGGCATACGCGTTCGAAAATCTGAACCCCTATGACGATAAAAAGCCATGGCTGAGCATTTACCGCCTGGACATGTTTATCAGCGGGAAAGCCGATGCGGCTATGACCTTGGCGGTAGCCGGCGCGCGCGAGGTTGACCCGGCAACTTACGAACTCACTCCGGACAGCGACCTGCAAAAAAGGAGCATCCCCGTCAATACGCGAAGAATCTATCTCCGGGCGGAATCCGGCCGGATGCAAGTCCGGTTCGATTTTAATCCGGAGGAAATTACCGACTTGCGCTTTGTCCTGCGGCAGGGCGTGCATCGGCCATGGCGCGATGCGTATAAGGCGGCGCTTGACGGCACAATGCAAGATGGCCAGGGCCATCCGATAGAAGGTCTCCGCTTCAGGGACGGGGGCGGTATCACCCTCAACCACACGGGCGGCCCGCTGGAAGCCACGCTCGAAAAGCTGGCATTCGATCCGCGCGTCCTGGGCATAGAGGTTTGGAACCAGCACCTGGCTTTCGGCCGCAAGGGCACCTTGGCTTTTTACAACCACTGGGATGAAGTGCTGTCAACCGGGCAAAGATGTTTTGGTTTTTTTGTGCGCGATCATTTTGTTTACGCCCGGGGCCGCAACATACTGCTGGTGCCGGAGTCCGGGGAGCTTTCCCGGGAGGCCAGGGAGCATAACGCCGCGCGCGCTTACCGCAATGGAACTTTTTACGGTCTGCTGGGCGCGCTGGCGACCGATGGCCAGGGACGTAAAACCCCGCCATACGATTACAGTAGTTTCCGATTCGCCCGTATCGCCCTGGAAAAGGATAAAACCGGGAATCCCACCGCGGTAACCGTCGCAGTGGCGGGTGCGGATCAGACCAAAAGGCCGCGCGTGCAGGTGCGTTTCATCACCGACCAAGGTGTGGCCCTCATTGAAAACCAGCCGCAGGCGGCTTACACACTCTCCCGCGATCCCGCCGGCCGCATCCTGGAAAAATATGTGAGAATCGAAGCCTTTGCTTATCCCGCAACACATTGCCAGGGCCAACCGCTCACGGCGGAGACCATGGCATCCATGAACGTGCTGGAGATCAGCCGCCTGCACGATTTTCGCGGGGGCGGTTACAGCGGAACGGTCGATTCCGACAAGCGCGAGCCTGCGCCGATTCCAATAGTGGATATGCTTTTTTCCCAAGCTGTAATGTTTAATTGAAATGCGAGCCACGTGCAAGAGTCTCAAACTGGACGATTTGTTTGCTCACAACATGGGAAATATTTGCCGTCCCTGGTTTTCGTTTGTTATAATTCTTAAATCAGGTGGCGATTAACTTGTATAAAAGTCAGTTAGTGTCAGCTTGAGGCATTATAGACCAGCGGACTTTGAAATTAACTTAAATAGCAAACTGTTTCTGGCATGCCATTGGCGGTTTAGGTTGTAGCCAACGAGAAAGGATAGAGATGCAAGCACTACAGCGCTGTCTGACATTAGCATGGATTATAGGGTTGGGGATGCCGCTGCCCGGCCGCGGTGCAACTACATGGTATGTTTCGACTTTGGGACAGGATGGGGCGGACGGCACGAACTGGCCGACGGCCTTGCGTACGATCAGCAATGCCCTGGATCAGTCCCTGACAGATGATATGATTCTGGTATCCAACGGCGTATATTTTCTGGAAGCTGAATTGGCGGTCAGCAAAGGCGTTAGGCTGGTCGGCGCCGCTGGCACCGAGCAGACATCGATAGACGGCAAGGCTTCGGTGCGCTGTCTGAACATCAGCCATTCCAATGCCGTAGTCACCGGTTTTACCATCAGCAATGGCTCGGCCAATTCTGCAGTTTATGGCGGCGGCGTTTATATTTCTGCCGGAATGCTTCGCGATTGCCGGGTAAAAGAAAATGTCGGGCTGCATGGCGGGGGCGTCTGCCTGAACGGGCCGTTGGCCCGGGTGGAAAGGTGCAGCATTTTTAATAATTTGTCCGAACGGGATACTTCCTATGGCGGCGGCGGAGTGCTGATCCGGGAAAGCGGCGCGTTAATCGAATGCTCCATCATTTCCAATCGGTGTCCCAATTATGGCGGCGGCGTGTTTGTGGAGCAAAACGGTTTCATCTCCAATTGCGTGATCTTTGCTAATGCCGGCTTGTATGGCGGCGGCATCCATTTGAAAATGGAGGGGGTGGTGGCTAATTCTACTATCGCCTGTAACGCGGCAACCAATCAGGGAGGGGGGATGTACTGTTATTATGGCGCCGCCGCGTCCGGGGAGGCAGTGATTGAAAATTGCCGGATCATAAGCAATCTGGTGACCCGCGCCGGTTATTACTACGGCGGCGGATTATACATTCGCGGCGATGCCTGCCGCATCGTGTTGCGCAATAATGTGTTCGCTTATAACTCGGCGCCCTATGGCGGCGGAATCTACTGTGCGGCGCAAAACCGCGACAACGGCAATTCACTGGCCAATTGCACGATTGTGTCAAACGCGGCAACCACCAGCGGGGGGGGATTGTATATCGGCGTGACCACGGCGGAGGTCAGCGGCGTCCACGCCGTCAATTGCGTCATTTACAATAATGCGGCGGGGTTGCAGTCTAATCTTAACTTGAGCGGAGCCGCACTGACCGGCGGTGTGGTGTATTCCTGTTCATATCCCGCGTCTGAGATGGGTTCTGGCGAAGGCAATATAACCAGTCCGCCGTTATTCAGCGATGAATCTTTCCGGCTGGATGCGCAGTCGCCGGGCGTCAACGCCGGTACCAACATGGATTGGATGACCGGCGCCGTGGATCTTGCGGGATTTGTGCGCCGGGACCGATTTTCCGGTATTGTGGATATGGGCGCCTATGAAACTATTCCGCGGGGCGCATTGTTCAAACTGCGGTGAACGGCTGGTTCGACGCGCCGGATTCGCCGCCGGATTAAACCGCTTCCGGCGGGCCGGCGGGCGCCGGCTTGTTCCGGACGGCTTTGAAACTCGCCACGATCCATTGGGATAGTTCGCGGTCGGGCGCAGCCAGCATGGCGTCGTTGATGACGAACCGGGTCTGGCCGGTGTTGTTGGCGATCAGCTTCAGGCCGTGCTGGAAGTCGCGGAATTTTTCTTCGCAGATGGCGCGCACCGTCCGGTCTTTCTGGAGGCTCAGGTCGGCCAGCGCACAGATGGCGGATTCTTCGAAAACCAGTTCCAGGCCGTGTTCGTGGCGGAAGCGCTCGGCGAAGGCGGCGACTTCCTTCTTCAGCAGCCCCGCCTGCGCGTGCAGGTTGGCGCGCAACAGGGCGGCCAGGGCCGCGTCCGGGTCGGCGATGGTGTCGGTCGAGGCTTCCAGTGATTTGACGGCGGTGGACGGCAACTCGAACTTGAAGTTCCGGAAAATCCGCTCCATGACCGTCATCAGCCCGCGCGCGCCGGTGCGCTCGCCGTCCGCCCGCTGGGCGATGGCGCCGATGGCTTCGCGGGTCAGGCTGAAGTCAATGCCGTACCCCGCGAAGTCCCGGCGGTATTGCGTCAGGATGCTGTCCTCCGCCGTAAGCATGATCTGCTCCAGGTCGGCGGCGGTCAAGCCGTCGCAGACCACGCGCACCGGCAGGCGGCCGACGAATTCCGGCTCGAACCCGGCCTGGATGAAATCGGCGGTGCCCGCCTTTTTCAGCCATTCGCTGTCGGACCGCGTGGCGCGGCCGGCGGCGGCAAATCCGATTGCGCCGGCCTGCAGTCTTTTTTTTACCAGCTCGCCCAGCGCGTCGAAAGCGCCGCTGACGATGAAGAGGATGTGGCGGGTATTGATGGTGCGTTTGGGCGGCTTGCCGCTGCGCTGCAGTTGCATGATGGCTTCCATCTGGCCCAGGAGGTCGGTCTGGCTTTGGAGGCTGACATCAGTGTCCTCCATCAGCTTGAGCAGGTTCACCTGCACGCCGCGCCCGGAGACGTCGCGCGTCCCGGCATTGCCGGCGGCGGCGATTTTATCGATTTCGTCAATGTAAATGATGCCGTATTGCGCCAGGTCTACGTCGCCGTCGGCGGCCTTGACCAGGTCGCGGACCAGATCCTCGACGTCATGGCCCACATAGCCGGTTTCGGAAAACTTGGTGGCGTCGGACTTGACGAACGGCACGCCGATCAGCCGGGAGATGCAGCGGATGAGGTAGGTCTTGCCTACGCCGGTGGGGCCCAGGAGAATCACATTTTGCTTGGCGTATTCCCGTTCGCGCAGGGCCGGATTTTCGATGCATTGCCGGGCATGATTGTAATGGTCGCAGATGGCCACGGCGAGCACTTTTTTGGCGTCCGCCTGCTGAATGACGAAACGGTCCAGATAGTCCCTGATTTCGCGGGGCTTGTGATTGAATTCCCGGATGCAGCGCAACGGGTCGGGCGGCGGCGCGGCCGGTTTGACCGACGGGGCCGGGTCGGACCCGGCCCCGGGAAACATGCCGTCGAGGTTATAATGCCGCATGGCGTCCTGGAATTGACGCTGCAGGTCTACCAGCGGATCGGCCGGCGCCTCTGGATCTTTTTTTTCGGAGGAGTTCATCAGACTGGTTCGCGCGGTTATTCGGTTCCCAAATGGAAATTAAATCATGCCGGATTGCCGGGAAGTTGGCAAGGTTTTTCGGGGATGTGTTCGTAACAAGTCAAGTGTCCGCTTTTTGTAACAAGTGATCTGTCCGATTTGTTATTGTGTGTTGTTGCTCCTGGGGTGAGGATTTTCCTCCCCCGCGGGGGAGGAAAAAGTTTATGCGACGTCCTCCAGCGACGCCGAAATGTTCAACGGTCCTTGGTAGCGGCCAACCACATGCGGGCCATAACGGATGGACACCGTGCCATCGAGGTGCTCGCAGACTTTAACCCGGCACTTGGCGAAGCTGAAACGCCATTTTGATGGTCCAATCTGCAAGCGGCGACTCCCGACAGCCACGGTATTGTCATTTTGAACCTCTCGCGCATGCTGCACACAGAAAATGCTGTCCAAATCCTGCTCACCGCAAGGCACGAAACACGTTCCTGTTTCCCGCGCCTTCACCTTCATGTTGCGATTGAAGGAAGGCAGAAACTGTTGTTGAATATAGACGTTGGCCTCGGCCATCGTCCGGATTCCCGCCTGCCTTAATTCCTGCGGCAGGCGCCCTTGCCAGGTCTTAAACATCCGCTCTATTCGCCCACGTCCCTGGGGGCTATAGCTCGGAATATGTTCGATCCCCAACTGTTGCAACGCCCGTCCAATTTGCGTCAATTGACGCCGGTCCACCGCCCCGCCTTCTTTGGGCGTATAAAAGAAATGACTGCCACGATCCGTGTACAGACTGCAGAAAACCCCATGTTTAATAATGACTTCTTTCAACCCCTTCATCACCGTTAATGTCCCTTCCTGGGGCACAAGATAGGCCGTGTAGACTTCGCTGGTGGCATCGTCCATCACCAGGATCAGATCCTGCTTCTGGCCCGCCAGCAGGGGCAACCAGGCATGGGTGCTGCCATCCACCATCAACATCATCCCCGCCATTGGTCGCCGTTCCCGCTGCTGCCGATGCGGCCCTCGTTTCCGGGCCTTCGCCACCAACCCGGCCGTCTGCAAGGCGCTCTTGACCCACTGATAACTGAGCTCGATCCCATGCTCCGCCTGCAGCTTCTCGTGAAAATGCCTCACATTGAAATCCATGTATTCTTCTCGGTACAACCTCAGCACCTGCTTCACCGTCGCAAGGGGCACGCGCCGCGGCCCCGGTATCTTCCGCCGACGATCCAGCAGCCCGTCGTAACCATACCGCTCGTAGCGCCCTTTCCAGCGCCGCATGGTCCGGTAGCTCACACCTAGTATCTCCGCCGCCTCCCACCACATTAACCGCCCTTCAATCGCACGCAAGATCACTTCCTGTACCTTCATTGCCCGCTCCAGTGCTGCCTTCGGATATTCATCCATATAACCCCCCTTTGAATGCACCATCCTGACAGCTTTAAGCGGACAAATCATTTGTTAATTATGCGGCCAAGTCATTTGTTTACGACAGGTTTTTCGGGGATGTGTCCGGCCGGTCAAATTTAAACTGCCCGCCGCGGGAATTCCGAAAGCTTGCTTTGCCGGCCGGCTTGGCGTAGTATGCTTCCAACCGCGCGCGCCGGCGGCAGGCGTGCGGCTGGCCGCCGCGCGGAGGAAATACAAGCTATGAAAATCCTGGAACGGGCCCGCAATGTCCTGCAGATCGAAATCGAGGAACTGCAGCGGGTCAGCGATAATCTGGATGTCGGGTTCAGCCGCGCGGCGGAGTTGATGCTGCAGCGTCTGGCGGATGGCGGCAAAATCGTGGTGGCCGGCGTCGGCAAGAGTTTTCTGGTGGGGCAGAAAATCGCGGCGACGCTGGCCAGCACGGGGTCGCCCAGTGTGGCCATTCATCCGGCGCAGGCCATGCATGGCGATATCGGTATCCTCAACCGGCACGACGTGCTGCTGGGGTTGAGCTTTTCCGGCGAGTCCGGAGAACTGCTGGAAATGCTGCCCGTGGTGCGCCGGCAGGGGGCCGGGATCGTGGCCCTGACGGGCATGCCGGAAAGCGCGCTGGCGCGGCTGAGCGATGCGGTTGTCGTTATGCGGGTAGCGCGCGAAGCTTGTCCGTTTAACATGGCGCCGACGGCCAGCACGACCGCGATGCTGGCCGTGGGCGACGCCCTGGCGATCGTGTTGCTGGAGGCGCGCGGTTTTAAACGCGAGGATTTCGCCAAGCTGCATCCCGGCGGCGCCATCGGACGGGCGCTGCTGCTGCGCGTGGCGGACATCATGCGCGCGGGCGAACGCCTGGCCGCCGTCCCGTTGCAGGCTACACTCAAGGACGCCATCCTGGCCATGACCCGCGCGCGTTCGGGTTCCGTGGGCGTGGTGGATGACGCGGGGCGGGCGGCGGGAATTTTCACCGACGGCGATTTGCGCCGGCTGATCGGCGAGGCGGCGGACCTGCCGTCGCGCCGGGTATGCGAGGTGATGACCGCGCATCCGTTGACCGTGCGCGGGGACGACCTGGCGGTGGCGGCGCTGAAATTGTACGAAGAGCACAATATTGACGATTTGCTGGTGGTGGACGCGGATGGACGGTTGATCGGCCTGGTGGATATCCAGGATTTGCCGAAGTTCAAAATTCTTTAAAACGCGCGCCGGGCCCGGTCTTCAAAAAAGGTGAAGAATTTATTTGCTTTTTTCTAGAAAACTCAATATATGTATGCCAAGTAAAGGTGCTGGGCAGCCCTTGACCTTGTTTGTTTAACCAACCAAAGGAGATGCTCCATGGCAGGCAAAGCGAAAACCAAAAGTCAGATCGTCGCGGAATTGGCGGAGAAGACGGAGATCACCAAGAAGCAGGCGGCAATGATGCTGGAGACGCTGGTGACCATGGCGTGCAAGGAAGCCAAGAACGGTTTTACCATTCCCGGCTTGGGCAAGCTGGTGATCGTCAACCGTAAGGCGCGCATGGGCCGCAACCCGGCGACGGGCGAGACCATCAAGATCAAGGCTAAACGCGTGCTGAAATTCCGGATTGCCAAAGCGGCCAAGGATGCAGTGCTTGGTTGAAAATTGCAGCGAACCTTATCGGACAAGGGCCGCCCCGGCGACGGGCGCGGCCCTTTTTTTCTCCCGGTTTTTGGGCATGTTCCGCCATGCGTGATGTTTTGCCAGAGCCGCGGCGCCCGCTGCGGGTAAGCCTGGTGCAGAATGCCGCCGGCGACGATCCGGCGGCGAATTTACGGCGTTTGGACGAATTGCTCGCCGCGGCCCCGCCGGCCGACCTGCTGCTCCTGCCGGAATGTTTCGCGTTGCGCGCCGCGCCGGCCGTCCAACGCGCCGCCGCGGAAGCCGTGCCCGGCGCCTGGTGCGCCTGGGCGGCGGGATGGGCGCGCCGCCGGCGCGCCTGGGTGCTGGCCGGCAGCCTGGCGGAGAAGGAACACGCGCGGGTTTACAACACCAGTTTGCTGTTCGACCGCCGGGGCCGGTTGGCGGCCCGCTACCGTAAAATTCATCTCTTTGACGCGCAGTTGCCCGGCGGGCGCGCCGTGCGGGAAAGCTCCGTGTACACGCCTGGAGCGCGGCCCGTGCTGGCGCGGATTGAAGGCTGGCTGTGCGGGATGTCCGTCTGCTACGACTTGCGTTTCCCGGAATTGTTCCGGTGCTACGCCGCAGCGGGTGCGCATATGCTGTGCGTGCCGGCCAACTTCACGCGCGCCACCGGGCGCGCGCACTGGGAGGTTTTGCTGCGCGCGCGCGCCATCGAAAATCAAGCTTATGTGCTGGCGCCCAACCAGTGCGGCGCCAATCCGGCCGACGGCGTCGCCGCCTACGGGCATAGCCTGGCGGTGGATCCCTGGGGACGCGTGCTGGCGGATGGCGGCGCGCGGGAGGGATTCGTCAGCGCGACGCTCCTGCCGGAGACTTTGCAGCGGGCGCGGAGTTGCCTGCCGGCGCTGGCGCACCGCCGGCGTATCGGGCGCCTCAGCCCATGAGCCCGTGGACGAGCATGGCGGACAGGATGCCCATCAGCAGCCCTGTCAAAACTTCCAGTCGGGTGTGCCCCAGCAATTCCACCAGCCGCTTTTCGGAAAGACGGTGATTTTTGAAAAGTTCGTCAATCATCTGGTTGATAATGCGCGCCTGAATGCCGGCGGCGCGGCGGACGCTTTGCGCGTCAAACATTACCACGATGGCGAACGCCAGTGTCACGGCGAACAGCGGTGCGCCTATGCCGCAACGAATGCCGACGGAAGTGGCCAGGGCCGTTGCCATGGCGGAATGCGCGCTGGGCATGCCGCCGGTGCTGACCAGGTAACTGGGCTTGATGCGCCGGGTGACGGCGAAAAAACACATCATTTTGGTGAGTTGGGCCACCACCCAGCCGCATAATGCGGCCCAGAAGGTTGGATTGTGCCAGAGGTTTTCCATTTCGATTCACGCTCCCAGCAACCTGGTCAGTAGGCGTTTTTGCGGCAGTGGATGGTTCTCATCAGGATTTTAAAATCGAACGCCAGGGACCAGTTTTCCAGGTAGTACAGGTCGTATTTGACCCGTTCGCGGATGTCGGTGTTGCCCCGCAAGCCGTTGACCTGCGCCCAGCCGGTCAGGCCGGGCTTGGAGACGTGCCGCCACATGTACCGGCTGATGTCCTCCTTGAATTGCTCCACGAAACACGGCCGTTCGGGCCGTGGACCCACCAGGCTCATTTCCCCTTTGAGCACGTTCCATAACTGCGGCAGTTCATCCAGGTTGTTCCGCCGCAGCCAGGCGCCGAGGCGCGTGCGCCGCGGATCATCGGCCACGGCCCAGACCGGGCCGGTCGCCGCCTCGGCATCCGGGCGCATGGTGCGGAACTTGTAGAGTTGGAACACCCGCCCCTGTTCGCCGCAGCGTTCCTGGCGGAAAAGCACGGGCCCGGGCGAATCGCGGCGGATGGCCGCGGCAATCAGCAGCATCAGCGGCGCGGTTACCGCCAGCCCCAGGGTGGCGCCGAACACATCCTCCAAGCGCTTTAAAAGCCGGTTCCAGAAACGGTCGAGCGGCCAGCGGCTGACTCCCAGCAGGGGAATATCATCGATGATGCGCAAATCCACGCTGTTGGTCATGATACGGAAGAGGTCAGGCACGATATTGAAGACCACCAGATTCTGTTCGCACAACAGCAGCAGTTCCAGCATCTGGTCATGGCCGATGCTGGTTTCCGTCAGAATCACCTGGTCGGCCAGGTGGCTTTCCAGGAAGCCCCGCGTTTCCTCGAGCGTGCCTTTGACCAGGTCGGGAGGGATGTCGGGATGGATTGGGGCTTCGCCGATTTTCAGGCAGGCCACCACTTCCGAGCGCAGGCGCGGCTCGCGCTGCAAGGCTTGGCGCAGCCGGGCGGCAATTGCGTCGGTGCCGAGGAGGATCACACGGTTGACCGCCCGGCGGCGCCGGGCCAGGCGGATTTCCCAGTGGAAAAGCAGCCAGCGCTCGACCAGGACGCTCAGGCTGATGGTGGGGATGGCCAGAAAGGCGACCATGCGCGCAAATTCCGGCTTGGTGCGCACCATGAAGGTCAGGGCAATGGCGATGACGATGCCGGTGATCACCCCGCGGATCAGGCGGGGTATGCGGCCGGCGAAGTCGCCAATTTGCGGGCGGACGTAAAGTTTCAGAGATTGAAAGGCGAAGAGTATGACCAGGGTGGTCACCACCGCGCCGCCGGTGTACATGGTGTAAAGTTGCGCCGGGGGCTTGTCATGGAACAGCGGAATCCAGCCGCTGTCGAACCTGATCCAGGTGGCCAGTATGAAGCCGGCGAATACCGCCAGGGCGTCGCCGCCCACCGCCAGGCAACTGGCCAGCACATCGAATGTATCTCTGGCGCGCATGGTGTAGGGCTAGTCGCCTCCCAGGATTTCACGGGCATTGTATTTGACGATGCACCAGAACGCCGCCACGCCGTCGTGCCAGGTGATTTTTTTGCCTTCGGAATAATCGCGGCCGTAATAGCTGACCGGCACTTCGTAAATCCGCCAGGATTTGTGGGCGATTTTGGCGGTGAGTTCCACCTCGATCCCGAAGCGTTTTTCCTGAAGGACCAGGCCCTGCAGGACTTCCCGGCGGAAAACCTTGTAGCAGACCTCAACATCCGTCAGGTTCAGGTTGGTGAACATGTTGGACAGCATGGTCAGGAAGCGGTTGCCCAGGTAATGCCAGTAAAAAACCACCCGGTGCGGGCCGCCGAGAAAACGCGAGCCGTAAACCGCGTCGGCGTGGCCTTGCAGAATGGGCGCCAGCAAGACCGGGTAGTCCCGCGGATTGTATTCCAGGTCGGCGTCCTGGATCAGTACGATGTCGCCGCCGGCCGCCCCAAAGCCGGTGCGCAAGGCCGCGCCTTTGCCCTGATTGCGTTCGTGGTAAAAACACCGGATATCCGCCGGCTGTCGCCGCATCAATTCCCGCGTGCCGTCAGTGGAACCGTCGTCCACCACGATGATTTCCCGGGGGAGCGCGACAGGCGCATCGCGCACCGCCTGCAGCAATGGTTCCAGGGTGTGGACTTCATTATAAACCGGTATGACAATGGATAATTTCATCTATGCGCAAAACCTGCCACAGCCGCCATAGCAAGTGATTTATCCAAAGACTGTAAAACGCCGCAATGCAATCGTCAATCACAATTCCCAGTCCGCCATGACAGTCCTGCAGCCGGCGGGCCGGCGGCGGCTTGAGAATGTCCATCGCCCGGTTGGTCAAAAACGCCAGAATCAGCACCGGGGCTGTCAGGGGCAATCCCAACAGGCCGATGGGAAAGGTAAGATATTCGTCCGCCACGATGCGGCCGTCATCCTTGTTCTGAAAGTGCCGTTCCGCCGCGCCGCAGATGGGGATCGCCAGGGCCGCCAGGGCCAGGGCTGCCAGGGCTTGCCAGGGCCATAACCGCGGCTCGCGCCAGAGCGGCGCCAGCGCCAGCATCAGCAACAGCCCCGGCAAGGTGCCAAACGTGCCGGATGCCACCGGGGCATATCCCAAGCCGCCGCCCGTGGCCAGCCCCAGTATGATTTTTCGGCGCATATTTTTTAATTCTTTCTGCCTGGGGCCGGCCGCGCTGGGGCTGCGTATCAAGAACAACCCATGGAATTGCCGCAGACGAAGCAGCGGTAGCAGGTGCCGTTGCGTACGGTAATGGCGCCGCATTGATCGCAGACCGGCGCATCTTCCTGGAAGTGCATGAACTGGCTGTCCAGGCGCGGCGCGGCGGCGGACGCCGGATTTTCCGCGGCATCCGTTTCCGGCGCCGCCGGTTCAGCGGCGGTCACGGGCGCGGCGGCATAATGCCCGTTCTTGGAGTGGCCGTCGGGGAAAGTCATGGCCATCCAGCGGAAAATGTAATCCACCAGCGACTTGGCAAACGGAATTTCCGGGTTCTTGGTGAATCCGCTGGGTTCGAAACGACTGTGAGTGAACTTGTCGATGAGGGTGCTGATCGGCACCCCGTATTGCAGGCACATCGAAATCGCCGTGCCGAAGGCGTCCATGATGCCGCCGACCGTGCTGCCTTCCTTGGCCATGGTGATGAATAGTTCGCCCGGCGCGCCATCCTCATACAAGCCGACCGTCAGGTAGCCCTGGTGGCCGGCCACTTCGAACTTGTGCGTGATGGACTGGCGCGTCGCCGGCATGCGGCGCCGGAAAGGTTTGTTGGCGGCGGCCGCCGCGGGCGTTTCCGCGGTCACCGCCGCCTCGTCCGCGCGGGCGGTGCTGACCGGCTGGATGCCCTTGGAACCGTCACGGTAGATGGCGACGGCTTTCAAGCCCAGTTTCCAGCCGTCCATGTACGCCTGCAGCACATCTTCGACAGTGGCGTTGCCGGGCATGTTGATGGTTTTGCTGATGGCGCCGGAAAGGAAGGGTTGTACCGCCGCCATCATTTGCAGGTGGGCCTGGTATTTGATGCAGCGCTTGCCGTTCCGCGGCTTGAAAGCGCAGTCGAACACGGGCAGATGCGCTTCGTCCAGGTCCGGGGCGTCTTCAATGGTGTCGGTTTTATCCACATGCGCGATGATCGCCTGGACCTGGGCCGGCGTGTAGCCCAGGCGCTTGAGCGCCATGGCAAGCGATTGGTTGGCGATTTTGAACATCCCCCCGCCGGCCAATTGTTTATACTTGACCAGCGCGATATCGGGCTCGACGCCCGTGGTGTCGCAGTCCATCATGAAGCCGATGGTGCCCGTGGGCGCCAGGACCGTAACCTGGGCGTTGCGGAAGTCATGCGCCAGCCCGGCGGCGTGCACATGCTCCCAGACCGCCTGGGCTTCCCGTAAAATGGGGCCATTGCTGGCAGTGGCCGGGACGTGTCCCAGGGCGTCCCGGTGCATGCCGATCACGCGGTTGAACGGCTCGCGGTTGGCGGCATATGCGTCGAAGGCGCCCTTGACCCCGGCCAGTTCAATCGAAGCGGAGTAGGCGGCGCCGGTCATCAGGGCGGTCACGGCTGAGGCGAAGGAACGGCCGTCCTTGCTGTCGTAAGGCAGGCCCAGGCTCATGATCAGCGCCCCCAGGTTGGCATAGCCCAGTCCCAGCGGACGGAAACGGTGCGAGTTTTCCGCGATCTCGCGCGTCGGGTAACTGCCGCGGTCCACCAGGATTTCCTGGGCGATGATCATGATGCGCGCCACGTGCTGGAATTGCCGGATGTCGAACACCTGGCGCTCGTCGGAAAATTTCATCAGGTTGATCGAAGACAGGTTGCAGGCGCTGTTGTCCACGAACATGTATTCCGAACAGGGATTGCTGGCGTTGATCGCGCCGCTGTTAGGACAGGTGTGCCAGCGGTTGATCGTAGTGTCGTATTGCAGCCCGGGATCGCCGCAGAAATGCGCCGCTTCCGCGATGCTGCGCATGACCTGCCGCGCGTCCAGCACTTCCACGATGTCGCCCGTGGTGATGGCGCGGGTGTGCCAGACGGCGCCGGCCTGCACGGCGTTGAGGAAATCGTCCGTTACGCGCACGGAAAGGTTGGCGTTCTGGAACATCACCGAGGAATAAGCGTCGCCGTTGAAGGAGCCGTCATAGCCGGACTGAATCAACACCCGCGCCTTTTTCTCCTCTGCCACTTTGCAGTTGATGAAATCCATGATGTCCGGATGCTGCACCTTGAGGCTTTGCATCTTGGCCGCGCGGCGGGTTTTGCCGCCGGACTTGATCACCGCCGCCACCTGGTCGAACACCCGCATGAAACTCAGAGGGCCGGAAGGCGTGCCGCCGCCGGAAAGTTTTTCGCGGCTGCTGCGCAGGGTGCTCAAGTCCGTGCCGGTGCCGGAGCCGTATTTGAACAGCATGGCCTCCGCGCTGGCCAGCCGCATGATGTCTTCCATGTTGTCCGCCACCGATTGGATGAAACAAGCGGAAGCCTGAGGGTGTTTGTAGGCGTCTTCGGCTTTTTCGATCTGGCCGTTCTTGGCGTTCCAGTAATAGGCGGAACGGCTGTTGGAACTGACGCCGTAAGCCTGGTGCAGCCCGACGTTGAACCAGACCGGGCTGTTGAAGGAGGCGTATTGATTGACGCAAATATGCACCAGTTCTTTGTAAAACACTTCCGCATCGTCCGCCGTCGCAAAGTAGCCGTCCTCCAGGCCCCAATCGGCGATGGTGCGCGCCACGCGATGCACCAGCTGCCGCACGGATTTTTCGCGCATCGTAGTGGCGTGCGTGCCGTAAAAATACTTGGAGGCGACCACGTTGGTCGCCAGCATCGACCAGCTTTTCGGCACCTCGATGTCGTCGGCTTCGAAAACCACTTCGCCTTTATCCGTCTTGATCACGGCCTTGCGGTGTTCCCATTCGATCGCATCGCAGGGGTGGCGGTCGGGAACGGTGAATAAAGGTTTAATCTCAATACCCATAGCCTTGGCTTTGCGTCCGTTGCCGGCGCCCTTGCGCGGACTGCGGGGACGGGCGCCCGCGGCGGAATCATGGTCTTCCGCGTTTAAATTCCGATGGTTATCACTGGCAGCATTATTAGCGGCGCTGCCGCCCAACGTCAAGCCTCGTCCAGCCGTCTCGCGAATTTCCAGCATGGGGGTCTCCTAACTACAATTCAGTAAGCAAATTACGTCAAAAAGGGGTAAGTGCTTGCCACAATATTTGCTACATTTTTCGAAAACAATCCCCTTTTAACACTACCTGTAGTGGATGCCAAGCAAAAAATTTTATAAAAAATTCGCATGGGTTTTTTTGCCTGTAAAACCGCTGTTAATCCCGAAAAAAATACCTGAAAAAATACCTGATTGCATTATGCGGCCCCGGTTGATAACATGTCCGGCATTATGAAAAAGTTAATCCTGACCCCATGGCGCTGGTTGATCCGGCGCCGCCTGCCGCTGGCTTTGGCGGCAGCCTGGGCCTGCGGTGCGCCCTGTGTTCCGGCCGCGCATTTGCTTGATTTAGGCGCGCGCTATCATGCGGAGCATCACCGGTTCGACAAGTTGCCGTTCGGCAACGCCGACATTTCATACATGCTGGCGTATTCCTATGCCGAATCGAGGGCGCTTTGGCAACTGGGCGTGGATTTGGCGCCGGATTTGTCGGGGAAAATGGTATGCGCCGGCGGCCGGGTGGTGGAAGACCTGGATTATGCCGTGACGCCGCTTTTGAATTTAATCGTCAAGGACAACTATTTCCGCGGCGGCATGGGCGTGCGCGCCACATACGTGGAAACCGGCGACGGCAGCGAATGGATTGATCCCTACTGGCAGTTCCTGCTGGGCTTGAATCTGCCCCTGGCGGGACGTTTTGCGCTGGACGCCTCCGTGAATTACGTTTTTCAACGCTGGGAGTACCTCGATGGTTTTGATTTCCGGGATTTGGAATATCAACTGTCTTTGAATGCGCGCTTCTGAATTCAGCGGGAGGCGCAGCCGGGATTGAACACGCGCTGCCGCCGGCTGGACTTGCCATGACTAACGCCGCAAAATCTGAAGCTGCCGCCGCGCCCGCGGCCGCGGACGGGATCGAGTTTGACCTGGAGATCGGGGCGGATGGCGTGGATGCGGCGCGGATTGTCGAGGAAGTGCGCGCGGCGGTGGCCCGCAAGACGGAAGCGGGCGTTTACCGCGACTTGCGCATCGCCCAGGCGGAACGCCATAATCTGCAGAACCTGCGGGATGACGAAAAATTCCTGCGTTTTTACCTGGAATGCCTGCACGAGGCCGCCTGCGTGGATATTAACGATTTCGACATCCGCGAGCGGCGCCGTTGCGGCGCCGGCCTGCTGGTGGCATTCAAGAAGGCGATCTGGCAGTTGTTGAAATTTTACACTTACCGGCTCTGGTCGCAGCAGAACCAGGTGAACGGCCTGCTGGTGACGGCGCTGGAAAGCCTGGATGAAAAATACCGGGCGCGCCTGGCGGCCTTGGAGCGGCAATTGGCCGTGCTGCAGCCAGCGCCGAAAGAAGGGAAGCAGGTATGTCCACCGCCCGGCGCATAGCTTTCGTGTGCCCGCGCTTCGCGGCCGGCGGCACGGTGGGCGGCGCTGAGACCTTGCTGAAAAACCTGGCGGAACGCGCCGCCGCCGCCGGACGCCAGGTGGATTTTCTCACTACCTGCGCCGCCGATCATTTCTCCTGGGCCAATGCCTTGCCGCCGGGCGCCCGCCAGCACGCGCCCAACATGACCGTGCGCTTTTTCCCCGTCGCCGAAAACCGCGACCTGGCGGCCTTCCTGCGGGCGCAGGATTTAATCTGCCGCGGCGCGGATTATACGCCGGCGGATGAGCAGGCCTGGCTGGCCAACAGCGTCAACAGCCCGGAATTATGCGCGCATCTGGCGGCGGAGGGCGCCGCATACGACCGGATCGTGGTCGGGCCGTATCTGTTCGGGCTGAGTTATTTCGCCAGCCGGGTGCACCCGCGCCGGACATATCTCGTCCCCTGCCTGCACGATGAGCCTTTCGCCCGTGTCCGGGCCTTCCGCGGAATGTTCCGCGCGGTCAATGGCCTGCTTTTTAATTCCGCGCCCGAGCGCGCGCTGGCGCGCCGGCTGTATGACCTGCCGCTGGAGCGCGCGTGGGTGGTCGGCATGGGATTGGACAATTTCACCGCCGATCCGGCGGCATTTGTCCGGCGGCATGGCCTGACGGCGCCGTATGTCATTTATTCCGGCCGGCGGGAAGCCGGCAAAGGGGTGCCGCTGCTGCTGGATTATTTAAACCTTTTCCGGCAGCGCACGGGCATGGATGTCAAGCTGGTTTTAACCGGTTCGGGCCCGGTACACCCGCCCGCCGCATTGGCGCGGCATGTGTTGGATGTGGGCTTTGTCAGCGAATCGGAAAAGCGCGAAGCCATGGCGGGTGCGGCGGTGTTTTGCCAGCCGTCCACCAATGAAAGCTTCAGCATCGTCCTGCTGGAAGCCTGGCTGGCGGGCGCGCCGGCGCTGGTGCATGCCCGGTGCGACGTCACCAGCGATCATTGCCGGAGCAGCGGCGGCGGACTCTGGTTCATGACCTATGCCGAATTTGAAACGGAACTGCTGCTGCTGCTGCGCCGGCCGGACCTCCGGCGGCGGATGGGCGAGGCGGGCCGCGCGTATGTCGCGCGCGAGTATGCCTGGCCGCGCATCCTGAACAGGTTCCTTGCGGCGCTGGACCAGGAGTGACTGCCATGGTTTCGCCCAATCCGCAACATTGCCCGGCCATCCACCAGTTTGTGGCCGGATTCACCGCCGGCGACGCCATCAGCAACACGGCGTTGACCATGCGCGCGGTTTTGCGCCGGTGGGGCCATGCCAGCGAGATTTTCAGCGAGCCGGCACGCACCATGCCCGCCTGGCGGCGCGCGACGCCCGACGCGCGCCAGGCGGACAAAATCCTGCGCCCGGACGACGTGGCCATCCTGCACCTTTCGATCGGCTCGGCCGTGAACGACATTTTCGGACAATTGCGCTGCCGCAAGGCGTTGATCTATCATAACATGACCCCGCCGGAATATTTTCGCGGTTTCCATGAACAGTTGGCGCGCGACCTGGATTGGGGCCGCCAGCAGACGGCGGCGCTGGCCGGCCAGACGGAAGTGGCGCTGGCCGTCAGCCGGTTTAACGCCGCGGAACTGGAGCGCCAGGGCTATGCCCGGGTGGGATTATTGCCGCTGCTGCTGGATTTCGACCGCATCATGACTCCCCCGGACCGCGGCCTGCTCCGGCGCCTGCGGGACGGCCGGTTGAACGTGGTGTTCGTCGGGCGGGCCGTGCCGAACAAGAAACTGGAGGACTTGCTGGCGGCTTTTTACGTTTTGCAGCAAGCCGTCGCGCCGTCCTCGCGCCTGGTGCATGCGGGCTCGTTTGCGGGGCTGCCCCGTTACCAGGCCTTGCTGACGGCGCAGGTCAAGGCCTGGCGCCTGCGGGAGGCGCTGTTTCTCGGCGCCGTCCCCCAGCGGGAAATCAGCGCCGTGTACGCTGCGGCGGATGTTTTTCTGTGCGTCAGCGAGCACGAAGGTTTTTGCATCCCGCTCCTGGAAAGCATGGCGCACGGCGTGCCCACGCTGGCATATGCCGCGGGCGCAGTGCCGGAAACCATGGCCGGCGCCGGAATCTTGTTTCACCAGAAACGCTGGGAGTACGTGGCGGAAGTTATCGGGCTGCTGGCGCGCGATCAGGCATTGCGCGGGTCGGTGATCCGCCGGCAGCAGGCGCGGGTGGCGGAGTACCGCCGGCGCGATCTGGCGGCCGAATTGCGCGCACACCTGGCGCCGCTGCTGGCTTGATCGGCGCCGGATTGGCTTTTGAGGGATTGGCTTGCTTTAACGGCGGCGATAGTATAGAAACCTCAAGGGTTGTTTCTTTCCACGAGGGGATGCGGGGAAAAGGAATCTTGGGATGGAATCACAAAAACCCTGGCAAACTGACACTGCGGAAGCCGAACCGCGCATTGACGGTTACGAGATCATCGAACGTTTGGGGCAGGGCGGGACCGCCAGCGTCTGGAAAGCCCGGCAGGTTTCCCTCCAGCGTTTGGTGGTGATCAAGGTCCTGAGCGAGCAATTTGGCCGGGACGTGGCGGACATCAAGCAGTTCCGGCTTGAAGCCCGCTTGGCCGCCAACCTGAAACATTCGGGCATCGTCCAGGTATACGATTTCGGCCAGTCCCGTGAAGACCGGCGCTATTTCTTCGTGATGGAATACATATCCGGTTATTCCGTGGGAGAATGGATGCGGCGCAAGCAAATCCTGCCGGAGCCCGACGCCCTGGTGGTGGTCCACAGCGTGGCGGCCGTGCTGCGCTATGCCTGGGACTCGGCGCGCATTGTGCATTGCGATCTCAAGCCCGATAACATCATGGTGGATGGCGACGGCACGATCAAGCTCACCGACCTGGGGCTGGCGCAGGTAGTCAGCAATATCGGTCTGGCCGCCGGACGCCCGGATGAGTTTGTTACGGGAACCCCCAACTACATGTCGCCCGAGCAGGTGCGCGGGAATGTCAAGCTGGATTGCCGCAGCGATATTTACGCCCTGGGCATGACTTCCTTTCACATGCTGACCGGGCAACTGCCGTTTGCCGGGGCTGCGCCGGCGGATGTAATGGAAAAGCAGTTGTCCGAGCCGCTGCCGCCCCTCCAGGAGGTTAATCCGGCTGTGTCTTCCGGCGTCGCGCAACTGGTGGCGCGCATGACGGCCAAGCTGCCGGATGACCGCGTCCAGACATGGGACGCGGTGCTGGAGGCTGTGGCCGCGCTTGAAAAACCGGTCGCTGCCCCTGCGCCCGCCCCCGTGCCTGCGCCCGTGCCGGCCGCCGTACAGTCGCCGGCGTTGCATACCCCCACCGTCTGCCCGCATTGCGGATATTCCATCCGCGCCAACGCCGCTTTCTGCCGCCACTGCGGCAAGCAATTGCCGGGCAACCCGGGCGCGACGGACAAACCGGGACTGCGTCTGCGGATGGTCGCCCCGAAACCCAAGCCCGGGGTGACGGCGTCGGCGTCATTGAACCCGGCGCGAGCCAGCAGATGGCCTTCCCGCCGGATCAGCCGCGCCTGGATTTCCGGCATGATGGAAAACTTGCGGATGGTGCTTTCCATCGTCTTGCTGGTGTTCCTGGCGTATTGCGGTTATCAGCGGATCGTTAAAGACCGGGATGTGATCTGGCCGCTGCGCGTCAAGATTCAGCGCGCTTGGGGGGAGGCTTGGCGCAAAGCGCGGCTGGGCATGGCGGAATTTTTCGAGCGCCGGCCGGCGCCGGTGGAGCCGGCCGGTGAAGAGGCGGGAATTCTCCTTCCGCCGCCGACAACGCCAGCCAGGCCGGAACCCGCATTGCCGGAAAAATCGCTTCCGGAGCAGGAATCTTCCTATTCCGGCTGGCGCCCGGTGTCCGCCGCCCCGCCCGCTGCCGCCCCGGAGCCGGAGCAGGCGCAGGAATATGCGCGGCTGCTGGATTTATGCCGGAGCAGTATGCCGCGGGTGGGCGAAAAGGTCGTGATTGACTTGCAGCACCAGGCGGCCAAGCGGGAGGGAACTTTACAGGAAATCGGCCGGGAAGGCCTGGTGCTGCAAATCGAATCCGGCCAATTGACTGTCCCCTACAACGTGATGACGCCGGAATTCCGGCTGCGGTTCTTCCCGGAAGAACGCGCCCGCCATTTATTGCAGCGCGCGGCGCGCGCACCATGATCAGGCGAAGGATTTGCCGCGCGGCCAAGGCGGCAGGTTGAACCAATCGGTCAGGGTCCGTGCGATATCGAAGAAGCCCTGGCGGATGCCCAGGGCCCGTCCCGGCCGGCGGCGCTGGTAAACCAGCAGCGGCGCGTATTCGCGGGTATGGTCCGTGCCGGCAAAGGTTGGGTCGTTGCCATGGTCGGCCGTGATGATCAGCCGGTCATCTGCGCCCAGCCGCGGCAGCAGTTCTCCGAGGAAAGCGTCGGTTTGTTCCAGCGCGCGGGCATAACCGCCGGCATCGCGCCGGTGTCCGTACAGCATGTCAAAATCGATGAAATTGGCCATGATCAGGCCGTCGGATTGCGTTGCGGCCAGTTCCAGGGTCTTTTGCTGGGAATCCCGGTTGTTGCCGGTGTGGAATGCCTGCGTAAAGCCGCGACCGGCGTAAATATCTTCCAGCTTGCCGATCATGACGACCGGCCGGCCGGCCTGGACCAGCCGTTCCATGACGAATGGTTCGGGCGGCGGGAAGGAATAGTCGCGCCGGCGGATGGTGCGCTGGAATTGACCGGGCCGGCCGGTGTACGGGCGGGCGATGACCCGCCCGATGCGCAGCGGGTTGCACAATTCCCGGGCAATGGCGCAGGCGCTGTAAAGTTCCGCCAATGGAATGATTTCCTCGTGCGCGGCGATCTGCATGACGGAGTCGGCGCTGGTGTAAACAATCCAGGCGCCCGTCTGCATCTGGCGCGCGCCCAGTTCCTCGATGATAGCCGTGCCGCTGGCAGCCTTGTTGCCCAGGATGCTGCGTCCGGTGCGCCGGGCAAATTCCGCTATCAACGTTTCCGGGAAAGAGGGCGGCCCGGACGGCAACAGCGCGAATCCTTCTGCCAGCAGCAAGCCGGCGATTTCCCAGTGGCCGGTGGTGGTGTCCTTGCCGGCGGATATTTCGCGCATGGCGCCGTAATCGGCCGAAGGCGCGCCGGACGGGGGCACGCCTGCCAGGGACAGGCCGTCCGGCAGCAACGCCGGAATGTTGCCCAGTCCCATCCGCTGCAGGTTCGGCAGGCGCAGTCCGCTGCCGGCGGCCCGGGCGATATGGCCCAGGGTGTTGGCCCCGGCATCGCCGTAGTCGGCGGCATCCGGTGCGGCGCCAATCCCCGCGGAATCCAGAACAATCAGGATGACTTTCATTAATTGACATGTTAATATACTGGATTAAGCGGCACAAGCAAGAATGATCGCCAAAGTCATCGCAAGGGAGCGCCGACAATGCATCCCGCAAAATACTGGGAAAGCGCGCCGGACGGCCGGGCGCAATGCCGATTGTGTCCGCATGCGTGTCTCATTACCGAAGGCCATGCCGGCCGGTGCGGTGTGCGGGTGCTGCGCGGCGGGATTCTGCTGGCCAGCGGCTACGGCATGCTTTCCGGCGCGCAAGCCGATCCGGTGGAGAAAAAGCCGCTCTACCATTTTTATCCCGGCGCGGAAGTCTTCAGCATCGGGGGCTGGGGCTGCAATTTAAGCTGCCTGTTCTGCCAGAATTGGGGCATCTCCCAGCAAATCGGCCGCTCAAATCGTATCGTCATGCCGGCGGATGTGGTCGCCTCCGCGCTGCGGGGGCGGGTGGATCCGGCGCCGGCCATCGCTTACACTTACAATGAGCCGCTGATCAATTTTGAATTCGTGCATGATTGCGCCCGCGCGGCGCGCGCTGCCGGCGTACAAAACATCCTGGTGACTAACGGGCTGATCAATCCCGCCCCGGCCGCGGACCTACTGCCAATGATAAATGCCTTGAATATTGACATCAAGAGCATGGACCCGCGGTTTTACCGCGAATATTGCGGCGGCCCGCTGGCGCCGGTGCTGGCTTTCGCCCGGCAGGCCCGCGCCGCCGGCTGCCACCTGGAAATCACCAACCTGGTCATCCCCGGGTTGAATGACGCCGAGACGTTGTTCCAGGAGATGGCCGGGTGGATCCGGGATAACCTTGGCGCGGCCACGCCTTTGCATTTAAGCGCATACCATCCCGCTTACCGGGTGGACCTGCCCCCCACGCCGCCGGAAACTCTGGAACACGCCGCCGCGGTGTGCCGCCGCGCCCTGCATTATGTATATCTGGGGAATGTGGCCTCGCCGGCCGGACAGGACACCCGCTGCCCGCAGTGCGGATTGGTGCAGATCGAACGCCGCGGGTACCGCGTCCGGCGGTGCGGACTCAAGGGCGCGGTTTGCGCCGGCTGCGGGCGCCCGGCGGACATGGTTTTGTAGTCAAAACATGTTACCGGGATTGATCTGGCCGCCGGGATCGAAGACGCGTTTGACCGCGCGCATGGCCTCAATGCCGTCGGCGCCGAACATCATCCCCAACAGGTTGGTTTTAAGTTTGCCGACGCCATGTTCCGCGGAAATCGTGCCGCCATGGTCCAGGGCGGCGCGCGCCAGCTGCAGGTACAGTTCCTTGCCCCGCCGATACTCTTCCAGATCGCGCGGCAGAATATTGATATGCAGGTGATTGTTGCCGATGTGGCCGAAAATCACGTATTCGAAGCCCGCCCCCTGCAAGGCGTTATGGTAAACCGGCAGGATTGCCGACAGCGCCGCATCCGGCACGGCGAAGTCCGTGCCCAGTTTCGTCAGGCCGGGATATTTTGCGGCGCGTTCGCCGATGTGTTGGTTGACGGCTTCGGGCAGCGCATGCCGGAAGTTTTTCAGCCGGATGGATTCATCGTCGTCCATGGCGGTCCAGGCGCTGTCGGGATCGCTGTCAGCGGCTTCCAGCATGGCCAGCAAGGCTTCGGCCGTTTCTTCCATGGCGCCGGGTGCGGTGGCGATTTCAATATAAACGGCGGTGGCGGCATTGCCCGGCAACGCGGGAATGGGGCTGCCGGCGCCCTGCCGTTGTTTCTGTTCGCGCAGCAGGTCCAGGGCGCGCGCATCGAAGTATTCCAGCGCCAGCAGCCGGCTGCCGGACCAGGCGGCCGCGCGGGCAGCCTGCACGAATCCGACCGCGCGCTGTTCGTCAGTGAAGAAGGCCACAGCGCCCAGCAGGGCTTCCGGGGCGGGAACCAGCAGGATTTCGATTTCCGTGAAAATGCCCAGCGTGCCTTCGGCGCCGATGAATAAGTCAATCAAGTCCATCCCCGGCGCGCTGTAATACCCGGCGGCGTTTTTGACATCCGGCATACGGTATCCCGGAATGCGGCCGCGGCGGACCTGGCCGTCAGGGGCCGCCAACTGGAAGCCGCCGTCCGGCGCGGCGCAATGTTCGCCGCGCCGGATGGCCAGCAAGGCGCCGCCCGGCAATGCCAGGCGCAGGCCGGTGATATAACGCCGCGTGGGGCCGTAAGCCAGGGTGCGCGCACCGGAGGCGTTGCAGGCAACCATGCCGCCCAGGCTGGCGGTGCGTTCCGTGGGATCGGGCGGGAAGAAACAGGGCGGCCCCTGGCGGAGTTCCGCCAACGCCTGGCGGTCGGATTCCAGCCAGGTTTCCGCGCCCGGGAAATGACCGGTTTCCAAGGCCTCGACGATGCCGGCCAGGGTCACGCCGGGTTGACAGCGCAGGCGGAAACAGCCGGGTTGCTCCGGGTCGCGCCGCAGGCCGGCGAAGGCGCGCAGGTTTTCCAGGCTGACCAGCCAGCCGTTCCGCGGCACGGCGCCGCCGGTAATGCCGGTCCGGCCGCCGGAAATTGTCAAGGGCGCTGCATCCTCCCGGCGCAGCAGCGCCAGGATTTCGGCTTCGCTGCGCGGCAGAAAAATCTTTTCGGCGCGTCCGGCCAGGCGCGATTCGTCGGTCAGGTAGGCGGGCAGTTCCGCCGGATCGGCGGCCGGGGGCAATTCGCCGGCCGCCTCGGGGTAAACACTGGCAAGGCAATGGTTCATGGTGGAATATTTTACCATGCCGGTTGCGCGGTGTCACGCCGGTTTTCCGGCCGCGGCGGGGGGTGTACGACAAATTTGTTGGTGATTAGAATAAACTTTAATTTCACGGAGGATTTCAGTGTGATTTATGATTCCGCGATAGATACAACCCTGTAAATTCCGGTAATTTCGGCCAGGTTACACCATCCTGGCCGAAATTGGGCCACCGCGTTGCGAATTCCGCTCCCCGAGCTTGTCGAGGGGTTCGAAAAGACAAGGCAAGTTTGGGGTGGATGCGGGTGCGCCGGTGGGCGGGGCTAATCTGGTGATTGCCCCGCTCCCGGCAAACCCGCCCGCAGGGGCCGCGTAGCGGACAGACGCCCCAAAATCGCCGCCGTGCTTTTCGAACGGAATTCGCTACGTACCCCTACCACCGCACTACCCCAACTAATTTGTCCTACACCCCGGCGGGTGAAGCGCAATTGCCCGCAGGCGGCGTTTATGCCGGCGCCGCGCGATGCGCGCAGCGTGGCATTGATCCCGGCCTGCTCGAGTATGCGGATGAATTCCCGGGCGGCCGACGGGGACGGCGGCTGCCCGGCAAACTCCGCCACCGGGCTCAGCGGGATCAGGTTGACGCGGCAATGGCAGCCGTGCAGCAGTTTCCCCAGAGCGCGCGCCTGCTCCGGAGCGGCGTTGAGCCTGTCAATCAGCGTGTATTCAAAAGTGATGATCCGGCCGGTGTGGCTGGCATATTCGCGGCAGGCCGCCAGCAGCGGCGCCAGGCCGTAGCGGCGGTTGACCGGCATGAGTTGCGAACGCAGGTCGTCGGTCGGGGCGTGCAGCGATACGGAGAGTTCCGTCTGCAGTCCCTCGCGGGCCAGGCGCTGAATGCCGGGTATGATGCCGCAGGTGCTGATGGTGATCCGCCGGGCGCCGATCCGCAGCCCGTCGGGATGGTTGAGGATGCGGATGGCCGCCAACACATTGTCGTAATTATCCAACGGCTCGCCGATGCCCATGAAAACTACGTGCGTCGGCGGCGCGTTCAGGCGGCGGGCGCATACCAGGACCTGCTCCACCATCTCCGCCACGGACAGGTTGCGGGTGAATCCCGCCTGGCCGCTGGCGCAGAAGGCGCAATGAAACTTGCACCCGGCCTGGCTGGATACGCAGACAGTCTGGCGCCCGGCACCGCCCCGCCCCGGCGCGGGAATCAGGACGGTTTCAATGACTTCGCCATCCGCCAGCGTGCTGCCGATCTTATGTGTGGCTGCGCCGGCGCCGGCCGCCGCTTCTTCGGCCTGTTGTTCCGGCTGGACGGCGGCATAGAGGAAGCGGCCGGCCAGTTGTTCCCGCAGGCAGCGCGGCAGGTTGCGCATTTCATCCCAAGCGCCGGCCCGGCGGACATACAGCCAATGCCAGATTTGCGCCGCGCGCCAGGCCGGCTGACCCAGTTCGCAACAGGCCGATTCCAACTGCTCCAATGACAGGTTGTGGATGGGTTCATGCATGGGAAGTCAGCTATCCGCCCCGGGCATGACGGATGCGGGGCGGACGGGTCAGCCGTGGCAGCGGAATCCCAGCGCGGACAATTGCCGCAGCAAATCGGCCGGCAAACCGGGGCCGGCGATGCGCGTGTACCGGAATTCCCGGCGCATGGGATATTTCTGGCGCAACTCCTCAAATGCGCGCCCGCGCGCCTGGTCGTCCAGGCCGGCAATCCGGCGCAGGTTGGCATCGTCCTGCTCGATATCGTATAACCGCCGCACTGCCTGGTCCAGCAGCCGCTCGGACGGAGTGCCGCGCGGCGGCGGCTCCAGGGAGATTTCCGGCACCGCGGGCGGCGGCAGCAGCGCTTCATAATCCCAGTCCGGCTCGACGTTCAGGAAACGGCAGAGTTCGCGGTAAACCATCACCGTCCCCATGATCTTGCCCTCGTAGGAGTACCCGGCAATGTGCGGGGTGCCGAAAGCGGCGCGATGCAGAACGTCGGGACGGAATGCCGGCTCGCCTTCCCAGGTGTCCAGGATGGCATGCGCCACCCGGCCGCGGTCCATGGCGGCCAGGAGCGCGTCCGAATTCTGCACGCCGCCGCGGGCGGCATTGATGAAAATCGCACCCGGTTTGAGCATCTTGAAAAACGCGGCATTTGCCATGCGGCGGGTGGGATAAGGGCCGTCGCCGGTCAGCGGCACGTGCAGGGTGGCGACATCCGCCTCGCGCAGAACGGCGTCCAGCGGCTGGAAGACCGGGTCGTTTTCGGCGTCGCGCCGGGGCGGGTCGTTCTGCAGGACGCGGAGCCCCAGGGCGCTCATTTTGCGGACAACCAGGCGGCCGACATTGCCCACGCCGATCACGGCCATGGTTTTGCCGGCCAGGGTGAAATCATGGCGGGCGGCCAGGCGCAAAAGCGCCGCCGCCACATATTCCGCCACGCTGTTGGCGTTGCACCCGGCGGCGGAACACCAGCGGATACCAGCCTGCTCCAGCCAGGGGATGTCCAGGTGGTCGGTGCCGATCGTGGCGGTTCCCACGAACCGCACGCGGCTGCCCTCCAGCAGTGCGCGGTTCACGCGCAGGGTGGAGCGCGCGGCCAGGATATCTGCGTCGCGCACGCGCGCGGACGTGATTTCGCGGGGCGGCAGGATTTCTACGTGGCCCAGCCGGCCGAAAGCCTCGCGCGCGAACGGCATGCTGGTGGCGCAAATAATTTTCATGGCATCAACGACTGCGGATTTCCCGTGACAAAACAGACGCATTGTTTGCCAAAATTTGCCGGCTGTCAATCCCGAATTGCGGCGGTTTTATTTGACACGCCCCGGCGGATGTGTCAGCATCCCCGCTGAAAACCGATACAAAATCAAGGAGTCAATCAAATGCATTGGATTGCCAGGGGAATCTGCTTTTGTCGTGCCTCGCATTATGTGGCGGCGCTGGCGGCGGTTGGGTGCGTCTGCGGCGGCGCGCGCGCGGCCACGCCCGCGCCGGCGGAAAAAGTCAGCAACGCGGTGCATGCCGTGCGCCTGGGCCTGGAAACTGCCTTGGGCGTTCCCGTGCCGTCGCTGAGCGTATTCCTGGAAACTTCCAATGAGACTTTTTTCGCCTCCTCGGCGGCTGCCCCGGATCAGGCTCTGACTCCCGACACCACTTTCCGGTTTGCCAGCAATACCAAGAATTTCACCGCCGCGGCCATCCTGCGCCTGCAGCGCCAGGGCCTGCTGGACATCCATGCCAAAATCACGAACAGTATTCCTGGCAGCAGCATCCCTTACCTCCCCGCCGACACCAACTGGAACATCCCGCACAAGAACGAGATCACCATCGCGCAACTGCTCCGGCACAGCGCCGGCGTCTATGATGTGGATAACGATCCCGTCCCAGGCTGCGGCGGCGATCCCTACGTCACATACCGCCTGGACCTGGAGCCGGAACACCAGTTTACCGCCGCCGAGCTGGTCGGGCAGGTTGCCCTGCACCGCCTGGAGTTTTTCGCCCCGGACCGGAATTATCATTACAGCGATACCGGTTACACCATCCTTGGTGAAATCATCGCCCGGGTTTATTCGCTTTATTGCGGCGCGCCCAAAACTTATTCCGATTATCTGCACGAGCAAGTAGTTGGCGGGAATGCCACTGTGCCTTTGGCCGCCATACGCTTTCCATGCCTGGCCGCGGACACGGCCTTGCCGGCGCCGTTCGTGCCGGGAGTCCAATATCGGCCCGGCGGGGCGACGCTGATCACTTCCAACGCCAACATCAGCGCGAATGTCGCCGAGGGCAATGGCTACGGCACCCTGGCCGCGCTCAACCGCTACATCCGCACCATGATGCGGGGCGAAAACATCCTCGATGCGCAGATGGTCCGTTTCATGCAAACCAACACGGCGCCCCACAACGCCAATTACGGCTGCGGCTGCGCGTACATGCTGGACATAGGATTCGGCCATACCGGCGCTACCCTGGGATATCTTTCGCTGATGGCCTACAATCCCGATACGGAGGTGTCGGTGACGGTTTGCCTGCCGTTTTGGGATGAGTCCGGGCCGGATTCATTTACCCAATGCGGTCAGGCTTTGCTGGCGGCGGCGATCAGCGCAACCGAGGCGCTGGGATATCCGAGAATGCCGGTGCTTTCGCCGGGCGCCGCGACCAACGTCAACCTGGCTCCCGACGCCGTGCAACGGTTCGCCCTGGCCGCTCGTGCCGGCGTCTATTACCGCGTCACCGCCGATTGCGCCGCGGCCGATGTGTCGTTGGGCCTGGCGCCGGCGGCCAATTCCGGCGCGCCCAATTGGAGTATGAACCAACTGGACTGGGTATGCCCGGCGACCGGCACTTACTTCCTGTCCGTCGTTGCTCCTGCCGCCACCGCCTGCGCCTTGCGCCTGGATACGCTGGCGCCGGTCGGGCCGCTGGTCACGGTTAATGGCTTGGCCGGGGATGGTGTTTGCCTGGGCGCCGGCGATCCCTTGACGCTGGCCGTGAGCATGCTGCATGTCGAACCCTATGCCGGCATACAGGTGGACTGGTGGGTGGCGGCGTATGCGCATGATGCCGGGCTCTGGTTTTATTGCAACGATCGGCTGGCCTGGACGCCGTTTGACGGCAACCCGGCCAACTGCCGTCCGGCATTCCAGGGGGCTTTGCGAAATTTGGCGCCGATCATCCTCGTGCAGGACATGGCGCTGCCGCCCGGGGCATACAGCATCTGGTTCGCGGTGGATTATCCCATGGATGGCGCGCTACGCCTGGACGGGCAGGCCATGCTTTCGCGGGTTACAGCTACATCCGGGGTCACACCTAAATTTAAAAGATAATATATTTCGAAAATTCGCAAAAATATGCAGTATTGAGTGTATGGCACGACAATTAAGGATTGAATTTAAAGGGGCCATTTACCACGTTATGGCCCGGATGCTGGGAGAGACACCTGCGCCGGGAACCGATGGCGACTCAAGTTGGCTGCTGCATAACCGCCTGTTCCTCGATGATGCGGATCGCACGCGTTTCCTGGAACGTCTAGCGACGCGTGTGGAGGAGTACAACATCCGGCTGTATGTGTTTGTTTTGATGGTTAACCATGTTCACTTGGTGTTCGAGACCCCGGCCGGGAATTGCTCAAGATTCATGCAGTCGCTTTTGACGGCCTACACGGTTTATTTCAACTTGCGCCACCATCGGCATGGGCATTTGTTTGATGGCCGTTATAAGGCGAAACTGGTTGATGGCGATGCTTATCTACTGGCGCTTTCACGGTATGTCCACTTGAATCCGGTGCGGGTTGGGGCGCTGCGAAAGAAGTCAGTGGCGGATCGGTTGCGATATCTGCGGGCGTATCCATGGAGCAGCTATCCGGGTTATGTCGGTAAGGCCAATGCGTTTAAATTTGTGGAATATGAACCGATTTTGACGGAGATGAGCGCAAATCGTCGTCTTTGTGCTGGACGTTACCGGAAATTTGTTGAGGTGGGCTGTTCGACAGGGGATGAACGTATGATGGCGGCGCTGAAAGCGTCGCCGCACGGCATAGGCGGCGAAAGATTCTGCGCGTGGGTGGACGGGCTGTATCAAAAGCGAGTGGCGGAAAGCCGGCAGCCGAAAGATGCTCGTTTTAGGAATATCAGAAATGCTGTGGATAAAACGACGGTTTTGGCAGTTTTATCGAAAGTGTTTGAAACGCAGGAGGAATGTTTCCGCCAGCGTCGGCGGAATTCGGTATTGCGCGGGGTGGCGGCGCGATGTCTCTGCAAGCATGCCGGATTAACGCAACGCGAGGCGGCGGCGGTGTTGGGGATGGGGAGCGGCGCTGCGGTGGGCCGCCAGTTGAGGAAGATGGCTGGATTGTTAGGATCTGACCGGCAACTGAAAGGCATGGTTGCGGAAGTAGATCGCATGCTGCAACCGGCAACCAATGTGGGGCCAGGAGTGAAAATTAAGTTTTAAATTTAGGTGTGACCCTGATCTTAGAAAACATCTGGTTAGGATTCATGCTCGCGAGCGCCACAATGGCCGGGGAGGTGCCTGCCGGCCGGCCGGCAGCATGGGCGCAACCCTTGACGCTGGAGGGCGTTTCCAACCTGCATGCAGTCAGCGCCAGCCTCTACCGCAGCGCCCAGCCCACCGCGCAGGGCATGCGGAACCTCAAGCAGCAGGGCGTTTTGACGATCGTGAATCTCCGGTCTTTTCACTCCGATCGGGACGAAATCGGCGCGACAGGACTGGGATACGAACACATCTACATGAAGGCGTGGCACCCGGAACGGAAGGAGATTGTCCGGTTTCTTCAGATTGTCACCGACCCCAAACGCACCCCCGTCCTCGTCCACTGTCAACATGGCGCCGATCGAACCGGCGCCATGTGCGCGCTGTACCGTGTCGCCGTCCAGGGCTGGACGAAAGAGGAAGCACTCCGGGAGATGATCCAGGGCGGATTCGGTTTCCACGAAGTCTGGCAGAATCTGCCAGCCTGGATCGCCGACCTCGATATTGAATCCATCCGGAGGGATGCGGGGATCAAGTTGGATTAGAAAATGAACATGCGGACAACATGGCAATATGATGAATACCGGCAGGTCGGCGTGGATTATGCGGATACCGCGGCGGTTGCCGCCTACGATGCCCGCCATGCCCGGTTTCGCGACGCGCCGGCCGAATGCATCCGCATCCTTGATGCGCTGGCCGTCACGCCGCAGTCGGTCGTGATAGAATTCGGCGCGGGCACCGGCGCTTTTGCCGTCCATGCGGCGCAGCGCTGTGCCGGCGTTTACGCCGTGGATGTTTCCCAACCCATGCTGGAATATCTCCGGCAGCGGGCGGAAAATACGGGGCTCAAGAACATCGTCTGTTGCCACGCTGGTTTCCTGACGTACGAGCATAAAGGCGCTCCGGCAGATGCGATTGTAACCAGCATGGCCCTCCACCATTTGCCGGATTTCTGGAAGGGCATAGCCCTGGCGCGGATGCACGGCCTGCTCAAGCCCGGCGGGCTTTTGTACATCCACGACGTGATCTTCGATCCGGTTGACGTCGAGACCAACATCGCGCGCTGGATAGATAAGCTGGGCGGAATGGGCGGGGCGCAGCTTCGCGATGAAATTGCAACGCATGTCCGGGAGGAGTTTTCGACCTTCGACTGGATTCTGGACGGCCTGCTTCAAAGAGCCGGCTTCCGGGTTCTGTCCAAAGAGATGGCAGAAGGCGCCATCGGGACATATTTGTGCAAAAGATGAGAAGTTCCGGTTGCACGGTTCACGGTTAAAGCGGTTCACGGTTCTCCAGTTAACAGAGTCTATCAGGCAATCTTAGGTGATTCACTGGAACTATTGGGGTTTTCCGTTGCTTTGCCAGGGTAACTTGCCGGAGCAAGTGAAAATACATATCGGGTAATAACTGGCGGAGGCGGCAGCCTGCTTGACCGCCAGCCGGTGATACGGAAGCCATGTTCAACAGCGGCCTGAATTTTATATGGACGTTGGTGAGGCAGTCACCGGGATTTGGACGGATTTGCAGGATTGCAGATTGGTGAACCAATTTCAAAACTGCTTGCGTTATCATTCCGTAGGGACAACTTCCACGTCGTCCGAGAATTTAATACTGGCTCAAGCAAACGTATGATGTTTGCGCGTTGCCGCTCAAATCCTTGCTTTGTGACGTTCAGCATGTGCATAGATATGCATGATACCTGCCGGCTTTATACGGACTTGGCGTGGCTTTGGCCATTGTGGGGCGACGCTGCCACGGAATACGCGCACTACTGCCGATACATCACGGAGTTGATCCGCCGGCACGCCCGGCGCCCGGCAACCACATTGATGGACATAGGGTGCGGGGGCGGGAAGAACGTCTGGAACCTGAAGCGGCAGTTCAACGTCACCGGCGTCGATCTGAGCGCCGCCATGCTTGCGCAGGCGAAGGAACTGAATCCCGAGTGCACGTTCGTCCAGGACGATATGCGGACATGCCGACTCGGCCGGGCTTTTGACGCCGTGCTCATGGACGATGCGATCTCGCACATGAGCTGCCGGACGGACTTGGCGGCGGCGTTCCGCACCGCCCACGCCCATCTGAATCCAGGCGGTGTCCTGGTTGTTACTCCGGACGTGACGGCTGAGACGTTCCAGCAAAACAAGACCAGTATCACCCCGGCCGCGCGGAACGGATTGGACGTGGTTTTCATAGAGAACGTGTATGACCCCGATCCCACGGATGAGCAGTACGAAACGACGATCCTGTATCTCATCCGGGAACACAGACGCCTGCGGATTGAGGCCGATCTCTGGACCATGGGCGTGTTCTCGATGGATGTTTGGAGGCGTGTTTTAAGCGAAACAGGTTTCGAGGTGCATGAGGACCGGTATAACGCGGGCGATGAGGAATATGCGACCTTCACCTGCGTCAAGACATGATTGCGGATCAGCCGGGCCGGACCTGAGCAATATATCGCGGGGTAATGGATAAAGAAAAAAGGGTGGGGATTTCAGAGCTTAGAATAAGGTTTTCATTCCTGAAAACAATGATGGAAGGTTCCGTCATGCCTGGAGCGAATCGTTATTATTTACCTGGACATGTTTGGCGCCTGACGCATCGTTGCCATATGCATAAAGCCGACCTCGAAAGCAAGCTGGCAGGATAATCCATTGATAGCCAAATGATAAGGCATTTGACAATGGGGCGCGTCGGAGTTATAAAATACATGATCAACCCCGGCCAGCCTTCTTTCGCGAAGCAGGCTCAATAATACTGTTCGGAAGCGAGATGAAAAAAACACTCAGTATGGGTCTTCTCGGAGCCGCCATCTTGCTTTCCGGCTGCTTCTGCAAAGCCCTCCCACGAAACCGGTCGCTTGGCCACATGGACCTGGCGGCAACGAACGCGATTTTCAAAACAGAATTCGTGGCACCGAAAGGCGGTGCGAGTTTCGTCTTAGCCTTCCCCGCCGAAAGGGTGAACAGCGGCGCATTCTGCAGTCATCCGGATTGGCCGTTGAGCGTGTTGCTGCAAATCAGGATGCCAACAACAGACCCAACATTCCTGCTGTCCAAGGAATTCGGAACTAACGATTTCCAATTCACAAATTGGCACTCTCCTGCCACCTCAATCCTGTTCACATGGGATCTGTGGTCCCCAGGCGTGTTCAGGGAGGGGAAGACGTATGAGTTGGTTCTCTCTGCGAAGCAGCCAGTTCCAGCACTCGGAACAGCAGAAGTATTCCTGCACTGGATGGATGAATGAGGTCCGAACACGGCGTAGCACGGTGCTCCCGCAAGCTCGCGACCGTGAACGCCAACGTTGGACTACAAAGAAGGAGTAATCATGCCGATTCATGAGATCACTCGGATCCGGGACCGGAAGACCGGGCGGTGTTCATCGTGGGATACGTCCGGTCGCAATGGGGATGTATGGACGATTCCACCGGGAGAAGCCCGCGTTTTAGCGGACATCAAAGGACCGGGACAGATCACACACATCTGGATGACTCAGCCAAACCACTACCGGGAATGCCTGATACGCATCACGTGGGACAACGCCGCATTCCCCAGCGTGCTGTGCCCGTTGGGCGACTTTTTTGGCCTGGGGCACGGAATAGTCAACTCGTATCAATCGCAATTCTTCACCGCCTCCACACGATTCCCCTACCAGTTCAACAAAGGCTGTGCGCTGAATTGCTACTTGCCCATGCCGTTCAGGGAACGGGCGCTCCTCGAACTGGTCAACGAGAGCAAGGAACTTCACCGCCAGTATTTCTACGTGGATTACGAGATTATGCCCGATTTACCCGAGGATGTCGGCTATTGCCATGCGGAGTTCCGCAGAACCAACCCATTCGGTGGCTGGGGGCCAGAAATCGCGGCGAACAAGGCAGGATCGAAACTGTCCAATATCGTGAATAAGGGACGTATGGCGTGGGAGAATAACTACGTCATCCTGGAAGCAAAAGGACGGGGGCACTACCTCGGTTGCTGTCTGAGCGTAACGAACTTCCGGGGCGACTGGTGGGGTGAGGGCGACGACATGATTTGGGTGGATGGCTACAAATGGCCGCCAGACCTCCACGGGACAGGATCTGAAGACTACCTGAACCAGGCATGGGGCATGCAGGACAACGCGTTTTGTCGGAACGGCAGTTCGATTTTTGAGGGCAAGACGACCATCATGCCATCGGCTTCTCCATGGGCAGAGGGGGCTTACCAAAGCAGCTATGTCTTTCATGTGGAGAATCCGGTCCGGTTCCAGAAGGAGATCAAGGTGACGATTGAGCACGGACACGGGAACCATCTGGCCAACGAGATGTCGTCCGTAGCCTACTGGTTTGCTGACAAGCCGATGCGCGCCGCCAAACCGCCTTCCGTCGGGAAGCGAATGCCGGTCCTGCGGGATAATTTGGGCCGATGGCTCCTCAACAAAAAGAACCAGTGCCCCGGCAAGCCGGTCAAACTGAACCCGGAAATGAAGAAGATGAAAAGCATGTGGGCCAGAAAATTCGGCTCTGAAACATGAAACAAGGTCTCGTGTGCGGGGTCGGCGTGCGCAGGGTCGGTCCTATAAAATGACAATCGGTGAATGTGTGCGGGGTCGTGTTTGCGGAATGCCGGCTTTGGCGCTTTGTCCCCCTTGCGCCTTTGGTGTTTTCGTTTTGCAAGTTGGGCTGTAGGCAATTGAAAACAAGATTGCTATAAATTGGGAAAAAGGTGATTATTGGTGTCGCGGGATGAAAATGAACAGCAAGCTGGCAATCAAAAAATGGCTGCCCGCATTGCCCGGAAATTCGATCCGGAACAGATCGTGTTGTCCGGGATCGCATGCCCGGGCCACCGCCGGGCCGGACAGCGTGTGGATTTGCTGGTTGTGATGCCGGTTAATGGTTCAAAACGTCAGGTATAAGTGGAAATTCGTTGCGCATTGCGTGATGTACGTCTGCCTAAGGATACTGGCACAAATCGAAAAAACATGACATAATTAAACCATGCTCGCAAAAATACATAGCGGCGCGGTGTATGGCGTGGATGCCTACGCCGTGGAGATCGAGGTCAACGAGGGGCGGGGCGACCCGCAGACGGTGATCGTGGGGCTGCCGGACGCCGCGGTGAAAGAGTCGAAGGACCGGGTCAACACCGCCATCATCAATTCCGGGTTCGAGATGCCCAAGGGGCGGTTGACGGTCAACCTGGCGCCGGCGGACGTGAAGAAGGAAGGGCCGAGTTTCGATTTGCCGATCGCCCTGGGCGTGCTGGCGACGGAAAACGAGGTGCCGGCTGGCGTGCTGGAGCATTTCGCCCTGGCGGGCGAACTGGCGCTGAGCGGGGAAGTCCGCCGGGTGCGCGGCATCTTGCCGATCACCCTGGCCATGCGGGATGCCGGGCGCAGGGCGATCATTGTGCCGCGGGACAATGCCGAGGAGGCGGCGGTGGTGGACGGGATTGATGTTTATCCCGTCAACTGCCTGCGCCAGGCGGTGGAACTGCTGGCCGGCCGGGCCGCGATGCAGCCGTTCAAGGTGGACCTGGAAAAAGCCTTTGAATCGCACCTGGCGTACGAGGAGGATTTTTCGGACATCAAGGGGCAGGAGCAGGCCAAACGGGCGGTGGAAGTCGCGGTGGCCGGCGGGCACAATATTCTGTTCATCGGGCCGCCGGGCACGGGCAAAACCATGCTTGCCCGGCGCATTCCTTCGATTCTCCCGCTGCTGACGCTGCCGGAAGCGCTGGAGGCGACCAAAATCCACAGCGTGGCCGGCGCCCTGCCGCCGCACCAGGCGCTGCTGACCCGCCGGCCGTTCCGCACGCCGCACCACACGGTTTCCGATGCCGGACTGCTGGGCGGGGGCGCGCACCCGGCGCCGGGCGAGGTCAGCCTGGCGCATGGCGGCGTGCTTTTTCTGGACGAACTGCCGGAATTTCACCGCAACGTGCTGGAAGTGCTGCGTCAGCCGCTGGAAGATGGCGTCGTGACGATCGCGCGGGCGGCGGCCAGCGTGGCCTTCCCCTGCCGGTTCATGCTGGTGGCGGCGATGAATCCCTGTCCTTGCGGCTATCTCAACGACCGCCGCCATGAATGCCGCTGCACGCCGCTGCAAATCCAGCGTTACCGCAACAAGATTTCCGGGCCGCTGCTGGACCGCATTGACATCCATATCGAGGTGCCGTCGGTGCGCTACCAGGACTTGTCGGCGCCGCCGGCCGGGGAAAAGTCCTACGATGTGCGGCAGCGGGTGATGGCGGCTCGAGCGCGGCAGCAAGCCCGGTTCGCGGCGGCGCGCAAGACGCATTGCAATGCCGAGATGCGGACCCGCGACATCCACAAATATTGCGCGCTTGCGGCCGACTCGCAGCAATTGCTGAAATCCGCGATTACGGAGTTGAATTTCAGCGCCCGCGCCTACGATCGGATTCTCAAAGTGGCCCGCACCATAGCCGACCTGGATGGCGCCGACCAAATCCAAATTGAACATGTTTCCGAGGCGGTGCAGTACCGCACGTTGGACCGCCAGTTCTGGGTTTGACCGATGCGGAAAACCAGCCAAAATATAACCATCGGATTCAGCGGCAGAAGAAAGAATAATATGCAAACAGCAAATCTTTTGAAGGCGTGGTTCTGGTTGATAGTTTTCACGATATTCCTGGCGGCGGGCGGCCTTGCGGCGGATGAGATCAGGTCGAACCTCCCGGCACGGCCCGGGGCGGACCTGGCGGCCGCGCGCGAGCTGGTTGTGCGCGAGGTGCTGGACGGCGATGCCGCCGGCCGCGAACTAGCCGCCTGGCCCGAACTGGCGGATGCGGCCCGCGGCAGTCTGCGCAACTGGCGCGGGCCGGTGGCCATGCCCTGGCCGCAATGCTGGGTTTTCCAGATTGACGATGCGCCGACTGCCAACTGGGAACATCCCTGCCGGTATGTATTCGTGAAGCCCGATTTGTCCGCCCTGATCGTGCGCGATGCGCGTTCGCCGTTGGAATACCACGCTGCCGGACCGGACGTCCGGACCGGGAATGGAGCGCAGCCGCTGACGGTCATCATTCCTTATCAACGCCCGGCGCGCCCGGCGCCGGCGCCTTCCGCCGTCCGCGCCGGCGGCCGGGCCATCCATTACAAGGGCGCGGGCTCGAACTGCTGGGCTGTCATCCTGTCGGGCGGTTACAATGCATATAATAATCACCTCCGCTATTGGGACGATTGTTCTTTTATTTACTCCACCCTGCGCCAGAAATACAACTACCCGCGCGACCAGATCATTACCCTGATTTCCGACGGGCGCGATCCGGGGCTGGACAGGAACGATGGCGCGCAATATGTGAATTCCCCGATTGACCTGGACCATGACGGCGTGGCGGATACCGACGGCCCCTGCACCCGCGCCGAAATTTATGCCGCCTTTGCCCGGCTGGGCGGAACACTGGCCAGCAACGATCAGTTATTTGTTTTTACCACCGACCACGGCTGGCAAGTCACCAATACGCACGCCGCCCTGAACCTCTGGAACGGGGAAGATTTAAACGATTATGACCTGGAAGCGTTGACCACCAACCTGCCTTGCCCGGTAATGTTCGTCATGGAACAATGCTACAGCGGCGGGTTTGTTGACAACCTGGGCCAGCCGCAGCGTGTTATCACTACCGCCGCGGATTATGAGCACTCTTCCTACGCCGGCGATACCTGGCCGGATTACAACCAGTATGCTTATTACTGGACCGCCGCCGTGCGCGGTTTTTTTCCCGGACGCCATCCCTGGGAGGATGGCGCACCGTGCAATGCCGACGCCAATAACGATGGGTTTGTTTCGTTCCAGGAGGCCACCGGGTTTGCCATTACCAACGCTTATGCCGGGGATACGCCCCAGTACCAGTCGAATCCCGAAGAGTTGGGGGATAACCTGTTCCTGACCAAGTTCCCGAGCATCGCGCTATCCATGCCGCGCCTGGCGCTGGCCGGCGATTTAGACCGGGACGGCAAAGCCGACCCGGTAGCGTGGAATGCGGCTGATTGCTCATGGAAATGTTACCTGTCCGGGGCCAACTACGCGTCCGCGGTGCTGGCCGCCTTCGGTGCAAGCAACGGCTTGCCCGTTTTCGCCGATTTCGACGGCGATGGATGTCCCGATCCGGCATTCTGTCCGGCTGACGGCGTAACCTGGCAGGCGCGCCTGTCCGGCGCCGGGTTCCAGTTGTTCCAGTTCGAAATCAATCTGGGCGGCGCAGGTTGGGCCGCGCTGGCGGCTGACATGGATGGCGATGGATTGGCCGATCCGATGGCCTACCTCGAAAGCGCCGGCCAATGGAAAGCGCTGTTGTCGGGCGCGGGGTACGCTCCGGCGGCGTTAAACTGGGGCGGGCTGGGCTGGCTGCCCGTCGCGGCTGATTTCGACGGCGATGGCCGGACCGATCTGGCCTTGTACAGTTATGCGACCGGCGACTGGCTGCTGGCGGCTTCCAGCGCCGGCTACACCGCCAGCCAACCATTCCCGATCAGTGTCGCGCGCGGGGCGCCGGCGGCCGGCGATTTTGACGGCGACGGCCTGGCGGACTTGCTGGTTTACCTGCCGGATGGCAACCGCTGGTGCTTCAATCTGTCAAGTATGCATTACATGTATTTCGAATAAACAGGGGCAAATAAATGATCCGCAAAGCGTTCATCATGGAAGTGCAGCCCGGCAAGATTGATGCCTATGAAAAGAGCCATAATCCCATCTGGCCGGAAATGCATGCGGTTTTGAAGCAGCATGGACTACATAACTATTCCATTTTCCACGATGCGGCCACCAATATCATGTTTGGCTACGTGGAAATCGAAGATGAGGCAAAGCTGGCGCAGTTGGCCGATATCCCCGTCTGCCGGAAATGGTGGCGCCACATGCTGGAATACCTGGTGGCCGACGACCCGGCCTCGGGCAAGGCCCGGGAACGCTCCATGCGCGAAGTCTTCCACATGGATTGACGTCCTGCATGGCCCGCGGGATGGCCGGCCGCCGAGCCGGCGGCAGGCCCTATTGAAACTGTTGCACGAAATCGCTGAATTGGGCCTTCAGGCGGTCCAGTTCATCGCTGAGGCCTGCCAGGCGGTTTTCCAGCGATGCCAGGCGCTCGTTTTCAGCCATGACGGCCAGGCGCGCGGGTTCCGGCGGGGGCTGCGTTTCCGCGGCCGCGGCCGGCAGATCACCGCCCAGCCGCTGGCCATAACGTTCTTCCCGCTGCCCCGGTTGCCGGGGCAGTCTGGCCACCAGCGGCCCGCTGGCCGGCTCGGAGAGTTCGTGGAGGACGGCTTCCACTTCCCGGGGATCGGCGAATGCCGCCATGCGCCCGGCGCGGGTGCGCAATTCGCCCGCCGTCTGCGGTCCGCGCAGCATCAGTTCGCAGAGCACGGCTTGCTGGTGGTCGGTCAGATTGATGACATCGGGGAGGTTGTGCCGGTATTTCAACACCCGGCTGTTGGCCAGCGCGACGGAAGAGGCGAGTTTCTTCTCGCGGAGACTGTCCAATGCCCGGACCACTTCTTTTTCATCGGTTTGAATGACGGGCTGGCGGTTGGATTTCTGGTTGCAGGCGGCGGTCAGCGCCGCGAGCGTCAACGGGTAATATTCCGGCGTGGTGACGGACTTTTCGATCAGGCAACCCAGCACCCGCGTTTCCAATTGGTTCAAGACGATGTCCATGGCATTTCTCCTGCAGGGGCCGCCGCCCGGTTACAAACCCGGAAATGCGGCGGACATGAATTTACGCGTGTCCCAGACATAGCGGGCCAGGGCGGTTTGCCGGCCCTGCGCGCCGAGGCGCCGGCGCAGCGGCGCATCCCCGGCCAGCCGGCGCATGGCATCCATCAAGCCGTTGACATCCCGGAAGATCAGCCCGCCGCCCTGATCGAGTTTTTCTTTCAAAATCGGCAAGTCGCTGACGATCAAGGGCAGGCCGGTGAGCATGCCCTGCACGGCGGCCTGCGAAAAAGTTTCGCGCATGACGCCTTCGTCGCGCGATGGCACCAGCATCACATCCATGTCCCGCAGAAAATCGCCGATCCGCTCGTATGGCTGCCAGGGGTAGGCGATAATCCCGGCATCCTGGAAGGTCGGCGGCTGGGCGAAGCCGGCCAGATGCAGGCGGCATTGCCCCTTGACGTCCGGCGGCAGGCGTTCGAAGGCGGCGACGGCGGTATCGTGGCCTTTCCAGGGGCGTTCCAGGTGGCCGAGCACGCAGAAATTTACCGTGGCGCGCGGCGCGGAGGATGCCGGGGGGTAGAACAGGTCGCCCCGGAGGATGCCGTAATCCACCCTGACCCCGACGATGCCGCTGCGGGTGAAATGCCCGGCAATCTGTCCGTTCACCGCCGTGACTTTGACCGGCAAAGCGCGCAGCGCGCGGACAAACCGGGCGCTCGGTTCGCGGTGGGCGATCAGGCCGAAGCGCGGCGCCATACGCCGCAGCAATAGCAGCAGGGGGATCAGCCGGTCGCCGGCATTGCCCAGCAGTGCCAGGTCAAACGAGCGCCGGCGCAGTTGCCATAATGCAGCCGCGCCGCCGGCCATATCCGCCAGGTTGCCCGGCAGGGTGAAAAGCTCCGGCGCGGGCGTGCTGCCGGCAGCGGCGTCTTCGATCAAAGGCGTCCAACTCCGGTGGACTGGCGCGGTTACCTTGTGCCCCATGCCGGCCAGGTCCCGGAGCAGGGACAGGTTGAACAGTTCCACGCCGCCGGGCGCTTTTTTGGCGGGGTGCAGGAAGACTTTTTCGAGGAACAGGATGTTTTGCATTGCATGCAATATGGAAAGAGCCCGGAAACATGTCAATCTTAAATTGTGCGGTTGCAGCGGCCCGCGTAAAATATAGTGGAATTCTAATCAGGGATGTTGTATACTCCGTGCAACAAACAGCGAGCGTTGGGTATTTGCACGGGTGATGCAAACGCCGGCGCCGCCGCGTCAATCAAGGAGCGCAAACTATGAAAGCCAAAGTGGATGCGGATACCTGCACCGGTTGCGGGTTGTGTGCGGATACTTGTCCCGAAGTGTTCGAGATGGACAGCGATGTGGCCAAGGTAAAGGTGGAAGTCGTCCCCGCGGAAGCGGAAGCCACCTGCCGCGAAGCGGCGGAAGGCTGTCCCGTCGAAGCGATTACAATTACGGAATAAAGCCGGCAATCCAAGGCGGCAGCGTCGGTTTTACCGGCGCTGCCGCCGCGTCAACGCACAGGGCGCGCCGCATTCACCGGCCGCGCCGTCAGCCAAGGAATCCTTCATGAGCGCGAAAATCTACGTTGTCTTTTACAGCATGTACGGCCATATTTATCGCATGGCCGAAGCGGTGGCCGAAGGCGCGCGCGAAGTTAAAGGCGCGGAAGTGAACCTGTTCCAGGTGCCGGAACTGGTGCCGGAAGCCGCGCTGGAATCCTCCGGCGCCGCCGCTGCCCGCAAGGTGTTCCGCCACGTGCCGGTCATCCAGCCCGCGCAATTGGCGGAGGCGGATGCGTTGATTTTCGGGACTCCCACGCGGTTCGGCAACATGTGCGCCCAGATGCGCAACCTGCTGGACCAGACCGGGAAATTATGGGCCGAAGGCAAGCTGGTCGGCAAGGTCGGCAGCGTTTTCACTTCGACGGCCACCCAGCATGGCGGGCAGGAAACCACCATCAGCAGTTTCCACAACACCCTGCTGCATCATGGCATGATCGTAGTGGGAGTGCCTTATTCCGAGCAGCGCCTGCTGGAGATGGGCGAAATCTCCGGCGGCACGCCTTACGGCGCCTCCACCCTGGCGGGCGGGGATGGTTCGCGCATGCCCAGCGAGAATGAACTGTCTATCGCCAGGTTTCAAGGCCGGCATGTGGCCGGTATTACGTTAAAACTGATCCGCCCGTGAGGGTGGGGCGATTTCGATAGGAAAGCGCTTGACTTTTGCTGGCGGCGGGCTATCTTGAAAAGCCTTTTGGTCAAGCCAAGCCGCGGCCAGAACGAATGCCGGATGGTGTAACGGTAGCACAGCAGACTCTGGATCTGTTTGTCTAGGTTCAAATCCTAGTCCGGCAGCCA
>JAXGPF010000004.1:0-377917 GCA_040767085.1 Kiritimatiellia bacterium | reverse complement strand
TCCCGTTGGCGTTCCGGCCGGCTCAGCACAGCTTCGCCCTCCAGCGGAATAAGACGGTTGCGTCAATCAATAAAGAGCAGATGAAACCACGAAGGACAGGATTTGCCTACGTCTTCCACTCAATAGGTGCCGGCTGTCGGATCGAAAAGCAAGGCGAGTTAGGCTGTTTTCCTTATATTTATCCGCCCCTTCATATCTTCGTGCTCTTCATGGTAAATGAACTGCCGTTTTCAGGTTAAAACGACCGACTGCCGGATTGCCATGCCCCGTCGGCAATCAATGCCGCTTTTCCATGTGGCGGTTGATGCTCATTTGCCGGTGGCGGTGAAGTCGGCGTCATTCGTCGCCGCAATGGCGGCTGGGGCGCCGGCATCCCAGGCGGCCGGGGCGCCTTTGCGCTGCCGGGCGAGCCAGGGCAACGCCACGGCATCCAGTCCCTGGTGCCCGCCTTCAAAGATGGTGATGCGCGCATTGCCGGATTGACGTTGGAAATGGATGCGTGCCTTTTGCAGCAGCATGCCGTAGCTTTCCCGCCGCAGATGCTCCGGGACGACTTGGTCCCTGGTGATCGCGGCGATGTCCTCAGCCGCCAGCCGGTCCGCCGGCTGGGCGAGGAGGTTGAATGCTTCCAGGCTCTGGCTGACGGGGACGCTGCCGGTATGGCCGTCATGGATGCCGGCGGCGATATCAACGGGGATGCCGCGGCCGTACCCCGGACTTTGGGCGTGCCACTTTTTCAAGTCGGAGATGCCGCACCAGGCGGAAACTCCCGCCCAGACGTCCGGCGCGCGGCCGGCCATCAACAGCGCGGCATGTCCGCCGCCGGAGAAGCCCAGCAGGTAGATGCGGTTGGTGTCAATTTTGGCGTGTTGTTTGGCATAGTCCACTGCGTCCAAAATATCCCGTACGGCCAGTTCGGAACCCATGGCTTCCGGGCGACGGTTGGGCCCGCGGAAGTGGGGGTGGATGAACGCCCATTGATTGGCCAGGCACCAGTTGGCCCTCCCGGCGGCCAGTTGGGTGTAGCCGCCGCTCCAGGTATGGAGTGAAACCAGCAGGGGGGCGGGTTGATCGCCGGCCGGGGCGTAATACATCGCCGGCTGCGGCGAGTTATCGGCCGAACTGGTAATGGCGATTTCCGTGACATGCGCGGGCCAGGCGGGTTTTTGCGGCGGGGTGTTGGTCGCAAAAGCCGTCAAAGCGAGCAAATGGATGGGCCATAAGATTAAGCTAGTTCGCATACCGGGTTCCTCCTTATAAAACGCTGCGTTCGTTGTCAGTTATGGTTTGTTGCCCGTCAGCCACTGGATGGCGTTGATTAATATCTGCAATTCGCCGCCTTCCGGCTGGCGGTCGGCAGCATTCCGACTGCCGCGCTCCGCGGAGGCGTAACCCGGGAGCATGCCGTTTAAAACCACGCGGCCTTTGCCGTGAGTCCCAACCACCAGCGCGGCCATATCGCGCTGGTCTTTCAGCAAAACGGCGCCTTGCGGCCCGCTGGTGAGGGTCACATGATCGAAAAAAGCGTGAGTGAAGGTGTCGCCCGGTTTGAAGCCGGCGGTCACCGGGTGTTAGGCGGCAACGCTGACCTTGTCGTAAATTTCAGTGGAAACGGGATTCAGCAGCCCCTGGCCGATTTCCGGGAACGCCGGCCGGTGGCCGCGATAGCCCACGGCGTCATGCGTCAGCAGGACGCTGCCGCCCTGGTCAACGTAGGCGCGCAATTCGTCCAAGGCCTGGTTAAAGAGCGCAAAATTCTTGCCGCGCATCTGGGGGATGATGACAATGTCGGCTTGCTTGAAGGCATTGGCGTCCAGGCGCGGCAAGGAGAACACCCGGCAGCCCCGGGCTTTCAGCGCGGCGATGATGGGGGCGGCGCCCAAGCCGTTGTAATACACGCCGACGCGCGCGCCGTCGCCCGGCGGGATGTCAATCGGCACTTCCGGGTTTTCAATCAGCCGGATGGCCTGCTGGCCCAGGTTTTTAAAAGACTCCGCGCCCGGCAGGATGCCGGTGAATGCGGCGGTGTCCGCGGGCGGACCGATCACCACCAGCGATAATTGGTCGGCATAAACGTTTTCCACCGGCAGCCCCTGCCGCAACTGGTCCGCACTGATTTTGGCGCTGAGCACCCGGCCGATGATGGCGTCGCGCACTTCCAATGCCGGCGCGTCGAGGCCGATGGCCCGGGTGTCAACCTGCAGCAGTCCGGCGCCCTGGCCCCACAGGGTGATTCCCAGCAAGTTGCCATTACGGACGGTTTCGCGGATGGCGATGCCGGTGCTGTTGCGCAGGGCGATCGGGCAGGGCGCGGCCTGGCGGATGATGTCGGCGAAAAATACGGCGGCGGCCGGGTCGGCGGAAACCGCGGAAAAATAAACTTCGCCCTTGCCTGATTTGTGCCGGGTGAGAATCGGCACGCCGGTTTGCTTGTCCCGCGCCAGTACTTCGGCGCCGGCCGGCTCGATGGCGGAAACGGCCCCCCAGATTTTATTGGTGGGCACGGCCAGCGCGGCCGATTCCAGCGCGACAAAGCCCGGCAAGGCTTTTTGGTTCAGGCGCACGCCGCATAATTCCTCGGTCTTGTCCGCCTCTTCCGTCAAGTCGTCGCGGGTGATGGTGACGGGCGAATTGATGACCAGGAGCCGTCCGCCGTTCTGGACATGATCATGGTAACGCCCGTAAGACTACGCATCCAGCCCCATACTCATCTCCTCGGGCAGGATCACGCAACGATAACGCGCCAAGTCCCGCGGCATGGCCTGGCTTCCGGTGATGATGCCGTCCAAATCCACGTGGCGGTTGAGCGCTTGCAGCAGGTCCGTGACCTTGGCGCGGTAATCAATGCCGGGCGCGTGCGGATGGCGCATGATAAAGGGATGGGGATTGATCGCCATGGCCGCTTGCGCCGGGCTGGTCCCGCCCTGCCAGGCGGCCATCAGGTTCAGCCATTGCGGGAACAACTCCTTGCCAAAACATAATTCCACGCCTTTTTGCGTGGCGGTGTAGGTGTCTTGTGTATTGACCCAGAGCGGGCGCTTCCCCTCCCAGAAGCCCAGCGGCAGTCCGTGGAAAGTGTAGGAGTAATTGTTGAGCAGGTTCTGGCCGCCATAAGATGGCCCGAAATCCGCCACGCCGCCGCGGATTCTGTAATAAAACTTACCCGCCTCGTTGCGCCCGACGAACCATATCTGATCCACGGCCTGTTCCAGGGCCAGGATGTCATACGCCCAGATCCAGGATTCGCCATTGCCGGATTCCGGGGTGTAGAAAACGAAGTCGCTGCGCAGGTTATGTTGTTTGGCGCGTTGGCACATGTCCTGGATGAAGGCGTTCATGGTATGCAGGTGGTAACGGTAAAACCGGCGCCACCAGAGGCTGTCCGGCTGCACTTCCGGAATGCCGGTGCCGGTATATTCCGCCTGGTAACGTTCCAGCGCAAAGCGCTGAAAATCCTTGATCAGGTCCGGGTCCTGGCGGATTTGGCGGCCGGCCACCCCGTTGATTTCATGCCAGGAAAACCCGGCCAGGCTGGGGTGTTGGCCGTAATTGGCCGCCACGCTGTCAATCATTTCGTAAAAATACTGGCGGAGTCCGGCGTTGATCAGGCTGACCCGGATGCCGGGATAAGCCGGTGCCAGTTCCCTGGCGATGAAGTCCTCCGCCATGTTTTTCGGGGTTTGTGACAGCCAGACCTGCATCTGATACTGGTCGGCTGCCGCCAGCACTTCTTCCAGCAGGTCGCGGTTGGCCGGCGTGCGTTTGGATTGAAACCGGCTGTGCCGGTCCTGGAAGTTGCCGGGGCGGTTTTGATGGCCGAAATACAAGTCCGTCACGCCGGACTCCGCCAGGGCTTTGATCACTTCCGCCACCGGCAGCGGCTTGCCGTAGATTTTGCGGAAATCCTTGTCCCACCCGTGAAAAGACATCCAGGTGGAAATGTAAGGCTTACGCGGCGGGGCGGCGTTGACCGCCGCCGGCGCCGGCGCAAACCAGCAATCCGCAACCGATCATCGTCAATAACTTTTGCATAATCTTCCCTTGGTCGTTTGAGTTTAGACCGCTGCCTGAATCCGTGACGGGATTACACGTCAGCCATTCCGGGTGAGCCGCAAAAAATTTCCTGCAAACAGCGCGTCATATTCATCTTGGGCAAGCGCTTCAAAGAGCGCGCCATGGACATAAACCGCGGGATTGTTAATCGGGAAATCCGTGCCGAACAGCAACTTGTCCTTGCCGGCAATGTCCATGGCCTGGCGGAGGATACCCAGGCGGTCAATTCCGCCGCCGGAAATGTCCAGGTGCAGGCTGGGATATTGGGCGACTTTGGCCAGCCGCTCCAGGATGTCGCGCTTGCCGCCGCCCGGATGGGCCAATACGACCTTCAGTTCCGGCAGGGTTGCACATTGCCGGTCGAGCGTGTTCAGATCGTTGCAATGCAGGTTGACCGCGGCGCCATGCGCCGCCGCCGCGCGCATGACCGTCAAGGCGGCGGCCGAGGCGTAATCGTCGCCGTAGCCCATCATATAGCCGACCAATTCGCCGATCCACCGCACCCTTTCCCGGCCGCAGCACCGTTCGATCTCGCGGCATGACTCGTCTGGGAAATGCGGATGCACCTGGATGCCAGGGATGTAAAAATCCGGGAACCGGTCGCGCAACCGCAGTGCCTGGTCGTTCAGGCGCCTGATGGCGGCGAATGTGTCCGGTAAGCCCGGGGTGATGGGCGCGCCGCAGGCCTGGACAATGCCGGCGCGGCGCAGGTCGGCAACCTGGCGGGCAAAGCCGCCGCAGGGGCCGAACCAGTTGAAGGCCGTGCCGGCGTCCAGCGCGGGGTGGATGTGGCAATCAATGATGGGGCCTTGAAATGAGTCTGTCTTGCTGACTTTCTTTGTGAGTCTAATATTCATCCTGCCTCCTGATGCTAAATTGTCAACACGCCGTAATCCATGAATCCGGGCAGGCGGTATGCATTGTACCCGGCCGTGCCGGCGCCGGGCTCCACCGGCTGCGCCCCGCCTTCCGGCGTATGCCACATAGGTTGTTTGGCGCGCGCCAGCCCGGCCTGAACTTGCACCTTCAGGATTGTCCCGCCGGTCGGAGGCGTGTAGGCCAGGAAATGAACCGCGTTGGAGCCGGACTCCGTCCGGCGTAGCGTCACGGCGATCTGCTCCGGATCAATCATCCGGATTTGTCGGTCGGCGCCCAGCAGTTCCGCGAGAACCTGGACGATCTCACCGCGGCGGCAATGCCAGGCCGGCAAATAATTTTTGGGTTCGGCCTGCATGATGTGGTTGATCGTTTTGTCCGATGCGCCGGCCAGGGGCAGGGCGGCGCTGCGGCCCGCGCCGCAGGCGGCGCGGGTAAAAACATTGCCGCGCTTGAACCGGCTGACGCCCAGCAAATCCCGGAGAATGAAATCCGGCCGTTCACGCCGGCGTTCGTCATAAAGTCCGCAATCGCCTAACGCCAGCAGCCGGCCGCCATTTTCAACGAAACATTTTATGGCGCCGGCCTCGGCATCTCCCAGGACGCTGACGCCGGGCAGAATGATAACTTTGTATAAAGCGGCTTTTGGTGCGAATTCCTCGGAATACAGGACCTGGTAGGGCAGGCCCGCGGTATGCAACAATTCCTCCATGACATGCATTGCCGGCCAGGCGGCTTTGGCATCCAAGGCCAGGCTGGCGCGGTGATGCAGCACGGCGATATTGGCAATGTTGCGGGAGTCGCCTAAGACCGGCAGTGAGCGCACGAAATCGAGGGCGTTTTTCATGCCCCGGTAAATCACCGGATGCTCAAAATACATGGTCAAAAAATCTTCCGGTTTTTCGCACATGTGCTCCGGGCGGGTGCGGATGGCCCAGAGCATGCCGGGCGCGCCGCCGCAGGCGGCGGCCTCGAAAATCACCCGCCGGATGTCCGGCTCCGTTTCCGGCATGCCGGTGGCGGTTTTCGCCGCGGTATCGTCGAAATCATGGCGCTGCCACGCCCCGGGAATGCCCATGCTGCCGGCAGCCTCGCATTCGATGAAGCCGTGGAAGTTGCCGGTAGTCTGGCCGGCGGCGACACTCGGGAAAAATTTGTTTTCCAGGTACATCAAATCGTGCAATTGCAGGAAGGGCTGCAAGTCAATGCCGCGATCGTAATTGCTGCTGCCGCGGCCGATGCCGGGATTGGAGGCGAACAGCGCGTCGGGATTGATGGCCAGCATGTGATGCTTGAACTCGGCCAGGATGTCCAGATTCCGCCGGCAATTGAAATCCAGCAGCGCCTGGGCGATGGGATCGGTTCCGCCGGCCAGCGGCGGCATTTCAATCCGGTCGAAATTTTCCAGGCGGAGTTCGGCCGGCAATCCGGGCCGATGGGCGGCCAGCCATTGCTTGAAACTTTGGAGGCACAAGCCGCACCGGCAGGGCACATGGTGGGTATTGTCAATCCAGATGCCGTCGGCGCCGCGCCGCAGCGCCGCGGCAATCAATCCCTTGAAATACTCCCGGAAGGCCGGAGATGACTGACAGGCCGTACGCCGCCAGTATGCGAATTGCTTGCGGCTGCCGTCAAGCTTGACCCCCCAGACGGTATCGTCGAAGATCAAATCTTCCTGCAGGATGTTCTGGTATTGCAGGTAGGGCAGGGAGACAATGCCATACTGGTGCAGGTGTCCGGTCATGCGCTCGAAATCGTCATGTTCCGTTTGTTCCATCCGCGCGCTGCCGCCCAGCGAAAACGGCAGGATCACCAGGTTGACGCCCAGCCCCGCCAGCTTGGCGGCGGTTTCCGCCGACATCACGCGCGCGTACCAGTCGTCATACCAGGTAGCCGCGCCGTTGATCGAGCCGGCATATTGCCCGCCGCGTTTCCGCAGCTTGGAGATGCCCCAGGCGGGCGCCCACACGATGGGCTTCGAGCCGAAATGTTTTTTCAGTTTTGGGTTCATAGTTTTTTTGTTTTATCATACCACCCGCTACGCTGGAGGACACGGAGCGGAGTGAGTCCGGAAAACGGAATATTCTCACACGAAGTCACGAAGCCACAAAGATGCACAAAATTTAAGTTCATTCAGAATTGCCGCGCCTGACCGGCATCTGCCGGTCTGACGGATCGGCAGACATGCTGATACGCGAATCAATTCGTGTATCAGAATGTCCGCCGATCACTGTCCGCATAGCGGACAGCGCGGCATACCAGTCAATATGCCACGCAATTCGATTACATCCATGCTCTTTCCTATACATGTGTGTGCCCGCCGTAGCTTGAGCGAAGGCGGGTGGCTAATCCCTCCCTCTGCTCATCCGGCTCCGTGGTGAAAATCCGCATCTTCTTTGTGGCTTGGTAAGATATATCCGGTTTCCGGCATTCAATCTCTTTGCGATCATTGTGCTCTTTCGCGGATAATATTTCCAGCTCTGCTCATTTGTTCCTATGTGCCTTTGCCCTTTCCTCTATTCAATCCGTATCCAGCCGGGTGTTAATGCCGATGGTGCCTTTGGGCAATTGCGCGATTTCCTGGTCATAATGCGACCAATCCATTTTCCAGGGTTTGCGCCGGCGGAATTTCTGCTTGAACTTACGCGTCAGCACATCCCGGGCTTCCAAGCTGGCGATGCAGGCGCGGGTGCAGCCGCCGGCGCCGCAAATCGCCTTGCCGGCATTGTAAACTTTCGGCGGCGCCTGATAAAACGGTGAAATGTGGTTCGGGCGGAACCGGTCGCTGCCCTTGATGTAATGGCCCTTGGCATCGCTGTCTTGAATTTCCTCCGCGCCGCGGAAGGCGACATCGCAGGCATCCAGGTCAATCTCCCCCCATTCGATTTCATGGCCGGCCACGGTCACTTTGACGCTCCTGGTGGCGCTGATGGCGTGCCCGGGGCAGGCGCGGACGCAGGCCAGGCATTTGTTGCAAAGTTGGGGGCCGTTGTAGATCGGGTCGGGGTCGAGTTCGAGTTCGGTCAATACCAGGCCGACGCGCAGGGCCGGGCCGAATTCGGGCGTGATCAGCATTTTGCTCCAGCCGATTTCGCCCAGGCCGGCGGCGAAGGCCGCCAGGCGCAGGTGCACCATGATGTCCGGCGCCGGCTTGCCCGGTTCCACCGGCTTGCTGAAGCCCGCGCGCAGCCGGCCTTCATTGTCAATCGCGCGCCAGTCGCTCTGGTGCCCCATCGGGAACGCCTCGTAACCCATGTCCTCAATGTAGCGCGCCAGGTTGACCACGGCGGTCGGCATGAAGATATAGGTTATACCGCCATAGCCCATGGAGGAATAATTGCTGAAAAACGTGCCTTCCTCAATCCCGCGCAGCGAGCCGCGCAGGACGCGGAACCCGACCACGATGCAGGACTTTGCCTCCGGCATGATGTAGCGCGGGTCCATCTGGGCCGGGGCGCCGTCAAACCGGTCCATCGAGGCGATGCCGACCAGGTCGGCGCCGAGTGATTTGGCGAGTTTCTTGATTTCGCGGGTAAGGTTGCCGCGTTCCTGGGCGCCTGCAGTTTTGGTTGGTGATTTATGTGATTGCATCCGGCTCCTTTAATGTATCGTTGTTGTATGCATGCAGCGCATGCTTGAGGTTGATGATATCCGTCCGCGACACCGGCATTTCATCCGAAGTGATCCAAAGCGAAAACGGGGTATGCACAAGCGACTCCGGAATCATGTTCCGGAGCATATTCAAGATTTCCCCGCGCGGCTTTCCCAGCCAGAGTTGGGCGTTTAATCGTCCGATAATGACAAATTTATCGCCGTATAGTTCGCGGATGGTCGTATAATGCGTATCGCCGATGGGCGGCGGGGTGACCGCGTGAATGCCGTCCATGCCTGTTGCCGGAAAACAATCGAGCAGGGCTTTGAGCAGACCGCACATATGGACAATGATCCGCTTGCCGTGCCGGTGGGCCAGGCTGGCGTAATCGCGAACATGCGGCAGGCTGTGTTCGCGGTAGAATGACGGCGAGATCAGGGTGGAGGAGGTGTTTTCGTTAAACTGGATTACCGTTGCCGTACGGCATGTTTGGAAGCCGATATCCAGCGCTTCCAGGTTTTTGCGGTGCATGGTATCCATCAGCGCGATCATCGCTTCCGGCGCGTCGGCCATGAAATAATAGAAATTCTCGATGCCGGCGCCGAACTGCAACAGCTCTTGCACCGGCGACCATTTAAACGACATCATCCGTGATGGCTGCAGTTGAGTTGCGGAAAAATCCGGCGCCGGCCGGTAGATGGTGTTTTCGCGGATATATTGCCAGAGCGGAATATCAGCCGTCGTTTTCAGCGGATATTCAACCATATGATTATGCTCGCGGCGCCCGATGATGGCGCCGCGCGGCGTTTCCCACCGGAATATGTCCGTGTTGTTTTCCTGGGTGTGGGTAAATATGATGCCATGGTAGTCGGTGGCAAGCCACGGATCGTTGCGGCTGGCGAATGGCCGGCGCGGCGTCTGGACCGGCGCAGATGCCCTGGGTTTGTCCGTCTTCAGGGTCGGAATCCAGTATAATTTTTCCGGCGGATTGCCTTCGAGAATCGATTGATAATCTGTCATTGCGCGCTCTTGTAGTTGCTTCTGTTGAATTTGGAAGACATATTTATGTTCTCCCGTTCCCGCCACGAGGCCATTTCCACTGGCATGGTTGCATCTGGCACGGGCGCTTACATCGCTTCACTGTGAATATGAACGGAGCCGGCGTAATCAATATTTAATAACGCAGTAGGTGTGCAATCCCTTCAGCATAATGGCGGTGCTTGCATCGGTTGTGCGGATGGATGGGGCGCTCCGCGTTCCCAGTCCCGCCGGCATGAAACATTCGATCTTGCCGGCGCCGGCAATCCCAACCGTCAAATCACACGGGTTGGCATTGTCGTAATTCAGCAGATGGGCAAAATGTTCGCCATTTCCATTGGCAAAAGTGTCGAGAGTGACAAAAGGCGAGCCGCTGACCGTGACCGCGGGCGCCGGGGCCAGTTGTTTGACCATAGCGGTGAATTCCTGCTCGCTCGGCGGCATGGGTAAATCCATGTACCAGGCGCTGCCGCCCTCACCGGCGAATTGCCGGTCGTTGCCATGTTCGTCGGCGCGGGATATTTTTTCCGGCGCATGCGGCAGCTGCGCGATGTTGGCATGACCGAGCCAGGATTCCAGCCGGCTGGTATCGCGTTTCAGCCGCCAGTCGTCAAACCGGCCGGCCTGGCCCGTCCAGAGCAGCTTGCCGCCGGCGTCGGCGAATTTCCGCAGCCGGGCCATCTGCGCTTCGCTGATCAATTGCATGTCCGGCACGACCAGCAATTTTATGCCGTTCAGCAATTCGTCCGTATCGCGGTCAACCAGCCGGAACGGAATCTGGCGTTGCAGCAGGATTTGGACGGCGCCTTGCAGCGAAAGCCAGCTATTGGGCGAATCGCCGCAAAGGCTTTCCCGGTTCTGGTAAATGCCGATGGAAGCGTCGCATTGTGCGCCGCGGTAAATTGCCCCGTGTTCCTTCAAGAATGCCGCAACGGGGTCCAGCGCCTTGCGGAACAGCGGGCGCTGGTAGAGTATCTTGCCGCCGGCGTCCATGCGGATGCCCCAGGTGGTGCAGACGGGGTGGCCGCCGAACGCCAGCGCCTCGCACAGCGAGAGCGCGCATTCTTCCAGCGTGTCCGGCCAGCGGATGCGGCCTTGCGCATTGTGCAGGTGGTGGCTGGCGAAGACGGCGAAATTGCCGGCCTGGCCATGCTTGTAGAGCAGGGCTTGATGCCGGATAGTGCCGCCGGTGCGCGCCGGGTAGCGTATGTTTTCCGCGCAGACCAGGTGATGCGTCTCGGCCAGGTCGGGCGTGTAAATGTGGATGCGGTAGGCGTCGTCAAACCGCCGGTTGCAGCCCGGGTTGCCGCCGAGGATGGCGTCGGGTTTGATGGCGCGGATTTTTTCGGAGATCTGGCGCATCATCTTCTGGCGCTGTTCCTGGCGGAAGAGCACGGTAGCGTGCCAGAGCGGATCGCGCGGCATGGGGATCGGCGCCAGATCCATGCCGTCGGTGGTGGACAGGCCGAACACGCGGCGGGCGGCGGCCGGCACCGGGAATTTTTCACGCAGCCAGCCGCGGAATGCATCCTGGCATTTCTTGCAGTAACAGCCCTTAATATAGTCGTTGTCCAGCCGGATGCCGTCCAGATCGCAGGTTTTTAAACCAAGCTCAATCCCGTCCATGTAATACCGGCGCACGCGTTCGTCGGTAAAGCACAAGGCAGGGCGATCGTAACGGAACTGGATGCGCTTGCCTTCGGCGTTGACCTGGATGCAGTCTCTGGCCCATGGGTTTTCCAGGAAAAACAACTCCTGCTGCACGGAGAAAAACTGGAAATATCCCTGCACCTTGAGGCCGGCGGCATGGGCGTGGCGGGTCATGTCGCGTGCGCGCTCCCATTCCTCGCGCTCGCCTTCCAACCCGAAGCCGTAAAGGAAATGGATTTCGATTAGGGTATAGCCGGCGTCGGCCATTTCGCGCAAGGCGGCCGGCTCGTGGACTTTTAAATACCACTCCGCCCATTCATCGGTGCTCTGGTCAACCAGGCCGATGACGTTCACGCGGGTGCGCCGGCTGAATTGCAGGGTGTAATGAAACCCCATGTTCAGCACCTGGGGGATGGCGAATAATTTGGCTTGCATTGCGTTTCCCTTGGATTGGTTAGCGCTGGTGCGCGATAGTTAAATTTACCGATGGATCAATTTCCAGCGGCCGGTTTTGCAGCGCCGGCGGCAGGGTCAACTCGTAATTAAATCCGCGGTCGGTCCGTTCCCAGGCCGCGCCGACCGCGCCCCATGGCGTATGCAATTGCATCCGCAGCCAGGCCTGGCCGCAGGCCTGCGGGCGGATGCCGATGGCGGCGAAGCCGGGCTTGGCGGGATAAATGCCCGCATGGTAGCGCGCGAGGTGGTAGGCGATGGCCGAGCCGATGCCCTGGCAATGCGAGACATGCGGCGACCAGGTTTCCCAGATTGTGCCGGATGGGGCCTGCCACATCGGCGCATGCCGGCCGATCCAGGCGTAGGCCAGGCCGTCCAGTCCGGCTTCAAACAAGGCTTCGCCCGCCAACAGTCCGAAGTGCGGGCTGGCGGGAATGATTTCCAACCAGGGGCGCGCGGTTTCGAAGGCGGCGCGCAGAGCCGCCTGGCGCTCGGCGGGCGGCAGCGCGCCGTAAAGCGCCGCCGCGGCCGTGGCCGCCTGGGAATAATTCTTTTCGGCGGTCGGGTTGTTGAGTCCGTCGCGGAAAAGTATTTTATCGCGGTCAAACAACAGCCGCACCATGGCGGCAGCCGTTTCCTCCGCCATGGCGGCGTAGCGTTCCGCCGGCCGGTCTTCCCCCAGCGCGCGGGCCAGTTCGGCGCACATGCGCAATGCGCCGAGGTAATAGGCGTTCATGGCCGTCAAGACACCGCCGGCGCCTTTGGCGCCGGAGATGCCGCCGGGCGCGTAGGAATAAATGTGCTGGCCCCAGTCAATCCAGACCGTCTCGATGTTTTCCAGCAAGCCCTGCGGGTTGCGGTGTGTTTCCCAGAAGGCCAGCAGGCGGTGCAGGTGCGGCATCAGGCGCCGCAGGAGCCCGGTGTCGCCCCGGTAGTGGTAGTCGCGCCAGACCGCCCGGACATACAGGCCCATGTGGCATTGATAACCTGGCCGGTTCCCCCAATGGCCCGGGGCATACCCCTGGATTTCCCCGTTGGGCCGCTGGTGCCGGGCGTATTCGAGCAGGACTTTGGCCGCCTTGCGCATTTCACCGCCGAAGGCGTAATAGCCGGCGGCGATGTTGGGCGGCGCGCTGCAAAGCCACTGGGCATGCTCGCGCTCGGAGTTGTCCATGTAAATTTCATCGCAGCAGATTTGCGCCGTGCGGAGCGACGCCTTCCAGGCGGCTGGCAGCATCGGGTCGGGCGAGTGGCAATGCGCCCGGCGGTCATCGAGAAAGACGCGTTCGGCGAGGGCGATATCGGCGATGGCCAGCGTGCCGGAGAAATTTTCAAACGCCATGTCCAGGTAAACAAAAGTCCGATCTTCGAAGGCCTCGTATTCCGAATTCCCGGCGGGGACTTCGATGATATCCACGGCCTTTTTGCCGTTGCGTCCGCAATCTACCGAACCCTGTTCGGCGAGGAAACCATAAGCGAGGTAAACCCGGCCAGGCGAGTCGGCCTGGATTATGAAAGAGAGCTTGCCTTTTTTGATGCCGCTGAAATCCAGCAGCACAAATTGCTTCTCGCCGGCGCGCAGGCCGCGGAGGGCAAAGCTGGCCGGCGTAGATCCGGCGTGGAAGGATTCCAGCGGCATGCGGGCGGCCTTGGCGCCCAGGATGTCTTCCAGGTTGCCCTGGCAGGCGACGGGTGCGACAGCGCGGCCGGCGCCATCCTGCCAGCGCCATGCCGCCGAGGGGATCCCCTGGATTTGCATCCGGAACCACAACCCCGCCGCCAGCGGTTGCTGCGCCAGGCGCGACTGCCATGCCATGAACCGCCGGTGATCGTCGCCGAACCGCACGGCGAGTTCGTTCGAACCTGGCCGGACGCGGCAGCGGCAGGGCGGCGCCAGGAAATTCTTCTGGCGCATCAAGTCCGGCCCCGGCAGGTTGTTGCGCGCGCAGATTTGATCCTGGTTCAGCGCAACGGCGCAGTCGCTGAATCCCGAAATTGCGATCCAGATATCCTGTGCGCGCGGCGCGTTGAACTCTGTGCGCAAAACCACGCCGGCGGCCCCGGGGACGCCAGCCGTGAACAAGTCATGCAGGTTGAAACAAATACTTTCGGCGGCGCCGGTCCAGGCGCCGGTTGCGGTCGCGGCGGCGGGGCGGTGGACATCAATGCGTTTTGGCGTGTCGGTCCACTCATAAATCGGCGGCAGTTGGCGCGAATCCAGCAATGCCGGCGGCTGGTATTGCAGGTCGGCGGGGATACCCCGTACGCCGCGCCGGCCGGCCGGCGGGATGGTCAAGGTTTCGTAAGCAATGGTTAACTGGTAGGCGCGCAAGGTGCGCCATCCGGGCGCCAAGGCGACTTCCCAATCGGCGCCGGTGGCAATGTCAACCGGCCCGGCGGGCGTCTCCAGCCGCAGATGGCACCAGATCATGGGATGGAACGGGACATGGTTCTTATGCGCCTGGGGGTCGGACCGCACCAGGATTTCGATGACGTTATCGCCGGCGGCCGCCGCGGCCGGCAAATCCGCGCCGGCATGGCGCTGGAGCCAGAGGTAACGGTCGCCGCTGAAATAATTGCGGCAGGTTGCCACCCGCGTATGATTCAGGAAGACTTCGTAATGGCGGTCGGCCGCGATCGTCAGCGCGGCGGCGGACGGCTGCGCGGGCAGTTTGAACACCCGGCGCGCCAGCCAATATACCGGCGCCGATGCATCTCCGGCTGAGGCGGAAAATGGCCGGATCGAGATCGGCGCTCCCGCCGCTGGAACCACCGGACGATCAAAAAAACAGCTTGTGCCTGATTGCATGCCTTTACCTGTCACATTTGATCCAAATCCACAATGTGCAGCGAGGGTGAAAAGCAGTCAGTTTCGCCCAGGTACAATTTCCCTTCAAAACAGCAGGATGCGTGGAAATAGCAGCGGGGATAAGTGTCGTTTACCCGGCCGCAATCCGTGATCCGATCCTTGCCGCCGGAGCGCGGGTCGAACCGGATCAGCCGCATGTGGGGATAATCCGCGCCAACCCAGATGATGCCGTCTTCATCCTCGTCCATGGAAGTGATGCGGCCGCCCTTGGCCAGTTGGCCGATCAGCTCAAATTCTTCCGCGGCCGGATCGAACCGGAACAGCAGGGAATTGGCCACCGTCCCCATGTAAATGTCGCCCGAGCGGGTGACGATCCAGGAGTCAATGCCCTGGTTGCCGGCCACCTTGGCGCCTGGATCGCGCAAAATCACCTTGTCCAGGTACTCCAGACGCTGTTTTCCCGGATCGAATTTCAAGAGTTTTAAAGCGCCGTTGGCCCGGTCAATCCAGCCGCCATAGCATATGCCCGCCGGGGTGACCACCAGGTTGTGATGGGCGAAATCGGAAATATGGCCGAAATTACGGATTGTTTTTTGGCGGACATCCACGTAAAAAAAATGATTGTCCGGCAGGGTATGCCCGAAAGCGCGCTGCCGTTTGGCATCCACTACCATGGATTGGGCATACAGGAATTTTGGCAGTTCGCCGATCAGTTCCGTTTTTTGAGCGGCGGGGTTGTAACGCAGGATTTTTCCGCCCGGGTCGGTAACGGACCGGTCCCAGCCGACCAGGTTTTCACGGCAGAAATCGGTGTATTTGACGTCGGGCCAGCCCTGCGCGCGCTTGCGAGCCAGCATGCTTTCCGGGAGTTCCGTGTTGAAATAGTTCACCGTCACCGGGATGCCGTCCCAGGTAAAATGGTTGCCTTCGCCCAATAGCAACGTGCCGTCATCCAAGGCGCCCATGGCGTTGTGGATTTTCGCGCAGTACCCCCGCCCGGCCACCCAGGGGAAAATCTCCGGTTCCATGCTGATTTCGCCGCGGTCAATGTCATAAATCGCCAGCGACCGCGCGCCGGCGGTCAGCCCGAGGTAAATTTTGCGCCCGACGCGGGCCATGGAGGTGATGGCGATGGCATAACGATCCGGCACATGTAGTTCCCTTGTTTTCATTGTTCCTTCCTCATGCGGGCGTATGCCTGCAACCCGATTTTGCTTTGCTTCCTCTCCGTCGTAGTGTTTTGAATTCGGTTCGAAAAGGGCGGCGGCGATCTTGCCCCATCTGCCGCCCGCCGACGGGCGGTCCTTCGGGCGGGCTTCCCGGCAGCGGGGCAACCGCAAGGTTAGCCCCGCTCCCGGCGCGCCCGCATCTGGGGCAAGCTTACCTTGCCTTTTCGAATCCCTCCGCGGACTACGGGCACCCGAATTCAAACCACGGTGGCATGGCAGACGCCTGTGTCAACCTGCCCATTACAGCACAATCTTGCAAAATGTCTTCCCCCCGTATTTGGCTTTCTCGGCCCCATTTCCCCTTACATTACAGGCCGTTCCAAATGGAAGGGCTAATCCGCTTCATTCTTCACGGGGCCGCGGAATTCCGGAACTCCGCTGATATCTGACTTTGTGACTACCTGGCTTTGCTCCTTTGCTCCTTTTGTTACACTACCGGGTAGAGGTGGTGGATGCGATGCCGGTATTTTTCAACCAGGGGTTGATTGTGTTCGTCGCAGCCGGGGATGTTGTTGCTGATCCATATTTCCGGTTTAACATTTTTGCCGGGCAGTTTGGCGATGGTTTCGGTCATGATGCAATTCAAGGTGAAACAGGTGGCGATGGTGGCCGTGGGCGTGATCGGTTCCGGCACGCCCGGGACCTGCAGGACGGCGTCGGGGTAGGGGACATGGTTGTCCACCGCCACATCGGCAAAATCATGGATGTTCTTCTTGGTGGGATGGCGCCACTTGAAATCTTCCGGGACCTTGGCGGCGAATTTATGCGAATTGACGGTGACGAGTTTGACGCCGCGCTCATGTGCCGCGATCGCGACGTCCACCGCGACCGGGTTCAGCCCGTAAAAATTGACCAGAATCAGCGGGTCGCCCGGCTTGACTTCGTAGTAATTCAGGATGAACGGCGCCAGTCCCGTAACCTTGGCGGTGGTCGGGCCGGCGGTGATGATGTTGGTGCCGACCGGGAACATGGCGTTGATTTTGGTCAACCCGCCCGCGCGCCAGAAGATTTCCATGGCGCCGATGGCGGAATGGCCGCCCGCGCCGAACACGTGGATCAGGCGGTCCTCGGCATAGCAGGCGGCGAGGAGTTCGGCGGCCGCGTCAATGCTGGCGGCTTCCTGCTCCAGGATGTCGTTCATGATGCCGGTGATGATCGTTCCGTATTTTTGCGAAGCTGTCATGTCGTTCCCCCTGCTGATTGCGCATCCTGGCCCGGCGCCGACAACCTGTGCGCCGCGTCCGTGACAATTTTGATGATTTTGCTTTCCAGGACCTGGAAATCTTCCGGCGGCATGCTGGCGCCCAGCGCGGCCGCCAGCTGACCGCGGCGATTGAAGATTGGCGCGGCGGTGGCGCGCACGCCGCTACTGGTGAAATTCAGCAGGACATAATCCGCGCGGCGCGCTTTGCGCAAAAAAGCCTCAAGTTTTTTCTCGCTGCCCCATGTGGCTTTGCCCTCTTCAAAAAAATCGTGGCGCTGACGAAACGCCATACGTTCATCGGGCGCCGAGAAGGCCAGGCAGGCCAGGGCGGTAGCGCTCTGGTAGGGCGCCATGCGGCGCTCGCGCGGCATCTGGATAATACCGGGGCGGTCGGGCGACATCCGAAACAGAACATAAAAATCATAATCGCGGGGTTCGACAAAGATTACCGTGGCCTTCGGCATTTGCGCGGCAACCTCGCGGACCGCCTGTTCGGCGCCCTGTCGCAGGGTGTTTTCCAGGTAGCGGTCGGTCAGGCGGAAGGCGGCTTCCCCCAGCCGGTAGCGCAGGTCCCCCGGCCGGCGCGCGAGGTAGCCGCCCGCCAGCAGGGTGTTGAGGAGAATATGGGCGGTAGGGGGCTTCAACCCCATCTGCGCGGCGATATCCTTCAAGGGCGCGCCTTCATGCGCCGACGCCACGATCTCCAGGACTTGAAACCCGCGCAATACCGACTGCAGCGTGCGGTCGGGCCGGCCTTTATCGGCATTTTTAATGCCTGCCTGCATATGAAAAAAACAAATAAATATTCAATATAGTTGAATATATTTGCAGGATGGGCGGTTGTCAACAAAAAATTAAACACAAAAAATTAAAACACTGGCAAATTGGCGCCCCGGCCGGCCTTGGCGAACTTGGCGCCCTGGTGGGAGGCGCGCGCTCGTTGTGATCACGCGGGGTGAAATAATATCTGCGTTCCGCGCAACATCAAAGTGAAGCCATCAGTTGGCGCAAGTGCCGGCGCATGGCGTCGAATGCGCAATGCGAACTGCGCGCCTTGTATTTCAGGGTCACATGCTCGCGCGCGTACTGGCCGGCCCGGTCGTTGAACGTCCCCCGGGCCGTCACCAACTGCCCCCAGTTGCCGAAATTCCAGCCGGTAATATCCTTGCGCTCGGAAAGGTTTTTGTGCCATTCCTCCGGGAACAATGCCAGCCAGCGCGGATGATCGTTCAGCCAGGTGCCGGTGTATAGCGTGTCATAGCCGTATTCCCTGGCGCTGCGCTCCATCAGTTCCAGGAAGCATTCCGGCAAATGGCGCGGATCATCGTAAATCGAGCGGGGCGACAGCGCGTTGGCGATATGGAAGCAGCACCAGTTCGGCTGCAAGTTGGGCTTCGGCGGATCGTATTTCAGGCTGCGCACGTTCCACTCCGGCGGCAGGTAACCGGGCATGCCGACGCTTTTGGGGTAAAATTCATCCGCGCGCGCCAGGGCGAGCTCGCGGATATAGTCAAACATCCGTTCCTCGAATTCATCCGGCGGCAGACCGCCAAATTCATTCGCGCGGGCGACAATCGGCCGGCAATCCGGGTTGTCCCACTTGGTCTGGTAATCCCGGTAATTCAGGGTGTGATAAAACAGGGGTGTGCGGATGCTCAACAATTCGCCCACCGTGCTTTCCGGCATTTTATCCTTCAGCCGGCGCGCAAAATAAAACGACAGGCGCGCCATTTTTTCCACATATTCCCGATGTTCATCTAACGTTTTGAGTTTCATGTTCAACATGGATATTACGCTCCGGTTGTTCAATGGCGCTTTATGCAACCATCTTGATAATTGCGCCATATCGGCGATTTATAACGATTTTGCGACGTTCTGCAGCATGACCGATAAAACCCTTATTCCATGGCAAAAACAATTTTAAAGGCCGTCTTGTCGACCAGCATTTTAAAGCCCTTTTCAAAATCATTCAAAGGCATGACGTGCGAATAGAATCGGCCAAACGGCAAACAACCCAAACGCGTCAAATCCAGCATAAACTGGTGCATCGAAGTTTCGTCGGGGCCGGATTGTATTATTTTCCGGCGTTGGATGCCTCTGATTTTCTCCAGCGCAAGCGGCCGCGGTGCGGTGACCGAGGCATATGTCGCGATGGCGCCATTTTTCACAAGCAGCAGGCCGGATTCTTCTATCAACTCGGCATCACCGGTCGAATCGATGATGAAATCAACTCCGCCCCCGTCCGTCCATTCCCGGACACGATCAACCATGTCGGCGGATCGGGTGTCCACGCCGTAATCCGCGCCGGTTGTCCGGCAGCGTTCGATCATTTCAGACCGCCGTCCCGCGACCATGACCGGATACGCGCCGGCCAGCTTGGCGAAAAAACACATGGCCATGGCAACCGATCCCGTTCCCAGGACCATCACTTTGGAGCCGAACCACACGCCAATATCGCGAACATAACTGCCGACTTCCTTCAGTGTAATCAGCATGGTCGCATCCGCCGGCGCAATAGTAATATCAGGCGGTATAAACTGCTGATATTGGGAATAGGCATTCACCTTCGCGGATGGGCAATCTTCCAGCATGGCCTTGACGTCAGTCACCAGGCCATACTCCGCGAACCCGCCCATCCGCCCCCAATACCCGTCAAGTTGCGTGGCTAGATATGCCGCGGCCGGACGTAAAAACCGGTCGCCGCATTTTATATTGCGCGCCTTTTTCCCGCATTGCACGACTGTCCCCACGCTTTCATGCCCCAAAATGCCGGGATATTGCGCCGGCGGACCGATTTTCCCGGCAACAATTTTGAGGTCCGTGCCGGTACAGGTGGCGCAGGCTTCCATCCGGCAGAGACATTGATGCGCTGTCGGCTCCGGAAGCGGCAAATCTATCAAACGCGCTTCGCCTTGACCATTAGTAATAACAGCTTTCATGATATTCCGAATTTGATATTTACCCAGATGTAATTCGTCAGCATGCCGTCGTTCCGCACCGACTTGCCCCGGGCACGGAGAGAGGCTCGCCCGCCAAACATGAAAAGCGGGATGCCGTAACGTTCATGCGTTGCACGTTCTTAAAAGCGCGACTTCGCGCACAATCCAGTCCACGGCCAGTTCCACGAATTTTTGCCCTTTTTCCACGGCGATATTATCATAAGACTGAGCTTTGGCAGACTTCCATTGATAACGCCGGTCCAAAGCTTCGGCATCCGGCCCCTTTGCTATGGCCTGTTTAATCCGCGCCAGATCAACCATTCCCGGCAACAGCGCTTCCAGCCAGGCGGACTCCATCATGGCGCCATGGCCTATTTCTTCTTGAGTGAATCCGGCAGGCTTAATCAACCGCACGCCCCGCATCACTATAATCCGCATATCACCCGAATGGTGATCAAGATTATTGGATAATTCCTCTGCCAGCGCGCCATTCGGCGCATGGCCGGGCAGCAGCACACAAATTTTAAAACCAATGGAATTGAACATCCAAAGCGTTTCATCCAGCCACGCCTCCATAATTTCGGAGCCATGCCACATGCTGGGAGGATAGAGAAAATTCCTGGCGCGTATCTGGGCGGAACTCAACCGCGGATTCCCGGGGACCGCCATATAAACCGGCGGATGCACAACGCCTCCAGTCTGCTCTGCTGCTTTTTGGGCAATGCCGTAAAAAGGCAGCATATCAATGCCCATCGGGTTATGCGGTCCATGCGATTCCAAGCCGCCAAATGCCAGATATATGATCGGGTTCACCGACAATTCTTCAAAGACCTCATCCGGAAACATTTCTTCATATTTACGTGTGCGTATTTTGTTTGCCATGCCGTTCCTTTAGTTTTTAACCGGATTCTCATTAGATTGTCCAGGAGATTATCCGGCCGGCATATCCGGCATTGGGTTGCAGGCCGTTAATTCCACAGGTCATGCAACAAGGCGATGGCGCATTCGCTCATCCGCCGTCCGGCATCGGCGCAGAGATGGCGCGACAATATGGGCAATGCGCCGTATCCGCCGCGTTCCGCCTGGTCAGTGGTCGGGACATAAGGCGTTGCCCAGGTGTTTGCCAGTTCGACCACAAGAGTTTTAGCCGCCGGCGCGTAGTGTTTGATTTCCATTCCGATCCCGTTGAAGATTTCCGCGGGCAATCCCACCATGCCGACATCGCCCAGGCGCATGGCCTGTATCGGCACATCCGCGTTCAATCCGTCATACGGCCATTCTTCGATCCGGCGCATGAAAATATCATCCTTGCGGCTGCGGGGAGCTTTCGCGCGCAATAATTCCATGTGTTCCATAATTGCCTTGTCCCGTGTGTAATAAGGAATGGACAAGGTCTGCATGACGGCGCACAGCGGATCGGCCGCGACGGGGTCGGCGCATTCCGCCGCCAGCATGGCCGCCCCGGCAATGCCGCGCCCCAACTGCAAAGTCTTGTGCTCGCCGCTCGCTTTTTGCCAGGCGCAATCATAATTTACATGGTTTATATCGCCGCTGCATCCCTGCAGGAAAATTACATGCAATTCCTGACCGTAAACAGCGCGCAACGATTTTATCATTTCGCCCGGCCAGTCGGCCGAAATAAGATTTTCCTGTTTGGCGCCGTGATCATCCGGATGTGTATCCGGATGACAGGCAAAATTCACCATCATCGCTCGCACACGCCCCCCGCGATCTCGAAAGCACAAGGTCTGCAGCGAGGTATCCAGCGGGCCGGCAAAACCGATGATTGCATTTTCCTGCGATTTACCGCGCCCGAATATTTCCGAGCCGTCTTTAAGGCGGTAAATGCGGTTGAACGATAGACCTTCGACTTCGGTGCGCCCATAGTGCATCCGCGCCTCGAAACGGTTCGCCAGCGCCGCCGATATCACGTCGGCAGTTACGGAAATCAGGCGGTCGTTATAAGCCGGATCATATGGATGGGACGTGTTTACGGATCTTATTTCCGGGGCGGTGTGGGTGTGCGTGGCGGAAATACAAATTTGATGGGGTGGAATGCCGTGCCGTTCCATTACTTTATTTTTGACTGGAGCGGCAATCTGCGCGGTGATGACGGCGAGGTCGCACGAGACTAACACAAGCGTACTTGGCCCGTCGCCCAGGGCAAAAGCGCGCGCGAAAATATCGTCTCTTACCCCGGCGGATTTTCGGGCAAAGAAATAACCGGCCATCGCGGCGCCAAGGTCGGGCGTAATTACCCGTTCCGCGCATCCTATGTTGAAATAAACATCATTCATTCGCGTCAGCTCCCGCGATTCAGTTGATCGGCTATGGTAATCTGGTTCCGCTATCGAACTTCCGGCAGCGACAACGTGCCAAATTATTTGAAATTATTGTATTTCGCGCAAGGCCAGATCGTCTAGCAGGAGCGTCGTGTCAGCGGCACGCCTGGGTAAAACCACCACTCTTGCGAAAGCCGCGCCCGGCCACCATTGTTTTGGAGTAATGACACCTTTTAGTTCCATCCATTCATCCGGTACCTTCCGGCGGAGGACGACAAATATTCCGTGATTGCCGGAACGGTTTTCCACCACCGCCGCGCCGGCCGGCAAGTCCACTCCGCAGGAATCTTTCAAGGCCACCACCCAGTGATCGTCCATCCGGCGGACCGACTCTATGCCCAAAGGCGTGACCTGAAATGACAGATTGTTTTCCTCCACTCCGAATGCCGCGGCAAAGCCGGCTCCGGTTTTCCAGCCGGCGGCGTCTTTGAGATAAAGCAACCGGTCGCCGGTTCGACAGGGTAGGGCCAGTTCCGTGCGGGTACCAGGGACGGAAAATAGATTCCAATGCTTGATCTGCCGCTCCTGTTCGTCCGCCATCACAATCCCCAAGGTTATATTTGGCTGTTCGCCATCCTGTGTTTTAAACCATCCGCTCAGTTCATAACTCCGGGTTGGATCAATTTTGATCCAACCCGATTTGATTTCAGATGACTGACCGCGCCAGCAAAAGGCGTAGTCGCCGCTGTGTGCCATGCCCCGCCGGATGCCGAATTCGCCGCGCGCCTTGTTTTCCAGGCCCTGCCAGCCGTCCGCCGCGCCATATTCCGCGCCGGCGTTACGCAGCAGGTTGCCGGGATCGTCAGCGACTACTTTTTTTTTACAAGCATGGAATCATCCTGGAATTCCGTCGGTTGCTCGCCGGCTTCCATTTGCAGGCCGTTGATCCACACGACTGCGTTTTCGGATGGGGAAATTAAAACCTCGACATGTCCAAAATTGCTGCGATTGCCCGCCGGCAGTTCAAAAGTGGTGTGATAACGCCGCCAGTCCGCGCTTAAATTCTTGAAGGTTGCGGTTTTACCGCCCAGGCCGTTGATTCGAAGCGACAGACCGGAGGCTGGATGATCGCTTTTGGCGTAAAGCGAAAAAGTTAATTTGACGGGCTTGCTGGAAATTGACGGATACGCGGCGGCGAAGAGAGAACGAGTCTTGTAACCGCCATCCAGGTATGGCCTTTTAAACATCCTTAAAGACGGATGTCCGTTCCATAAAGTTGCGTCGTCTAAAAACCAATCGCTTTTGCCTTTCTGCCCCCAAAAAGGGTCAACGCTCAGGCAGAAAAACGGGCGATAAAAATCAGGAACGTTCTTATTGGTTTGCCGCGTAAAGCATGGATTCGGCATATGGTTTTTGCTAGTCATCACCTGGCGCACAATACCCTGGATATCAATCGTTGGCGCGGATTCTTCGGGACGATCCGTCATTTCCACCGCCACTTGCACGGGCGTTGGAGATCCGGCCAGTTGCAAGCGCCAGGCGCGTACGCCATAAGGCTCGATTTTGTCGGCAAACGCCTCTCCATCCAACTCCAATTTCCTTTGTGCCGCTGTTTTTTTGTCCCTTTGCCCCTCGCTTGCAAACATCCGCGCCGCGCATTCCATCCCGCCCACCTGGAATCTCGCATCCACCGCGTGGGATTTGATGTTGACGGCCATCAATAGATAATCGCCATTGGGATACCGGAACACGGCGGTATTAATCCCGGGGAATATCCTTTCCGCCGGCCTGAAATCATCGGGCGTATAGTTGATTTCCTGGGGGATGTCGCCGTTGACCAGCGCCGGCGTCATTTCTTTAACCTGCGCGGCGATGACGCGCAGGGCGTCCCATGCCTCCGGTCCGACAACATTGCCCAGCGCAAAATACCACAATCCGCGCGCGCCGTATATGATGGCGGTATAGGCCTGGCAAAGCATATGGGTTTTACTTAAGCCTATGGGCGAGCGGCCGGTATCCAGCATATTGGCCAGCGGAATGAACCACATGATCTTGTTGTCGCGCCGGCAGCGTTCCCGCAAATCGTAGGCATAGAAGGCGGTCAATAATCCCGGTTCACTGAGATACGCGCGCGGATAAACGTCATACGCCAGCATATCCGTCCAGCGCGTCCAGTTGTCGCCATGCGGAACATACTTGGAGTATGCAATTGTCATGGGGCGATAGGGGTCCAGCGGGCGCACGGCTTTCCAATACCATTCCACCACGGCAATCCGTTCATCCGGATTCACCAGGTTCGGCTCATCGCCATTATAATAAATAATCAGGTTACTGTAATCGCGCATAATTTTCGCGTCGGCTATAAACCCGGGCTCCAGTTCGTCATACCATGCCCGCTGATGCGCCAGGCGTTCCGCAAAAGGCAAGGTAACCGGCGGCGGCGGCCAGGTGCCGCGCACCCATCCAATGGGCGGGGGTACCCGCGCCGTGGCGTTCATCACATAAAGCCCGTATTTTTCGGCCAGTTCCATGAACGCTGCCGTATTTTTTGCTGTTTGGTCGCGGGTAATGAAATTGAAGCCGATATCCTCCGCCAGATATTTGAACAACGTCTCATCATTTTCCTGGCAATCCCGCATCCCTAATCGCATTTGCAGGGGGTGCGACGCAATGCCGACTGGGAAGAGCGGCTGCTTATCCTTCAACAGCACGCCTTTGATGAAATCCGCCTGAGTTTCATACCCCGGCCGCGGTTCAAGCCGGATGATATTCAAGGTGTTTTTTGCCAATATCCGGCCATCCACAAGCACCTGCACCGTTGCGGCATTATCGCCAGGCGTCAGATTGGCCACCGGCACGCCGGGAGTCATCACCGGCTGCAAGTCCGACATTTCCACAGCTTTCTTCCCGGCCACCTCAATGACCAACACGGCTTTCTTCAGCATATTTTTCGGCAGCCCCAGCTCCACCCGAATCTCGGCCATATCCTCCGATGTGTAATAGCTGCGTCCGGCAAAGGCGTTACGAATGATATTCAAGGCGGAGGTGTCGGTCAGGATGCGCGCGGCCAGCAGATTGCCGTCGGCCGGGTCGGTCAGTGCGACCTTGATTTTGCGTTCGCGCAAGTCGCCGGCCGGAACCTGGAGCGTTAGCTTCTCCAAGCCTTTCAGTTCCAAGGTTTGCGACGCTGTTACTGTTTCGCCTTCGCCAAAGTCCTCCAACACCTTGATTTGCGCCGGGCCGGCCGCGGATGTAACCAGTTCCAACGTCAGTTCCAATTCGTAAATATTTCCGCCGTTGACTTGGCGGACGCCGGCAATGGTTGCCATGGCGATATGCGGGGCGAACGGGACGGCTGGCTTGAATCCACCCAATCCGGCAAGCGTCCGGAAATTGGCAAAGTTATGAAATCCGCCGCTGTTACCCGGTCGAAGCGTGCTGGAGCGGCGTGTCTCGTTTTGCCTGGCGCCGTAAACATCAAGTTCTACTTCCATCATGTTCCGGCAAATATTGATGGAACAGCCGCTTAAGTCGTCCGTTCCCAGGCAATAGAGCGGAATGGCGATTTCCGCCGTCCACCCATCTGCCCGCCGTTGCGTGACTGATCGCCAGTAGGGATTCCATGCGACTTCACGCAAGCCTGCTTTGGTGCAACGTTGGTCGCGTCCGACATTGGCGAAGTTCAGCGCGAAATAATAGTAAAACGCTTCCTCATCCGGCATGGGCCGCAGAAATATCTCCAGCGAATCATCCGTGATGACTCCGCCATCATGGTCGCGCGCCAGTTGCGTCACATGTTCCATGTTCGGGTTGCGGCAATGCGCGGCGATATAGAGCCAGGCATTGTCGCGCATCAGCCAAAGCGTCGTTTCCGGCGCCGGGGTGTCGCTGTTGAGTTGAAAAAGATTTTCTATTGTTGCGGCCGACTGCCAGGCCGGATCGTCAAGATTGCCGTCCAATAGCGGCGGTTTGGCGGAGACCGGGATATTTAATGGCGGCAACTCCGCTGTGTTGGCGGTATAAACACCGGACCACAATGCAAGCATAACCAGCAAAAAACGAAAACATTGCCTTGGCGCCATAAGCAGAAACGTATTATTCATGATATATTTACTCCTGTACGCATTTAAAATAAACCGCAACATCTGTTCGAAGTCTTATCTTGCGTAAAACAAAAAACCTCTCTCAATGTATTCGTAAGCGCCCATGTCAACTATGCCGCGAAACCGATCCGGACGCGTGCGGCCTTCCAGGTCAAGCGTGCCGGCCATCCATTCTCGGTTTGTGCCCGTATTGATGCAGGGCGAATCGGATTGAAGGCGGTAATTGTCCACCGCCACCCAAAGCGGAGGGTTGGTGATGTTGTTTTGCGACGCGCCAAGATCGCGCGATGAACAACAATGGAAAAACTGAGTGGAATCAATTGCGCCGCCTATATCAAATTCGGTGGCGTAGGAGGCGCTCGTTTTGATGTTATCATAAACCACGCAATTCCGGAAAACAGCAGATTTCTCAAGATACTGATAAATCCCGCCGCCGCGGTAACCTGTATTGGCAGTAACCGTGCAATTTTCGATTTCAGGCGCGTATCGCAGGTAAATCCCGCCGCCGCCATGCGAACCATTCGCAAGATTACTCACCATAAGGCATGAGCGCAAACTGCCTGGCGAAATCATACACACGCCGCCGCCATTATTAGCAGTCGTATTGTAACGGAAAATAGAATTTCTTATATCTGCATTATTGGCACCGCCAACATAGAGGCCGCTGCCTGATCCATTCGCATAATTGTTTTCAACTACACAATTCCAAACGCGGGCTGTCCCGGAGGCTGTGCAATAAATCCCGCCGCCATACGACTGAGATGTATTGCTATGAACCAGACAGTCAAGTATGGCAACATTTGTCGCTTGATACGTTCCGATGCCGCCGCCGTACGGGATGGTGCCGGAAGTAGTCCAATTGCCGGCAATGGTGGAATCACGGATTGTTCCACCGCCCCGGACAAATGACACGCCTCCGCCCGTCTGCAGGCAGCTATTGCTCATAATCCGGCAACGATCAACCAAAGCGCTTTCCAGCGATGAGCCCTGGATGTAAACACCGCCCCCGTGGGCGGCGTAACTCCAACCGATGATTGAATTGACGACAGTGCCGCTATAGATGGTCAGCGCGCCGCCGCGATAGACGGTTTCATAGTAGCCGTTGGAGAGCGTCACACTGTCGAGTATCGCGTCCGGATGGCTTAAAATAAAACATTCATGCTCTCCATTGCCGGTGATGACAATATCCTCGGCGTTGCTGGTGATCCCCCGCACAATGGTATTGCTGACCACTATTTTTGCGGCCGGCGCATAAACCCCGGTGGCGATCCAAACGACATCGCCGGCGTTATTGCTGTTGGCCGTGTTGACAGCCAGGCATAAGTCGGGGGTCGCCATGTCCCAGTTGGTGAACGGCCACTGGTTGCCGCCATCCGGGGAAACAAACCGATCCGGCGCGGACCAAGCCGAAAATGCAACCGTCACAAGCAACAAACCTGTCTGGAATGAATTTGCTTGTTTTATCATTTTTCCCCCTGATTAGGTGTTACAGGTTAAGCCCAAGACATTTAAAAAATACAGGAATGGTTTATGTGTCGCCCTTGATGATTTTCCAGTCCAGAACTTCCGATGGGGGCGTCTGACCGGTTTTGATCCATTCGATCATCTTGCGCGCGGCGGTTTCACCGAGTTGGCGCAGCGGGCGGGCTACCCTTGTCGGCGTTGGGTATTTTAAATCCATGGTAATATGGTCATCTTCGGTGATGATGGCAACATCCCGCGGCACCCGGCGTTTTCGATCGGCCAGGATTTTCAACGCCGGTTGGAAGAATTTGCTGTCGATAGCCAGCGCCGTTAAATCCCTTCTCAAATCCAACAATGTTTCCAGACGCGCGGCAAAATCATCGCGCACGATCATCGGGGGGGTGCTTGGGCGGACTCCATGCGCGCGGCAGGCATCGGCAAACCCCTTCTTAACACTCGCATAAAGCCCGTCTCCCTCTAGCGCCTGTATGGCCTGCGTGGCTAGAACAAATTTCTTGTGGCCCATGGACAGCAGATAGTCGGTCATGCAATAGACTTCGCCATACCAGTCCGAGGCGATAGAGCATGGCGTTGTGCCTCTTTGGCGCAAATCAACGCCAACCACCTTCATCCCTGCTTTTTCAAGCATTTTCAGCGAAGATATGCATGCCTGGCTGGGATCAATCCAGATTACACCATCCAACTTTGCCATGCGCGTTTCGTGGAGGAGGGCGTCATTACGATTGCCGTTATTTATTAATTGTAAGGCGCAAGTGGTGTCGGCCATGACTTCGAATACCCCGCCCATGATCTTCAAGCAAACGCGTCCAAAATGAATACTTGCGCCGCTGCTTACAATCAACCCGATGCATCCCGCGTTATTGTCCCCCCCGGCGACAACGAAGGTGCCCAGTCCGCGCCGGGCAATCAGCACGCCGTCCGCGACCAGTTGTTTAACGGCCTTGACTGCCGTCGGCACGCTGACGTTGTAGGTATCGGCCAGTTTGCGCACCGATAAAAATTTACGATTGCCGCCTTCGCCGATACGGGATGTCCTGCTCAAAACCTGTTGCCGGATGCGCATATAAACCGGCAGATGCGAATTGTTTTCGGTATTTTTCGGAAGCATTATGCGACTCGCGTATAGCAAAGTAAAAATACACTTAAGCAGTACTATACAGTTGATGTCAAATTAGTCAAGCCTTGTAATCACTTTTTTAAGAGAATCTAAAACAGGGTGTGGGGCACATCGGCAAACGCAATCCCCCGGAGGGGGAAAGATCGTCGCTGGTAGCGGCAAGTGACTATGTTTGAGTGCCAACAAATAGACAAGCACCGACACTTTAGAGGGCGCTGGCCCTTGTTTTCCTTGTGTTCTCCTTATTCTTCGGGACATAGGCAGGCAAGGGCGGACACGGACGGGCAAGGACAATGGCCGGCGGACCAGGTCTTACGCTGGCGGGCATGCTCCGTGGAATGGAGGGGATCAAGTATGTTGGGGTCAAGAACGACCTCCTTTTTGTCTGCCGCGCGCTTCGGCGCGCACACGATAGAGCCGTTCGGTGAATCCGCCTTCCTTCTCGAAAGCAGTAGCCTGGGCTGTCTGTTGGCGGTCGAGGAGATAACAGGCCAGGTTCAGCAGCGAAAGGGCGGCGTTGGCCGCCAGTTCTTCAGGCTTCGACACGGGCTTGTCGGCCGTTTCCTGGCGTCCTTTTCCATCCGTGCCTGTCCGTGTCCGTCCGTGTTCCTCCGCCACCCAAGCCTGAAAACTCTTGAGCTTCCGGTACCCGCCATGAACGGGGACGAGGGATTCGGCGCTCATCGCGACAGTGCCTCATAATATCACTAAAACAATCAGTGCCGTTTTGTGACGGAAGACCGCCCTTTGGGTGAGGCCATTATGCCGCATCTGCATTGTTGGCAAGGGCTGGGAGTGTGCTTATACACCGGCGCCCTTGCCGTCGCGCCGGCATACTGACCTCATCACGGATTCAGGGGTAAATTAAAAAACTTGCCCCGGTTTGAGCCTGGACTTCCAAGAATCAGGATGCTTATGGAGGTTCTGGACGGCCACAATCAGGATTGTATTACTCCGGATTTGATAGATCAGGCCATACGGGAATCTGTTTGTTCGGCAACGTCGAGTACGTTTTGAAATAGGCGACCAAGCACTCGGAAATTGTAAAATGCGTTCTATGGTCCTTTTGATCTCGGCCGCGAACTCATAACCAAGCCCTTCGCTTTGAAGGTTATAATAGGTTATAGTCTCGACAAATTCAGCGTCAGCCGTATCGAGAAATTCTATTCTCATGATTTTTGACTATTGATTCTCTCAAATACTTGGCTTGCAGGGATTGCCTTAATTTTACCCTGGTCATAGGCATCAATCCGATCTTCCGCTTCTCTTGCCCAGAGGGCGTCGATTTCGTCGCGGGAGGGACGGTTAAAGCTTGAAAGAATTTGTTCGACTAGTTCGGCCCGCTCAACAGGCGGTAAATGAATGGCTTTTTCCAGGACTTGTTGTATCCGGACTGTCATGGCGACCTCGCTTTCCTGATATAAAACAGTGTAACAGTTTGATTCAAAATAGCAATCGCTGGCTGCCGGTCAAGAACGACCTCCTTTTTGTCTGCCGCGCGCTTCGGCGCGCACACGATAGAGCCTTTCGGTGAATCCGCCTTCCTTCTCGAAAGTAGCCGCCTGGGCTGTCAATTGACGGTCGAGCAGATAACAGGCCATGTTCAGCAGCGAAAGGGCGGCGTTGGCCGCCAGCTCTTCAGGCTTCGACACGGGCTTGTTGGCCGTTTCCTGGCATCCTTTTCCATCCGTGCCTGTCCGTGTCCGTCCGTGTTCCTCCGCCACCCAAGCCTGAAAACTCTTGAGCTTCCGGTACCCGCCATGAACGGGGACGAGGGATTCGGCGCTCATCGCGACAGTGCCTCCAAAAGCTGCGTTTTCAGCTTGCCCCGGGTAGCGGTGACTTGGGTGAGGAGCTTTTCATATTCCGGCAGGAGGTGGTCCCCATCGCCGGGGCCTTCGTCGGCGCGGATGCCGCAGATGTGGCGTGCGAGCCGTTCTGCTTTAGAAATATTGTTAATTTAGACATGACCCTAATTCTCATCAACATAGATGCCGTGCCTAGCGGTATGAGAGCGGCGCGACAACGTCATCGCCAGCCTCCACACGGCCATCACGGGAAGACGATAAGCCTGCCGTCGCGGATGGTCATTCGGTTCATGAAACAGTAGTCAACAATGGAATATGCTGCATCTTATCAAACGCAGCGGAGCACTGTCAATGCGGTTCCCGGTTTAACAAAAACCTGATAATATTACCATAAGGCGGAACAAGGTAAGGAAGATGCTGCCACCCCGCTTAAATCTCCACCGGCAGTTTTCCTTGCGGCGTAAATTCGCCGTTGAGCGCCTCGGCTAACGCCTGCTCGGAGCGGCCGCCGTCATAGGCGAACAGGACGCATGGCAGCTCCGGGAGATGCCGCGCGGCGTAGGGATTGCCGGAAATCGCCAGGACGGCGATCTTGCGCCGCAGCCCGCTGATCAGCGCGAGCAATTGACGTGAAAAGTCCGCCGTGCCCTTGTAGGAGTGGAGAAAGGCGTCGGCCAGGAAAACGATCCGGTCAAATTCCAATGCCCGGTCGAGCGTCGCTTCCATTTCCACCGGATCGGGAATTTCGCTGATGCCGTGCAAGCGCGCGTTCGGGAATTTTTGGCGCAGCAGGGTGGCGAGAGTGCCCGAGGCGCCGCCGCCGCCGATTTCAGCCGTGTCAATCGCCGCTTTCACCGATGAGGCAATGATGAACAATGTCCGGCCGGGCTGCTTTTGAGCGAGCCATGGCCGGATATCGCCCCGGGCGGTAATGGCGCGCCGGCTCATTGCCAGCGCCGCTTGCGCGTGCTGCGCCGGCTCGAAATCCGCGGGCGGAGTGTTTTTTATGATTTGCTGTTTGGCTTTCATGATGCGGCGGACTGCCTCCTCCACGAATTCCGGCGTAACAACCTGATCCTGCAACGCCTTCAGCATCTGCTGGAATTGCGCCTTGGGGGAGCGGTTGTAATCCACCAGGATCAGGTGGTGGCCGGCGGCCATGGCCGCGGCAATCAAATCCGCATCGCGCACATAGCCCTTGATGCCTTTCATCGCCAGCGAGTCGGTCACCAGCACCCCCTGGAAATTCATGGACTTGAGCGTGCCGATAATAGCCGGTGAAACCGTGGCGATGGTCCGCGGGTCAATGGCCGGGGCCATGATATGGCCGGACATGATCCCGCGCAGGCCGGTCTGCCGGATGACTTCGCGATAAATTCGCAATTCTTCCCGGTCCAGCGTCTCCCGGGAGCAATCCAGCGCGGCCATCTCGATGTGATTGTCCACCGGCGACCGGCCGGCGCCGGGGAAATGCTTGGCGGAAACGTGCAGGCCGTTTTTCTGGTAGCCGCGCACGATGGCGGCGCCCAGCCGGATAACCTCGTCCGGATCGGCGTGCAGCGCCCGCGTGCTGACCATGGGCGCGGCCGGTTCGATCGCCATGTCCAGCACCGGGCCGAAGGCGAAGTTGACGCCGTATTGCCGGGCTTCCAAGGCGGCAATCTGCGCCCACGCGTGCGCGGTATTTTCATCGCCAATCGCGCCCAGCGCCATCTGGCAGGGGAGGTTGGTACCGCCGAAGCCGGGACCGGAAAAACCATTTTCCATATCCGCGGCCACCAGCAGCGGCAGGGGCGCGGCGCTTTTCGCGCGGGCAATCTCCGCGCGGGTGTCGAGGTGGGCGTTGACCTGGATGCCGCCGACCAGGCCGGCTGCCAGCAATTCCCGGAGGTCGTCCGGGAACCGGTGAAAACCGCGGGCCATCAGCATCTGGCCGATTTTCTGTTCCCAGGTCAGTGATTTAAGGATTTGTTCGATGTCGTCAATATTTTGCATGATATTTTGCCGCCTTTGTCCTAGAGTTAAGCATGCATACCATACGCCGCCGGTCAGTCAATGCTTTTTTAGGGCGTTTAACTATAGGTTTGAATCCCGCGCCCGCGCGTGTTAATAATAATCGCCATGAAAAAGCCCCGTCAATCCCCAGCCGCCGGCCGCCTGCGCATCGGCGATGATTGGAAAACATGACCGAGCTTTCCCTTTATACCGAAGAGAATTTGTGATGAATATCGCCCCGGTCAGTCCGGAGAAGCGGCAGGCCCTGGAGCAGCGCCTGCGCGAGTTGGGCGTATTGGAAAACACGCTGGTGGAGAAGTTCGTTCTGGGCTCCGGCAGCGGCGGCCAGAAAGTCAACAAGTCCTCCACCTGCGTTTACCTGCGCCACCCGGCCAGCGGCGTCGAGGTCAAGTGCCAGGCCAGCCGGTCGCGCGAGATGAACCGGTTCCTGGCCCGGCGCGAGTTATGCGAGCGCCTGGCGGAGCGGATGGAAGGGGCGCGGTCGGCCCGGCGGCAGGCGGCGGAAAAAATCCGGCGCCAGAAACGCCGGCGGTCGCGCCGCCAGCGCCAGATTACGGTGGAACAGAAGCGCCAGCATGGCGCCAAGAAAGCCGCCCGCCGCCCGGTCTCGCCGGATTTAGATTGATTGGATGCGCCCGTAGCTCAATTGGACAGAGCACCTGACTTCGGATCAGGTGGTTGCAGGTTCAAGTCCTGCCGGGCGCGCCAGCGCCGCGCGGGGCGAGACGTCCTGGTTCGATTATGAAAGCGGTTAATAAGGACGGCTATTACCCGGATTTTGCACCGCGCAAGTTTGGCGCAGGGCGCGGCGCGCGAGGTGCCGCTGTATAAACATACCGCAAAACCCCGCGCAACAAAGCCCTGCGCCAAAAACTTGTCCGCCATAGTTTTAACGACGGCGGATCGCGCGGCCGGCTGCCGGGGAATATTGGCGTTTTCTGAAACTATGCTTGTGTAACCATCTGGGTGACGGGGGATAACCGTGCAAAAATTATTTTGCACGCTCTATTATTGCTTAAAATCAGTTCAACGCCAATATTCATGCAAAATTCGGGTATTATGATCACAGTGATTGATTTCGTCATCGGTTTGCTGGGTGAGTTGGCCGGCTGGGCGGCGTTGATCCTGGGACTGTCCTAGGCCTGTTCGCGCGCCGTCCGCCGGGAAATTCATATTTACCTGCCGCCGGCGGAGGGAGATGCGGGCGGCGGCCGGCGTCCCGCGCCGCGCTGTCCGCCGCCAGGCGCGCTCACGCGGCAGGATGCCCAGCGCATTTCAATCCGGCGCTTTCAGCGGCGGATTACGCAGCGGCAATAATCCGCCTGCTGGACATTTCCAGCCGGCATGAACTTGTCAGTTGCCTGATCTATGTTTGATAGCCGGATCATGCGTCACGCAGGCAGATGCCGGAGCTGCTGCCGGCAAAGTTGGCCGCAGACGATCCCCCCGGTAAATTATTTGCTTTTAATGGGCCAGTGAGTTTTATAAACTTACCGCGCGCTGTTGAATGATCAAGCGCGCCGGTTGCCGGGGTCATTCACCGGTGATCATCATCATTGGTGCAGGCGTAAACTGTCCGGCAGGGCGCGAGGAGGGCGGGGCACCGCCCGTAACGCGGGCCTGGCCCGCCTGAGGGAGAAAAACTGATGCAGGGAAATATCCCGGTACTGACTGTCTGCGAGCAAAGCCTGGCGGAGGCTTACGAAAAGGCCCTGATTGCCTTGTATGAACACGGCATCCCGTTCCGCACGCAATACGATAAGTTGGGCGATCCGCCCAGCCTGGATTGCACGATGAACATGACCATCCTGGACCCGCTGGCCGACCCGATGATTCATAAGGCCTTTCCCGGCGGCATCGAGGATTTGCATGAATATGCCCTGGAAGTCCAGGGAATCAAGGATCACTGGGTCAAAAATTTAAACGATCCCGACGATACCCGCTGGGAATACACCTACCACGGCCGCCTGGCGCATTACGGTCAATGGCGCGAGAAACGGGATGGCCAATCCATGTGGACCGGCCCGATGGACATCAACCAGATCGAGCGGGTGATTACCAAGCTGTCGGACCAGCCATTTACCCGCCAGGCGCAGATGATCACCTGGATGCCGAACCTGGACCTGGATTGCTACGATCCGCCCTGCCTGCAATCCATATGGTATCGGATCGTGGAGGATGACCAGGGGACGGAATGCCTGAATTGCAATATCCGGTTCCGCAGCAATGACGCCTGGGGCGCCAATTTCATGAATATGTTCGGCTTTACCCTCTTTAACCGGGATGTGATTGCCGCCGAAGTGGCCCGGCGCCGCGGTAAAATGGTCCGTCTCGGCCGGATGAACTGGCAGGCCGATTCGTATCACATTTACGGCAAGGATATCGCCGGGGCGCGGCAGCGCCTGTTTGACAGGCTGGCCGGCACCCGGTTTGCAGACCGTGTTTATAACTTCAACGATCCGGATATCCGCGAGATTTACCAGGAAGCCGAACCGGCGATCCGCGAAAAAATCCGGAATTACGACGCCGAACACGACAGCAGCCAACCATGATCACCCGCGGCCAAGGCGCGGCCGGCGCCGGTTGCGAGTTCAATCCCTGGGAGACACAATGTCCATTAACATAAAATATTACGGCGCGGCGAAGAATGTGACGGGCTCCTGCACCTTGCTCAGCACCAGCCGGGCCCGGGTCATCGTGGATTGCGGGATGTTCCAGGAACGCGAATTGAAAAAGCGCAACTGGGAGCCGCTCCCGGAGGATTTGCAGACGATTGATGCGGCGGTGCTGACGCACGCGCATCTTGACCATTGCGGGCGCTTGCCGCGCCTGGTGAAGGAGGGATTTTCCGGGCCGGTGTTCTGCACGCCGGCTACTCGGGGGATCGCGGAAATCATCATGCTGGATTCCGCCCGGTTGCAGGTGGAAGATATCAAATTCAAGCAGAAACGCCATGAACGTGAAGGTCGGGTCAGCCCGTATCCCTACGAGCCGCTTTACGATGTCGCCGACGCCGAGAAGGCCATCGGCCTTTTGCGCAAAGCGCCTTACCGCGAGCCGGTGGAAATCGCGCCGGGCATCACGGCCGCTTTTTACGAGGCCGGACATATTTTCGGCTCCGCTTTCCTGCGCCTCGAATTGCGCGACACGGACGGCACGGCGCGCAGCGTGCTGCTATCCGGCGACATGGGCCGGAAAAACCTGCCCATCCAGCGCGATCCGGACCCCGCGATGGACGCCGATTACATCCAGGTGGAATCCACCTACGGCGACCGGCGGCATGGCGCTACCGCGGACATACCCGCAGCCTTGGCGGAGGTCATCAACGCCACCGTCGGCCGCGGCGGCAATATCGTGATTCCCAGTTTCGCCGTCGAGCGCACCCAGGAGCTTTTATATTTCCTGGGGACGCTGCTGCGGGAAGACCGCATTCCGCACCTGCAAATCTTCGTGGACAGCCCCATGGCCATCAGCGTCACCGAGGTGTTTAAACGGCATCCCGAGTTGTTTGACCGCGAAACCAAGGCTTTGCTGCAGGGCGGGAAACTGATGGAGCATTTTCCCAATTTGCACCTGACCCGGACGACGGATGAATCCAAGTCCATCAACCGCATCCGCGGTTCGGCCATCATTATCGCCGGCTCGGGCATGTGCACCGGCGGCCGTATCAAGCATCATTTGAAAACCAACCTGCCGCGTGAAGAAAGCACCATCCTGTTTGTCGGCTACCAGGCCCGCGGGACGCTGGGCCGCATTATCCTGGATGGCGCGGACAAGGTGCGCTTGTTCGGGGAAACTCTGGAGGTCAAGGCGCAGGTATCCCGCATTGAGGGATTTTCCGCGCATGCCGACCGCGAAGAACTGCTGGAATGGCTGGCCGGCGTCCAACAGGCGCCCCGCCGCGTGTTCATCACCCACGGCGAGGAAGACGCCGCCCGGTCCTTCGCGGCCGCCCTCAAGAAGGCCCGCGGCTGGCCCACCGCCATTCCGGAATATGGCGACGCCTACGAGCTTTGACCGGAAGATTGCGCGCTTTGAGCGCAAACGGTTGCCGCCAGATCACTCCGCGTTCGCGGAGCGATGCAGTCCCCACCCAGGGCGGATTTATCCCCTTTGCAGCCCTGGCGGGCGCGCGGATAGGGCAATAAACTGCTTGACAACCGCCGGGTTCCGGTTCAACATCCAAGCCAGGGAGGTAGCGTTTAACCATACATTCTTCATGATAAGCAGGACCAACCATGAAACCGCATTGCCTGACGGCGCGGGCGGTAGCGTTGCTGATGGTATGTTGCATGGCCGGAAATGCCGGGGCGGTTCTGTATCGCTCTTTTACGCACGACCCGCCCGCGCCCATGCCGCCGCGGGAATTCTACGGCGGGGTGGTGGTGCTGAAATTTCATAATGACATTCCCATCAGCCGCACCTTGGCCGCCGGGCGATTCTTCCAATCCCCGGTGGCGGCACAGGACCAGCAACTGGCGGTTTTGCGCAGCCTGCTGGCGGCCGCCGGCGCCGCCAGCCCGCGGCCGACCTTTTCGCGCGCGCCGGCCATGCTCCGCGGCGAGAACGACGCGGCCAAACGCAGCGTGGGGGCGGATTTGCCCGATTTGACGCTTTTTTTCGATGTGCCGGTGCCGGATTACCATGCCGCCGCCGCTTTGTTGAACGCCCTGCGGACCAATTCCCTGGTGGAAACCGCCTATGCCCGCTCGCGTCCTTTGCCGCCGCCAACGCCGGACCTTTCAACCAACCAGATTTATCTGGGGCCGGCAGCCACCAACGGCTACGATGTCAATTATGCCTGGAGCAAGCCCGGCGGCAACGGGTCGCAGGCGCGCCTGATTGATATCGAATATGATTGGACCTTCGGCCACGAAGACCTCCAGATGCGCGCGACGAATTTGCTCTGGGGCGATCTTTATACCAATTACGGCCCCGACCACGGGACCGCCAGCGTCGGTATCAGCGGCGCACTGAGCAATGGATTCGGTATGAACGGCATTATTCATCAAGGCGCCGTCAGTATGATCAGTTCCGTTTCCAGCGGGTTCTGGGTTATTGCCGATGCCATCAACCAAGCCGTGGCGCGCACTGCCCCCGGGGACGTCATCCTGCTGGAGCAACAGGAGACGAGCAGCACCTTCGGCAACTATTGCCCGGTCGAAGTCCGAGCGGATATTTACAGCGCCATCGCCAATGCGACGGCCCTGGACCGGATCGTCATCGAGCCGGCGGGCAATGGCAATCTGGATTTGGATAATGCCGGCTGGAGCAACATCTTTCAGCGCGCCACGCGCGATTCCGGCGCGATCATGGTCGGCGCGGGAGAGAGCACCAGCCGGGCGCGCTGCATCTTTTCGTGTTATGGCTCCCGCCTGGATATCCAGGGGTGGGGCGATTGGAGCGTCGCCACCCTGGCCTACGGCGACCTTGCCGGGTCGTCGGCGACCGATAATTATACCCGCACTTTTTCCGGAACTTCCAGCGGCAGCGCGCTTTCCGCCGCCATCGCCGGCGCCATTCAGAGTTATGCGCGCGCCAACTACGGCTTCTACCTGCCGCCGCTGATGTTACGGTCGAACCTGGTGCAGAGCGGCTATGCCCAAACCTTCGGCCTGTCCGGCAATATCGGGCCGCTGCCCAACCTGAGCAATGCCCTGGCCGGGGTGGATATCCTGGCGCTGGTCACACCCTGGGACGGCCTGGCCGCTCAGGGCGTGTATGGCGGGCCGTTCAGTCCCACCCAGAAAATATACCGGCTCACCAACGCCAGCCCGGGCACTGTTGCCTGGACGGTAAGCAACGTGCCGCCCTGGCTTACGGTCAGCACTAACTGGGTGGCCTTGCCGGCCTGGTCCGGCACGCAGGTGGTGGCGGCGATTGGCGCGGCGGCGGCGGCCATGCCCGCCGGCCCGTATACCCAGGTAGTTGTGTTTTCGAATGTCACGTCGGGAACGGTCCATCTTCGCACGATGGCCTTGACAATTGCCCGGGCCAGCCAGACGATTCAATTTCCCAACCCCGGCGCGCAACTCATCACCAACCAGCTCAATTTGAGCGCCAGCGCATCTTCGGGCAATCCGGTCGCGTTTTCCCTGGGCGGCGGCGGGCCGGCCTTTTTCATCAGCCCGACCACGCTGGTCTTTTCCGGCACAGGCCAGGTCACGGTAATTGCCAGCCAACCCGGCGATGCCAACTGGCTGCCGGCACTGAATGTCGCCAATGTTTTCAACGTTTTCAAATTGTCCCAGCCGCCGCTGACTTTCAATCCTGGCAGCCCGCAAACCTATAATACTACCAATGTCCTTGCGGCGGCAGGAGGAGCCGGCGGCGGCGCGATCGCTTTTGCCGTCCAATCCGGACCCGGCCAGATTGTCGGCGGTTCCAACCTCTGGATCACCAGCGGCGTTGGGACGGTGGTCGTGGCGGCGGCAAAAGCCAGTGATCCGCTTTATGCCGCTGCCGTCGCCACGGGTTATGTTGTTGCGGCGAAAGCTGTTCAAACCATCTGCTTCCCGGCAGTGCCGGTGCAGACAATAACCAGTCGGGTGGACCTTTCAGGCACGGCCTCCTCCGGGCTGCCGGTGTTTTTCACGGTGGTGTCCGGCCCGGGCAAAATCTCCGCCGCCAACGTGCTTTCGTTCCGCGGGACGGGTGTGGTCGTGGTGGCGGCGAGTCAGCCGGGCGATAACAACTGGCTCGCGGCTCCGCAAGTATCCATCAGCGTTACGGTAACAGGCTCTCAGCCGGATACCCCGACCGGCGTTTCCGCGAGCGACGGCGTTTACCCGGACAGAGTGCGCATGAGTTGGGACTACGCGGCCGGCGCGGTATCGTATGAAGTCTGGCGTCATACCACGCGCGATGTCAGCGTGGCCGCTAAAATCGGGCAGGCCGTCCTCGAATGGTATGATGATCTGACGGCTCTGAGCCAGACGACATATTATTACTGGATCAAGGCGGTGAATGCCGCCGGTGCGAGTTCATTCAGCGCGCCGGACAGCGGTTACACCGGGGTGGTCGGCCCGCTGGTGAGCGTCAACGGGATGGTGGGGGACAACGTGCGTATTGCCGCCGGCACACCCGTCACGATTGCCGTGGAAATGATGAACCTGCCCGCTGAATATGTCGGGCACAACGTGGACTGGTGGGTGGCGGCGTATGCGCACGACGGGAACCTCTGGTATTACCTGAATACCGACATGGCTTTCATTCCGTTTGACGGCAATCTTGCCAACTGTCGGCCGGCGTACCAGGGTCCGCTGATGAACCTGCCGCAAATCATCTTGGCGCAGGACATGTCCCTTGCGCCCGGGACATACAACCTCTGGTTCGCCGTGGATTACCCGAGGGACGGCATCCTGCGCCTCGATGGGCCGATCTTGGTTTCGCGGGTGACGATGGCGGTGGAGTAACCAGGGCTAAGGGCCGGCCGGACGCCGCAGCAGGGCGGCATGGCCCAAGCCGGCGCGTCAAGCGAAAGATAATACCAGAAGGCCTTCCTCGGCCGCGGAAACAGTCAGCTTTTGTTTTTCCGCCTGCCATGTATGAAGCTTTCGTCCGTTCAAGCGCACGGATGACGGATTGCGCCGCACGCCGAACCGGATGACGGCATGATTCCCACGGAGTTTGAATTCGATGATAGCGGACTCCTGGCCAGAATCCCAGTCCGCGCGCTCTATTTCGGTATTGGTCCAGAATTCCAGCCAGGCCGGGTGAGTTTTGCTGGCTTGCCAGGCCAGCAACTGGCATTTGAAATAATTGCGAGGCAACAGCCGGCTGTAAATGTGGATGCCGCGCCATGCCTGAAGCAGATGTCCGCGGCTTTCCACCTCTCGAATTTCGCGCAATAATTTTTCCTCAGCCATACCATCGTCCAACGCGGCGGCAATCAGGCATGAAGCGCACCCCTGGACTTCCCCCCATGCATGCAGGGCGCTGTTTTTCAAATTGGCGGCATAAGCCTGCAGGGCCATCTCGCGCACCAGGCGCCATTCTTGCGGCAGGAATTCATTTAAGCCGGCAAACACTTCCGGATACATGCCTTCGGTGGTCAGATTGTATATCCCGGCAAATTCATCCCGCCAGAGTTCCGGCACATGCAGAAATCCGGCGCCGGGCGCGGCCTCCTCGTGGAACAACTTGGTAATATACCACGGCGGGTGATCAAGATAGCGGCAGAAATATGTTGCGCCGGAAACGAATTGCGCCAGGCGCAGGGCAAACTGCTTGGCCGCGATATAAACGCCCTTGGCGGATGCATCCTGATCGCCCACCGCTTCGGCCAGGTTGACAAACGCGGTAAATGCCCCGTAATTGGCGCCTTCGATCCAGGCAATGCCATTGTCGCTGTAGGCGGTGGCCATGCAGGCCCAGTCATGCAATTTGGCAAAATAGTCAAATCCATCGCAAAGTGTTTGCCAGTGCTTGCGCACGGCCGAATAATCACCGGAAATTTGCGCCGCCAGATAAATGTAGTAAAAAGCCAATCCCGCGCCCCAATCATTCTCGATCAGGGGCATTTTCAGTCCGGCAATTTCAGCACGACTGCCCGTCTTGATCTTGCCGCTGGAAAACAGGCCTACATTCAGATAGCAAATCCGGTAGGCCAGGCCGGTAAACGGCTCCTTGCGCCAGTACCAGTTGAAAAGCTCGATATGTTTCATGGCCGGGTCGCGGTAAATTTCCAATACCCGGTCAGTCCCGGGCATCTCCCGCATGAAATCGCCCCAGCAGATCGCCGGGTAAACATAATGCCGCTCCGCATCGCACGCAAACGGCAGTCGATCCGCAAGCTTTCCGGCCAGGCGCCGCCGGGCCTCCGGTTCCATGAAATTAAACAACGATGCCGACCAGGCAAACGGCTCCAACGCGGACCCCGCATAAGGATACGCCTGCTTGTCCGGGTCAAACTGCTCGTGGAAGCGGAAATATTCGTCCAGGCCGTCGGCCAGCAAGTCCGGAATTTGCCGGTCGCGCGTATCGCGCAGGGGAAACCGGCGGACGCGCGGCATGCACGGCAGGATATACTCCGCATAATCGCGGTCAACCGCGCCTTTCAGATACCCGTACTTGGTGGGGAACCTGTAATCATGGGCCGCCTGGTCTAACGCAACAATCCCCCGGCCATCCAGAAGCGTCAAAGGCGGCGGCAGCGGTGCGGTCGTTAATGGCGGCGTTCCCCACGCGTCAGAAAGTTTCCGATATTCGAATTTCTGGATGATTTTCACCTGCCCGGCGGGTTCATCCGTCTGGTAATATTCCCTGCATTTCACCGGGTAGGCAAGGAACGCCCGCGACCAGAACCGGCAGCGGCGGATCGCATCGGCCATGTATTTTGCTCCATACAAGGTTCCCGGATCGAAACTCTCGATGCCGAAGGGCGTCGCGCAGAATACTTTTGTATCTTGTCCGGCGACAGCCGGCAGGTGAAAATCCAGCGCGGTCAAACGCCCGGAGCGATTGCGCCGCGCCCGCACGCCGTCGGGTTCCCGGGTAAACACCAGCAGAATCGGCACATCGGGAAATTCCGTGGCGCCGAACAAAAGCAGCCAGTTTTCCGTCATCGTGCCGGCCAGCGGGCAATCGCCATCCAAAGGCACGCTCCGTATGCCGCCTTTTAGGGGAACCAGAAAGAATTGGTAATTTCCGGCGTATTCCAGCATGGAAAGCGAGAGGCCCGGATCGGAGGTTTCGACCAGGAGGCCCGGCGATGCCAGCGAGTAGGTGCAGGCAAAATCAACTTTTGCCCCGGCTTGACGTTCGAAAAAATCCGCCGTGGCCGCAAAGCTGGCTTGCCATCGGACGGACAGGTGGTTGACGGCGATCTTGTCGTTCTCCAGGCCCACCTGTGCCGGCGGCGTTGAACCGTGCCGGGCCGTTGCCGGATCAAGGCCGGGCGGCAGCACGGCATAAGTCCACTTGAATGGCTTGTTGTACCGGGGGTGGCCGCAGAGATACATCTTGTCGATGATGCCCAGCATCGGCATGGCGCAATCCAGCACGCCATCGCCCTTGGTGTAGCCGAACCGGCCGGCACTGGGGCTCGCATCCGTGCCAATCCCGGGGAGATAATCTTTTAGTTCCGGAGACGCTCCCAGGTCAACCTGTGTCCGGGCTGCCTCCGGCCCGGTTTGCCCGGGAGGAAAACACGCCGGCGCCGCATTATTATTTTTTGCTAATGGCGTTGTCATTATGGAATTGCTTATCCAGGTGGCTTTAAATCCTGCCGCGGGCGCCTCCGTGCTCGATTGCACGCGCAATTCCAGGGACTGGGCGCCGGCCGGCAAGGAAACATGAAACGCGTACCGCCAGCCGCCGCACGAGTTGGGGCTGACATATGCAATGGAGGATTCGCAAGCCTGGAATTCGCGGCCGGCGGCTTTCAGCGATAATAATTTCCATTTATCTGTCGGATGCCGCGGCGCCAACAGCAGCGTATACTCTCCGGCCGCCGGCGGGGTGAATGTTGCGGAAATCGTATATCGGCCGGGCGCCAGCCGTGTTGCAACCCAATTCCCGATTTCCGGCTCGGTATCGAAATCATAAAAATAGTTCTGGTTCATGCCCATAGGTCAGATCCAATCGCGTGTCATTCGAAACATCATCATCCTGAACCGCTCAACCACGCTTCAACCCGGTCCGTTCGACCGTCAGCGCCACCGGCGAATGTTTTTTGCGTTCCGGCTCCGGCATGGCCGCCATTTCCGCCATGGTTGCATGCAGGGCGATGCAGGCTGCGGTGTAATCCAATCCGCACAATTCCGCCACCAGCCGGGTGCCCCGGTCGATCAGTTTCTTGTTGGTCGTCTCGACAAAGGCCATCCAGTTGCCGCGCAGCCGCCCCAGCCGCGCCGCCGTGGCGGTTGAAATGGTGTTGAACACCAGTTTGATCGCCAGGTGTTCCCAGAGCCGCAAAAGCGAGGGCGGCGGCCGGCACGGAACATGGATCACGGGCCCCGGCAATTCCAAGTCCGGCGGCCGCCGGCCGATCGTTTGCTCCAGTTCGCTGCGTTCCGCCGCCCACTGGTCGTTCCAGCGCCGGTCGTAAACCATGCCCTTGCCGGATGCGCGTGCGACGACAATGGGACTTTTGACGGAAGTGGTCCAGTAGTCCCGGTACATGATCATGGTGGAGGTCACGCCGGTCAATGATCGCGGGATCACGGCAAAGCATGTCATCCCACAAGACCGGCGTCCGACCCTGCTGCCGCGCCCAGTCACACATTTTATTAATAAACCTGAGGTAAACGCCTTCCGGTCCCTCCCGCGCAGCTGCTTCGGCGCAGGCCGGACATTCACCCAGGTTGCGCGCGGTTTTGGCCCGGATCGCCACGCCCGCCGGCTGGATATCCAGCGCGTATCCCTCTTCCGGCAACGCGGCATCCAGCGTTACGCGCGCCGCCTGCTTCCCCTTTTGGGCGGGAAATACCGCCTGGAACCGGTCCCATAATTCCCGGTCGATCGGCTTAAAATCTTCCGGCCTGAGCGCATAGTCATGGGCTGATACCGTTTCCTTCCGCCATGCCGCATGGCGCGGGGCGGGAATGATGTGTTTGTGTTCCATAAGCTTCCTATCCAGCCGTACGGATCACGGCGAGCTTTCGCGTAATTGCGGCGGCCGTCTCCCGGACGGCCGCCAGGATGCGGTCATGCTTCGCCTTGGAGGCACTGGCGCCAGGGAAAGAAGCGCCCAGAGCGGCCAGGCATTTGTCCGCTTCCCAGATCGGGGCGGCCATGATCTGCAAGCCGGTTTGGCCGCTGCGGAAAGAGACAAAACCATGCTGGCGGATCCTGCGCAGTTCGCGGTTCAATCCCGGCGCCGTTGCGGCTTCCGGCCAGACGGCGGGATCGGGTAAATCCAATTTCTTTACAACCGCATTCAAATCCGCGGCATTGGCATGCGCCAGGAGCAGCCGCCCGGTGGCCGTGAGATAAAGGTCGTCATAATAAAGCGCGCTGACGTTAATATTCAGGGTTGGATTGCGGTTTTCGTGCAGGAGCACGTAGCGGCGCGCGCTTTGCATGACCGCCAGCACCACCGACTCGCCGGTCTGCGCCGCGCAGTCTTTCACCGCCGGCGCCGCTATCCGGATCAGGTGGGCGCGGTAATGGTTCCGCTCGAAAACCCCGCGCGCCATCGGCCCGAGCACATATCCCTTGTTGCGTGAAATCTGCGCGAGGTAACCCAGTTCGAGCAAATCGCGCATGATCCTGACCGTGGTGGCCTGGTTCAAACGCAGGGCTGCGGCCGTCTCGCCGGGCAGCACCGGCCGGCCGGTATGCGCGGCGGCGAATTCCAGCACGGCGAAGGTTTTGGCGACAACTTTGATCATAAATGCGCCTGGCGGTCCGGCATGGCGTATCCCGCCGCATCCGGCGGCCGGATATCGGTCAGGGTGCCGGCATAATGCCGCAATGTCCGCGGCTCGAATGGGTGCGCGGCAATCGCGGCTTCGTTAAGATCCAACCCGAGCCCCGGCGCATCCGGTATCCGCATGGCGCCATCTGTAAAGACCACCGCTTCATTCGTGATTTCACGCCGGTATGGCACATCCGTCGCCATGGTTTCCAGCAAATAATAATTTGGGATACAGGCGGCCAGTTGCAGGCTGGCGGCATTGGCCACCGGGCCGCTGGGATTATGCGGGCAGACGGCCAGGTGCGCGCTTTCGGCCATGGCGGCAATTTTCTTCAACTCGCCGATCCCGCCGCAATGCGAGACATCCGGTTGGATGAAATCCACACAGCGCCGGTTGATATACTCGCGGAAATCCCAGCGCGAATACAGGCGTTCGCCGCCGGCAATCGGCACGCGCACCCGTCGTTTGACTTCCAGCAGCCCCGGCATGTCGTCCGGCGGGATCGGCTCTTCGAACCATGTAATGTCAAAATCCTCCAATGCCCGGCCAACGCGCACGGCGGTCGGAACATTGAACCGCCCGTGCCCTTCGATCATGATATCCACGTCCCGCCCCGCCGCCGCCGCCACCGCCTGGACGCAGTCCAGCGCCGTCCGCAGTTCCGGCTTGGAGATATTCATCCAGGCGCTGCCGAATGGATCCCACTTCAGGCCCTTGAATCCTGCGGCCACGGCGGCTTGCGCCTTCGCGGCGAATTCCGCCGGCGTCCGGGCTCCGGCAAACCAGGCGTTGGCGTAACAGGGGATGGCGTCGCGCACCTTGCCGCCCAGCAATTGAAATACCGGCACACCCAGTTCCTTGCCCTTGATATCCCACAGCGCCATCTCCACCCCTGAGAGGGCGCTCATCAGCACCGGCCCGCCGCGCCAATAGGCGTCGCGGTAGGCCTGCTGCCAGATGGCCTCGATATTGCGCGGATCTTTTCCAACCAAACTGCGTTCAAGGTCATGGACGGCCTGGCGCACCGTCAATTCCCGGTATTCCAGGGTGGCTTCCCCGATGCCATGCAGGCCGGCGTCGGTCAGCACTTTCACGAACACCCAGTTGGTGCGGTAGGCATGACAGAGGAATGTTCGAATGCTTGTAATTTTCATTTTACCTCATCACACAGACGCCTTATCGGAAATTCATCCCGCCATTGACGTCCAGCGTGGCGCCGGTGATGTAGCGGCCGCCTTCCCCGGCCAGGAACACCGCCGCCAGCCCGACGTCCCGGCAGGTGCCCAGGCCCAGCGGCACGGTGGCGGCCAGTTTCCTGACCTCGTCGGCGCCATGGGTTTGCAGCAGCAGTTCGGTTGCGATGATGCCGGGAGCAATGGCATTGACCGTGATGTTGAAAGGCGCGGCCGTACGCGCCAGGGTCTTGGTGAAGCCGATGATCCCGCTCTTGGTGGCGGCATAATGCACATGGCCGAACAGCGCGCCGCGCTGGCCGACAATGGAACTGAGGTTGATAATCCGGCCCGATTTTTGCGCCTGCATGATTTCCATTGCCGCCTTCGAACAGAGAAACAGGCTGGTGAGATTGGTTTTGACAATATAATCCCAGTCAGCCAGGGTTGTCTCAAAAATATCCTGGGCTTTGGTGGTGCCGGCATTATTCACCAGTATGTCCAACTGCCCGAATTCCCGCATGGTTGCGGCAAACAGCATTTGGACGTCCGCCGCCGCGGAAACATCGGCCTGCAGCGTCAATGCCCGGCGGCCCATGGCCGTGATTGCCGCGCTGACTTTTCCGGCTTCCTGCCGGTTGCTGCGGAAATTGACCGCCACATCCGCGCCCGCTTCCGCCAGGGCGAGGGCGATGCCGGCGCCCAAGCCGCGCGACGCTCCGGTAACGAGCGCTTTTTTGTTCTTCAATTCAAACATATTTGCTTCCAATGCCGCAGCCGTTGATCAAGTAGCCCATCGCTGCATGCCGCCCGCGCCGGAGAGATAAATTCATAATATGAATCAAAGGTTCATATAGTGTTAAAATATTCCGAACCTGCGGGGTTTGTCAATCTAAAACATTTTGCATTTTTCATCGCCGCGGGCCTGCCGGAGTCATTCCCATTGACTTTACCGGCGGCGGGCGGTAGGTTTGCCGCCGGATGCGCCGTGCCTGGCGTGTCGTAAACGTTTCGGCCGGTTCATTCCCTGTTTACCGCCGGCTGCGGATGATTGTCAAGTATGATGGGTATTCTCTTCGGACTGGGCGCTGCCGCCCTGCAATCCTTGTCCTACATATATTCCCGCGCCTTCCTGCGTCGGGCCGGTTACCCGCCCTGGTTGTTGCTGGCGGTGTCGCATGCCATGATGGCGCTGATGAGTCTGGCGCTGCTGCCATGGGCGTATGTCCCGGGCGCGCGCCTGGACAGCGGCGTGGCGTTATGGACGCTGAGCACCAGTGGGTTTTACCTGGCCGGCCAACTGGCATGGTTCCGCGCCCTGCAGATCATGGACGCTTCGCGGCTGGCGCCTTTGCTGGGCGCTAAAATCCTGTTGCTGGCATTGCTGGCATCCCTGGGCGGCGCCTGGCTGTCAGCCGCTCAATGGGCGGCTGTGTTGCTGGCCGCGGCGGGAGTGTTTACCCTGCATCAAGCCGGGGGGCGTCTGCCGGCGCGCGGCTTGCTGGCGGTGGCGGTGGCCATTGCGGGATATTCGCTCTCGGACCTGTCCATTGTCCGCCTGGTCCGCGCTACCGGGCTGGATAATTTACGCGGCGCGTTTTTTGGCGCGGTGTTAAGCTACCTGGCGTGCGGCCTGGCCATGACGCCCTGGCTGGTGCGGCATCCCGCCGCGCGCGCACCGGCTGCATGGCGCGCGGCGTTGCCTTTTGCCGTCTGCTGGCTGTCGGCCATGATCCTGCTGTTCGCCTGTTTTGGCGATATCGGCGCGGTTTTCGGCAACATCGTGCAGTCGGCGCGCGGGATCATTTCCATCGGTTTGGGCGTGGCGCTGGCGCGGTTGGGGTGGACCGATATCGAAGGGCGGGCCGGCCCCGCCGTGCTGTTCAGGAGGGTGGCCGGCGCCCTGGCCATGACGCTGGCCATCGCGTTGTATTTTCGGGGGTGAGTTATGGATATTTGGCTGATCGGTCTGGGAGCCCTCTGCATGGTTGGCGGCATCCTGGGCAGCGTGCTGCCGGTGCTGCCCGGCCCGCCTTTAAGCTATACGGGCCTGTTCCTGCTGCATTTAACCGTCCGCCACAGTTTTTCCAGGGAATTTCTCGTTGGCTGGGCGGTGGTGACGGTCCTGGTTTCTTTGCTTGATTACGCCATCCCCGTCTGGAGCGCCCGGCGGTTCGGCGGCAGCCGCCGGGGCGGGTGGGGGATTGCGCTGGGCATGCTGGCCGGCTTGTTTTTCTTTCCGCCCTGGGGGATGATCATCGGGGCGTTGGCTGGCGCCATCGCCGGCGAGTTAGCGGCGGGCCGGAAAACGGGCGCGGCATTGCGATCGGGGTTGGCCGCGTTCCTGGGGGTATCGCTGGGCACGTTGCTGAAACTGACCGCCGCCGGCTGGATGGCATGGCATTTTGTCAGGGAACTGGCCAGCGGATAAGGCGCCGGGCCGGCCGCATTAACGCCGCCGGATGCTGCCCGATCAGAATGCCAGGTAGGCGGCGGCTTTTTGCAGACGCCGTCCCGCAAAGCCGAGGTCTGCCGCCGCCCGGAACCGCGCTCCGCCGGAACGCCGCGCCAGCAGCCGCCGGACGGTCACCATGCCCAGCCCGGGCACGCGCAGGAGTTGTTCGTAATCCGCCCGGTTGACATTGACCGGGAAAAAATCCGGATGCCTTTGCGCCCAGTATTCCTTGGGATCAATATCCAGCGGCAGGTTGCCCTGCCCGTCCAGCGGGATTTCCTCCAGCCGGAAATGGTATTTCCGGAACAGCCAGTCGGCCTGGTACAGGCGGTGTTCGCGCATCAGCAGGTCGCGGTTGGAAAGCGGGGAATGCTCGCCCGGCAGGTCGGTTTCGCCCAATCCGCGCTGGTACGCGCTGAAGTACACGCGGCTCAGGTGCAGGCGCTGGTATAAGCCCCAGGTGTATTTCAGCAGTTCGGAGTCGGTCTCGTCCGCGGCGCCGACGACGAACTGCGTCGTCTGCTTGACCCGGCTGTATGGCCCGTCCTTGCCGGTGAGCCGGCTGATCAGCTTGAGCGGGCGGATGATGTCTTCCAGGTAGCGTTTGCGGGTTGAAAGTTTCTGGAAACGCGCTTCGCCCGCCGTTTCAATGTTGATGGAAACGGCGCTGGACAGCCGCAACGCCTCTTCAATCGCTGCATCCGAGGCGCCGGGAATGATTTTCAGGTGCAGGTATCCCCGGAATTGTTCCCTGGTCCTCAACCGCCGGGCAATGGCGAGCATCTGCTCCATGGCCTGGTCGGGCGCGCCGGCAACCCCGTTGGTAAGAAACAGGCCGAAGATTTTGCCGGTTTTCCAGTAATCCAGGAAAGCGCGTACGGTTTCTTCGGAGGTCAGCGCGCACCGCCGCAAATCCTGGCCTGCGCGCAGCGGGCAGTATTTGTAGTCGTTGGCGCAATAGTTCGATACCAAAGTCTTGAACAGGATCGAGTAGCCGCCGCCGGGCAGGGCGACCGGGTAGAGCCAGGTGTCATTGGGCGACCGGCGCCGGCGGTCCTGATCCCTCGTGCCGCATGAGCAAGCCAGGTCATATTGCGATTCCTGGGAGAGGATGGCAAGTTTCGAGCGGGTGTCCGGGGATGACAGGATGGCGGTCATTCTGGGCCATGCAATGTTTTACGGCGCCGAGCCGCCGCGCCAACTGGTCTGAGTCATGTTTTCTGTCCGGACTTTATCCTCCTTGCTTCGTTTTGTCAATTCGCATTGGATTGTATTACACCCCCGGCGTCTCATTCCCGCAACTTGAGCGTGACACGGGATGTTCAATTTGATACATCCAAACTGCGCCTGCGTCTCTCTCGCGCATGCCAACCCCGGCGCGCAAGCCGGCGTGTTTTTAAACAATCAACGGAGGAGCTAATTGTGATCATTCATGCGGCCCTGCCCGGCGCGGCTACCAGCCCGGCGCCGGAATTGGAAGTGTTTGCCCCGCGGAAGGGGCAGGGGATCGGGGTGATAATATTTCCCGGCGGCGGCTACGGGCATTTGGCCGAGCACGAAGGCCGCGGCTATGCCGAATACCTGTCGGCCCGCGGCATTTGCGCCTTCGTGGCCCGGTACCGGCTGGGCGGCTCGTCCGGCCACCGTCATCCGGAGATGCTGGAAGATGGCCTGGCGTCGGTGGCCACGGTCCGGACGCGCGCGGCGGAATTCGGCGTCCGCCAGGATTGCATCGGGGTCATGGGCTCTTCCGCGGGCGGCCACCTGGCCGCGCATGTGATGACGGCCGGCGCGCGGCGCGCGGCGGAATTACGCCCTGATTTCGGGGTGTTGTGTTACCCGGTGATTTCCATGCAGCCGCCCTATGGCCATGCCGGCTCGCGCAACAACCTGCTGGGCCCGGACGCCCCGCCGGGGGATTGGGCGTCAGTTTCCTGCGAAACCCTGGTGACCGATCGCACGCCGCCGTGTTTTTTGTGGCACGCGGGCGATGACAAGGGCGTGTTGCCGGAAAACAGTCTCATGTTTGCCGCCGAATTGCGCCGTCATGGCGTGCCGTATGAATTGCACGTGTTCCCCGACGGCGGCCATGGCGCCGGCCTGCTGATCGTGCATCCCTGGGGCGATTTATGCGTGCGGTGGCTGATGCGGGTTTGCAGCATTGACCGGTCGCCGGCCCGGCGGCGGTAGGGGTTATCCGGGGCCGGCCGCCGCGCCGCCTGGCCCGGGCGCCAGCGCCGGACATTTGGGCGCCAGGTAATTGTTGATCAGGATTGACGCAATCCGTTCGGCCAGCCGCGCGTTGCCGCGCCGGCCGCGCATTTCCCGGAATTCGCCGGCATATACGATGCGATTGGCGATGGCGTCCAACACCATGAATTGGACGGTCATATCCGGCGCGGGGAAGCGCAGTCCGCCCGTTTCCGGCGGCGTCCCGCCACCGGTGGCATCCCCCCGGGCGTAGATCACCAGCACCATTCCAGCCGATGCGGCGCGGGCGGCGCCGGCCAGGGCTGCCGTCTGGCGCGTTATGAAAAGCTGCGCGGCGGATTCCGGCGGCCACTGGGCCAGGTCGCACAAATCCCGCCGGCAGGCTTGAAAATCGCGGTGCAGCACCGCGGCAAGTTCGCCAAACCATGCCGCCGGATCGCCGGCCGGCTGCAATACGCAGACTTGCGCCGCGGCGCGGTCCTGCCAACGGGTCAGCGCCGGCCATAGGCGCGGCGGATCGGGCAGCGCCGCCAGGCGCGCCGCCGCCTGCGCCTGCCAGGTTTCAGCGGTTGCCAGTCCGGCCACGGTTTCGTAGTAACCGCGCGCGTCCAGGGGCCGGCCTAGTTCCCGCTGCACATCGCCCAGCAGCAGGCGCAGTTCCTCCATCGCAAATGCCGGGCGATGGACCGCGGCAAAGTTGGTTTCGGCCTCCCGCAAGAGCGCCAGGGCCTGGGTGTATTCGCCCCGCAGGCTGGCGGCCCGGCCCTCCTGCCATTGCCCGTTGATGCGGGCGTCGAATTCCTCCTGCAAGCGGCGGCGCTCCATGGCGGCCGCGATGTCCTGCCGCAGGCGGGCGCGCTCCTGCAACGGCAGACTGACCTGCAGCCAGCACCGGGTGCCGCCGTTTTCAGGGGCATAATGCACGGCGTCGGGAACCGGCGTCAAATCCCGCAACGCCAGAGCGCCGCGCAATTCAACGCGCTCTGTTTCCGGCACGCCGCTTTGCGCGAGGATTTCATCCAGGATGATTTCGCCGGCTTGGACCAGGGCGGCCTGGCGCGCCGCGGTTTCCGATCCGGCGGCGGCGGTGCCGACGCGGTAAAGGTAAATGCTGTCGTCGCTTTTAGGCTGCTCGATCCAGAGCGGACGGTAATCCGGCGCGGCGCCAACTGGAACTGCCGGCCAACCCGCCAGCAGTGCAAGGCTCATCAAAAACAGGCGGAAAAACTTCATGCAGATTATTCGGCGATATGGACTGGTTCACTGCGGGCGGCGCAATCGTATTCCTTGGTTAAAAAAAGGCGGAAATGATACTCGGCGCCGGGCTTGTCAGGGGCCGTGACATCGTATGTCCGATCGTTCAGGTTGGCCAGAAAGGTATAAGACAGATAGTCCTGGTCGCGGTCGCCGGCCTTTTCATAAAAGGCAATCCAGGCCTCGCGGTTCGTTGCCGGGAAATCGGAATGCACCACCACGATCCTGGCCCCCGGCGCGGCGGAAGCGGTCTTGAGTTCCAGCCGGTATGCCGGCGCCGGCGGCTGGGTGGCGATGGTCATGGCCTTTTGCATGGCCTGGTCCAGTTGTGCCTCGTCCTGCCCGGCCATGATCACGGTGCCGCCGGCGCCGGCATCGCGGGCGGCCTGCGCCATATCCTGGAGCATTTGCTGGGCCTTGGGATTGTTTTCAATGTCATAGCCGACGGCGACAATGTTGATTAAATCCCGGCTCGCCGGTCCGGGTGCGGCATCCTGCGCGCCGGCCTGCGCGCAAACCAGCGCCGCCGCTGCGCACATCATCATGGGACGTAAAATTTTCATAACGGTTAATTTACCGTCACATCGTTCAGCTTGCGGATTTCCTCCGGCGGGTTGCCGCCTTCGCTTTCTTCGCCGTCCGATAGAATGATCAAAGTCTTGTTTTTCGACCGGGCGTTGCCGCGTATATAACTGCCGGCGCTGCGGATAGCGGCGGCCAGGGGCGTACCGCCGCCGGCGCTGACGCCATTGACGGCTTCCTGGGCGCGCGCGCGCCCATCGTCATCCATGGGCGCAAACTGGAATTTCAGGGAATTGCCGCTGAAAGCGATCACGGCTAACTCGGTCTCCGGCCCCAGTTCGGCAATGCGCCGGCAGGCCGTGGACTTGGCCCGGTTGATTTTTTCGCCCTGCATGCTGCCGGAAGCATCAATCAGGATCAAGACGGAATTAAGGCTTGTGCCGGCAGCGTTGGTTACGGCATTGCCGCCGGCGTATTTTATACCCAATGCGCCGAAAATGTAGTGGTTATAATAAAACTTCGTGCTGCGGAAGTGAATTTCCGCGCCGGCCTTTGCGATTTGAAACTGGCCCGCGCGCTCTTCCTGCTTGCCGTCCGGCCACAGGATATGGCCGGTGCAACTCCCGGTAATCCTGCCGCCATCCTCCCAGCCGCCTGCCAGCGTGCCGTCCAGCAGCATACGCGCGCCCGGCAGCCGCACATTGGGCTGGGACACCGGCGGCGCGTATAACTCGCCGGTCACGGCCGATCCGGCAAGTTTTAAGGTCATGGTGGCCTTAAGGTTGAAATCTACTTCAACATAGCCTTTATATACAATTTGCAGGGATTGGGCAGCCGCTGCCGCGCCGATCGCGCCGGGGGCGATTAAAACCGGCACACTATCGTCCAGCGGCTGGGGTGTGCCGGGGGCATCCGGCGCATCCGGTGTTTGAGGCGGCGCCGGAGGTTGCCCGCCGCCGCCCGGGGTTGGGCCGGTTCCCGGCGCTTGACCGCCGCCGGCGCCCGGGGCTGTTGCCGATCCGGGCGTTTGGCCGCCGCCGGGTATCTGCCCGGATGGAGTCGTCTGGCCGCCGCCGGCGCCGGGTCCGGCCTTGGGGGTAATGTCAAGTTCCGGGCGGGCGGCATCGGCGCCGGCCGTCCGGTCCGCGCCCCATAAATCCTCGACGGACGCCATTTCGATCCGGCCCAGGTTAAGATTCAGGCAGTTGTCGCGGGTCACGGTCACGTAATACCTGCGGATCGGCCATAAATCCTCCATCACGGCATCTTCCCGGGCGGCATTGGCGGAGCCTTTGCGGATAAAAATTTCGTACCGGTCCGCGGACAGCATGTTGTCCGCCTTAATGTTAAATCCGCCGTCGGCGCCAGTTTCCCAGTTGGTGCGCAACGTGCCGGTTCTGGCGCCGATCAGTTCAATATATGCGCCAGGCACACCGGTGTCCGTTCCACGCATCACCGCCCGCCCCTTGATGACGGCCCGGGGGATGTCCGGCTTCTCAGTCGGCCATGCCCCGCCGGGCGAGCCGGTCGGAGCATTGTTGGAAGATCCATCGGTCAGGGGATGCACCTTCAGCAGCCAGATCTGGATGAGGATGTTTCTCCGCTCCACGCCGTTATCCATATAATAAAGATAACGATACCCCTGGATATAGCCCTGGCCGGCTCTGGTGGCTTTAATGGTAACCGTATCTTCACCGGGGTTTACGGTGGATCCCGGCCCGAAGACATTCCAGTTGGCCCTTTCGGAACGGATAAGCGTCCCGCTGACTTTTTCGTTGGACTCCAGCCAGGTGGAGGCATATCGCGACATGCTGAGGGTCCTGGTGCCGCCCTCGTTGAGGTCCACCGTGCCCATGATGGTCGGCTGGAGCCGCTTCGGCACGCCCGCCTCATCCGGCGTCAGCGCGCGGCCGTTGTGCGCCGCCAGCGCCAGGGCGCAGAGCAGAAACCGGCATGGCAGGGAAGTCTTCATCAGAATTGCGCGTTAACGAGCGGACAGAAGACCAGCCAATCGCTTTGGGAAATGATATTGATCAGGCCAATCTGGGCGCCGGCGGTGGTTTCGCAGATGTTGATGACGCCGATTTGTGCGCCATTGACGTCCTTGGCGAAATTGATCGGTCCCAACTGCAGTCCGGCGAATTCATGCGCGTAATTCATCAGTCCCAGTTGAAATCCGCCCTCGGAGGCGCCGGTGAAGTTCAGCAGGCCAAGCTGCATCCCGGACAATTCCGCCGTCCGATTGGCTAATCCGACCTGCAGCCCTTCCATCAAACCACGCCCGACATTGAACATACCCAAGTCCAGGCCGCGCAGGTCCTGGTTAATCCCGTAAATCAGGTTGAGGCGCAGCCCGTAAATGTTGTAGTTTTCCGGGAACACCTGGATCGGCGCGAAAAGCGCCAGTTGCAGCCCGGCCGCTTTGCCGCTGCCGCCGGGCCGGTCATTGACCACGGCTACCGGCTGCGACCGGCCTAACTCGGCCGCCCCCGCCGCAAGGCAAGCCATGCCCAGACCCAGTACCACCAGCCATTTCGCTGCCGATTTCATTTTGACCCCCTTACGGCTGGCGCAGCCGTTCGATAACTTTGCGCTTCCCGGCGATCGGGAAACTCACCTGCACATACCCCCGGTAAGCGCCTTTGATAGAAGCAGCCCGGCATGATCTCCGCTCCCTCCAGCGGCAGGAGGATGCCGCCCGGCGGCAAGGCGGCCAGACCCAGGCCGGCCTCGCTGACGATGTGCCGGGATATCTGGCGCAAGGCGTCCTGGTAAGCGGCCTCGCGCGCCGCGGCGGGCGCGGACTGGCCGGTCGAAGTCCCGACAAAATAGCAGTAAACGCTGTCAGCCGGTTTAGGGGAAAGCGTCCAGGCCGGCGGCGGGGCGGGCGGCGGTCCGGAATGCGAGCGGCAGCCGGTGAGTCCGGCCAGCGCCGCGCCGAGCGACAAAGCCGCGGAAAATAAAAACCGTTTAAGCATCATTGCCTCAGCAGCATGTCCCGTGATATGTTTTTGCGGATGCGCTGTTCATGGGAGATGTCCAGCACGCCGGTTTTGGTATTGGTGAGTTCCCAGACAAAGCGGTAGCTGATTTCTCGGCCGCCCCCCGGCAGGTTGCGTTCCAGGGATGAGACGCGCCCGAACAGAATACCGTTGATGCGGGCCAGTTGACCGAAGGTTTGCAAATCCTCCAGGTCCATGGGGTTGCTGTTCAGCCAGTTGTATTGAATGATCTTGTAGATTTCATCCACCGCCGTGCCGCCGGCCATGGCGTCCGCCGCTGTCAGGAATTTTAACGTCCCTTCGCGGTTAAAAATCACTTGCAGCGATTTCTGCAGTTGGATCACCCGCACGTCATAGGGGCATTCGCGGGTATCCACCGGGCCCAGGACGACGACATAATCTTTCGGCAGTCCGCGCATGAACATCTCGCGGGCGATGCCTTCGGCGGCCAGGTCGTAATCGTGGTCATCCAGGGCGATGGTCATGACGCCTTCTTCCTCGGGCGAGACGTAACCGGTCCGGGGTATGTCCACCGACCGGCAGCCGGCTAACAGCGCCAGCGCGGCCAGGCCGCCCGCCGCCCGCGTCCAATACATAGATTTCCGCATGCTGATTGCTCCTTGTCGCTTGAATGCCGTATACTCGGCGACCGTATCATTTCCAGCGCGTGCTGGGATAAACAAAACGGGCGTCCAGAATAAAATCCTCCGCCAGTTTCGTGGGCGCGATGGCGGTCATCAGCACCATTTCGCGCGCCGCGGCGATCTTGGAAATCCAAAGCGTTGTGCCGGTGGCGATTTCAATGCCTTCGGCGTCCACCCAGCGGAACCGGTATTCGAAAGCCATGGAAAATTGCTGGAGGTTTTCCAGCGTGACGGTGGTCTTCAGCAACTGGTTCTGGCCCCTGGCTGTCGCCACGTTGGCCACGCGGAAATGCTTGCCGAAAACCCGCGAGTTGACCTTGACCTGGTTGCCGGCGTAGCTCTCCATCGTGGCGCCGGCGGAGGTCACCGGGTTGCGGCAGCCGCCGGCCAGCCCGGCCAGCGCGAATGCCAGCGCCATCATGCCCAATAATTTTGCCGTCATCTTAACATCCTTCCTTCAGATGGCCGCCCGGTCCAAGGCCCGGCCATTAAGCCGGTTCCAGTTCCAGGCATGTTTGCCGGCCGGGGCACAGGCGGCGCCGCGCGGCCGGGCCCGGCGCAAGTCTCCGGTTGCCGGCTCAGTCGATTTTGGGCGCCGCCGTCGGCGGCTGCAGGCGCGGGTCAGCCAGTGTAGGCTGTTCGGTGCGCCGGCAAATAGCCAACCGCTCGATTGTTCCGGGCTGGTCAATAATTGTGCCCTTGCTGGTTTTCAAGTCAACTTCGGTGACCTTGACCGAGCCCAGGTAAGTTTCATGGTAGCCCAGGTTGTCCTTGGTGTCAGGGTCGATCATGACTTCGCCGGCGGCATAAACTTTCAGGACTTCGCCCGGCAGGATCGCGCCCTGGCCCCGGTTGAGCATGACCGTCTTGCCGTCAATGCTCATGATGCGGATGGGGTAGGCCACATCCACGATCTTGGCGGCATCCAGCATGGCGGATTCCTTGTAGCACTCGCTCACGGTGTCCATGACGAGGATGCGCTGGGAGTCCTGGGCCCGCTGGCGTTTCTTCTTTTCCACTTCGCGCACGCCGGAGGCGATGATCTTGCCGGAGGCCACGTCCACCGTGCGCACGTTGGTGGCGAATTTGCAGCGGATGGCGATTTGCTGGCCGCCGACATACGGCACGTTTTTGGTTTCGCGGTCAACTTCCAGGTAGCGGATGGTGGGGATGATCATGTAGTCCGCGCCGACCATGTTGCCGATTTTAACGACTTTTTCCACATCCACGTAGTCGCTTTCCCCGAAATCCAGTTCCTTGACCACCTGCCGCAGTTCCTCGCGCTCCAGCATGTCGAATTTGCGGACATTCACCAGCGCGTCAATCAGGTAACTGGTGTACCCCGGGTTTTCAATTACACCCGGATCGGTGATGTTGAACCGCTCGAAAAACTCGCGGTCCACACGCCGGCGTTGCTCCTGGGCGAAAATCGCCGGGATCACCATCACGCGCGCCTTGCGCGGCGTGTCGTCGGCGGCCACGGCCCGCGCCGCTTCGCGCGCGGCGTCCGTGGGGGCCGTTTCCGCCGGCGCAGTTTGTTCCTTGGAAATGATCTGCACTTCGCCGCCGGCGCCCTGCCGGATGACCGTTACCTGCTCCTTGTCCTGGGCCCAGGCGCCCGCGGCCGCCAATACCGCCGCCCACAACACCGCCCGCGCTGACTTTTGCATGACCGTTCTCCTGTCCTCGGGGTTGAATTGCGATCGTCCAAACCGTTGTGCTGGCAAATGGGCATCCTTAAGATGTTTACAGTTTAACGCCGCCGGCCGCCAACGCAAGCAAAATTCTTACCGCTGCCCCGCGTGTTCCAGAAGATCGGCGCTGGCCTGGCGCACCAGTTGAAAGAGGACATCCATCGTGCCCTTGGCATCCGCCTGGCCGACGCTTTCAATTTCGCCGGTTTCGACGTCCACCAGTTTGACCACCGCCTGGTAGGTGCCGCCCAGTTTGCTGACGGTCCCGATCAGCATTTTCTGCGCGCTCAGGATTTTGCCTAATTCGATCGCCCGTTCGGTGGTGTCGCAGATGTCGCTGAGCTGGATGTTATGCTCGGCCATGATTTTTTCCATGTCCTCCCGGGTGACCAGGCGGAACCAGCCGCTTTGCGACAGCACCGCGTACAGCGTTTCCGTCAGCGGCTCCATCCATTCCGGCTGCGCGCCCGTCTGGGCGGTCAGCCGCCAGATGGCTGCCACCGGCGTTTTGCGCCCGCGGGGCGGCTTGGGCAGTTCCACCGCGGCGGAATCGGCATCGGCCGGGCGCAATGCCGCGGAGAGCGACATGCCGGTCCGGCCCGGATGCCGGACCTTGTTTTCAGCCTTGGTGTCCCAGGCCGCGAGCAGTTTCGGCAGCAACTCGGGCAGGGCGCGCGCGGCGGCGGACTGCAAGGCCTGGGCGGAGCCATTGACCGCGTCCATGGCGATTGCCGGCACGGCGGCGGCGGCGGCGGCAAGAATCTGCCCGTCATCCGCGTCAATCGCCCGGAGATCCAGCTTGCCCTGGTAACTGTTCAACTTGCTCCCGCGGATGCCGGCCGCGGTCTGCCGGGCTTCCGCCTCGCCGCGGAGAATGACATCGGCGCCGAACTGCATGCCGATGGCGGCGGCGCCCTGGTCGTCGCCCGCCAGCGCCAGCAGCGCCTGGATTTTCTCCTGGTTGGACTGCACGACCGCCCGGTCCACCACGGGGATGTTATGGGCGACCAGGTAATTGACGGCGGCCGACTCCGCTTCCGCGGCGGCCGCGCCGCCGGCGTCCTTTTCATTCAGCAGGACGATGACCCGGGGCGGCGGCGTAGTGCGGAGCGGTTCCGCGGCGGGCTTGGCGGCGGGCAGCGGCGGCGCGGTGGCGCAGCCGGCGGCCATTACCGCCAGCAGCGGGACCAGCGGCCATAGCGTCAGGCGGACAGCAGACCATGTCGTGCTGGCGAGCCGGTTTTTCAATATGCGCCCATGGTTTTGGCCAATTCCGCGCGGAGCGCCTCGATCATGGCCCGCACGACCGCGCGGGCATGCTCCGGCACGGTGACGGACGTGGAGCCCGCGCGCTGGGCCAGGTCAATGCTCCATAAAATCTTGCCGGATTTACAGTCAATCATCCGGGCATTGATCCCGACGACGGCGAAATGCATGTCCTTGGACGGCATCATGCTGTATTCATCCACCGTGCCGATGATCACGGCGTCCGCGCCCAGCATCGAGCCCATTTCCGCGGCCTTGGAACTGGTGAGGCCCGCCAGCGCCACCTCGCTTTCGCTGAGCACCTTGTCAATCTGACTGCGCTCAACCACTTCGTAAATCTGTTCCTTGATGATTTCCGTGACGAACATGTCGGCGACGGATTCGCCGGCAATTGCCGTAGCGGCGCGGAAGGGCATGACGCTCACTTTCTTGATTTGCCGGCATTCCGGTGTCAGCGAAATCCGGGGGTGGGCCTCATACTTGACGGTTTCGGCGGACTTGCGCCCGCCGAAGCAGCAGCAACCCTGCAGCATGATCAAGCTGCCCGGGATCAAAACGCAAAGCGCGGTCCGGATTTTCTGGTGTATGCTCATATTGCTGGCATCAAAATAATATAGAAATTCCAGGGCGGGACAAGCAATAATTAATGTCGGAAACAACGCTGACCGGTGAAGACCATGGCGGCGTTGGCTTCGTTGCAGGCCTCGATGGATTCGAAATCACGCTCCGAGCCGCCGGGCTGGATGACGGCGGTGATGCCTTCGCGTAAGCCCACATCCACGCCGTCGCGGAACGGGAAAAAGGCGTCTGACACCATGCAGGCGCCCGGCAGCCCTCCGCGCTGCCGCGCGGTTTCGGCGTCAATCTCCCGGCGCTGCCCGGCATCCTGCAGGTTATTGTACGGCATGCCGGATTTTTCGCGGCACAGCCGGTCGGCCAGCTTGCGGTAGGCTTTGTCCCGGGCAATTTCAGCCACGCCCACGCGGTCCTGCTCGCCGGTGCCGATGCCGACGGTCACCCCGTTTTTGACATAGATCACCGAGTTGCTGGTGACGCCGCATTCGATCAGCCAGCCGAATACCAGGTCGGCGGCTTCCTGCTCCGTGGGTTGCCGGTTGATTTTATATTCCTTGCCCTTATATGTGGCCGTTGCAGGCAGGAACTGGGCCGGCGCGCGGGTGACGGGCTGGAATGACCATTGCGCCACGAGGCCGCCGTCCATCAACGCCCGGAAATCCACCACGCGCGCGCCAACATATTCCGCCAGCCGGCCGATGTTGGCTACGCGCATGACCCGCAGGTTTTTCTTCCGCGCGAAGATTTCCAGGACGCCCGGTCCGAATTCCGGGGCCGCGACCACCTCGGCGTATTGCTGGGCGATCAGCTCGGCCGTGTCGCGGTCCATGGGGCGGTTGGCCACAATCGCGCCCCCGAAGGCGGCTACCATGTCGGCGGCATTGGCGCGCTGATAGGCTTCCGCCAGGGTGCCGGCGCGCGCCACGCCGCAGGGATTGTTGTGCTTGACGATTGCCACGCAGGGCGCGTCCATCAGGTAACGCAGAATATTCAAGGCGCTGTCCACGTCGGTCAGATTGGTCTTGCCGGGATGTTTGCCCGATTGCAGCAGTTCGGCGTCAGACGCCAGGTAACGACCGGGCTGGATGGACTGGACTGTGCCCAGGGCGAGGTTGCCGTTGACCAGGCGGTAGAGCGCGGCTTCCTGGCCGGGGTTCTCGCCGTAGCGCAGTCCTTTTTCCACGCCGTCAATCCGCCAGACGGCTTTCTCGTAATAAAGCGTCTGGCGCTGGCCGTCCTGGATGAAACTGATTTCCAGTTGCGGCGTGAAATGGTCGTCCATGATGGTTTTGTAGGCTTTTTTGTAATCCGGAGCGCTCATGGTTTATTTCCTTATATGTTCATGCCGGCAAGGGCCGGCTGTTTAAATCCGTTGCGCCGCGAACGCGGCGCGATTTGCTGACGGCATTTTCCCCTGAATCCGTGATGCAGGTCTTTTAGTTGCCGCCATTGCCGCATCGGTACCCCGCCTTGACCTGCTCGAATGCGCATTGCTGGAGGTACCCGGCGATGTGGCGGTCGTATTCCGCCGTGTGCGCAAAGGCCTTGCGCGCCAGTTCAAAGCGCGTTTGTAATCCGATGGCGCCGCGATTCTCCCGCAATTCCTGGATGATGGGCCCATAGTCGCCGGGTTGCGTGACGGCGGCCACCCGCAGGAAATTCTTGGCGGCGGCGCGGATCATGCAAGGGCCGCCGATATCGATATGCGTGCGCGCCTGTTCCGGCGTGGCGCCGGGCTCGGCGACCACGCGGGCGAACGGGTAGAGGTTCACCACCACCATGTCAATCGCCAGGGCCTGGAGGCGCTGCAAGTCGCGGGCATGGTCCGGATTGTAGGTTTCGCTCAGCAGCCCGAGGTAAATTTTGAAATCCAGGGTTTTCACCAAACCGCCCTGCATTTCCGGCTGGCCGGTGTAAGCGGATACCTGGGCCAGGTTGCGCGCGGCGCGATCCGGGCCCAGGGCCGTCTGCAGGGCTTTAAAGGTGCCGCCGGTGGAATAAATTTTCAGGCCGGGATTGATCTCCGCCAGGTTCCGCGCCAGGTCTTCGAGCCCGGTCTTGTCCCAGGCGCTGATCAGCACGTTGCGCACGGCGACACGGTCATCAATTTGTTGCACAATATTCAAGCTCATGTTATCCTTTCCTTGCTTGTGGCTGCGGCTGGGCGCTTGCGGCGCCGGTTTGCCGGCGATTCCAACACCGCGCGGGCTTGCCGCGCCGGGCGTCCCCGGAAATTCCGCTTCCTTTTGAATGCTGATTGTGCAATTTGCAGACGGAAAAGTCACGCGGGAAATAAAAATTTTGCGGGAGAGGGAAGGGTGGCTGAGTGGTCTAAAGCACCGGTCTTGAAAACCGGCGTCCTCTCGGGGACCGTGGGTTCGACTCCCACCCCTTCCGCCACGCTTCGCCCGTTGGGCTACGCGTGGCGCAGCCACGGCGGAGGCCAGAGGGCGAAGCGTGCCCTGCGTAGTTGACCACAGGTCAACGAAGCATGGGCTTCTCGAAAGAGTTTGCAATGTATAATGTTTTCACGGCTCTTCTGCGCCCATGGGAACTGGTTTTCAATTCGCCCGTTGGGCTACGCGTGGCGCAGATGGTGATTCATGGAAGAGACGGAAATGACGTAAGGGCGGAAAGCCTTATGTCGTTTTTGTTTTTGCGTCAATTACCGTTTCAGGAACAGCATGACCGTCAACATCATACCTCCGCCTGGCGGCTACCAGGAGCTGCTTTCCTTTCAAAAAGCCCAGATTGTTTATGATGCCACCGTGAAATTCTGCGCGGATTTGCTGGATAAGCGCGATCGCATGTCCCGCGCCCGGCAGGCTGTCCGGGAGCGAATGTGACTGTCAATATGCACCTTCATGCCAACAAGTCCGCCTGCCGGTATGGCGATCAACTGACGGTCAGCCAGTATCGGCCGGGCGTGGAAATTCAGAGCGAGTTCGACCGCGGTTTCCTCCGGCAGTTGGTGGCGGCGCTGTTTGACCAGGCGCTGCCCATTGTTGCCGGTTTACGGCGCGAACGGTGCCTGAATCTCTTCGGCCGCCGCAGCCTGCATGTCCGGCGGCTGCGCACGCGTTACGGCTACGACACCCAGCACATGCATGCGCATATCGAAGTGGCGCTGGTCTTGCAGGGCGCATGCCGGTTCCTGATCCAGGACCGCGTTTATCCCTGCCAGGCCGGCGATGTGATCTTCGTTCCGCCGTACCAGCCCCACGTGGATGCCTACAGCCGCGCCGACGCCGGTTACGGCTTGCTGTGGTTTTTGCTGTATGAGGCCCATTACGCGGTGAGTTGGACCGGCTTCGCCCCGGCAGCGGCGGGCCAGCCGCTGCGTTATTTTTACCGCAAACGCATTGTAACCATTCCCATGGGCGGCGCGCCGGCCTGGAGCGCCCTGCGTCAGGACCAGGCTTTCGACCTGGACACCCTCCGCGAGTTGCTGCTGTATTTGTGCTATCGGACGGTGATGGTGCTGCGCCGGGCGCCGGCGGAACATTCCAGCCGGGTACTGGCGTCGGCCCTGGCGCGTATCCGCCAGGATTACCACCGGCCGCTTTCCGTCGGGGGGCTGGCGGCGGAATTGGGCATCACGCCGAATTATCTTTCCGCGCTGTTCACCCGGACCCTGGGGATCTCTTTCAAGCACTACCTGCATGAAGTGCGCCTGGGCCAGGCGCAAAGCCTGCTGAAGAATCCCGCGCTCAGCATCAAGGAAATCATTGCTGCCTGCGGCTTCGGCAGCAATGCGTCGTTTGACCGTATCTTCCGCCAGGTGTACGGCATGTCGCCGACGGTTTACCGCGATTCGGTTCAGCGCGCCGGGGGAGAGATCCGCGGCTCCCGGCCGCCGGCCCGGCAGGGGCCGGGCCGGCGAGTGTAGATTCCGATCAATCTTTGTAGATATTCGCGGTTGTGTTTCCCGCTGCGCCGAGGCTATATTGGCGCCGTTAACCGATAAGCATATAGCCGCGGGAGGAAAACATGGATGCATTGCTGCAGGAAATCTACAGTTTGGATGCCAGCCAGATGGAGGAGTGCGCCCGGCACGTCATGCTGGGCGGCGGCACCCGCGGCGGGCCGGTGTTGGTGCGGGGCAAGGGCGTGCGCGTCTGGGATGCCGCGGGCAAAGATTACATTGACTGCACTTCTCAAAGCTGGGCGCTGTATCTGGGATATGCCAACGCCGCCGTCAACCAGGTGATCCGCGAGCATATCGAGTCGTTGACCCACGTCCACCAGGGATTCGATTCCAAGCCGCGCTTTTACCTGGCGCGCAAGCTGGCGCAGCTCGCGCCGGACGGCCTGAACCGCGTTTCCTTCACCGTCGGCGGCGGGCCGGCGATCGAAGGGGCCATGAAGATTTGCGTCAAGAACGTCGAAACGGGCCGGGATTTCGTCTGCCTGCATGACAGCTACCACGGCACCACCCTGGGCACGATGGGCTCCAGTTGGATTTCTACGCATGCCAATGGCGGATACATGGGCGGCAGCCGCTTCCTGTCGTTGACGCGCCCGTTTGTCCGCATTCCCAATCCTTATACCTACCGCAATCCCTTCAATGCGGACCCGGAAACCTACGTTGACATGTGCCTGACCATGGCGCGCGAGACTTTCGAACGCGGCATTGCCGGCCGGCCGGCGGGCGTGATCGTCGAGCCGATCCAGGCCAGTGCGGGACAGATTATCGTGCCCCGGCGCTACCTGGAAGGCTTGCGCAAGCTGTGCGATGAATACCAGACCTTGCTGGTGTTTGACGAGATCCAGACCTTCGGCCGGATCGGCGAAATGTTCGCCGCGGATTATTTCAAGGTCACGCCCGACATCATCGTCCTGGGCAAGGCGCTGGGCGCCGGCCTGCCGCTGGCGGGAATCATCATTTCCGATAAGTTGCAAGGCTTCCAGCCCGATACGGAAGAATTGCACACCTTCGCCAGTCCGACCTTGTCCATGGTGACCGCCGCCAAGCAATTGCAGATGCTTGAGCAGGGCGTCCTGGAAAATTGCCGCCGGATGGGCGCTTACCTGGGCGAGCGTCTGCGTGCCATGATGTCAACTTATCCCGAAATCGGCGATGTGCGCCAGGCCGGCCTGCACATCGGCGTGGAATTCGTCCGCGATCCCCAGAGCAAGCAGCCGCTGGAAAAGGAGACCGTCGCCATCCGCAATGCCGGCATGCAAAACGGCGTGATCTTCGGCCTGGGCGGCGTGCGCAAGCAGGTGTTGAAAGTCAAGCCGCCCCTGATTGTCAACCGGACGGAGTGCGATGAAATCCTGGAAAAATTCGAGAAGAGCGTTAAACAGGTGTTGCGGCCCTGACTGCCCTGGCGCCCCTGGTGGAGGTCAGCATGAAAGAAATAGATCGTAATCCCATCGCCGATTCCGGTTTTCTAAACAAATCCTACATCGTCATCGGCGGCGCCCGCGGCATCGGCGCAATGGTCTGCCGCCTGCTGGGCGAGGCCGGGGCGCGGGCGGCCTGGACGCACCTCGGCAATCCGGCCGATACCGCCGGCAGTGCGGAATTGCGCCGGCAGTTGGAGGCGGTTGGCGCGGACTGCTGCGACCGGGCGGTGGACTGCACGGATGACGCCGGCACCCGCGCTTTCGTGGACGAGGTGGCTGCGCGCTGGCAGGGGTTGCACGGATTGGTGTACGCGGCCGGCTTCACCTCGCCCGTGGGATTCATGAACCTGACGGCGGCTGACTGGCGCCGGGTGGTGGATATCAACCTGAATGGCGCGTTTATCGCCGCGCAGGCTGCGATCCCGCATCTGCGTTCGGCTGGCGGCGGAGCGCTGGCGCTGATCGGGTCGGCCGCCATCGTGGCCGGCGGCGGCGGCCGGGCCGACTATGCCTCGGCCAAGGCCGGCCTGGAGGGATTGAACCGCGCGATTACCAGGGAATTCGCCCCAGCGGGTATCCGGTGCAACCTGGTCCATCCTTCCTTGATTGATACCGACTTGCTGCGCCAGCGGCATCCCGACCCGGAAAAACGCCGGCTACTGGCGGAAAAAGTGCCATTGCGCCGACTGGGCCGGCCTGAGGACGTTGCGCAGGCGGTGCTGTTCCTGCTGTCTGACCGCGCGTCCTACATCACCGGTCAGTCGCTGTATGTGGACGGCGGCCGCACCTTCTGCGGCTGACTGAATCCCGTACTTTGAATCCTGAACCGTGAAGCTTGAACCCATTTGAAGTACATACTTGCCATGCGTAATGCTTATCGTTGCCAACCTGTGATCGGGTACCTGGATGTGGCGGATCCGCGGCTGGGGCCGAAAATGTTCAGCGATATTCTCAAGGACAGCGCCCGGAATATCGCCTGGCTGAAAACCGCCGGCATCCGGGCGGCCGCTGCCGGCATCGTGGTGGATACTGAACCCAAGGCGCGCCAGGCGTTGGAAAAAATGCGGCGCGCCGGCGTCTGCGGCATCCTGATCCGCACGGCCTGGTTTCACCGCTCCAACGTCACCGCCGGGATTGCCCAGCAGGCGGGCGTGCCGTGCTGCCTGTGGGCCTTGCCCAGCCGGCAGGATGCCTCGCTGATCGGCCTGGGCGTGGCGCACGGGGCGCTGGACGAAATCGGCGCCGGCCACCAGTTATTCTACGGCGGGTTGGAGAACGATACGCGGACATCGCTCCAGCAATGGGCGCGCGCCTGCGCGGCCCGCGCGGATTTGCAGGGTGCGGTGTATGGCGCCATCGGCGGGCGTTGCCTGGAAATGCTGCCCATGAGTTCGGATGAAAACCAGTTGCGCCGGATGTTCGGCATGCATGTTGACCCGGTGGAGCAGTGGACCCTGATCCACCGCGCCCAGGCCGTGTCGGCCGCCCGGGTGCGGCCGCTGGTGAAAAAATGGCGCGCGTCATTCAAGCGCATCGCCTGTGCGCCGCGGGCGCTCGAGCGGTCGGCGCGTTTGTTCGCGGCCGGCGCGGACCTGTTCGAAGAACGCGGCTGGAGTTTCGCGGGCATCCAGTGCCAGCCGGACTTGATTGACAATTATCTCGCCCCCTGCCTGCCGATCGCGCTTTGGAATGACGCCGGCTACATCGTGGCCTGCGAGAACGATATCAATAATGCCCTGGGCATGTTCCTGCTCGGCCGGCTGGCCGGCCGGCCGGCGATGTTTGGCGACGTGCAGTACATAGACCGGGAGCGCAACCTGGTGCGCATCCTGAACTGCGGCATGGCGGCGCCCAGCCTGGCGGGCGGCACGCGCCAGGTGGAACTGCATGACTGCCCGGTGGTGCAGGGGACCTGGGACGAGCAGCGCAAGCGCCACCTGTGCCAGGGCGGCGCCTGCACCCATTTCGTGCTGCCGGCCGGTCCGGTGACCGTGGCGCGGTTCGGCCGCATCAAGGGCCGGTACGTGATCCATCTGGCGCGCGGCAGGGCGGTGGATGAACCGCATGACCGGTCCGAGATGGGCGGCATGGCCGGCGTCTGGCCCTGGGCTTATATCAGCCTGGCGGGCCCCTGGCAGGATTTTGTGCGGAACATGCGGGCGCATCATTGCTGCGTGGCGCCGGCGGATTGCGCCGCCGGGGTGCTGGAATTTGCAAAATTGTTTGACATGGAAGTGCTGAGTTGACCGTTTTTCTATGATATTAATGTTCTCAAAATAGACTGGATGATTATTGACGAATGGGTAGGGCGGCCAGCTTGCCCGGCGTAGCCTTGGCAAAGCCTGGGTCCCTTGGCCGCCGTTCCGATTTGTAGTAGCGTTACTGTGTGATGCATCCGGCCTCCGTCCTGTAGCGGCGCAACTGTGTTGCGCATCCTATAGTAGCGTCAATGTGTGATGCATCCGGCATCTGAATTGCAATATAAACAATGCCGGCAATGATTTTCCTTGATGATGCCCCCCATCAAAAATCCAACCTTCGCGGCAATTGACCTGGGCGCCAGCAATGGCCGGATCATGACCGGCCGGCTGCTGGATGGCGTCCGACTGGATATCCGCGAGACGCATCGTTTTGAACATACCGCGTCCTTGCGCGATGGCCGGCTGCGCTGGGACTGGGCCCTGATTCGTTCGGAAATCCGCCGCGGACTGGCTGCCTTGCCGCCACCGCAATCGGTGAGCTGTTGCAGTTGGGCCCAGGATTTCGGCCTGCTGGATGAGTCCGGAAACTTGCTCGGCGATCCGGTGTCATACCTCGATTCCCGGACCAGCGGCATGCCGGAAAAATTCCGGGATGTAATTGCCCCGGAAGAACTGGTGCGCCGCGCGGGAGTCGCTCCGACCAACATCACCACGCTCTGCCAGTTGCGCGCCATGGCGGCCCAGGAGCCGGACCGGCTGGCGCGGGCCCGGCGTTTGCTGCACATCGCCGATCTCGGCCATTACGATTTATGCGGCGCGGCGGGCACCGACTGGACCATGGCATCTGCCGCGCAAATGTGTAACCGCCAGTCCGGCGGCTGGGACCGCGCCCTGCTGGCGCAACTGGACATCCCGGCGGAGATTCTGCCGGAATTAAAAACAGCGCCGGCCATTCTGGGCTGCATCCCGGCCGACCGTGCGCCCGCTCCCGCCTGGAACGGCCTGCCGGTGGTGTTGACCGCCGGGCACGACACGCCGGCCGCGTTTCATGTTTTGCCGTCAACGGAAACCGATACGCTCTTCGTCAGCTGCGGCACGTGGATCATGCTGGGCATCCGTGCTCCGGATACGGCTGGGCGACGACTCCGGCGGAGCCGCGCTGACGACCTCGAAGTCCCGGCGGCGCCGGTTACCCTGCTGGGAATGCCCGGGGGCGGCTGGGGCGTTTGGCGCGGCGGGTTGGGGCTCTGGCTGATCCAGCAATGCCGGCGCGCCTGGCGGGCGGAAGGCCGGGATTGGTCCCCGGCGGAGTTGACGGACGCGGCGGCCGCCTCCGCCAATCAATCCCTGATTGACGTGCATGACCCGCGGATTGCTGAAGCGGCGGATGTGCCCGCCGCGATCCGGGAGGTCTGCCGCGCCGCGGGCCGGCAACCGCCGGCATCACCGGGAGATACGGCGCGGATTGTGTACCGCAGCCTGGCGCAAGCCTGTCGCGACGATATGCGCATTCTGGAAGCGGCTGCCGGCCGGCCATTCCGCCGCGTGCGGATCGTGGGCGGCGGCAGCCGGAATGCCTTGCTCTGCCAATGGCTGGCGGACGCCTGCGGACTGCCCGTGGATATCGGCCCCCTGGAAGCAGCCGCGGCCGGCAACCTGTTAATGCAAATCCAGGCGGTGGGGCAGATGCGGGATGCGACGCATTTGGATGAAATCCGCGGCGCGTCTTTCCAGGTTCGCACCGTGTTCCCGTCTGTTTGATCCGGGCGGGTGTCACCCGGCCGGCGCCTGCTCCAGGCAGGCCAGGCATTCGCAATGCATGGTGCGGGGGAACATGTCAAAAATTTGCAGCGATTCCAGGCGGTAGCCGGCCTGGGCGAGGCGCGCCAGGTCGCGCGCCAGCGTGTCCGCGGCGCAGGAACTGTAAATCATCCGGTTGGGCCGCAATTCCGCGAGTGTGGCAATGACGTTGCGCTCCAGTCCGGTGCGCGGCGGGTCCAGCATGATCAGCGCGTCGGCGCCCGGGTGGGCTTGCGCCAGTTGGCGCAGGCCGGCGGCGGCATCCTGCTTTTCAAAATGAATACTTCCGGCGGCCAGCTTTCGCGCATTATGCCGGGCCGCCCGGATGGCCGCGCCGTCATTATCCACTCCCGCCGCTGACGGCACCCCGGCCGCCGCCGCAGCCAGGGCAAACAGGCCGGCGCCGCAATATACATCCCAGAACATCGGCGGCTGCCAGGCTTTAATCCGGGCTTGCACCGCCGCGGTCAGCAGGTTGGCGACCGCGGGATTGACTTGAAAAAAGCTGCCGCGCGGCACGCGGAGTTCCCCCAGCAACGTTTCTTCGCGCAGCCAGGGCGCGCGGGGATCGGGCGTGCCCACCCAATATTGCGCGCCATCCTGTGCGGTGCAACGGAGTGTGAGTTCAGGCGCGCTGGTGGATGGCTTTGCTCCTTTGCCGTAATCCACGCCGCCCGCGCGCAACTCCGCCAGTTTGGCGTTGATGCGGGGGTCAGCCAGCGGGCAGGCCGGCACATCCAGGATGGTGCGGTTGTCGTGCCCATAATAGCCCCACCGCGCATGGGTATCCGGTTGAATGTCGGCATGCAGGACGATTTTGTTGCGGTATCCCAGCGGCTGCGGGGACGGCTGCGCCGGGAGAAACTCAAACTGCTCCAGATGCGCCATCCGCTGCATTAATGACTTGATCTGCATGGACTTGGCGCGCAGTTCCTCGGCATAGTCCAGGTGCTGGTAACAGCAGCCGGGGCAGACGCCGGCCAAAGGGCAGGCGGGCGTTATCCGCGCCGGCGCGGCTTGCAGGATTTCCATCAAATCCGCCTCGGCGAATTTGGCGTGCGCTTTAACAATCCGCGCCCGCACCCGTTCGCCCGGGGCCGCGCCCGGCACGAAAACCACCCGGCCGTCATGCCGGGCCACGCCCCGGCCGCCATAGGCCAGGTCGGTTATTTCCAATTCAACTTGATCGTCGGGCTGCATTGTTATCCGGTCAGCCAATTTCAAAAGTCCCCCGACGGGTTTACCCCGCCAAAAACCAAAATTATACAAAACGCGTTATGTTGTTGACAAGCAGGATTTAGACACAAAATGCACAAGATTCACAATATTGCAGATCATTGACATTTGCCGATCAGAGCGTGTCCAATGGGCTGACAACGCCCATGGGATCTTTGTTCAATACATGAGTGTAATACATGAGTGTAGATCATGGTGGTGGAAATATCGGAATGCCCGGGCAATTCCTGAACCGTTTGGATATCCTGGCCCGCCTCCAGCAGATGGGTAGCAAAGAAATGGCGGAAACAATGCGGGGGGAACCGGAGCGTCAATCCTACACAGCGAACCGCCTCGCGAACAGCGCGCTGGAGATGTTGCTTGTCCACATGATGCCGCCGGATATCCATCCGAGATAGATCTGTTCGGTGCGATAGGAATAGTGTGCCACCCTCAAATACTCACGCAAACGGGCCGCCAGTAACGGTCAGTTTGTCTCCCCGCCCACACTCCCTGGCCCTGGATTGGCTTTTGCCGGCACTGGCGGCGGCACATCTTGCCCGATATTTTCACGCAAAACCGCCTTGACGCTTATCCGCCGCCTTTGGTAAGATGCTTTTTATTTAACTGTGGATTTTGGTCCCTGAACCGAACGACCATCCACGACGGCAGACTGGTTGCCTTCCAGTTGTATTGCTGATGGTATTTGCGATAAAGACGTAAACGCGCCGAGCTATGCGTGACACATAATATTATTTTTGGCAAGAGGAGAAACTTCGTCATGATACAGGAAGTACTTCAGCAAGTGTCGGCCGACCGCATCCGTTGCGATCTCCACTATCTCTGCCGCGATCCCTTGACGTTTCGCAAGGTTAACTACACGCGACCGGGCCAAAGCATCAACTCGCTGGCTGAGGCGGACGGCTTCATTCGCGGCCAACTCGAGGCAGCCACCTACGAGGTGGCTTCTACCGTGCACAGGGTACAAGCTTACCGCTGTAACAGCAGCAAACCGCTTCATCACTGGTATTCCAGGCCCGCCCCCGAGGACCCGTGGTATGAAGCGACGAACCTCGAGGTAGTCCGGCCCGGCCTCGAGCACCCCGCGGAGATCATCCAGTTGATCTCGCACAAGGATTCGATGAGCTGGATCGATTCGCCCGGCGCGCATGATAATACTGCCGGCACTGTGGCCAACCTTGAACTGGCAAGAATTCTGGCGACGTGCGATCTCCGACGTTCAGTTCGTATCCTATTCTGCAACGAGGAGCATACCCCTTGGACCAGCCGTTTTGCAGCGGAGGCCGCCGCGGAGCGCGGTGACGATATCATCGCCGTAATGAACGTGGACTCGTTGGACAGCAAGTCGGACGAAGATGTCGCCGCCGGCAAGCTGACGCATGTTGTATGCCATAGCACTGACGAAGGACGAGCGCTGTCCGAATTCGTCGCGGCTTGCGCCGCCCGCCACAATATTGACTTAAACGTGCGGGTTCACTTCAAGGAGCGAGTAAATGACGACGACGGCATGTTTATCAAGGCCGGATTCCGCAGGACCGTGATGAATACGGGATCTTTTCCTAACGCCGGTTCGCAATACCATCTGTCGGGTGATGTGGCCGAACGCGTGAACATCGAGAACGTGGTGCGCAGCACCCAACTGCTGCTGGCGGCGATCCTCGAGATTGACGCGGGTGGAGCAGAAGTTGTCCTGAAGATATGACCCCTTCAACGAGCGGAGCGTTTCTGTCAGAATAGAGAACATCGCCAACCACGCCTTCGAGGCGACGGCTTGCACTGCGCCACAAGGGAGAGATTCTGAAAACTAAAGTCAAACTGCTGAGCTTGGTTGTGTCCTTCACGCTGATCCTGCTGACAATCGGCGCGGTGCTCGTCGTCCTCGGTATATTCAACGCAGCGCTGAACTGGGATATCTTTGGCCCAAAACTGGAGGCGTGCCTGTACGGCGTTTTCGGGTCGTGCATGGCGTTGGCAGGATTTGGCGCCGTGATGGCTGTGATCATTGCCATGCAGGAATCGGTCCGGGACTTCAAACAATTCGTCCAGTCGCGGACCAACCAGCAGGAAGTCCCGGATGCGCCGAAGAGGACTTATGCCGCAAGGATGTTGGGCGTGGTAGCCGTCATGGCCCTGCTGGTCGGTTGCTGCGCGTTGCTTGATTACATCGTGCTGACGCAGCGGTGCGGGGTGTTCAAGCAACTGGCTGCCGAACAGGTCGGCAATTTCCAGCCGAAGATCGTCGGGCTGGTTGGCGCGTTCCCTGCTCCGCCGCAGAACGACGTCCCGCGTGACCTGTACGACGTCGTCAAAACCCTCGACAATCTGGACTTCGTCCAGCGGACAACTCTGTACATCCCCGACCCAGCGGAACCCATGGCCATGTGGGGTTATACCGCCTGGCGCGACTACACGAACACGGATGGATTCGCGAGGTTTTTTGTCGCCAAGGATTTCGAGAAGGCCATGCGCAGGGCCGTGGACGGATTTACCGCGGACCTTGACCGGATCAACGCCCGCAACGAATTCGTCTGGTACAAGCTGTTGCCTGGCGAGAATGGAAAAGGAGAAGCGGTTGTCCGGATCGACGGCAACATTCACCAGAGCTTCCGCGAATACAGGCTGGGACAATAGGAAGTGCCCCACAACGGAATGCTTCCGCCGGACAAGGGGACAGCGGCATTTCCCCTGCTCAAGCCGGCAACGTTGGTTTAAGTCAACGTCCTTAACTGATTAAATTTCTAAAACATAGCCGGTTGACCCCCGTACCGCCCGCAAAATCGCTAAAAATAAGAACATGGCCATTGCCGTTTCCTGTTTGCATATTGACTTTTAAAAACAATTTTGCCATATAGAAGTATAGTAACGTGGGAATTGAGGCCATTGTTATCGTCGTTTGAAAGGCATGGGAGGCATTATGCAGACACGAATCGTGATGGCTGGGCGGATGGCATTGCTGGCGGCGGTAGGGTTGTTCGCGTCCCAGGTTTTCAGCGCCACCGGGAATCTGCGTTACACCATCAGTGTTGCCAAATTTGAAAATCGGGCCGGCTGGCATGGGCAGTGGGAAATCGGCGATGCCTTCGGTTCGATTCTGACGGATGCCTTGCAGGCCTCCGGCAAGTTTGTGGTGCTGGGTGAGAAGGATATGCGCGGCGAAGCCATGTTGGAGCAGGATTTAGCGGCGTCCGGCCGGGTAGCCGGCGGCAAAAAGGCGCCCAAAACCGGGCAGATGACGCCCGCGCAGTTGCTGGTCAAGGGCGAGGTGACGCATGTGCAGGACAGCACCACCGGCGGCGGGGGCGGGATCAGTTTCAAGGGTTTTTCCCTCGGCGGCGCCAAGGACAAGGCGGAAGTAAATATCACCATTTATATTGTTGATTCCACCACCGGCCAGGTCAAGTCCTCCACCAAGGTGGTCGGGCAGGCCGGCCGGCGTGGATTGAATATTGGCTATAGCGGATCAGCCTTTGGCGGCAATGCGGATGGTTTTAAGAAGGACAATGTGGGCAAGGCCTGCGAGAATGCGGTGGTGCAGGCGGTGGAATATCTGGAAAAGCAGCTTGAAAGTATTCCCTGGGAAGGTTCGGTCATCAAGGCTGGCGACAAGGTCATTATCAACCGCGGCACGCGCGAGGGCGTGGAAGTCGGCCAGGTGTTTGATGTCGGCGCGGTGGAGACCCTGGTGGACGATGACACCGGCGAGGTGCTGGACACGGAATTGAAGCAGGCCGGCCAGATCAAGGTTGCTTCCGTCAAGGAAAAGATCAGCTATTGTGAAGTCATTTCCGGCAAGCCCGACAAGGGCATGACCGTCCATCCGGCCAAATAAAGCGCGCCGGCCAAACTTAAGGTGATCCCCTCCGGGTCTGCGCCTGGGGCTGGATGCCTGTCCGCCTTCCGGCGGGACCGCCGGATTCAAGCGTTTTGGGCGTATTGCCCGTGATCAACGGCCGCCTGTCGCGCGGCGTCCAGGTTCGCGGGCGGAGTATGGCGCGGGACGGCGCAGGCGCTGCCCAGCGCGTAACGTCCGCCCGGTTTGCCGGCCAGCACGCATTGCCGGGCCTCGGCATACACCTCATCCGGCGTGCCCTTCAGCAATGTCAGGCAACTGATACCGCCCATAAGCGTCAGGTGCGCGCCGATGCGGCGTTTGGTCTCCAGCACCGACATGCCGCTGGTGGGATCAATGCCATCCATGGCGTCAATCCCGATTTGCGGCAGACGCTCCAGCAGGGGATTGTAATTGCCGCAGCAATGTTTGTAGCAAAACACGCCCTGGCGGTGAATTTCCCGCGCCATCTCCCGGTAGGCTGGCGCGCAGAACTGCTCGTAGATATCGGGTGAAATCACGCTCGCGGAGGCGTAGGAATCGCCGATATAGACGCAATCCACGCCGGTTTGAATGAAGGCCTTGGTCTGTTCCAGGGTGATGGCCACGGCTTTAGCGATCAACTCCCGGGCCAATGCCGGGTTGTCAATCAAATACATCAACGCCGTGGCGGTGTCGCCCAATTGCGCGACCATGAAATTGATCGTCTGGCCGCTGCACATGGCCACGGTAAACAACCCATCGCGCCGGGCTGCCTGGATGCATGGCTGGGCGTCTTGGAGGCAGCCGCGTTGCAGGTATTCCGCCGCCGACGGCACGGGCAGGGCGCGGACGGCCGCCAGCGTGTCGCAAGGCGCCGGCGGTTCTTCCGGATGGAAGGCGCCGCCGCCTTCGACGTCAAACCGGCCTTCCCTGACGCCGGTCTTGCGGTCAATTTGCAACAGTCGCCCGTCGCAGGCCACGACGGCTTTCTCTGCGTACCAGGCGGTTCCCGGACCCAGCCGGAACCGCACGGCGTCTGTCCGGTTCCGGCGGGCGGCGCCGAGCATGCATTGCGCGCCGAACGCCGGGTTGACGATGGCGTCTTCAAACGCATGGCCGCAGGCAGCGCAGGCGTAATCGGTGTAAATCGTCGGGAAAAACGGGACCCGGTCGGGCAACTCGCCCCGCATCACCGAGATCATGCGCTCGCGGGATGTCATGGTTTCCATGCGGACATGTTAGCGGCGATATGGCAAATTGGTCAAGCGCAGAACATGCAATTTTGGATCGGTGTGCGAGGCGGCGGAAGCGCTACGGCCCCAGGTCAAAATCAGGCGCGGGTGCGGGAAAACGCGGCCGCGGGCGGGATGGCTAACGGGGAAGGTGGTGGCGAGACCCAGAATCGAACTGGGGACACGCGGATTTTCAGTCCGCTGCTCTACCAACTGAGCTATCTCGCCATGCGCGCCCCCGGCGGCGGATGTCCGCGCCGGGATTTTGCATTTGCAAAAACAGGGGGAATAATATAAGGATGAAACGGCTAAAGCAATTTTATTTTTAGGAAATATTATGAACTGCAAATCCTGGTTATTGCTGGCAGGCGTGTCTTTCCTGGTGCTGGGCAACTTGATCGGCGCGGGCATCCTGGCGCTGCCGATCAACACCGGCCTGGCGGGGCTTTGGCCGTCCCTGGCCGGGATGGCGGTTTTGGGCGGGGCGATGTTCTGGTCGGCGTTGATCCTGGGGCGGGAGGCGGTTACGGTGCGGGCGGCCAATTTCAATTACCCCAGCCTGTATCAGCGTTACCTGGGCCGGCTCGGCAAGTGGGTTGCCATTCTGGCCAACATGTTGATTCTTTATGGTCTTTTGGTGGCTTATCTGACCGGCGGCGCCGCGATCATCGGACAACTGCTCAATGTGCCGGAGGTCTGGCGGGGACTGCTGATGCCGGGGTTGTTTGTGGTGGTCACGGCCTTGGCCCTGCTGAACAGCCGCCTGTTCCTGCGCTATAACGCGTTGATCATGGTGGTGATGCTGGCCGCGTTTGCCTTGATCCTGGCCCTGGCCTGGCGGCGCGTAGATCCGGCGCATTTCGCCTGGAAGGATTGGGCCTACCTGCCGGCGGCGGCGCCGATTATCATTACCGCCTTCCATTTCCACAATGTGATTCCCAATGTCTGCGTCAGCCTGGATTGGAACTTCGGCCGGATATGGAAGGTCATGCTGGCGGGCATGCTGCTCGGGTTTCTGATGAATGCGGCCTGGATCATGGCGGGGTTGGGGGTGCTGCCGCTGGATGCCAGCGCCAATGGGATTCTGTCGGCTTTTCACGCGAATCTGCCGGCGACGGTGCCGATGTCGCGCATCCTGAATTCCAGATTTTTCACCCTGTTTGGCATGATCTTTGCCCTGCTGGCGATCATCACTTCCTACTTGGCGAATGGCCTGGGGCTGATGGGATTTGTCAGGGATATGCTTGAGAATCACTGCCGGGTGCGCAGCCGGACGGCGAATGTGGCGGTGACTTTCGGCCCGCCCCTGGTCATTGCGATGGTGTACCCGGATATTTTCCTGAAGGCGCTGAATATTGTGGGGGGCGTGGGGATAGTGGTGCTGTTCGGCATTCTGCCGGCGGTGATTTTCATCAAGAAATCAACCGCACCGCTGGTGAAAATGGCCGGCTGGCTTTTATTCTTGCTGTTTGCCGCCTGCCTGATGTGCGAGATCGGCCAGGAAACCGGCCGGCTGCAGTTGCGGCCCCACATGGAATACTGGAATCCGCAGCATTGAGTTTTACCGGCGGTCAACTTCCAGCGTCTGCCAGGAATCATCGTTGATGGCATACAGCCCAAGGTCCGCCCGGCCGTCTCCGTTGTAATCTGCCGGCGCCGCCGCCTGGCCGGCGCCGCCGAAGGGAATCGCCAGACGGCGGTAATTCTCGGATGAACGGTGGATAATCCACTGGCCGGCGGCAGGCTGGAAAACCGCCGGATCGGCTTTGCCGTCGCCATCGTAATCGGCGGGCACGGCCTGAATGGCGTCACCCTCGTCAAATGCCGCGCTGATCGGCTGGTAATAATCGCCGGAAAGCAGCACCCGCCAGGCTGGCGCTTGATGCACGGCGGGGTCGGCGCGTCGGTCGCCATCGTAATCGGCGGGGACCGGCATCCAGCCTGGCCCGCCGCAGGTTGCCTGGGGGGCTCGCGGGAAGTAATTCTCGCTGGAGAGCAATGCCTGCCAGGCGCCGGCGGCGGCCTGGTAGATGGCGGGGTCGGCGCGGCCGTCGCCATCGTAGTCGGCGGGGGCGGCCATCCAGCCCGGTCCGCCGAAAGGCGCTTGAGTAGCCAGCAGGCGGTGTTCATCGCTGGATCGCAGGACCATCCATTGGCCGGCGGCGGTGTGGTAGATGGCGGGATCGGCCAGGCCGTCGCCATCGTAGTCGGCGGGGACGGCCATCCAGCCCGGTCCGCCGAAATGGAAAGTAATGACCTCGTAATCCCGGGCGGATTGCCAGACTTTCCAGAAGCCGGTTGATTCGTCATACCAGGCGGGGTCGGCGCGGCCGTCGCCGTCATATTCCGCCGGCACGGGCAGGTTGGAAAGCCAGCCGGTGAAATCCACGTTCCACAGGTTGCCGCAGGTAATGCCATCGCTTTGGGACGCGCCGGTGCGGACCGTCCGGGGGGTGAAGCGGTAACCGGCCTTGGCGGCGTAAAGATCGGCCGCGCGGTTGGAGGGGACGGGGACGAAGGCGTAAATACCGCGGCTGCTGGAGGTCGCCGTCAGGGTAGGGCCGTCATGAATGGCGATGGTCAGGGCGGCGTCGGCCAGGGGGAGGCCGTAGGAATCCGTGATCCGGCCGCTGATGATTTCGCCCGCGCCGTGGGTAAAAATATTATACGCGCAGATACGGATGACATTATAATCGAGTGCGGAAGTATCCACGGTGGGCAGGGCATACCAGGCATTATCCGCGGCGAGCGACGCGCCCCAGCCCAGGTTCAGGTGATGGTAAAGCGTGCCGGCGGCATAACCGTAGCCGTCGCAGAGCACCGCGTGGCCGCTGTCGGAGGAGAAAATCCCCAGCACTGACGGCAGTCCGGCGTCCAGGCCGGGATTGAGCATGGCGGGCAGGGCCGCGGTAATGTCGGCATTATCGTTGAAGCCGTCAATCACCTGGCTGTAATAAAAAGTGCCGCGGAGCGCGTCCGTGCCTGCTAAGAGGTCGGCGCCCGTGGCCCAGGTGTCATAGTGTGATCCGGCGGCTACGCCAATATCGTGGCAGAGCGCGCCGATTTCCATCCGGTTGGTCACCGGCGTGGCGGCGGTTGGAGCGAGCGTCATCCAATCCCAGACGTACGGGCCGCCCAGGCCGTCGCCGCCCATCAAGGTCCGGGTTTGTTCCTCGCCGTTGACGCGGATGGCGAAGGACGGCGTGCCGACGCCAATGAAAGGATAACGGTGGTAGCGCATCAACTGCGCCAGGGCAGTTGCCAGGCAGCCGCAAGGATAATTGTCGGGGGTCCAGTAATTGTAGCACAACGCGCCGCCGACACCCATCTGGTCCCAGGCGGTTTGCACCAGCGGCGGCACGCGTTCGTCGGACACGGCGGCGATGCCGGCCCGCCGCTGCGCGATCAAACAATCCCATTTCCGCCGGTTGGTCTGGCGGCGGCCGGCGGCCGATTGAAGGCGCAGCGCGGCCATGCGGCCCGCCAGGTCGCCGGCTGCCAGCGCGCCCAGCGGATGCGCGGGCGACGGGTCGAAATTGCCGCGCGCGGCGAACGCTAAGACCGGTTCCAATCCGTCGTCCACCGGAACCAGTAGAAAGCCGGCGGGCTGCAGACGCGCTTCGTAAACCAGCGGCGACCCATCCGCCGCGCGGTGCAGGTGCACGGACTGCACTGCGCGGTTTGGCAAGGCGCGCAGCGGGTTGTGGAGCAGAGCCAGCCAGCCGGCGGCGGCGGCGCGCGCGGTGTCGGGAGTCACCGGCGCGGCGGCCGCCGGCAGGATGGCCGCCATGAAAGCGGCGGCCATCAGGGCGGTCAAGCGTTGTCGCAGGGAGGGATTGCGCGGCATGTTAGCTCCTTTACGCCAGCATTTTTTTAAAATCCGCCAGCCGCCGGTTGAATTCCCGGCGGGTCAACCCGGCCAGCCGGTCAATACTGAATGACTCCACGGCGAACGAAGCGGCGATGGTGCCGTACAGCATGGCGGCGCGCACCGCGGCGGCATTGATCCGCGGGCAGGCCGCGAGATACCCCAGCATGCCGCCGGCGAATGAATCTCCGGCGCCGGTGGTATCCACGATTTTGGCCAGCGGGTAGGCCGGCAGGAGCAGAATGCCGGCTGCCGTCCACAGCATGCATCCATTTTCGCCCTGCTTGATGAGGACGTAGCGTGGTCCCAGGGCGCTGATTTTGCGGGCGGCATCCGCCAGGCTGCGCGCGCCAGTCAGGGCGCGGGATTCGGCGTCGTTAATCAGGAGCATATCCACCCTGGCGATCAGGCGCACCAGGTTGCGCCGGGCGGTGTTGATCCAGAAATCCATCGTATCCGCCGCCACCAGCGCCGGCCGCTGCGCCTGCGACAGCACGTGCAATTGGAGTTCGGGGTGGATATTGGCCAGGAAGAGCACGCGGCAGCGGCGGTAGGCGACCGGGAGTTGGGGGTTGAAATCGGCGAAGACGTTCAGGTGCGTGGCGAGGGTGCGGCGGTTGTTCAAGTCCGCCTCGTATGCGCCGCTCCAGCGAAAAGTTTTCCCGGGGATTTGCTGAAGCCCGGCCAGGTCAATCCCGCGCCGCTGGAGCGCCAGGCGATAGCGCGTGGGGAAATCCGATCCTGCCACGCCCACCATGCCGGCCTGGGTGAACAGCGCGGCGGCGGCGCAGGCGTAGCTTACCGAGCCGCCCAGCACATCCTGCCGGGTGGCGGTGGGAGTGGCGACGGTATCCAGGGCGAGCGAGCCGACGACGGTGAGGTTGATTTTGGATGTGGCGGGCATGTTGTTTTCCTGGTGGAGAGGACTGCGAAAAGCTTGCCGAAAATTCATGCGTATGATTGTGAAATACTTGACCGGCATAGTCAAGCTGCTTCCGCCTGGTTATGTGTTTTTGGATGATTGCCGCGTATCCGGAAGCTGGCCGGCAAAAATATGATTTCAAGAATTGCATTGCCGCGGGAGTTGTATATTATTTACATGCGGCATCATTGAGGAGCTTGCGGCCCGGCCGCGCCGGCGGCCGCGTTAGGTTAAAACGAACCATGGTCAGTTTTTGGAGGGGCAGGCGAATTATGGCAAACGCGCGCGAACATTGGAGCGGCAGTTGGGGCTTTATCATGGCCGCCGCCGGGTCGGCGATCGGTTTGGGCAATATCTGGAAATTCCCGTACATTACCGGGGAAAACGGCGGCGGCGCTTTCGTGTTGATTTACCTGCTTTGCATTGCCACGATCGGCCTGCCGGTCATGCTCTGCGAAATGGCGCTGGGGCGGCACACCCAGCGCAACCCGGTCGGGGCCTTCAAGATGCTGAATCCCCGCTCCTGCCGCGTGGCGCATGGGGTGGGCGGGGCCATCTGCATCGGCGGCTTGTTTCTGCTGGCTTTCCAATGGTGGGGTTGGGGAGTCGTGGCGTTGTTCCTGGGGATGGCGATATTCCGATGGCGCTGGATCATGGTGGGTGTCATGGGCGTGGTCGCCGGGTTCATAATCCTGGCTTTTTACAGCGTCGTCGGAGGCTGGACCATCGGGTACATAGTGCTGGCGGCGGCCGGCCGGCTGAATTTCGAGGATGTCGCCGCGGCGGACGCCGCCTTCGGCAGTTTTGCCGGGCATCCAGCCTGGGCGATCGGCTGCCATGCGGTATTCATGGCGCTTTGCATCGGCATTGTTTACAAAGGCGTGCGGGCCGGCATTGAGCGTTGGTCGAAAATCCTGATGCCGTTGCTGTTTGTGCTGCTGCTGGTGCTGATCCTGCGCGGATTAACGCTGCCCGGCGCCCGCGCCGGCGTGCAATTCTACCTCAACCCCGATTTCAGCCGGATCACCGCCCAGAGCGTGCTGATTGCCCTGGGCCATGCCTTTTTTTCGCTCAGCCTGGGCATGGGCGCGATCATCACCTATGGCAGTTACCTGGGAAAGCAGCAGAACCTCTTTGCCGCGGGCCTGTCGGTGGTGATCCTGGATACGGCGGTGGCGTTGCTGGCCGGGCTGGCTATTTTTCCCGCGGTCTTCGCCCAGGGGTTCAGTCCCGATGCCGGCACGGGCCTGGTTTTCAAGGTCATCCCGGCGGTGTTTTTCCATGTGCCGTTGGGCGCATTCTGGGCGGTACTGTTTTTCCTGCTGCTGGCGGTGGCGGCCCTGACTTCCGGTGTCAGCCTGCTGGAAGTGGTGACGGCTTATTTTGTAGACGAACGGGGCTGGACGCGCCCGCGCGCCGTCATGCTGCTGGGGGCCGGCATTTTCGGCCTGGGTTGCCTGTGCGCCATCAGCCTGAACGATTGGGCGCGCCTGGCATGGCTGCACATGGTGCTGTTGCAAGTGTTCGGCTCGGTTAAAGGCTCGTTTTTCGACATGCTGGATCACACCGCCTCCAATTGGATGCTGCCGTTGGGCGGATTTTTCATCACGATCTTCGTCGGCTGGATCTGGAGCGCCCGCCGGGCCGCCGCGGAAATCCGGCAGGGCGGCGGGGATTACGCGGACGCCTCCATGGTGCAACTGCTGGCCGGCCTGAATGAGCCGGGCGACCGGGGCTTGATCACGCCGCTGACGCTCTGGGGGATTTTTATCCGGTTTGTGAGTCCGGCGGCGGTGTTGATCGCCTTCCTGCACACCATCGGCTGGCTGAATTTCGCGGCGGCGCCGCCGGTTGCACCGCGGCCGGCTCCGCCGGCGGCCGCGGCCGATGCCGCGCCGGACGCCGGCCCGGCGGCGGCGCGTTAAAGCAGCACGCCGGCGGGGGCGGCCTGGGTTTCGTCCCACCAGCGCGGTTTATCCGTGGCCAGGCGGGCGATGGTCTTGGCGGTCATCCGGTTGCCCTGGGCCTTGACGCCCTTGACGGCGATCTGATCGAGCCGGAATACCTGCTGATGGATTTTCTGACCCTTGGCGGGGGCGTACTTGACGTACACTTCCTTCACCGGTTGATCGGTCAGGAGCAGGATCCGGGCGCCTTCCGGCGCGCACCGGTATTCCTTCTCCATGATCACGCCCCCGTAAGCGAAGCGTTTGACATAGGCAAAGTGGTCCACGGTGTACACGATGGTCATCAGCCGGTTGCGGTCATATTGCGCCAGGTAGGCCAGGTTTTTGCCGACAAAAAGTTTTTCCGGCGGCGGCGCCGCCTTATAACGGCCGTCATCCCAGGCCAGGATCAGCTTGTCGTACGGCGAACAATGCAGGACCGATTCGCCTTTCACCCCGCTGCCGATGTAACCGTTTTCCCGGTCGTGGAAAACTTCCAGTTCCCGCGCGGTTAATTCCCGCACGGCGATTTCGCCAAAATCGGCGATCCGGGTCCGGCGCTGGCAGGCCGCGCCCTGCTGCTTGATCAGGTCGGACAAATAGCGGATGGCATAGGCTTTCAAACTGGCGAGGTTTTTGGCCACCTGCTTCAATTCCTGGAGGATGGCTTCGATGTCCTTGCGGTTTTTATTAATATCGAAGAGGGAGATGCGGCGGATGCGGATGCCCAGGAGCATCTCGATGTCGGCCGGGGTGATATCGCGGCGCAATTGCCGGCGGAACGGCGCCAGCCCGGTGACAACGGCCTGCTCCACCGCGGCGGCGGTTTTGCAGGCTTCGATGGCTTTGTACAGCCGATGCTCGATAAATATCTGCGCCAGGGTTTTGGCATGGCATTCTTCCTGGAGATTATGCTGCTTCAGTTCCAGTTCGCGTTGCAGGGTGCGCAGCAGGCGGGCGGTGTTTTCCGCGATGATGGCGTCCACGTCGGTTTCCACCGGCCGGTTGTCGCACAGGACGATGGCGCGGCAGCTGATGGCCGTCTCGCAGGCGGTGAAGGCGTAGAGCGCCGCCATGGCTTTTTCCGGATCGGCGTCCGGCTTCAGCGCCAGTTCGATTTCGACCTTCTCGGAAGTGAAATCGGTGATCGCCTTCACGGGAACTTTCTGGCGCCGCACGGCATCTTCGATGGAGGCGATCAGCGACTCGGTGGTGACGCCGAAGGGCAGTTCCGTGACCGCGAGTTTGCCGGGGGGGCGGGGCTGGATGGCGGCGCGCACGCGGACCTTGCCGTTGCCCTTGTCGTAGGCGGCGACGTCCATCAGGCCGCCCTGCTGGAAATCGGGGAGCAGCCGGAACGGTTTGCGTTTCAGCACGGCGATCTGGGCTTCCAGCAGTTCGATAAAATTGTGGGGCAGGATGCGTGTGGAAAGGCCGACGGCGATGCCCTCGGCGCCCAGCATGAGCAGCAGGGGCAGTTTGACTGGTAACAGCAGCGGTTCCTTGTTGCGGCCGTCGTAGCTGGGGGTATAATCGGTGATGGCGTCGTTGAACAGCTCCGCGCGGGCGAGCGGCGTCAGGCGGCATTCGATGTAGCGCGGGGCGGCGGCGCCGTCGCCGGTATGGATATTGCCGAAATTACCCTGGCCTTCGATCAGGTAGCCCCGGTTGACGATGGCCACCAGGGCGTCGGTGATGGAAGCGTCGCCGTGCGGGTGGTATTGCATGGTGTGGCCCACGACGTTGGCGACCTTGATGAACCGGCCGTCGTCTTTTTCATGCAGGGAATGCAGAATCCTGCGCTGGACGGGCTTCAACCCGTCTTCCACGCAGGGAATGGCGCGGTCGCAGATCACGTAGGAGGCGTACTGCAGGAAATTGCCGTCCACCAGGCGCTGGAAAGCGGTCCGGCCGGAAGGGGTGTGCAAGGCGGCCGGTCCGGGATCCGCCGGCGGGGCTGGAGGTTTCCGGGACGCCGGAGGAGTGTTATCCTGCGCGGGGGCAGGCGGGCTGCCGGTGAAATTCAATTCCGGCTGGTCGGGAGGTTTTTTCATCGGACGCTACACCGCCTCCCGGTCAATGGTCAGGTTCCGCATGATATAATCGCGCCGCTCCTGGGTATTGTTGCCCATGTAGAATTCAATGATTTCATCGAGGGTGTCCTGGTTGCCGGCGGGCACCGGCGTCAGGCGGATATCCGGTCCGATGAAGTCCTTGAATTCGGCCGGCGAAATTTCGCCCAGGCCCTTGAACCGCGTGATTTCCGCGGAACGGCCCAGCTGGCCCAGGGCCGCTTGGCGCTCGGCCTCGGAATAGCAGTACATGGTCTGGCGCTTGTCGCGCACGCGGAAGAGCGGTGTTTCGAGAATGTACAGATGTTCTTCCTCCAGCAAGCGGACGAAAAAGCGCTGGAAGAAAGTGATCAGGAGATTGCGGATGTGCAAGCCGTCCACATCGGCGTCCGTGGCCATCACCACCCGCGCGTAACGCAGGTTGTCCACGGATTCCTCGATGTCCAGGCTGCACATCAGGTTGTACATTTCAGTGTTCTTGTAAAGCGCGTCGCGGTTCAGGTTGCAGACGTTCAGCGGTTTGCCGCGCAGGGTGAAAATAGCCTGGCGGGCGGCATCGCGGCAGCTTACGATCGAGCCGGCCGCCGACTGGCCTTCGGTGATGAAGATGGTCGAGTCGAGTCCGGTTTGCTTTTTCCGGTTGTAATGCAGCTTGCAGTCGCGGAGCTGCGGAATGCGGATGGAAACGGCTTTCGAGCGTTCCCGCGCCATTTTTTTTACATTCAGCAGTTCTTCCCGCAGTTTGCGGGTTTCCGCGAGCTTGGCGAGGAGTTTTTCCGCATGGCCGGCGTTGCGGTGCAGCAGGTCGGCCGCCAGGTCGCGGACCTGCGCCACGAGCGGGGCGCGGATTTCGGTGTTGCCGAGTTTGTGTTTCGTCTGCGATTCGAAAACCGGATCCTTGACGCGGATGGCAATGGCCGCCACGATGCCTTCGCGGATATCGTCGCTGGTGAAATGCTGCTTGGAGTATTCGTTGATGCCCTTCAGCAGGCCTTCCTTGAAGGCGCTCAGGTGCGTGCCGCCGTCGGTTGTGAACTGGCCGTTGACGAACGAGTAAAACTGTTCGTCGAACCGGTTGGTGTGGGTGAACGCCATTTCCAGGTTCTGGGCGCGGCAATGGAGCGGCGGGTAGATTTTTTCGAAGTGGCTTTCCTGCCGAATCAGGTCCAGCAGGCCGTCCTGGGCCACGACGGTCTGGCCGTTGTAATGGAGGATCAACCCGGCATTCAGGTAGGCGTAAAACCGCAGCCGCCGCAGCAGGTGCTCCTCCTGGAAGGCGTAAGCCGCAAAGATTTTGGGGTCGGGCGCGAATTCAATCAGCGTGCCATCGGCTTCGGCGGCGTTTTTCCCTTCTTTCCGCGCAACCAGCCGGCCGCTTGCGAAACGCGCCTCGGCGAATTTGCCGTCGCGGTGGCTGCGCACGAAGAATTCGGCGGAGAGGGCGTTGACGGCTTTGGTGCCGACGCCGTTCAGGCCGACGCTGAACTGGAACACATCGTCGTTGTACTTCGCGCCGGTATTGATGCGCGAAACGCATTCCACCACCTTGCCCAGCGGGATGCCCCGGCCGTAATCGCGGACGCGAACGCGGCCGTTTTCGACGGCGATGTCGATTTTCCGGCCATGGCCCATGATGAACTCGTCCACGGCGTTATCCAGCACTTCCTTGAGCAGGATGTAAATGCCGTCTTCGTAGTGGCTGCCATCGCCGGTGCGGCCGATATACATTCCGGTGCGCAGGCGGATGTGTTCGAGCGAGGAAAGCGTTTTAACCTTGCTCTCGTCGTAAACATGCTGTGCCGGTTTGGTTTTTTTCGCCATGTGCTGCGCCTTCCGGATGGCCCGCCGGCGCGCCGGTTGCGCCGCCGGGGTCAAATGCCGGCATTGTGCAAAAATAAAAAAAAATTACAAGCAGTATCTGGAGAGGGAAATAATGACTTGCATAATCGAGCAGTGTTCCGTATGATAAATGTGTTTTATCGGGTATGATTGCCGGCATTACGCAAGAAAGGGAAAGTCATGGCCAGAGCGAAAAAAACGAAGGTATTGAAACAATTTCCGATGAGCGAGTACCGCAATCGCTACGCCCGGTTGCAGCGCAAAATCCGGGCGCGGGGCCTGGATGCCTTGCTGGTCCACAGCAACGAGGCGGATTTCGCCAACGTGCGTTATCTCTCCAATTACTGGCCGCTTTTCGAGTCGGCGGGGGTGTTTCTGCCGGCGACCGGCCGGCCGTTGCTGATCATCGGCCCGGAAAGCGAAACCTTTGCCCGCGATCACAGCGTCATCGGCGACATCCGCAAGATTCTATATTACCGCGAATCGGCGGAACCGAATTATCCAGGGATCAAGCTGGACAGCTTTGAGGAAATTTTCCGCAAGGCCAACGGCGGGAAAGGCGTGCGCAAACTGGGCATCGCCGGGTATCCTGCCATGCCGATCACGATTTTTGAGGCAATCAAAGCCGCCCTGCCCGACGCTAAAATCGTCAAGGCCGACGAGTTGATGTTCGAGATGCGCATGATCAAGAGCGATGCGGAAATTGCCATGCTGCGCCAGGCCTTCAAGATTTCCGAGGCGGCCGTGGAAGCGGTGTTGAACAACATCAAGCCCGGCATGACTGAGCTGCAGGTGGTAGGCATCGCGCAGCAGGCATTTTACCATGCCGGCGCGGAATACGAAGCGCATCCGACCTACGTGCTGGCCGGGATCAACAGCACGCACGCCATCGGCCGGCCTGGCCACCGGGTGATCAAGGCGGGGGAACTGGTGCAATTGAATATCGGCGCGCGGTTTAACGGCTATTCGCCCAGCATTGGCCTGCCGATCTGCATGGGCAAGATGGACGCCAAGATGAAGGATTTGGTGAAGTTCGGCTTGGAAGCGCATCTCAAGACCATCAGTTGGATGAAGGCCGGCGTGCCGGCAGGGCAGGTGGCCTGCAAGTTTTTCGACTTCGTCAAGAAACGCGGCTATGGCCGGAACCTGCTGTATGGGCCGTGCCACGGCCTGGGCATGATTGAAGTCGAACGCCCCTGGATGGAAACCACTTCGGAATACCCGCTGCGCGCCAACATGACCTTCCAGGTGGACACATTTCTGGCCGCGAAGACATACGGTCTGCGTTGGGAGACCGGCGCCCGCATCAAGGCCGGCGGGGTGGAAGTGTTTTCCACCAAGTATCAGAAGATTGTGGAAATCTGATCCGGCCGCATGCAGCAAAGCGGTGTCGAGCCACCGCAGTCCAAAATTGCATTCCGGACTGTGTCGCGCTGCCGCACCCCGGATTTTGACCGTATTCCAGCATTGTCTACCCCTGGGACAGATTGCCAAAAATTATGGATAATTAGCTGTTTTCTGATCAAACTGTTTGTGCCATACTGAATATAAATTCCTGGGCATGCAAAAGGCGCAGCGGGCCACGGGCATGAAATTCGCCCTCGGCATGGTCATGCGTTGTTCGCCGCATTTCCGCAAACTCCATTACTACCGGGCTGAAGGCGCGTGTGATCACGTCGGAGGCCATGCCGGGGGCGCCCGCATCATGCACGCGGAGTTTGCCGCCACGATCGTTGACGGCGCGCCGCCCTGCGCCGGCATGCGCGATGGCATCAACTCTTGTTTGCCCGCTTACGCCGCCGATGAAGCCCTGGCAACGGGCAGGGTGGTGGATATCCGGCCATATTGGAAAAAGGCCGGGATGGAATGGAGCGTTTTATGATTAATGCGCAAAAGGGGTTGCCGATGCCGGTGGATTTGAGCGGGGATTGGGCGTTCGCTTACCAGCCGCCGGACGCGGCCCCGCCGGATATTATGCCCGCGCCCGGGGAATTTGCAGCCGCCATGCCGGCGCCGGGAAACTGGGACGATCATCTCGACCGGTTGCGGAGACTGACAAGTTGGAGCAAAGCGCGTTTTAATCCCGATTACCGGCCGGTGGAGTTTCCCATGGGCACCCATCCACCCAATACGACCCTGCCATATCTGCTTGGAACAGGCTGGTACCGGCGGACAGTGAAGATAGACGGGCTGGACCGGCACAGCCGGGTGATGTTGACGGTGGGCGGCGTTGTCGGCGAGGGCTGGGTGTGGCTGAACGGCCGTTGCCTGGCGCATCAGACAACGCATCGCTTGCCGTTTACGGTACGGCTGGACCCCTGGGTAAAACCGGGCGCCAATGACCTGGTTCTGGCGGTGTCAAATCTTGCGCATGACAAAGAGAGCTGCGACTTGCGCGGCTACGCCGGTTACAGCGCCGGGATTTGCGGCCCGGTGACGTTGAAGATCACAAGGCAGGCGCTGCTGGAAAACTTTTACTTGCAACCGGCGGCCGGCGGTCGGGCCATCCAATGGCAGGTTGACGTGGCGGGCGCGGGAGAGGCACGGAATTTGCAGACGCGCTACCGGCTGGCGGAATGGAATTCGGGGCGGACGGTGCTGGACGGGGCTGCGCTGGCGCGTGGACGCACAGCCAGATGGACGACCTCCGCCCAGGATGTGATCTGCTGGTCTGACCGCGATCCGCGGCTATATCGAGCAATCTGCGAATTATGGCGCGAAAATGAACTGCTTGATCAAGTCGAACAGCCATTCGGGTTGCGCCTGCTGGAACGCCGCGGGAATCAACTCTTTTTGAACGGCCAGCCGTTGTATTTGCGCGGCATGTGCGAGCATGGGTATTTTCCGCTGACAACCACGCCGCCGCTGGATCAGGCTTTTTACCTGGAAAATTGCCGGAAGTTAAAGGAATTGGGTTATAATTGGATCCGTTTCCACACCTGGGTCCCGGGGGAGGCTTACTTGAAGGCGGCGGATGAAGCCGGGATGCTGGTACAACTTGAGGCGTATCACGGATTCGATGCTGCCGATTGGCGGCGAATTTTGCGCCACGGCCGCACCCATCCCGCGGTGGTCCTGTATGCCTGCGGGAACGAGGAATGCATTGATGCGCCACGGCTGAAAATGCTGCGGCGGATGGCGGTTATTGCGCGGCGGGAGGCGCCGGATGCGCTGTTTAATCCCCAATCCGCCCTGCGCGGTGTGGAATATGGCGATCCGGCGCATTTGGGCCCGGGGGCTGTCGCCCGGCCTTATCCGCATCACCCGGGCAAATTAGCGCAATTGAAAAAATTCGCCGATGTATTCGCGCCTTATTGCTGGGGCATGCTCAGCTACACCCATTCCATCAGCCGCGGCGATAGGCGCGTCATTGACCGCCGGTTGAAGGCGTATCAGCGGCCCTGCCTGGCGCACGAAATCGGCATTACCGGCACCTACCTGGATTTGGACCTTGAAAACCGGTATGCCGGCACGCGGATCGGGACGGCATTATACGCTACGGCCTGCCGTTACCTGGCGCGGGCCGGGTTGCTCAGCCGCGCGGCCCGCTATTACCGCAACTCGTGCGCCTGGGCGCGCCTGTTGTACAAATACAATCTTGAAACCGCCCGCATGTGCCAAACCGTCTCCGGCTACGATCACCTGGGCGCCTACGATCATCATTGGCACCGGTATGGCTATCCCTGCGGAGTGATGAATGAATTTTACGAAATCAAACCGGGCGAGTCCGCCGAAAATTTCCGGCGGTCGAACGGCGAAAGCGCGCTGCTGCTGGATGCGGGACCGCGGCGTAATTTTAACGCCGGCGCCGCCGCGGCCTGGGATTTGCATGTGTCGTGGTTCGCGCCCGCCCGGGTCAAAAACGGGCTGGTGGAGTGGCGGCTGGCGGATGATGCGGGGTTGACGCGCGCGCGCGGCACATTGCCGTTCCGCAATCTGGCGCCCGGGCAAATCCGCAAACTGGGGACGATTAGCTTGCGGATGCCGGAGGTATCGCGGGCGGAACATCTGACCCTGCACGCGCGGCTGGTCGCTCCGGAACAGGAACTGGACAACCTGTGGGATTTTTACGTTTATCCCCAGCCGGCCGGCGCGCCGGCGGTGTCGCTGGACGGAGCCTTGTTAAAAAAATGGCGGCGGTTTTGTCAGTCCGAGGCGGGCGGGCGGCCGGCAGCGATCCGGATCGTGCCGGCATTGACTGACGCGGCGATGTCGCATTTGCGCGGGGGTGGAGTAATCATTTTGCTCGGGCACAATCCTTTTGCGGCATTGCCGACCGAGTTTCACTCCTGTTCCGCCGGGCGTGCCCTCGGTAACATGGCGACGGTCATTTACGATCATCCGCTGACGCGCGATTTCCCGCATGCCGGCTGGTGCGGCTGGCAGTTTTATTCCATGCTCGAGGGCGGCGCCGCCGTGGTGTTCGACGATTTGCCCATGGAATTTAAGCCCATCATTGAAGTGGTGTCGTCCTTCAAACTGATTGTCAAGCAGGCGGCCTTGTTCGAATGCCGGATGGGTGCGGGGCGGCTGCTGGTGTGTTCGTTGAATCTTTTGCCGGGTGATCCGGGGAGCGTCTACTTGCTGGGCCGCATGGCGGCGTATGCCGCCGGCGCGGATTTCCAGCCGGAGTTGAGCCTGGACCCGGACTGGCTCGCGCGGCGCGCGCCGGCCGGCGCCATCAATCCGGAATACACGGCCACGGACCAGGCGTTCGACGCCACGCTGGCGGCAAGAAAGGCGTGATGGTCTGAACCAATTTCAGACGCCGCCGCGGTCGCAAAATCCGCAAAAAGAAAATATGTGAAGCTGGCTTAAGGGCCGCGTTGCTTACAAAACAGAGTCATCATCAAGAAAATATTATATCTTGCATGCAACTCCGCAGGCTATGCGCGCCCGCCCATTTCGGCAATTTTTATGAATTGACGGCGCCCGGCGAGTTGCGATCTTTGTTGGGGGGAGTGGCAACGCCAGGTGTACCGCGTCGGCCTGCAAATTTCCGTCAGGCACATGGACCTGGAATATTCCGCCTGACAGGCATCGCGGCGCGGACAGGCGGACATGGGCTGTTACGAATATCTGCCGCGGGGAACGCTGTATGGCATTCGATAATAAATGACAAACCGGCATCGGCGATTTATTCGTTTTAATTTTAAGGTCAAGATTAACAGGGGGCTGAAAGGCCTGCATGATGAATAACATCAAAGAAAGATTTAATAACGGTTATTTAAAGGCGCCGGCCGGCGTGGAACTTGTTTTCCCCGGCGAACGGATTCATCACCGGGTAATCAAGCTGGCTGATGAGCAGACAATTAATTCCTGCAATATAGCCGTCGCCGATGTGGATGGCGACGGTCTGGATGAAATTGCCATTCCGTTCAATATTGGCGAAGCCGATCTGGTCAGGCTTTATCGCGGCGACGGTGAAATGGTCTGGGAAAATCGCGACATTAAATTTTATCATGCCTGGTATAACGATCCGGAAAAACCACCCTTCGATCTGGTGCATGTCTGGTATAAGAGCGCGCATCGTCATCTGTTGACGGAGATTGCGGATGTTGATCAGGATGGGCGCAAAGAAGTTATTGTCGGCGACGGCCCCATTTATGTCCTGGACGGCATGACGGGGCGCATTAAAAATACCATTGACCTGGGCGGGCTCTGTGCGCTCTGGAATTGTATTTATGACGCCCAACGGGGCGAAAATATGATCGTAGCCACGGTCACCAAGCCGCATGACGCAAATGACACAGGATGCGTTAAAGCTGTCACGGCCGGCGGCACAGTGCTTTGGGAGTTGAAAACTCCGGGCGATATTTTCGTTGATTGCATGCATCACGGGGACTTGAATGCGGATGGCCGCCCGGAACTGGGGTTCAGTATGGGGCTGCGGGAGCATGTCGCCCAATTCTGGGTTATTGATTGTGATGGTAATCTATTATAGCGGAAACACGTTCCGACCGAGTTGGGCAAGGATTCGCATGTTGATGATTTCGTCATTGATCGGGTGCTGCCGGAAACTGACGCTTGCCATGGCCGGCAGGTGGCCTTGGTTTGCGGGCCGAACATTATTGATCAAAACGGCAATATCATCTGGAAGAAGGATGAAGATGGCGTGAATTATGACCACGTACAGAAAATTATCGTTGCCGATTTGTTCCCCGATAAACCCGGGAAAGAAGTGTATGTCGCCGAATCTTACCGACGCCGGTCGCACTTGTTTACGTGCCATGGGGAACCGCTCTGGACTTATGACAACTACACCTGTCTTTGCGATGATGTTCCTTTCGGCCGGCTGACGACCGCCGGCGCGCTGGTCAACTGGAGCGGCAAGGGCAAAATTGAGTTCGCGCAGCCGGAATATTCCGGGTTCCCGGTAACGCGCGTACGCGGTTGCTATAAGACCAATTGTTCCCTGGAAGAGTTGGCCAGGCACGAGGAATGCTGGCTGCGCTTCATGCATATCATTGACCGGTACGGGCAGCCGGTGGATATTTTTCCCATTACATGCGTGCCGATGTGCGCTATTGCGGCCAAAGTCACCGGCGCGGCCACTGACGATATTGTGATGGTGGGCCACCATGACAGCCGGATTCATATTTACACCCGCAGGTGAATGGTGATTACTTTGAAATTACCCTTTGTCGGGCGGTCATCGGCCTTTGCTTGGCTGGGGGCGTTCCGGCAGGGCATTACATTTATAGATCCGACTGCCGGGCAGCCGGGGCGCCATTATTTCCTCCCTGATGCAGGGTGAAAATGACTTGGCACTTTTTTACGCGGTTTGTCGGGCCAAACCGTCCAGAAACGGGACGAGGGCGTTCCGGCTCCATCAAAAATATGCCAAGTTGTTTTCCGGTATGTGCATGAAAACACGCGCAATTTCAGCGATGGTTCAGGATTGCGGAACTTGGACTTCCTGCCGGGAATCTACGCCGCCATTATCCGCGCCCATCAAGCCTGGCGGATTAATATTTTTGGCGGCGCCATCAGGCCGCAGGGGACCAGTTGGTAATCATCCTGCCATTGGTCATCCGCAGTTTCGAATTCGGCCGGGCCGGTCCAGTGCGGCCACTTTTCCGCATGATGCAGCGGCCCGTGCGAATTGCGCCGGTGTCCCAGGATTTCCACGCCGATGGTCAACGGGCTGCCCGTGCAATGGTCGGTGATGTCCACTTCGTAGGGCGGCCAGGCTGCAATCCCGGCCGGCCGCCCATTGAGCAGCACCCGCACCGCCACCCCGCGGAATGCCGGAATAGTCAAGGCATAAGTCACTCCGGGGTTGTGCGGTATTTTGACGTTGTGCCACCGGTAAGTAAGATTGCCTGAATAAAACGGCAGGCCTTGCCGGGTCCAATCCCCGAGTTTCAAAAAGGCTGGCGGCCGGGTCAGAGAGGCCTCGCTTCCGCGCAAAGCAACGCCGAAGTCGCCCTGCAGGTAAATTATTTCAAGGTTGGAACGCGCCGTGTAGCGCGCGTTGGTCAAGGCAAGTTCGTTTGTACCGATCCGCAGCAGGGCCGGATCAACCGGCAGCAGGCGAAGCGACTGGTCGCACCACCAGCCGGCATCGGTTTCCGCCGGCAATGGCATTCCGTTGAGCCGGATATCAAAGTCGCCGGGCTGTTCGATGGCAAGGTGCAGCATGCCGGACGGTGGATGTTTAACGTTGATGGTGTAACGCAATTCGACCCGGGCGGCGGCGGCATTGGTTTCGTCCGAGCGGGCCCAGGGCTGAACCATGCGGCCGGAACGCAGAGGCAGTCCCAGCTTCTCGCGAATCAGCCGGTCAACCCGCAGAATATCGCCGGTCGGCTGCCATGGACTGTGATTAAGACGGAACGCGGGCCGGTCCAGGGCCAGGACATTCTGTTCGCTCATGGCAAACGGGCGTTGTCCGGCCGGCAATTTAATGGTTTTAGTTATGCGCGGCGATTTTGACGGCGGTAAATGCGCCCGGGCAGGGCGTTTTGGGATGACGAACACATGGCTGGCCAGGCGGTGGAATGGCGCGCGGATTTCCCAGGCGCCGTCCGGCGCTTGATGGGCGTTGGCGGTAAAGATTTGGCCGGTTTCGGGATTCCAGGCCTGGGGCGCGCCGGCGCAATCGGCGAAGCCGCGGATGATGATTTCGCGCCATGCTGCCTGCCTGTCGCATATCCTGGCATCCATGAAGCGCTTGAGTTGGGCGCGGGAATGGCTGGTATTGGCGACGAACAGGTAATAAGCGCCCGCATCCTGGCGCAGGAGATAAAGCGCCGAATGCACCGGCTTGCCCGCTTCATCCGTGATTTTAATCCGGCGGCAGGTGGGTTCCAGTGCCCGGACGAGGGCGGGGGTCAGTCCGGCAATCCGGGCGCAATTATCAGCCAGGTTGGCCGGCAGGCTGGACGGCTGGGCATCCACCAGCGGGGGTGGCGCGCCCAGAAACACCAGGCGGCCGCCCTGCGCGGAAAACTTTTGCAGCAGGCGCAGGGTGGATGAGCGCATGGTGAGCATTTCCGGCACCAGCACGGTAGTATAAGCCGCGCGATTAACCACCAGGCGAACGCCGCCGCGGCCGATCTGCGCCCGGCCGTGTTTTTGGAGGATGGATTCGGCGCCGAAATCGAAATCCAACTGGTGCTGCAGGAGGTATTCGGTCAGTTTGATGAATTTTTGGTTGATATCGGCCTGGGTATGCGTTTTGGCAAATTCCATTTGATATAGCAGCCAGGCGGATTCCACCGGATGGATTACCAGCAGGTCGCGCACTTCCTCTCCCCGTGTCATGATGGCATTAATCCTGGCGAAATAATCCTCCACCTTGCCGTATGATTCCCACCAGGGCGATTGGTAAAAGATGGATGCGGGGTAATCGCGCTTGGCTGAGCCGGCCATGGTGAAGTAGCTCAGGTGCTGGCAGCGCAGGTTGATGCCCAGTGCCATCTGCCAGTCGCCCAACGCCTTATGGCTTTCAAACGAAAAATCCCAGCCGGTGCAACCGTAAGTCTCGGTCAGGCGCCACTGGCGCCCGAATTGGCGCGCCACCGACGACACCTGTTTGGCCGTATTGTAAAAACGGGCGCGCTCGGTCAGCAGGTCCATCCCCGGAATCTGCATGTGTTCATAAGCGCGCATGCAATCGCCGGAGGCATTGGTCTGCCCGGTCAGGGAATCCTCGAAGAGCAGGTGTCCGGTGAGCGGCAGGTTATGCCGCGCGCACCACTCGCCGATCTGGCGGCAGAAATACTCGCTGAACATCCAGGACAGGCAGTCATGGTAATGGTAGCGCGCCTGGGATACGGGTAGTCCGGCGAGGTCATAAAACAACTCCGGCAGGCGCGGCAGCAGGTCGTAATCATAACGTTGCCGGAAGATTGTGGGAAGGGCATCGGTCCAGGGAATCCCGGCGCTCTCCAGCGCATGGTTGAACATGGGGCCGTGATGCGGTTCGTCGGTAAAGATTCCGGGAATGGTCCGCCCGAATTGCTTGCCGAAACGCCGGGCGTATTCCGCATGGGTGACGCGGATGAATTTACGCACTGCGGCGGGATTAAGTGTGTCCAGGTATGTATAGCCATTGAACCATGAACTGTCCGGCATCATTTCAGAGCGAAATGCCAGCAGAAACTCGCCGCGCGCCAATCGGGCGGCGCCGGGCCGGGCAGTGCGGCGCGCGTATGCCAGCGTTCCCGCATCCTGCCGGCGCGCGATGAAAACCGCCAGCCAGTTATTCCGGCACCGGAGATCGGCCGGCTTGGCCAGTTCGTCCATCACCAGTGTGCGCGCGCGGTATTTCGGATTTTTGGTCACCAAACCGCCGCCGGCGCCCGAAGGCCAGCGGTCCTCGTCGTAGAGCCAGGCTTCCATCCCGTTTTGACGGGCTTCATCGACGCAGGCGCCGACCAGGCGGAACCATTCATCGGAGAGGTAAGGGGTGTCCAGTCCAACGCGCGAATGCATGAAAAAGCCGCCCAGGCCCATGCGTTGCATCACGCGGATTTGCCGGCGCAACTCGGTTTCATCCAGTTTGCCGTTCCACGCCCAGAATGGCTTGGCGCGGAACGCGCTGCCGGGATTCTTGAAATCTGCCGCCATGGTTCTATGCATGAATCATACTTCCTTTAACAAATTCCAAAACTCACGTTTTGGAAGTTTTACGGTTTACGGTTTTAAGGTGTTACGCAAGAACAAATCCCCCTGACACCGCCCCCGCATACTAAACTCACCGCCGCCGGACGCGTTGGCGGTAGGCCTTGGGGGTGATCCCCAGCACGCGCTTGAACGTCCGGCTGAAGACATAAATCGAGCTGAATCCGCATTGTTCGCCGATTGCCGCCATGCTGTCATCGGTCCGGGAGAGCATCAGGCAAGCATGTTTCAGCCGGTGGCGGCGGATAAAATTGGCGATGCCCATGCCCATTATGGCGTGGAAACGCGCCTGCAACCGGCTCCGGGAAACCCCCACGGCGGCGGCAATGGACTCAACATTAAGGTCATGGGAAAAATTGGATTCAAGGTGTTGATGGATTTTGGCAACCAGGTTGTGATCCTGCCGGTTGATGTTGAAATCGCCTGTCTGTTTCATCGGGTGGTGCGCGCGCAGGGACGCCAGCCGCCACAGCAGGCGCCACAGGGTGAAGGCCAGCCGGGTCGCGGCTTCCGGCCGCTGGCGGAGCGCGTCCAGGTAATCCGCCGCCAGCACGTCCACCAGCCGCCAGGCGCCGGCGTCAATCATAGCCGGCGCATCGCGCAAGCCGGCCAGCGCCAAATCCTGGTCCAGGTGAAAAGTCACAAATAGCCAGCGGCGCGGCGGCACCATCAGTTGGACGTAATAATGCATCTGGCCGGGGAAAATGAGCAACGCGTTATTACCGCACAGCGGGAGTAAATTCTGGTTCACAGACACCCAGCCTCTGACTGCCATCGCCAAGATCAGCGCATGGCGGGAGAGATGCCTTTTCGGCTCATGGTAAAATGGCGCCGCGCCCCGCGGGCGCGGGAACATGTTGATGCCGACAGGCAGGCTCAGCTCCGGCAAGGCCACGCCACCGTGGTAGTTGACCGGATCGGGCATGCGCCCGATTATCTTGGCGATATGGATTTTTATGCTTGATGACATACTCGCGCAAAGATATTCCAAGCGAATTGAACACGCAAGCCGGAAATACGACAGGTGGCAACCAGGCTGGTTGGCGGCATTTTTTGTCCCGGACGTTCAGTCAAAACTACAGGACAATTTGCTGTTTTCATTTCGCCAGCAATTTGCGATTATTGTCAGAAATATTTGTCATCATGTTTAATGTGAATTATGAAAATAAACGAAAATATGGCGCCGGTATACAATTGGGTGCGCGAATGCCCGCGCCGGCTGATGGTGGGCTTGCATGCGCCGGATTATGACCAGGCGCCGGAATACGCCCGGCTGATTGCCACTGGCGTAACTTCGTTGTGCGATGAAACCGGCGCGCGGCCGGATTTCGCGCTGGCTGCATGCCTGGGCGTGAAACGCCGCGGACCATGGCAGGCCGGATACGACCGGCTGAATTTGCGCGACCGCCTGCTGCGTCCCCGTGAGCCATGGGTCACCCCGGCCTTGACTTACACCATGGGGCAGGCGGATGTGCGCCCCGTGCGCGGCGCGCGCGTGCTGGGAGAAATCATGTCGTCCCGCGCCGTGCCGGAGCATCCAGCGTCCCTCCCGGCCCAGCCAAGATCATAAGCGTCGCCGCTCGGCGCGCCATGGTTCAGCCCAGCGAGGTGAACCGGTCAACGCCGCCGACGGCCGCGCGGCCGGCCAGTTGATCGAGGTTGGTCAGGACCTTGCGGTAAGCCGCGGCTATCTGGTCCACCATGGCCGGGTCGAACCTTACAAAGCGCGGCACGCTGATCAGGCGGTGGTTGATCCGCTCGGCTACCGGGCAATCGCCCGGTCCCTGCCGGACATCGCGGTCGGCGAACGCCAGCCGGGTCGGTTTGCCGTCACCATACACATCGCATTCGTTCCAGAATGGGTGCAGGTGATGGCAGGCGTAGCCGCCCGCGGAGCACGACACCCCCTCGGCGCGCATGGCCTCGGCGATCACGGTGTTCGGGACGCGGCTGATGATTTCGTCGCCCAGGATGAACCGCTGGCAGTACGAAGAACTGATTGTGACATCCGGGTCGTGCAGCGGAAAATTGCAGTCCACGCCGGGGATGTCCGCGCATTGCCGGAAGAGCCGCTCCAGGGCCTGCGCGCCCGGCGCGCGGTCCTGGTCGTAATGTTTCAGCCTGATCCGCGCCATGGCGCTCGTCATCTGGTGCATGCGGTACTTGAAACCGCCGACCGGCAGCCCGGCAAACCGCAGCCAGGCCGGATCCTGCACGCAGGTTTTGATGCGTTCGTAATGTCCGAACATGACCGCCCGTTCGTAAATCGCGCGGTCGTCGGTGTTCAGCACCCCGCCTTCGCCCGCCGCCAGGGGCTTGCCGGTCATGAGCGAAGCCGCGCCGACATGGCCGATGGAGCCGACCTTGCGGCCGCGCCAGGTGGCGCCATGCGCATGCGAGTAATCTTCGATGATTTTCAGGTGGTGGCGTTCGGCCAGCTGCAGGAAGGCGTCCATTGCGGCCGGGTAGCCGTAAATATGGGGCACGATGATGGCGCGGGTGCGCGGCGTGATCCGGCGTTCGGCATCGCGCGGATTCAGGCACAGGGTATGCGGGTCAATGTCGCCGAAGATGACAGTGGCGCCCAGATTGGTCAGGGCCACATGGCTGGCCCAGTAAGTCCAGGTGGTGGAAATGACCTCGTCGCCCCGGCGCAATCCGGCGCCGAACATGGCGCAATGCAAAGCCGCCGTGCCGTTGTTGCAGGCCAGGGCGAACCGGGCGCCCTGCCACCGGGCGTATTCCTCCTCGAATTGCGCGGTGATGTCGGTGCCGGACATTTTCCGCCCGCGTAAAACATCCAAGACGGCCGCCTCGTCTTCCGGATTGATCACCGGCCACTGTTCCCTGGGCCAGGTTCGGTTAATGGCCGGGTCGCCGCCGTTAATCGCCAGTTTTGCTTTCATTCCATCTCCCTTGTGTTTAGCGGATTTGCAATAACATGCCGGACAAGATGTGTTCATGGCAGCCCATATCAACCGCCCGGGAAAACCGGTCCAGGCGCGGCCGCCCATCCAGGTCCAGGCCATCCGGCATCCAGGCCGGCTGCAGGGCCCCGGCATTGATGCAGGGCGACCCGGCCTGCAGGCGGTAATTGCCGGCGTTGGTGTCAACGAACAGCGGGTCAGCCTCGATATTGCCCGGGCCGGCCAGGCCATTGGTCGGCCAGGTGCAACTGTAGGCGACGACCGCGCCGTCCGACAAGGTGTAATTAACTTCGGTTTCGCCGGCGAAATTATAGCGGCAAATGACATTGGTGAGGGTCACCGGCCCTTCGGTCAGGTTGGTTCCGTCCAGCCATAGTCCGCCGACCGAGCCGCCGGCGTAATTGCTGGAAACGGTGCAATTCTGCATGATGCCGCCGTAGCGCAGGCGGGCGCCGCCGCAATTGCCCGCGGCGGAATTGCCGGTAATCAGGGTGTTGCGGATAATCGTCGGGAAATTCGCACTGGCATTCATGTTGCGGAACCCGCCTTCGCTGCTGGCCTGGTTCCCGCGGAGAATGCACCGATCCATCAAAATGCCGCCGGTGCCGATAAACACGCCGCCGCCTGAATCCCCCGACTGGTTGGTTTCGATCATGCAGGCAATAATTTTGTTGGTGACCGCATAGCTGGGCGAACCGGGCGACAGATTGACTCCGCCGCCGCGGCGGCCCGCGATATTGCCGCGGATTGTGGAATTGGAGATGGTGGAGAAGTAGCCGCTGGCGCCCTGGTAGATCAGCACGCCGCCGCCGTTACTGGCGCAGTGGTTGTCCACGATCATGCAGTCTGCAACCCAGGAATAGCAATTGCGCAGGGCCAGCCCCCCGCCGCCTTGCGAATCCGTCTGTCCGGTGGAATGGTTATTCCGGATGACGGTATTGCTGATAACGGACTGCTCGGTGGCAAAAACTCCACCGCCCATGTTGACGGTGAAATTGTTTTCAATGACGCAATCGTCAATCAGCACGCTGTCGCGGCTGGCGATTCCGCCGCCGCCGGTGTATATCGAAGACGACTCCAGAATCACGTTCGTCCGCACCAGGCAGCCGCGAACCGTGCCGCCATACATGCTGATCCCGCCGCCGCCGCGGTCGCCGGCATTGATCACGGTATTGCTTTCGACCCGGCAATCGACAATCAAGCAATAGTTGCCGCGGGCATAAATCCCGCCGCCTTGCTGAGGGGCGGTGTTCCCTGCGACGATGCAATTGGATAGCGTGCCCCCGGATGACACGCCGCTCCCGATATATACCGCGCCGCCATAATTACTGTTGTTGCCGCCAACCCCGTTGCCGTTGGTAAAGGCGAATCCGGCCACGACCGCACCGGTATGGTTCAAATAAAGGCAGGCCACGCTGCCTTGTCCATCCAGCACCGTGTTGGTCGGGTCAAAAGCGCCGTCAACCCAACTGCGCACATAGATGGCGTCCGTTATTACCACATTGTTGGTCAGACGATAAACGCCGTTGGATACCAGCACCGTTCCCGCCGTGCCGGCAGCATTGACGGCCCACTGGAGATTGGTGGAGGCGGTCTCCCAGGAGGTGAACGGATATTGCGCGTAGGTATTGGTGCAGGTCTCCGGCGGGCGGACGTAATGTGTATCCGCCGCCAGCAGGATGGGCGATAACCAGGCAATTGCGACTGCTTTTTTCATAACGGCTCCTTTCAATAATTCAGGTCAGGTTGGCCGCGGCCATTGTAATGTTTGCAAACGGTAAAGTTAATCTTTTTTCACAGCCGGCGCCGCCGGGTCGCATTCCGCGAGGCAGACGGCATCCACCCAGACGGTTCCCGGAGCACTGATGGTGATGGCGGTAAAATCGCGGTAGGCGGCGGAGAGCGGATTGGTCTTAACGCCGGACATTGCCACACGGGTCCACGCGGGGCCGACCTCAAAAGTTTTGCTGCCAAGCCCCCGCAAAACAATCCGTACGGGGGTATGCTCGTTTTCCGCGCGCAGCCAGGCGGTAAATTCGAAGGGCCGGCTTTCTTCCGCCGGTATGCCGAATCCGGCGCGCTGGAAAGGGGTGGAAGCCGTCGCGCCCGCTGCCGGCGCCATCCGCAATGACACCCGGCCGTGGAACGGATGGTCATCGTCTGATTGCCAGGGAGCGCCCGGCATGCCCAGCCGGTGTTCGGTCAGAATCGCCCGGTCAAAGCCGCGCGGCTGCCAGTAATCCGGCCAGCCGGGCAGGCGCGCATCTTCGAAACTGGGATTGGGCACGCGGTTTTTCGAACTGGCCGTATTGGTCGCCGGCCCCAGGTCCAGCAGGGAGATATCTTTGAGGCAGAGGCGTCCGCCGGCTGGCGCGTTCCAATAAATGACCAGCCTGACGGATGCCGGATGATCGGCGTGCGCTTGCAGAACGCGCTCCACTGCCTGCCATTCCGGCTGCGCCGGATTGCCGCATTGCAGCGCGGGTAATTCTCCGGCCGCGTCCCCGGCATCCGCCGCCCGCAACGACATGCCCGCCGCCCGCGCGCCGCCCGCCTTTTCGTAACGCACAGTGGCGGATAGGCGATACCGGTGATATGGGCGCAACCGGAAGCGTGGAGAGCGCGCGTAAATACCGCCGCCCGCCGCGCCATCCAAAATCAGCATGCGCCCCGGTTCATTCCCCGGCTGGGCGGCAAAATCAACCTTGCCGGCGTCGCGCTCGCGGATCAGCCAGGCGGAGGCGTCATTAAACAAGGCGTCAGGGATCAGGTTTGCGGGCTTCCCGCCAGTTGCGTCAACCTCGGCAATCTCCCGCTCAACACGGATCAGGATATCGTGCCTTTGCCATGCATTGGTGATGCTGGCTCCGCTGATCCGGTAAATCCTGGTGGCCAAGGGGTCAAATTCTGCATGAAAGGATCCATCCTTGAAGTCCGCGTGCGAGGCATCGAAGCATGACGCCAGGCGATGTTCGCCATCCAGCCAGGGCAACGAACATCTGATTCTGACCGGCTCGGCGCCGGCATTCAGAAACATCAGCAAGGGCGTGTCATCCGGCTCGACGAGTAAGGCGGCCATCAGTGCGCCGGCATCGTTGTCCCGGCCTTCCGCTGTCGCGTATGTCACGCGCTGGGCCGGCCGCCGCCGGAGCAGGGCCGGGGCCAGGACCTGGACCTCCCGGGCCAGTTCCGCCAGGCTGGCATCCGTGGCGGCATGGAGCCAGGGCCAGGAAAAATAATTTATGCCTTTGGCGCCGTGAATCAGCATGATGTAAAGCTGCGTCCGGTTTTCCGCCGCGGACATGGGGACGGCCTGGGCGCTCCAGTTAAGCTCCGTCGTCGGCATGAGCCAAAGCGGCTTGCGGTATTTTTCCGCCAACCGGGAATTATGTTGCAGCGTCGCCGCGAGGCGGACGGCGGTCGCGGCGGCATCGGGCTGGACCAGCCAGTAATTAAACGAGGCGAAAAACGATTGATTGTCCAGCCACTCCATCCGATCGGGCAGCATTCCGCCGAAATTGAGAAATACCGGCTTGTAGGGGTCCAATTGGACGATGCTTGCCATCATGTCGTTGAGAAGGCGCGCCAGGGGCACATTGCCCGGCTGCACGATCACGTCCGATGGCTCGTCAATCGCCAGGTAAGCCGCCACCGCCGGGTGGGCGCGCATGACAGCCATCACGGCGGGCAGGTCGTTGGCTTTCCAGTCATGATAGTTTTCGACAAACCGGGGGTAAATCCAACGCCAGACACGCTGGTTGCCGGCATCGCGCTGGCGCGTGCTTTTCGGCTGTTCTACGACCGTGATTCCGTGTTTCTCCGCCGCCGCCAGCAGCGAATCTTGTCCCACCCGCGCCGCCACAGCGCCGTTATCGTCAGGTGATCCGTCAAACCTGGTCCAGCGGATGACGGTGTTGAAGCCCAGCGCTTTCAAATGCGCCAGGTCCAAGTCGGCGGAATGCGCCGGCATCCAGCAGACACCAAACGGGAAAAACGGCTGATCGCCGATCAGGACACACCGGTTGAAATGGTCAATTTTAACTTCCCGTCCGGCCGGCGCCGGCGGCAGCTTGTTCAATACCGCAATCTTCCGTTCCGGCCGGGCATCCGCGGAGGCATTTCTGACTTGAACCTCAAGCGTGTACCTGGCCGGCGGCAATTCCGCCAAAGGAATAGCCGCGCGCCAGACGCCGGGGGCGGCCGGCCGGGCCGGCCCGGCCCAAAGATTTGATCCGGCAGAATTTATCAGCACGGTCTGCACACTGGCGTTTGACGGCGGCGGTTGATCGCCGGCGGTTTCCACATACAGCACTGCCTGTGTTTCGAGCGTGTAATAGGAGTGATCGAGCCATGCGGCATATTTTTCCACAATGGCGCCCTGGCCATGCGCCATGGTTTGCGCCCAGGTTCCCATCTCATCCCGCAGACTCAAGGTCACCTCAGGCCGGGGAATGAATTCCAGCGGGCGTTTCAATTCCATGGTTGCCTCACACTGATGTTCGCCGGGTTTCAGCGCCACATTGGTGACCATTGCCATGGGCTGTCCGGGAACCGATTCGTCCCGCAGATGCAAAGAGACCGCGCCGCCGGCGTTGGAGGAGTCATTGACCATCCCGATGCGCACCAGGCTGACGTATTCGCCCGTTTGATCCGTGGTGGGGCCGGCCAGGATGTACGTCAGGCGCGGAGCAAAAGGGCGTCGCGGCAATTGGCCGGCAGGGGGCAAACCGGCCGGCAGGTTCTCCAGCCGGCCAAAATGTTCCGGTTCGGCGAATTTTCTGAGCACCGGCGCCCAGGAACTGATTTCGGCCGGGGCGGTATCCAGGCGGCAGAAATTGACCCGCCAGCCCGGGCCGGCGCCGGCAACCTCGGCGAAATAAAACAGGGGCAAGGCCATTTCAACGCTCCAGCCGTCGGCGGCGGCCGCGCCGGCGGCGCGCCAATGCATGGCATGGCCGGGATTGGCGTCAATCCCTTTCAGGTCGGCCAGCATATGGCCGAACCGGTTGACGGCGAACCGGAAATGTCTTTTGCCGGCCGTGCCCGGATCCAGGTGGAACTCAACGTAATCCTGCCTGGTATTCAGCAGCGGCGTCTGCGCCGCGGCATCATCCAGCAAGGTGTTATCCGCGGCCGCAATCCCGACAAACAGCCAGGAGCCATCCGTGGCGATTTTAGACGCCGTGCGTTGCGCCGGCGCGCCCCCGGGCGGCACCACCAATTGTAATTCCACGGTGGAGCAATCCTGCCAGAAATCCTCATCCAGCCGGCCGTCAATCACTGGCCGTTCATCCGGTTGTATTTTCAAGACTGCAACCGCAGGCAAGGCCGGGGGGGTGCCGTCGGCTCCGGCCAGGCCATTTGTGCCAAAGCACATGACCGTGCCAGCCAGCATCATAATGCCTGCATCTATTTTCAACATCTGTTATCTCCCGCAGTTTTTTTAATGCCGCTTCCCGGTTTTGTGTGGATGTTTACAGGTCAATAATTATGTAACAGATTTAATACGATAGCGTTACGACATTAATATTATTCAAAGCCTTCGTATTTTCTTCTGATAATGTAATTTGCTATACATTACCTGCTTATAATGTGTTTGCCCGGAATTTACCCGCGCAAAAGGCTGAAGCCCCTGTTTAATTAATGGCGGCGTTTATCGTTGCTCCCGCAAAATCATTGCTGGACCTAGTCATTACTCTTGAAATAGCGAGTGGCAGTGAGCAAATTGGAGCTTGCCTGGAAATTACCGAATGCATTGATTTGAATGGCCGCCGGAACATCGCCATGGAACCAATTATGATGGATATGAGCGCCGATATTCGGACGGGCGCGGATTTTCACCGCATACCAATCCGTGACGTGGACTGTATTGTGGTGAATATGTATCATATCACCCGCTATGCCCGCCTCATAAGGAGAACCATGCATGTCGAAAACGTGCCCATTGGCATGCTCCAGCACCAGATTGTAACATGCTTCATAACTGTTGCCGGAATCGCCAGTTCCCGCCACCGCATGCCGGCAATAGTCAAACAGATTTGCCTCGACCACGCAAGTCGCATCATCATGGCCGAGGCATATGCCGTATCCCAATCCGCATCGCTGACAGTGATGGATGTAATTGTGATGTACCCAGGCATTCGTCCCGCCGGAAGTGAGATGAATGCCGGAATGGCTCCAAGCGGATATCTCGCAATTATCAACCTCCAAGTTCGCAAAACCCGAGTTAATGCCAATGGACACAGGCGGGTCGTATGCCGCAGCCCCTATTTCGGCATGCGGCCCCCGGATTTGCAAACCGGTGATTCTTACCTTGGCGCCGCCGGCCTCAAAAAGTCGAACATAGTTCACCGGCGGCGACTGGTCGCTGTGCAACAAGGGGCCGGCGGCGCCGGCATGTCCGCGGTTGCCGGCCAGTGTTACCCCTCCGGGAATGACGATGGTTTCACCCGAAAGATCAATTTCCATCGCGTTCACATACACCACATCACCGGCCACGGCATTGCTTAACGCCCAGAGTAATTCCACCTTGTCTGTGACGACATAATCGCCGTTCACGAAGATGGCATTGTAATCGGCGCCGCCGCCGATGGGATTGCCGGTCGGATTGGATTCGCAGCCATAATCACGGCCGCCCCCATTGTCAAAATAAATCTGGCGCACTTCTTCCGGGCCAAGCGCCCGCCGATACACCTTGAATTCATCCAGCGCGCCGTCGAAATAACCCCAACTACCGCATCCCAGAAGGCACTTGACCGGGTAAAAGTGACTCGACCACCATGCGCCGTTCAAACCGGCCAACGATCGCGGTTCGCCGTTGATATACAAGTTTATATTTGACCCATCCTGCACCCAGACCACATGTAACCATTGCTCGATGTATCCTGACGGCAGATCATCCAGGTCGTAGTATACATTGACCATGGCCACATCGTTGGATTCAACAATGACGTCCAGACGCCCATCGGAATTTAATTTAACCCGCAGGTAATCCCTGGTCCGTGTCTGGTAGAGATGGAAAATGGTCGAGTATTGAGCGCCGTCGGCTTTCATCCAGAATTCGATCGCGCCGACCTCGGTCTGCATGCCGACAGGATAGTTTATCTGTACTCCGCCAGACACTCCGTCGAAAACCAGCGCATTGTCAACCATGCCGGTTGACCAATCTGGACTGCCCAACACCATTCCATGATTGCCACAATCGGAGGCATCCGCGGCCGAAGCGCCCGTGTTTTCGTCCAAATGCCAATCGCCGCACAAATATTGGCCCAGATACTCATAGGCAATATTGGCCGCGCCAACCGTTCCGGAAAAAACCTTGAATTCATCCAGCACGCCTTGGAAGTAACTCGACCAGCTGCCGCCGCCGATCCGGCATTCCTTCAACGTTAAATGATCCGTCCACCAAGCGCCGCTGTTCATGCCCGCCAGCGGTTTTTGCCGCCCGTTAAGATACAGCTTGATTTCATCCCCATCCTGCGCCCATGCCACGTGCAGCGCCTGCCCGACATAATCGCCTTCCAGTTTGCCAAGATCATATTGCAGGTTGACTTTTAAAACATCATCGTCTTCAATCATCAAATCCAATATCCCATATTTGCTCAGGTAATTGCGGATAAAGTCATGGCAACGCACCTCGGAAAAATGCAAGATCGTTTCATTTGTGCCGCGGGCGGCTTTCATCCAATACATCAGGGCGCCCATGCCGGACACCGGCAGATTTGTTCCAACCATGACGCAGTCGTTCGATCCTTCGAATTCCAGAGCATAGCCGGAGGCGCCCAATACCCAGCAGGTATTGGTATTCATATTTGTCAACACCCCATGATTGCCGAAGTCAGAGCTGTCGCCGGCGCACGATCCGGCGCCCTCGTCAAAACACCAACTTCCCGCCAGATGTTCATCCGCGCCGATATCGCATTGACAGGAACAAACGATTATTACCGCCAGCGCAGCCACGGCCCGTATTGCACGACTGTAATTTCTCATGGATCACCCCTTGATTCATCGGAATTGCCGGATATTTCCAGTTCCAACTCATCCATCTCCACCACTTTTCCCGCATGAATCGCCCGGCGGGCGGCCAAGTCGGCCAAAGCGGCGTTGATGCCATCGTTCAACGTTGCGCCTTCATGCGGCATGTCCATGGTTCAGGAGATTCCACGCAGGTCAAGTCATTCGGCTTGCCGCGATTGCTGCAACCAATCGGCCCGACACGAACCGTTTTATTATTCATAATCTGCATACTACCCCAAACCGGCCGGCATGGCCATAGCCGGACGTGCAATTATTTTAACATTCAAATCCGCTTGCCCGGGACAGGGCAAACAGGTAATCTTGACTTCAAAAAGAGGTCGCGCATGAACGCCGGCAAAATTATCGGCGACATTGAAAAAATATCCGCGGCAATGAGGCCGGGAGCAAACATTGCCAGCGCCAGGCTTCCATTGCCTGCATTAGATTTGCCCCGCGAAATTCTGTTGATGCGGCGGTCGCCCAGGAAACAGCCCAGCGCCATCCCAATTATCCATCCCGACCGGTTCATGCTGGCTTTGACCTTGCGCGGCGGCGGTGCTGCGGTTGTCAATAAGGTAGCCTTCCACCTGCCCCCGCACAGTGCGTTGCTGGTGTTCCCTCATCAGTTTCATCACTTCACCGGCCTGGAAGGCCTTGATTTTCTCTGGTTTTTCTGCTCGTTCCGCCTTGATCATGCGCGGGATATGCTGGGATTGAAAAACAATCCGACATCCATACCATCCTCGGCCTGGCCGCTGATCCATGCCATTATCGGCGACTATTGCAATCCCCGACGCATGCATCCGCGCATCCTCGGTCGCATCGCCGTCAATCTGTGGTCACTGCTGCTGGAGCTGGCCGATTGCGTATCCGTCAATAACGATCTAAACACCGCCCCCCCGGAGCATCCCACGCGCGACATCGAATTTCTTGAAAAACTGCAGACCTTCCTGGTCGAGCATCTGCATGAACAAATTTGCGCCGGACAGACGGCCGCATACATCGGCCTCTCCCGGCGCAGCCTGTATCAACGTTTTCAGGCCATAATGGGTATGGGTCCGGCCGAATACATACAACGACTGCGGATTCAGAAAGCCTGCAGCCTGATGAGCACGACCGATTTAACGATCTCGCAAATTGCCGACCAGGTCGGCTACACTTCGGTGTTTTCATTCAGCCGCGCATTTAAACGCGCCTTGCGCCTGGCGCCCAGCGCCTACCGCGCCGCTCATGGCCGGACGTGAGTCCCATCCAGCGTCATTGGTGTTCAGTGAATATTGCGCTTGCAGTGCGCAAACTTCAGGTTATAACATGACGTCTGTTTCGGGAAAGTTTCCGCACAAGGGAGGATCAGACAGGCGTGCGCAATACAACCACAGACCCGGTTGCCTGGCAGGCCGGATGGATTTGGCTGCCCGATGCGTCCGGGCAGGCCCAGACGACGCTGCAGTTTCGCAAAGAATTTATATGGCAGCCGGATATGGGCGATGCCGCCCGGCTGCTGATTTCCGCCAGCCATATCTACCGGGTGCTGCTGAACGGACAACCTGTCGGACGCGGTCCGGACCGGGCGGATCCGCGCCGGCCGTATTACGATGTTTATGACATTGCCGGCCTGCTGCAGCCGGGGCAGAATGTTTTATGCGGGCTGGCGCACCATTTCCGGCCGCAGCCGGGGATCAGAAGCTCGTTGTATGACGGCGCGCCGGGTCTGCTGGCGCAATTGGAGGCGGGCGGCCGGGCCATTATCGCCACGGATGCATCCTGGCGGGTACGCCCGTCGCCCGGCTGGCGCGATTGCAGCCAGCCCATCAACCGCTTCCGCCCATGCCGCCATGAATTTGACATGGCCGGCTTGGCGGACTTGCAGGCCGCGCCTGCCGCCGGTTATGACGATGCGCATTGGATGGCCGCGGCCGCCTTCCCGTTCGCGCCGGACGGGCCGTTGCCCCCTCCGGTTCCCCGTGAAATTCCATTCCTCGTGCCCGTGCTGCATGAGCCGGTGGGCGTGGAAATCACCCAGGCCGGCTTGGACATTGTCAACGGATTCCGCGAGTTGCGCGGCCGCCCTGAAAATACGCCGATGCGCATCAATCCGGCGCCGGAAGGCGCATGGATTTTCCTCGATTACGGCCGGGTCATGGGCGGCTTCCCGCTGTTGGAACTGGCCGCGGAAGGCGCGGGCGTTCTGGATATCTATTGCGGTGAAGGCGATACCTGGTTGTTGACCGACCGCCTGCGACTCGCGCCGGCCGGCCAGGGGTGTTACGAGCCGCTGGATTGGCGCGGCGGACAGGGTTTGGGGTTGCATTTCCACGGTTTGACCGCGCCGGTTGCGGTGTTAAGCGCGCGTTTCAAGGAGATGGTTTACCCGTTTGAAACGCGCGGCATGTTCCGCTGCTCGGATGATACGTTGACCAGCGTCTGGAAAGTATCACGGGAAACTGCCTGGTCGGGCGTCAAGGATCACCCGGTGGATTGCCTGAACCGCGAGCAGGCCTTGTGGCTGGCCGATGTCGTTGTCCACAGCCGCGCCCTGGCGGCCTGTTTCGGCGATATGCGGCCGTCCATCAAGACTATGCGCCAGGCTTTGAGCATAATGACGAATGATGGGATCGTCCCGGTGCCGGGGCCGGCCGGATTAGGATACAAACTGGATGGGCCGGTATTAAACTGGGCGGAAATGACCTTGTCGCTTTTTCCCATTGCGGCGGCCATCGACCGCCACGCGCCGGACAATGATTTGTTGGCCTGGTGCCTGCCGCGGCTGGCGAAAATCCTGGCGCACTTCCATCGGTACCGGAATGACGCCGGGCTGCTGGACACACTCAAGCCGGGTTTGCCGGAAATCAAATGTTTCGGCGGCTGGAATCCGATGCTGAAAACGGGGGTGACCTGCGCGTTCAACAGCGAGTATGTCCTGGCGTTGCGCGCGGGCGCGCAACTGGCGCGCGCGGCCCATGATCCGGCGCAGGCCGGCGCCTGGGACGCCCTGGCGGACACGTCCGCCGCCGCCATCCGCGAAACTTTCTGGGTCGAATCGCGCGGCCTGTTCGCGGATGGATTAAGGGATGGCAAGCTCCTGGAACAATTTTCACCGACCGCCAACGCCTGGGCCGCGCTGGCCGGCGCGCTGCTGCCCGACCGCGCCGGCGCCTGGGCCGAGTCGGTGCGGTCCGCGCCGGATATAATGCCGCCGCAGACGCCGTTTGACGCGACATTGTTGCTGGAGGCCTTTCTGCAATGCGGCCTGGAACTGCAGGCCCGGGAATTGCTGGATCGCTACTGGGGCGCCATCATCCGCGCGGGACACACCACACTGCCCGAATTCTGGCATACCGGCTACCGGGACGGGCTGCAATTCCGGACGACTTCCTCCTCGTTATGCCATCCCTTCGGCGCCGGCCCGGCCTACTTGCTGCCGGAATACATTTTAGGTGTTCAGACGGCGGCGCCGGGCTGGCGTAAAGCGATCATACAGCCGCTGGCCATGGGATTGCAATGGGCGCAGGGCCGGATTCCCACGCCGGCCGGCGCCATCGAGATCGGTTGGGAAAAATCCGATGCGCGCTGGGAACTGGAAGTGTTTCTGCCGCCGGGCATGAGCGCGGAATTGGTTCTGCCGCGACTGTCATGGGGTCGGGAACGCCTGCTGATCAACCGCCGGGAAGCCTGGCGCGCCGAGGCGCGGGACGATTACCAGCGCCAGTTGGACCGCAATTATATCCCCGCCGGGCCGCGGGAAGTCCGCGCGCCGCTGAATGCGCCGGGTCGGCATCTTATTGTATTGGAATCGTTTTAATCATGGATCGCATCGGGACTTTCCTCAGTCAACATGCCAGCGCGATTGTTGCCAATCTGTGCGATCTGATCGCCATCAATACATTCGCCGGCAATAAGGCGGGGCAGGATCGGACCCAATTGATGCTCCGTAATTTAATGCCGGCCGGGTACGCGCTGGAAATTGACCCGCAAACAACCTGCGGCGATATTTACATTTACTCCTACCAGGCGCCGGGCGTCCAGCCGGCGGCTCTGCATGGGCACATTGACACCTTGTGCCCGGACGATCCGGCCTTCAATTCCGCCAGCGAGCGCAATGGCCGCGTTTACGGTCCGGGCGCGCACGACATGAAGGCCGGTCTGGTGACGCTGGTCTGGGCGTTGCGGACGCTGGCGCACCTGGGATGGCTGGAGCGGATGCCGTTGATCGTGATTTTCAACACGGACGAGGAAACCGGGTCGAACAATTCCAAGCGGCATTTTTTGGGCTTAGCGGAGCGGCAGGCGCAACTGGGCGTCAAGTTCGAATGCGCGGCCATGAATAATACGCTGGTCACCACCCGCAAGGGCATCGCGCGGTATGTCCTGACCGCCCATGGCCAGTCGGCCCATTTCGGCAATCTCAAGACGGACAAAATCAGCGCCATCCAGGAAATCGGCGAAAAAATCCGTTTGGTGGAATCATTCAACCGGTCGGACGGCCAGGTCGCCGCCAACGTGGGAAAAATCAGCGGCGGCCTGGCCGGCAATGTCGTCGCCGCACTGGCCGCCATGGAATTCGAGTTGCGTTTCTGGGATGCCGGCATCATGCGCGATACGCTGGCCGATGTCCGGCGCCGGATTATGCAACCGGCCGTCCCCGGCGTGCGCCTGGAGTTGGAGGAGACCTCGCTGATTGCGCCCTGGCAGCCGACGCCGGCATCGCGGCGGATTTTTGAAATGGCCCGCGCGGTAGGACGGGACATGGGGTTGGAACTGGCGGAAGAGCATCGCGGAGGGATTTCCGACGCCAACTGGGTGGCGGCCGCCGGCATACCGGCCCTTGACGGTTTCGGGCCGATCGGGCAGGGGGATTGCACCCAGGAGGAGTTTGTCGTGCGCGACAGCCTGTTCCAGCGGATCGAATTTGCCGTCCGGTTTTTGGCAAGGTTTTTCAACCTAAACTCGGCATTTGAAATTCAAAAATTGACATAAGCAATTGAAAACAGGGGGAAATAGATTTCTGTCGCAAGTACCTTTCGGATGTGAAAAAAATTTTGAATTTCAAACCAGAAAATGGTTGGCGATTTTGCCGCCTCTGCTTTGTTGGCAAGGGTTCGGAGTATACTAATACACCGTCACCCTTGCCGCCGCGCATCCGCGGCAAACTTGCCAACTGCCGGATTTAGGTTCAACGTCCATACCGGAAACAGAACACCGAACTCAAAAGAAAGGCTATGATGAGCATTAAAATCATTACGGATTTCGACGGCGCCTGCCCGCATACGGCAAAAGGCGTGAAACGCGGCCGCGGCGGGCGATGGGTGTTTTATCCGGGCACGCGCCGCGGGCCGGGTTTGGGCGAAGAGATTCCCGGCAAGGGTTCGCGTTTTTCCACCCGGCTGCTGAACACCGGGAAAGCGGCGGAAACGGTGACGCTGGTCGTGGATTGGGATACGCCCGCCCGGACCGAGCATCACGATCTGGGTTATATCCGCCATGAGACCGACGCGGAATGGACCATGATCCCCGGCCGCCGGGAAGGCGCCCGCGTGGAATACTATCTGCAGCTTGCGCCTGGGCTGACCCACCTGGGCCTGTTTCCGGAATACAACGTGGAGCAATTGGCCGGAGTCGTGCGCGAATTGCGGACGCAGGGCGTGCGCGTGGAAATCGCCGGGCGCAGCCGCGAACGCCGGCCGCTCTGGCTGTTCCGGTTCCCATCCCCGAATCCCAAGGCCATGCCGTTTTTCATCCAGGCGCGCGATCATGCCTATGAAACGGCCGGATCATATTCCGCCGAAGGCGTGGCGCGGTTCCTCGCCTCGGACGATGCCATGGCCCGTTACCTGCGGGAAAAATTCAGCGTCTATATCATGCCGATGACCAATCCGGACGGCGTGCATAACGGCATGAGCCAGCGCACCTGGGAGCGCGGGCCGCGCATGGACCAGGTGTTCGACATCCCGGACAGCTCTCTTAAAACCGTCAGGCGGTTAGTGGATAAAATCAAGCCCGGCGTGTACCTTACTTTCCATAACTGGACGCTGAAATTCACTGACGGCATGCTTTACGGCCGGCATGACGATGTGGCTGAGTCGTTCCGGCGGCTGATGCCGGCGGACGCCGCGCACCACAAACATTGGGATATGCGCCCCTTGGGATACGCGCAGATGAAAAAATTGGGGCTGGCCGATCTGGCCGCATATGTCCGCCGGGGCGGCAAACCGGCCGGCGCGGACGACATGGACAAGGCCTTGAACATCCTCAGCGGCCGCATCAGCCACTGGATTGTCTATTGCGAGGAAATCCACGGCGGCATCGGCATAGCGCTGGAATTTCCATGGTTCGGATTGAATACCGCCGAAATGCGCGCCAAGGGCCGGCAGGCTTTCATCGCTGCGGCGCTGGCCGTCGTGGAAACGCGGAAATTGTGAAAAAAAGGGAGGAATGATTGTGATGAACAAGCAGCAGACGATAGACAAATTGCTGGGCGCGTTATCGCCGGAGGAGAAGGCGGCGCAATTAATGGTGCTGGGTTATACCGGCTCCTTCATCGAACCGGAATTGCTGGAGTTTATTGACCGCTACGGCCTGGGCGGGCTGCGCCTTTCGCCGTTCCTGGCCCGCAAGTTCATCCGGTACCTGCCGGATGGGTCGCCCGGCGTGAAAAATGTCCTGCGGCCGCCGGCCCCGCGCGAAAAATTATTCGACGAATCCATCCCGCCGCCCTACGTGACGGCGCCGGAATACGCGGAGTTGTTGAACGTTTTCCGGCGCCGGGCGCTGGCCCGCCGGTATGCCATTCCGCTGCACATGGTGATTGATTTCGAGTCCGGCGAAGGCTCGAATTTCGTGCCGCATGGCATGATCACCCCGCCGGCCTGCATGGGATTCGGCGACCTGGGCGACGCCGACCTGGTGCGCCGGGTGTCGTTCATTGTCGGCAAGCAGCTCAAGGCCATCGGGATTGACATGCTGCATTCGCCGGTCGTGGATGTGAACACCAATCCCCGCAACCCGGAAATTTATACCCGCTCCTACAGCGCCGACCCGGAAACGGTGATTAAATGCGCGGGGGCGGCGGTGGAAGGTTTCCGGCGGGCGAAGATGATTGCCTGCCTGAAACATTATCCCGGCCGGGGCGCTTCGGCGGATGACGCGCACTTCGGCGTTTCGGCTGTGACACTCGACCGGGACACCATGTGGCGCGTGCACCTGGCGCCCTACCGCGCGCTCTGCGGCAAAAAAGGCGCGCCGGCGGTGATGCTGGCCCATGCGATTTATCCGCACCTGGACCCGAGCAATGAAATCGCCACCGTGTCGCCCAGGATTGTCAACGGGATTCTGCGGGAGGAAATCGGTTTTGAGGGCGTGGTTACCACGGATTCCATGACCATGGGCGGCCTGATGGCCAAGTATGACGTGGGCGAGGCCTGCGTCCGCGCGCTGGAGGCCGGGGTGGACATCCTGTTGCTCAAGGATGACAACGTGCTGCGCTGGGAAATGCACGCCGCGCTCGTGGCGGCCATCCGCGGCGGCCGCATCACGGAAGAGCGGGTGAACCAGTCGCTGCGCCGGATTTGGAGCATGAAATACGACTACGGCCTGTTCGACCGGGGCGGCCTGGTGGATCCGCGCGCCGTGGACGCCGCCATTCACAAGCCGCAATACCGTAAAACCGGGCTGGAAGCCGCGCGCCGCGTGATCCGCGTGCTGCGCGACGAGCAGAATTTGCTGCCGCTGCGGCCGTCCCGGAAAATCCTGCTGGTGGACCGCGTAACATACAATCAACGGGCGCACAATGACAGTTGGAACCATCCGGGCCTGCTCTGGGAATGCATCCTGAAGCATGCCCCGGACGCCGGATACATTGATTACACGCCGCAGACCACCGCCGCCGCCGCCAAAATCATCCGGGAGGTGGCCGGGCATTTTGACATCATCGTGGCGACCGGCAGTTTCTCGCGCGGACTGGAAAACGACACCAAGCCTTTCCTCCGGGATTTGCTCCAGTTCGGCAAGCCGGTGGTGCTGATCGCCACCGTGCCGTACGCGGAACTGCTGATTCCCGACGAACTCCGCACGGTGGTCATCAGTTACGGCCTGATGCGCGACAGCGCGGAAATGATCGCCGAATTCCTGTTCGGGGGCTGAGTTTGCGATGCACCCGGGCCGGAGATGAGGAGGCGGGTCGGCCGGCAGCCCCACCGACTTGAGCAACAAAACGCCGCTATACCTTGATGGATAATATGATGTGAAAACCAAACCCGCGCTTCAAAACGGAACGCCGACCGCCCCGGGCTGCCTGTCGCCCGCCATCCCGCCCCAGCCGCCGGAAACAAGTTGGCGGTTCATCCGCGAATTGCAGCAGCCGCTCCATCATCGGCCCATTCCCTGGGAGCGCCGGCGGCCGCGCGCGGGCGAGATTGATTTGCGCCGCGGGGTCCGGCTGGACTGGCAATTTCCCGATCCTTACGGTCTGCTGGACACAATGCATGCCGATTTCCGGCGGTTCCTGCGCCTGGGCGGCATTCCGGAGCAGGGCGCCTACCGCATTGCCACGGGTCTGATCCGCACTGTCATCCCCGAGACTTATCGCGTGGAAGTCACCCGCACGGAATGCCGGGTGCTGGCCGGCGACACGGAAGGCATCCGGCGCGGCCTGGTGTTCCTGGAGGACGAATTGCAGCGTAATGGCGGCCCGTTCCTGCAACCATGTGTCACGCGGAAGACGCCGGTCATCCGCACGCGGCTTTCGCGCTGCTTTTTCGGGCCGATCAAGCGTCCGCCGAAAAACCGCGATGAACTGGCCGACGATGTTGATTATTACCCTGCGGAATACCTTAACCGGCTGGCGCATGATGGGGTGAACGGTTTGTGGTTGACGGTGGAGTGGAAGGACCTGGTTCCGTCCGGCCTGTTTCCCGGCGCGGGCCGCGATGCCGCCCGGCGGTTCGCCAAGCTGAACCGGACGATTGACAAATGCGCGCGCTATGGCATTAAAATTTTCATTTTCTGCATCGAACCGGCAAGCATCCCGCCCGACAGCCCGGCGCTCAAGCGGCATCCGGAACTGGCCGGACATCATGTCAGCGGCAATGCTTATTTCTGCGTCAGTTCGCCCGCCGGCTTGCGTTACGTGGAGGAAACCACGCGCAAAATCTTTACGGCGGCGCCGGGGTTGGGCGGGATGGCCGTGATCAGCGTCGGCGAGCGTCCGACGCATTGCTATTCCGCCGGTACGCGCGACAACCGGTGCCCGCGGTGCTCCCGCCGGCAGCCGCGGGAGGTGCTGGCGGATTCGCTGGCCGCCATGGAGCGCGGTATGCACGCGGTCAACCCGGCGGCTGAGCTGATTTCCTGGCCTTATTCCCAGTACATTGGCTGGGGCGAAAAATTGACGGCGGATGCCGCCGGCCATGTGCCGCCCAAAGTCATCCTGCAGCATAATTTCGAGTCGGGCGGACGCGCCCGGCAGTTGGGCCGGACGCGTTATCTCGGCGACTACTGGCTGGCGTATATCGGCCCGAGCCGGGTTTTCCGAGATTGCGCCCGGCGCGCCGCGGCGTCCGGCACACGCATGTCGGCCAAACTGCAGGTCGGGTGTTCGCATGAAACGGCGACGGCGCCGTTCGTGCCGGTGCCGGGCAACTTGTACGCCAAGTACCGCGCCATGCACCGCCTGGGCGTCAGCGGCGCGATGTACGGCTGGTATTTCGGCACATATCCCTCGCCGATGACGCGCGCGGCGGGGGAACTGGCATTCGCGCCGTTCCCGCGGTCGGAGTCGGAGTTTTTAACGCATCTGGCGCGGCGCGACTGGGGCCGGCATGCGGCGCGCGTGGCGAAGGCCTGGCAGTGGTTCCAACAGGGGTACCGCCAGTTTCCCTATGCGGCTATGGCCGGCTATTACGGGCCGTGTCATGACGGGCCGGTCTGGCCCCTGTACTTGATCCCCCGCGATCTGCCGCTGGCGCCGACCTGGCAGATCAAGCACGGGGTCAGCGGCGACCGGATCGGAGAAATGATTTGCTACTCCCATACCACGCGTGAGTTTCAACAATTGCTGGCGGGGATGGCGCGGGATTGGCGGCGGGGGATGCAGTTGCTGGCGCCGCTGCGGCAGGCTTTCCGCCGCCAGCCGGAACGGCTGCGCGACCTGGGCGTGGCGGAGGCGTTGGGCATCCAGTTCAACAGCGCCAGCCATATCCTGGATTTCTACCTGCTGCGCGAGGATTTGCCCTTCCAGACGCCCGCGCGCCAGCGGCAATCCCTGCGCCGCATGCGCCAGATCGTCCAGGATGAAATCCGGCTGGACCGGCGGCTGCTGGACCTGGCCCGGGCCGATTCCCGCCTGGGGTTCCATTCGGAAGCCGAGGGCTACAAGTACCATCCTGCGTTGATCCGCTGGCGCATGCGGCAGTTGGAGAAATTGCTGCGCGTGGAATTCCCGCGCGTCGCGACACAGATTGCCGCGCGCCGGCCGTTGTTTGAAGGTTATGCTTTTCCGCGCGCGGCGACGGCGGCGGATGCCGAACGCAGTTCGGCCGCTACAGTGGGGAAGACGGATGCCGAACGCAGTTCGGCCGCTACAGTGGGGAAGGCGGATGCCGAACGCAGTTCGGCCGCTACAAGGGGGAAGACGGATGCCGAATGCAGTTCGGCCGCTACCGCGGGGGAAACGGTTTATCATTGCCGGCGGTTTGCCATGCCGCCGGCGATGAACGGCCGCCCGGTCGGCCCTGCCTGGGATGCGCTGCCGGAGCAGGCATGCCAGGTGGTGATCAGCCCGCACGCCTACTGGTCCAAGGCGTTGTCCGACACCGAACACGCGCCGCGCAAAACCCGATGGAAGGCCGGGCATGATGGACGCAATTTGTACGTGGGGATTGTTTGCGCGGAACCGGACATGGCGCGTCTGCGGATGACGGACGATGGAAACGGCCATATGCCTTATCCCTGGTGGGACAACGATTGCGCAGGCGTCATGCTCGAGCCGCGGCGCCTCTGGCCGTGCCAGACATTGTTGGCCAACGCGCGGGGCGGCCGCTGGCAGCGCTGGAAGTCGCCCGACGGCGAGCCCTGGCAGGCCGCCGCCTGGCGCGGCAAACAGGAATGGTCGTTGATCCTGCGCATTCCCCTGAATTTTTTGCGCGAGCGGGATCTAGCGCGCCGGCCGCTGCGCCTGGATGTTATCCGGGCGGTGCCGTCGGCGGAGATGAACCAGGAGCGGATGATTCGCTGGCGCCCGTTCCATCCCTGGCTTTCCCGCCTGGCGCTGCGCACGGACAATCCGGGCGACCTGGGCTGGATGGTTTTGGATGAATAATCACAACGCTCAACTTCGACCGCCGTCCACCGAACCCTGAACCTTGAACCTTGCCCGTCGAACCATGACCATTGCTTCGCTGAACGGCAACTGGGAATTTCAACTCGACCCGGAAGATGCGGGCCGCCGGCAGCGCTGGTGGCGCAGGGACGGCCTGGCCGACCGGATCAAGGTGCCCGGCTGCTGGCAGGCCCAGGGCTTCGGCGGCGCCTTGAAGCATACCATATCGCAGATGGGGCATCCGGCGCTGCAGGTGGAACGTCATGGCTACCGGGGCGCCGCCTGGTATCGCAAAGTTTTCCGCCTGCCGGAGGAATGGCAGGACCGCCGGATCCGGCTGCACTTCGGCGGCGTCCATCCCCGCGCCGAATTCTGGTGCAACGGGCATTACCTGGGGCGGGACCCCGGCGGCTTGCTCGAATTCGCTTTTGACATCACCAGCTTTGTCCGGCGCCGCGCGGAGAATGTTTTGACGGTGCGCGTTGCCGAACACCGGGGCGGCGCTTGGATTTCGGCCTTTGACGGCGGAATTTACAATTGGGCCGCAATCTGGAGCGGCTTGTACCGCGGGGTGTCGCTGCAGGCTTGCGGCGCGGCGTGGGTGGATAATTTCTGCATCCTGCCATGCCTGCGGCGGAAACTTGTCCGGGTCAATGCCGTGATCGGACAGTCTGGCTTGCGGGGCAGGACGCTGACCGCCCGGATCAGGATTGTCGCTCCGGACGGCAAGCTCGCGGCGGAAATCAGCCGGCCATGCCCGGCGCGCCGCGGCCGCGCGACCACGGCGGCGGCGGAAATTCCGCTCCAGCAGGTTGTGCCATGGTCGCTGGAGACGCCCCGGCTTTACCAGGCGCAGGTGATCTTGATGGATGGTTCGCACATCCTGGATGAGCGTACGGAGCGGTTCGGACTGCGGGACATCGCCGTGCGCGGACGCCGGATCACCCTGAATGGCCGGCCGGTATTCCTGCGCGGCTTCGGCTGGAACATGGTCTTTCCGCGCACCTTGAGCCCGGACTTGGATAAAAACTATATCCGGAAGCAGTTGCGCACGGCACGCGAGTTCGGGTTCAACGCAATTGACACCTACAGCTTGCCGTACCGCGAATTGCTCGATACGGCCGATGAGGAGGGCATGTTGATCCAGGTGTTCCCGGGCGACATTTCCGGCACGGCTTTGACCCGCTGGGCGCATCTTGAACAACTCATGCGCCAGGCGATGAACCATCCTTCCATCATGGCCTACGGCTGGAGCGCCGAGCAATACGGCAACGATCGCCGCCTGGTGGACAATCTGGACCGCCTGTATGACTTCGCCAAAAAAGTTGATCCTACCCGGCTGTCCCTGGCGCGGGATGGCAGCCAACTGGTGAATTTCGGGCATGGCAAAACCGATTTTGAGGAGCCGGCCTGCTGCTACCGCGGCTGCTATTCGGACAAGTTATTGCGGCGGGCGACCACCAAGCCGGTTTTGCTGCACGAACTGGGCTGGTTTTCGTCATACCCCAATCCGGCCCTGAAACGCAAGTACCGCAACCTGCCGCTGCTGCCATTCCATATCACTTACGCCGAAAAAGTAGCGCGGCGGCAGGGCGTGATCAAGCTGTTGCCCGAATTCGTCCGCAATTCCGAACGGTTGCAGGCCATGGAACGAAAAATGGCGGTGGAATGCCTGCGCAAGACGGCGGCCATTACAGGCTATCATCTCTGGATGGGGCATGATACCGCATCGGCGGTGGAGGGCATCTGGGATGATTTCGGCGACCCGAAGAACGTTTCCGCGGCCGAATGCCGGCAATACAACGGCGATACGGTGGTGCTGATGCGGCAGGATTTCCGGGGGCTGGCCGCCTGGGTGGCGCCGCCGGACGATTTGCCGGAAATCAATCCGCACGATATCTGCCGCGAATGGCAGGGGCGCAACCTGTGGGAAGGCGAAACCCTGAAAGCAGATATTCTGACTTCACATTACGGCTTCCAGCCGCTCCGGGGCGCGGCATTGCGGTGGACGCTGACGGCGCAGCCTGCCGGCCGGACGCTGGCGTCCGGGATGGTGAAAAATTTAAGCGCGCGCGCCTGCACCACCAGCCGCCTGGCCCAACTGCGTCTGCGGATACCGCGCTTGCGGCAGGCCGTGAAAATGACGCTGCGGGTGGAACTGCGCGCCCGCGACACCAGCGCGGTCAATCAGTGGGACTTCTGGGGGTTTCCCCGGGCGCCCGGCGCGCCGCCGGGCGGCTGGCGCGGGATATACGGCTACGGCAAGGGCGCGCGCGCGGAATACGGCATGGACCTGGAAAATGCCGGGGTTGCCCGCGCGCCTCATTTTTTCGCGGATTTGCCACGGCTGCCATTCTCCGGCCACCATCTCCCGACGCCAGGGGCGGAGGTCAGGCTGGTAATCAGCCTCAACCAATTGTCGCTGGGATTGATTGATTACCTGCAGCAGGGCGGCCGGGCCTGGCTGCTGGCCGAAAACCTGTTCCCAGAATATTTTCACCGGTTCCGGTCCATCCCCTGGCATCAGGTGCCGTTCGGCAACTCGGGCACGATTGTGCGGCGGCATCCGATTTTAAAAAATTTCCCGCATGAGGGATTTTGCGATCTCCAGTTTTATGACCTGACCCGGACCACGGCCGCCAAGAAAATTCAGGACGGGGGGGCCATCAACCTGGATATCTGGCCGGTCCGGATCGAGCCGATCATCCGCTCGATTGACAGCTACATGGGGGCGCGGCGCCGCGGGCTGCTGTTTGAAGTCGGGGTGGGGCGGGGGCGCCTGCTGGTCAGCCGCCTGAACTTCGTGGATACGCCGGCCGCGCGCTTTCTCGCCGGGGAACTGGTCCGTTACATGCTTGAGTCAAACCGCCGGCCGGATGCGTCGGCGCCGCCGGAGTTCCTGCGCCATTTCGTCAACCAGCGCGGATAAAGCGCAGGATTGAGCAAAGAGAATCCCGCAAAGGCGTAGCGGATGGCTGTCCTACAATGCCGATTATTTTTGCCATGCGCTGCAGGCTGTGATAAATTCCATGCAAACCACGGGGGCTTTATGTGGCGCGAAATTCTGGCGACGGCGGTGTTGTTTTTTATAGTTTTGGATCCATTGGGCAATGTTCCGCTGTTTTTAAGTGTCTTGCGGACGGTGGCGCCGGAGCGCCGGCGCCGGATCATTCTGCGGGAGTCGCTGATCGGGCTGGGCGTTCTGCTCCTGTTTTTGTTTCAAGGCCGGCGCCTGCTGGGGCTATTGCATGTGTCGGTCTCGTCTTTGAGCCTGGCCGGCGGCATCATCCTGTTCCTGATTGCGCTGAGCATGATTTTCAAGGGAGTGGAAGACCTGTTCAAAACGGATACGCAATCGGAACCGTTCATTGTGCCGTTGGCCATCCCTTTGATTGCCGGCCCATCGGCGATTACTACGGTGACCCTTTGGTCGGCGCGCACTGGAATCGAGTTTGGCGGGGTAATCGCTGCGCTGCTGGCGGCCTGGCTGCTGGGGACCGTGGTGCTGGTGGCTTCCGGGATGATTTACCGGGTGCTGGGCGCGCGGGTGCTGATGGCGTTTGAACGTCTGATGGGACTGATGCTGGCGGTGATTTCCGTGGAAATGGTGGTCAACGGTCTGCGTCAATTGTCCGTTCTGCCGCCGGCGCCTTAAGCTTGAGCAACGGCGCTGACAATTGATGCAGGTCGGCAATTACCCAGTCGGGCCGGATGCCGGCGCAACGCGGATCGCCGGTACGCCGCCGGAGCGATCGCGCGTCGCCGGCGAAGAGCGCCGTCCGGCAGCCGCAGGCTGCCGCGCCCGCGATGTCGTTCAGCAGGTCATTGCCCACCGCCAGCACGGCCTGGGGCGGAATGCCGTACTTGGCCTGCAGGGCTTGCAGCGCCGCCTGGAATATCTCCGGGGCCGGTTTGGCGAGACCGGTCCGATATGACCATGCGCAAAGCTTCAGGTCGAATCCCAGTTCCGTCAATTCCCGGCCGGTGAGCGCCGGGAAAAGGAGCGGGGTGAAAAACTGGGCGTTGGATACAATGCCCAGTTGGATGCCGTTTTGCCGCAACGGCGCCAGGCATGCCGGCAATCCCGGCATGGGCCAGACGGGATTAACGCGGCATTCGTATTCCACCGCCGCGCGGCGGATTTGTTGGCTGTCAACATCCGCCGGCGCCAAGCCGGCCTGATGCAATTCCGCCAGGACGGTTTGCCAGATGTCTTCGATATCCACCTCGGGACATGCTGATCCGGCGGCGCGCGCGGCGTCGTGCCGCCGGCGGATGGCGGCGGACATGGCGGCCGCGCCGCGTGCGCCGGCGCCGGCGCCGGCAGGGCGAATTCCGGCGGCATCCAGCGCGGCGCGGAAATATTCCGCGCGGTCCGCCGCGCCCGCGTCGGCCAGGCCGATTTCGCCGCTGCCGGATTGCATCAGGGTGCCATAAACATCAAACAGCACAGCGCGGATGCCGGACAGGTCGGGGCAGCGCAACGCGGGGGCCGGCGCCGGCGGGACAGGCCGCATGGGCCGGGCCAGAAGTTTTATGGCGGCGATTAAAGTTTGCTGTTCCATCATGTGCGCAGGAGGCAAAACCGCTCCGGAGCGAGAAAATCGTCCAGCAGCCGCTCCAGTGCAATTTCAGCATCGGCCGGCCCGCCGGCCGGCGCCGATGCCAGGGCGTTGTAAATGTTTTCCAACCGTCGCGCGTAGGCGGCAGGATTGTACTTGTGCCGGATGATCCGGCGGTTGCGTTTAATTTGTTCCGGGTTCCGCCGGGGATCATGCCGGAGGAAACTTGGCGGCGCGATGTCATGCGTGCGGCAGCGTCCTGCCGCCAGCCGGCGGATCACCCCCGTCTGCATCGGTTCGTCCAGCCGCGCGAAATCAACCAGGTTGCCGCGGGTGGCGGCAGCCAGGGCCGATTCCAGGGCTCCGCGGCGGGTAGCGCGGCCGTAAGCGGCGTCCAGCGCGCGCAATCCGATGTGAATGCGCCGGCGCAGCGCCGGCAGGCTGATCCATTCCGCCGGAATCTCCAGGCGCTGGTAAAGCCCGGAGAGGTCGAGTCCGTCTTGTTTGAACATCGCTGTGATTTCCGGCAAATCGCGCCCTGCAACCGGGCAACCCGCCAGCCATGGTTCCAGGAAAGCCATGCCGAAGCCCTCGCCCACGCTGGTGGTGACCGCGGCATCGGCGGCGGAAAGCAATGTCCGCAGGTCCGCCCCGGGGCGCCGTCCGACTTCGAATGCCATGGGCAGGTTCAATTTTTGCGCTAGCTGCACCCATGCGGCGTAGATCGGGCGGGCGTCAGGATTATCAGGGGCCAGGGTGACCGCGAACTGGCAGCCCGCCGGCGCCAGCGCCGCCAGCAACAGGAACTCGCCGAGATTTTTGCGGCGGATGGCTCGGGTGGGATAGAGCCAGCCTGGCCCTGCCGCGGCGCCAGGGAGCCGGCTGCCTGCGGGCGTGATGGCGGATGGCATGTCCACGGGATTGGGCAGCAGGTACAGGCGCTCTTCCGGAACGCCAGCATGTTGCAGGAAACCGGCATCCCGGGTATTCAGCACCGCGTAGTGCACGCGCGGGTTTTGCGGATACATCACCCGCGCCAGCCGGCGGAAATCGCGCCGGCCCAGGTGGCGCGCCAGGCGTTGAAAATCCGCCGGGCGGCCATCTTCGGCGAAATCGTGGATTTGCAGCAGGAGTCGTTCGCCGCGGTCCGCCAGCCAGGCTGTTGCGGCGGTCAGGGCGGGGTTTTTCCCGAGCGCATGGTTGTGAATGTGCCAGACGTCAGGCGGGCCGCCCAGCAGGCGCCGCGCCGCCAGGCGCATCCGGCGCGCCAGCGCCGCCGGCTGCCCGGGGCTGGCGGAATAAGCCATCCCGGGCAGGGCCGCGCCCGGAAATTCCGCCGCTCCCGGCGCGCATGTGCCGCCGCCATAGAGAAGGGCGATGCGAGCGCCCCGGCTGGCGAGTGCGCGGGCGGCAAGTTCGATCACCCGCGTGACGCCGCCGGGCTGAAGGTGGTAGTGGACAATGGCAATGCGCATGAGCCAATTTCAAAACAAACGTTTTGAAATTTTAAGGTTTACCGTTTTAAGGTTTTACGCCGGACAAATTACGCCGAACACTAAACTAGTCGCTGAACACGGCTTCCAAAGTTACAGCTTGGCGGCGGGGTCCGGCTGCTTCTCGAATTTCCGGCGATAGGCCGGGATTTCCAGCATGGGCGGGCGTTCCTCCTCGACGATCTGCTGTTCGACCTGGGCAAAGGTATCGTCCTGGGCCATGAATTGCCGCAAATGCCGGTGCATGACCGGTATTTCAGACAGGATGCCCATGGATGCCGCCCGTTTCAAGAAAGTCTGGAGAATGCCAAACGCCATCTTACCTAAATCCCGCGTGCTCTGGTTGCGGTGAATCCGCTGATCAAGATCGGTTTGGGCGAAGGCAGCCAGGCCCCAGCGGGCATAAACATCCATGAGGTGCGAAGTTTCCACCCCGTAGCCGATGGGAAACGGTATGGTTTCCAAGACCTCGCGCCGCACGGCGTATTCGCCGGAAAGCGGCTGGATGATGGCGGTTAATTCCGGGAAAAACAGGGAAAAAAGCGGCCGGATCAGGATTTCCGTCACCCGCCCGCCGCCGGAAATCCGGACGCCCTTGGAAAAGGCCAGGGGTCGGTCGTAAAAGGCCTTGACGTACTTGATGGCGGGATCGGCCAGCAGCGGCCCGAGCAAACCGTAAACAAAGCGGGCGTGAATGTTTTTGATGTCGGCATCCACGTATACGATTACATCGCCCCGCAACTGGTAAATGGCCTTCCACAGGTTTTCGCCCTTGCCCCGGCGTGTGCCGGTTTCCGGCAGAATTTCCGCGGCATTGTAAACGTCGGCGCCGAAGGCCGCGGCCACCTCGCAGGTGCGATCGGACGAACCGGAATCGATGACGGCGATTTCATCCACCAGGGGGAACCGGCTCATGAGTTCGGATTTGAAAATCACCACTTCCTTGCCGATGGTTTTTTCCTCGTTGAGCGTGGGGATGCACAGTGAAATGCGCAGGTCCTGACGTTGCTTCTGCTCCACCAGCCGGCGGAGGTCGGCGAATTGGGAGTGATGGAAGGTGTGGGTTTTGACCCAGGCATCCAAGGCGGCGGCATCCGCCTTCTTGATGGAGACTGCCTTGCGGGGAGTGGTTTTAGCCGGCATGGTTGAAATCTCCATCGATCGCCGCCAGCATTGCGGCCAGTTGCGCCATGCCGGCAAACATGTCGGGAATGCTGATCCATTCGCTCATTTCCCCAAGTTCGTTCTGACGCTGGCCGGAAGTCAAGCCCAGGGTGACGGCTGGAATCCGGGCATCCACAAAAGCGGACAGGGCGGTGGTGGTGGGATAGATCATGGGCTGGATGCCCGAGGCCGCGATGATGGCCCGGGAACTGCGGACCAGCGGGTGGGAAATTTCCAGCCCGCCCGGCCGGCGGAAAGCCACTTCGCGCAGGACGATGGACATGCCCGTCCGGGCCGCGGCTTCGTCCACGATATCCTGCACCTGGCGCCGCAGGGTTTCGGCCAATTCGCCCGACTCGCTGCGGACTTCGAACCGCAGCCTGGTTTGCTTGGCGATGTTCTGGTAATCCACCCCGCCGTTGATTGATCCCAGCACAATGCTGGCCGCCGGCCGGCGGGGGAGGGGAATCTGGCTGATACGGGTGATGATGTCATTCATCGGCAGAATTGAACCGGTGGCGCCAAACTGCACCCAGTTGTAATCATCCGGCACCCGGCAGACGATCTCGCCCCGGAATAATCCCAGGCATATGTAATTCAACCGCCCAAGCTGCACGCCCTCCAGCCAAATGCCGGTGTGCACCGAGAGCCGGGTGTTGTCGAGGAAGAAGCGCACTCCTTCCAGGTTATGCCGGCCCAGGGAACGGGCTGCGCCCAGGAAAACCAGGTCGGATTGCAGTTGCCATCCCAGCCGTTCCAGGTAAACCGGCAGGGAAAGCAGCGCCGCCAGCGCCGGGCCATTATCGCCGACAAACGGGCCGCTGACGCAGTCTGATTTCAGCGCGATGCTGCGTTCGTCGGCATCGGCCGGCAGCGTGTCGGCATTGGTGGCCAGCAGAATGGTGCGCTTGCCGGAGCGCCCCGGCAGCACGCCGCACCCGTTGCCCAATTCATCCAGTGAGCAGTTCTGTACTCCGCTTTCACCCAGGCGTTGCAGCCATAGTTGCAGGCGGGCTTGCTCTGCGCCCGATGGCGCATTGATTTCACTCAGCATGACCAGGTTGGCAAGCAGGATATCCTGCATGTCCGACGCCGCCTTGCGCAGCCGCGGCATTTGCGCCAGGATGCCTTCAAGATTAGCGGGTTTGGGTTTGGTTGACATGCAGGCATCCTGCGGTTGGCGCGCGATGGCGCGTTATCAGACGCCAGTGCGGGCGTGAGGGCATTGCCCGGCGGTTGATTGACAGCGTTGATTGTGCCGCTTCGCGGCGCCGTCCCGTCTGAATAATGCAATAAATTTGCCAAAGGGCCTTGCGGATTGGCTTGTTTTGCGTTATGATAAAAAAACTTATGGTTATGTCCAGTGATTTTATGAATATTCTATCACAGCCTGCCCTGGCCGGCGCCGGCCAGGCGGCGGCAGAAGGCGCCCCCGCCGGGTAGCGGGATCAGGCAGGATGGACGCATCATGGCTGAAAACATCGGATTCATTTCAACGCGGTTTGCCGGCACCGACGGCGTTTCGCTGGAATCCCTGAAGTGGGCGAAAACCCTGGCGGAGTCGGGCCATCGCTGTTACTGGTACGCCGGCCGGCTGGATCATCCGCCGGAAGTCAGCCTGTGTGTTTCGGAGGCGCTGTTTTCGCACCCGGAAAACGCCTGGATCGACGGCCAGATCTGGGGCCGCAAAAGCCGGCCGCCGCAGGTGACCGAACGCATTCATGTCCTGGCCGCCTACCTGAAACAAACCCTGCACGAGTTCATCCGCCGGTTCGGCATTGACCTGCTGGTCCTGGAAAACGCGGTCAGCATTCCCATGCACCTGCCGCTCGGGCTGGCCCTGACGGAGTTGCTGGCGGAGACCACGCTGCCGGCGATTGCCCATCATCACGATTTCTACTGGGAACGCAGCCGCTTTTCCGTGAATGCCGTGCCGGATTATCTCGATATGTGTTTCCCACCCCGCGATCCGAATTTGCAGCATGCGGTGATCAACGAGATGGCCCGCGAGGAATTGGCGCGGCGCAAGGCGGTTTCATCCATCCTGATTCCTAATGTGCTGGATTTCGCCCATCCCCCGGCGCCGGCGGATGCCTACACCTGCGATCTGCGCGCGGAAATGGGGCTGGCGGCGGACGATGTGCTGATTCTGCAACCGACGCGGGTTGTGCCGCGCAAAGGGATCGAGCATGCCATCACCCTGCTGAAAATGCTGGGGAACCAGCGCTACAAGCTGGTGGTGACGCATGAAGCCGGCGATGAAGGATACGAATACCGCAACATGCTGGCTGAAAACGCGCGTCAGGCTGGCGTGGACCTGCGGTTTTTCGCCACGCGCGTCAGCGAAATCCGCCAGTTGAACGATGTCGGCAAAAAAATGTACACGTTGTGGGATATTTATCCCCAGGCTGACCTGGTGACCTATCCCAGCATTTATGAAGGTTTCGGCAATGCCCTGCTGGAGGCGATATATTACAAAAAACCCGTGCTGGTGAACCGCTATGCCATCTTCGGCCGCGATATCGAGCCGCGCGGTTTCAAGTTGCCGGTCATGGAGGGATTCCTCACCGAGGAGGTGGCGGCGGAAGTCCGCCGGCTGCTGGAAAATCCCGCTTACCGCCAGGCTATCACCGAGCATAATTACGCCGTGGCCGCGCGCCATTACAGTTATGACGTTTTGCGCCGTTGTCTGCGCACCCTGATCACTAATGTGCGCGGGCTGGATTAACACGAAAGGCGGCCGCTCCGCCATGATGAATAATATTGAATTTTTCCGTCCTGCGCTGCAACCGGCGCTGACGCGTCTGCGTCTGCTGTACGGCAGCCGCGCGGAGGCGTGCCTGGAGCGGTTTGCCATGCTGCCCGGCCGTTACGGCGTCGGATTGGCAGCCGCGCGCCCACCCGCCATCCCGCCCGACCAGGGCGACTCCGTGCTGATCGCCTATGGCGATGTATTGCGCGCGCCGGACGAGCCGCCTTTACGCACCTTGAAGAAATTTGCCGACCGCCGCCTGGCCCGCGCCTTCCGGACCATCCATCTCCTGCCGTTCTTCCCGTATTCTTCGGACGATGGTTTCTCCGTGATCCATTACCGCCTGGTCAACCATGCGCTGGGCGGATGGGACGATATCCGGCGATTGTCGGAACATTTCCAGTTGATGTTCGACCTGGTGTTGAATCACGTCTCGCGCCAGAGCGGCTGGTTCCAGGATTATGCCGCCGGGGTGGCGCCGGCCCGCCGGTATTTTATCGAAGTCGATCCCGCGGCCGACTGCTCGCAAGTGGTCCGGCCGCGTTCGTCGCCCCTGCTGACGCCTGTCACCACGCGCCAGGGCCAGAAACATCTCTGGACGACTTTCAGCGCCGACCAGCTTGACTTGAATTTTGCCAACCCGGATGTCTTGTTTGAGTTCCTGGATTTGCTTTTGTTTTATATCAGCATGGGGGCGGCCGTTGTCCGCCTGGATGCGGTAGCCTACCTTTGGAAAAAGCCCGGCACTTCCTGCATCCACCTGCCGGAAACCCACACGGTGGTCAAGTTATTCCGTGATCTGCTGGAGCTGGCCGCGCCCCACGCGCGCCTGCTCACCGAAACCAACGTGCCGCATCCGGAAAACATCAGCTACTTCGGCGCCGGCGATGAAGCGCACATGGTTTACCAGTTCGCCCTGCCGCCGCTGCTCCTGCATGCCATGCTGGCGGGCGATGCCCGCCATTTATCCGCCTGGGCCGCCGCGCTGGCCCCGCCGCCGCCCGGGTGCGCCTTCCTGAATTTCACCGCCTCGCATGACGGCATCGGTCTGCGGCCATTGCAGGGGTTGTTGCCGCCGGCGGAGATTGACCAACTGGTGGAAGCTGTGCGCCGGCGCGGCGGCGGAGTTTCCACCCGCCGGACGGCGGACGGTCGGGACGAGCCTTACGAATTGAATATCACTTACTTTGACGCGCTGTCCGAGCCGGGCGGTTCCGTGGGGAAGGCCGAACTGCAGATGGCGCGGTTCATCTGTTCCCAGACGATCATGCTGGGATTGCAGGGAGTGCCGGCGGTCTATTTCAACAGCTTGCTGGCCGACCGCAACTATCTGGAAGGCGTGCGCGCCACCGGCCAGGCGCGCGCCATCAACCGCCGCAAGTTCAACCTGCCGGAGGTTGATGCGGCCTTGGCCGATCATCGCGCGCCGTCCAGCCGCGTTTTTAATGCATTATTGCGGCTGCTCCGTATCCGCAGCCGCCAGGCGGCTTTTCATCCCGCCGGCTTCCAGCGGGTATTATCGGCCGGGACGCAGGTCTTCGCCCTGGCGCGCACAGCGCCTGGCGGCGGCGCGCCGCTGCTGGCCGCCAGCAATCTCGGCGGCGTACCCGTGCGCCTTGCTCCGTCTTTGCTGGCCGAAGCCGGCTTGGAGCCCGGCAATTGCCGCGACTTGATTTCCCGGCATCCGTCGGGAACCGGCGGCGGGTGGGAATTGCAGCCGCTGCAGAGCGTCTGGCTGGTGTCCGGCGGCGATGCGGATCATAATGCCGGCGGTTGAACTTCGCCGCCCGGCGCTGGCCGCGCTCCGCCGAAGATCGCCCGTAAAAGCGCGCCGGCGCCCAGCAAGGCGGCCAGCAGCCAGATGGGCATGGCGGAGACGGGGAAGGCGGCGGCTTGAAGCACGGCCAGGCCCAAAGCCATCCGTCCAATCAGCATGCGGCGGTTGATGGGGATTGCCGGCCGCAGCAACAGCAGTCCCAAGGCCAGGGCTATGACGGTTTTCCCCAGGTAGATCAGCATGGCGGTGAAGGCCGCCAGCAGCAGTCCGGTCGGCAGACCGATAATGCTCAGGGCCAGCAACAACACCATGGGCGGCGCGCCCGCCATCCAGATCATGCCCGTCAGGGCGCTGCGTCCGGGCATATGGCGGGCGGCCAGTCCGGCGCCGGCGGCCGTCGCCGGGCAGCATAAAACAAATAATGTTCCCGCGCATAAGGCGCTGAGATACCCCCAGATCGCCAGGGGCAGGAAGGCCATGAGCTTGCCGCCGGGCTTGGCGGCAGGGGGCTTGTGCCGGCGGAATTTTCCCTTGACGGCGGCCTCTGCCGGCAGGGTGACGGCGCGCGGGGTCCAATAGTCCAGGTTGCCGCCGATGTTTGCTCCCGGTAGAATCACCAAGTCCTGCGCCTTGACCGCCACATCGCCGCCACAATGCCCCGCCAGGGTGACCTTGCCGCCGACAATCGTCAGGCGTCCGGTAACCGCGCCTTCACAGATCACGTTTTCGCCGAAAAGTTGCGCATTGCCCGCCAGGATTGCCGGCGGCGCCAGGTGAATATTATTGGCCGCCAGGAGGGCGTTACCCCGCACCTGCCCGTGCAGGGCTACGCTGAAACCGCCCAGGCGGGCATGGTCATGGATGACACCCGTCAGGTTGATCCGGCGGCCCCATGCCCAGACGTCATTTCGGCATTCGCCCCGCAGGTTGATGGTCCCGGCGCCGGCCGGCTGGCGCAGCGCGCTGGCGCCGGTGGCCAGCAGGAAAACATCGTCTTCCGCATTTCCGGCGATATCCATGCTTTCCGCGATCACCGCGGTGTCCGGCGGTAAATTGGATTCCGCGGGCACGGCGAATACGCCGGCCGTGCGTTGCAAGTGAATTGCCGGCGCGGCGGCTGCGCCGGCCCAAATCCAGGCGGCCAGCGCCCAAGGCGTGCAAAGGGGAAATCGTTGCATCAGAACGTCAACAAGGGGATGTCGCCGAGAATGTTGTTGGTGGCGGCGCCCCCGACATCAGATGCGGCGGCGCCTTCGCTGGCCGCGGCTTCGCCGGTGGCCGATTCGCCGGAGGCGGCTGCGACGGCGCCCTCATCCGCGGTTTCACCGGCGGGGGCGCGGCCTTCAAAACGCAGGGGGGCCGGCTCGGGGATGGGAACTTCACGCCCCAGTTGATTCAGGGCGCGCGCGGCGTATTTGCGCACGTATTCATTCTCGTCGTTTTGCAGGGCGGTCAAAGGCTCGATGGCATCTTTGTTGCCGATATTGCCCAGGGCTTCCGCCGTGAACACCCGGATAGAGGCGTTGGTGTTGCGCAACGATTCCAGCAAGGGCGCGATGTTGCTGCGCCAGACCTCTTCGAGGGCATCGAGGGCCAGGATGCGTTCGGCGGAGTTTTCGCTGGCCAGGCTGGTCAGCAATTGATCGAAGGCTGGCTGGCTGGCATCCGCCAGAGCGCGCCAATCCCGGTCGGCAATATAAAACGTCACCCGGTCTTCCAGCGTTTCCGGGGTGTAACCCAGCCGGGTCAACGCGGCGGCCGCCGCCTGGCGCACGCCGGCATCAGTGTGCTTCAGCAGGGCTACTATAGGATCGCGGGCTTCCTGGTAACCGGCGCCGCCCAGCAGGCGGGCGGCGATGGCGCAGATGCGGCTGGAGTAATCGCCCAGGCAGTTGATCAAATCCGGGGCCGCGGCGGAGCCCATCTGTTCCAGGGCGGCCACGGCGGCCGCCTGCACCGGTTCGCGTTCGTCGCGCAGCAGGGCGATCAGGGGTTGGGTGCCCGCGGGGTCGCGCAGAAGTCCGATGGCGCCGGCCACGACCATACGCTGCTCGGCGTCATGCGGCTGCAGGGCGTCCACGAGGGGCGGCATGGCGCGCGGGTCGCCGATTTTGCCCAAGGCGGCGGCCGCCGCCAGCCTGACGCCGATTTGGTCGTCGGCCAGCATGGCAATCAAGGGCTCTAACGCCTCGGCCGCGCCCAGGCGGCCCAACGCCTCGGCGGCGCTTATCCGCACTTCGGGGGCGGGGTCATTCAGGCTGGGAATCAAGGACGGCGCGACTTCCGCTCCGCCCAGCCGACCAACCACCCGGGCGGCTGAGATACGGGTGTCGGGGTTTTCGTCCTTGAGAAATTTCACCAGGGTCGGCACGGCGCGCGGGTCGCCGATTTGATTCAGGGCGGTCACGATGGCGCTCCGGAGATCGACCTGGGCGCCGCGCAGGCTTTCGATCAGCGGGTCCACGGCGCGGGGATCGCGAATCCGTCCCAGCGCCTCCGCCGCCGCCCAGCGTCCGGCGTAATCGTCACCCTGCAGCATCGCCAGTAGCGGGTCCACGGCGCGGGGATCGCCGATCGCGCCCAGCGCTTCGGCGGCGGAAAGCCGGGTCAATTGCTTGTCGCTCCGCAGGCTCTGGATCAACGACTCGACTGCCGGCGGACCGAGCTTCACCAGGTCCGCCATGGCATGGCGGTTGACGGTCAGGTCTTCGGTTTCCAGGGCGGCGATTTTTGCCTGGATGGAGTCGGCCGCGGTTTCTGGCGGCACGCCCTCGGTGTAATTTCCAAATCCTAAGCCGAATGTCAACAGTAATCCTGCTTTTATCGTAACACGGGCACAAAACCGCATATATATATTCTCCTCGGTGTTTGCATGTATTAAAGCAAAATGAACACGAAAACTCACGTCTTGTAAGTTTTGCAGTTTACGGGTTTAAGGTTATACGTCCGAACACTGACTACCGAACACACTCCAACACTGGTTTAAATTATGGCATAACTGCCCGCGCGATGTCAAAGCGGAACCGCGTTGGGCGCATCGCTGCCCAGGGCTGCGTCATTCTCAGAACAGACGGCTCGGTACGGAGACCTCGCCCTACCGATTCATAAGCATTTGTCGTGGGTAGGGCGAGACCTCCGGGCGAGCCGCCGAGAATGACGCAGCCGTGCCATCGCTGCCGGCCTGGCGCACCACGATGCTGGCGCCGTCAACTTTTGCCACTTGCACGGCGCTGCCGCGTTGAATCAGCATGCCTTCCGAGACAACGTCGTAATTGCGGCTGTCAATCCGCGCAATACCCGCCGGGCGCAAGTCCGTGACCGCCTTGCCGGTTTTCCCTGTTAAATTCCGCCGGGAGTCCGTGTCAGCCGCTTTGTACTCTGATTCGGTATGCTGCAAGGTCAAGGCGCGGCCGACGCGGGTGCGAGGGAAGAATTTAATCCACATGAATATTCCCGCGCTGCCGCCGATGATGATGGCCAGCGCGATATACATGCCAATTGCCGGGCCGAAGGCCGCGAAGCCGGCGGCGACCGCTCCCAGCAGTGCCATGCCGCCCAAAATCCCTAAAATGCCGCCAGGCAGGAAGATTTCCGCGGCGAGCAACAGCAGACCGGCCGACAAGAGCAGGATAAATATTTGCATGGTTTTAGGTCGTTTCCTCCACAATAATCCGCGCGCCGTGGGTTTCCACAATCCTGACCGGTGTGCCGGCGGGCAGGTACTCGCCCCGCGTGACGATGTCCAGCCGTTGCCCGTCAAAGGCGCCGATGCCCGCGGGGCGCAGATCGGTCAGGGCTTGCCCGGCCTGGTCCAGCCATTGGCGGGTGTCGGGTCCGGCGCTGAAACCGCGTTGGCGGTCGTGGGATGCCTGCAAGGTGATGCGTTGGAAGACAGAGGAGCGCGGCAGGCGCGTTCCGACGAACCAGGCGGCCACCCCGCCCAGGACGACGGCGCCGGCAGCTTTCAACAGGGGGACTTGCAGTTTGCCGCCGGCGATGGTCTGCCATTGCCAATCCGGCAGGCTGGGCGCCATGGCGGAAAACAGGGCGAACAGCATCATCAGCAAACCGGAGATGCCCAGGAGGCCGAACCCGGGCGTCACGAAAATTTCCACCGCCAGGCAGACTGCGCCGATGATGAAGATCAGAATTTCACCCATGCCGGCCAGGCCGGCGATGTGATGTCCCCAGAAAAACAGGGCCAGGCAGATGACACCGGCGATGCCCGGCAGGCCGAACCCCGGAGTTTTAAACTCGATGTAAAACCCCAGCAGGCCGGCTGCCAGCAGGATCACGGAAAAAGATTCGATCAGGCGCGCGATTCTCTCGGCCGCCGTTACCTGCAAGGTCAAGGTTTTTTTCGCGTCGCGGCCCTCGCGTTGCAGCAATTCCGCCAGGTTGGCCACGGTCCCCCGCGAAAGCAACGGCTGTCCGTCCGCGCCGGTCGGCCGGGCGGCTTCCGTGTCGGTGAGCGTCAGCAATTGGCCGGCCGGGCTGATGACGACGTCGCCGGATTTATATTCCAGCTCGCGCCGCACCATGGCTTCCGCCAGTTGCGGGTCGTGTCCCTTTTGCTGGGCTGCGGAACGGATTATGGCAGCGACGCCGGAGACGGCTTTTTCCTGGATGGCTTCCGGCAGATCCTGGACGCCGCCGAAAGGCGTGATCATGATCGGCAGGGCATCGCCGATGACGCTGCCTGGCGTCATGTAGATTCGGTCGGTGGCCATGGCGATGATGGCGCCCGCGGAAAGCGCGCGCGATTGCACCAGCGTGCAGGTTGGCACGCGCGTTTGCAGGAGCAGGCGGATGATTTCCTCCGTGGCATCCAACTGGCCGCCCGGCGTGTTGATGACGAACACCACGGCGCCGGCCTGCTGTTCCGCCGCCTGCGCCAGGCCGCGGCGGATAACGTACAAAAGCGCTTTTTCGATCGGACCTTCAATGGGAATGATATAAGTTGGGCCGGGGGATGCGGCCGCGGGCCGGCCGTCGGCCGCGGCCGTTGCGCCCGTGCTCCCATCCGCGCACATGCCGGCGCATAAGACCAGGCCGGCGGCGGCCAGCCGCAGTGGCCGCAACAGCCGGCCAGCGGCCAAAAACCAAGCCGTCAGGATTGAACCGCGTTGACCAAAAAGTTGCATCAAGCCCGGATCATACAATCTGCGCGTAAAAGATCAACTTTTTTCATGACCCGTGCCGCCCGGCGCGCTTTGCAGAAACCTTTGCGTGACGGCAACCACCTCTTTGCGGCTGACGGGTTTACGCAGGAGCGCGTGCTGCGGATCGCGGGTGATGGCTATCACCGCCTCGGGCGGCATGAAGCCGGTGCAGAAAATGAAGTGGGGCGCGGCCCAGTTTTTGGCCGCGCAGATTTCAGCCATGCGGTTGAAAGCCTCGTCGCCGCGCAGACCAGGCATCATGACGTCCATGATAATCAGCGCATGGTGGCCGTGGGTGAAAAGCTCGACGGCCCGGTCGCCGTTTTCAGCCAGTTCGATGCGCAATTGGGGAAACGCGTCGGAAAGCAGGCGGTCAAACAGGCGGCGGATCAGCGGTTCATCGTCCACCACCATCAGCAGGTCCGGTGTGCAGGAGGAGCATTGGCCATCCGGCTTTTCCGGGGCCGGATATATTTGGGTCGGAGGCGCTTCGGCCACGCCGGCCTCCGCGCGCGGCACGCCTTGCGGCGGCGTGTGAAACTGCCGGACTATCTCAATCACGCGCCTGACTTGCTCCTGATAATCGGCGCGTTGATCCTCCTCCGCCAGGCCCAGCAGGTTTTGCAGCGGATCGTTCAAGGCGTAACTCAATTCGGCAATGGCCGCCAGCCGGGCTTGCGACATGGCGACGGCCTGGGTATGCAAGGCAGATTGTTCCCGCAGTTTTTCCGCTTCCAGGTCGGCCGTGGCGTCATCCATGGAAAAAATCATGTAGCGCAGCCGGCCATCCGGCAGGAACACCGGAGAGGCGGTCAGTTGGACCGGCAGCGACATGCCGTCGCGGGTTTTGACCGCGAGCCGCTTGGTGCAGATGCAGCGCTCATTGAGATGCTGGATCACGCGGTCCAGATCGGTGTCGGTTGCCAGGAAGGAACGAATATCGCGGCTGATGAGTTCCTGCTCCACGGTGTAACGCAGCATGCTGATAAATGCTGGATTAGCGCATTGCACCAGGCCCGCGGCGTCGGTCATCACCAACCCATGGGCGACGTACCGCCAGATCTGATCCGCGATTTGCAGTCGGAAAGCGATGCCGGATTGGTCGGCAGCGGCCGGGGCGGGCGCGGCCGGCGCCGCCGGCTTCACCAGCCGCACGGCCGGCGGCAGTTTGGACCCGGCGGGAGCCGCGCTCGGCAGTGGCACGCCCGCCGGCACGGCGCTTGAGGACGAATTGGATATTTCAGCGCGCGGCTGGGTGGCCGCGCTGTCGTTGGTAGCCATAAAATTGAAGTTGAGCTTTGTGATGCAATAAGTTAATAATAGAAATTCATGTTAAAAAGTCAAGGAGCCAGAGTGACCATTCCGAATTCCGCCGCCGGGGGTGCGATCCGCTTGCGGGGTATCCCCGTCAGCGGCGGCGTGGCGGTTGCGCGCGTCTGCCTGTTCAACGACCGCCGGCATACGCCTTTGGCCGATCCGCCGGCCGGCGCGGTTTCGCCGCCTATCGAGCATGCGCGCCTGCAGGCGGCCATCGCCCGGGCCCTGGCGCAATTGGCGGAATTGCGCCGCAAGGTGACCGCCAGCATCGGTTCGGCGGAAGCGGAGATATTTACCGCGCAGGCGATGATCCTGGAAGATGATGCGCTCCAGGCCAAAATCAGGTCCGCGGTGGATGCGCGGACCGCGGCGCCGCAGGCCGTGGTCCGCGTGCTGGATGAGTACGAGGCCCGCCTGCTCGAATTGGATAATGCCTACATCCGGGAACGCGCCTCGGATATCGGCGAAATCAAGCGGCGCCTGCTGGACATTCTGGAAAATACCCGGCCGGGCCTGCAATGCGCCGGGCAGCCGCATTGCCGCAAGGGGCGCGACCGCATCATTGTCGCCGAGGAGTTGACGCCGACCCTGACCACGGAGGTGGACGCGCGTTTTGTGCGCGGTTTTGTCACCGAGCGCGGTGGCCAAACCTCGCATGCCGCAATCCTGGCGCGGGCGCTGGGTATCCCGGCCGTAACGGGCATTAAAGGCATCTACGGCGCCGTGACCTGCGGCACCGAATTGCTGCTCGATGGCGACAGCGGCGACGTGGTCATCCATCCGCCCCCGGCGATGGTCCAGGCGGCGTTAAAGCGCCGGCCGCGGACGGAGGACCCGGTGCCGCCGGTGGACGGCCTGCGCGTGCTGGCAAACATCAGCACCGCCGCCGATGCCGCCGCCGCGCGTTCCGCCCTGGCCGAAGGCATCGGCTTGTACCGCACAGAATTCGAATTTTTCGCGGCGGGCCGCCTGCTGACCGAGGATGAGCAGTTCGAAAAGTACAGCGCCGTTCTGCGTGCCATGGACGGCCGGCCCGTGACCTTCCGGCTGCTGGACCTGGGCGGGGATAAGACCGCGCCGTTTTTAAATATGCCGCCGGAACAAAATCCCGCGCTGGGTTTCCGCGGCGGGCGCCTGCTGCTGGCGCGCGCGGAATTGTGGCGCGCCCAGGCCCGGGCGCTTACACGGGCGGCGGCGCTGGGGCCGGTGCAGGTGCTTTACCCGATGATCGTGGACTTGGATCAATTCCGGCAACTGCGCGCCATGTTCGAGGATGCCGTCCAGGATTTGCCGCCGGCCAGGACGCAGCATGGCGTCATGCTGGAAGTCCCTTCGGCCTGCCTGCAGGCGCGGGAACTGCTGGCGGAATCCGATTTCGCCAGCGTCGGATCCAACGACCTGATCCAATACCTGTTCGCCGTGGACCGCAACAACGAACTGGTCGCGGATGATTACCGCCCGGAACGCCCGGCGTTCTGGAAATTGCTGGCGGAAGTCGCCGCGGCCGCCCGCGAATTCGGCCGGCCGCTGACGGTTTGCGGGGAACTGGCGGGCGAGCCGGCCTATATCCGGCAATTGCGCGAAGCGGGGGTGGCGGCGGTGAGTGTCAGCCCGCGTGCGATTAGCGCAGTGCGCCGGGCGTATACCGGCGGGTAACGGCGTCTGACGAAAGACGGCTTGCAAAAGCTTGCTTTGGAAAGCGACTTGAAGGTGCTGCGTGCAGGCAGTATTATGACTCGATCCAGCGGCTTGGGACGGTGAGCCGGCCGCAGTGGGCGCATATTGCGCTCCGATGAAAGGGCAACAGCCATGCAAAAACATCATACAACCAAAAATAAACCGGCCGCCAGCCTGCAATTCGGGCTAGGCCGCGCTTGTATCAACCCGCAAATGCCCATATCGCTGGCCGGATATTTCAACGTGCGCATGTGGGAGAAAGTGCTGGACGACATCGAGGTGCGGGTGCTGGCGCTCCGCAGCGGCGATGACTGGGCGGCGTTGATCCAGTATGACCTGGTGTACGTCTCGCAAAATCTGGCGGACGCGCTTTATGCCGCGCTGAAGACCGCCGGCCTGTGGCTGTTCCGTCCGGAGAACATGATCCTCACCGCCACGCACACCCACACGGCCCCGGAAATCCGCCTGGGGAAGCCGACGGCGGATATCCGTTACAATAATTTTGTTGTTGAACAAACCCTGGCAGCCATCCGGCAGGCGCAGGCCGGCATGGCGGCGGGCGAAATCCTGGCGGGCATCACGCGCGAGCGCCGGTTTATTTTCAACCGGCGCTACTGGATGGCTGGCGGGGGGGTGACGACCAATCCGGGAAAATTGAATCCCGCCATCGAGCGGCCCGAGGGCGAAATTGATCCGGAAATTCCCCTGCTGGCGATTGCACGGGACGGTCAAATCCGGGTGTTGCTCGCCAACATCGTCAACCATTCCGACACCATCGGGGGCAATGATGTGTCGGGCGACTGGCCGGGATTCACGCGGCGCAGCCTCGAGGAGAGCCTGGGTGCGGGGAGCATGGCCATCCCGCTGATCGGCGCTTCCGGCAATATCAACCACTTCGATGTGCGGAGCGGGGAGAATCAGACCTGCTACGCCGAAGCCCGGCGCATCGGGCAGGGGTATGCGGAAACCATCCGCCAGGCGCTGCCGGCAATGCAAGCCATGCCGGCCAAGTCATTTTTCACGCGCGCGCTGCGCGTCGCCATTGAACCGCGGGAGATTTCCGCGGCGGAACTGGCCGAGGCGCGGGAGGTCATGGAGCGCTACAAGGATTTGCCGCCCGCGCCGCCCGGCCGGATGCTGACCTCGGAGGACCTGGTGAAGCAGACGCCGGAGGTCATGCGCTCCTTTGCGGCCAAAATCCTGGAAATGGCCCTGTTCCGCGAGCCGATGGAGATGCTTTTGACCGGCCTTTTCATCGGCCGGGCGGGCATCGCCTCGCTGCCCTGCGAGCCCTTCACGGAAATCGGCCTGGCCCTCCGCAAGGAAATTTTCCCGGAATTCCACCTGCTGGTGGCGGAGTTGAGCAATGGGACCGGCAACGCCAAGATACCTTCCAGTTACATTCCCAATCCCTGGAATTACGGCCGGGGCGGCTATGAAACCACGCCGCGCTCCAACCAGTTCGCCGCGGACACCGCCGCCCGACTGCTGGGGGCCTGGCGGGCAGCCGCCGGGGAGATTAAAGCGGCGGCGGCTCCGTCCACCGCGGCCGGAAAATGATTGACAAACCACCCGGTTTGTTTAACATGCGGATTATAGAGTATTCTAGTGTATTGTCCGGAGTGCGATTTAGCGGGAACCTGAGCCGGGCTGGCGCGCTTATCGCAATGAAATCGTCCGATGCCGGCGTCTTGCATGTTGCGGGAAAATCCCGCAAACTGTCTGCTGTCGGCGCGTGGAAAGCTGAGGCATGTAAATCAATAATCAGAAAGGCACCAGATTATGCGTTCACCGGATAATTGTCGCAATATTTTTGCCTGGAGTCTAGCCGCCGTATTGCGCGCTTGCCGGCTGTGGCTGGCGGTCATCGGCGTTTTCTTCGGCGGGGGGCTCAGACTGAACGCGGACCATTTCGTGGCGCAAAATGGCCAGACGCCCGATCCCGCGGGCTTGTACGGATCATGGGAGACGGCGGCAAGCAATATTCAGGAAGCGGTCAGCGTTGCGCTAAGCGGCAGCAACGTCTGGGTTAGCACGGGTGTTTATTCCGCATTGCCCGGCTCCAACCACGTGGTCTGGATTGCGAAATCCGTCGCATTGCGGGCGGTTGGCGATCCCGGCGAGGTGGCGATTGACGGGGGCGGGGCCAATCGCGGGCTCGGGATCGAATTATCCGGCCAGAATCTGAGCGTAGTGGTTGACGGTTTTACCGTTACCAACTGCCTGGCTTCCATTGGCGCCGGCATCAACATCGTTTATAACGAGGGCGCGTCTGGCACGTGCGAACTTCTGAATTGCGCGATCAGCAGCAATTCCACATCCGCGGCCAGCGGCTGGGGCGGCGGCATCCATGCGCGCGGCTACGACGCCGATTCGGCTTTTGCCACGCTGATTTCCAATTGCGTGATCGCCGCGAATCAAGCTTCGCAAAATGCGGGCGGGATATGTTTTCGCGATGTATGTAATTTGACGATGGCCGATTGCCGAATTGAGCAAAACACGGCGGGCGGACAGCCCACACAGGGGCGCGGCGCGGGAGTCTATTTTTATCCATCGCTTGCCGGCATTCGCATGAAAGTGTCTATGCTCGACTGCCAGGTCAAAAACAACACCTGTGTGGATGTGGGCGGAGGTGTTTACAGCAGCAATCATGATATAGATCTGCTGATGCGGAATTGCCTGGTAGCCGGCAACGAATGCGTCAACTCCGGCGCCGGGATGAACCTCTATGGGCAATTGTTCATGACCAATTGCATCGTCAGGGATAATCTTGCCACCGGCGATGCAAGTTATGGCAGCGGCATCTATTGCCAGCCCGGCATGCCGATGGTGCAACTGTACAACACGTTGTTTTCCGGCAACCGGGGCGTGCGCGGCGGAGCCCTTCGCACAGGGAATTTGGCGACGGGAATATACCATTTCGTCAATTGCACCGTGGTCAGCAATTATTCAGAACTCGAATCCTCGGCCGGCGTGCGGGTGAACGGCACGGCCGCCGCGGTGACCATCTGGAACTCTATTTTGTATCACAACGAGCGTGGGGGCGGGCAGAATAATTATTACCTGCCGGATAATGGCGTGAACAAGTTTTACAACAGTTGCACGACTCCCGCCGTTGCATCTACCATGGATGGCGGCGGCAATACTGCCGGCGACCCGCTGTTCGTTGACAGCGTCAACCAAAATTTCCGGCTGTCGGATCAATCGACCTGCATCAATGCCGGGACCAACCAGGCCTGGATGGAGGGCGCCGTGCATCTGGGCGGCGGCCGCCGGATTGACCGGTTTGACGGCATCGTTGACATGGGGTGTTATGAATATGTTCGCAGCGGAATGATGTTTTACCTGCACTGATCATGATGGAGGCTGTTTTGATGAAGTTAAGCATTGCCTTGGTTTTGGCATGTCTGACCGGGTGGACGTGGGGGCGGGCTGATAATGCTGCAGCGCCGGTCGAGCTGGCGCTTTATTATGATTTTGACGGCTTGACCAACGGCCTGGTGCTTGATCAAAGCGGTCATGCGCGCCATGGCGCCGCCGCGGGCGCGGCCCTGGCGCCCGGCGTCCGGGGCGGCGCGCTGGTGTTCAACGGCTCCAACGTTGTTGAATGCGGCGAGGTGCCGCTGGCGCCCGCCGGCGCGATCATGTTCTGGCTGAACCCCGCCCCCGGGGAGCAAGGCGGAGAAATTGTAACCATCCGCGACGGCTTTAAAGCGACCCAGCGGCGTTGTACAATCGGCTTCCGCGGCGATACCAGCCGGAAGCTGTTTGTCAACCTGTCAGACGGCAAAAACGCGCGGATGCTCTATTTCGGCAATTATCCGCCGGAGGTCTGGCAGCATATCGCCGTCGTCTATGGTGATGGGCAACTGCGTCTCTATGAAAACGGCATTCCGCTTGGCGCGGCGCCGATGGGCTTTGCGCCGGAAACGGGCGGCCTGCCGCTCCGGCTGGGGGACAAGGATTGGGGCGGCAAAATCCGCGGCGGCGTCCATGGCCGCCATTATGCCGGCAAACTGGATGAGTTGCGGATTTACAGCCGCGCCCTCGGCGGGGATGAAATACGGGATCTGTTTTGGCGCGATGCGCCGGTGGCCGCCGCCGGCGCCCAAGCGGCGGCGCCCCGGATGCCGGCCGAGCGCGCCCCGTCGAATTTTTATGCGCGCATCACGGCGCCGGCGTATCGCAACTGTATTTACCATTCGCAAAAACTGGCGATGCTGAAATACCAGGTTTATTTCAGCCCCGATCCGGCGGGAACAAATTTTCTGACGGCCAGTTTGCTGCGCGGCGAAGAAATCATCCGCGCCGATACCCATGCCAATCTTGCCAGCGGCGCGGAGTTATCCATGCCCGCGGATGATCTGGCAGAAGGGGTGTACCGCTTAGCCCTGGAGTTCAGCCAGGGCGGCCGGCGGCAAGCCTGGTCCGCCCAACTGCGCAAATTGCCGCGCCATCCCGGCGAAGTCCGGGTGGATGAACATCGGCGCGTCCTCGTGGATGGCGCGCCTTTTGTTCCGGCCGGCTGGTTTTGGACGGGATTGACCGCGCCTTTCCCCGTGGAGCGTTTTAAAAACATCAACACCGTTTATAATGGCGCCTGGTTCCAGAGCTTGCCGGCATTGACCGGCTTCCTGGATGCCTGCGCGCGCTCCAATCTGAAGGCGATTATCTCGCCTTATCAGCTTGACACGCAACGGCGCTATTCGCGGACGTTGATCAGGCGCGGCGACTGGAAAACATTTCCCGATGAAGAACTGGCAAAGGTCAGACGCGTGGCGGAAGCGGTGCAAGCGCATCCGGCGCTTTTGGGCTGGTATCTGGCGGATGAGCCGGATTCCGGCGACGGAGTAGCGCCCGCGGTTTTGCGACGGGTTTACGACGCGCTGCGCGAGGCGGACCCCTATCATCCCTGCCTGATCGTCAATACCCATGCCGAGCGTGTCGCCGATTACCTGGATTGCGCTGACATCATGCTGCCCGACAAATACCTCAATTTCCAGTCCGACGGCATTCCCATCATGCCGTTGGACAATATCGTGGAAATTATCCGCCCCGCCCTGGGGCGCAAGCCGGTTTGGCTGATACCCCAGGCCTGGAATTGGGGGGAAATGCTTGGTTCGCAAGGGCAGCCGAAATCGCGCGGTCCAAACTACGTCGAGTTGCGCAACAACGTTTTCCTGGCAGTGGCGGCGGGCGCATCGGGAATTATCTGGTATCCCGCGCGGCAGGCTTTTGACGTGCCGGAGGTGCGCCACGGCTATGCCCACCTGGCCTTGGAATTGACCACCCTGACGCGCGCCGTCCAGGCGCCCGAAATGGCCGGCGGCGTGGAATACTGGCCGGCCGGCGCGCCGCTTACCGTTTCGCTGCGCGAAGATAACGGGCATCTATATATATTCGCGGTGAACCGCGGCGCCCAACACCAGGATGTGATTTTCCGGTTTAAGGAGATTGATCGCGCCCGCTTGCTGGTTGTCAGCGAGGGACGGGTGGCTTCTATCAACGACCGTGTCATGCGCGCGCATTTTGCTCCATATGCGGCCCGCGTTTATACCACGGATTTCAATCCCCGGTTGCTGGACCTCCTGACCATCGCTGAAATCGAGGCGTTGGCCGCCGCCGCCGGGCGGGCCAGCTTGCAGCGCGGCAGCCTTTTGCCGGGAATGCCCGGCCTGAGCCTGGACGCATCCTTCTTGCATGAGCCCGCATCCTATCAAGGCCAGTATAAGTCGGACTTGCTGCTGCCGGACGCATTCCGGGAGTTGCTGCTCCAGCGGCTGGTTGACGGGCGGATGGATGAACTGGCGCGCCATGTTTGCGTGCTTGGCCCCGGCCAATGGTTGCGTCTGGCCTGGCCTGTTCCCATCCAGGCGGACACGATCCGCTTTGTCACGGCGTCTGCCGCGCCCATGCGCGCGGGGGAGATTGCCGTTTTACGCGGGGACCACTGGGAGCCCGCCGCGGTCATCAAGCAAAATCACGATGCCCAAGTTGATGTTCAGGTTGACGGCGGTCCGGTGCGCGGCATGATGATCGAGGTCAGCCCGTCTGCCGCCGGACCGGTTGTTCTGCTGGAAGCCGAGGCCTTGGCCGACGCCGCTCAGCGCCAGCCGGCGGACCACTGAACAAAAAGCACGTTTTGCAAGCGAATCGCACTGACAGCCACATGTGGCGCAGCGCCATGAACCAGCTCCATGCCAGGGCGGCGGAAATTGAATCGGAAATTGAAGAAGCCCTGGTAGACCGCCATGGTTTGCTCAGGTCGGCGGTGGACATCAATACGATGCGTCCTTTTGCGCCGGGGTATTTCGAGGGCTGCAGTGTGCATCCCTATGCCTGCGCCAACCTGGCGGATTACAGCGATTTTATCACATACGAAAATGTTGGCATGTGTTCCGGCGCGTTTCTCGCGGCCATGGTCTTGAAATACCAGGCCACCGGGGACCCCGCGGCCTTGCGCAAGGCCCGGCGCACTTTCCAGGGCATTCGCTGGCTGTTCGACCTGGGCCGGGGCGTAGCGGAAGGCTTCTATTGCAAATGTTATGGCGGCCGGCTGAGCGATCAGATCTCCAGCGACCAATATGTTTTTACCATGGCGGGCATGGATCAATTCCTGCTGGTCGCCGATCGCGGAGAAAAATCAGTCTGCACCGCCATGATGGCGCAGATGGCCCGGTTCTGGATGCGCCGGGGCTATGCATATCCGTATTTCGGCAAGCCCCTGACCTGGCCCCTGGAACGTTTCCCCGTGTTTGCATGGCTGGCCTGGCAGCATTCCGCCCAGCCGGAATTCCGGCGGGAATACGACCGGCTTTGCGCGTTGCCGGAGGTCCAGCTCAAAATACCGTTTGGGGCTTTGACGTGGGACGCTGTCCTGGACCATGCCAGAAAGCGCGAGCCTGTTTTTGATTTTGAAAAACAATCGCCGTTGCGCCTGATCCGCTTGAATCCGGAGAATACCGCCTCCGGCTTTTTAAGCCTGGAGGCGTTACTGCATTACCGTGCTCCGATGCGGGAAATATGGCTGGCGAAGGCCTTGCAAATGTATGCGCGGGATTGCCGGTGGATCGCGGAAGACGGCCTGGCGATGGGCGCGGGTTTGTATAACATTGCAACCGGCGAGGTGACGGAAGTGCGACAGGTGATGAATATCCCCGCCGCCCATCCGGGGCAATGGCGTTATGGCGGCTTTGTCGGATGGATACGTTCCGGCATGCATGCGGCAATGTTCGCCCGCGCCGCGGTCGCGCTGGCGCCGTATTTGCCCGGCCGCGGCGCGCGGGAAAAGGGGTTGGAAATCCTGGGCAAACTTCATCGCGATCAGTTGCGCTGGTTCGTCGACATGGACGGCCGGCAGTTTCCGGATGATTTGGCCTGGATGCATAATGTTTACAGCGGCGATGCCGCCGTCAATTGGCTGTGGGGATATTGGCAGGCGCACGCTGGCCCGCTGTCTTGCCGGCATGGTTAATCCGCAACTTGACCCAGGCGTCCGGCCGCGGCGGTCGGGCGCCTGAGAGATTTGGCGCCGGCCAATATTACAGCAAATCTTCCCTCGCCGTGCCGCGACTGTCTCCGTGCTGAAATCCCCGTTCAACCCGCAATCCACAATCCGGAATTCGGATGCCGAACGCCGTTCGGCCGCAACAAATCCGGATGTCGCGGCGCCGCGGCGTGGCGCAAGCCGGGGCTTCGTCTGGAGTGCGCCGGCTCGACCTGCTTTGTATGTGCGAGCAGCCGGGCACGGTCCAACCACGCCGTATCCTTGCAATATCTTTGCAAAAATCGCGGGTTTATATCGCAGACTCCGGCCGGACGAACGGGCTGCCGTGATGGCAATCAGGATGCGTGCGCAAAATCGAGCATGACGCAGCCGGGCGTTCGGCATCCGGAAAATATTATTTTAGGCTTGCGTTAAATAATTATTATGGTAATACCGGTATTGGATTGAGAGACTAAAAGGCCTCCGGTGGACAAGCCGCCAGGGGCCGGGAGGGCGTTATGATCAAAGTGCTGCAAAAATGCGATGCGATCCTGCGGCTGGTGGCGGGCGCCGACCAGGGGATGACGCTGCTGGAAATCGGCCGCGCGCTGCGCATGCACAAGGCCACGCTCTCGAATATCTTGCGGACGCTCCAGGCGCTGGGATATCTCGAGCGGGATGAAGCAAGGCGCTATGCCATCGGCGCCAGTCTCGCCGCGCTGGCGAACGCCCGCCGCACCGCCGATACCTTGCGCGATAGCGCCGTAGAAATTGTCCGCGCCCTGGCGGAAGAAGTGCGCGAAACCGCCACGATCAGCATTCTGCGCGCGGGCGACCGTTATCTGCTGGCGAAGAGCTCGGCTGACCGGAGCGTGGAGTATCGGGGCGACCCCGTCTGTCGCCCGACGCCATATGCCAGCGCCACCGGGCGCCTGCTGGTGGCATGTCTGGATCGGGAGGGGGTGGCGCTGGTTCTGAAAAAACACGGCTTACCCGGTCCGCTTTGGGACGGAATTAAAGATCGTGCGCGGTTTGCCGCCGTCCTGTCGGAAATCCGGCAGCGCGCGCAGGCGTGTTTGCGCGATGCGGACGGGCATGCGGAATCGGTGGCGGTCCCAATTTTCGGTCCAGATCGCCGGGTGCTGGCAGCGCTCGGAGTGGGGGTGCCGTCATATCGTTTCAAAGGGCGGCGGCGGCGGGAAATCATGGCGGCGCTGGAGGCGGCGGCCCGGCGGATGGAAACCGTCCTGCAAATGCGGATGGGCGAATCTGGGAAAGGGAGGTAGGTTATCCAAAAGTATCAGGTGACACGCGGGTGCACGTTTTGCGCGACCTGTATTTACGAATGTCCGGTCGGCGCGATCGTTTTAGGAACGCAGGGGGCGGTGATTGACCAGGCGCGTTGTGTTGGTTGCGGCGTATGTTTTGAAAATTGCGCTTCGGAGGCGATTGTCCGGGTAGCGGACGCCGGCGGGGCAAAAACGAAAGGAAATGACAGCCATGATTGAACTGGAACGCAGCGGCAGGATGATTGCCGAGCCGCGAAAGGAATTGCCGCTGATCGGAGAATACGATGTCATCGTCGTCGGCGGAGGTATGGCGGGAATTGGCGCCGGGATTGCGGCCGCGCGGGCCGGGTGCAAGACGCTTTTGCTGGAGCGCGAATCGTCGCTGGGCGGGCTGGCGACCATCGGCTTGGTCAATATTCCGTTGGATTTCATCGCCGGCATCGGCGCCGTCATGATGCAGCGCTTGCGGGATGTTGACGGCGAATGGCACCGTAACAGCGATCCGGAAAAACACAAACTGGTGCTGGACCGGATGGTCATCGAGTCCGGTTGCGACCTGCTGCTGGTAAGTCACGTCGTTGAGGCGATCATGCGCGGTCCGGCGGTCGCCGGCGTGGTGGTTGAGAGCAAGTCCGGACGCCAGGCAGTGCTGGGGCAGCGAATTATTGATTGTTCCGGCGATGCGGATGTCGCGAGCTTCGCCGGCTGTGAATGCATGGCCGGCCGTCCCGGTGACGGCATCGCGCAGGCCTGTTCGCTCGAATTCCGGCTGGGCGGCGTTGACTGGGATGCCTATCTGAATTCTGATTTAAAACGCACCGATCCCCGTTGGACCGCGCTGGTGGCAGGCGCCTCCGAGCAGGGTTGGCCAAAAGTCGCGCAAATCGAAAACCATTTGAATTGGATGACGCATGTGCCCGGCCGCCCGGAACACTGCGGTATGGATGAAGTTAGCATCTGTATGGCGCATTCGCGCAAATGCCGTCCGCTTGAAAGCCGCGACCTTACCCGCATGTACCTCGAAGGGCGCGAGCAGGCGGATATACTCTGGAAATTCATCCGCGCCAAGGTGCCGGGTTTCGCGAAATCCTGGCTGATCGACACCGGGACCTTGCTGGGCGTGCGCGAATCCCGGCGGGTGTTGGGCGAATACATGATGACCACCGGGGATCTGGCCAGCGGCCGGCGTTTTGATGACGTCATCTGCCTCAGCGGACATGGTTATGACTGTCATAATCCGGACGATGTGGGAAATATCAAGTGGGACAAAATGGAAGTTGACGGCGAAACCCGTTATGTCATCTGCGGCGCCAACGGTTACGGCTCCAGTTGGATGCCGCCCGGCGGCAAGGAGGCCTTGAGCGATTACTGGGGCAACAAAGGCGCCGCCATCAAATGCAAAAGCCCGCTGTACGATATTCCTTACCGCTGCCTGGTGCCGTTAAAGGTTGAAAATCTGCTGGTCGCGGGCCGCTGCCTGTCGGCGGATTTCATGGCGCAGTCCGGCTGCCGCCTGGTTCTGTGCTGCCTGAACATGGGCGAAGCGGCGGGAACCGCTGCCGCCATTTCGCTGGCCAGGGACGTGCCCCCGCGCCGGGTGGACCGCGTCGAATTGCAAACCATCATGATTCGGAATGGCTGCGACATCGGCCAGGTGCGGAGCGCGGATGGCGCGGCCCGGACTCCCGATTCCCGCGGGCAGTGGCGCCGGTCAATTCCAGGCGTGACGGCATGAAATTCGGGATGTTCGTAACAAGTCAAGTGTCCGCTTTTTGTAACAAGTGATCTGTCCGATTTGTTATTGTGTGTTGTTGCTCCTGGGGTGAGGATTTTCCTCCCCCGCGGGGGAGGAAAAAGTTTATGCGACGTCCTCCAGCGACGCCGAAATGTTCAACGGTCCTTGGTAGCGGCCAACCACATGCGGGCCATAACGGATGGACACCGTGCCATCGAGGTGCTCGCAGACTTTAACCCGGCACTTGGCGAAGCTGAAACGCCATTTTGATGGTCCAATCTGCAAGCGGCGACTCCCGACAGCCACGGTATTGTCATTTTGAACCTCTCGCGCATGCTGCACACAGAAAATGCTGTCCAAATCCTGCTCACCGCAAGGCACGAAACACGTTCCTGTTTCCCGCGCCTTCACCTTCATGTTGCGATTGAAGGAAGGCAGAAACTGTTGTTGAATATAGACGTTGGCCTCGGCCATCGTCCGGATTCCCGCCTGCCTTAATTCCTGCGGCAGGCGCCCTTGCCAGGTCTTAAACATCCGCTCTATTCGCCCACGTCCCTGGGGGCTATAGCTCGGAATATGTTCGATCCCCAACTGTTGCAACGCCCGTCCAATTTGCGTCAATTGACGCCGGTCCACCGCCCCGCCTTCTTTGGGCGTATAAAAGAAATGACTGCCACGATCCGTGTACAGACTGCAGAAAACCCCATGTTTAATAATGACTTCTTTCAACCCCTTCATCACCGTTAATGTCCCTTCCTGGGGCACAAGATAGGCCGTGTAGACTTCGCTGGTGGCATCGTCCATCACCAGGATCAGATCCTGCTTCTGGCCCGCCAGCAGGGGCAACCAGGCATGGGTGCTGCCATCCACCATCAACATCATCCCCGCCATTGGTCGCCGTTCCCGCTGCTGCCGATGCGGCCCTCGTTTCCGGGCCTTCGCCACCAACCCGGCCGTCTGCAAGGCGCTCTTGACCCACTGATAACTGAGCTCGATCCCATGCTCCGCCTGCAGCTTCTCGTGAAAATGCCTCACATTGAAATCCATGTATTCTTCTCGGTACAACCTCAGCACCTGCTTCACCGTCGCAAGGGGCACGCGCCGCGGCCCCGGTATCTTCCGCCGACGATCCAGCAGCCCGTCGTAACCATACCGCTCGTAGCGCCCTTTCCAGCGCCGCATGGTCCGGTAGCTCACACCTAGTATCTCCGCCGCCTCCCACCACATTAACCGCCCTTCAATCGCACGCAAGATCACTTCCTGTACCTTCATTGCCCGCTCCAGTGCTGCCTTCGGATATTCATCCATATAACCCCCCTTTGAATGCACCATCCTGACAGCTTTAAGCGGACAAATCATTTGTTAATTATGCGGCCAAGTCATTTGTTTACGACAGGCATGAAATTCGGGATTGACATATCGTGCGAGTGTGTTATTTTGCAAAAAGAGTATTTTAGTGTATTTGCGCGTTGCGGCATTTCCGCTGAGAAAGTTGCAGGGATTTACGATGAAAATATCAGTCACCCCGATCAGTGTGGCGAAGATTATGCGTGCAGGTAAAATGGATGCGGAAGGCTTTGTCAATTACTGTGCGGAATTGGGCGCGGATGGAGTGGATATTTTGGACTCGCAATGTTACGCATGGTTCTGGAAAGACCAGGCGCGCGAGTCCAAGGCGCTGCCGGGTTGGTTGCAACAAGCCGGTATCAAGCTGGCAGCTTATGCCACGGGCAATAATTTCGCCAAATTCAACGAGGATGACTGGCGGGCGCAGGTGGCGGTGGTCAAAGCGGCCCTGAATGAGGCGGCGGAACTGGGCGCGCCCGTGCTGCGGATTTTCGGCGGCCATCACGAGGACAACGGGGGGGAGCCCGGCATGCAAACCCACGCCGGTCTGCCGCTGATCGCGCGCGGGATCGAGGCGTGCCTCCCCGATGCCGAGCGGCGCGGGGTGGTGCTGGCGCTGGAGAATCATGGGCGGCTGCCGGGCCATTCCTATGAAGTCCGGATGCTCCTGGATCAATTCAATTCCCGTTTTCTGCAGTGCACGTTCGATTGCGCCAATTTCATGGGCGCCAACATGGACGAGCCGGAAAATCCTCTGCACGCCTATGCCAACCTGCGCGGCCGGATCGCGCATGTGCACGTCAAGGACAGCGGGCCGGCGCTGCCCGGCAACCGCAACCGGCGCCAGGCCTATGTCGCCGGCCGCGGCGACGTGCCGCTGCGCCAGTTTGCGGCGCTGCTCGAAAACGATCGATACGGCGGGTATTGTTCTTTGGAATACGAAGCGGCGGCGATGGCTTCCGAAGAAGTCGGCGTGCCGCAGAGCCTGGCATATCTGAAAAATATCCGCGCGATTCATCAGTCTGTCGGCCATCGGGGATAATGCGCCATGCAACATCCGGCGGTTGATCCGAAATTATTAACGGCCCGTATTGTGGAAGCTCCGGCCGGGCATGATGTGATCTATGCCGCCGCCGCCGGCAAGGATGGCCGGATTTATCTCGGTTTGAGCGCGGAAACCACATCGCCCGGGCTTTATGCCCGCCTGCTGGCTTACGATCCGGCGGCGGATGCCGTGTCCGAAATCGCCGATCTGGCCGCCGTTTTGCCCGAGGCCGCCGAGCCCCAGCGCCATCCCCATTCCAAAATCCACACATCCATCTGCGCGGGGGCTGATGGCAGAATATATGCGGTCTCCCATATGACCGCCCCGCCGGCGGGCGAGGATTACTACCACTTTTGGCACGTGTACAATGACCATGAGCGCTGTTTTAAAGGGTCGCACCTGGTGATTTACGATCCGGCGGCGCGCAGTGTGCGCGATTTCGGCGTTGTCTCGCCCAAAGGCGGCTGCCGCTGGCTGGGCTATAACCCGGAACGGGAGGAATTGTATCTCACCACGTTCCTGACGGCGCATTTCATGGTCATCCGCCTGCGGACGGGGGAGGTGCGCGACCTGGGCCGCATTGCCCAGTATGATTTCATGGGGCCTTGCTACAGCGCGGCCGGCTATGTTTTCACCACGGATTGCCGGGGCTTTATCCTGCGGTATGACCCCCGGGACGAATCCCTTGAACGCCTGCCGCTCCAGATTCCCAATGCCCGTTGGCGGGAAAGCGATCAGAACGGCGTGTTTAATTTTATCCCCGGCCCCGACGGCGTGAAGTTATACGGCGCCGCCATCCGCGGCCGGCGCCTGTTCGAATTCGATCCCACGGCGGGGAGATACGGCCGGTTGCGCGACCTGGGGCCCGCGCTGGCGCCGGATCCCGGAGAGGCTGAAGTTGACTATCCGTTTATCCGCACCATGGCCCTGGGGCGCGACGGGCGGATTTATGCCGCGGCCCACTACGCGCTCAATGCGCAGGGCAACATCAACAGCCAGGACGGCCTGCTGCGCATGCGCGCGAATATTGTCGCCGTGGATCCCGCTACGGGCGGCAAACAGGATTACGGCGTCATGCAGGCCGCGGGATTGCCGCCGGTGCTTTGCCCGGTGGCGGCGGCTGTTGGGCACGATGGCGCGGTTTATTTCGCTTCCTGGAAAGTGCGGCCGGAATTGCCGCTGCAACTGGTAATTTTCAATCCGCACGGGGTGCGGCAACCTCCGCCCCCGGCCTGGACCCCGCCGGCGGTCGCGGCGCCGGCTGTTCCGCCGCCGCCATTGCCGCGGTTATACCACCTGGCTACGCGGGACTGCAGTTCGGTTTTTGCAACGGACGGACGCTTCATAGCCTGCGAAATCGGCGGCGGCAGCCGGCAGCCATGCCTGCCGCGCAACGAGTGCGCCGTCACCGCCCTGGCGGTGGCGCAGGATGGCGGCGTTTTTGGCGCCACGTCCGGCAGCCGGTCACACCTGTTTTTCAGGACTCCCCTGGCTGGACGGTTGCTGCTGCTGAATACGCTGGGGTCCGGTCCGGCGGTCTGCCGCTCACTGCTGATGGATGCGCAGGGGCGGTTGTTTGCGGGCGTGACTGGCGGAGCAGATGCGACCGGGCGTTTGTACATGTATGACGCGCCGCGCCAGGCCGACTGGATGCGCGCCTATGACGATGTGGACCGCGGTGAATTTTCCGGCCGGATACTGACTCCGGGCGGCGACTGCACGCGCCTTGATGACCGCGGTCCCTGCGTGCCGGGCGAAGGCATCTGCGCCATGGCGCTGGATGAACCCCGGGGCAGGATTTACGGGCTTTCCTGGCCGGGCGGCAAGTTTTTTATTCACGACATCGCTTCCCGGCAGACGGAAATCCGGGATATCTTCGCCCAGCATATCGTCAAAGCCGGCAATCTATCCCGGGCAATGCTGTGCCATCAGGGGGCGGTTTATTTTTCCGGACATCATGGATACATCATCCGTTATACGCCGGATGACGGCGCCTTCACGGATACCGGATGGAAATTACCCTGCGGCGCCGGCCGCGAATACCTCAATTATGCCGAGGCTTTTGCCGCCGCGCGGGATGGGCGGATTTACGGCGGCGCCGCGGCCGACGGCTGCCTCTTCCGGCTGGATCCGGAGCGGGGGGGGATCCTGAATTTTGGCCGGCCCGCTGCCGCCGGCTCCCTGGCCGCGCTGGCGGTAGGACGGGACGGGCTGGTGTGGGGCTTGGCCGGCGGACCAAATCTTCTGACGCACCTGGTCCGGTTTGATCCCCGCACCGGCGGCATGCTGGATTGCGGCTTGATGCGGTCGAGAATTCCCAAGACCTGGATTATACACCGGGCCGCAACGATGGCCGCCGGCCCGGATGGCGAACTTTATATTGGTGAAAATGACGCCATCAGCCACTTGTTTGTTTATTTTCCGCCGGTGGGCCCGGCGGCGTGAAAAGCCGCCGGGCGGCGGCATGCTGTCCGCCGCGGCCGGCACACGGTCAGGAAGACGATTATGAAAAAAAACCATGCCGTCATCCGCCGCAAACTTGAAATCGAACTGCAAACCTGGACGGTCATCGGGCCGGTTTACGCCCCCGGCGCCATGGATCGCTGGGTGCCGATGCCTCTGGATGCGGCGCACAAGCCGCCCGCCGGTGCGGTGGCCATGCCGGGCGCGCGGCTGCAGCCGCGCCGCATGGTCCTGACCGATCATACGCTGAACCTGGGCGCGGCGCTGGGCGGGACAGACGGGACGCCGCAGGCTTTCGCGTTCGCGCGTTTCACGGCGCCCGGCGAGGGCGCGCTCTCGCTGCGGCTGGATGTGGATTTTTACGCCGTCTTGTGGGTAGACGGCCGGGAGGCGCTGGATTTGCGCAACGGCAACCGGGGCGGACGTCATCCGGTGGTGCTGGCCGTAGGGCCCGGCCCGCATACCTTGGCGCTGCGCATCATCAGCGGCACGGGCGGCTGGTCTTTCCGGCTTGATGCGGTCGCATGGCGGAACGGCGTGCCGGATATCATACGCGAGGACCGGGGCGCGCTTTGGCGGAATTACGCGCGGACGTTGGTGCGGCATGAAAACCGTCCGGATCCCCTCGGTCCCTGCGGCGGCATGCCGATTCCCGAATTTGAGCATTTAATGGCCAACCTGGGTGTGGATGCGCGCTGGATTTCCGTGGATGGCGGAAGTCGGGGCTTGTTATATCGTTCAAAATACCTGCCGTCCAATCCAAAAGCCAAGCCGGAACATGAGGCGGCGTTGCAAAAATGGGTGGCGCTCCTGCATCAGCGGAGGATTTCCGCCATGACCTGGATGTCGTTAACCATCAACCGGCCGGCGTGGGAGGCGCACCCCGGCTGGCGCCAGCATTTCCTGGTTAACCCTCCTGCTGAAAATTCCTGGGGCCATGGCGCCTGCTGCATCAACAGCCCCTACGGCAACGCCATGATCGGCGCCTGCATCGAGTTGCTGCGTAAATTCGATTTTGACGGCATCTGGTTTGACGCGTCATTCCTTTCGCCTTCCTGGTCGAAGCCGGCCCCGGTTTCATGCGTCTGCCCGCATTGCGCCCGGGCGTTCCAGCGGGCGGCGGGGTGCGCCTTGCCGGACGCCTACGATTGGAGCCGGCCGGAATTCCGGCGCTGGGTGCAGTGGCGCTACGACATGTTCAGCGCCTATTGGCAGCGGCTGACGGAGACAGTGCGCCGGGCCGTGCCGGAGGCCGCGATTGTTTTCAACCATTACCACCGCGAGAACACGAACTGGCATTCCGGCATCCCCCTGGCCCCTTTCGGCAAGGGCTTCATCAGCGGTTCCGAGGCCGACGGCGAGCCGTTGCGCGGCGCTTTTTATACGCGTTTGATGCGCGCGTACGGCCGCCCTGACACGGAAGTATGGATGGGCATGGCGCAGGCGTCCAAACCGACGATCCGGGGACAACAGCCGCGCCCGCGCCCGATGCTGGATTTCGCGCTGGCCTGCGCCACCGCCGGCGGCCATGCCAGCGTCGGCGGCGGGCGCGGGACGGTGGAAGGGCTGGTGCTGGGGGAACTGGCGCGGGAACTCCTGCCGCGCGCCCCGTACCTCAACCTGCCTTCCTGGCCGTATGCGGCATTGCATGTTTCGCAGCAGGTGGATACCTTTGTTTTCGGGCGCAATCCGGATTACATCCGGCTTGATAAAACCAGCTGGTACTGGAACGGCCTGGTCGGATGGCACCATATGCTGGCGCATGCCGGCCTGAATTGCGACGTGATTTTCGATGCGCATCTGGCCGCCGGCCGCGGCGCGGAACATGCCTTGCGGGAATATCCCCTGCTGCTGATGCCATTGGCAGTGGCGCTATCTGCGGCTCAGTACCGCCAGGTCATGCGTTACGTAAAGGCCGGCGGCGTCCTGGTCACCGGCCCCTGGTTCGGCGTATGCGATGAACACGGCGAGCCGCGCCGGACGCCGCTGGGCGACCGCGCGCGCTTCCCGTTCGGCCGGCGGTTCCCCGATTGGGAGACGCTGCGGCAGCGCCCGGAATTGCACGCACGGTTTCATGATCCGTCCGTCCCAGGATGGACCAGCGTGGCGGCCCGGCCGCTGGCAGAGCTGCCTGCATCCGGCCGCCTGGCTGGCATCCGGCTGTTTGCGCCAGGCCCTTGCCTCCACGAAAGCCGTGTGGGGCGCGGGCGGATTCTGCAATGCGCGTTCGAGCCCGGGATGATTTTCCGGCAGTCGCCCAGCGCCGGCCTGTCCGCTGCGGCGCGCGCCTGGCTCAGCCGATTCGCCCCGCCGCCCGCCCTGGTAGACGGCGGGCCGGGCCTGATTGCCGGCGTCTTTCGCCGCCGCCGATCCGCCATTGTGCATGTCCAGCAGTTCCCGCAGCCGGGCAACGCCGCCGCGGGCGATGCGGATGTGCCGCCCTGGCGGTGGGGGGTGAAATTGACCTGGCGCGGCGCCCGGCCCGACGCCATGCATTGCTGCCTGCCGGAGCCCGGCCCGGCTTTGCCCCTGCGTCGCGTGCGCGGCGGCTGGCAGGTGGAGTTGCCCGCGTTCCGCTGGGGCCAGGTGCTCAAGGTGCAGTTATGACCGGAAGATTTTGATCCGTGGGGCAGTCGTGTGACAAAAACCTTGCCAGACTGTCGGCGATGGATCAATATATTTTTTGGCGCCGCCCGTCGAACCCGCCGGGCGGGCCAGCATAAACCAGGCGGCGGCCCGGCCGGCCGCGGCGTAAGCGAAAGGAGACAGAAAATGTCGCATCGTCAAGCTGCTTGCATCGCGCTGCTTTGTATGAGCATAGGGATTGGTTGTGGTCCGGGATGGGCGGCGGTGGTTTACGTGGTCGAGCCGGGCACGCCCGGCGTGAATCCCGCCGAACCGTACAACACCTGGGCCAACGCCGCGACCAACATCGGCACGGCCGTGGATTATGTAGACGCCGCCGGCGAACCGGACAACACCGTCTGGGTGGATGCGGGGACATACCTGCTGGACGGGCAGGTGACCGTCAATTGCCAGGTTGCCATCCGCGGCACGAACGGGCAGCCGGTGGTGGACGGCGGCGGCGCGGTCCGCTGTTTTTATTTTTCCGCCGGGGTCACCGGGCTCCTGGATAATCTTTATATCACCGGCGGCTACGCCGCGCCGGCTGATCCCGCCGGCGCCGGCGTGTACATGCATAACGGCGAACTGCGGAATTGCGTGCTGGCCAACAACGAGGCGGCGGTCAATGGCGGCGGGTTGTATTTCAACCGCGCGAACTTGGACGCATCCGACAGCACCAACCTGGTTTACGGCTGCACTTTTGTTTCCAACCGGGCGGAAAACGGCGCCGGGGCGTATTTCATCGGCAGCAATGCGGAACATTTTGTCGTGGCGGGCTGCACTTTTCAGACCAATGTCGCCACGGGCGACGGCGGCGGTATGCATGCTTACCATCAGGGCACTATCCGCCCGACCCTTTTTGACGATTGCGATTTTATCGAAAACTGGGCCGGCGATCAGGGCGGTGGGGCATACCCCCGCTGCGCCGTGTTCAATGATTGCCGGATAACCGGCAATTACGGACACACCTACGGCGGCGGGGCGGGTGCGCAATACGGGTCATACAATATTTTCTCAAATTGCGTGGTCAGCGGCAATTACAGCCGGGAATACGGCGGCGGAATTGCGTTGTATTCCGTTGGCGAAATTAGCGGCTGTGTCATTGTCAGCAATACCTGCCCCGGCATCGGCGGCGGCAACCAGGGCGGCGGCGGGGTTTACATGTCGCGCCTCAACAGCGTGATCAGGAACAGCAAGATAATGGACAACACCAGCCGCCGCGGCGGCGGGATTCTGATGCTGGGCGGGCAGGTATGGAACAGCCTGATCGTCAACAACAGCGCTTCGTTTTCCGATTACCGCGGCGGCGGGATTCATTGCACGGACACCGCGGCTCACGACACCTACATATTCAACTGCACGATTGCCGGCAATTATGCCAAGAGCCAGTATGGCGGCGGGGTGTATTGCGGCAACACCACCCGGAAACATTTGTTGGAAAACACCATCATTTACGGCAATTCTAATTCGACGCCCGATTCGGCCACCCGGAATTATTACCTGGTAGAAAGCGATATAATCACCTTCACCAACTGCTGCCTGGCTCCGGAACTGTCCGGCGCGCCGGCCACGTATTCCGTCGGCACTATTACTTCCGATCCGCTTTTCGTTGCGCCGGCATCGCTCAATTATCATCTGCACCCGGCATCGTCCTGCATCAACCAGGGCGCCAACCGCGCCTGGATGGAGGATGCCGTGGATCTGGACGGCGCGCCTCGGATTCTGTACGACATCGTGGATATCGGATGTTACGAGCGGCTGCTGCCCCATGCCGGCACCATTTTTTCGGTGCGGTAATGGCCGCGGGCGCGTTGATTGGCGGATTCAAGGGAAGGGTTGCATCGTGTTACATGGGCAAATGTTTGTGGGCCTGATGCTGGCGCTGGGCGCGGTGTGGCCGGCGGCGCACTTTTGGGCGGCGGAGCCCGCCGCGCCGTCCGTGCAGGTGGAGCTTGCCGGTCGGACGGTGTTCCAACGGATGGAAGCCGGCGCCTTCCTGAACTGGCAGGTTACCAATGCCCTGGCCGGACCGGTGGCCAATCTGCGCCTGTCGGCATCGGCCGGCGATTTTCCCCTGCCGGCGGTTTTGCCCTCGGACTGCCTGCCGGCTGGAGGCGCTCTGGCTGTGGCGATTCCCCTGGACACATCCTGGAAGCCGGGTCAATACCGGGTCATGCTGCGGCTGGCCGGCGCCGGGGCGTCCGGCCCGGTTGCGGCCGAAGCCGAGACGGTCATGACGTTTGTCCCGCGGCCGCTGCCGCAGGTCATGCCCATCGTACTCTGGGGGGCTTATTCATGGGACATGGCCAAGGCCAAGGCCGCGGGCTTCAATCATTGCATGTTCATTGCGCGGGTGTACGGGCAAGTCTGGCGCGCCGGGGCGCCTCTGGCGGTCAATCCAGACATGACGGCCGCAACCCTGGACAATTTTCTGGCCAATGGCATCAGGGCGATTGCAACCGTCAATCCCGGTCGCTTTTTACAGGCGGACGCCAGACTAATGCAATTGTACCAGCGTCTGGACCGCAACGGCCAACCGTATCGCCGGGTGAATTTATGCGGGCTGTTCCCGGAGGCGCAGGAATTCTGCCACAACGTTGGAGCGAGTGTCGCCTTGACCTGCGGAGGTCATCCGGCCTTCCTGGGCGCCGACATCAACAATGAAATCCGCGATGACACCGAATTGTGCTTTCATCCGCATGACCTGGCCGCCTATCAGGCATTCGCCGGCCGGGAAATCCCCACGGCGGCGGTCCATAAAAGCGGGTTGGGCCGCAAGCAGGGGCCGGCTTGCTTGCCGGTCAACGGGTTGGTGCCGGATGACGACCTCATCCTGCATTTTTACCGCTGGTTCTGGAAGACTGGCGACGGTTGGAACGACCTGAACACCATGGTCCATGCAGGCCTGAAAAACGCCGGCCTGTCTCCGGGATTCTGGACTTTTACCGATCCGGCGGTGCGCGCGCCGCCGTTATGGGGCAGCGGCGGCGGTCTGGATGTGATTGCACATTGGACCTACACCTATCCCGATCCGCCGCGGATGGCGCTGGCGGCGGATGAATTGCTGGCCATGGCGGCGGGCCGGCCGGGGCAGGACATGATGAAAATGACCCAGGTGCTATGGTACCGCAAGCAGGTGGCGCCATCCAACGCCGCCGTTGCGCCGGCGGCATGGGAGCTGAGCGAGCCCACCGCGGCTTTCATTACCACGGCGCCCGACCAGTTGCGCGAGGCGTTCTGGCTGAAAATCTCGCGCCCGGTGCGCGGCATCATGTATTACGGCAGCGGGGTGCTCTGGGGCGGCGGGGACCAGCAGCGTCTGACCAATCCCGAGACGCTGCGGGTGCTGACGGAATTGCTGCACGATACGGCGCTGCCGCTGGGGCCGACCCTGCTGGAAGTGACGAATGCGCCATGCGATGTGGCCCTGCTGGAGAGTTTCACGTCGGGCATCTTTGGCGGCCAGTGGACCTGGGGGTGGGCGCGCGGCTGGGCCGGATCGGCGCACCAGATGCTGCAATGGGCGCGGTTGCAGCCCCGGGTGGTGTACGAGGAAACGATCCTGCGCGACGGGCTGGCCGGCGTGCGGGTGCTGGTGCTGCCGGATTGTCCGGCTTTGCCGGCGGGAGTATGCGGTCAAATTCAGGCCTTTCAGCGCCGGGGCGGAGTGGTGGTGGCGGATCGCAACCTGGCGCCGGCGCTGACGCCGGATATTTTGATTCCAGCCGGCGCGCCGGGCGGCGCGCCGGACCGCAACAAGGCCGGGTTGCAGGCCATGGCCGCGCAATTGCGCGCGGACCTGGCGCCGGTGTACGCGTGGTACACGGACTCCTCCGATCCGAATGTGCTGGTATACCGGCGCGCGCACAAGGATGCCGATTACGTGTTTGCCATCAATGACCGGCGCGAGTACGGCGATTACGTGGGCCAGTACCGGAAGGTGATGGAGCGGGGGCTGGAGTGTTCCGCGCGGCTGAGCGTGCGCCGCCCGGCCGGATACGTGTATGACTTGACCGAAAGGCGCGCGGTGCCGGCGGATGCCGGCGCCGGCAAACTTTCATGGGAGACGCGGCTGGGTCCGGGCGGCGGGCGGCTGTACCTGATCACGGGGCGGCCGATCGAGGCGGTGCGTGTGGCAGCGGCGCGCCATCCGGATGAGCGGCGGGTGATTGTGCGCGCGGCGGTGACGGATGGGCAGGGGGCGCCGGTGGCGGCGGTGGCGCCGGTGGAGATGCGCATCCTGGATCCGGCGGGCGAGGAGGCGGAGTTCAGCGGGTATTACGGTGCGCGGGATGGCGAACTGGAAGTCGAACTCAACTTGGCGGAAAACGACCGGCGCGGGGAATGGACCGTGCGGGTCCGCGAACTGGCGGCCGGCCGACAGGCTGAAACGAAATTTGTGTATTGATGCGCGCCGGCCGGCGTCCGCGCTTGGCGCATCGGGCGCGGTCAGGGATGCCGCTGGCAAGCTTGATAAACGGGGGATGTCAGTGCAAACAAGGATCAACATGGCGGGGGTAACCGCGGCATTCCTGGCGGGTTGGGTGGGAATGAGCATCGCGGATACCGGCGGAGTGCCGGCGCGCCGGGTTCAAATGAACGACGCGGCGGCGCAGGGAGCGGCAGGGCTGCCGGTGCTGGAGCGGGGGTTGCAGGATGAGAGTCCGCTGGTGCGGCGGGCGGCAGCGCGCGGCTTGGCGGAAAGCGGCGCGCCGGCGGCGGTGCTGCTGGCGGCCATGGATAATTCCGACCTGGTGGTGCGGCGGACGGCCCTGCTGGCCTTGGCGGGGACGCCCCCGGGCATGGCGGCGCTGCCGTACATTGCCAAGGCGCTGGACGATCCGGAGACGGATGTGCGGGTCATGGCGGCGCGTTTGCTGGTGGCGATCGAGCCGCGGGAGCCGGCCGCGGTTGCCTTGATGGAGCGGGTGGCCCGGGATGAAGCCCCGGAAGTCCGCAAGATCACGGCGGAATTGCTGGCGGCTTTCCAGCCGCCGGAATGCAATGTCGTCCCGGTGCGCCACCGGCCGGACATGGCGGATCACCTGGAACGTATTTTCGTCATCGAAAGCCGGCCTTTGCCCGTGGAAGGCTGGCGGCTTCATCCGGATTTGGCGCCGGACGGGCACGTGCGGAAGTGGTTTGACCCGAGCTTTGACGACGCGGGCTGGATCCCGGCGAGGATCGGCGCTCCCTGGGACATGGAGCACGTGGGCGTGGCCTGGTACCGGGGCCGGTTTGCCGCGCCGCCGCGGCCGGAAAAATTGCTGGCCGCGGAACTGGTGTTTGAAGGCGTGGATGAGTGCGCCTGGGTCTGGGTGAATGGCGTGTATGCCGGCGGCCAGGATTTGGGGCCGAGCGGCTGGAACAAGGCTTTTCACCTGGATGTCACGGATGGGCTGCGCTGGAACGAGGAGAATTTGGTTGCCGTGCGCGTGCTGAACAGCCTGGGCGCCGGCGGCATCTGGAAACCGGCAAGGTTGGACATACTGGGTTTTAAATGAAACCGCGTTTGTTCCGGGGCCAGGCGGGATGGAGTTGATACGCCGCGCATATGCTGCGGGAGCTCGGCGCGCGACAGGCGCGGCATGATGGAATTGCCAGGAGGAAGACGTGGAGCAGGAATTGCCGGATTTATTCGTGGCGCCGGATCTGGAGGCTGGCGGGGCGCGCGTATCGTTCACCGCGCCCGCGGGCATGTCGGCCGGTACATGGCGGATCATGGATCAGGGCCGGGCTGTCGCGTCCGGCGCCGTGCCAACGGCCGGCGCGGGATCGGTGGAGTTTTGGGCGTCCATACCGGATTGCCGGCCCTGGAGCCTGGATCATCCGTGCCTGTACGAACTGGCGCTGGAACTTGATGTTGCCGGGCGCAGCCAGTCCTGCGCGGTCCGCTTCGGAATGAGGAGCATCCGGGCGGCCGGGCGCGATATCCTGGTCAATGGCCGGAAATTTTACGCCCGCGGGTATATCCGCGGGCGCGCGGCGCACGATCACCCCAATCTGGAAAATCTGTCCTTAACGGCGTATTACGAGAAAAACATACGGGCGGCCAAGGCCTACGGGTTCAACCTGATCCGGTTCCATTCCACGGTGCCGCCGGAGGAATGTTTCGAAGTGGCCGACCGTTTGGGAATCTTCATCCATCTGGAAGCGCGGAAATATTACGGGCGCTACCAGAAGGAACGCCGCGCGATGCGCGATGACAACGAGGTGATCGACGAGCGGGAATGGCGCGCCGTCATCCTGCGGCTGCGCAACCATCCTTCGCTGCTGGCCTATTGCATCGGTAATGAAATCAAGCATCCGGGCAAGAATCCATTTATCGCGCATATCGCCGCGGTGACCCGGGAATTGGATCCGACCCGCCTGTTCATTGACACCTGCGCCCACGGCGAATATGATCGCACTTACGTGGACTTCGATGTTCAGCATATGTCGTATTACTATCCCTTCGGCAAGGATTACGACATGTTTGACAACACTTATAACTGGCTGATTTATGGATCGTGCCAGGGCAACCAGTTGACCGCATCCGGCGCGGCGGACGGCCTGGCATATACCATCACCCGCGCCATCCGTCCGGAGCGTCCGGTGCTGGCGCATGAAGTCTGCCATTACATCGCCTGGCGCGATTTGGACGCGCTGGACGCCAAGTTCCAGAAACACGGCGTCCCGCCGCCCTGGTGGCTGGCCGCGACCCGGAAACTGGCGGCGGCCAAGGGGCAACTGGCTGATTACGGACGGTTGCGCGCGGCAAGCAAACGCTTCCAGTTCATCAGCTGGAAGCTGGCGCTGGAAGCCGCCCGGCGCAGCCCGCTGCTCAGCGGATTCCATTTCCTGCAGCTCTCGGATACCGACCGTTACGAGAATTCCAACGGCATCCTGGATTGTTTCGACGATGCAGCCGGGGTGGATCGCGCGGAATTCATGAAATTCAACGGCGACAGCGTGCTGCTGGCGGATTTGCCGCGGCGGGTCCTGCGCGCGGGCGGGACGTTGAAAATTCCCGTGTGGCTTTCGCATTATGCCGCCGGCGGCCCGGGTGCCGCGGATTTCGGTTTTGCCTTGCACGACACGGCCCGGCCGGGCGCCCGGGAACCATTGCGCGGCGGCATTTTGCGGGGGATTGACCTGCGCGCGCGCGGCTTGCGCGAAATTTGTTCCCTGGAACTGACTCTGCCGGCGGCCGACCGGCCGTTGGCTTTGAAGCTGTGCCTGTGGCTGCAGGACGGCGCCGGCCGCCGGATTGCGGAAAACGACTGGCAAGTCTGGTGTACCCCGCCGCCGGCGTCCCGCGCGCCGGTGAACTGCACCATTGCGCTCGATGAAATACAACTGGCGGCGCATTGCCCGCGGCTGCGGCCGCAAGGATCGCTGGCCGATCCGGCCGGGCTGCTGATCGTCAACCGGTTCAGCGCTGCATTATTAGCGCATCTGGCCCGCGGCGGCGACGCCCTGGTGCTGTATCGCGTGCCGGAAACGCGCGACCGGCGCCAGGCCGCGCCGCGCGAGCAGTACTGGCTGCCGGCGGTATGGGACCGGTTCAAGGGCGTGATCTGGGATCGCGGCCACAATTGCGGGGCGATCATTGAACCGCATCCTTCATTTGCCGGCCTGCCGCATGACGGCTTTGCCGATCTGCAGTTTCACGCGTTGATCAACGATTGCGACAAGATCAACCTGGATAATTTCCCCGTGAAGCTGGAGCCGATCATGCGCGGGGTGGACCGTCCCGTACGGGATCGCTTTGATGTTTTTACATATCAATTGTCGGAACTCCAGCCGGAATATACCATGCGCAATTTCGCCTACGCCTTCGAAGTCAGGGTCGGGCCGGGGCGTCTGTTCGTCACCGGGTTGAACTTTACCGGGTTGAACCAGGATCTGCCGGAAGCGCGCGCCCTGTTCGATTCCATCCTGGATTACGCCGCGTCCGATGCCTTCCGCCCGGCGGCGGCGATTGAGCCGGCGGCCCTGGCGCGCTACCTGCGCGAGCAAGGCGCCGCGCCGCGCCCGCGCGAGCGCAAGATGACGCAATACTGGCAGCTTGATGACGCACCCTTGGAATCGGCGGCGTACTGGAAAGAGTCCGAGGAATACATCGCCGGCGCCGGCAAATTCTCCGGTCAATGATTGGACGCGCGGCGGCCGGCGCCGCTCGCCGCCCGGCCGGCGGTGGCAACGGCGGGTGCGATCCGTCAAGTTTAAGTTTAGGGGCATACCCCAGAGGAACCAAGAGAGGAGTCAAACAGGATCATGGAGACAAAAGTCAGGATAGGCATCATCGGTCTGGGTACGATGGGGCAGGGGCATCTGAAAACCCTGACGGAGGATGTGCCGCAGGCGCAGGTGACCGCGGTCTGCGATATCGTGCCGGCAAGGTTTACCGAGGCGGAAAACAAGAAACGGCTCAGTCCGGCGGTCAAGCGTTTCACCGATTACCGGCAGCTGATTGACAGCGGTTTGTGCGGCGCGGTGGCGATAGCCACGCCGCATCCCTGCCACGCGGAAATCAGCCGCTATGCCTTCGCCAGAAATCTGCATGTCATGTGCGAGAAGCCGATTACCGTCGCCGTCTCCGAGGCGGACGCCCTGATTGCCGCCTGGCGCAAGACCCAGGTGAAGTTCTGCACTATGTATTCCAAGCGCACCACGGCCGTCAATCAAGTAATCAAGGACTGGCTTGCCCGGGGCAGCGTCGGCCAAATCCAACGGGTGGACACGGTGTGGACCAACTGGCTGCGCACCCAGGCTTATTACAATTCCCAGACGTGGCGGGGCACGTGGCGCGGAGAAGGCGGCGGTTTCCTGATGAATCAGGCGCCGCATGACCTGGATTTGCTCTACTGGTGGTTTGGGCCGGCGCGCGCCATCTCCGCCGAAATCGGCACGCGTTTTCATGCCATCGAGACGGAGGACGAAGTGGATGCCCGCATAAAATTCGCCGCCGGATTTCCCTGCCGGTTTTACGCCAATACCGGCGAGGTCTCCGGCATCACGCGGGTGGAAGTGATTGGCACCCGCGGGGCGCTGTTTTTTGACGGCGCCGGCTTGGTTTTCCGGGAATTCGGCCAGCCTTCCGATCTGTTGATCCGGGAAGCGTCCACCATCGGCGCACAGGTTTCATTTACGGAACACAAGCTGGAGGTGCCGGAACAGGAACGCGGGCATAAGATTGTTTTCCGCGATTGGTGCGATGCGATCTTGCACGACCGGCCCAACGACAGCCTGCTGGCGCCTGGCGCGGAGGGGCTGCACGCCGTGGAGTGGGCCAATGCCATGATTTTATCAGCCATCGAAAAGCGGGAGGTGACCCTGCCGGTGGATCGCGCCCGTTATGACGGGCTGCTGGAAGATTTGCGGGCCGGCCGGATAAAATTATGAATGTCCGGCGCGCAAGCGCCGCCGGCCACCGCGGTGATGGCATACGCTGGAGTCTTGGAGAAGTCCGCGGGCAAAGCCAAGGGCTGCGAAATCCATTCGCTGCTCAAGATGTCCCGGCCTTGGGGACTCCCGCGGCGGACATTCATGAAGCTGTCCGGCGGACGTAAAATCAAGCCTGCTTGTTGCTCCGGGAAACTTTCGCGCAGGTCCCCGGCCGGTGACGCCGGCGATGCAGTTCGGGTTGATTGCCTTCGCTTGCAGGTCTTCCGCCAGACCCTTGGCCCGGAAGGCGGCGAGTGCGGCTTCGAATTGTTCTTGCATGCCGCCGGCTTTTTCATACAGCGGCAGGTATTCATGGTTGACCGGATCAACCCGCCAGCGGCCGTTCGGCGGCGGCAGATGCCCCCGTTTAGGCATTGACGTGCGGCGGAATTATGCTACGTTTACCCCACGGGCAGTATTCTAGTGTATTATGTCATGAAGTCAATCAAAAGACTCAAACGCAAGTCCAGCCTGGTGGCGGACGCGGTGCGGGCGGATATTCTATCGGGCAAACTCCGGCCCGGCGACCGCATCAAGAGCATTCGCGAATTGGCAGTGCGTTTCAAAGTCAGCGCCCGGTCGGCGCAGACCGCCTGCGAGTTGCTGGAGCAGGAGGGCTTGCTGGAATGCCGGCACGGCGATGGCACATATGTCCGCCCGCCCCGGGCCGGCCGGGACAACACGATTTATTTCCTGGTGCCCCATGCCGGACACCTGACGCTGAATCATGAAACCAGCGTCATGCTGCGGCACATGCTGGCCGGCGCGATCCGCGCCGCGGGGCCGGGGCAAATGGTACATCCGCTGCCAGTGCTGCGCGCCAACCGCGTCAATATATCCCAAAACCCGGAACTGGTGGATTGGCCCCTGCTGGAACGCATCCCGCGCGGCGCGAATGTCTTCGTCAGCGGCGCCTGGTATGAACGCATCATTCCTTTCCTGATTGAGCGGGGGGTGCGCGGCGTATATCTTTCATCCCAGTACGAGCAGCAACATCCCGCAAACTGGCGGCTGGTCCGCCAGGCGGAATGGAAGGTGGCGGTGATTGACCGGCAGGCCGCGATGCAGCAGGCGGTGCAGCATCTCCATGCCGGCGGCCGGCGCCGGTTGGCGGCAATTAAACGCGTGCCCGACCAGCCGGACCATCCGTTCCGCCAGGGGTTCATCGCCGGCCTGGAGTCCTGCCGCCTGGATTTTGATTCCGTCCAGTTTTGCGAATACGATCCGAATGCCCCGGGCGACCGGCCGGCCATGATTTTCGACCTGTGGCAGCGCGTCCGCTTTGACGCCCTGGTGCTGTGCGCGGCGGAATTGGCGCCGGATGCCTACGCGGTTTTAACCGGCCGCGCCGGGCTGCACATCCCCCGGGACGTGGCCGTGTTGGTTTACCGCGATCTGCCGGAAAACAGCGCCCTGCGTCCGGCTTTGAGCGCTTTTGATTTTAATTGGGAAACCCTGGGCGGCGCAATTACGCGTTTGTTCAACGACGCTGATTGCGGCGGCCGGGAAACGCGTTTTCAGGCGTCTATCATGGAGCGGGCCAGCACAAGGCCGCCAACGGAGAAGCAATGAAACAAAAAACAATCGGGGTCATGTCCATCATGGCCCACCAGGATGACTTCGAATTTAACGCCGGAGGATTGTTCGCCCTGCTGCGCCGGCGCTACGGCCGGCGTCTGCGACTGAAAATCCTGGCCACCACCCGCGGCGCTTCCGGGCATCATGAAATGACGTCCGACGAAACTTTTGCCCGGCGCGATCGGGAGGCGCGGCGGAGCGCGGCGCTGATCGGCGCGGAGTATGAATGCCTGGCCGGTCTGGACGGCCAGCATGTGCCGGGCCAGTTTTTCCTCGATCGGAACACCCTGGGCGGCCTGTGGAACGCCATCCGGGATTTCGAGCCGGACTTTATCTTCTGCCCTCCGGTGGTCGGGGATCCCCTGGCGGGGATTCATATCGACCATTATAACACGGCTTGCGCCGTGCGGATGACGGCGTATCAACTCTCGGTGCCGCATGCCTATCCCACGTTGAACGGGCCGGCGAAGCCGCTGGCGCTCAACCCGCTGATCATCAACGTGGATGATCCCTACGCCGGCGAGCGGGGCTATGATTACGCCGTGGATATTTCCAGCGTGTATGCCGTCAAGCAGCGGATGGCGCTGTGCCATGCCTCGCAGATTTTCGAATGGCTGCCGTGGAATGCCGGCCAGCCGGCGCCGACCCGTGCGGGATATTTAAAAAAATTCCGGCAGCGCCACGCGCTGATCAATCAACGCTACGGTCTTCCCGATGATGCGCCCAGGGAATATTTCCGCGTGACACATTGGGGACGCAAAATCTTTGACGGCCTGAAATTGGTATTCCCGCCGGCCGCCGCGCGGCCTGCCCGCGCCGGGCATTAACCGTGCAGCTTAACGGCTAATTCCCCGACCATCTTGCCCAGCAGGCGGCATTGGTCCGCCGCGCGCTGGTCCGGCGCGCCGACGGCGACCGGACCGTAATGATCGCCGTTGCAGTTGCCGGGAATCACCATGCCGTGGATCAGCAGGGCTTTGAGCATATCCAGGACGGTGGTTTCGTTCCCCCCCGCAATACCGCCGGAAGAGGTGAAAGCTCCGCCGACCTTGCCGGCCAACTGGCCGTGCAGTTTGACGCTGGCGTCAATAAAGCATTTGATTTCGGCGGCCATGGAGCCGTAGTAAGTGGGCGAGCCCAGGATAATTCCCTGCGCTTCCGCCAGGTCGCTGATTTTAGCTTCCGCCACCGCCTTGACCGCGGATTCGGCGCCGCCCTGGCGCACGCCTTCGGCGACGAGTTCCGCCATGCGGGCGGTGTTGCCGGAACGCGAAAAATAAACAATCAAAACCTGACTCGCCATTTATATCTCCTTGCAGGCGGATGTCACTGAACGGCCGGCGGCGGCGTCACCGGCGCCCGGTTGATCATCGGGAACAATCCCGCCGGTGCTCCGGCCCGCACCCGCGCCGCGGGCATGGCCGGCATGATGGTCAGGAGAATATCGCGTTCCATTTCCAGGCCGGTCAATTCTCCGTCGGCTGCGAGAATGGCATTGATTTTTTTCTGCAGCGCCACCATTTGTTTTTGGTGGCTTTGGATTTCCGTATTGGTCTTGAAAATTTCCGCGCGTCGCTCAGCGGCCTGCTTTTTGATGGCTTCGATCTTGGCGCTGGTTTCCATCACCTTGCGCATGAATTCCGCGCTCATTTCCACGTTAAAAGGTTTGGGCGGCGTCTCCGGCTGGCCGGGCGCGGCTTGCGCGGGGGCGAAGGCCGATGGCGCGGCGGCCGGGGCCGGTTCAGCGGCTGCCAAGCGGCCGGCCAGCAGGATGGCAATGGCGCCGGCGGCGGAAATCACGGTTGATTTATGCATGGTGAATGCTCCTCATTCGTTGCGCGATTTTTCAGGTTTGACGGGTTCAATGATAACAGAACCGAATGGCCGGGTCAAAAAATATTTTAACCGCGGCCCGGAGAGATGGCGCATGTCATTTCCGTAGGAGTTTGTTGTGATGGACTTTTTTGGACTGCGGCGTAGCCGCAGTCCAACATTCATTCCGGCTGCCGCCGGGAGGCCGATTCAAAAAAATGAAAAAAAAGCAAAAAAATGTTGACAAATGGTGGGGCAAAGTGTTGAATTGTGTCAAAAGAGGGGGGAAGGTGAGCTCAAAGGACGCGTTGCCGAATAATACCGATGCGGCCGCGGGTGGGTTTGTCAGCCATTTCCGGCATTCGCTGGACCCGAAAAAACGTCTGACCATACCGGCGGAGTGGCGGGATCAAGCCGGACCCTTGAAACGCTTGTACGTATTGCCCGGGTTGAACGGCGACAAGTGTTTATACATTTACCCCGCCGCTGAAATGGCCCATCGGCTGGCCAAGTTCCGGCAGATCGGCATTGCCGACCGCCGGGCGCGCGTGCTGGCGCGCGTGCTGGCGGCGAATTCCGAGTTGCTGGAATGGGATACCCAGGGGCGTATCCGGATTAAGGACGATTTGCTGGCGCAGGCTGGGATTACGGAACAGGTCGAGTTGATCGGAGCATTTGATCATTTCGAGGCCTGGGATCCGGAAGCCTGGCGCGCGGCCAGCGCCGTAGGCGACGCCACCATCGAAGATGCATTGCGCTATGTGGATCTTTGACGGCCGCCGCCGCGAGCGGCGCGGGAGCGGAGTCGGCCTGGACAAGTTTTGAGGCGATGGTTGCAGCGGCCAACCGATCAGGAGATGTAAAAAATGACGTCAAGATTGCGCTTAATGGGATGGAACCGCGTGCTGGAAACCGATCGGGATGACGGACGATGGTTTACCTTCCCCAAAAGGATTTTGCGTTCGGTGCGCTTCGGCGTGCATGACTGCGTGATGGAACCCACCATGCAGATTCTGCCGGTGCAGCCGGGAACGTCGCCGGCGGCGCCGCAGATGCCGCGGCCGGCAGATGGCCGGGCGCGTTTATCCACGGCGGGGAGCGGATGCTGGTTGAATGCCGGTTCATGGCTCAGCGTTTAAGGCCATGTTGCATGGCGGAAGCATGGGGCGGGATACGTCGCTAACATCGAGGGAGGCATATATGCAAGCCCCGAAGGTCACCACGAAATGCTGTATTTGCGGCCGCGAACGGGATGAAATGATGGGAATCTGGCGCTACCGGACGGCCCCGGCCGATCCCGGGGCCAGGTATTCCCACGGTTTTTGCAGCATGTGTTACGAAACCGAGATCATGAAGCTCAAGCTGCGCAATCTGGAATATGCGGAACAGCAGACGGCTGCGTGTCCGCTGTGACGGAGCATCCGGCATGCATGAACCGGTGATGGTCCGGGAGGTTTTGGATGGATTGGCTTTGCGGCCCGGCGGGATATACCTGGATGGAACGCTTGGCAGCGGCGGCCATGCGCAGGCCCTGTTGGAGCGGTTGCAGGGCGCCTGCCTGCTGATAGGCATAGACCGCGATGCGGCGGCGGTGGAGCGGGCCGCCGCGCGCCTGGCGCCCTGGCAGGAGCAATGCCGGCTGGCGCATGGCAATTTTGCGGAAATGGCGGAGATAGTCCGGCGTTTCGGCGCCGGCGCTTTAGACGGGATTATTCTGGATTTGGGAGTGTCGTCGGAGCAGTTGGACAGCCCGGAACGCGGTTTCAGTTTCCGGCAGGCTGGTCCGCTGGATATGCGCATGGACCAGACCGGCGCCGGTGTGACGGCGGCGGACCTGCTGCACGGCACGGATGAAAAACAGTTGCGCGATTGGCTGTGGCGTTACGGCGATGAGCCGGCCGCCGGCCGGATGGCGCGGGCGATCCTGCGGGAACGCGAGCGCCATGCCTTGCGCAACACGTTGGATTTGGCGGCGGCGGTCGCGGCCGGCGGACGGCAAGGCGGGCGCATTCACCCGGCGACCCGGGTGTTCCAGGCGCTGCGGATAGCGGTCAATCGCGAATTGGAATGTCTGGAAAAAGGACTGGAGGAAGCGCTGCGGCTGTTGCGGCCCGGCGGCAGGCTGGCGGTGCTGTCGTATCACAGCCTGGAAGATCGGCTGGTCAAGCAGACGGCGCGGCGCCACATGTTGCGCCGCGAGTCGCTGCCGGCCGGCGGCTGGCGGTTCTGCGGCGAAACGCCGCTGGTGCGGGCGTTGACCCGCAAACCGGCAACGCCCATGCCGGAGGAAGTGCGGGCGAATCCCCGGGCGCGTTCCGCCCGGTTGAGGGTGCTGGAAATTTGTCAATCGAATCAAGGAGGATCAAATCATGTCCGCTAAAAACCGCAAACGCAACAATGCAGGTTTTGCTTTTCCCCTGCCGGCGGCGGTTTTCCTGGCGCTGACGGCGACGCTGCTGTTGTCCTACATCTGGTTGGATGCCCAGGCCCACGCTCTGGGGGCGCGCATCAAGGTGCTGGAAAAAGAGCTGGCCGAGGCGACCAAATCCTGCGCGCATGAATTGTCCAAGTGGGAAATGCTCAAATCGCCGGCCAGCATCGAGCAGGCGCTGGCGCGGAACCGCCTGGTCATGATTGCGCCGGAAGCCCGCGACGTAGTGCGCCTGCCGGCGCGGCGGACGCCGAATGATGTCGGCTACCTGGCGCATCTGGCGGATTCATCCAGGACCCTGATGAATGACTGACCGCAAACTGCAAATCCGCTTATGGCTGACGCTGGGATTGCTCTTCATCCTGATGGGCGGGTTAAGCGCGCGCCTGGTCTACCTGCATGCCGGACCCTGCGAACAACGGCGGGAGCGTATTGCGGAACTGCGGCGCCTGGAAAAAAGCCTGACGGTCGGGCGCGGAAAAATTCTGGATTGCCAGGAGCACTTGCTGGCTTTGGACCTGGTGCGCCAGGAAGTGCGCGCGGACCCGGAAACGATTGTCCGGCAGAATAGTCTGGACCGGGTGGCGCAGGAGTTGGCCCAACTGCTGGCACTGGATGCCGGCGATTTGCGCGACCGGCTAAACCGCCCCGGCAGCCGTGATGTCACCGTGCTGGGATATGGCCGGACGGTGGACCAGGACCTGGCGGAGGTTTTGCGTTCCCGGCATCTGCCCGGGGTGTTCATGCGCGAAAACATGGTGCGGGTGTATCCCCGCGGCGATAGTCTCTGCCACGTGCTGGGCTATGTCAACCTGGAACGGCAGGGCAGCGCGGGAGTGGAGCAGCGCTGGGAACGTTACCTGCGCGGGGCGCCGGGCATGCTGATCAGCGAGTTGGATGGGCGCCGTCGTGAACTGTATGACCGGCGCCTGCTGGAAATCCGGCCACGCCCCGGGGCGGACCTGGTGTTGACGCTGGACCATTATGTGCAGTACATTGCCGAGCAGGCGGTGCGCCAGGCAGTGGCGGAGCAGCGGGCCCTGGCGGGCTGGGCGATTGTCGAGCGGATTGCGACCGGGGAAATCCTGGCCATGGCCGGTTACCCGGCCTATGACGGGAACGATTTCCGCAACGCCGATCCGGAGGCGCGTCGCAATCGCTGCATCGCCTACAACTACGAGCCGGGCTCCACATTCAAGATGGCGGTGATCGCCGCGGCGCTGGACGCGGGGGCGGTGCATCCCGACCAAGTTTTTGACTGCGAGAACGGCGCCTGGATTTACCAGCGGCGGCCTCTGCGGGATTATCATCCCTACGGCCGGCTGTCAGTGGCCGACATCATCAAGAAATCCAGCAATATCGGCGCGGCCAAAATCGCACTGGCGTTGGGGCCGGAGCGTTTGCATGAATATCTGCGGGCCTTCGGCATGGGCCGGCCCATGGGCATAGACCTGCCCGGGGAGGAAGGCGGAACCTTGCATCCTCTGGCGCGCTGGACGCCTTTGAGCATTACCCGCATCGCCATGGGGCACGAAGTCGCCATGACTTCGCTGCAGATGCTGGGGGTGATTTGCGCCATCGCTAATGGCGGTGTGCTGCTGCGGCCGTACGTGGTGCGGGAAGTCCGCGACAGTGAAGGACGGGTGCTGACGCGCCAGGAGCCGGTCGAACTGGGACGCCCGATTAGTCCCGCCAGCGCGGACTGCATGTTGAAACTGCTCACGCGTGTCACCGAAGAGGGCGGCACCGGGCGGCGGGCGCGCGTGGAAGGATATACCGTCGCCGGTAAAACCGGCACGGCGCAGAAACCGGTGGCCGGCGGGTATTCGGACCTGTTGAACATGTCTTCCTTTGTGGGAGTAATTCCGGCGGAAGCGCCGCAACTGGCGATCATCGTGGTCTTGGATGAGCCAAAACAAACGCGCACCGGCGGCGCGGCGGCCGGCCCGGTTTTCAGTGCGATTGCAGCGGAGACAGTGCGTTATCTGGATATTCTTGCGCCAGCGCCGCTGGCGTTGGCGGACGCGCGCTGAAGCCGGGAACCAGGGAGGCGCTGGACGCGTCGAATGCTAGCGGGGAAAAGGGGTTATGAAGGCAAGCGTTTTATTGGCGGCGACGCAGGTGCTGGAGTCGCATGGCGATCCGGGCGTCGAAATCAAGGGATTGGCGCTGGATTCGCGACAAGTCAAGCCTGGCCAGGCTTTTTTCGCGGTGCCGGGCAACAAACTTGACGGCAGCCGTTTCGTTCAGGATGCGCTGACGCGCGGCGCCGCGATGATTGTCACCCGCGACCCGTTGACACTGCCCCGCGGGCACACGCTGTTCGTGCGCGTGGGCGATGTGCGGCAGGTGATGGCGGAAATGGCGGCGGTTTTTTATGACTATCCGGCGCGGCGCCTGCGGATGTTGGGCATCACCGGCACCAATGGCAAAACCACGACCGCCGCCATGGCGCGGAACATCCTGCAAACCGCCGGACTGCGGCCGGGTTTGATCGGCACCATCCGTTATGAAATCGGCGACCGATCCATTCCCGCCGCGCGGACCACGCCGGAATCCATCGACCTGCATAACATGCTCGCGCAAATGGTCAGCGCGGGATGTCAGAGCGCCATCATGGAAGTTTCCTCCCACGGCTTGGTGCAGCGGCGAACCTGGGGCATTGACTACGATGTCGCCGTTTTTACCAATCTGACGCATGACCACCTGGATTACCATCAAACCGTGGATGGCTATTACGAGGCCAAAAGTCTGCTCTTCCGCGGCTTGCGGGGCCAGCCCGGCCAGACGGCCTTGATCAACCTGGACGATCGGCATGGCCCCCGCCTGTTGGAACTGGCGGCCAAACACGCGTCGGCCATCGCGTATGGCATCCAGCATCCCCGGGCCCAGATCCGGGCTGTCAATCTGCAGTTGAGCCCGCGCGGCAGCGTGTTCGAAGCCGTGACTCCCTGGGGCACGCTGCCTTTGCGGCTGCGCCTGCTGGGCCGTTTCAACGTTTACAACGCGCTGGCGGCACTGGGAGCCTGCGCCGCGCTGGGAGTGGATTTGCCATCGATCGCGCCGGTGTTGAACACCATGGAATCGGTGCCGGGCCGCCTGGAGCAAATTGAAAGCCGCGCCGGTTTCCAGGTTTTCGTGGATTACGCCCATACCGCCGATGCCCTGCAAAACGTTTTATCCACCATGCGCGAGATCACCGCCGGGCGCTTGATCGTGGTGTTTGGCTGCGGCGGCGACCGGGACCGGCGCAAACGGCCGCTGATGGGCGCGGCGGCGGCGGAGTTGGCGGATTACGCGATTGTGACCTCTGACAATCCCCGCAAGGAAAATCCATCCGAGATCATCGCCGAGGTGCGCGCCGGCTTTGCCGGGCATGACAACTTCGAAGTCGTGGAAGACCGTTACGAGGCCATCGTGCGGGCTTTGTCGCTGGCCGAGCGCGGCGATGTGGTGCTCATCGCCGGCAAAGGCCATGAAAATTACCAGGAATTCGCCGATACGGTGATTCCATTCGACGATCGCCAGGTGGTGCGGGAATGCCTGGGGGTTAAATCCTGACATGGCCGGACTGGAGCCACATGCATTGGCACGATGGTGCGGCGGCGCCTGGGAAGGCGGCGCGCCGCGCGCCATCACCGCCGTCACCGCGGATTCCCGCGCCGTCGATCCCGGCGCGCTTTTCGTGGCGTTGCCGGGCGCGCATTGCGACGGCCATGCTTACGTCGCCGAAGCCTTCCGCCGCGGCGCCGCCGGCGCGGTGGTCAGGCCGGAACATCCCGCCGGCGGCGGGCCGCTGTTGCGCGCGGCCGATCCCCTGCAAGCGCTGCAAGCCATGGCCGCTGGATACCGCCGGACGCGGTCCGCGCGGATCGTGGGTGTCACCGGCAGCGCTGGCAAAACCACGGTCAAGGAGATGATCGCCGATGTGCTGGCGGCGGCGTTGCCGACGGCCCGCTCGCGGGGCAACTGGAATAATCACATCGGCCTGCCGCTGAGCCTGCTCAACATGCTGTCGGAAGCGCAGGCGGGCGTGTTCGAGGCGGGCGTGAATCATCCCGGGGAAATGGAGGCGTTATGCCGGATCATGGCGCCGGATTGGGGCGTGGTCACCAACGTCGCCCCCGTGCACCTGGAGTTTTTCAAATCCGAAACGGCCATCGCCCGGGCCAAGGCGGAATTGCTGCGCGCTTTGCCGGCCAAAGGGCTGGCGGTGTTGCGCGCGGATGCCCCCTGGTACGGGACATTGCGGGCGGCGGCGCCCTGCCGGGTGCTGTCGGTGGCGGTGGCGCCGGAGTCATCCGGCGCGTCCCCGGACTTCCAGGCGCGCATGGACGCGGACGGCCTGGCCGTGTTCGGCGAACGCGCGGGCGGTCGGGAGTGGCGCGCGCGTCCGCCTGTGCCCGGCCGCCATAACCTGGCGAACATGCTTTTTGCCGCGGCCGTCGGGCGGGCCTGGGGATTGGAATGGCCGGTTATTCTCCAGGCCCTGGAACGATACCGTCCGCCGCCCATGCGCTGGGAGTCCAGTGTTTGGCGCGGGCTGGCCTTGATCAACGACGCCTACAACGCTAATCCCATGAGCATGGCGGAGGCTTTGCGGACCTACGGCGGGTTGCCGGGCGCCCGTAAGTGGCTGGTGCTCGGCGGTATGCTGGAACTGGGCGACGCAGCCGCGGACCTGCACCGGGAATTGGGCCGGCAGGTTGCGGCCGGCCCCTGGCAGGGGCTGGTGACGGTGGGCGAACTGGCCGCGCTGATCGCCGACGGGGCGGCCGCCGGCGGCTTGTCGCCGGACCGCATCTTCCGGTGCGCCGGGACGGCGGAGGCGGCCGCGGTTCTGGAGCAATCCGCGCGGCCGGGCGACATGGTTTTGCTGAAGGGCTCGCGCGGGATCGGGCTGGAAAATGTTCTGCGCGTGCTGGGGGCCATGGCGCCGCCGGCTCGCGGCGCCGCCGCGGAGTAAGACACGGGAAGGGACGGGCCATGCTGTATTACCTGCACTTGCTGGCGGATGAATGGTCGGTCTTGCGGGTGTTTCAATATATCACCGTGCGCGCTTTTGCGGGCGCCGGCACGGCATTCATCCTCAGCCTCATCCTGGGGCCGTGGGTGATCCGCCGTCTGGGCCATCTGTGCAGCGGGGATGCCACGCGCTACCGCGCGGACGCCCCCGCGCTGGACGACCTGCATGGCGCGCAAAAGAAAACCACGCCCACCATGGGCGGGCTGCTGATCATGGCATCCGTCGGCGCCGCCGTTTTGCTTTGGGCCATACCGGCCAGCCCGTTAATCTGGCTGGCCCTGGCTACGATGCTGGCGTTTGGCGGCATCGGCTTTGCGGACGATTTCATCAAGGTGGTGCGCCGCCGTCCCGGCGGGCTGCCGGCGCGCCAGAAACTGCTGCTGCAGGTATTGTGGGCGGCGGCGGTGTTTGGCGTCATGCTGAGCCTGCCCTTGACGCGCGAGCACGCGCGCCAATTGATGGTGCCCTTCTGCAAGACGCCGGCGCTGGCGGACATGGGCTGGCTGGCGGGATTCATTTTCGCGGCGCTGGTCATGATCGGCGCCAGCAATGCCGTGAATTTGACCGACGGCCTGGATGGCCTGGCCATCGGTTGCACCGGGTCGGTCGCGCTGGCGTACCTGGTGCTGGCCTACGTGGCCGGTCATGTCCAGTTTGCGGCGTATTTGCAGGTGCCATACATCGCCGGGGCGGGAGAGTTGGCGGTGTTTTGCGGGTGCCTGCTGGGCGGCGCCCTGGGTTTTTTATGGTTCAACTGCCATCCCGCGCAGGTCTTCATGGGCGATACGGGCAGCCTGGCGCTGGGCGGCGGTCTCGGGATCGTGGCGGTCCTGATCAAGCACGAGTTGGCCCTCCTGGTCATTGGCGGGGTGTTTGTCATGGAAGCGGCAAGCGTGATTCTGCAAGTCGGATGGTTCAAATGGACGCGTCGGCGGATTTTCGCCTGCGCGCCGCTGCACCACCACTTCGAATTGAAAAAAAACCGGCCGTGGAGCGAAACGCAAGTGACCATCCGTTTTTGGATTGTTTCCATCATTTGCGCGCTGTGCGGCGTTTTGATGCTGAAAATCCGTTAGGATACAGGTCTCATGGCTGGCGGCGCACAGAATGCACTGGTGCTGGGGCTGGGCGCCAGTGGAGTGGCGGCGGCGCGCCTGCTGCGGCGGCAAAAAGCGGCGGTAACGGCGGCGGACGCCGCCGACAACCCGGTCTTGCGCCAGACGGCCGCGGCTTTGCGCGCGGAAGGTTGCGCCGTGTCGGTGGGCGCCGCCGGCTTGCCGCCCGGCGTGTTCGATCTCTGCGTGGTCAGTCCCGGCCTGCCGGCCGATTCTCCCTGGCTGCGCGCGGCGGCCGCGCGCGGCATACCGGTCGTTTCGGAACTGGCCTTCGGGTGGCGCCACCTGCGGGCGCGCGTGTTGGCCATTACCGGCTCGAACGGCAAGAGCACGCTGGTGAAACTATGCGCTGAGGCCCTGGCGCGGGCGGGGCGGCGGGCTTGTCCCGCGGGAAATTACGGCCGCCCCGCCTGCCAGGTAGTCCTGGATGGCGCGGAATATGACTGGGTCGTGTTGGAAGTCAGTTCCTTTCAATTGGAATTCCCCGGAGAAATCCGCCCGGATGTCGCCGTTTTATTGAACGTGCTGCCCAACCATCTGGACCGGCATGGCGGCATGGCAACATATCGCAACTTGAAGTTCCGGCTTTTTGCCGCTCTCGGCGCCGGCAATGTCGGCATCATGGAGCCGGCATTGCTGCGGCGATTCGACCCGCCGGCATCAGCCGCGCAATGGCTGACTTTCGGCAGAGCGCCGCCGGCGGATTTTATTTACCGCCCCGGCCGGGTGACAGGGCCCGGCGGCGCCGCAGTCATCAATCTCAGCGGGACGGTTTTTGACAATCCGGTTCTGGGCGCGGCGGCGGCGGCCGCCGCCGCCGCCATGCAGGCCTGCGGTATTGCCGCTCCCTGCCTGGAAGCGGCCGCGCGCGAATTTGTGGCATTGCCGCACCGCATGGAAGCCGTCGGTTGCGCAGGTGGCGTGCGCTTCATCAACGACTCGAAAGCTACCAACATGGCCGCCATGTGCGCCGCGCTGCGCGCGCTGCCCGGGCCCCTGCGGCTGATAGCCGGCGGCACAGGCAAGGGCGAACCGTTCGGTCCGGCGGCCGCGCTGCTGCGGGGGAAAGCGGCGGCTGTGTACCTGATCGGACAGTCGGCGCCCGCCATGGCGGAAGCCTGGCGCGGCGCGGTTGACTGCCGGATTTGCGGCACGCTGGACGCGGCCTGCGCTGCGGCCTGGGATGATGCGGGGCCGGGTGACACTATTTTGCTGTCGCCGGGTTGCGCCAGTTTTGACCAGTTTCGCAATTTCGAGGAACGCGGGCAGCGGTTCCGGGAGTGGGCGGCCGGGCGGGATGGCGCTCCGGCGTCCTGAGCGCTACGCCTGGGCGAGGCACGCGTGCACTTTCTCAGCCAGCGTTTGCTGGTTAAACGGTTTCTGAATGAAATTCTCGGCGTTGCCGTTCACGCCCTGTTCGGCCAGGAAATTGACGCTGTGCCCGGAGATATAAAGGTATTTCAATTGCGGATTTTGTTTCCGCAGTTGGCGCACCAGTTCCGGGCCGTTCATTTCGGGCATCATCACGTCGGTGATGAGCAGTTGGATCCGGTCGCGGTGTTCCTGGAACAAGGCCAGGGCGGCGCGGGCGGAATTGGCCGTCCAGACCCGGCAGCCCATGTGTTCCAATATCCGCTGGGTGGTGCACAACACCGGTTCTTCATCATCCACCAGCAGCACGCAGTAATGCGCGGCTGCCACCGGTGCGGGCTGGGCGGCGCGCTTTTCAGCAGCGGCATGATCCGGCGCGCAACGGGGCAGATATATTTTGCACAAAGTCCCGCGGTCGGGCGCGCTTTCCATGCTGATATGGCCGCCATTCTGGGCGACAATGCTGTAAACCGTCGCCAGGCCCAGGCCCGCGCCCCGGCTGCGGGTTTTGGTGGTGAAAAACGGCTCGAAAACGCGGTCGCGGACTTCTGGAGGCATGCCGGTTCCGTCATCGCGCACGGCAAGCAGCATGTACTGGCCGGCCGCGATTCCGGCATGCCGCCCCGTTTCCGCGGAAGCGATGTCCACCCTCTCCGTTTCGATCACCACCCGGCCGGATTGCTCGATGGCGTCGCGGGCGTTGGAACACAGGTTGGTCATGATCTGTTCCAATTGGCCGGGATCCATCCGGATGGCATCGGCCCGCCCGCCGGGTTTCCAGATCAGTTGGATTCGATCGCCCAGCAGGCGGTGGAGCATGCCGGTCATGTTTTCCAGCGCCGCGTTCAAAACAAATGTTTTCGGGACGACGGACTGGCTGCGGGCAAAGGTCTGGAGCTGGCCCGTCAATTGGGTGGCGCGGCGGGCGGTTTTCTGGATTTCCTCCAAGTCGGCGCGCAGCGGCTGGCCGGCGGGAACCTGCTCCAACGCCAGGTCCGTATAGCCCAGGATGCCCTGGAGCATGTTGTTGAAATCATGCGCGACGGCGCCGGCAAAACGTCCGATGGACTCGAACTTTTGCACGTTCTTCAAGCGTTCCTGGATGGTGGCGTTTTCGGATTCCGCGCGTTTCAGTTCCGTGATGTCGGCGCTGGTGCCCCAGGCGCCGGTGACCTGGCCCTGGTCGTCCAACAGCGGAATGCCGGTGGAAGAGAGCCAGATGATTTCGCCCGACTTGGCGGTCAAGGGATGGACCAGGTTGCGGAATGGCTGCCCGTGGGCGAGATTGCCCGACACCCGCGTTTGGAAGGCGGTGCGGCCTTCCGCGGGATGCAATTCGTAAAAATAGGTTTTCCCGACCAGTTCCTCCGGTCGGTATTTCCAGACTTCCTCGACTTCCGTGCCCAGGTTGGTGTATATCCCCAGGCGGTCAAGCGACCAGGTGACGATCCGGTGCTGCTTTTCCAACAGGCTGTAGCGATGCAACGCCAGGGCCAACTCCTGCGCCGCGCGGCGGTGTTGAGTGATATTGTGCGCGGAAACAAACAGGCGGTCGCTCGCGCCGCTTTGCGCCCGGCGCATATGGACTTCCACCCAGAAAAAGTATCCCTTGCGGTGCCGCGCCTGCCACTCGAAAACCTGCGGCCCCTCTGCGGACGCCTTGCGGATCCATTCCTGCAGGTCGTTCAGGGTGTAGGACGGTTTGCCGGAACTCAAGGCTGCCAGTCCCGCGGCCGCAACGTCTCTGGGGGCGGCGTATCCGAACATCTCGCACATGCTGCGGTTAACATTGATGATGGCGCCAGTGGCGGGCTCCAGTTCCAGCAGCGCGTCGTTGATCAAATCGCACATGATCGTGAAATGCCCGCGGGTGGCCAGCAGCGCCGCCGACTTATGGCGCGCGTGGCGCGCCAGGATCAGATTGCTTAAGGCCAGCGCCAGCACGACCGCGCTGGCGCCGGCAATCCAGAGCCACCAGTGCCGGATGAAAGCCGCCAGCAGGAACGGCGCGCCGCGCCATTTCCGTTCGATGGCCTTGTATTCCGTGCTGGAAAATTGCTTGAAGCCGCTTTCCACCAGTTGCGCCAGGCGCGGGTTGCGTCGGGCGACACCCCGCTGCATGTCAACCGCGCAAAGCGTGAAGGCATGGTGAAAGTCGCGCGCCAGGCCGTGTTTGCAGAGGAAATAGATCATGGGCAATTCGCTCATGGCGAACACCATGATCTCCCCGCGCTTGGCGGCCAGTATCACGTCTTCGTAACCCGGGTATTCCCGCAGGTTGACCACACCCCGGCTGGCCAGGTGGCGCCCCGTGGCGTCACCGGCCTTGACGCCGATGGCGAAATTTTTCAGCGATGCCACGTCGGCGATGCCGCTGAGCGATTTGTGCGTGTAAACCGGCAGATTGATCCGGGTGTGCGGCCGCAATACGTAATGCCCGGTGTATTCATCGCCGTGCACTACGGCTTCAATGATATCCGCGCGGCCTTCCTGGATGCCGCGGCGGTCCTCCCCGGCGGGCAGCGTCCGAAAATTCACCTTGATGCCAGTTTTTTTCGACCAGAGCATCCATTGGTCCGGCAGGATGCCGCGAAGCTGCCCTTCGGCATCATGGAAAACCAGCGGCGGGTGGGCGGCATCGCTGAAGGTCACCGTCGCTTCATGGATGACTTCTGCCTGGCATGGAGCTGCGACCGGCAGGCTGAGGCTGAGGCAAGCCGGCAACGCCAGCCACAGCGGGCATCTGCTCAATAACAGCCGGCATAACGATGGACTGTGCACTTTTATCCTTGCGTCGCGGGCGCGGCTTGATAATGAAGTCCGGCAATCCGGCTGTCCGGGATGAAGGGCGGCCGGCATTTTCGTCGTTCATAACCTGCTTGCTATAAGATGATTCAGATAGCACAGCACTCCACGCGCGCTTAAAAATAACACTTGTCCGGATCAAATGCCAGTAAAATAAACTGATACGGGAGCGCAAAAGCGAAAACAGGGACGAAGGTGAAATCAGTCTCTTTTTCACCAGCGGCGACGAAATGAATTGTTTTTCCATGGCGCAGGGAATATGCTGCCGAATAGGAGGATGAAATATGCATCACGCATGGTTGCGCGCAGTGATCGGCGGTGTGCTGGGAGCACTGCTGGGTTGGGCCCTCTACCGGTTTGTCGGGTGCCGGGGCGGCGGTTGCCCCTTGACCGGCAATCCGTACCTGGCGCCGGCGATCTGGGGCATCCTGGGATTTCTGGCCGGTTGGGGGGCGGGGGGGCGTTGACTGGCGGCCTTAACGGCCTTGCTGCACCAATGCGAAAAACCGGTCTTCGTATTCCCCAAACAGGCCGTGTTTGCGCAGGTAACCGGCCAGGGGCTTGATTTGGGAAGAATCGCGGCTGGCGGCCAGGAAAAGGCGCTCGACCTCCTGCCGGACCGCCTTCGGCACGCCGTTGGCATCGTCGAGCAAATGCCGTTGATGCAATTCCTGGAAATTCAGCGGCGCCGACTGGCGGATGACGTCCACCATGAATTTGATCAGGCAGACATCCCATGGCTGATCCACGCCGTAGATGATGCCGGCCAGTTTGTCATCTTTTTCGGCGATGCTTTTCTTGATCTGTTCAATAACCGCGGGCGGCGGGGCGGAGATGATATGTTCGTTCAACTCGGTTTTCTGGACTTTGAAGCCGTATTGGAGAATGCGCAAATCGCGGGCGTGCTGCCGCAGCCATTCCGCGTATTGTCGGGCTTGTTCGCCGAAGCCTTCGGCGATTTCGGACTCGTAGTAAGCCGGCGTGACGATCTGCGGCCGATGCGATTGAATGGTGCCTTCCCGCACCCGCACCTGGTTGACGGTGTCCATCAATTCGCTGACCATGTAGTAACGCAGGTTGGTGACGCCGAACGTTTCCAGGGGATTGTGCGGCATCAACACGATCTCCGTGTTGTTTACGGCGTACCAGAAATCATGCGGCTTGATATTCATAATTTGCCCGGCAACGGCTTACGGCGCTTTGTAACTTGTACCGGAATCGGCTATGCGAGTCAAGCTGGCAATTTCCGGCGCGCGCAGGACGCCGGGTGCAGGCCGGGCCGGGAGGTAGATTCATTCAGGAAAACAAGGGGGATGGCATGCAAGCATGGCGATTGGCGGGTTGGGGCGGTGCGGCGGCGGCTTTAATTCTGGCTGGGTGGGCCGGCGGGTGCGAGTCACACCGGGGCGGACAGTGTGTCACTGAAGCTGACAACGGCGCCGCGGTGCGTCTGGAACGCGGGGAGGAATTGGAAATATGTCTGACCGGCAATCCCACCACCGGGTACCGCTGGGAGGTTGGGGCCTACGATGCCGCCGTGGTCGCGCGGATGGAAGGCCCGCGATATGCGGCGGATGACAGCGGGGGCAAGGTCGGCACCGGTGGGCGGTATTACACGGTTTTCGAAGCTGTTCAGCGCGGGCAAACCGAGATTGTGATGACTTACCGACAGGCCGGCAACGCCGATCCGGGCAGTGTTTTCCGGGTGGTCGTATCCGTGGAATAACCGCCAACCGACGCCGCGCGCGAGGCGGACGCGTCCCGTCACGCCGCCGGTTGCATGTCCTGGCCGCAGCAGCGGGGATGAAAATTGACGGAGCGCGCCTGGTGCAGCGCCGCGATTTCAGAGCCGCAGACCGGGCAGACGTAGAATTTGACACGCTGCGGGCGTATTTCCATGGGCTGGTTGCAGCAGCGTGGGGCGAAACAGCCCTGGCACGGCGCCAGCACGATAATTTCGGCGCCGCAGACCGGGCAGACGTAAATGGCTCCCCTGGGTTTGGCGGCTGGCATCAGGCTGTTCCTCCTGCCGGCGTTTTTTCAATCTTTTCCATGGGGGCGCCGCAACAGACCAGGTCCAGGGTGCCGACGCCGCCGCGAGTTACCATGACCAGATTGCCGCATTGGCGGCAAACGTAAGCCGTGCCGACATTGATCGTCAGGGCCGCCTCCCAGTCGCCGAGTTCCCATTCCGGCGGCGGTGATTCAGGTTGTTTGCTCATTTCGATCATGCTCCCGTCTGAAACCAATCATGCCGGTCGCCATGGCCGGCAACAGTGTAAAACTATCCGAAGCCGCTTCTTTTTGCAACCACAAACTGGCGGCGCTAGCGGCGGCGGGCGCCACCCAGTATGCCGCCCAGCAAGCCCCGCAGAATTTGCCGGCCAAGCTGGCTGCCCACAGTGCGCGCCGTCTGTTTCGCCAGCGTTTCCACCATCCCCTGGCGGCGCTTGGTGCCCCAGAGCATTTCGCCGAATTTGCCCCGACCGCCGTCCGGCTGGGCAGGCGGAGCCCGGTCCGGCCGCGGCGCCGGCGGCATTACCGGCTCCGGGGCCGGGCTGCCTTGCATGGCCCGGCGCGCCAGAATTTCGTAGGCCGATTCCCGGTTGACGGGTTGATCGTATTTGGCGCCCACCGGGCTGCGGGCGCGGATGGCGGCGCGTTCCTCGGGGGTAATCGCGCCCATGCGGCAGCGCGGCGGACTGATCAAGGCTCGTTCCACCGGCAGGGGAATGCCTTTTTCCTGCAGGGTGGAGACCAGGGCCTCGCCGACGCCCAGTTGCGTGATGGCCGCGGCGGCGTCCAGTCCCGGATTGACAGCGAAGGTTTCAGCCGCGGTTTTGACGGCTTTCTGATCGCGCGGCGTGAAAGCGCGCAGGGCGTGCTGGATGCGGTTGCCGAGCTGGCCGAGGATTTCACCCGGGATATCATCCGGCAATTGCGAACAAAAATACACGCCGACGCCCTTGGAGCGGATGATGCGCACAACTTGCTCGACGCGCTGGCGCAGCATGGCCGGGGCATCGTCGAAGAGCAGGTGGGCTTCGTCGAAGAAAAACACCAGGCGCGGCTGTTCGGGATCGCCCACTTCCGGCAGGTTCTCAAACAATTCGGAAAGCAGCCACAGCAGCAGGCTGGAATACAATCGCGGCCGCAAAATCAGCTGGTCGGCGGCCAGGATGCTGATGACGCCGCGCCCGCTGAGATCGGTGCGCATCAAATCGCCCAGTTCCAGCGCCGGCTCGCCCAGGAAGGCTGCCCCGCCTTCGCGTTGCAGGGTCAGCAGCGAACGCTGGACGGCGGCGATGGAGGGCGCGCTGATCAGTCCGTATTGCCGGGAAATTTCACTGCGGTGGTCGGCGACATAGCCCAGCAGGGCGCGCAGGTCGTCCAGGTCGAGCAGCAGCCAACCCTGGTCATCCGCGAGTTTAAAGGCGATTTCCAGCATGCCCGACTGGACTTCGTTGATTCCCAGGATACGCGCCAGCAGACTGGGGCCGATTTCGCTGACCGTCGTCCGCACCGGGTGGCCGGACCGGCCGAACACATCCCAGAAAATCACAGGATTGGCCTCCCCGGCGTAATTTTTTACGCCGATCTGCCGCGCCCGCTGCAGGAGTTTTTCGCCGGGCGCACCCGCCGCCGCCAGGCCGGCCACGTCCCCTTTGACATCGGCCATGAAAACCGGCACGCCCATCCGTGAAAAGCCCTCGGCCAGGACCATCAATGAGACGGTTTTGCCGGTGCCGGTGGCGCCTGCGATCAGTCCGTGGCGGTTGCCGTAGCGGGCCGGCAGCGTTACCGGACGCTCCCCCTTGCCAACTAAAATCTGCTGCATACCTGTCGGTCTTTCGATTACGGATAGTCCTGGCGCGTCGGACGCACCACAATATCGCTGATGTGCATGTGGGGCGGGCGGGTGACAATATAGTAAATGGCTTCGGCCACATCGCTGCCGATGAGCAGCGGGCCGAATTTGTCATGAAAGCCCTGCCGCATCTCAGCGGTGTAGCCGGCCGCGTCCTGAAAGCCGCTGAGGACAATACCCGGCTCAACCAGCGAAACGCGCACGCCGCTGGGGCCGATTTCACGCCGCAGTCCCTCGGCCAGGGCATGCACGGCAAACTTGGTGGCGCCGTAAACCGCGCTGAAGGGGGAGATATGGCGCCCCACCACCGAGCCGATCACCACGATGTCGGCCGGTGTCCGCGGGAAGTTTTGCGCCTGCCGTGCGGTCATGTCGCGCGCCGCCCGCTGCAGGAGGGCCAGGACGGCCGCCACGTTGAGTTTCAACCGGTCTTCGAATTGCGCAAAGTCGGCGTCTTTCACCGAGCCGCCCAGACCCCGGCCGGCGTTGGCCACCACTATGTCCGCCGGGCGGCCGAAGCGTTCGGCGGCCGCGAATAGTTCTTCAATGACCGCGGGGTCGGAGGCATCACCCGCTACGCCATGGAACAGCTGGCCCAGTTCCTTTTCCAGGGCGGCCAGCTTGGCCGCATTGCGCCCGTTGCCGGCCACGCCGAACCCGGCGGCGGCAAATTTCCTGGCGGTGGCTTCACCGATGCCGGATGTGGCGCCGGTGATGATGGCAATTCGCGCGCACGGCCCGGTCATGGCGCGGCCTGCGCGGCGGGTTGGGTGGCGGCGCTTGGCGCGGCCGGCTCCAGCATTTCGCCAGCCTGTTTCCATCCGGATAGGCCGCCGGAAAAATGCTTGATGTTGGTGTAGCCCAGTTTCGCGGCCGCCGCGACGCCGTCCCGGTAAGCCAGGCATTTCGGCCCGCCGCAATAGGCGACTACCAGGACGGCTTTGTCCGCGGGCAATAATTTTTCCAGCTCGGCCTGGCGGGCTTCAAAATCAATGGCGCCGGGGATATGACCCCTGGCATAAGATGCGCTGCCGTTGCAGTCCAGCAGGCACACCTGCTTTTCGGCCATAGCCTGTTTCAAGTCAGCCAGGCTGATATCCGGGGCATCCTCCGCGGCCGCGCCTGCAAATCCGGCGGCGCTCATCAACAGCATACCCGACAAGGCAACGATCATACGTGATGCTTTCATCGCATTCTCCTTTTAAGGCGAGGGTAATCCTCGCTGCAATCCAGATTATACCTGAACGTTGCGCACTGCAAGCGCAATATTCAAGTCCCCGCGCGCGATCTGGATTACCCCCGGGGGCGGGCCGGGTTCGTCATAGCTTCAGGGGCGGCGGAGTCGATTTCCGCGAGCACCGTCCGCAAATACGCGATGTCCTGCCGGGCAAACCACTCGCGATCGCCGGAGCGCGGGGATTCAATGCAGAGCGGTCCCGCATACCCCTGTCGTAGGAGCAGCCGCAGCAACAACCGGTGGTTGATCTCCCCGTCGCCGAGGCCCACCCGCAACGCCTCGCGGCTTGCCAGGCGGCAGATATTGCGCAGGTGGACATAGTAGATGTGGCCGGCCAGCATGGCCAGGATTTCCGGCACGGAGGGCGGATTGGGTTGCCCGCTGATGCAGACGCAATCGAGATTGATGCCTACGTGGGCGTGGCCGATCAGGTTCACGAGTTTCAGCGCGCTGGCGGGCGTGTCGTGCAGGTAACCGCGCTGGGTTTCCAACGCCAGGCGGAGACCGAGTTCTTCCGCGACCGGGCCGAGTTGGCGGAATCCTTCCGCTGCCCAGGCGTAGTGCGCCTCGGTGGCGATGGCGGAGCCGTGCAGGGCGCTGTCCGTTAAAGGCGCATGGGGCGCTGGATTCAAGAGTTGGCCGGCAAAGGTGTTGACGGCCTTCACGCCAAGGCGGCTGGCCGCCGTGCGCAGGAACGCGGCATATTCATCCGTCGCCCTTTGGCGGGCACCGGCATCAGGCTGCATCAAGTTGGGCCCGGGACTGCCAAAGCAGACTTCCCGCAGGCCATGCCGGTCGCGCGCCCGCGCGATGGCGTCCAGGTAATTATCGCGCGTCTCATCCCCGCCCGTCCGTTTGCTGCGGAATTCAATGCCGTCGTAACCCCATTTGACCGCGTAAGCGCACATCTCGTCAATCGTCTGTCCCTGTTCGACGCAGTTGGCGTGGAGAATGATGCTGATTTTCATCGTATCGGATTCCTTTTTTCAGCAGCGGTTTGATGGCGAAACATCACGGAATTAAAAATTTATCACATTCCGCCAATCATTTGAAGCAAATGTTTGACTGAATTCCGGTTCCGCCATGAATACAGGATAACCATAAATCCGCCCCGCATCCCGACGCGGAGCAAACCAGCCGGGATTTTGATCTTGCCGGGCGCTTATGCCGGAAAAAATACACGGGTGAGCCCTACGATGACGTGATTTTCGGCCGGCGGCATGCCGCCAATCAACACGATCTGTTGGATTGCGCCTGGGCGTATGCGCTGACCGGCGAAAGGAAATATGCGGAACATGCCCGGCGGCTGTTGATCGGGTATGCGGAAAGCTATGCGCATTATCCGCGCCGCGGTACGACGGCCTGGAATCTGCCGTATAATTATGTTACCGGCGGCCGGCCATGTGATCCTGCGGCGTGGCGGCGCGGCGGAATTGGCGGCGGGAATGACATTCGGGCCATATGGCGGCGTCCACGGCCATCTGGATAAATTGAGTTTTGTCTTTTACGGATTTGGCGGGGAACTGGGCGTTGACCCCGGCCGCGCTGGCACTTCGGTCTGGTTTGCGGCGGTTATCGCGCCGGCGCGGACTGGCCGTCCGGCCGTCATGCAACAGGTTGCAGCCGGGCGGGTTGCCGGGGACTGGCTGCGCGTTCGGGTCGCATCCGCCGCCGGCGGATTAACGGCAGTCTTTGGGCCGCGGCATCTGGAGGTGGCGGATTAGCGCCTCAGGCAGCCTCGGCCATGATCGGCGGGATGGGGCAGCCCAGGGTGTCGCCGACGGCGCGCAGCACCTGGGCCTCGGCAGCATTTACGGCGCCATCAGCGGCGACACACGCTACGCAGGCGTCCATGATCCGTTTCTTCAGCGCGGGCTCGGCCTGGGCCAGTTTTCCCAGCGCCGTGTCCAGGGTCCGCACCCCGCAGGCCTGGCGGGGGGGCATGGCCGGCGCGGCATCGCCGGCGGCTATGGGCAGCCGCGCCCAGCCGGCATCAAAATGCCGCTGCACGCCCGCGCCGGACGGGTCGCCCCAATATGCCAGGCAGGCCAGCACTTCCCGGCATGCAGTCTGCACCGGTTTGAGGGTGTAATACCGGATGGGAGCGGGGCGCGGCTTTTCAAAATACGGCGTCAAATGCCGCAACAGCATGCGGTACAAGGTGTATTCAAACAAATCCACCTGCTCGTCGGCCGTGATCAACTGCTCCATCGCGGCGCGGAATTTGCCGTACGAGCCGCGCGTCAACTCCTTGAGCGTCGCAATGGCCATGTCCGCCAACGGCAGGCGCAATTCCGGCGACAGGCTGCGGGCAGGGGCGGCCAGTGCGTCGGCCGCCTGTTGGACGGCGGGGTCGGCGTTATGCCTCAGCATTTGCTGCTGCCGGGCGCGGGTTGACGCATCGGCGCTCAAGAGCAGGTTGAAAATAATTGCCTGGGCGCCGGTAGTTTCCCGGACGGCGGTCAGCAGCGCGGGCGGCAAGGCTGCCAGCAGGTTTTGCGAGTAACGCAGATGCGCCGCCTGGGGAGCGCCCACGGCGGCCACCACATTCCCCGCGGTGACGCGCACAGTGCGGGCGTCCGCGCCCGCCGCCATGGCCGCGTAGAGCAACTCCGGGGTGGGGCGATCCATCCCTGGTGAGCCCAGATCAGACCGGGGCGGGGGCGGCGCGGCTATCTCGGGAAACACGCCGGTGAAGGATGGATCGATCCGGCGGATGCGCTCCGTAAGAGGCGGATGGGTGGCCATCAGGGAAAACCAGGCGGAAGCCAGGCCGTTGGCGAAAAAAAAGTGGCTGGCTTCCTCGGCATGGGCGTCCTTGACCCTTGAACCGGCGGAGAGTCCGCCGATTTTTTTCAATGCGCCGGCGATGCCGGCCGGGTTGCGGGTGAATTGCACGGCCGCGGCGTCAGCCAGGAACTCGCGCTGGCGCGAAACGGCGCTCTTGATCAGCTTGGCGAAAAACACCCCGACGAATCCGATCGCCGAAAGCGCCAGGCCCAGGATGGCGAGCTGCGCCCCGGAATTGCCCTTGTCTTTTCTGGAAGACCCGTAACGGTTGGAATACAGGGAACTCCGCAGCAGCCAATAGCCGATCAGCCCGATCAGCAGGATGCCGTGCAAGACTCCCATCAGCCGGATGTTGAGGCGCATATCGCCGTTGAAGATATGGCTGAATTCATGGGCGATTACGCCCTGCAATTCATCGCGGGAGAGTTGTCCCATGGCGCCTCGGGTGATGCCGATCACCGCATCCGCCGGGGCGAACCCGGCGGCAAAGGCGTTGATCCCGGTTTCATTTTCCAGCAGGAAAACCGGCGGCACGGGGATGCCGGCGGCAATCGCCATCTCCTCGACGACGTTCAACACCTTGCGCTCGTCCAGGCGGGCGGTATTGCGGTTGATCCGGCGGCCGCCCAGGAGGGCTGCCACGGCACTGCCGCCCTGGGCCAAGCGCGCGATCTTGTAAGCGGTGCCGCCCAGCACCACCAGCAGCGTGCCGGCCGCCGCCAGGGCAAACAATCCGGGATTCCATAGCGGCATCGGGGCGGACGCGGCATCCCCGCCGGCGGTCCGGGCGAGGCCCATGGTGCAAGCAAAGGCGAGGTAAACCGACAATATGATCAGCGCCACCGCCAGGCCATAAAAGAAAATCAAGCGGCTGGTATTGCGGCGGGCGCGCGCCTGGTGCTCGAAAAAATCCATAAGGCGCTAAAATTTTACTTTTTGCGCTTCGCGTTCGGCGGCATCGGTAATTTCGAAGAGGGCGGCTTCGCCGAAACCGAACGGGCCGGCGATCAACACGTTCGGGAACGTCTCGCGCGCGGTATTGTAAGACATGACCGCGTCATTATATGCCTGGCGGGAGAAAGCGATCTTGTTTTCCGTGGAGGCGAGTTCTTCCATCAGTTGCGCCATGTTCTGGTTGGCCTTCAAGTCCGGATAATTTTCCATCAATCCGAAAAACCGGCCGACGCGGCCGGTCAGCGCGGCCTCGGCGCCCAGCAGACCTTGCATGGCGGCGGGATTGCCGGGCGCGGCGGCGGCGGCCTGCTGCGCGGAAGCCGCCTGGTTGCGGGCATGGATCACGGCTTCCAGGGTTTCGCGCTCGTGTTGCATGTACTTCTTGGCAACTTCCACCAGGTTGGGAATCAGGTCATAACGCCGCTTGAGTTGCACATCAATCTGGGCAAACGCATTTTTGAACCGGTTGCGCAGGGCGACCAGCTTGTTGTAAATGCCGGCCACGGCCAGCCCGATCAACACGATGACAGCGAGGATGATCCAACCGGTTTTCATGCTCCCCCCTGGATGTCCCTGTGCCTGACAGCATGCCGGCCGGCATGCCCGGCGGCGCGCGGATGCCGCCGCCGTCCGTGGGCGGCTAGGCCTTGTTGATTTTGCCTGATTTAATGCAATTGGCGCAAACTTTACGCACCTTGATTCCGCCGTTTTCCAGCACGCGGATTTTCTGGAGATTCGGCAGAAACTTCCGGCGGGTGATGCCGGTGGTATGCAAACCGATCCCTCCCTTGGCCTTGGGCAATCCATGGCGAACGATGCGATTGCCGGTCAATGATCCCTTCTGGCAGATTTCGCAAACCCGTGACATGCGCGTCTCCTGGCAATGGTTGTTAAATGGGCAAATAATGCGCCATGCCGGCGTGAATGTCAAGCGCGAACGACGACATGTTTTCCATGCTTGACATCTGGTGTTAAAACCTCTAATAAAGCAGCCTTCTCAATCATTTTGCGGGAGCATTCATGAAAGATTCGGTCAAACTGGTGTTGGACGGCCGTGAACACATGTTGCCGCTGGTGCGGGCGGCCACGGGCGAACGCGCCCTTGATATCGCCAGTCTGCGCAGTCAGACCGGTTTGATTACCATGGATCCCGGCCTGGCCAACACCGGCAGCTGCCGGAGCGCCATCACCTATATTGACGGTGATAAAGGAATCCTGCGGTATCGCGGGTACCCGATTGAAGAGTTGGCGGCCCGTTCAACCTTTGTTGAAACGGCTTATCTGCTGATCCACGGCGAATTGCCGACAGCCGCGGAACTGGCGGTTTTTTCCAACCGGCTGAACGTTTCGTCATTGATCCATGAAGACATGCGCCATTTCTTCCTGGCGTTCCCCAACCATGCCCATCCGATGGGTATTCTCACCACCATGGTGGCTTCCCTGTCCACGTTTTATCCCCTGCCTGAAGTGCTGGACCAGGATGCCGAAGAGCAGTTCATGGCCAACCTGATTTCGCAGGTGCGCACGATCGCGGCGTTTTCCTACAAGAAATCCATCGGCGAACCGGTCATGTATCCCTCCATCAAGCTGCGGTATGTCCAGAACTTCCTCAACATGATGTATGCCTCCCCGGTGCGGGATTATCAGCAGGACGAAGACATTGTCCGCGCCGTGGAGTTGTTTTTGATCCTGCACGCCGACCATGAACAGAATTGCAGCACTTCCACCGTGCGGCTGGCCGGCTCCAGCATGGCCAACATTTACTCCGTGATTTCCGCCGGCATTTCCGCCTTGTGGGGGCCGCGTCACGGCGGCGCCAACCAGGGCGTCATTAACATGCTGGAGCAGATTCTGAAGTCCGGCGGCGATGGGCGCAAGTTCATCGAGCAAGCCAAGCGGCGCGACGGCAAGGCGCGCCTGATGGGCTTCGGCCATCGCATTTACAAGAATTTCGATCCGCGCGCCAAAATTCTCAAGGCGGCTTGCCACAAGCTGCTGAATAAACACGGGGCCAACAACCCGTTGTTCGACATCGCGCTGCGCCTGGAGGAAGCCGCCCTTTCCGACAGTTACTTCCTGGAGCGCAACCTTTATCCCAACGTGGATTTTTATTCCGGCTTGATCCTGAAGGCTGTGGGCATTCCCTACAACATGTTCACGGTGTTGTTTGCCATCGGGCGGGTGCCGGGGTGGCTGGCGCATTGGCGGGAAATGGTGCACAGCGCCAACTTTAAAATCGCGCGGCCGCGCCAGATTTACACCGGCGCCGCCGAAAGGCATTACGTGCCGGTCGAACAGCGGGCGGCGGGAGGATGAATATGCGCATCTGTCTTGGCTTAGTGCTGGCGTTGCTCTGGAGCCTGGCCCTGGGGGCGGAGGAGGCCATCGAGGTGCCCCCGGATGCTCCGCCGCGCATGGCCAACGGCAAGTTGCTGGATGGCACGGTGGCCCAGGCCCTGCCGGAGGGGCTGGTCATGCAAACCCCGCGGGGCAGCGTGACTTATCCCTGGAAATACCTTTCACCCGGCACCCGCAACCGCTTCGAACTGCCGATGCTGGCGGAATTGAAGGCGAAGGCGGAAGCCGAAGCCAAGGCGGCCGCCGCCCAGGCCGCCCGCGAGAAGAAGGCCGCCGAAGCCAAGGCGGCCCGCGAGAAAAAAGCCGCGGAAGCCAAGGCCGCCAAGGCCAAGCAAGCGGCGGAAGCCGCCTCCGCCACGAACGCTGCCGCCGCGAATGCGGCTGCCGCGAACACCGCCGGCACGAATGCGGCTGCCGGCACCAATGCCCCGCCGCCCGGAAAATGACCCGCAGCCCAGGCTGAGCCGGCCTGGCGCGTCCGGATTGAACGGCGGCGGTCAGACGGCCGCCGCGGCATCCCGCTGCCGGCGCGCTTCAAACAACAGGATCGTGGCGGCTGCGGCCACATTGAGGGAATCGGCCTGGCCGTGCATGGGAATGCGCACCTGCCAGTCGGCGGCGGACATCCAGCGCTCGCTCAGGCCGAATTGTTCGGTGCCCAGCACGATCGCCACGCCGGACGTCAGGTCCGGCTCCGTGTAAGTCTGCCGGGCGTGCGGCGTGGCCGCCAGAGTTTGAATGCGATGCTGGCGCAGCCAGGCATGAGTCGTTTCAAACGTCGCCGTTACCACCGGCACGGAAAATATCGTGCCAATGCTGGCCCGCACAACATTGGGATTGTAAATATCCGTCCGCGGATCGCACACAATCACGGCATCCGCGCCGGCGGCGTCGGCCGACCGCAGCATGGTTCCCAGGTTCCCAGGCTTTTCAATGGCTTCCGCCACTACCAGCAGGGGCTGCGGCCGCAAAGGGAGTTGATCCAGGCTGGCCCGCATCTGCGGCAGTATCGCCAGTAGACCTTCCGGGCGCTCGCGGTAAGCGATTTTTTCAAATACCGGCTCGGTGCAAACAATGATTTCCGCGCCGGCTGCCCGGCATTGTTCCACGAGGGGCGGCTCGTTTTTGCCCAGGTAAAAAGCGGGGCAGGTGAAAAGCGTGGATGGGCGGTAGTGATTATCCAGCGCGCGCCGGATTTCCCGGTAGCCTTCCACCAGCATCCACCCCGTTTGGTCGCGAAAAGCGCGCTGACGCAGTTTAACCACCTGCTTGATACGCTGATTTTGCAGACTTGTAATTAGGAAATCGCCGCTCATTTTCTCATCCATGCGAAGAAACGGGCCGTGCAATAACTTGAATGCGAGTTTATTACACGATTTTGAAATAATAGCAAACATTATTTGACTTTAGCGCCGGAATCGGTTAACTTTACTTGGTAGTGAATGCCGCCAGTTTTTATGATAATAATATGAATTGCGCAATTATAGTGGCCGGCGGGCGCAGTGAGCGTATGGGCCCGAGTGTGGACAAGGCGTTTTTGAGTCTTGGTTCCAAGCCGGTATTTGTGCATGCCGTGATGGCTTTCGAAAAATGCCGCGATATTGATGAGATCATTCTGGTCGTCCGCAAGGAGCGGGTGGAGTCCGCGCGCTGTGCCGTGCAAATGTTTGGCTGCACGAAGGTTAAAAAAATTGTGGCGGGCGGATCCCAGCGCCAGGCATCCGTCTGGAACGGCTTGGTGGAATTGGGGCCGGATGTAGAAATCGTGGCGGTGCATGATGGCGCCCGGCCTTGCGTGACGCCGTCTTTGATTTCCGACACGATCAAGTCGGCGCGGCAGTACGGTTCCGGCGTGGCGGCGGTGAAAATCACGGATACGGTCAAGGAAGTGCCGCGCGGGTTGATTATCACCAAAACGATCGATCGGACAAAACTTTGGCGCGTTCAGACGCCCCAGTCATTTCAGCGCGGTTTGCTGGTGAAGGCGTTCGAGTTAGTGAATAAGAAACGCTTGAAGATAACCGATGAGGCTTCAGCGGTGGAATTGATATCCAAAACGGTGCGGATTGTGTCATCCAGTTCTTCCAATATCAAGATTACCACTCCGGACGATCTGGTTTTAGCCGCCGCATTGATGCGTTTATAGACGCAGGCAAGGATTACCCGGCAATGAGCGGCCAGATTTACGGGGTTTTGAGCGATATCCATGGCAACTGGGAGGCGTTGACGGCGGTGTTCGAGGATGCCGCCAAGGTTGGCGTGACGGATTTTGTCTGCGTGGGCGACATTGTCGGTTACAATGCCAACCCGTCGGAATGCCTGGATAAAATACGGGAATTGAATTGCAAGGCGGTGCGCGGCAATCACGACCACTACTGCTCGTTTGACGACGATTTGACCGGATTTCATCCGCTGGCGGCCGATGCCGTGGATTGGACCCGCCGTCAATTGTCGGCCGAGCAGCAGAAATACCTGGCAGACCTGCCGCTGGTGCAGCGGGCGGGCGGGTTTACCATCGTGCACAGCACGCTGGACATGCCGGAGATGTGGGGATATGTTTTTGAGAGCCTGGAAGCGGAGTCGAGTTTCAACTATCAAACTACGACCGTCTGCTTTTTCGGCCATACCCATGTGCCTCTGGCATTTGAAAAATCCACCGAAATTGTGGGCGGCACTTACACCCGCCTGAAGATCAATCTCGGCAAAAAATATTTTGTCAATGTCGGCAGTATCGGCCAGCCGCGGGATGGCGATCCGCGCGCGGCGTATGCGGTTTTTGGCGCCGAGAAAAAGGAAGTTGAATTGCGGCGGGTGGAATACGATATTCCCGCGGCGCAGGAAAAGATCAGACGCGCCGGCCTGCCGGAGCGCCTGGCCGCCCGGTTGGCGATCGGGCGTTGAATAACGCGGTGACGGGTAAAGGAAAACAAGATGGCTTACGAAATTATGGATAAATGCACGGCTTGCGGCAAATGCCAGGAAGTCTGCCCGGTGGAAGCTATTTCCAAGGGCGAAAAACGCTATGTGATTGACGAAGAAAAATGCGTCAGTTGCGGCGTGTGCGCCGGCGAATGCCCGGCGGAAGCCATTCAGGAAAAATAACCCGCCGCCTGGCGTTGCCGTTGATCCATGACTGACGTCAGTTCAGAACTGCAGCCGGAAGCCGGGGCAGGCGTGGAAGCGCAGCGGCTGGAAAATCTCCGGCGCCTGCAGGCGCTGGGCTGCCAGCCGGAGGCCGGCGGATTTGACGCGCTCCGTTCCCTGGGGGAAGTGCGCGCCGCTTTTGCCGAAAATCAGCCGGCGCGCGCGGCCGGGCGGGTGATGACCATCCGCAACATGGGCAAGAGCATCTTTGCCGATCTGCAGGATGCCACCGGGCGCATGCAGATATACGCCGGCAAATCGCATCTGCCGCCGGAGCAGTTCGAGGCCTTCCGCCTGCTGGACCTCGGCGACCTGATCGGGGTAGAGGGCGAGATGTTCACTACCCGCATGGGCGAACCGACGATCCGGGTGGATGGATGGCGCCTGATGGGCAAGGCGCTGCGGCCCTTGCCGGAAAAATGGCATGGCTTGCGCGATGTGGAACTGCGCTACCGCCGGCGTTACCTGGATCTGATTGCCAACGCCGATGCGCGCGCGGTTTTTGCGCGCCGCGCCGCCATGATCCGCGCCGTGCGTTCGTTCCTGTGGGACCGGGGTTTCGTGGAGGTTGAGACGCCGATGATGCAGCCCCAGCCGGGCGGCGCGGCGGCCCGGCCCTTCCGGACGCATTACACGGCCTTGAATGCGGACATGTTTCTCCGGATTGCGCCGGAATTGTATCTCAAACGCCTGCTGGTCGGCGGCATGCCCCGGGTGTTCGAGTTAAACCGCAATTTCCGCAATGAAGGCTTGTCCCGCAACCATAACCCGGAATTCACCATGCTGGAAGCGTATGTGGCCTGGTCCGATCGCCGGGGAGTGCAGCAGCTGGTGCAGGAACTGATCCAGGCGGCGGCCCGCGAGGTCTGCGGCGGCTTGCAGGTCGGGCGCCCGGAGCATCCGCTCGATTTGAGCGGTCCGTGGCGCGAAGCCGCCTATGGCGATCTGGTGCGGGAATGCATGGGCGGCGATTGGTTCGACTTGACGCTGGATGCTGCGCGGGCGCGGGCGCAGGCGCGCGGCCTGGCCGTGGATCCCGCCTGGGACCGCCTGCTGCTCACCCACGAAGTCTACGAGAAATTGATCGAACGCACGCTGATCAATCCCACTTTCGTGACGCGCCTGCCGCGGCAACTGGTGCCGCTGGCCCGGCGCTGCGCCGACAACCCGGAGCTGGTGGATGTGTTCGAGCTGGTGATCAACGGCATGGAGATCGCGCCGGGCTATGCGGAATTGAACGACCCCCTGGAACAACGCCGGCGGTTCGCCGAGCAAGCCGGCGCGGATGTCCAGCAGATCGATGAGGATTTTTTGACGGCGCTGGAATACGGCATGCCGCCGGCCGGTGGGTTGGGGCTGGGCATCGACCGCCTGGTGATGGTTTTGACCGGAGCGGAAACCATCCGGGACGTGATTTTGTTTCCCCAGTTGCGGGCGCTGGAAACGCCCGGCTGAAATTGCGCGTTCCGCCGCATGCCGCGGGCCGGCTCCGGATCCTGTCCGCCCGCCATCAACCGCCTGCAACCCGGAACCGGTGTCGCGATGTACCTGCCATTTTCATTATTTCTGGCGCTGAAGTATCTCAAGCCCAAGCGCACATTCATTTCCGTAATCTCGGTCATTTCCATGATCGGGGTGGTGTTGGGCGTGGCGGTGCTGGTGATTGTGATCGCCGTCATGGCCGGGTTTGACGACATGTGGCGCGAAAAAATCCTGGGCTTCGACGCGCATGTCACCGTGATGAGCGCCGAAGGCGCCATTGCGGATGCGGCGGCGGCGGCCGAGGCGGTGCGCGGCGTGCCCGGCGTGGCGGGCGTGGCCCCGTATGTGCAGGGGCTGGTGTTTGTCCAGCATGGCGGCCGCGTGCATACGCCGCTGCTGCGGGGGATTGACGTGGAGCGCGAAAAGCAGGTCAGCCTGCTGCCCCGGCACATGGTTTCCGGCGCCTTTGCCATGGGGCCGGAAGACGCCATCATCGGCCTGGAACTGGCCCGGCGCCTGGGTTTGCGGGTCGGCAGCCGGCTGTTGCTGTACTCGCCCCAGCATTTCACCAGCGGCCGGGACGAGATTTCCCTGCCCGCGGAACTCACGGTCGCGGGCATTTTTGAAATCGGCATGTGGGAATACGATGTCGGCTTCGTGCTGGCGCCGCTCGGTGCGGCCAGGGAACTGTGCGGCCTGGAAGAGGGCGTGCATGCCCTGCGGGTCATGGCGCATGATCCCTACCAGGCCGGCGCCGTCGCCGCGCGCATCGCCGCGCGCCTGGAGCGGGATTTCCCGGGGCTGCAATGCCGCACCTGGATGGACCTGAACCGCCAGTTATTCGACGCCTTGCGCGTGGAAAAGCACATGATGTTTTTCCTGCTGATTTTCATCGTGCTGGTGGCGGCGTTCGGCTTGACCAACACCCTGATTGTCGAAGTGGTCCAGAAGACCAAGGAAATCGGCCTGCTCAAGGCTCTGGGATTTTCCTCCGGCGCCATCATGTCCGTTTTTTTCTGGCAGGGTTGGATTCAAGGCGTGCTGGGCACGGGCCTGGGCATCGGGCTGGGCATGCTGGTGCTGCGTTTCCGCAACGCAATCATGCGCGGCCTGGCCAGCCTGCTGAGCATGGAATTGTTCCCCAAGGAATTGTATCACCTGAGCGAAATCCCCGCCCGGGTGACTTTGCTGGATGTCGGGATGGTGGCGGTGTTATCCTTGCTGATCTGCACGCTGGCGGGTTTTATTCCCGCCTGGCGCGCGGCAAAGCTTGATCCCGCGCGCGCTTTAAGGTATGAATAAACGGATGGAAGAGACGGCGGGAGCACCGGAAATCCTGGTGGCGGCGGAGCGCCTGCGCAAAAACTACGCGCTGGGGCATGCTTCGGTCGAAGTCCTGCAGGACGTCAACCTGGAACTGCGGCGCGGCGAACGCGTGGCGGTAGTCGGGGCGAGCGGCGCCGGCAAAAGCACCTTGCTGCACGTGCTGGGCGGGTTGGACCGGCCGACGGGCGGGCGCGTTTTCTTTCAAGGGGAGGATTTGTACAGGCTGTCCGCCCGCCGCCGCAATATGCTGCGGGCGGCCCGGATCGGACTGGTTTTTCAGTTTTACCATCTGCTGCCGGAATTGGATGTGCTGGAGAACGTTTGCCTGCCGGCCATGAATCCCCTGGCGGCGGGGCGTCTGGCGCCGGAAACCGCCGCCCGCCGCGCGCGCGGCTTGCTGGAAGCGGTGGGTTTGGAAAAGCGCCTGTCGCACCTGCCGATGGAATTATCCGGCGGCGAACAGCAGCGGGTGGCCCTGGCGCGCGCCCTGATGAACCGCCCGGCCATCGTGCTGGCGGACGAGCCGACCGGGAACCTTGATCCTGTCACCGGCCGGCACGTGCTGGATGGATTATTTGCGCTTGTGGCCCGGGAGCAGCAGACGCTGATCATGGTGACGCATAATGCCGAGGTCGCGTCGCGCTGCCAGCGCGTTTTGGAATTGCGGGACGGCCGCTTGTGGCCGGCGCAGGATGGTTTGTATAATAATTAACGGCAAAGCTGCCGGCCCCTGCGGGCGGCCGGCGCAATCGGGAGGCAGCATGAAAATCTACATGAACGGCAAACTGGTGCCGGAGTCGGCGGCGCGGGTCTCGGTTTTCGATCACGGCCTGTTGTACGGCGACGGCGTCTTTGAGGGCATCCGCACTTACAACAACCGGGTGTTCATGCTGGACGAACACGTGGACCGGCTTTATCGTTCCGCGCATGCCATCGCCATGAAAATTCCCATGACCCGCGCCGCCATGGCGCGCGCCGTGGTGCAGACCTGCAAGGCCAACCGTACGGCCAACGGCTATATCCGCCTGGTCGTGACGCGCGGCGTGGGAACGCTGGGCTTGAATCCTTATAACTGCCGCCGGCCCCAGGTGATCATCATCGCCGCCGGCATCCAGCTTTACCCCAAGGAACTCTATGCCCGGGGATTGAAGGTGGTGACCTGCGGCACGCTGCGCAATCACACGGAATCCATCAATCCCAACATCAAGAGCTTGAACTACCTCAACAACATCCTGGCCAAGATCGAAGCCATCAACGCCGGGGTGGAGGAGGTGGTGATGCTGAATACCAAGGGCTATGTCGCCGAAGCCTCGGGCGACAACATTTTTGTCATCCGGGGCCAGCAGTTGCTGACGCCGCCCGTCAGCGAGGGCGCGCTGGAAGGGGTGACGCGCAATGTCGTCATGCGCCTGGCCCGCGACAACGGCCTGGAAGTGCGCGAAACGCCCCTGATGCGGTACGACTTGTACAATGCCGACGAGATGTTCCTGACCGGCACGGCGGCCGAAATCATCAGCGTGGTGGAAATGGACCGCCGCAAAATCGGCGCCGGCCGGCCCGGTCCGTTGACCCGCATGCTGACGGCGCGATTCCACGCCTTCGCCGCCGGCCAGGGCGCGCCGATTGCGTGAAGGGGGAGGGACCAGCTCCATGATGTGCGAAGCTTGCGGGCAGAAACCGGCGACGGTGCACCTGACCCAGATGGTGAACAACGCGGTGAAAAAAATGCATTTGTGCGAGAGTTGCGCCGCCGAGCATGGTTTGGACGTCAACGGCGCTATCTCGATCACCGATGTATTGCTCGGCCTGGGCGGCGCCCGGGATGAGGCGGAACAGGCCGACAAGGCCTGCCCGCACTGCCGGATGCGCCTCGAGGATTTCCGCAAGTCTTCCCGGCTGGGCTGCCAGCATTGTTACGAAGCTTTTGCCGCGGAGTTGGAGCCGCTGCTGGATGCCATGCACCGCGGCGCCCAGCACATCGGCAAGCAGCCGGCCGGAGCCGGCCCCGGCGCGGCGCCGGCGGCCGCCTCCCTGCTGGAATTACGCCAGGAATTGCAGGCGGCCGTCCAGGCGGAAAATTACGAGGCGGCTGCCCGCATCCGCGACCGTATCCGCGATTTAGAAAACGCCGGGCGGCGCCCGGCGCCGGAAGCCGAGGCTTGAACCGGGAGCCGCCCCCGGGCGCGCGCCGCCGCGCCGCGGAGAAAGCCGTTGCAATCATGTCCAGCATTGACGATTTATTAAAGCAGCCGGGCGCCTGGCTGCAGGTTGGCAGCGACAACGAGGTGATTGTCAGCAGCCGCGTGCGGCTGGCGCGCAACGTGGCGAACCGCCCCTTCCCCGGCTGGGCGCCCGATGTGATGTCGGTCCAGTTGTGGCAGGAGATGTCCGCGCTGCTGCCCGCCGTGGTGGACGATCCCGCGCCGATGGTGCTGGAAATGTCCACCCTGAGCCGGGTGGACCGGGGCGTGCTGGTGGAGCGCCACCTGATCAGCCGCGATCTTTCCGCCGCCAAGGCGCCGGGCAGCGGGCTGGTGTTAAAGCGCGATGAGAGCATCGCCATCATGGTCAACGAGGAAGACCACCTGCGGCTGCAGGCCATTTCGCCCGGCTTGATGCTGCGCGACTTGTGGGGCCGGATTGACCTGATTGACACCGCCATCGAGCGGCGGGTGCGTTACGCCTATTCGCCGCGCCTGGGTTATTTGACGGCCTGCCCCACCAACGTCGGCACCGGGATGCGCGCCAGCGTCATGCTGCACCTGCCGGGGCTGGTGTTGATGAACGAGGTCAACAGCATCATCAAGGGCGTCAATAAAATCGGCCTGGCGGTGCGCGGCCTGTGGGGCGAAGGCACCGACGCCTCGGGCAACATGTTCCAGATTTCCAACCAGACGACCCTGGGCGAGCGGGAGGAAAATATCATCGGGCGCCTGGAACAGATTGTTTTAGAGATCGCCGAACATGAAAAAAACGCCCGCGCGCGCCTGTTGCAGCAACGCGAAAACAACCTGCGCGATCATATTGGCCGGGCCCTGGGGATTCTGACGCACGCTTTTCTGCTCAATTCGCGGGAAACTCTCGATTTGCTTTCCGCTTTGCGGCTTGGCATTGACATGGGCCTTGTGGTAAACTGGAAGAAAAACGTGTTGGACGAATTGTTCCTGCTGATTCAGCCCGGCCACCTGCAGAAATTGGGCGGACGGCATATCGGCTCGGAAAAAAGAGACCTAGCGCGCGCGCAGTTGGTGCGGGAGCGGCTGGCGCTGCGTTCATAAAAGATTTGGCGAAAGGCGGTTGACATGATGAACGATTTCACCCCGCGCGCCCAGCAGGTGATTCAACTGGCGCGCAAGGAAGCGGAGCAGTTTAACCACCAGTACGTCGGCACGGAGCATCTGCTGCTCGGGCTCATCGCCCTCGGCGAAGGCGTAGCGGTCAATGTGCTGGAACGGCTGGGAGTGGATTTGGACGCCCTGCGGCTGGAGGTGGAAAAGGCGGTCGGGCAGGGGCCGGAAACCAAGGTGGCCGGCGCGCTGCCGCTGACGCCCCGCGCCAAGAAGGTGCTGGCGCTCGCCAAGAGCGAGGCGGGCGCGCTCAACCACAACTACATCGGGACGGAGCATATCCTGCTCGGCTTGCTGCGCGAGGAGGAGGGCGTGGCCGCCCGCGTGCTGCGCAACCTCAACGTGGACATCGAGCGCGCCCGCCTGGAGGTCCTCAAGGAATTGGATCCCAATTTTGACCCCGCGGCGACGCCGCCGGAAGCGCCGGCCGGCGGGGCCCCGGCCGGCCGCCGCGCCGAGACCAAGACGCCCGCCCTGAACGCTTTCGGGCGCAACCTGACGGAAATGGCGCGCAAGGGGGAACTGGACCCGGTGATCGGCCGCGCCGAGGAAACGCGCCGTGTGATCCAGATCCTGTGCCGCCGCACGAAAAACAATCCCGTGCTGATCGGGGAGGCCGGCGTCGGCAAAACGGCGATTGTCGAGGGCCTGGCCCAGATGATCGCCGATCACGAGGTGCCCGAACCCCTGGTGGACCGCCAGGTCATCGCGCTGGACATGGCGCTCATGGTGGCCGGCACCAAATACCGCGGCCAGTTCGAGGAGCGCATCAAGGCCGTCATGGATGAAATCCGCCATGCCAAGAATGTCATCCTGTTCATGGATGAGCTGCACACCATCGTCGGCGCCGGCTCGGCCGAAGGCGCCATGGACGCCTCCAATATCATCAAGCCCGCGCTGTCCCGCGGCGAACTGCAATGCGTCGGCGCCACAACCATGAACGAATACCGCAAGTATATCGAGAAGGACGCCGCCCTCGAGCGGCGCTTCCAGACGGTGCTGGTGGACGAGCCGACGGTGACGGAAACCATCGCCATCATGCGCGGATTGCGCGGGCGCTACGAGGAGCATCACAAGGTGAAATTCAGCGATGCGGCGCTGGAAACCGCCGCGCGCCTGGCGGACCGCTACATCACCGGCCGCTACTTGCCGGACAAGGCGATTGATGTGCTCGATGAAGCCGGCGCGCAGGTCCGCTTGACGATGATGTCGCGTCCTCCCGGCATGCGCAAACAGGAAGAACGCATTGCCGGGTTGAAGACCGCCAAAGAAAAAGCCATCGAGTCCCAGCAATTCGAGGATGCTGCCAAGTGGCGCGACCAGGAACGGGCGGAACGCGAAAAACTCGAAAAAACCCGCGACAAATGGCGCAAGAGCCAGGAAAGCAAAAAACCGGTCATCCGGGAAAATGAAATCATGTCGGTGGTTTCCAAGTGGGTGGGCGTGCCTTTGGCCAAGATGGATCCGAAGGAAACCCTGCGCCTGCAGAACATGGAGCAAGAATTGGAGAAAACCGTCATCGGACAGCAGGAAGCGGTCTCGGCGATTTCCAAGGCCTTGCGCCGTTCGCGCGCCGATTTGAAGGATCCGCGCCGCCCCATCGGCTCGTTCATATTCCTCGGGCCGACCGGCGTGGGTAAAACGCTGCTGGCGCGCGCCCTGGCGGAATACATGTTTTCCGACCCGGACGCCCTGATCCAGATCGACATGTCGGAGTACATGGACAAGTTCATGGTTTCCCGCATGGTCGGGTCGCCGCCGGGGTACGTCGGCCATGACGAGGGCGGACAATTGACGGAAAAGGTCCGCCGCCGGCCATATTCCGTGGTCCTGTTTGACGAGGTGGAAAAGGCCCACCCCGACGTCATGCACATCCTGCTGCAAGTGCTGGAGGAAGGCATGTTGACCGACAGCCTGGGCCGCCGGGTGAGTTTCCGCAACACCATCGTCATCATGACCTCCAACCTGGGCTCGGATTTCATCAAGGGCGCGGGCGGCCTCGGTTTTGGCCAACCCGACCGGCAGGCCGATTTCGAGCGTTTGAAAACCCTGATGCTGGATGAATCCCGCAAGGTGTTCCGTCCCGAGCTGGTCAACCGCGTGGATGACATCATCGTTTTCCGGCAATTGACGCGCGCGGATGTCGCCCGCATTCTGGATTTGGAACTGGCCAAACTGCGCCGCCGCGTCGGCACGCGCAATATCCAGATCACTCTCGACGAACCGGCGGCGGCGTTTCTGGTCGAAAAGGGCTTTGACGAAAAATTTGGCGCGCGGCCGCTGCGCCGCGCCGTGGAAAAATACCTGCAGGACCCCCTGGCCGAGGAAATCCTGGCCGGGCGGATCAGCGACGCGTCGGAGGTCCGGGTGGCCCGGGACGGCGAGCGGCTGGCGTTTCAGGCGGCGGCCTCCGCCGCGGCACCGGCCGCCGCGGCCGCCGCGCCGCCTCCGCCGCCCCCGCGCGCCCGCCCGCGCCGGAAAAGGCCGGTGGACGGGACATAATCCTGAATCCGGCAGTTGGCAAGTTTGCCGCGTCCCGCTTTAAAGCGGGACAAGGATGCACGCTTGCCACGCGCGGCGCGTGGGCGGCAAGGGTGACGGTGTATTAGTAATACTCCGAACCCTTGCCAACAAAGCAGATGCGGCGAAATCGCCAACCATTTTCCGGTTTGAAATTAAAAAATTTTCCCACACCCAAAAGATTTTTGTGACAGAAATCAGATCTTCCGTGTTTTCAATTGCTTATGTCAATTTTTGAATTTCAAATGCTGGATTTAGGATGATTGTCTGGACGGTTAAACGGCTGGAAGCGACATTTGCGCGCATGCCCCGCGCGCGGGCCATGCGCTGGGGGGAACGCCTGGGGCGCCTGCTGGGATCGGTTTTGCGACTGCGCCGCCGGGAAGTGACGCGGACGATCGCCCGTTGTTTCCCTGACCGCGGCGCCGCCGCCATCCAGGCCATCACCGATGGCATGTACCGCAATTTCGGCCTGCTGCTGGTGGAAGTCCTGCGGTTTGGCGCGGTGGACCGCGCCTGCCTGCGCGAATTGGTCGAGATGGATGGCGAAAACTGCCTGCCCCGTGTGCTGACGCAGGGCCGGGGCGCCCTGGTGTTGACCGCCCACATCGGCAACTTCGAACTGCTCTGCACCATGGCGCCTTTGTTCGGCGTGCCCTTGACGGTCATCACTAAAACCATCAAGCCGGCGGCCTTGAATCAACACTGGGAGCAGGCGCGGCACCGGCTCGGCGTCAAAACCCTGCCCCCCCGTAATTCCTACCGCGCCTGCCGGCAGGTGCTGAAGAACAATGAAGTGCTGGGGTTTGTGCTGGACCAGAACATGAAGCGCAAACACGGGATTTTTGTGGAATTTTTCGGCCGCCCGGCCTGCACTTCGCCCGGGCTGGCATTTTTAAGCGCCCGCAGCCAGGCGCCTGTCATCCCTGTTTTCATTATCCGCCAGCCCGATGGCCGGCATCGCGTGAAAATCTTCCCGCCGCTGCCGCCGCCGGCGGATTGCGAGCCGGACACCATCCGGGATGCCACCCAGGCGTACACCCGCGTGATCGAGGATGTCATCCGCGCTTACCCCGAACAATGGACCTGGATGCATCGCCGTTGGCGCACGCAGCCGGAGTGAAAAACAAGGTCATTTGCCAACCGCGGCGGCCAGGATTTGCGCCAGCCGCCACCGCCAGGGATGCGCCAGGCGGTAGCGTTCCGTCTGCAGTTCGCGTTCCAGTTCCAACAGCCGTTCGGCGCCGGCCGCCGCGCGCGGCCGGCCGGCTTCCGGGAGACCGGCCAGCATGTAGCGCCTGATCAAAGCCAAATCCTGTTCGCGGGCGGCCACGGCGCCGCGGCTGATGGTGTTGGCGCCGTGCAGACGGTAATCCAGCAGTTCGCGGTCGTGCAGATAATCCACCCGGCCGGGCGCCGCCAGCATGACGCGGAAAATGTAATCGTAATCGTGCAGGTAATGCAGCGGCGCAAATTCGCCCACGGCGCGGGCCAGCTCCGCGTTCAGAAAAAGGTTAGACGTGCCGACCATCAGGTTGCCCTTCAAAAACGCAGTGTAAAGATCGCCGCAGTCGAAATAGAACCGGCGGTTGCGTTCGTGCCAGGCGCGCCAGGGATGGTTGTCCGGCAACGGCTGCCCCCCGGCGTCCACCGGCCGCACATGGGTAAACAGGCACGCCGCCCCGGTCTGCGCGCGCCGGTCCAGCAGGACTTCCAGGCGTTCGGCGGGAAACACATCATCGGAATTCAAAATGGCGAAGATATCGCCGCGGGCCATGGCCAGGCCGCGGTTCAGCGCGTTGTAAGCGTCCTGGTTGGACTGGCGCACGGCCCGGATGCGCGCGTCGTGGAAACCGGCGATTACGTCCGGCGTGCCATCCGTGGAGCCGTCGTCCACGATGATTAATTCCAGGCGGTCATAGGTCTGGCGCAGGACGCTGGCAATGGCGGCGCCGACGAATTTTTCGTGGTTGTAGGCGGGAATGATGACGGAAATCAAGGCGGCGTTGTTTTTCATGGCGGATTGTCCGGCGGGCAGCCGCCGGCAGGGGAAGCGCCGGGCGGCATGGATAATTTTCGCAGGATGAACACGGTTTCCCAGCCGCGGTGCCAGGCCAGTTCAAACCGCAGCGGCAGGTTCAGGCGGCGATGCAAATAAAGCAGAATTTCCAGGATTTCCCATTCGGTCCAGACATGATAATGGATGGCATAGTTGGCGCGCAGGTAAGATTCCACCTCGCGGCGCGCCGCCGCCGGCTCGGTGATCTTGTTCGCCAGGCGCACGAATTCCTCGACGGCCGGCCGGCGCGACCATGTCGGGCCTTCGATGTAGTCGCGCTCGATATGTGCGAATTCCGTCAGCGGGCGGTCCTTGTCGAAGGAATGGCGCTTGTCCGGCACGGCGAGGAAAAGTATCCCATCCGGACGGAGCACGCGCAGCATGTTGGCCAGGGCGCCGATGGGATTCTGGCAGTGCTCGAGAAAATGGTTGGCGATGACGAAGTTCAGTTCGCCGTCGGGAAAAGAAGCCAGGGTCTCGCCGTCGTCAATGATATCCACCCTGGCGAATTGGCCGGGGCGGAAATCAGGATATTGGCGGCGGAGTTCTTCCAGGGGCAGGCGATCAACGTATTTGACGCGGGCGCCGGGCGGGATTTGCAGGGGGTTGTGCAGTGCGCCGATCTCGATGCCCTGCCCGGACAAGTAGCGCCGCGCAATGCGTTCGCGGGTGAATGGATCGGGCAGGAGACGTTTTAACCAGGGGCAGAGCTTCAGCGCCATCCAGCCGCAGAACACGATCAAGCGTTTCATTTAGCAACCGTAATGTTCAGGTCATCAAAGACAATCGGGCCGGCAGGATAGTTCAAACTGTCATCCCGCTCGTCCACGGCGAAATAGAAATAATAACTGCCGGGCGGCAGCGGGAAATCGCTCAAGGCCGCTGTCGGCGGCAGATGGAACAGCGGTCCCTGGTAAACCGGCCGGCAGGCCGCGAAGTTGCCGTCGAACGTTGTCCAGAGCATGGCGGCGTCCAGGTAATACCAGAGATTTTGCCCGGCATCCCAGGCCGCTACCCACCAGTCGGCTTCAAGCCCGGCATAGTCCCCGGCGTCCAACTCCACCGTCACCGTCAGCGTTTCGCCGGCGGACAAAGCCAGGCTGTTCCGCAAACCGTTGCCCTTGAGCACGGGTGCGGGGAGCCGCGGCGCGGGCGGGCCGATTTGCAGCGGGACCGGCGCGTCCCGCGTCAAGGTGTTGCAGCCGTCGGAAACCACGGCGCGGAGCGTGTATTCGCCGGCAGGCACGGCGCCGGTGTACCAGGTAAAGGCGCCCGGTCCGGGGGTCTGGTTTGTCAGCCGGACGATTGCGGTTCCCTCGAATCCGTCGCCCGCGCCCCGTCCGTAAAGCAGGTTGATGTCCAGCGCCTCGCCTTCGGCGTCGCCGGCGTTCCAGCGTAGTTCATAAAAATGGTTGTCCGGCGCGTTGGGCGCGCACAGTTTGACCCAATCCAGGCGCACCGGCATGGGCACGGAAGGCTCCAGCGGGTGGAAGATGAGATAGTTGACGGCCGGGACGTTGGTCCAGCCGGCGCTTGGCGGCGCGTTGCGGGTTTCCAGCAACGCGGGATCCCACAAGTCCACCGTGTAATCGTTCCAGCCTTCATGCAGGATCAGATCCTTGGTGTATGACTGGTCCATTGCAAAGTCCGTGTATACCCATTGCCAGCGCGCCACACCGCCCAGGATGTTGGCGCGCTCATGGAAATCGTCAAAGTCCGATGACGGGTAATCCGACGGATCGAACTGCATGCGGAAGGTCAGGTAGCGGTACCGGGCGGTGGGAATGGGCGCCGCCGCGCCGTCGGGGCGCAACAGGCTTAAAGCTATTTGCGGATCGCCGTTGGCGGTGGCGGCGCACAAGCTGCCCTGGTTGAACGCCGTACCGGCGATGCCGGTCGTGCGGCTGGTGTCAATATCCGCGGTGTCATTCATGTCCCACGGGTTTCCGCGTTCCGCGGCGGCGTATTCCACGCCGCTGGTGAATGACGGCGCTGTGAAGACGAAGGTCGGGCGCGCGTTGATCCGGAGCTGGGGCGAGTAGGCGCTGCGGGCCAGCTCGTTAAAACCGCTGCCGGTATCCAGCACGGCCTTCAGGTAAAGGTAATATTCGCCCGGCGGCAGTGCGCCGGCGTGGAATTCCAGCGCGCCGTCGTTGGCGATGCCCGACAGGAAAAGGTCGCCGGGATCGCCGCAATTGTTGGTGGCCACATAGAGTTGCAGGGAGACCAGGTTCGTCTGGGGATGCAGGGTTCCGGCGGTCCAGGCCAGGGGAATACGGGTGGCGGGATCGGAGCGATACAGGCGAATCCAGTCCACGGCGTATGGCATGCCGCGGTGGGCATTCAGCGACGGCACAATATAAAATCCGTAAACCGTCCCGGTCCAGGCGCCGCCGCTCCCCGGTTTGTCCCAGTAAGGCAGGCAATCGTCGCCGAAACCGGCGCCGGCCAGGTCCAGGTCATAAATCCGGAAACCGCTGGGATCGGGCACGGGCAGATTGGCGCCGGAGGCCCGCGCGTAATCGCCGTCGTAGAAAGCCAGATAATTGTTTTCAGCGTCCAGCAGGGTATGATGCCAGGTGATCTGGCAATAGGAACGTTCGCCGGCGTTCAGCGCGTGCCGGAACGATAGGCGGTTGTAAGCATCGGCGTTGACCGGATTCAAAGGGCCGTAAGGCGTGCCGGGGGCATGTCGGGTGAAATACTGTAGATAGTCCGGATCGGACACGATGCCGCGGAAGAGGGGGTGAAAATGGGCTGGCAAATCCTGATCGTAGGCCCGGCCGCGCCAAATCCCGCCCGCTGGCGGGGTGAATGGTTCATGAAAGCCGTAACGGTAGGTGATGTCGTAAAGTTCTGACATGTCCCACGGCTTGCCGGTTTCCAAGCCGGCGAATTCGGCGCTTTCCGGCAAATCCAGCGCGTGGTCGGGATAAGTTATTTCCAGGCCGCCCGCCCCGGCCCGGAAGGCTGTCAGCCAGGCCGCTGCCGCGGCGGCTGGCAATAACCTGCAAAAAACCGTTGACATGGCGCCTCCTCCGGCGGCCGTTGCCGGCCGGTTTCATCCCGTCCTTCCGGCCATATACTGTTCTGGCGCCGGGCGCGCTGTCAAGCCCAAATTCTCCGATTTTGCGCTTGTTTAACCCGTTGGATGTGGCAGTATTGGCCAGGCGCCGGCGTGGCGCCGCCACGGAAATCACAGCGGCTTCCGGCGTTTGTGTCGGCGTGAAAAAGATTTTGGCTGTCTGGGAGCGGGCGGGAGGCATGCCGCCGGCTGCGCTTGACAGCGCGACGGCGCATGTTAAACTTTGCCGCATGACAAGCTTGGGAGAGCGAGATGGGGCTGGCTGACCGAGATTATATGCGCCGGCGCGATACGGACGGGGAAGCGCCGGAGTGCGGCAATTTGCCGCCGCGCCGTTCCGGATGGATATTGGCTGCGGCGGTTGTCATGATTCTGCTGCTGATGCTGCTATCTTGCTGAGAAGGGCGGCGCGACGGCCGCGGCGCCGCTGGTAACTTCCCGCGAACCGAGCGAGGTGGAACAGACGGCGCAGCGGTATTCGAAGATTTCCGCCCGCGGCAGCACCAGCAGCAGGCGTTCGCGCACGGGGCGCAGCCCGCCGCAACGCGGGCAGTAAAGCTCCGAAGCGCTGAATTTTTCAAATTGCTTTTTCCGGTGCATTGGCATGAGATTATAACGGGATGCATCCGTATGTTCAACATGGAAAATTGAGTGCATATCTGCATTGATATACAATCCGCCATCGCCCAACGGGCGGGCATCGGGCGCTACACCAGGATGCTGGCGGCCCATCTGGCCGAACTGCGCGGCGCGGATGAAGTCAGCGGTTTTTATTTTGATTTCCGGCGCCGCGGCGGCGCGGACCTGCCGCCGGGCCTCCGCCGCCGGGCCGTGCGCTGGTTGCCCGGCCAGTTGGTGCAACAGGCATGGAAACGGCTTGGGTGGCCGCCATTCGACAGCCTGGCCGGCCCGGCCGATGTATACCATTTTCCGAATTTCATCATCCCGCCCCTGCGGCGGGGCCGGGCGGTGGTTACCATCCACGACCTGAGTTTTCTGCGCCACCCGGATTGCGCGGAAACGCGCAACCTGGCTTATCTGCGCGCGCGCCTGGACCTGACCGTGGCGCGCGCCGATGCGATCATCACCGATTCCGGGTTCTGCGCCGCTGAAATGGAGGAAATGCTGCCGGCCAGCCGCGGCAGGGTCGCCGCCGTGCCGCTGGGCATCGGCGGCGAATTTGCCGCACCGCCGGCTGCCGCCCTGGCCGCCTGGCGCGCCCGGCGCGGGCTGGCGCGGCCCTATGTCCTGTCGGTCGGCACGCTGGAGCCGCGCAAGCATTATGCCTTCCTGCTGGAGGTGTTTGAGCGGCTGGCCGGCTTTGACGGCGACCTGGTGATTGCCGGGCGGCGGGGGTGGAAGTGCGAGGCGATCCTGGCCCGCATGCGCGCTTCGCCGCGCGCCGCGCGCATCCGCTGGCTGGCGGACGCGGCGGATGGCGAATTGCCGCTGCTGTATGCGGGCGCGGAGTTGATGGTGTTTCCTTCGCTGTACGAGGGCTTCGGGTTCCCGCCGCTGGAAGCGATGGCCTGCGGCACGCCGGTCCTGGCCTCGGCCGGAGGGGCGTTGCCGGAAATCCTGGGCGGCGGGGCCTGGATCATACCGGAATTCAACGCGGAAGCATGGGCGGCGGCGGCGGCTCGGTTGCTGGACACCCCGGCCTTGCGCGCGGAGTGGGTGGCGCGCGGGCAAGCGCAGGCGGCGCGATATAGCTGGCGGGAGACGGCCCGGCGCACCTGGGCGGTTTACCGCGGGGTGGCGCCATGAAAATCGGCCTGGACGCGCGCTGGATTTTCCCGGAGCTTTCAGGTATCGGCGCCTATACCCGCGAGTTGCTGCGCCAGTTTGTCCGGCTGGACCATGACAATGAATACATCCTGTTTTTTCAGGATGCGGGCATGATGGAGCGCATGGCCGCGGAGACCGGTTTTGCCGGCCGGGCGAATTTTACCACGCAACTGCTGCCCTATGGCCTATTCGCCCCGCGTGGACAATGGGACCTGCCGCGCCGGCTGCAGGCCTTGCGGCTGGATGTGTTCCATTCGCCCAATTACATGATTCCTCTGGGAGCCTTCCCGTCCGGGCGCCCCGGTCCGGTCAAAGGCATCATCACGCTCCACGACCTGATTCCGCTGCTGTTCCCGGAATACGCCCCGCGGGCCCGCAAGCGCCGGTTATTTTTCGTTTACCGCTGCTTGATGCGCGAAGTGGCGCGCCGCGCCGACCTGATCATCACCGTCAGCGAATCGTCCCGACGCGATATTCTGCGCAGCTTGTTGCGCGGTCTGCGCCGGCCGCCGGCCTTGGCGGTAATTGGCGAAGGAGTGTCGCCCCGGTTCACGCCGGACCCGGCGCGCCCCCATCCGGCACCCGGCGCGGCCAGAAAAATTTTCTGGGTTGGCAGGCCCGATCCTTACAAGAACCTGACAGGCTTGCTGCGGGCCTTTGCCGAATTGCGGCGCCGGGCGGCATTTCCCGTGGAATTGAGGCTGGCCGGGGCGATGGACCCGCGGTATCCCGAAGCTCCGCGCCTGGCGCGGGAAATGGGGGTGGCGGATGCGGTGGTGTGGCTGGGTTACCTGACCGACGCGCAGTTGCTGGCGGAATACCGCCAGGCGGATGTTTTCGCGCTGCCTTCGCTTTACGAGGGGTTCGGTCTGCCGGTGCTGGAAGCCATGGCCTGCGGTACGCCGGTTGTCTGTTCCAATTGCGCGTCGCTGCCGGAGGTGGCCGGCGATGCCGCCTTGCTGGTTGATCCCCGGGATGGCGCCGCACTGGCGCGCGCCTTGCTGCGGCCGCTGACCGAACCGGCGCTGGCGGCGGAACTGGCGGCGCGCGGCCTGACGCGCGCGCGTCAGGCCACTTGGGAGGAAACCGCGCGGCGCACCCTGGCGGCCTACCGGGCGGCGGCCGCTGGCGCCGCGCTTGACCCTGGCGGGAAAATTTGTTAAATTTACTTCGCGCTTCCGGAAAAACCGCGGCGGAGTAGACGGCGCGCTCGCCGTCGGGATTGCAGTGATCCGGTCCGCTCCCGCCGGGATGGCGAGGTACATTGCAACAGGAGATCAGCCATGCGTAAAATCAGTCTGGGATTGTTGTTGGCGGGATGTCTGGCCGGAGTGTGGCCGGCGCAAGCCATGGCGCCGCGACCGCCCCGCTCCGTGCCGTTAACACTGATAGCGCCGGCGCGCCTGCGCGCGCTGCAGGCGGCGTTCGACTTGCAGCATTTGCGGGGCGCCTCCCTGTTCGCTTACCGCGTTGACCCGGGGCGGCCGGCGCCGGATGTTTTTCAGTGGGAGGCCGGCGCCTGGCGCTTGCTGGCCGGGGTGGAATTCGAGGAAATCCTGCGGTCGCTGCCGGATGGCGCCTGCGTGGCGCTGGTAGGCGGCCCCGGGGTGCTGCCGGAATCGCTGGCCGCCAGCGTGGCGACGGCGGCGCCCGGCGCGCGGCGTTTTCCGACGTTGCAACCGGTGGAACTCTTCAACGGTTTGGATGATATCTGCCGGTTTACCCCCCGCGAATGGGAATGGCTGGCGGCGCGCTACGAACTGACGCTGACGGACGAAAATGCGCCGCGCCGCGCTTACAACCCGTACGCGGTCCGGCAGTCGGAACTGCCGCTGGCCGCGGACAATTTTCCCGTCGCGGATGACGGCCTGCCGCCGGCGGACATGGAATTGCCGGCGGAATGACCACGGATTCAGTGTGCAGCGTTCGGTGTTATGGATAAGCCAGCAGCCAATTTGTTGATTGTCGCGGGGCCGGATGCCGGGCGGGAATTTGTCGTTGCTGACGGCGCGGCGCGGCTGGGGCGTTCTTCCAGCAACGACATTGTCCTGCAAGACCCCGCCATGTCGCGGTTCCATTGCCGCTTTTTTTTCAAGCCTGGCGAAGGGTTGTGGGCGGAAGACCTGGGCAGCGCAAACCAGACTTTGCTCAACCAACAGCCGCTGCATGTGGCCCGATTGCATACAGGCGATATTCTGACCATCGGCGCCACGGAAATCCGGGTGGTCAATGACCAGCCGGCGGAGCTAGCGCCGCAGAACCTTTTTGCGGCCCCCGTGCCGGCGGCCGCGCCGTCGGGCGGAACAGGAACGCGGGGACGCGGTAAAATTGCCGCGTTGGCGGCATGCCTGCTGATCCTGTTCGCGGTTCTCTGGGTTGTCTACGCCATTTTAGGGAATGGTTTGCGTCCGCCGCCCTCCGGCGGGCCGCCCGCGCCGGCGGATGCCGCGACCGGCGCCCTGGAAATCGAGTATGAAAAAGTGCAGGGCAGCCCGCGGAATATTTTCCGCTACGCCCTGCAGTTGCGCGGGCAGGAATTATCGGTGCAGATTGACGACCTGGAAAACAGCCGGCATGTGCCGGGCACCCAGCGCAAGAAAATCGACGCGGAAGTCGTCCGGCGCCTGACGGAAGAAATCCAGCGTTCCGGTTTTTTCGAGATGCAGCATGAGTACAGGGGCCTGGCCACCAATGTCTGGGACCAGTGGGACCTGCGCATCACCGCCGGACGGCGGACGGGCCGCGTCCGGGTTTTGAATGTTTTGGAGCCGGACGCTTTCCGCCGCTTGCGCGAGTTGCTGGAAGAATTCGGGCAGAACGAACTGGGCCTGGCGGCCCTGGCTCTGACGCCCGACAAACTGCGGGAACTGGCCCAGTCGGCCTTCCTGCAGGGGCGCGGCCTGTATGATCAGCGCCTGGTGAAAAATGAAAACCTGGCCTTGGCCATCCGCGCGCTGCGGGAGACGGAATGGTACCTGGAAACCATCCAGCCGAAGCCGGACTTTTACGCGGATGCCGTTACCTTGCTCGAGACGGCGAAACGGGAACTGGATGAAGTCATCAAAAATCATGAATTTCTGGCGGAACGCGCGATGAAACTGAAGGATTGGACCGAGGCGGCCAACCAGTTGCGGACGATCTGCGACCGCATTCCCGACCGCGCGGATGAACGGCATGCGCGCGCGCGCCGCCGCCTGATTGACGTGGAACGCAATTTGAAACGGAAATGAAAAGCCGCTTATGAAGCCTTTAATGCATGGCGCCGCGGCCGCGGCGCGGCTCATTCTCTTCGCCGGCCTGTCCTGCATCCTGGCGGGGTGCCGCCCGACGCGCCCGGAGGATGTTGCGCGTCCCTGCCAGATTTATGTCACGTCCGATCCGTCCGGCGCGTCGCTGGCGCTGGACGGCGCCTTGCTGGCGTCCGCTCCGGCGACCTTGCAGGTCCGGCCGGGCGAACACCTGTTGGCCGCGCGGAAGCCGGGTTACGAAGAGGCGCGGATTACGATCAATGCGCGCGCGGGCGAGCGCATTCCCGTGGAGATGAAACTGGAACCCTTGCGGGGATTGCTGCTGGTCCAGGCGCAACCCGAGGGCGCGGATGTGGAAATGAACGGCGTACATTACGGCAAGACGCCGTTGCTGTTGCCCAACTTCCCCCTGGGGCGGCACCAGTTCCGGTTCAGCGCCCCGGGCTACCTGCCCAAGGTGGTCGAAGCGGAAGTGCCGGACCGCACGCCGGTGCTGGTCCGGGCGCGTTTGGATTCCGACGCCGGACGCTTAAGCGTGGAAACCAAGCCGGTTGGCGCCCAGGTAGTGCTGAACGGCGCCGACTTGGGGCAGACGCCTTTCAAGCAGCCGCGCCTGCCCGCCGGCCAGCACGTGCTGGAACTGGCGCTGGCCGGGCATCATCCGTATCGGGAGGAATTTACCGTCAAACCCGGCGTGGAGCATAAAGTGAACGTCACGCTGACGCCGCTGCCCGGCAGCCTGGCGGTGCATACCGATCCGCCGGGCGCGCGGATTTTCCTGAACAATCAATACCGCGGGGATGCGCCGTTTGCCACCAACGGTTTGGCGCCCGGCCAATACGTGCTGCGGGCTGAATTGCGCGGATATGCGACAGCGTCTGCCACCAATGTTTTGCCGCTCGGCGGGGATCTGTTGGTGGAGTTGAAACTGGAACGCGCCAGCGGCACGCTGCTGGTTTCCACCGAGCCGCCGGGCGTGACGGTGTTTCTGAACGGCGAAAACCGCGGCGTAACCGCCGCCCGCGGCGCGGAACGCATTTCCGAGCAGATGGCGCTGGATTTCATCCCGCCGGGCCGGCAGACTCTCCAATTGACCCGGCAGGGGTATTACGATGTCACCCACACCCGCATGCTTGCTGCCGGGCAGACCGAAATCATTCACGAAAAAATGCGCCTGCGGCCCGTGGAATTTGTGCCGACCCACATGATCCGCACCGGGGAGGGGCCGGCTTTCACCTTCCGGGGGATTATCCGGGAGCGTTTCAGCAACGGCGACATTAAGCTTGAAATCGAGCCGGGAATTTTCAAAACCTTCCCCGCCGCGGAAATCCTCGAAGTGGTCCCGCTGGAGATGCCGTAGCGTTGCGCGCCCGCCGGCCGCGTCCGCCGCGGCTAAGCTTTAGAGGTCGCGGCAGAAAGAAATCCAGAGGTTGCCCCGGCGGACCAGCGGCTGGGAAATAGTCCGCGCCGCGGCGCCGTTGTGGAAGACCACGGTGTAATCCTGCAAATCGGCGGGACAGGGGACGCGCGCGACGGCCAGCCAGCGCGGCAGGGTTTCCCACCGCCGGTTATCCGGCGCTTCCATGGCAAACAGGATAAAGCGCACCAGGTCGCCCAGTCCCTCATTTTGGCTTTCCAGCGTGCTGGCGATCGCTTCTTTCGCGGCGATGCGGGCCGCGTCCTTGGCCATCTGAATGGCCGCCTGGCGCGCCTTGGTATCTGACAGCAGGCGGGCGGTGTTGTTAAAAACACGGGCTTCGCCCAGGCGCTGGCCGTTGGCAAAAATTTCCGCCGCGGGGGGGAGGTCGCCTTCCTCCGCGTCAGAATCATCGCCCGGCGGCAGGCGGCCCATCGCCACAAAAACCAGCAGTTCCGGGCCGGCGGCCGCCGGCGCGGGAGCGTTGGTATCGCCGATGAGGCGGCCGCTGTCCGGATCAAGTTTAAAATCTTCCAGGAGTTCGTTGGCGGCGCGGAACTGGATGGCCGCATTGCCGGTGTCGTTGATCAGGTCCAGGCAGAGGCCGGCGATATAGCGGCTGTAAGCGATGTCCGGGAAGCCGTCGCGGTTTTCCAGGCGCTGGATGATATTGCGCGCGCAGATGGCGGCGTAATCCCAATTCTGCTGCGCCAGGTAGTTCTTGGCAAGAAACGAATAAAGCAATGCCATTTCGAACGGCGCGCCGCGGAAAGCCAGCACGCGATCGTTGCTGACCAGGCTGGCGGCGCCCTGGCTGAGACTGTAAGTCTGCAGCCAGGCTTCCAAGTCGGCGGCGCGCCGCCAGTCGTCGGCGCTGTCGTCGTACTTCCGCAGAACGTGACGGATCATGCCGCGTTCCATCAGGAAGAGCACTTCGTCCTTGTTCTCCGCCGGGATTTCCGCCAGCTTCTCTTCCGCGGTTTCCGGCTGGCCGGCATAAAAATCCGCGCGGGCCTGTTGCAGGGGCGGCGTTTTGCAGCCGGCCAGCAGGATCAGCGCCAGACCACACCAGCCGGCGGCTGACAGGGCGGCGCGGCCGTGGGCCTGGCGGAACTGCTTCATAAGTTCACCAATTTCACCAGCCAATCAAAGGTGTCCGCGCCTGGCGGGCGAATTCCTTGGTGGTAGACCAGACGATCAGGCCGGATTCCAGGTCGGTGACGTCGATCGTCAACTGGTAATACATCAACTCGGTCTTGGAGACCCGCACCTGCTTGCCGGAGCGTTTTTCCATCTCCACCAGCGCGCCGGTGAGCATGTATTTCGCGCCGGTCTGGCGGCCGATGGCGACGCGGGACTCGTCGGTGGCCTGCGCGGCCTGGTAGCCCTGTTCCTTGAGCAATTGGTCGCGCCGGGCTTCGTTGACGAATTGCACACGCGAGTTGCGCAGGAGCGTGGTTTTAATCCGGTCGGTCAGCGCCTGGGTGTCCACGAAGGTGGTGGTGCGCGGCTGGATGCCGTAAATGATCATGACGGGATTGCCGGACTGCTCCTGGATGAACGGGCTGGCGGCCAGTTCGTCGGCCACATCCTGGCTCAACTTGCGCAGGTCCTGGGCGCCGTAGCGGGCGTCCAGCGTGGGCATTTCCTCCACATCCGTGTCGGTGACTTTCATGCGGAACATCGCGCAACCGCTCAGGCTGGCCATGCCGGCGGCGAGCGCCAGCGCTATCAACCGGTTGCTGTATGGATGCATCTTGTTCATGCCTTTTTACCCCTGGTGTTGTGGACGCGCCTGCTGGCGCGCTTTACGTTAAACTGATGCAGGAATTTTTAAAACAACGCTGGCCAAAAGTCAAGCAGGAAGCACCCGGCGGGCGCGCCCCGCGGCGCCGCGACCACGGGTCGCCGATAGCCTGAGGGCGATAGTTCGATCCCCCCTCCCTCCCAAGGGGCCGGTATGGAAGCACAAAGAGGGGCGGACAACCGAAAAAACGGGTCTATGATGCTCTCTGTTGGACTCTCTTAGCGGATGGATCAAGGGGGAAGGTCAGCGCTGCAAAGCGTCGCCTGAACCAGATGGTTGGTCCTCTTTCATTGCTTCCCGCAGCGCGGCACGAGCCAGAAGGCGGGTCGAATCGAGTATCGGCAATGGACAGTCGTTCGGGTCAACGAGTAGTGGGATTTCCGTGCACCCCAACACTACCGCATCGCATCCGCGATCCTTCATCCTCTGGACGACGGTGTTGAAGTACATCCGGGATTCCTCGGTGAACAGCCCGTTGACGAGTTCCTTAAAAATGATGGTATCAATCCGTTCTCGGTCACGTTCGTCCGGGATCTGGACGGTCAGCCCGAACTCGGCCAGTGTGTCTGGATATACGGGGCCCGTCATCAGGTACTTCGTTCCGGTTACGGCAAGCGTCTTGAGCCTCCGGGCGCTTGCCTCGGCGGCGACCGCCCCGGCAATGTGGAGCCAGGGGATGGGCGACTGTGCCACAACGATGTGAAAAGCCTGATGGATCGTGTTGTCCGGACAAACGGCAAACTTGGCGCCGATTTCCGCTAGTTTGGTCACGGATGACAGTATCAGTTCTGCCACTTTGGGCCAGTTGCCCGATCGGATATGAACCATGTATTCGCCAAGAGGATGGGTGTGCATCGAGACTTCAGGATGCATGTGCTCGCCCATAAGTGCGGGCGCTTCTTTGCACAGAGTCCGATAGCACAAGGCGGCCCCTTCAGCGCTGCATGCGACAATCCCAATATGCTTCGTCATGTCTTCTCCTGGACCAACGTTGCCGTTCAGCCTGAGCCTGGCTTCACGGCGATAGGGTGGGACGGCTGGTTGTGCCGTCTTCTCTTAAAAACCAATATGCGTTCATGGGGGACGAGTTTGCGAGCGTACCGTGCGACGCCGTATTCTGCCGAATCATTTCTCATCTTCTGGCCTGAGCAATTCTGGCAATGGGATGTTCAGTAGCTGCACGAGTAGAAGAAGACATCCCAGGACGATGGTCAAGATCGGGACCTCCCGATCAATCTCCAGTCTTCCTGTCTGCCGGAGAATTGAGGAGACCGAGGCGACCATCAAGAATGGCCCGATCACGGCGGTCAGTTTATTGATGCCACCCAGCGCCAAGGTCAGAATGCCTACGGCAGCGAGTCCTGCCGTCCATATCCAGTCCACGCCTGGAAGGATCTTCAGTACGTTCAGCAACCAGGTGACGCCCAGTAGAATTACAGAGACTGGCACGATAAACCGTTTTCGAGAACCACTCATGTCGATATCCCTTTCTCTCTTCTTGTGGCAGGTCGGTTCGGAAATTCTCCAAGGTAATCTCGGCCGGAATTTCAATCTATGCCGGATGATAGGCGATTCCTGGATTAAAACGCAATGTGTTTTTATGTTTCTTGGTTGACCGGGCGGAAACTACAAGAATTCTTAACCGACACCTTGACTGACACCTTTACCACCTTTACGTCCTGGACCAACGTGCGCCTAACGGGGGGCGGCTTCCGCCGTACCGTTCAGACACTGGTTCGACGCATATTTTTCTTCCTCTCTTCCGCTGCACATGATTTGCACCAATACTCATCGCCTGATCTGGTGTAGCCATCGGGGCCGAGGTTGATGATGACACCACAGCGCGAGCATTTCGTCGGATCGTATGGTGGAGGATCGGGCATCTTCTCAAAGTTGTATTCATTGGTGCCATACCACGCGACCATTTCGGGTTCAAATTCGCTCCGGCATTTCGGGCATCTCTTCCAACCCCCTTCGTGACCCTCGTTGAAATGGTAGCTGCAGAGCGTATATCGGCGGTGGTTTCGGTGGCAACTATCCCTGTCATACGAAAACATCCGTCCGCGGGTCGAAGGTATCATGGACGCCCTGGTTCGAAGCGCACCGTCTTCTGGAGCAGCTCCGAGATATCGGCCCACGGCAACTCCGCCGGTGACTTGCCCATTCGTGCAGACAGCGCCGCCGCCGCTCCCGCTGCCTGACCAGTGGCAGCCGCTGTCCCCGTGACGCGATAACTCGAGTGGGCGATGAAATCCCCGCTGATGCAGCGCCCGGCGAGAAGGAGATTGGACACTTCCTTCGCGACGAGAGCCCTCATGGGAACATCGTACGGCTTCATCTTGAAAGGAGACCTCTCCTGTCCCTTGCCGGCGGCGGGGTTCGTGGAGTGGACGTCGACTCCGAACCTGACGCGGCAGACGGCGTCCACCTGCCTCCGACCGGCGGCCAAGTCATCCTCCGTGACGGTGTAGAGGCCGTGGATGCGGCGCCCTTCGCGAACGCCGATATGCTCGCACGTCGCCACGAGATGCATGTCGGACCATGCGCCGCCTAGTTTGCGCAGACCGTGGACAATCCGGTTCACTTCCTCCCTGCCGCGGATCGTCGCCCGCGTGATTGCGTCGGCATCGGTCGCCGAGACGCCATACTCGTGGTTCACCATGACGGCCAAAAGTTCGCCGCGAATCTGGAAGAGCGTCGGCCGAGCATAGGAAGGTTCTATTCCGGCCCTCCGGATTTCTGCGAGAAACCGGCCGACGGCCTCCAGGTGATGCGAAAGATCTCCGCCGGAGATGAAGGGAGAGAGCCGCTCGGCATCCGGAACCGTTGCCAATGCCATGTACGTCATGGGTTGGCATTCGCCGGAGGGGGCCCTTCCCATGTCATACGTGCAGCCGGCAAGCGCGGCCAGGTCACCATCCCCGGTGGCATCCACAAAGACCGCCGCGCGCCACGCCTGTCGGCCCGACTTCGACTCCGTCAGCACCGCGGACAGTCGCTCGCCATCGGCGATAACACCCGCAACGCGGGTGTGGAGTTGAATCCCGATACCCGCCTCGGAACACATGTTCTCAAGCAGTTGCTTCATGGTTTCGGGATCGTACGAGTACATGGAAGGAAGAACGCCCCTTCGTGCTCCCAGCGCATCGAGCCGTTGCGTGATCTCCAGGGGAATGCCGGGTTGGTCCATTTCGAACATCCAGGTGAGAAGTCCTGCCGTCCAGACGCCGCCAAGGCACCCGCGCGTTTCAAGCATCTTCACCCCGGCACCGCTGCGCGCAGCCGCCAACGCTGCCGCGATCCCAGCCGGGCCACCACCGGCAACGACCACGTCGACTTCGCCCGCGATTGGAGTCCGGCGTCCAGGTTCTGTGACGTATGGCACTGCTTGCTGTGTTCTCATGGTGTTGTTCGAACAGTATTATCAGGCTAACCTGTGGCCAGAGGGTGGGCCAGAGGGTCGGACCTCGGCAATATGCTAAACACCAATGCTTTAAAGATATTTAAGCTGCTTTTAAGGCCCTTAGCGCCGTTTTTTCATTACCAAAATAAGCATTAAGTATTCCCATAGCCAATGGGCTGCTCCCTCAGCATATACGCTTCCGATTCACCAGCAATCGGCTCTTGCTCTATCGCCAATTTCCGCCGGTTCATAATTTTTTGGCCACCACGGTCCTTGCCGAATTTCAGCAAAAAAAACACGGTTGTGACATCTATGGGTCAAGTGCCATAAATGACCACACAAGAAATACCGATTTTTCTTGGCATGATACGAATATAAGTGCTTATAACACAAAAAGCCCGCCAAAAAACACCGCTAAGAGTGTTTTTTTGCCATAATATCGGGCTATCCACCTGTCAAATAACATCTTGCCGCGGTCCGACCCCACGCCCCCTACGGTCCGACCCCACGCCCCCACGCCGCGGCGCAGATTGATTTTGGGGAGACCGGCGCGAAACCAGTATGGCTGTGTCCCGCGGGATATTATTAGGCATTGATCCAGGCGCGCACGGCTTCGCTCAAGCCGCCGACATCCGAAACCAGGGCGCCGCGCATTTGGCCGCTGCCATCCGGGACTTCCACCCGTTCCCCCGCGCGCCGGCCCCGCAGAATTTCCGCCAGGCGGGAGCGGTTGGAGATGATGGCCAATTGTTCGTCATGGTCCCATTCGCCCAGGATATGGTATTTTTCTTCGCGGCCATCGTCGTAGCGCAGCGTCACGCAGGCGCCGGGCCCGGCGCGATCAGTCGGGAAATTGGCGAAATCGGTGGCGCGGACCTCCGCCAGCATTTGCTCCCATTCCATCCGCCGGCGCATCAGCAACCCCTGGGTATCCTTGGCCGCTTTGTATTCGAAATTTTCCCGGAGGTCGCCGTAGCCGCGGGCGACGCCGATTTCGCGGCTGTTGGCGGGGATTTCCTCCGTAATCAATTTGTGCAGTTGCGCCTGCCGCGCGTGGTAGGAATGCCGGGAAGTCAGGCGCGCCGGCGCGGCCGGCGCCGGGGCGGCTCCCTGCAGCGCCTGCTCCAATTCCGGCCGCAGCTTGACGGCCAGCAGCAGGAGCGCGGCGTTGTTGATGTCGGAGCCCAGGTTGGCGGTTTGCAGGCGCAGCGCAAAATCGCGGCGCTGCTGCTCCCCCATCGTCTGCAGCGCCGCGGCCAGCCAGTCCGGGTCGGAGAGGGAGTCGCGCAGTTGGTTGCGGGCGCGCGTGCGGCCCACGCCTTCCATGGCCGGGTTTTCGAGCAGGTTCAGGACCATGAAGGCCAGCCGGTCAGGCGCGGCCAGGTTGAATTGGTCGCGGATGGCCGCATTGCGGCACAGCCAGGCGACCAGTTCCAAGGGGGGCTCCGGCGCCTGCAGCAATTCGCGCAGCAGCTCCGCCGCGTGCTCTTGTGCGCCTGCGTCTGCCAGGGCGCGCCAGATTTCATGTAAGGCGCCGGCGTCCGCCGCGCGCAGTATTTCCGGCAGAATCTGCCCGAACAATTCCGGCTGCCGGCGGAGCAGGCAGCGGCAGAACGGCGCCTGGCTGCGGACGGGCAGTGCGGCCAGGGCCGCGGCGAAGGCTTCCGGGGCCAGCAACTCCGCCGCCGCGGCTGCCAGGTCCGCGCCTGGCGGCGCGGCTTCCATCTCCTCCAGCGCCAGCCAGGCGCGCGCGCGCCGGGCCTGTTCGCGCTTGCCGGCGGAGCACAGGACAAAGCCCAGCCGCTCCGCGAGCAGGTTTTGCACATTCGGCGGCAGCGGCCCCGGGCGGGCGCGGATTTCATCCGCCGTCTGCAGGATTTTATCGGGATCGTTTTCGCGGCGGAAGTCCGCCTGCCATTGCGGGTCGGCGGTCTGCTCGCGGTCGTGGATGACAATCGGCTCGTTCCGGCGCGCCGGCAGGGTGACCAGCGGGTCTTCCTTGAGATTTTTACGGGCGGCATCCCAGAATTTTTTCCAGGCGGCTTCCGAAAGCAGGTGCGCCGTCATCCACTCCTGCAGGCGGACGGGAGTAAACGGCCCGAAAGTCAGCAGGACTTCCCGGGCGACGGCTCCCGGGGATTCCTCCATCCGCCGCCGCGCCTCCGCCGGATCAGCCTGGCGCAGCGCCAGAATGTTTTCCGGCGGCAGCAGCATGAGATTGGCGCCGGCGTGGGCCAGCGCGAGGCGGTGGCCTGGCTTGCGCTCAAAATCGATCTCAACCTGCTGGTGGTATTCATTGATTTCGCGGATACGCCCGGCGCCCCAGGTCTTCTCGTAGCAAGCGGCGCCGGGATGCAGTCCGCGCAGCACTGCCAGGCGCCGGAGCGCTTCAACGGCCGAGACGCCGGGATCGTTCCAGCCGGCATTGCGGGTCAGCGTCAGCTCTCGGGTGTCGGTGCGGAAATAATCTTCCAGCCAGGGGCCGGCAGCGCGTTTGAAATGGCCGTCGTCCCGCCACCCCGCCCGCAGGCGCAGCAGGTCCAGCAGGTCATCGGTCTGCCGGCGGGAGGCCAATTCTCCCTGCCATAACTCGGCGCTGGCATCGGCCTTGGCCGGTCCGGCGGCGCCGGCCAGGGCTTGTAAAACCTCGGCCAGCGCCGCCGCGGAGGCGGCGGGGTCGGCCAGCAGATTCAGGAATTTTTCCTCCAAGCCGGCGGCGGCTGGGGTGGGGGAAGGTGCATTTGTCATGGGTGACATCCTATTGCGGGACGTCCGCGGAAATATTATTGATTGAGTTAGGATGGATAATTAAATACTATATTTTATCGGTATGCAATCATTTTAACGCCGCTGGAGGTTTTTTATGGGGTTGAACCCGCAGGCTGAACAATTAAACGCAACGATCGAGGCTTCCGGCGCCGCTGTCATGGAAATGCTTTCCCGGCGCGGCCGCGAGATTTATTTTCCCCGGCAGGGCATCCTGGCCCAGTCCGCCGAGGCCCAAGGCCGCGAGATCAACGCCACCATCGGCACGGCGCTGGAGGAGGACGGCGCGCCCATGTCCCTGCCATGCATCGCCTCGCAGGTGCGCCTGCCCGTGAGCAGCCTGGTTTCTTACGCGCCCTCGTTCGGCCAGCCGGTCCTGCGGCAGATCTGGCGGGAGATGCTGGCGCATAAAAATCCCTCCCTCGCCGGCCAGTCCTTCAGCCTGCCGGTGGTCACCAGCGCGCTGACGCATGGCTTGCATCTCTGCGGCTGCCTTTTCTGCGACCCCGGCGATACGGTGCTGCTGCCTGACCTGTACTGGGAGAATTACGAACTGATCTTCAATTTGACCTGGGACGCCCGCCTGAAAACCTACCCGGCGTTCGCGGGCGGCGGATTCAATGTCGCAGGATTTGCGGAAAAGCTGCGCCAACACCGGGCGGGGCGGCTGATCGTGTTGCTGAATTTCCCTAATAATCCGTCCGGTTATACCCCCACGCTCGCGGAAGCGGGCCAGTTGCGCGACGCACTGCTGGAAGCGGCCGAGCGCGGATTGAAAATAGTGGTGCTGGTGGACGATGCCTATTTCGGATTGGTGTTCGAGGAAGGCATCCTGCGCGAGTCGCTGTTTGCCATGCTCTGCGGCCTGCATCCCAACCTGCTGGCGGTGAAGCTGGACGGCCCTACCAAGGAAGATTACGTCTGGGGATTCCGCGTGGGCTTTCTCACCTACGGCATCGCCCGGGCCGCGCCGGAATTGTACCAGGCCCTGGAAGCCAAAACCGCCGGTGCCATCCGGGGCTCGATTTCCAATTGCTCGCAACTGGCGCAGAGTTTGCTGGCCAAGGCCTATGCCGAGCCGGACTACGCCGCCGCCAAGCAGGCCAAGTACGAATTGCTGCGGGAGCGTTACCGGGAAGTGCGGCGGATCCTGGCGGCGCATCCCGAATATGCCGGACAATTCACCCCATTGCCTTTCAATTCCGGGTATTTCATGTGCCTGCAAATGCGGCGGGTTGACCCGGAGCAGTTGCGGCAAAAATTGATCGCCGACTATTCCACCGGCGTGATCGTCATGAATGGCGTGGTGCGGCTGGCATTTTCCGCCGCGCCCTGCGGCCGGCTGGCGGAATTGTTCGATAATATTTACCGGGCCTCCCTGGAACTGGACCGGGCGGAGGCCGTCTCATGAAAAGCATGACCGGATATGGCAAGGGACAGACGCCGGCCGGCCCCTTCACGATCAGCGTGGAAATTTCGGCGGTGAACCACCGCCAGACGGATATCCGCCTGGACCTGCCGCCGGGACTGGGCTTCATGGAGCATGATCTGCGCCGCCTGGTGCGCTCCCGCATCAGCCGGGGCGCGGTGCTGTGCCGGATCTTCGCTGCCGCCGGCCGCGGCCAGCCGCCCGCCAGCGCCGTGCTGGACGAGCCGGCCGCCGCCGCCGTCGTGGCCCAGGCCCGCCGGCTGGCCCGGCGTCTGCGCCTGGCGGATGATTTGCGGGCCTCGCATCTGCTGGCCATTCCCGGCCTCTGGGCCGCCGCGCCGGATAAGCTTCCGCCGGACATCCTCCAGTCTGCCATCCGCCGCGCCGTCCGGCAGGCGTTGTCGGAACTGGACCGCATGCGCCTGGTGGAAGGCCGCGCCCTGGCGGCGGACCTGGCGGCCCGGTTGCGCAAAATTTCCCAGGCCGTCGGACGCCTCGAGCGTTTGGCGCCCCGCGCGGCGGCCCGGGCCCGGCGGCACTTGCGCGGGAAAATCCGGGCCTGGGCGCCGGATGGCGCGGCGCTGACCTCCAGCCGGCTGGAGCGCGAGATTGCCGCTGCCGTCATGCGGAGCGACATCGCCGAGGAATTGACCCGCCTGCGCAGCCACTTGCAGCAGGCGGAGCATTGTCTGCGCGCGCGCAAACCGGTGGGCCGCACCCTGGATTTTCTGCTGCAGGAAATGTTCCGCGAAATCAATACCGCCGGCGCCAAGGTGGGCGATGCCGCCAGCGCCCGCCTGGCGGTCCAGGCTAAAACCGAACTGGAGCGGGTGCGCGAGCAGGCGCAAAACCTGGAATGAAGACGACTCCCACATCCTTCTCCCGGCCGCTGCTGCTGGTGATTTCAGCGCCGTCCGGCGCCGGCAAAACCACGCTCTGCCGGCGGTTGCTCCAGGAGTTTCCGTCCATGGATTACTCTGTTTCCTGCACCACCCGCCCGCCCCGGCCCGGTGAAACGGACGGCCGCGATTATTTTTTTCTGACGCCGGAGGAGTTCCGGCGGCGCTCCGCGCAAGGCGCATTGCTGGAAGAGGCCGAGGTGCATGGCTACGCTTACGGCACGCCGCGCCGCCCCGTGGAAACGGCGCTCCGCGCCGGGCGCGACATTCTGATGGATATCGATGTGCAGGGCGCCGGCCGCATCCGCCGCCTGCTCCGCCGCGAAGCCGATTCGCTGCTGGCGCGCTCGTATGTGGATGTTTTCATTCTGCCGCCGAGCATGGAGGAATTACGCCGGCGTCTGGAAGCGCGCGGGCAGGATGCTCCGGCGGTAATCGCGCGCCGGCTGGACAATGCCGGGCGCGAAATGCAGGCGCGGAACGAATATCAATATGCCGTGATGAATGACGACCTGGAACGCGCTTATTACGAGCTGCGCGGTATTGTGCAGGCCGAACAGCGGCGGCCGGCGGCGGCGGGCCGGGGTATCTAACGGCGTCCAGCCATCGGTTGCCTGGAGGGAGATTGTATGAGCAAGCAAAACAAGGTAGTGATTCTGGGTGTGACCGGTTCGATCGCCGCCTACAAGGCCGCGGAACTGGCGCGTTTGATCGTCAAGGCGGGCTATGCCGTGCGGGTGGTAATGACGGCGTCCGCCGGTAAATTCGTCGGCGAACTGACTTTTCGCACCATTTCCCGCCATCCGGTTTTAACCGACATGTTCGCTCCTCCAGCCACCTGGGCCCCGGCGCACCTTGCGTGGTCCGAACATGCCGCCGCCATGGCGATCGCCCCCTGCACTGCCAACGTCATGGCCAAGCTGGCGCACGGCCTGGCGGACGACGCCCTCACGGCCGTCGCACTGGCCTGCCCGGCGCCGCTGCTGCTGGCGCCGGCTATGAATTCCGCCATGTGGCAGCATCCGGCCACGGCGGCGAACGCGGCCATATTGAAAACGCGCGGCGCGGCCATCGTCGGGCCGGGCGCCGGCGACCTGGCCTGCGGCGTTGCGGGGCAAGGCCGCATGGCCGAGCCCGCCGAGATTTTCACCGCGCTGCAGCGATTAATTGTCTGAAAGGCGCTGGAACATGTCCGTGCAAACCAAGCCGCCGCCAGCCCGGCACCCGCCGCGGCTGAAGTTCCTCGTGACCGCCGGGCCGACCCGGGAGCCGGTGGATCCCGTGCGCTATCTCAGCAACCGCTCCAGCGGCCGGATGGGCTATGCCATCGCCCGCGCCGCGGCGCGCCGCGGCCACGCCGTAGTCCTGGTTTCCGGCCCCGTGGCGTTGAACCCGCCGGCCGGCATCCGCCTGGCGCGGGTGAACACAGCGCAGGAAATGCTGGACGCCGTGCAGCGGCACGTGGCATGGTGCGACGTGCTGGTCATGGCCGCCGCCGTGGCCGATTGGCGGCCGGCGCGGCCGGTGCGTCGCAAAATTAAAAAACACGCCGGGGCGTTGAACCTGGTTTTGCGTCCCACCGCCGATATCCTGTTGCGCGTCCGCCGCCGCAAAGGCCGCCGCTTGTTTATCGGATTCGCCGCGGAAACGGAGAACTTGCTGGCCGGCGCGCGGAAGAAACTCCGGCGTAAGGGTCTGGATCTGATTCTGGCCAACGACGTTTCCCGCCCCGACATTGGCTTCGATGCCGCGGACAACCAGGTGACGCTGCTGGCCGCGGACGGCCGGCGCGCGGACTGGCCCCGCCTGCGTAAAACCAGTCTGGCATGCCGGCTAATCCAGGCGATTGAGCGCGCCGCCGCATCGCGCGCCGCCGCCGGCCCGCTGGATTTTTTCTGAGCTGGATTTTTTCTGAGCTTTTTTCTTTCAAAATATTCTTGCATTAAATGCGGCATTTTGTATGTTTGAATAAGTATTTGCATTAATTGCGGGGTGGAGCAGCCCGGCAGTGTCCGCCGTAGCCTTGGCGAAGGCGGATAGCTCGTCCTGACGAGCGGCGCATGAATCAGCGTCCTGAATTGTTCCATGATTTACAGATTTAATTTTAATTGCGGGGTGGAGCAGCCCGGCAGTGTCCGCCGTAGCCTTGGCGAAGGCGGATAGCTCGTCCTGACGAGCGGCGCATGAATCAGCGTCCTGAATTGTTCCATGATTTACAGATTTAATTTTAATTGCGGGGTGGAGCAGCCCGGTAGCTCGTCAGGCTCATAACCTGAAGGTCGTTGGTTCAAATCCAACCCCCGCTACCAATTTTCAGCAATAAACCCTCGGATTCCTTAAGGAATTCGGGGGTTTTTTGCTTTTCCATGTGTGTCGTGTGATTTTGTGAAACATGCTGAAATATGATGGCACGCAACACACACAACGCCACACACATTTTTTGCCGATCAATCGCCGGTCGCGCATGCGGGCGGGGGTGTGTTGTAAAACCCCATATAAATCACCTTTCAAATCAGACTAAACCCAAAAGCTCCCAAAAGCGGGTTGCCGTTAAGACAGTTACCAATTTTAAGTGTCACATTTCCCAGGAAATTCGATGTTTTTTAGGCCGTTTTGTGGAGGTGGCTGTGGTGATATGGATTTCTAAAAAACACCGTAAACTGTCCTGAAAATCAGGCTTTGTGCCGGCCCTTGTATTCCCACCCCCAGAAGCCACGCTTCCAGACGTCGGCGAAACCCTGTGCGGGCGGGACGCCCGCGCTCCCAGCTTTTACCGCGCCCTTCTCGAAGCAATAGCTCTCGCCGGTCGGGTCACCGGCAACGGGGTCGGGATGGTTAAAAACTCTGCAAAGGTCAATGAAATGGGTTTGAGCGGCAGACCGTTCTTTCAGTTCCACCTTGCGCCACTTCGCTATGAACTCCTGGATCGTCATTTGGGACAGAACTCCTACAGCTTGAGCATGTTTCTAAGTATGTGACATCACGCCCGCAAAAGTCAAGCGGGTGTTTTTTTGGGGGCCGTCTCTTGTGCGATTGACCCTGCAGATTGTGCATTCAGGTTGCGGCAAATGCTTGGGGAGATTAACAGGAAATGCCCCATCCTGGGGCGTTTAGCGGGGCGTTTTGGGGCGTTTTGGGGTGTTTTGGGGCGTTTAGCGGGGCGTTTTGGGGCGTTTATGAGAGCCATTTGAGCAAGTTCGCCGGCATGAAATTGCCATTTGACACTCGCCTTTATATATCACCCATATTTTTACCATCAATTGCGAGCTTCAATTCAATTGCCAGATGGCAAAATTGAGCATGGCGGCAAAGGCAACCCAAAGCGCGTAGGGCGCAAGCAGGAGTCCGGCTGCCGGCCTGGCGCGCACAAAGGCGGTCAAGGTTGCCGCGATGGCCACCAGTAACGCAAGAATCGCGGCGAAAGCCAGGTCCGGACGATGCAGGCCGAAAAACAGTGGTGTCCATGCGGCATTTAACAGCCATTGCAGCAGATACAATCCCAGTGGAACGCGTTGCGCGCGCCAACCGCCGTGTTGCCAGACCAGCCATGCCGCCACTGCCATCATGCCGTATAACAGCGTCCATACCGGCCCGAACACCCAGCCGGGCGGATGCCATGCCGGCTTGTTTAATGCCGCGTACCAACCGTCAGCCTGGATCAGCATCCCTGTCAGCGTCGCTGAATATGTCAGGATCAGCCAGCCGCCCAGCGCTGCTGTCCGCCGCGCCCAGCCCTGTCTGTCTGCGTATGGTTTGGTCTGCATGCCGGCAGCTTAACACACTTTGGCGGCCGTGCCTAGGGGGCGCTTGCATGCGCACAAAAACTCCAGTTTTCATAAAGAATATTGTCATTTTTAGGTGACAGATTAACCCTATGGGATGACAGTGATTTTTTGGGGAAGTCCAAACCGGCATAGGCATGTTCGTAACAAGTCAAGTGTCCGCTTTTTGTAACAAGTGATCTGTCCGATTTGTTATTGTGTGTTGTTGCTCCTGGGGTGAGGATTTTCCTCCCCCGCGGGGGAGGAAAAAGTTTATGCGACGTCCTCCAGCGACGCCGAAATGTTCAACGGTCCTTGGTAGCGGCCAACCACATGCGGGCCATAACGGATGGACACCGTGCCATCGAGGTGCTCGCAGACTTTAACCCGGCACTTGGCGAAGCTGAAACGCCATTTTGATGGTCCAATCTGCAAGCGGCGACTCCCGACAGCCACGGTATTGTCATTTTGAACCTCTCGCGCATGCTGCACACAGAAAATGCTGTCCAAATCCTGCTCACCGCAAGGCACGAAACACGTTCCTGTTTCCCGCGCCTTCACCTTCATGTTGCGATTGAAGGAAGGCAGAAACTGTTGTTGAATATAGACGTTGGCCTCGGCCATCGTCCGGATTCCCGCCTGCCTTAATTCCTGCGGCAGGCGCCCTTGCCAGGTCTTAAACATCCGCTCTATTCGCCCACGTCCCTGGGGGCTATAGCTCGGAATATGTTCGATCCCCAACTGTTGCAACGCCCGTCCAATTTGCGTCAATTGACGCCGGTCCACCGCCCCGCCTTCTTTGGGCGTATAAAAGAAATGACTGCCACGATCCGTGTACAGACTGCAGAAAACCCCATGTTTAATAATGACTTCTTTCAACCCCTTCATCACCGTTAATGTCCCTTCCTGGGGCACAAGATAGGCCGTGTAGACTTCGCTGGTGGCATCGTCCATCACCAGGATCAGATCCTGCTTCTGGCCCGCCAGCAGGGGCAACCAGGCATGGGTGCTGCCATCCACCATCAACATCATCCCCGCCATTGGTCGCCGTTCCCGCTGCTGCCGATGCGGCCCTCGTTTCCGGGCCTTCGCCACCAACCCGGCCGTCTGCAAGGCGCTCTTGACCCACTGATAACTGAGCTCGATCCCATGCTCCGCCTGCAGCTTCTCGTGAAAATGCCTCACATTGAAATCCATGTATTCTTCTCGGTACAACCTCAGCACCTGCTTCACCGTCGCAAGGGGCACGCGCCGCGGCCCCGGTATCTTCCGCCGACGATCCAGCAGCCCGTCGTAACCATACCGCTCGTAGCGCCCTTTCCAGCGCCGCATGGTCCGGTAGCTCACACCTAGTATCTCCGCCGCCTCCCACCACATTAACCGCCCTTCAATCGCACGCAAGATCACTTCCTGTACCTTCATTGCCCGCTCCAGTGCTGCCTTCGGATATTCATCCATATAACCCCCCTTTGAATGCACCATCCTGACAGCTTTAAGCGGACAAATCATTTGTTAATTATGCGGCCAAGTCATTTGTTTACGACACAAACCGGCATAGGCATTGCATTTTCAGGAGGTTTGCGTTAAGATGTTAACCATTTGGCACCGGCCCTGTGCGGACCGGACCGCCGCGCTGCGCGGGAATTGAACAACTTGAGGAGCGAGATGAATTTTGAAATGGTGGCGAATACAGTGCGGGGACTTTCGATTGACGGCGTGCAGCAGGCCAATTCCGGCCATCCGGGGCTGCCCCTGGGTGCAGCGGATTTCGCGTCCGTGCTGTTCCTGAAGCATTTGAGACATTGCCCGGCCGACCCGGCCTGGCCGGACCGCGACCGGTTCGTCCTTTCCGCCGGCCATGGGTGCATGTTGCTTTACAGCCTGCTGCATTTGTCAGGATATGATCTGGCGCTGGAGGATTTGAAGCAATTCCGCCAGTATGGCAGCCGCACCCCGGGGCATCCGGAACATGGCGTGACCTCCGGCGTTGAAACCAGCACCGGGCCGCTGGGGCAGGGGATCAGCAATGCCGTCGGGATGGCGCTGGCCGAGGCCATGCTGGCGGCGCGGTTCAACCGCGGGGAGCGCCGCCCGGTGGATCATTACACCTACGCGCTCTGCAGCGACGGCGACATGATGGAAGGCATTTCGCACGAAGTCTTTTCGCTGGCCGGCCATCTCAAGCTTAACAAGCTCGTGGTTTATTACGATTTCAACCGGATCACGATTGAAGGCGCCACCGACCTGGCGTACAGCGACGATGTCCGGAAACGGTTTGAAGCTTACCATTGGAACGTGCTTGAAATTGACGGCCACGACTATGCCGCCATTGACGGCGCGTTGGCCGCCGCCCGGCGCGAGCGGGAACGCCCGACCCTCATCATCGGCCGCACGATCATCGGCAAGGGCAGCCCGAACATGGCTGGCAAGGCCGAATCGCACGGCGCGCCGCTGGGCGTCGAAGAAGTCAAGGCCACCAAGCGCAATCTCGGCCTGCCGGAAGACCAGTCGTTTTACGTGCCGGCGGAAACATCCGCCATCTTCGCCGCGCGCCGCGCGGAATGGCAGGCGGAACGCGACCGGTGGCAGCGCGGCTTCGAGGACTGGCGCGCGGCCGCGCCGGACCTGGCCGCCGCCTGGGATGCGGCCGGGGACCTGGCGCTGCCCGCGGACCTGGACAAGCTGCTGCCGGCCTTCGATCCCGCCAAGCCCGTGGCCACGCGCAATGCCTCGCACACCGTCATCCAGGCCCTGGCCCGCGCCGTGCCGTACCTGGTCGGCGGATCGGCCGACCTGGCGCCAAGCACGCGCACGATCATGGACGGCCAGGGCGATGTCGGCCCCGGCGCCTATGCCGGGCGCAATTTCCACTTCGGCATTCGCGAGCATGCGATGGGCGCGATCATGAACGGCATGGCCTTGCACGGCGGCTTCCGCGTGTACGGCGCGACGTTCTTCGTTTTCTCGGATTACTGCCGGCCGGCTATCCGGCTGGCCGCCATCATGCGCCTGCCGGTCATCTACGTGTTCACGCATGACAGCTTTTATGTCGGCGAGGACGGCCCGACGCATGAGCCGGTGGAGCACCTGGCCGCGTTGCGCGTGATGCCCGGCCTGACGGTGATCCGCCCCGCCGATCCGACGGAAACCGGCGCGGCCTGGGCGGCGGCATTGAAGAACACCGCCGGCCCGACGGCCATCCTGCTGACCCGCCAGAATGTGCCCGTGCTGGACCGCGCGAAATATCCGCCCGCCCGCCTGCTCGAGCAGGGCGCTTACACGCTCTGGCAGAGCGGCCAAGGCCGGCCGCAATTCCTGATGATCGCTTCCGGCTCGGAAGTGTCGCTGGCGCTGGAGGCGGGCGCCGTGCTGGCCGGCGAGGGGATCAATGTCCGGGTCGTCAGCATGCCCTCCTGGGAACTCTTCGAGCATCAGCCGGAAAAACTGCGGCGCAAAGTTCTGCCGCCGGCCTGCAAGCTGCGCCTGGTCTTGGAGGCCGGGGTAGGGATGGGTTGGGAAAAATATGTCGGGCCCAAGGGCCGTGTTTTCGGTTTAAATCAGTTCGGCCTCTCGGGGCCTTACAAGGTGCTGGCGCGGGAATTCGGCTTCACCGCCGACAACGTGGTTCGCATTGCCCGGGAAATGCTGGGAAAATGATTTGGCATGGCCCGATTGATCATCAATGGCGGCAAGCCTCTGCGGGGTACATTCCGGCCGGCGGGCAATAAGAACGCCGTCTTGCCGATGCTGGCGGCGTGCCTGTTGACCGATGCGCCGGTGGTCTTGCGCAATGTGCCGTTGATTGACGACGTTCGGACCATGTTGCAGATTCTGGAAGGCCTGGGCGTGTCGGTCGTCCTCCGCGGGCATGTATTGACCTTGTGCGCCGCCGGCGCGCGCCAATGCGAACTGGACCGGGATTTGTGCGGACGGGTGCGTTCGTCGCTGCTCTTCGCCGGCCCGCTGCTGGCGCGCCATGGGTGCGTTACGCTTTATCCCCCGGGCGGCGATGTCATTGGACGCCGGCGGTTGGATACGCATTTGCTAGGACTGCGCGCCCTGGGCGCCCGCATCGACATGGGCAGCGCCTACACCTTCCGCGCTGGCCATCTGCGCGGCGCGGAAATCCTGCTGGACGAAGCCAGCGTCACTGCCACGGAAAACATCCTCATGGCGGCGGTGCTCGCGCGGGGGCGGACGGTGATTTTTAACGCCGCTTGCGAGCCGCACGTGCAGGACCTGGGCCGGCTCTTGCAGGCCATGGGCGCGAACATCGGCGGCTTGGGAACCAACCGGCTGGAAGTGGACGGCGTGGATGCCCTGCACGGCGCCGAGCATGCGATCTGCTGCGATCACATCGAGGTGGGCAGTTTTCTCGCCGCCGCCGCCGTAACGGGCGGAGCCTTGACCGTCCAGGGTGTTGATCCTGCGGCGGTCCGGCCCCTGGCGCGGGCCTTCCAAACCCTGGGGATGCCGCTGGCCATGCGCGGCGACACGCTCAGCTTGCGCGCGGTCCGCCGCCGGCGGGTGGCGGAGGACGCCGGCGGCGCTGTTCCCAAAATCGAAGACGGCCCCTGGCCGGCCTTCCCGTCCGATCTGATGAGCGTGGCCGTCGTGGCCGCCACGCAGACGCATGGCACCTGCATGTTTTTCGAGAAAATGTTCGAAAGCCGCCTGTATTTTGTGGATCGGCTGATTGACATGGGCGCGCGGATTGTCCAATGCGATCCTCACCGCGTGGTGGTGATCGGGCCGGCGCGGCTGCATGCCGTGCCGCTGGCCAGTCCGGATATCCGCGCCGGGATGGCCATGCTGATCGCGGCCCTGGCCGCGCGCGGCACTACGGTCATCAGCAATGCCCAGGTGATTGACCGCGGGTATGAAAACATCGCCGGCCGCCTCCGCGCTCTGGGCGCGGAGATTGTCCGGCGGGAATGACTATGCCAATTTTTGTCTATACCGCACGCAATGCCGCCGGCGAGAAAATCACCGGCAACGTTGAGGCGCCTGATCGGCGCGCCGCCCTGGCCCACATCGAACGCCAGGGCGCGATCCCCGTGCAGGTCGAAGAGAAAAACGCCGAAGCCTTGCGCAAAGCCGCCCAGCCGCGCCGCGGCTTGCATTGGCGGCGCGACCAGCGGCCGCGGATGGCGGCCCGTGAAATGCTGACCTTCACCACGGAACTCAGCGATCTGCTGGCTTCCGGCATGAAACTCGGCAACGCTTTAAACACGCTTTCCCACCGGCGCGCCCGCGCGGATTGCGACCGGATCGTCCGCGGTCTGCGCGACGACATTGTCCAGGGCGCGAGTCTTTCCGAAGCGCTGGGAAAGTACCCGGAGTCCTTCCCAAAGTTGTACGCCAGCCTGATCCGCGCCGGGGAAGCCGGCGGCGCCCTGCCGGAAATCATGCAGCGGATTGTAGCTTACTACGAACGCATGCAGGAAATCCGTGAAAAAATATACATGGCGCTGGTTTATCCCGGCATTGTCATGTTGACGGGTATCAGCACTATGATTTTCACCATGGTGTTCGTCATCCCCCGCTTTTCCCTCATATTCAAGGACCTGGGCAGCACCCTGCCGCTGCCGACGCGGATTCTGATCGGCATCAGTTCGGGCCTGATCAGCTACGGCTGGCTGGTGCTGGGCGCGGCGGTCATGGCGGCGGTCATGGCCCGCCGTTACCTGCGCACACCGGCCGGCCGGCTGTGGTGGCATGCCATGCAGATGAAACTCCCGCTGGTGCGCGGGATGGTCATGGCCAGTTCGTTTACCCAGTTCGCGCAGACGCTCGGCATGCTGATCGGCAACGGCGTCTCCGTGCTGGATGCCCTGAGCATCAGCGAGCGCACGGTCCAGAACGCCGTGCTGGCGCGGGAAATCCGCAACGCCCGCGAACGAGTGACCGACGGCACCACCATTTCCGGGCCGCTGGCCGCCGGCAAGGTTTTTCCCCCCATGCTGACCGACATGCTGGCCATCGGCGAGGAAACCGGCGATATGAGCGGCGCTCTGGAGCACATCGCCCGGCGTTATGAGACCATGCTCGACCGCAGCGTCAAGATTTTCACCACGCTGCTGGAACCGATCCTGATCGTGGTCATGGCGGTGCTGGTCGGGTTCGTCGCCATCAGCGTCCTGATGGCGGTTTTCGACGTGACCAGCGGACTGAATGTATGAGGGTCCCCGACATTCTATTGTTCGTAACAAGTCAAGTGTCCGCTTTTTGTAACAAGTGATCTGTCCGATTTGTTATTGTGTGTTGTTGCTCCTGGGGTGAGGATTTTCCTCCCCCGCGGGGGAGGAAAAAGTTTATGCGACGTCCTCCAGCGACGCCGAAATGTTCAACGGTCCTTGGTAGCGGCCAACCACATGCGGGCCATAACGGATGGACACCGTGCCATCGAGGTGCTCGCAGACTTTAACCCGGCACTTGGCGAAGCTGAAACGCCATTTTGATGGTCCAATCTGCAAGCGGCGACTCCCGACAGCCACGGTATTGTCATTTTGAACCTCTCGCGCATGCTGCACACAGAAAATGCTGTCCAAATCCTGCTCACCGCAAGGCACGAAACACGTTCCTGTTTCCCGCGCCTTCACCTTCATGTTGCGATTGAAGGAAGGCAGAAACTGTTGTTGAATATAGACGTTGGCCTCGGCCATCGTCCGGATTCCCGCCTGCCTTAATTCCTGCGGCAGGCGCCCTTGCCAGGTCTTAAACATCCGCTCTATTCGCCCACGTCCCTGGGGGCTATAGCTCGGAATATGTTCGATCCCCAACTGTTGCAACGCCCGTCCAATTTGCGTCAATTGACGCCGGTCCACCGCCCCGCCTTCTTTGGGCGTATAAAAGAAATGACTGCCACGATCCGTGTACAGACTGCAGAAAACCCCATGTTTAATAATGACTTCTTTCAACCCCTTCATCACCGTTAATGTCCCTTCCTGGGGCACAAGATAGGCCGTGTAGACTTCGCTGGTGGCATCGTCCATCACCAGGATCAGATCCTGCTTCTGGCCCGCCAGCAGGGGCAACCAGGCATGGGTGCTGCCATCCACCATCAACATCATCCCCGCCATTGGTCGCCGTTCCCGCTGCTGCCGATGCGGCCCTCGTTTCCGGGCCTTCGCCACCAACCCGGCCGTCTGCAAGGCGCTCTTGACCCACTGATAACTGAGCTCGATCCCATGCTCCGCCTGCAGCTTCTCGTGAAAATGCCTCACATTGAAATCCATGTATTCTTCTCGGTACAACCTCAGCACCTGCTTCACCGTCGCAAGGGGCACGCGCCGCGGCCCCGGTATCTTCCGCCGACGATCCAGCAGCCCGTCGTAACCATACCGCTCGTAGCGCCCTTTCCAGCGCCGCATGGTCCGGTAGCTCACACCTAGTATCTCCGCCGCCTCCCACCACATTAACCGCCCTTCAATCGCACGCAAGATCACTTCCTGTACCTTCATTGCCCGCTCCAGTGCTGCCTTCGGATATTCATCCATATAACCCCCCTTTGAATGCACCATCCTGACAGCTTTAAGCGGACAAATCATTTGTTAATTATGCGGCCAAGTCATTTGTTTACGACAGTCCCCGACATTCTATTTGACATGTGTCCGTTTTGATGCTAAACAGGAAGCCGTATTATGAAGAAGTTACAAAACTCACAAAACTCAGCAAAATTTGCCCGGATTCCGGCGCACCGGCGGCAGGGCGGCTTTACCCTGATCGAAGTCCTGCTGGTGGTCATGATTATCGGAGTGCTGGCCGCCGTGGTCATGCCCCGCTTGAGCGGCCGGGGGCGCGACGCCCAGATTACCGCGGCCAAGACCAGCATCGCCAACTTAAGCACGGCGATCAATCTGTACGAGGTGGACAACGGCAATTTCCCGCCCAGCCTGCAGGCCTTGATCGCCAAGACCTCGGAAGAGAATTGGAAGGGGCCGTATCTGCCCAAGGGCGAAATCCCCAAGGATCCCTGGGGCCACGAGTTCGTTTACTCGCTGAAGGAAGGCGGGTACGAAATCAAGTCCTACGGGCCCAATGGCGCCGACGGCGGCGGCGATGACATTACCAACTGAACAGCCGATCCGCCTCCGCCGCGCCGGCGCGCGCGGCGGGTTCACGCTGGTGGAATTGCTCCTGGTGCTGGTGCTGCTGGGCGTGGTCATCGGCATTTCCATGCCGTATTTTGTCCATTCCATCCGCGGCAACCGCCTGCGTGTCGCCGGCCGGACCCTGGTGACGGTTTCGCGTTACGCGCGCAGCATGGCCGTCTTGAAACAAGCGGAAGTGGCGTTGACCTTCGATCTGGATTCCGGCAAGATTGACGTGGTGTCCAGCAATGCCGAGCTGCCGCGATTTACGCGCAACCTGGAAGGCGTGATGCTGGAGTCCGTGGCGGTCGCCGATGGCGAACCGGCGGACGCCGGCTTCTGCGCGGTGCCTTATTTCCGGAACGGCATGTGCCGGCCTTTTGTCGTGCGCATGGTGGACCAGCACGGCGCCGGGCTGATCGTCAAGGTGGATGCCCTGGCGGCGGTGCGGGTGACGACGGATTAATTGCGGCGCAGGTTTAACGGAAGACCGATGCGGATGCAAGCCTCACTCCAGAATTCCAGATGTCCGCCGCCTGTCCCCGCGCCTCGGGCCAGGACGGGTTTCACCCTGCTGGAAGCGGTGCTGGCTTTGGCCATTTTGAGCATCAGCGTGTTTGCGCTGGCGGAAACCACGGCGCGCTGCCTGGCCGTCATCCGCCTGTCGCGCAACTACCAGACGGCCCGCTCGGTGATGGAACAAGGCGAGGCCATGTATCCGATCAGTGCGACGAATCTGCCGGAAGATGTGGCGGCGGGACCGGAAGAACTCGTGGATGGTTTCGTATATCAGCGGTTCGAGGGCGAATCACTGGATGAGGAAGAACAACTCTTCTCCGTCCGCACGCGCGTCAGCTGGTCGGAATCCGGCAAGGCTTCCTTCGAAGAAGTCGTCCGGCTGTTATACTTCCCGGCGAAAACCACGCCCTGATTGGCGGCGCCGCCACGGCTGCGTCATTCTCGGCGGCTCGCCCCCGCGCCAGGCGGGACAAGCCGGCGGTTTACCCCGCTATGAGCGGGGTCTCGCCCTTCTACCTGGCGGCTCGCCCGGAGGTCTCGCCCCACCCGGGGAATCTGCTGAAGGTAGGGCGACGTCTCCGACGGAGCCGTCTGTTCTGAGAATGACGCAGCCCTGGCGGCTCGCCCGGACGGGCGCTTACTTGAGCACGATCCGTTCCGGCACCAGCACGGGATGGGTGTCCGGGCGTTTCACCCAGTATTCGCGGCCGCTGATGACCATGCGCCGGTTCAGCAGCGCGCGCAATTGCGCTTCGTTGCCGCGCACGTGGCAGATGGTGGCTTCCACGCCGGCGCGGTCTTGCGCCAGGCGGTACCGGCTGGGCGCGCCGAAAATGAAATTGCGCGGCCGCAGCACTCCCTCGTACTGCCGCCATTGCCCCTGGGGCTTGGCGGGATGCAGATCCAGATCCGCCGGCGGCTTGACTAATGCCGGCGCCGCATGCGGAGCTGGGGGGGGCGACGGCAGTAAAGGTTCCGAAGCCGGCGCCGGCGGCGGCAGGGTCGGGAGTGGGGCGGCCGGGGTCGGAGGAGCTTCCGGCCGCGGTTCGTCCGTCGGCGGGGGCGGTTCCGGCGCCGGCGCGGCTTCGACCGCCGCGGCGCTTTCCGTTGCGGCGCTTTCCGCCGTGCCCGCCGGGGCTAATTCCACCATGGACCTGGCGACCCAGAGGGAAGTGGATTCCGGCGGGGCGATTTTTATCCAGTCGGCATGCGTGCCGCGCACGCTGACGGCGGCACCGTTGGTGAGTTGGCCGACAATATTGAAATTGATGCCGGCGCCGGCGCGCACGTTCACCCGGGTGTTGCACTGGATGACGCCATCCCGGACGTAATCGCCCAGGACCCATAATTCGGCATGCGGCGGCGGCAGCACTTCCACCCATTCGTCGGTTACGCTTTTGACCGTTAATTTTTCCGGCGCGGAAACCTGGGCCACAACCTCCGCGGCGATGGAAGGCTTGGCGCGCAGGTTGACATTCTGGCGCAGGACGGTCAACTGCTCTTCCGCGCCGGACTCCGCCAGCGCGGTCGCGCAGACCAGACACGCCGACAGCAACAGGATGACTTGCTTGGCACGCATTGGGTAAGCCTCGGAACGATCGGCGCGCGTTTCACGCGGGCGGATTTATTCCTGGGGTTTGGTCTTCGGCAGGCCCAAGCCCCGGTCGCCATCTTTCCATTTTCCGCGGGCGCGCAGTAAATCCACGCGTTCGAAACGCTTCAGCACGTTGCGTTTGGTGACAATTTTGTTGGCCGCCTTCAAACTGGCATGTTGAGACATTGTTACAGCATCCTTCCGTTGTTTGTGCAGGCATGGCGCCGGCGCGCCAAGTCCATTGATTGGAGCATATTCTGCCGTCGCGCCCGCAAAAGTCAACAGCAAATCACACGACTAATCACAGCGGCGGCGGTTTCGGCAGGCCTTCCAATTTGTGCAGGGATTTTTGCAGGTCGGCTTCCGGCAGGGTGTAATTGCTCAATTTGCCGTCCAGATACGCTTCGTAGCCGGTAAGATCCATCAAGCCGTGCCCGGACCAGTTCAGGAGGATTACGCGTTCACGGCCTTCGGCCTGGGCTTGTTTGGCTTCCCGGATGGCCGCGGCGATGGCGTGGGAAGTTTCCGGCGCAGGAATGAAACCTTCCGTGCGCGACCAGAGCATGGCGGCTTCATAACATTCCAACTGCTGGATGGCGCAGGCTTCGGCCAATCCCTCGCGCACAACGTGGCTGACCAGCGGCGCCATGCCATGGTAGCGCAGCCCGCCGGCATGGATGGCGGCTGGCACGAAACTGTGGCCCAGGCTGTGCATCGCCAGCAGCGGCGTCATCATGGCCACATCGCCGGCATCGTAAACGAACGGGCCGCGGGTCAGGGTCGGGCAGGCTGTAGGTTCCACCGCCACCAGGCGCACGTCGCGTCCGTGAATCTTGTCGCAGATGAACGGGAAAGTGATGCCGGCGAAGTTCGACCCGCCGCCGACGCAGCCGATCACCACGTCCGGGTAAAGCCCGATTTTTTTGAACTGTTTCTGGGCTTCCAGACCGATGATGCTTTGATGCAACAGCACGTGGTTCAGAACACTGCCCAGCGAATAACGGGTGTTCTTGGACGTCACAGCGTCTTCGATGGCTTCGCTGATCGCAATGGCCAGGCTGCCCGGGGTATCGGGTGTTTGTTCCAGAATTGCGCGGCCGGATTGAGTGTCGCGGCTCGGGCTGGGTACGCAATCCGCGCCCCACACCCGCATCAGCATTTTCCGAAAGGGTTTCTGGTGAAAACTGATGCCCACCATGTATACCTTGCATTCCAGGCCGAACATCTGGCAGGCCATGGCGAGGGCGCTGCCCCACTGGCCGGCGCCAGTTTCCGTGGTGATGCGCTTGATGCCGAACGCCTTGTTGTAATAGGCCTGGGCCACGGCGGTATTGCCCTTGTGGCTGCCGGCGGGGGAGAGACCTTCGTTCTTGTAAAAAATTTTAGCCGGAGTGCTGAGGGCTTTTTCCAGGTTGACGGCCCGGCAGAGCGGGCTGGGGCGCCAGATGCGCAGTTTTTCAAGCACCGGTTCGGGAATGTCAATCCAGCGTTCCCGGCTGACTTCCTGCTCGATGATATTCATGGGGAAGACCGGCGCCAGGTCGTCCGGTCCGACCGGGCTGCCGTCTTTCTTCAGCGGCGGCGGCAGGGGGTGCGGCAAGTCCGCCTGGATGTTGTACCACTGCCGCGGCATTTCGTCTTCGCTCAGGAATACTTTCACGTCTTCGCTCATTTTCCGGCTCCTCGTGTTTGGTTGAATAAATTTTATCGCCGCGACGCAGCGCGGAGCTGCACCATCCGGCGGAACAGGCCGGGGCCGCGCTGGATTTCCCGCGAGCCGCGGGTGATTTTACACAAGCTGATCCCCAGCCGTTTGGCAATTTCCCGCTGCGGCACGCCGTCCGCGAGCAGGCATACCAGGCGCCAGCGCAGGCAGAGGCGCTCCCGTTCGCGGGGCGTCAACAAGGCCTGCAGCCAGTCGCGCACTTCCGCCGGCCGGCGCATTTCCGCGAGCACTTCGGCGATTTCGCGCAGGTCATCCACGCCCATGTTGTCCGTTCTCCGCCATGCTACTACAAGTAGAAACAAAGTCATTCTAGCATGCGCGCCGCGGAATGCAACTGTTTTTGCTTTTTTACGGCATGATCAACCAGGTGGCTGTAGGGGCCGAACGGTGTTCGGCATCCGGCTGCCTGCAATACGCGCAATGGAATCCCCGAATCACACGGCAAAAACGTAAAACGTAAAGAGGCGGGGCGGCATCGCCGCCCGCAAAATCAGGTCGGGGGCAGGCGGTGCACATGCTTGATCATGGCCGGGACAATCGCCAGCAGCGCGGTCGCCAGCAGCACCCCGGCGCCGTAAACCATAAAAAGCGCGTGGTACTTGGTCATGACCGCGCCGCCCAGGCGCCAATGCGGCGCCAGTATGCCGCCGCCGATAACCAGGGAAGCCAGAATGCGCGACAGGCCGATGCCGGCGGTGTAAAAACTGACGCCGAACCCGATGGACATGATCTTGTTATTGGCCGGCGACAGCGCGAAAATCTCGCTGGAGACCGCCACCGAGGCGCAGGCGGTGAAGAAACCGTATGCCGCAATCAGGCTGATCAGCAGGATCACGGCGTGATAACTGCCGTCGCGCACCAGCAGCAGCAGGAAATTGACAAGGGCGAAAGCCAGGTGGGCTGAAAGAAAAACCCGTTTGACGCCATGCCGGTAAACCAGGCGGCCGCCGGCCTGGTAGCCGATGATCAGGCCGGCCATCAGGCAGGCCGAACAGAAAACCACCAGGTTATCCGGCAACGCCAGCGCCTGCTTGGCGAACATGAAGGCCACCGGCACGGTGGCCGAGGCCGACAGGTACAGGAAAAACAGGTAAACCGCGAAACTGGTCAGGCGCTGATTGGCCAGAATATCGGCTATGACATCCCGCCAGGCAGCGGGAGGCGGCGCCGGTTTTTCCGGCATGCGGCTGACGTGCCAGGCGCGGCCCAGCAGGGCCAGGCCGGCGGCGGCGATGACCATTTGCAGCATGGAAACGCTGGCCCGCGCGCCCACCAGGGCGCTGGATGCCAGCACGAAGATCGCCGTCACCAACTGCCAGGAAAAACGCAGGTTCCCGAAAAACAGGCCGCGTTCCGCCGGGGGCACGATGTCATCCAGCAGCGGGAACCAGGCGGAATTACAGGCGCCGATCGTTGTCGCGAAGACGGAGAGGGATAACAAAAGCGCCAGTCCGGCGGCCGGGCCGAACCAGGGCGCCGTTGTGCTCAGTAAAAATGCTGCCATGCCTGCCAGCGTGGCGCCGATGATCATCCGGCGTTTGCCGGTCCGGGCGGTAAGATAGCCGAAAGGCAGAATCAGCAGCGCCTGGGCCATGTCCAGCAGGGCCGTTGTGGCGATGGAAATCATCTCGCCCGCGCCGATCAGCGTCGCGAAAAGGATCATGATGCTGCTGTCGCGCAGGAGAATCTGGGGAATCGCGCCCCAGCAGGAAGCCATGATGGCGTGCCGCATCCCGCGGCGCGACTCGGCGCGGGTGAAATCCGCCGCGGACGGCGGCAGGTTGGCATGGTTTCGTGCAGGCATGTCGGGGCGCGGCGCGGATTTCCTCAGTGCAGGGTCAGAGTTTTGAAATGGCCTCCATCATAAACAACCGGTAATCCAAGTCAAACAATGTTTGCGGCTTTGTCATGATCGGGGGAAACGGCGGATAAAGTGCGCCAGATAAAATTTTGTTGACGCTTAGCGGCAATAAAAAGCATACTTATTAAAAGCAATGATGGCTGAAAGCAAGGTTCAGTGTTCGGTGTTATGTCGTAAAACCTTAAAACTGTAAACCTTTAAACTTCAAAACTTAAGTTTTGAAATTTGCTCTCCTGAAATGAACACCATGAAAATGCACACCCGCAATCTAGCCTTCTGTGCCCTCCTTCCCGCCCTGCTGATTTTCTCCGCCAGGGCATCTGACCGGCCGCCAATCCGGGTTCCCCTGACGGATGCCACGCCGGTGCTGGACGGTGTTCCGGATGATGCCTGCTGGGACACAGCCTGGGTCAGCCCGGCGTTTTACGATTTCGAGTTTAAAAAAGTGCGTTACACGCCCAATGCCGATACGACGGTGCAGATGCTGACCGACGGCCAATGGCTTTATCTGGCCATCGCCTGCCGGCACCCGGATGCCGGCGATATGCACGCCAAGGTAACCGAAAATTTCGGCGGGAACGTTTATGGCGATGAATGCATCAAGATATTTCTGAATCCCGGCCTGGACGATGACCGCCAGGTGTTCCGTTACGTGCTGAATTTCAACAACGCGCATGAACTCAAGCGCATGCTTTCCGCCGCGGCCGGGCAACCCGCCATCTCCTGGCCCTCGGCCACGCAAGTCACGCCCGCGGGCTGGACCGCCGAACTGGCCATTCCCCTGTTTGACCTGGCCGGCTACGGCGATTTGAAGGATGTGCGGCTGAACATATTCCGCAAAAAAGTGTTGAAAAAATATGATCAATTTGCGGTGGAAATCGGCTTGGAGGAACAGGTCAGCACACTCGCGCCAACCACCGAATGGACCAGGCGGTCCGAGATGGCGCAGTTGACCGGGTTGGATGCCGCGCTGAAGCCGGATTTTCCGCTGGTAGTCAATGCCGGCAGTGTGACCGCGGGTGAACTCCGCGAAGCGGACGGGCAAATGTGTTATGACGTCAACCTCACCTTGCAAGCCATGACCACCGCCACCGGCACGGTGGAAGTGGCGGTGATCGAGAAAACCGCCGGCGCGGAACGGCGCTTTACCGGCCTGTTTCCCGTGAATTCCCGCCAGGTTTTTCCGGCGAATGTTGAAGTGCCGGTGGCGGGGATCGGCCAGCGGGATATTGACGTGGTGCTGCTCGACCCGCGGACGCGGATGCCGTTCCAGACCTGGCAAATCCGGAATGCCTCCGGCTTCGAAGTCCTGCACGCCATGACGCGCCTGAATTATTACACCAGCGAAGCCGACGCCGCCGCGCTTTACGAAATCGGCATGCCCGAAAACATCCTGTCCGGCAAATTCCTTGTCATCCGCGGCCAGGCCGGCCAGCCGCTGGCCCGCCAGTCGGCTGGCCGGCCCAAAGGCGCCATGAATTTTCCAATCACGGATATTCCGGCCGGCCGCCGTGCGTTCAACCTGGCGCTGGAGGATCACGCCGGGAGTAAAATTTTCGACGTGGATTTTGAATTTGTCAAATGTCCGCCGGCGCCGGGGCGGGAATGGAAAATTGATCGGGCGCGCGGCGGCATGCTGCTGCGGGACGGACAGCCTTTCTTCCCGCTCGGTTTCTGCATGGATGTGGACGATGCCCAATACCGCGAAATCGCCGCGGCTGGATTCAACACGGTCTTGTGGTGGACCGATCTCGGCCTGGGCAAATACCCGCAGCCGATGACTCCCGACGATTTCGTCAAGGTGGCGGAGTTGGCCGGGAAACACGGCTTGATGCTGATGGTCCGTCCGGAAAAAACCGCCAATCGCGCGGCAGAAATGGCCAGTTTGAAAAAGTATTTTCCCGGCGGGGAACATGCGGCGGCCCTGGCCAAGCTCGAGCGCGGTTTGCTGCACTGGAAATACCTGGCCATTGCCGGCGCTACCCCGTGGAACCGGCTCACCCGCGCGCAGCGCAATGAAATCGCCGCGGACTGGATGGGCCTGCACCTGCCGCTGATGCTGGCGAATGTAAGGGCGATCCGCGAAATGCCGAGCCTGATGGCCTACAATACGCTGGATGAGCCGCCCGAATTCCGGGAAGCCGACCTGGAGGTCGAATTGACGCGCATGACTGACGCCATCCGCGAGGTTGATCCTTACCGGCCGGTCTTTGTGATTTATTCCTCCAAAATTCCGGAAGGCGCAAAATACACTGACTTTGCCGATGCGCTGGGCACCGATCCATACTGGATTCCCGGCGGCAACCCGCCGCGGGGCAGCATCAACTGGGTGTCCTGCGTGACGGCGCGCACGGTCAAACGCGCCCGGGAAAAAGGCTTGCTGCCGTGGACCGTCCCCATGTCGTCGCTGTGGAGCGCGTCCCAGAAGCGGATGATTTCCGGCCCGGAACAAATCTGTCAGTCCTACCTGGCATTGATCCACGGCACCCGCGGCATCATTTATTTCACACACGGATTGATCAACACCGCCGGACAATGGCAGGGATTAAAGACAGTCGCCGAGCGCATCAACGCCATGACCCCGGCCCTGGCCGGGCCCGATCCGGAACAGGAAATTTCCTATACCCCCGGCAATTGGGCGCCGCTGCGGGATGAGGTTCCGGATGTGCAATGCCGCCTGATGCGGTTCCCCGACGGCCGGTATGTCCTGCTTGCCGCGAATGTCCGGCGCTCCCCGGTTGAGATTTCCGCCGCAGTCAAGGGCTTGGCGGACACCTCCCTGAACGACCTGTTTGACGGAAAACTCGGCATGATCAAGGATGGAGCGTTTGTTGACACGCTGCCCGCGCGCGGGGTGCGTTCGTATGTTTTCAGCGCGATTGCCGGCAGCGGGCCGGTCCGGATTTCCATCGTCATTGCGCCGCAGGGGACGGAAGGGCCGGTGGAATCCGGGTATGACAGCGAGGGCCGGATCGGCTTCAAGAATATTCTGCCGAATCCGAGTTTTGAGATGGAAAGCGTCGCCGGCTGGCCGGATTATTACATCCCGCACGGTCCGCCCCAGGGCGGGGGCATCCGCATCGGCGCCCCCGGCGCGGCCGTCGGCCTGACTACCAACCAGCCCTTTCATGGCGAAAAATGTCTGTATATCGCCAGGTCCTACGGCAATCTTTACTGGAAAACCGGCCCGCAACTGCCCGCGGCCCAAACCTATGTCTTTTCGTTTTACGCGCGGACGGCATCGGCCGATCCGGTCAAGTTGTGGTTCCAGTCCGACATGTTCGAAGGCGAGCATCGGCAATTCGTTGAAATCTCCGGCAATACCTGGCGGCGTTACCATTTGCGGGTTACCATCCCGGCGCGCTACCGGAACCATAAAGCCGTCGCCATGCTGCTGCTGGCCGGCGGCGACCGGATCCAGGCTTCCGGCCCGATCTTCCTCGACGCCCTGCAACTTGAATCCGGACTCGAACCGACGGAATTCGAACCATGAACAGCGGCTTCCGGATACTGGTGTTATTGAGCATGATCGTAGCCGGACAGCCAGCCCGGCCGGCCGTGGAATATTGCCCCGCCACCGAAACCATCCACGTGGCGGATTACCCGGCGGATTTCCCTTGCACTCCGCGGATGCTGGCGCGCATTGACCGGACTTTCGGCTGGGGGCGCGTTCATGCGGATGCCGATGGCAAAACCGTCATCGTGGCCGCCAACCTGGTCATTGGGTGGAACGACGGCAGCAGCACCTTTTTCCAAATCGGCGATGCCGCCTGTCCCGATGAAATTCTGATCGTGCAGGGGGAACTCCGCGTGTACCCCAACTGGCTGGCGGGTGAAAACCGCGACTTGACTCCCGGGAAAGCCACCGAGCTCTGGATGCTGCGCCGGACCGGCCTGGTCAACCGGCTGCAACTGGGTGTGGCCGATGTTCCGGGCATCCATGGCGCGCTGCTGCTGGAAAAACATGCCCGCGGCCCTTGCCGCCTGGTAATAGGCGGATTTTACGGCGTCTCCTCCAAAAACGCCGGCGGGCAGTTGCTGGTTTACAACAGCCTGGTATCCGGCCGGGGCGATGAGCCGATCGAAACGGCCTGGATGGGCGGGATTGACCGGCTGGAGTTGATCAACGCCACGGTGCGGGGCGTTAAGGGCGTGTTCGGGCGAATGCTGGGCAGCGGAACATATTTAAACAGCCATTTTGAAAAATGCGGCGTCGCCGTCTCCGGCACTTACCAGGCGGAGGTCCGGGGCTGTACCTTTCAGGATTGCGGCACGGCCGTGGACGTCACCCGCGACGGCGTTTTACGCGAATGCCGTTTTGCCGGCAACCGCCTGGATTGGGCGTTGAATCATAAAGGCCGCCTGGTGGCCGTGGATTGCGAGTTCGATGCCGCCGATCGGGGGACCTGTTCCGGGCAGCCCGGCGCCTTTTTCGTTTCCAAGCGGCATGTTGTGGTCAAGACCGCCGACCGCGCCGGGCGGCCGCTGGCGGGCGCGGTGGTCAAGATTGTCCCGCCCGGCGTCATGCCGGCAGGAGAATTCGACAATTACCAGGCAATTACCGGCGTCGCCGGCCGCACCCCGGGGCCGGGTGAAACCGGCGCCTTGATCCTGACCGACATCCATATCGCCGCCGGCCGGGACGGCCGCCTGGACCGTACCGAATACGGTTACACCGTCCAGGTATCGCATGGGCAGCGGATGGCCGAACGCAAAGACTTTACGCCGCGCGCAAGCTGGGAAGAATTCGAGTTGGTGATACCGGATTAAAATCGGGAATGAACACAGGCGGAAGCCCGGGAAATCAGAGCAGCAATCTCCGGTACTCCAGGCCAGCAACCTACGCCCGCGGCCCTTCGACAAAACTCAGGATCCGGTCCAGTCGCGGCCGGCCATCCAAATCGGTGTGTCGCCATCCATTCCCGATAAATTGCAGTGTTGCAGGGGGCGGAACGGGCCCATCCGGCAAAGCCGCCCGCCGGGCTCCTTACTCATGCCGCAGGGCGGTGATCGGATCGAGATTGGCGGCGCGGCGCGCGGGGTAGATGCCGAAGATCATGCCGACGCCCAGGCTGATGCCGATGGACAGGACGATGCCGTAGGTCGGCACCAGGGTGGGCATGCCGGTGAACTGGCTGATGAGCCAGGGAATGGTAAATCCCAGGGCGATCCCGCCCAGCCCGCCAATCATGGAGAGCACGATCGTTTCGATGAGGAATTGCCCGACAATATGCCCGCGCTTGGCGCCGATGGCGCGCCGGATGCCGATTTCGCGGGTGCGTTCGGTGACGGACGCGAGCATGATGTTCATGATGCCGATGCCGCCGACCAGCAGGCTGATGCCGGCAATTGACCCGAGCACGATATTAAACGTGCGCTTGGTGTTTTCCGCCTGGCGCAACAGCGCCAGCGGCACGCTGATCTTGTAGTCCTCCTGGCGGTGGAACGTCCGCAGCATGGTCTCCACGGCGGCGGCGGTTTGCTCCACCTCGTCAATCGAGCGCGTTTCCACCAGGATCATGTGCAGTTCCACCAGCTCGCGCTCCTGCGTGCCGGCGGTGATGCGGATCGAGACATCGCCGTACTGCGCCAGGGCGACGTTCAGGGGAATGTAGGCGTCGGTCTGCTGGTCGGGGGTCTGCACCCCGCCTTCCGAGTCCTCGTTGCGCACGATGCCGACGACCTGGTACAACTCGCCGCCGATATTCACGGATTGCCCGAGCGTGTGCCGGGCGGCCAGCAGGCGCCGCGCGCCCAGTTCGGTGAGGACGCAGACGGGCGACCAGCTTTGCATGTCGGCGGCTGTCAGGGTGCGGCCGGCCAACAGCGGCCGGTTCACCAGTTCGAACCAGTCCGGGGTGGTGCCCATCAGGCGCATTTCCAGGGCGCGCTCGCCCAGGCGGCCTTCGCGCCGGATTTGCTTGACGGGGACGGTGCGGCGGACGCCGGGGATGGTTTCGCGGATGCGCACTTCATCCTCGTGCAGCAGACCGTAGATGCTCATGAATGTGCGTTGCGAGGAGGCTTGCTCGTCGGCGGTCGGTTTGAGGGAAGTCAGGATGATGTTGTTGCTGCCGAGTTTGCGAATCTGGCGCATGGCTTCCTGGCCGGCGCCTTCGCCCACGGCCAGCATGGCGATGACGCTGCCGACGCCGAACACCACGCCCAGGACGGTCAGGCCGGAGCGCAGTTTATGGAGCATCAGGGTGTTGATTCCCAGTTGGATGTTGCGGATGATGCGGGATTGATGCATGGTCAGGCCTCGATCCGGTCAATCACGCCGTCGCGCATGTGCATGCGGGTGGCGGCATAGGCGGCGACTTCCGGTTCATGCGTCACCATGATGATGGTTTTGCCGCTCTGGTGCAGGTGGATCAGGAAATCCATGATCTGTTGACCGGTGGCAGTGTCGAGGTTGCCCGTCGGCTCGTCGGCAAGCAGCACGGCCGGGTCGTTGGCCAGGGCCCGCGCGATGGCCACGCGCTGCTGCTGGCCGCCGGACAATTCCGTGGGCCGGTGGTGGAGGCGGTTGCCCAGGCCGACCTTCGCCGCCAGGTCGGCGGCGCGTTCGGCGGAACGGGCCGCATCCCAGCCCAGGTAAAACAGCGGCAACTCGATGTTTTCGCGGACGGTCAACTGCGGAATCAGATTAAAACTCTGGAAAATAAAGCCCAACTCGCGCAGGCGGATATCGCTCAAGGCGTCGTCGTCGAGGGAACTCACATCGTGGCCGTTGAGGATGTATTGCCCCGCGGTGGGCCGGTCCAGGCAGCCCAGCAGGTTCAGCATCGTGCTCTTGCCTGAGCCGCTGGGGCCCATGATGGCCCAGAATTCCTGCCGCCGGATTTGCAGGTCCACGCCGGCCAGGGCTTGCACGGTGGCGCCGCCGATCGTGTAATGTTTGCGGACCCGGCGGAGTTCGACAAGCAACGGCAGCGCCGGCTGGTCAGCGGTGTTCATGGGGCGGCCTCCCGGGGCGGCTGGCGGACAGGGCCTGTCTGGCGGACAGGGCCTGCCTGGCGGGCAGGGCCTGCCTGGCGGGCCCCGCCTGCCGGACGGGCTCCGTCTGTCTGACGGGCTCCGTCTGCTGGACGGGCTCCGTCTGCCGGACGGGCGGGGCGGGGTCTGGCCGCCGGCTCGGCGGCCGGCGGTGTGCCGTTGCCGTTGGCCGGCAGCGACGCGCCGGCTTCCGGTTCCGCCGCGGGCGCCGGATCGTCCGGCGCCGGTTCGTCCTCGCCTTGCGCTGAAGGGGCGAGCGGCGGAGCCAGGAGCACCAGGTCGCCCGCCTGCAATCCGTCCCGGATATGGACGACGCGGTTATTGTCGAGGCCAATAGTAACCTGCCGCATTTCCGGTTCGCGGGAACCGGGGAGGTAAACGACGGTCTGTCCCTCGACGCGCGTGACGGATTGCAGGGGGATGAAAATGGCGTCCTGGTAACGGGCCAGGATGATTTCGGCCCGGCAACTCATCCCCGGCCGCAGTTGGGCGGCATTGCCCTCGATCTTGACGGTGGTATTGTAAACCTTGAGATTGGGATTCAGCCAGGCGCTTTGGGAGTCCGGCAGGAAGGCGATATGGCTGACCTGGCCGGTGAAAACGGCCCCGGGCAGGGCGTCCGCCGTGATCCGGACCGGCAGGCCGACCTTGATTTTGCGCAAGGCCGCTTCCTGGATTTTGATTTCCGCGATCATGGCATCGTCCGTCGGCAGGTGGATCAAGTCCTGGCGTTCGCGCACCTGCTGGCCTTCCTGGAGCGGTTCGGAGAGGCGCCAGCGCCCGCCTGCGCTGCTGGTGGCGTAAACCGCCATGCCGTCCACGGGCGCGGTGAGCCGGCATTTTTCGATCTGGCTTTCGATCTTTTCCAGTTCCGCCTGCTGGCGTTTATATTCCGACTCGCGGGTTTTCAATTCGGTTTCGGCCTGGATCAGGTCGGCGGCGGTTTTGATCCGGACGCGCTCCAGTGCCTGGGCGGTCTGCTCAACGTCGCTGGTCAGTTGGTCGAGACTGCGCTGGTGGGTGTAATTTTCGAGCAATTGCAGGGCCGATTCCGCCAGGGCGAGATTGATTTCCGCGCGCTTGGCGGCCAGGTCGTCCGCCTGCAGTTCCGTGCGGGTGAGGTAGCCTTCCTTGGCCAGGCGCGCAGACCATTCGAACTTGTCCCGGGCGCGCTGGAGTTCTTCGCGGGCGACGTTGATGTCCGACTCGGCTTTCTGCAATTCGCGCGGGTATTCACCTTCCCGGTATTTCACCAGGTCCTGCTGGGCGAACCGCTGGGCCAGTTCCGCCTTGGCAATATCGCTCTCGTTCTGGTTACGCACGACTTCCAGGTTTTCACGGGCGCGGACAAAGGCCGCTTCGGCGTTCATAACGGTGATTTGCTGCTTGGTGCGGTTATCTTCGAGCTGGCTGGAGTCAAGTTCCACGAGTAAATCGCCTTGTTTCACCTGCGTACCTTCGGGGATCAGGTAAATGATGGTGGTATTGCCCGCCACCTCGTTTTTGACTATGGCGCTGCGGCTGTTCTGAATGGAGCCGGATTCGATGAGGGAAATGGTAAGCGGTCCGCGCTGGGCGGCGGCGATCGGGTAATCCTGCTCCGCGGGGCGGCGCGCATTCCAGACGGCGTAAAACACCGCCGTTGCAACCAAGGCGGACAGTGCCGCCGCCGCGCGGATGGCGCGCCGGCGCCCGGCAAATATTTGCAGAATATTATTCATCATTCTTCTCCCCTGAATCCGTGACCGGCTGGTGGTCAGCCGGTATATATTCTTGCCAGCGGCCGTCGGTGTCCACGGCGAGGACGCCTATGTCGCGCTGCAGCTTGATTTCCGCGGCGCGGTAATTGACCATGGCTGCCGTAAGCGAGTTCCGGGCGGACACCAGCGCTTCCTGGGCTTCCAGGATGTCGCGTACCTGGGCGCGGCCGGCTTCGAGAAACAATTCCGTGCTGTCCACCCGCCGCTCGGCCACGGACAATGATTGCTTTTGAATCCGGTAGCTCTCGCGGGCCTGGAGCATTTCGCGCAGCGAATTGCGCACCTCCAGCTTGATCTGGTCTTCCAGGTTCTGGGTGTCGCGCACGGCCCGCTCCAGGGCGATCAGGCTGTTGCGCCAGGCATTGCGCTCCGCCGTGCGTTCCAACGGCAAGTCCAGATTGAGCCCGGCGGAATAAACGCCTTCGTCGAATCGCAGCCGGGCGTCCGGCAGGTCGGCCGACGAGAGGCTCCGGCTTTCGCCGATGGCGCCGCCGCCCTTGACCGTCAGCCCCATGCGCAGGGCATCGGCGGCGACCACGGCGTGCCGCTGGGCGTCGTACACCCGCCCCAGCGCCGCGCGCAAGTCCAGTCGGTGCTCCAGGGCGATTTTGATGGCTTGCCTGGAATCCATTTCCAGCGGGCCGCGGGCGGTCGCGGCATCCCTGTCTGCCGCGCCGTTTCCGTCGTCCTTATCCTTGTCCTGCTCGCCGGCGGCCAGCCCGGCCGTCCGGGCCAGTTGCGGCAATTCATCGCGGTCCAGTTCAATCTCCGCATCCACCGGCAGGCCGAGGGTGATCTTAAACTGATCAAGCCGTCCCGCATAAGATTGGCGGGCGGAGGTCAGCCGGTCGCTCGAGCGGAGTTCGTCCTGGACCGACTGGTCCACCTGGATCTGGGGCAGGCGGCCGGCGTCGGCCAGGCGTTGCGCCCGCTCGGTGGAGGAGGCCAGGCGGCGGTAATTATCTTCGGCATTGTCCACCTGGTCCAGTTGTTGGATGACCGACATGTATTCCGTGGCCACGCGCGCGCTCAGGTTCTGCTTGTAACGTTCGAAGTTGAAGAGGGCGTAAACCAGGTCCTGCTCGGCCTGGGTCAGGGGTTCGCCGACAATATGGCGACCGGCGCCGCGCAGCAGCGGAATGGTGATGGTGGCGTCCGCCATCAGGCCCAGCGAGGACGAGCGTTCCAGCGTCAGCAGTTTGACCAGGTCCACCGCGAAATGCGTGGTCAGAAGTGTGCCGTATTTCAGCCGCCGCTGCCAGGAAAGGCTGCCTTGATTGGCCACCCCGCGGATATTATCCTCGCCCCGGTAATTGGCTTCGAATTCGGAGCCGGCATCCCCGGCCAGCAGGCTGCGGAACTGGTTGGCTTCCAGGTCCAGCGCCAGGGCCGCCCGGAAAACGTCTTCCTTGCGGGATTGATAGTCCCGGTTGTTGCGCGCGGCGATCTGCAGTGTGTCGGTCAAAGTCAGGCGGGTGATCTCCGGCAACGCGGCGGCCGGATCCAGTGCCGGCGTCGGCGGCGCGCCGGTATCCGGCCAGTGAGGGATGGCCGGCAAATGCTCCGAGCCCAGCGCGGCGGGGCCGGCATGGGGCAAATCCTGGTCCAGCAGCAGCTTGCGCCGCAGGGTATCGGCCGGCGGCTCGATGGCGAAAGGCTCGGATTTATCCAAGACTTTCTGTTGCGCCCGCTCGACGATCCCGTAGGCCGTCCGGTCAGCCTGCTGACGATAGTCGGCGGGCGAGCGGCAACCGGACAGCGGGAGGAGCAGCGCTCCAGCGGTCAGTGCGCTGGCGGCCTTGAAAAATCTTTTAAAAAATAATGACATACGCAGCAATTTCATTCACAATCGAGTTGCTTTCGAAAGTCAGCTTTTGCAAGCAACGCTTGTGTGTTCCAGCCTGGTCTTTAACCGGCATAATCAAGATAACGTCAGCGGGAGCGGGTTTCGTGTAAATATTTTGTGTTTTTACGGTTTTTATTAAACGGTCAGCTTTCCCCGCCGGCCGGCATGCCGGCTTGGCCGCAGATTTCTCGTACCTGCCGGATTTGTTCCGGCGGCAGTGTCAGTTTGCCGGCGGCGGCATTGGCTTCCAGTTGCGCGACGGAAGAGACGGCGGGGATGCAGGGGCCCATGCCGGGCAGGGTCAGCATGTAGGCCAACGCCAGTTGGGCCGCCGAGATGCCGCCGGCGCAGGCGATTTCATGCAAGGCCCGGACTTTGTCCTGGTTGACGGCCGCCGCGGCCCGGTCCAGGTTTTTTTCGTCATACAGGCGGTCGCCCGGGCCGGCTTTGGCCAGGTCCAGGTAACGGCCTGTCAGCCAGCCGCCACCCAGCGGGGTATAGGCGATAAAGCTGAGCGCGCCCGACGCCGCGAATTCCAGCACTCCGGGGTGGCGCGGAGATTCGCCGCCAAGAATATCGAATTTATTCTGGACGGCCACGGCGCGGCAGCGGCAACTGGCCCGGCTTTCGGCATCCTGAAAGAGTTTGATTTGCTCGACGGTGAAATTCGAGACGGCGAAATACCGGATCCAGCCCCGGGCGACCAGGTCTTCGATGGCCGACAGAGTTTCCTCGGCCGGGGTGGCGCCGTCGAAGCGGTGCAGGTATAAAATGTCAATGTAATCCAACTGCAAACGCTGCAGGCAGGCGGCCGTGGCGTCCAGGATGTTGGCGCGGGAAGCGCCGCAATGGTTGGGCGTCCAACCGTCGATGCCGCCGACTACCTTGGTAGCCAGCACCACGTTGCGGCGCTGGTCGGGGTTTTGCTTGAACCATTGGCCGATCACGCGTTCGGAATTGCCGGAGGCATCGTTGTAGCGATTGGCGGTATCCCAGAACGCCACTCCCAGTTCAATGGCGCGATCGAGGATTTTCCAGGCGTCGCGGGCATCGGTGCGCGCGCCGTCGCCGGTGGCGGGGAAACCGAATTTCCACGCGCCCAGCCCCATATTGGAGGCGCGCAGTCCGGAGCGGCCCAGGTAGCGGTACGGCATGCCGTTAAAGTCGTTTAAAACAAATGGAATGCGATAATTGGCCGGGTTAGGTTGGGTCATATCCATGGCATGCTCCTCGTTGAGATGTTGCCTGAAAAATCAACTATACAACCTGAATCCGTGACGGGCTTTGCCCGTCACGCTAATTTTTCCGGAATTGTGTTTTGCAATCAGCCATCGCCGGATTTTCAATGGCCCATTTCTAAATTCTCCGTCACCAACACATTTTTCTCACGTTTTTGCCAAATTACCACATCCTTCGAGTAAGTCAACTGATTATTTTGCCTTTTTGGGACACACTCCGGCTGTGACCCAACTACTGACCAGTCCACATCAGCCATTATAACCGCGCGTATAAACACTGCACCGCAAACAACCAGCGGCTGCTATGGCTGATTTTCAAAAAATAACCGCGACTGCGTTCAACATATTTGCACGCCAGATACATAATATCGCGCAACACGCTCCGCAACCGCAGACGTTCTACGTCCAGCGTTAATCCCAAACGTTCCTTCAACATCAATAATCCTTGCCCAATGCGCCGCAAAGCGTTGAAGGCCATCATGGCCGCCTGCAATACCGTGGCGTTTGTCTTGAATTTGCCCGACGGCAATCGTTCAACATCCATATCGCTCTTCAGTTCGCTGTGAAATTGCTCGCTGGTGCCGTGCGCATGATACAAATCAATCACGGTTTCTGGATGCTCACCTAAATCCGTCCAGTATGTATCCGCTTTCAATTCCGGAATTAAAAGCTGCTCGCCTTTGGCGGTAATCGTCCGCACCGTCACTTCAAATACTATGCGCCATGGCTCCAATTTCCCGCGCCCATCATCCATAAACCGGATGCATGATCCAATATACACGGTCTTGCCGGCGCGCGGCTCATGCGCCACGCCGTAAATCCGCGCTATCCCAAGCCAGTCTTCTAATTTTTCCCGGCGAAGATTGCGTTTGATCAAATAATGCTTGCCTTCCGTGCGACACATCCTCACGTTTTGCGCCGCATCATTGCCGGAATCCATTCGCACCAACACGCTCTCTTTGACATCCAGGCGGTGCAACAACCTGAATGTTTCTTGCAAAAACTCTGGCGTCCCCTTCTGACAATGCTGCGTCCCGGGCCGCAACTCGCAATTCAACATATATCCTTCCGCGCCCACATACGCAAAGTTCGGCGCATACCCATCGGTACCCTTGTATGTCCGACCGGTCCCTTCTTTATGGGATTTGGCATTTTCAAACGGCGACACATCCACATCTACCGGCATATATTCGCCCAATTCCGTCCGCACACTGCTCATTTTCGCCGTTTTCAACATCTCTGCATTCGCTTCTTTGATCATCTCGTCAAATCGCCCGTTCGAACCATCCAAACGCTGCCGCAATGTCTCCGCCGACGGCACACGTTTAATCCCAAGCGCCCGCCGAAAAAATCCGCTCTCGCGAAACAATTCAATGTCTTCAAATGCCGTACGCCCCAACACCAGCAACCCAAAATATGCGCGTATCACATCCGCATTCTTGATCCGTGGCTCCAGCATTTTCTCAATCGCTATTCCGTTCGCCCGCCGATCCAAATCCAGTCCGGCTAAAATCTTTCCCGCCAACACTAACCCGGCATTGCTTTCCAACATCTCGCGGCTTGCTTGAATAACGAATTTCACGGCAAAAGCCTTTCACCAAATTGATGACCAAGAAAACTACGCTTCCCGCAAGTGTAATATATTGACCACCAACTATTTGTCAAGACTTTTCTGAAATTTTATTTGCGCGCTATCACACTTTCTGGATACAATGTTTGACCGATATAAGTCAAACTTCAGACTTCCTGATGCAGGCGGAAATGGTAATTTCATGCCGCGGTAATTCATTGACAAACAACGGGCGGCAGCCTAATTTGAAAAGCATGTTTGACTGTGGAGCATGGTCGAACTGGATTCTTTTTGTCAAGTCAAACAGGAGGAGCTGCGTATGCGCTGTTTATTTTTGAAGTCCGGATTGCTGGCGCTGGGATTGGCCGCGGCGGCCGCGGCCGGATTGGCCGAACCGGTCAAGGTGGCGGTGTTTAAAACCGGCTTCGGCGCCCGGGCGGTGCTGGATGCCCTGAAAAAAGACGCCCGAACGCAACCCGTCCTGCTCAAGGCCATCACCGTCGAGGATTTGATGCAAGCCGACGTGCTATATGTCGGCAGCACCAGCCTGGAACAGCCGGAACAAATCAAGAATATCAAAATCTTTGTAGCCTGCGGCGGCGGCGTGATCCTGAACCATGCCGCCTGCGGCCGCTACCGGCCGGAAACCCTCTTCCCCAATGTCGCCCTTAAAGTCCTTGACCGCCGCGATGACAGCATCCTGCGGGTGCAGGATCCGGCCCATCCGCTGGCCGCCGGGCTGCCGGCGGAATTCGAACACGCCTTCAGCGACCACCTTTACCTGGAACCGGGGCCGGACGGGATCGCGGCGTTGATTGACCGCGAAGGCGCGGCGGTGGCCGTGGCCGGCGCCGCCGGCGCGGGCCGGGTGGTGTTTAACGGGGCGCTGCCGGGTTACTGGTACGACCCGACCGATTACAAGCAGGCTGAAAAGGAGCCGGCCGGAGCGGAGTTGCAATGGGTGCTGAACGCCATTGACTGGGCGGCGGGCGCCCCGCGTCTGACCAGCCTGCCGGCCGGCGAACTGGCCGCGCGGCGCACAAAGGCGGAAGCCGACATCAAGCTTGACGAACTCGCCCGCAATCTCCCGGGCACCAACTGGTTCGGCAATGAAATGCTGCGCGGCAGCTACCTCACCCTGCCGCCGGTGACCGAGATCGGCGGCCGGTTTTTCATTACCTACGACGGCATGTCCTGGCGGCGCAATCATAGGGTTGATGGGGCGGATGGCCGGGAATTTTTCCTGAACCGTCTGAAACACGACATCCTCCAGTTGAAATGGCTGGGCATCACGGACATCATCTACTGGACCGACATGTACGGCGAGAAGGTTTCTCACAAAACCACGGTGCCCGACTCCCAGGAACAATACATCGGCATTGACCCGCTGGCGGAACTCATCCGGCTGGCGACACCGGAAGGAATGAATGTCTGGGCGGCCTGGCATTCCTGTTCGCGCTCCAGGGAATTCGCCGAAAAGTACGGCGCGCGGAACGCCAATGGCGAGTTTTACCTGTACGGCGGCAGCCACTACATGGAAGACCTGCTGAATCCCGCCTGCCTTGACCGCTGCCGGATGATGCTGGACGAATACGCGGATAAATTCAAACCGCTGGGCAATTTCGAGGGCCTGCTAACCCTGGACGAACTGTGGTTCAACTACGCCGATTTTCACGGCGACGACCTGCCGGCCATTGAAAAATTCTGCCTGGAAAATTTCGGCGAAAAACTCCCCGCGGATTTCGCCGCGCGGCTTGAGCTGCGCACCCGCTGGAAAGACCCGGCCGACCCCTGGCGCCGGCGCTACATCCTTTTCAAGCAGAAAGTCATGACCGATTACTTCCGGGGCCTGGTGGAGCATGCGCACAAGCGCGGGCTGCGGATGGGCGTCACCACGGTCTACATCCCCGGCAAATGGTCATTTGGCATGGACAACATCGCGCTGTCGCGCCTGGGGGCGGATTTCATTCTCGGCGCCAGCCGGGGGTATCCCAACAGCCTGCAATGGACCCATATTTACGCCCCCTGGGGGCATTATACCACCATGAACATGCTGGGCGGACCGGGCGGGCTGATGTTCACCTTCAACCATCTCTGGCGGCTGATCATGTTCGGCAACGATCCGCATTACGCCCAGCAATTCGCCCGCCACATTTACACCATCCGCATGTTCGCTGATGCCGAGCCGCTGGCGCGCGTTGCTTTCCTGGAGAATCACCAGGCGCTGGAAATGCTGGCGCCGGATCCGGTGCCGCCGTGGAACCGGCTGGGCGCCCTGTTCAACGCCGTCCAGCGCAACCAGGATGTCCGGCGGATTTACAGCCAGGCGACGGAGTTGTTTGAAAATTACCGCGTGCTGGTGGCCACGCCCTTCGCCGCCCGCGGCCTGCCGGGAGAGGCGCTGGACGGTTTGCGCCAGTTCGTGGAAAACGGGGGCGCCGTGGTTTCCATTGACGCTGACTGGAGCTCCGCCCGCGCGGATATGGCCAATGAACTCGACCGCACCGTGGAAATGGCCGGGGTGGCTTACGGCGCATTAGCGCCGCCCGTTGCCGCTGCGTTCACCTGGAAGGGCCAGACCATTGCCATCGCCAGGGAAACGCCCCGGCGGCTGACAACCGTCGCGGACGGCGCGGCGGTCCTGGCTGCCTTCGCCGACGGCGCGCCGGCGGTCACCGAAAAAATTATCGGCCAGGGCCGGGTGATTGCCCTGCATTTTGACGCCGGCGCCGAGTTGTCGCAAAACGGCAATCCCGCGCTGGCGGCGGCGCTGAACGCCTGCCTGCGCGAGCATGCCCGCCCGCCGGTGGTGGCGGACAGCGGCGCCACGCCGGTCGCCGTGCGCTCTGCCCTGAAAAAGGGCAACTGGATCGCGGTGGCCCTGTTTCCCGACCGGACACCGGCCGTCGCCAACGTCAAGGTTGACGTCGCGGCGATGGGAATCCAGAAAAAGGCTTTCCGTCTGCTGATGCTGGGCAAGCAGATGGAAATTTCACGCCCGGGCGATTTATGGGGCGCTTCCGGGTTCTGGACGCCCGAGGATTTGAAAAACGGGTTTCAAGTCAGTCTGCCGGAGGATCATCGGCGTTACCTGCCGCTGCCGGAGGAGTTTGACCTGTCCGACTTCACCGGCAAGCACGGCGAGTCGGATGCCGAGTACCTGGACAAAGTCACCCGCGACTGGTGGGACAGCGAGAAGCGCGGCAAGCGCAAACGCGATTACGCCCATGAAGTCGTGGTGATCGCCCCGGCCGACGAGCACGCCATGCCGCGGCCGTGATGGCGCTGCCCGGCCGGGGTCAACGCATCTGGAACAACATGTGGCGTTTTGCATAATCTTGATCTCCGGCGGGGTAAACCCGCCGGGGGGCTTTTGAAATTGGCCCAAGCCTGTGCGTTGATCCCGGAATTTGACGCATGTCCGTCAAGGGTCGTAGCCGCCGCAGGCAACAGGAGGTGGTCATGCCGCATTCCAGTTCAACGGCTTACCGGTATTCGATCTGTTTTGATTTTCCGGACGACCTGATCAACACTTCTTTTACCCCCGACAGCCTGCAGCGCCTGTTTGAACTTTACCAGTCCTGGGGCATTAACCGCATTTACTGGATTTACACATGGCGGCATCGCGAGCGGCTTTGGGAAGGGCCGCTTTCGGCCGAGTTGATCCGGAATTACGACACCACCCGGCGTGCGTTCCGGGGCGAATTCCTGCCGGTGGCAGTGCGTCTGGCGCATGCCCTGGGCATGGAAATTTACGCGGTTTACAAGCCCTTTGACCTGGCATTTGACCAAACCCACCCATTCGGCACACCGGCCGCCCGCCGTGCCGGCCGCCTGGATGCGCTCAGCGGGCGCGTGCATTGGGCGGCCGAGTGCCTCGTGCGCAACCGGCATTTGCGTATCCGGCGCCGGCAGGATGATATTCCCGCGGACCTGGACCGGCGTCGCATCGGCGAGATCGTTGTGCGGTCCGACCGACCGGACGCACCGGGTCGGTGGCGCGGCCGGCTCGAAATCCTGGTCAGCTCGGACAATTGCCGTTACCGGCGTTATCGCGGGCCGGTAACCGTGCGCGAGTCGGCAGACCAGCAGGGGCGCGTTGTTTATCTGACAGGCCTGAGCATCCGTGAACCGTTTCTGGCGTTGCGGGTGCGGGGCGCCGCCCGGGAAAAATTCAGCCATCGCTTGAGCGAACTGGTGGAATTGCGCGACGAGCAGGGCGGGGCATTGCCATTCACCTACGGCTTGTTTTCCCGCGCGGCCCGGTATGCGGGATTGCAGCGGCGCCTGAGTGCCGCCGGCCGGCGCTTGCGGGATGATTTGATCCCGCAAGGCTATTTTTTCGGCTGGCACCCCAAGGGCGGCACACGTTTCCTGCGCGCAACCCGCTTCGCCCTGGACAATGACCAGGGCGGCCTGGCGCTGGCCAAGGGCAAGGAAGCTGACGTTATCGGCGCGCTGTCGCCAGCGTATCCGGCGGTGCGACGGATGTTTTTGCAGCATGTGCGCGAATGCCTGGCGGCCGGGGTGGACGGCGTGGACTTGCGCGTGGGTAATCATAATCGCAGCATGGAATGGGAAAATTACGGCTTTGAACCGCCCGTGCTGGATGAGTGCCGCCGGCGGGGGTTTGATCCCGGGGCGCCGGGCGCGCACCGGCGACGCTGGATGGTGCTGGGCGATTTTTATACGCTTTTCGTCCGCGACGCGGCGGCCTTGATCCATCGGCGCGGCAAGCGCATGCATGTCCATGTCGGGCGGGACGAGGTCCGCGGCGGATTTTTCCCGATCGTGTTTGACTGGCAGCAATGGGTGCGGGAAGGGCTGGCGGATGAAATCACCCTGATGACCGATACCCCGGCGCGTTTTGACCGCCTGACGCGCGCCGCCGCCACTCCGCGCAGTCTGCCGCGGCATTTCCGGAAATACATGGCCTCCATCACTTACCGCCCGCGCTGGCAGCGCATGTTCCGGAATTACCTGCGCCAGAGCCGCCAACTGGGCCATGCCGGATTCATCGTCTACGAAAGTTCGTTCGTAGTGCATGGCCAGCCGGACGGCGGTTTCAACGTGCTATATCCGGATGTGCCCCGGATCATGGATGAAGTCCGGGCGGAATACTCGGAATAACACAGCGGAGGCGGCTAAAATGAATATTGAAACTATCGCGGCATTTCTGGATCGGACACTGAAGGTCGGGGAATGGCAGGACGTTTCGCATAACGGCTTGCAGGTGGCGGGCGACGGGCCGGTGCGCCGGGTCTGCTGCGGCGTGGATGCCAGCCTGGAATTCTTCCAGGCCGCCGCGCGCCGCCAGGCCAGCCTGCTGGTCTGCCATCATGGCATCAGTTGGGGCGATTCCCTGAAACGCATCACCGGCTTGAATTACAACCGCGTGAAATTTCTGCTCGACCGCGGCATGGCGCTGTATGCCTGCCACCTGCCGTTGGATGCCCATCCGCGCTACGGCAACAATGCCTGCATTTGCCGCGCCCTGGGCTTGCGGCAGCTCCGCAAGTTCGGCTGGTATCATGGGGCGCAGATCGGTTTCGCCGGCCGTCTGCCCCGGGCCATGCCCTATGCGGATTTCAAAAAATTGGCCGGCCGGATTTTAGGCGCGGAACTGCGGACCATGGAATTTGGCCCGCGCTTGGTGCGCACGGTGGCGGTGGTCTCCGGCGGCGGCGCGGCGGAATTGGACGAGGCCGGGCGCGATCGGGTGGATGTGTTTCTTTCCGGCGAGCCGACCCTGGCGGCCTGGCACCTGGCGCGGGAATACGGTGTCAACGCGATTTTCGGCGGGCATTATGCCACGGAAACCTTTGGCGTGCGCGCGCTGGCGGAACTGCTGGCGCGGCGGTTTAAAATCGCGGCGGAATTCGTGGATTTAGCGACGCCTTTCTGACGCGTCCAAAGCAATTCGCCTTATGACACGGACGACGGGATGAAGCAGTATGTGGTGTAATCCGGATTCCGGAATGTCCGGCAAAGCCGGACCGCTACAGTAATCTGGTTGTAGTGGCGCCACTGCGTGGCGCAATCCGGAAAGACGCCGAACGCCCGCCTACGCATGGCTTCGGCGTGCACGGCCACTGCTTGTCCTGCGTAGTCTGATGAAGCAGGATGTGGCGCTATCCGGAAAGATGCCGCCCGACCGCCGTCTAAAACAACGCTTGACGCAGTTTTATGGTCACGCTATAAAGGCACCAATGTTTTGCGATATTGCGTTTAACTCAGGGAGCATCTTATGCATATTCCGGATTCCATGCTGCAAGGCAACCTTTGCCCCGTAACCGCCGCCGTCAGCGCGGTGGTAATCATTGCCGCCGCCTGGCGCAGCGCCCGCTCCCCGGATCAGCCGTCCCCCGGCCGTTTTGGCGCCGTCGCCGCCCTGATTTTCGCCGGGCAGATGCTGAATTTTCCCGTGTTGCATGGCACTTCCGGGCATCTGCTGGGCGGGGTGGTCGCCGCCAGCTTGCTGGGGATTCCCTCCGGCATCCTGGCTATAGCCCTGGTGGTGGCCGTGCAGAGCCTCGTGTTTGCCGACGGCGGGATGTCCGTGCTGGGCGCCAACCTCTTTAACATGGCGTTGATCGGCGCCGGCGCCGGCGGCTGGATACGCCAGCAACTGGCGGCCAGGACTGGCACTCCGGCGGGACGCCGTCTGGCCGGCATGCTGGCCGCCTGGATTTCCGTCATGCTGGCCGCCCTGGCGGTCAGCCTGGAATTGGCCCTGGATGGCCAGGCGGCCCTGGGGACGGTGCTGCCGTCCATGCTGGGGGCGCATGCGTTGATCGGCCTGGGTGAAGCTGTGCTTACCGCCGTGCTTTGCGCGGCTTTCGCGTCCAAGCCGGCGCAAAGCGGCGCGCGGCGGCTGACGCTTGCCCCGCTGGCAGCGGCCGCGGTGATGGCGCTGCTGTTAAGCCCGTTGGCGTCCACCTGGCCGGACGGCCTGGAGTGGGTGGCGGCGAAATATCACTTCCTGCATGCATCCGCGCCGGCCTTTGCCGGGCTGCTGCCGGATTACATCCTGCCCGGGATCCGCAATGCCTGGCTGGCCGGCGGACTGGCCGGCCTGGCGGGAGTGGGCCTGACGTTTGCCGCGGCCTGGGCGGCGCAGCGCCTCCTGGGATTGCGCGCCGCGCCCGCTGCCTGATTGACCGTCAGGTGATGATCACGGCCGTCAGGTTGTCTGACGCGAAATGCGGATTCAAAGCGCCGGTTTCCGGGTCCACCAGCTTGTCCAGGTAGTCTTCCAATTCGCGCTCGTATTCCGCTTCGCGTTCGAAATCCGACATCCATTGCCGGGCGGACATAAGGCTCTGTTCGCCCGATTCCGCTTCGCGCGCGCTGGCGTACCGGTTGACGATTTCCGACTCCAGGAAACGGCGCAGCACGTTGGTGAATTCGATGTTCTGCAGGACGCTTTCCGGCAGAAAATCTTCCAGGTGCCGCACGAGGGCGTTTTTAAAGTCCATCAGGGCATTTTCGTTCAATTCCGCATAGGCGGTAATCTGCCGCCCGCGCAGCAGTTCCAGGCCCAGCAGGCCGGTGCTGAAAATGTCGGACTGGACGAATCCCGGTTCGCGCCGGTGGACTTCCGGGGCCATGTAAAGGGGACTGCCCAGCAGGATATTGACCTTTTCGCCAATCCGGGCGGCGCGGCCGAAGTCCACCACCTTGATGGTCCCCTGGACGTCAATCATGATGTTGGTCGGTTTGATGTCGCCGTGGAGGAAGCCGTTGTCATGGAGCACGTCCAGGCCGCGCAGCACGTTGCGCAGGATGTGCAGTGCCGCGCCTGGCTGGAGGCTGATCCGGTCGTCTTCCACCTGAAACAGCACGCGGGAAAAATGCTCCCATTCCTCGGGCGTGCTCCGCCGGCGCGCTACCTCGATCTGCTTGCGGTCCAAGAGGAAATGCAAATCCACGCCGTCAATCGCCTGCATCTGCATGTAGCCGATGCCGTTGCATTCCTCGTAAAAATCGCGCGAGACCAGGTTGCTGTTGTTGATCGGCTGCAGCAGCGAGATTTGTTTGGCAACGCGGCCCATGTCCGTCCAGTAACGTGAAGCGCTGGAATAGATGCTGGGATCGAACAGTTTGATGGCATGGTGGGTCAGGCAGCCGCGGGCGCCGTGCCGGATGCCGAGGAACACCACGCCCTGCCGACCGTGGCCCAGCTCTTTGACGAACTGGTAGGCTACCGGGTAGGGGATGCTGCGGTTGTGCAGGATGGCGCGGTAATTGGCAACCAATTCCTCGAATTCCGGGTCGACCGGCCGCTTTTCAGTCCGGGCGGCAGCCGTCATCCCGGCGGCGGCGGTGCGCGCGGCCTGGTCCATGACCATGGTTTCCTGCTGCTCGATCTGAATGGTAGCCGTATTGGACATGGGGGGAAATAATAGGGAAAGACGCCGGCTTGGCAAGCAGTTTCCGCGGAAATTAAGCACGGCCGCTCATTCCATGCTGAAAACTTCCGGATGTAGCGGCCGAACTGCGTTCGGCATCCGGGATAGAATGCGCAACACAGTTGCGCCGCTACAAGGGCTATATCCATGGCAAATGCTTATGAAATGGTGGGGCGAGACCTCCGGGCGAGCCGTCCGACCGCGGCTCCGTCGGAAACGTCGCCCTACCTACAGAGCATTCTCCCGGTAGGGCGATGTCTCCGTACCGAGCCGTCTTTTCCTGGAATGACGCAGCCGTGAGCAAATTATGCCGCCGCGCTTGCTATGATGGGAAATTTCCGGATGTAGTGGCCGAACTGCGTTCGGCGTTCTGAATGGGATGCGCAACACAGTTGCGCCGCTACAGTGGCGTCCGGGACGGGAAGCGCAACACAGTTGCGCCACTACAAGGGCGGTGTCCGGGATAGGATGCGCAGGCCATAACCGCCATTCCGAACCGAATTCTCGCTAAAACGGAGAAGCGGTGGTAAAGGATCCATTGGGTTGGTCAAAAACAGACGGCAATCCATGCCGCCAGGATCAGCAATGACAAAACGGTCACCGGCACGCCCACCCGGGCGTGTTCGCGGAAACTGATTTTAACGCCGCAAAGCCCCGCCTGCTCGATGGTGATCAGGTTGGCAATGCTGCCGATGGTGATCAGGTTGCCGGCATAAGTGCTGGCCAGGGCCATGATATACCAGGTAGCGGGATCATCCGGCTGCAGGAATTGGAGCAACAGCATCACCGCCGGGACATTGCTCACCAGATTGCTCAGGCCGGCGGCCAGTGCGGTAAGCGCGTATGGGTTTTGCGGATTGCCGCCCTGGGCCGTGATCCAATGCATGAATTCCAGGGGCAGCCCCGTCCGTGACAGCACGCCGGTGACGATGAACAACCCGCAAAACAGGGTGATCAGGTGCCAGTCCACCAGCGCCAGCATTTCGCGGGTGTGCATGCTCCGGCTGCACAAAAGCACCCCGGCCACCGCCAGCGCGGTAAGTTCCCGGGGAATATTCGTGAAAAAGAGGGCGATCAACAGGATGGCCATGGCCAGCGCCTTGCGGTTCTGGTGCGGGTTGAACACCGGCCAGGCCCCGCCGCCGGGCGCCGCAGGGGCAGCGCCGCCGGCGCGGCGCAGCCGTCCGCGGTAGGCCAGCATAATCCAGCCGTAGGCGGCCAGCAGCGCCAAGAAAGAGGGCGGGCCGCACCATGCCAGGAATGCCCCGAAGTCCAGGTGCCCGGTTTGGCCCAGCAGCATGTTCTGCGGGTTACCGATGATCGTGGCGGCCGAGCCGATGTTGCTGGCGATGGCCAAGCCCAGCAGGTAAGGCGCGGGATTCAGCCCGGACTGCAGCAGGAGCACGGTCAGCACCGGTGTCAAGGCCAGGCAGATCACGTCATTCACCAGGATGGCCGAGAGGATGGCGGAACTGAGCATGACCAGCAGCAGGAAGGATGCCGGGCGCCCCATGAAACGCCGCAGGTGCAGGACGGTCATGGTGTAGCTGCCGGCCAGGCGGAACTGGGCGGAGAGCAGCATCAAAGCGTAAAGCAGGATGATGGTGTTGGCGTCCACCATCAACAGCGCGTCGGGAATGGAAACGCAGCCGGCGGCCACCATGGCGATGGCGCCCAGCAGCGCCACGCCCGTGCGATCCAGCGCCAGGCCCGGGATGCCGCCCAGCGCCACCCCCAGGTAGGTCAGGCTGAAAATCAACAGTACCGGCAGGTGCGGCGCGAGACTTTGCCAGAGTGCTTCCATGCCGGGCAGTCTAGTTTGGCGGCGGTGTCAATTCAATGCAATTTATGCTCGATCCTGCGTGAACCCACGGCTGCGTTTTATCTCATGGAAGGCCACGAAGGGAATGAATTAACCGCAAAAGAACACAAGGAACGCGAAAGACCCAGATTCTGCCCCTCTGCCCCTTTGTTCCTTTGCTGATTAACCACGAAGGGCACGAAGATCACGAAGGGTCAAGGTGTCAGTCAAGGATTCTTGTACTTTCCGCTCGGTCAACCAAGGAAAACAGAAAAATATTGCGTATTAATCGGGGAATCGCCTATCATCCGGCATAGATGGAAAGTCCGGCCAGGATAAGCTTGGGGAAATTCCGAACCGACCGGCCGAGCGTAACTGCCGTTCGCCCGGAAGCCGAGCTTCCTGTCTCCGTCAGTTGCGCTCAACAGTTCGCCGTTAGGGATGCAGAGAATGAACGAAACAGATGGACAGTTCGATAAGTTCAGGCGGACGTGCCTGAACCTCATCGTCGTGGTTGGCTTGGTTACCCCCTCTCTTGTGATCTTCCTCCTCGAAATCACAGTCGGCAGCATAGCGCCAGTCGAGTCATTGCGAGATATTGCCCACCGACAGTTTGCAGAGGGGCACAATCTGTTCCTTCTTGCCATCATTGGACTGATTCCTTTTGGCATTCTTTCTGTCATCTTGCGTGCTCTCACGAGCACGCTCACGAGAGCTCGTTTCTGTTTCTTCTGTGTCTGCGGTCTTGTCGGCATACTGGCACTCATGGTGCCCGCACATGTTTCGGTCTGGCTGCCGTTGTACACTGATGGACCAGTGTCATCCACGTCGGCCATCGCGTTCATCTTCATACCATTCTACTGCACGATCTCTTTGGGAGTGGGAATCGCTGTCGCATCGTTGATTTCCATCCCTCACTGGATACGACAAGCAAAGAAGAGTAATCCCTAACCAGCCGCTGAACGGTACGGCTTACAGCCACCCGTTAGCGGCGCACCAGGCGCGCCTCAGCATTAACGCTGACGTTGGATGTGAAAATAAATGAACGAACAAGATAATACCAAGTTTATAGCTGTTTATCAGCCACGCAATCCTGTCCAAGCTGGAATGATTCGCGCGGCGTTGGAGCAAGCGAATATCACTTGCTACGTCGAAAACGAAATATTTTCTTCCGTCCAAATGGGTGGAATGAGTATAGGCGCAGGAAGCATGAAAGTTATGGTTCCTGAAAATCAAACAGAACAAGCAAAAGACATTATCGCTAGGCTGGGGATGGAATAGTAAAAACTTCCGGCTTCAGCGTACCCGCTACACGGGACCACAGAGCCGTAACGTTGGGCAGGAGAATCGAGTGAAACAGGGCGTGGTCGCATGGCTTTGTGCGGTGATTGCGGCAGGCGTGGCCGTTGCCGCCGACACGAACAGAGGTAACAACATGGCATCCAAGGTCAGGCGAGAGGACGGCAAGGTGTGGCTCGATGGCGTGAAGGGCTTCAGCCCCGCCGACTGTCGATCGAGTGTTCACGGAGCGCAGGCTCGAATCCTCCAGGCCGTCGGCGAAACGATGACGTACGATGACCTCGTGTGCTACGGCGGGTTCGCGTTCCGTGTCGGCATCGACAACCGACTCTGTCCCAGCGCCGGACATCCCTGCTGCGGGTACATGTGCATCGAGAACAGCAACAAGGCGATTCCCTGGCGAACCAAGATATACGAGTCGTTCCCGGGGAGGACGGAACGGAACGCCGGGGAAGGCAAGGCCTTCCGCGCTGAAGTCTGTGCCGCGATCAAGACGAGCCTCGACCGCGGCATTCCCGTGAACTATGTCGCCGAAGAGGAGGGCCTGATCATCGGGTACGCCGACGAGGGCAGGCGATGGTGGTGCGTTCATCCGTATCACAAGCGGGGCGGTGAACCGTTCTGGTACGACGAGGCTGCCGGCTTCGCTGGCGGCAGGGACAAGTGGCCTTGGGGAGTGGTCGTCTGGCTGGAGCCCAAGTTGGCCAGCGAGCGCGCCGATGAACGCAAACTGACGCTCGCCGCCCTGAGGCAGGCCGTCGACATGTGGTACCGCAAGGATAAGATTGAAGGCCACTATCTTTCCGGCGATGCCGCCTACGCGTTTTGGCTCCAGTATCTGCGCGATGTCGAGGCGGGCAAGGTTAAGGACCCGAAGGCGTGTATGCAGGGCAGCGGTTGGTGCTACGACGTGCTCACGCAGAATCGTCCTATCGCTTCCCGCTGGCTCAAGGTGAAGGCTGCGTTGTTCAAGGGCGAAGCCCGCGAGCGTCTACTCGCCGCCGCCGAAGAGTACGGCAAGATCGGGGACATCCTCATGGAAGGCGCCGGATGCCCGTGGTCGCTTGTCCCGCAGTCGAAGGAATCGGACGAGACGAACAGCGAGCGGCGACAGAAACAGATCGCGCGACTCGAACGCGTGCGCCGGCTTTGACTTCCGTCTTGCGATTCAGGCGATTTCTCGCGCCCTGGAGGCCCTCGATCAGAAGACCGCCGAACCGGCTCCTGCAAGCGACGGCCTGAAGGCCGCGCCATAGAAGTGACGTTGGGCAGCAGAAAAAGGATGAAATCGGAGATTGACAATATACGTCATTGGCGTATGATATTTCCATGATTTTCATTGAGACCTCCGTGTTCACGAAAGAGATCAGAAGCCTCTTGCCGGATGAAGAGTACCGAAGATTGCAGACGGCGCTGATGTTCAGGCCGGATGCCGGGGACCTCATCCGCGGCTGAGGTGGATTGAGGAAGGTGCGGTGGAAGCTACCCGGTATTGGCAAGCGCGGTGCCCTGCGGGTCATATACTACTGGGATATGCCGGATACGATCTACATGCTTTTGCCGTACAAGAAGATAGATCAAGATGACCTCACGCCGGCGCAACTAAAATTCCTCCGGGAGTTGGTCAAGGAGTGGTTAACATGAAAGCAGACACGTTTGCCAGGTTGGTCGCCAGCATCAAGGAGGCCGGAGAGATCAAGGCGGGACGCCGAACACCCAGCCGGTTCTACGAGATCAAGCCCCCTGATATTCGAGTCGTTCGTGAGCATCTCGACGTCTCGCAAGGCGAGTTTGCCGTCATGATTGGTGTCAGCACCCGGACCCTCCAGAACTGGGAGCAAGGCCGACGCCAGCCCGAGGGGCCGGCGAAAGCGCTTCTGACCATCGCTGCACACAATCCGGCTGCAGTTCTTGACGCTCTGCATGGACAAAGAACCAGCCCAACAAACAAATCCAGGCGATTCTCAACCAGGGCGACGCGGATTTCAAAAGCCTGATTTGTAAAATTGCCGTTCGATCGGAAGCCGAGTTTGCGGTCTCCGTCAGTTGCGCTTAACATTTCGCCGTTGGGCTTAAAGATAATTGACAGCGACCCATCGATTGGAATATTGTACTACGAAAACAGATCGATGGAGGATTCATCATGCATGCAGTGACGGTATCACCCAAATATCAGATCGTTATCCCCCGTCCGGTACGAGATAACCTGCAACTTCGCCCCGGACAGAGGATGCAGGTGATTGAGTATTCAGGACGCGTGGAGCTTATCCCGGAACGCGACATTTCGGACCTCAGGGGGTTTGTGAAAGGAATCAACACGGACTTTTCGAGAGAGGCGGATCGAGTATGAATGTCGTGGACTCATCAGGTTGGCTGGAATACTTTTCCGACGGAAAAAACGCTTCACGTTTTGCCGTTCCTCTCAAGGATTTGGATTCGCTGGTTGTGCCTACCGTGTCCATCTGCGAAGTCTTTAAGGTTCTCCTGCGCGAATCAGGAGAAGAAGCGGCGTTGCTGGCTGCCGCCGCCATGCAACGCGGCCACTTGGTCGATCTTACGCCGCAGCGAGCGTTATCTGCCGCTGCGTTCAGCCTGAAGCACTCGTTGCCGATGGCGGACAGCATCATCCTCGCGGCCGCACGCGAACATGCGGCAACTCTCTGGACGCAGGATGAGGACTTCAAGGGATTGAATATGGTCAAGTATTTTCCAAAAAAATAAAGGCACACAAGATGAATGCAGGCCATTGTTTTATCCAATTGAGTTGAAACGAGATCAAGCCCCTGATATTCGAGTCGTTCGTGAGTATCTCGACGTCTCGCAAGGCGAGTTTGCCGCCATGATTGGTGCCATCCCTCTGTCCCTGAATTTACGCAATCTGCGGATCATCCCTCCGTTTCTGAATCTGCGCAATCTGCGGATCAGATGGATTTTTCTTTTTGCCGGCTTGCCAAATACCGGGGGATCGGGCATAATGCGTTTTTTGGCAATGCCGGATAAATTGACCGCCAGGCGGCGCGCGGGCGGATTTTGCATAGGGGAAGCTGGACATGCTGGAGGAACTGGAAGAGCGTCTTGAGGAAATGGAGCGGCGGCTGGGCGAAATGCGGAGGTATCTTTGACTGCGCCCAGCGCGAAAAACAATTTGCTGAATTCGAACAACGGATGGCGGCGCCGGATTTCTGGGAAGATGCCAGTGCGGCGCGGGCGCTGATCAACCAGGCCAATGCCCACCGCGCGGTGCTGGAGCCCTGCCGCGCGCTGGCCCGCCGGCTGGAAGATTCCCGCGTCATGCTCGAATTGGCGCGGGAGGAGTCCGATGCCGACCAGGCGGCGGCCGCCGCCGCGCATGTCCGGGAGGAATTAACGCAGTGGGAAGCCGCCTTCGCGCGGCTGGAAATTCAGTCGCTGCTGGCCGGACCATTCGACCGCAACAACGCCTTTCTCAGCCTGCATGCCGGCGCGGGCGGCACCGAGTCCTGCGACTGGGCGGCAATCCTCTTCCGCATGTATCGCCGGTACTGCGAACGCCGGGATTTCGAACTGGCGGTGCTGGACATGCTGCCGGGCGATGAAGCCGGGATCAAGAGCGTGACTTTTGCCGTGAACGGCGAGTATGCCTACGGCTGCCTGGCGGCGGAGCGCGGCGTGCACCGGCTGGTGCGGATCAGTCCCTTTGACGCCAACCACCGGCGGCATACTTCCTTTGCCTCGCTGGACGTGGTGGCGGAAATTGATGACGATTTTGACGTGGAAATCAAGGACGAGGATTTGAAGGTGGATACCTATCGTTCCGGCGGGGCGGGCGGGCAGCATGTGAACAAAACCGATTCCGCGATCCGGATCACCCATCTGCCCTCCGGCATTGTCGTGGCCTGCCAGACCGAGCGTTCGCAGCACGCCAACCGGGCCAAGGCCATGAAATTGCTCCGCGCCCGTCTGTACGAATGGCGCGAGGACCGGAAGCGGAAGGAGATGGAGCGTTTTTACGGGGAGAAGGGCGAGATCGCCTGGGGACGTCAAATCCGCTCCTACGTGATGCAGCCCTATACCATGGTGAAGGACCACCGCACGGAAACCGAAACCGGCAACGTGGCCGCCGTGCTGGACGGCGAACTGGACCAGTTTATTGAAGCCTGGCTGAAGCACAACCGCGCCGCCGCGGGCAACGGGAAGGCCGGTGGAAATGCGGCGGCGCGCTAATGCGCGCCCCGGGCGGGAAAATATCGCGGCAAAGACAACCGGAAGGATTTGATCATGGCTTATGAAGTTATAGCCCGCAAGTGGCGGCCCCAGCAGTTCGACGATGTCGTGGGCCAGGCGCATGTGATCACCACCCTGCAAAACGCCATCCAATCGGAACGCGTGGCGCATGCCTACCTGTTTGTCGGTCCGCGCGGCGTGGGCAAAACCACCATCGCCCGGATTTTCGCCCGGGCGCTGAATTGCGTCAAGGGCCCCGCGGTCAAGGCCTGCGGGGTGTGCGACTCCTGCCGCGAAATCGCCGCCGGCACCAACCTGGATGTCCAGGAAATCGACGCCGCCTCCAACCGCGGCATTGACAATATCCGCGAATTGCGCGACAACGCCCGGTTCATGCCGCAGGGCCGGTTTAAAATCTACATCATTGACGAAGTCCACATGCTGACGAACGAGGCGTTTAACGCCTTGTTGAAGACCTTGGAGGAGCCGCCGCCGCATTTAAAATTTTTCATGGCGACCACCGATCCCGAGCGCATCCCCGCCACCATTCTCTCCCGCTGCCAGCGGTTTGACCTGCGGCGCATCCCCGCCCCGCTGATAGTCGAGCGCCTGGCATTGATTGCCGGCGCGGAAAAGGTGGATGTGGACCGCGATGCCTTGCTGGCGCTGGCGCGCGCCGCCGAAGGCGGCTTGCGCGATGCCGAGTCCGCCCTGGACCAGATGATTTCCTTCCAGGGCCGGCAGATCAAGGAAGCCGATGTGCTCGCGGTGTTCGGCCTGATTTCGCGCCATGCCCTGGAAACCCTCTCCGGGGCGATCCTGGCCGGCGACATTCTGCAGACGGTGAAATTGGTGGACGAACTGGACGGGCAGGGGAAAGACATGCAGCGCCTGCTGGTGGAACTGCTGGAGCATTTCCGCAACCTGCTGATTTTGGTCGAGGTCGGCGCCGCGGCCGCCGGCGAACTGATCGAGTCGGAAACGGCGCTTTTGGCCCGCCAGGCGGAGCAGGCGGAAGCCGGCCGCCTGCTGCGCATGGCGGAAATCCTCATGGATACGCTGGACCGCATACGCTATGCGCTTTCGCGGCGCACGCTGGTGGAAACCGCCTTGATCCGCTGCGCCCGGCTGCGCGATGCGGTCAGCCTGGACGAAGTGCTCGAGCAGATTCAAACCTTGCGGCGCCAATTGCCCGGCGCCCCCGGCGGGCCCATGACGCCGCCCCCGCCGCGCCCCGCGGCCGTGGCGGCAGCGCCGGCCGCCGGACGGAACGCCGCCGCGGCGGTTAAAACGCCGCCAGCCGCCGGCGAATTGAAACTGGCGCCGGCGGCCTCCGCCGCCGTGCCCGAGCCGCCGGCAGGCGACTACTTGCGTCTGCTGCGGGAATGGCCCCTGGTTATAGAAAGGGTGGGGCGTATTGCCATCCGGGCCCGTACGTACCTCCTGGACGCGGCGCCGTTGTCCGTCCAGGGCGATAAAGTGGTCATCGGCATTGACCGCGAATTTGCCGACCGCCTGGAACAATTGCAGCAATCGCGCAACCGCCTGGCCGTCCAGAAAGGCGTGGAGGAAACTTTGCGCCGCCCCGTGGAGGTGGCTTTCGAATTGTGCGACCAATTGCCGGCCACCGGCGGCGCGCCGACAGGCAAAAGCGCGACTCCGCCGGCCGCCGCCAGTCACCGGGTGGAACCTGCCAAGCCGGGCAAGGACGAGAAACCGGCCGCGCCCGCCGGCGGCAAGTCCGCCGTGCGCAAATGGATGGCAGATGAGAAAGTGCAGAAGGTTTTAGACAAGTTTAACGGCAGCATTCAGGAAATCCGGGAGTAGGGAGCAAGGCCGCTATGAAAAACATGTTCAAGATGATCAAAGACGCCGCCAGCATGCAGCGCAATGTGAAGAAAATCCAGGCGCAACTGCGCCAGCAGACGGTAGATTTCTCCGCGGGCGGCGGCCAGGTGACGGTCACCGCCCGCGGCGACGGTTCGGTGGCGGCTGTTAAAATTGATCCGGCGGCGATGGACCCGGCCCGGCCTGCCGTCCTGGAAAAAATGGTGCTGACGGCGGTGGAAGGCGCCCTGGATGCCGCCCGCAAGCATGGCGCGGCCGAGATGCGCCGCCTGATGTCGGAAATGGGGATGCCGGATTTGCCGGGAATGTAGCCCTGAGCGGTCCGTGGAAAAAGCGGCGGACGCCCGCGATTGATCTTCACCATGCGCTATCATCCCGCATTCGAAAAACTGCGCGATTGTTTCGGGCGACTGCCCGGCATCGGCCGCCGCTCCGCCGAGCGGCTGGTGTTCGGTCTGCTGACGGATCAATCCAATCTGCCCGCGGAGATGTCCGCCGCCTTGCAGGAAGTGGCTGCCAGCCTGCGCTGCTGCGGCCGGTGCGGCGCCTTGACGGCGGCGCAGGAGGATCCCTGCCGGCTATGCACTGATCCGGCGCGGGACGACGGCTTGCTTTGCGTGGTGGAGGCGCCGGCCGACATCATGCGGATCGAGCAGGCCGGCGGCTACCGCGGTCGCTACCATGCGCTGATGGGGCGGCTTTCGCCGATGAACGGGATGGGTACGCAGGATTTGCGGATGAGTTCCCTGCTGGCGCGGATTGAGCGGGCATCCTTCCGGGAAGTTATCCTGGCGCTGAACAGCAATGTAGAAAGCGATGCTACGGCCAGTTTCATCCGCAGCCGCCTGGCCGGGCGCAATCTGCTGGTCTCGCGTCCTGCCATGGGCATCCCTGCCGGCGGCGGTGTGGCTTATGCCGATGCCCTCACCCTGGCCAACGCCATGAAAAGCCGGCAGGCATTTTAACCTTTGCAATTCATGAGTGATTCCGCCCCCCACTGCCAATTCGAAATCCTGGCGCGCGATCCCGGCTCCCATGCCCGCTGCGGCCGGCTCCGGACCGCGCACGGGCCGGTGGATACCCCGGTGTTCATGCCCGTGGGCACCCAGGCCGCGGTCAAGGCCATGACCCCCGCGGAATTGCAGGAAGCGGACGTGGGGATGATTCTGGCCAATACATATCACCTGCACGTGCGGCCGGGCGAAGAAATCGTGGCCGCCGGCGGCGGGCTGCATCGTTTCATGGGGTGGTCCGGCCCAATCCTCACCGACAGCGGCGGGTTCCAGGTGTTCAGCCTGGCGGGGCTGCGGAAAATCCGTGACGATGGTGTGGAATTCAGTTCCCATGTGGACGGTCGCCGCCTCTTCCTGGGGCCGCGCGAAGCCATGGCAATCCAGGCCCGCCTGGGGGCCGACGTGGTCATGGCGTTTGACGAATGCCCGCCTTATCCCTGCGATCATGAATACGCTTGCAATGCCGTCCGCCGCACCCTACAATGGGCGGCTGTATGTGCCAAGGCTCCGCGTCCGCCGGGCCAGGCGCTTTTCGGCATCGTGCAGGGCGGCAGTTACGCCGACCTGCGGCGCCAATGCGCCGCCGGGCTGGTGGAGCAGGGATTTGACGGCTATGCCATCGGCGGCGTCAGCGTCGGCGAGCCGCCGGACGTTTTGCTCGAAGCGGTGGCCGCCACCGCCGCCTGCCTGCCGCCGGAACGGCCGCGCTACCTGATGGGCGTGGGGATGATGGGGCAGATCCTGGCGGCGGTGGAGCAGGGCGTGGATATGTTCGATTGCGTGATGCCGACGCGGTTGGCCCGTCATGGGGCGGCGTTTACGCACCGGGGGCATTATTCGGTACGGAATGCCGTCTGGCGGGCCGATCAGCGGCCGCTGGAGGAAGGCTGCGGGTGTTATGCCTGCCGCCATTTTTCGCGGGCCTATATCCGCCACATGGTGAATGTGGGCGAGATGCTGGGTGTGCGGTTGCTGACCATGCACAACCTGTTTTGTTACATGCAGTTCATGCGCGCGGTGCGCGCGGCGGTGGCGGAAGGCCGCTTCCGGCAGTTCAAGGCCGCGTTTGAAGACGGACTGGCGGCGGCGGGAACAGTTTATTAACCAAGCGAGGATGCAGGGGGACACGGATGATGACATCAATGGCGAGTATGCTGGCGTTGGGCATGGGCGGGAGTCCCGGCGGCGCGGGTCAGCAGCAATCTCCGGGGTTGCTGATCGGCTGGCTGGTGATCATGGTGGCTTTGTTCTATTTCATGATGATCCTGCCGCAACAGCGCCGGGAGAAGGAACGGCGCAAGTTGATTGACTCGATCAAGACCGGCGACCGGGTGTTGTTTGCCGGGGGATTGATCGGCGTGGTGGCCAACGTCAAGCCCGATGTGTTTGTCATCAAGATTGCCGACAACACCAAGGTGGAAGCGGTCCGCTCCGCGGTGACCCGGGTGCTGCAGGATGACAACGATTTGCGCAAGGATACGAAGGAGTAAAACGCATGGACAAGCACGCGATTTGGAAGTGGCTGCTGTTGGCGGTATTCATGGCATTCTCGCTGGCCCTGGTCATTCCGCCGGACAAGATCAAGCTGGGGTTGGACTTGCGCGGCGGCGCCAGTTTTACGGTGGAGATCGACGAGGAAGACCTTTTCCGCCAGTTGCGCGAGGAGTACCGCGATCTGACCGACGCCCAGGTGCGGGACCGCCTGCCGGGCAAGGTGCGCGAGGCCCAGGAGCAAGCCCTCGAGATCATCCGCAACCGCGTGGACGCTCTGGGCGTGGCGGAACCGGTAATTTATCCCGAGCATCATAACCGCATTGCCGTGCAGATTCCCGGCTCCAGCGCGGAAGACCAGGAGCGCGCGGCGCAGTTGATCCAGAGCGCGGCTTTCCTGGAATTCAGCATGGTGCACGAGGACAACGACGATCTGGTGCGCAAGCTGTTTGACAAGGGGCTGGCGCCGGATGGTTTTAAAATTGTGCACATGGATGCCGAGGGCCGCCGCGGCGATTATTACCAGCGCATCCGCGCGGCGGGCGAAGCGCTGGGCGAGGATTGGCGCGCGCAAATCACCGGTTTCCAGGCGCCGCCCGGCTACCGCTTCATGCTGGAGGAACGGCTGATCGGCGGCCATAAGCTCTATATCCCGTATTTTGTCCGGCAACGCAGCGAATTGAAAGGCAATGCCGTGCGCAACGCCAAGGTGGAATACGGTCCTGCCAGCCAGCCTTACGTTTCGCTGTCGTTCGACGCCAAGGGCGCCCGCCGCTTTGCCAATATCACGGCGGACTACGCGCCCGGCGGCGCCCGCAATCCCAATCCAAACGGCCGGCGTTACCTGGCGATCGTCATGGACGGCAAATTGTATTCCGCGCCGTTCATCAAGACGGCGATTTACGGCGGGGAAGCCATGATTGAAGGCAATTTCAGCCTGAAAGAAGCCCAGGACCTGTCCATCGTCCTGCGCGCCGGCTCGCTGCCGACCCCGGTGAAAATCATCGAATCGCGCAGCGTGGACCCGTCCCTGGGCCGGGACTCCATCGCCAGCGGGTTGCGCGCGGCGTTTTTCAGCGGCGCGGCCGTGGTCGTATTCATGCTGATCTATTATTTCTGGGGCGGGCTGATCGCCAACCTCGGACTGCTGTGCAACATGCTGCTGCTGCCGCTGGCGATGATGGTTACCGCCGGCGTCATGGGCTTGTTTACCGGCGCCGGCGGGGGAGGCGTAGGCCTGCCCGTGCTGACCCTGCCCGGCATCGCCGGCATTGTGCTCACTATCGGCATGGCGGTGGACGCCAACGTCCTGATTTTCGAGCGCATCCGGGAGGAGCAGAACCTGGGCAAGCGCCTGGGGCCCGCGGTGGTCGCGGGTTACGACAAGGCCTTCCTGACCATCCTGGATTCCAACCTGACCACCGTGATGGCGGCGGTGCTGCTGTTCATTTTCGGCACCGGGCCGGTGCGCGGGTTCGGCGTCACCCTGACCGCCGGCATCATGGTGAGCATGTATTCCGCCCTGGTGGTGACCCGCCTGATTTTCGACCTGGTCATCCGCCGCGGCAAGGTCCAGCGCATCCGCATGTTGAACATGTTCCGCGGCACCGGGAAAATCAACTTCCTGAAGTTGTACAAGCCCGCACTGACGTTTTCGATCATCGTGGTGCTGGTGTGCAGCGTGCTGGTGGGAATCCGGGCGGCCAAGGACCACACGCGCATCCTCGGCACGGATTTCACCGGCGGCGCGTCTTTGACTTTCAGCTTTGCGGAGCAGCAGAAGCCGGGGCTGGCGGCGATCCGGGACGCGCTGGCGGCAGCCGGCGCGCGCGAAACCCAGATTCAGTACCAGCGTGAATTGAGCGGCGGCGGCGAGCGACTCCAACTGCGCACGGATGCCGCCAGCGCCGAACTGGCCAAGCAGACCATGACGACGAAATTCGAGGAGGCTGGCTTCAAATTGCTCAGCGAGGATGTGGTCGGTCCGCAGATCGGCAACGAGATGGTGGGCCGGGCGGCCAAGGCCCTGCTCTTTTCGATGATCGGCATGGTGATCTATATCGCCTGGCGTTTTCAGTTCGCTTACGCCATCGGGGGGATTGTCGCCCTGGTGCATGACGTGCTGGTGTGCGTAGGCGTTTATTGCCTGCTGGGCCGGCAGATTAACATGACGGTGATCGCGGGGTTGATGACGATCGTGGGTTATTCCATCAACGACACGATCGTGATCTTCGACCGGATCCGCGAAAAACTGAAGGCGCAGCCCAACGCCGCCGACGACCGGCAGACCTTCAAGCAATTGTGCAACGCCAGCCTGAACGAGACGCTCAGCCGCACCATCCTCACCTCGTTGACCACCTTCCTGGCGGTCACCATTCTGCTGGTGTTCGGCGGCGGCGCCATCAACGATTTTGCGTTGGTGCTATTTATCGGCGTGGTCGCCGGCACTTATTCGACCATATATATCGCCGTGCCGGTCATGCTGAACCTGTACCGCTCGAAACGGCCGGGGAAAGCCGTAAAAAAATGACCATGGCCTGCGATTGCGCGCAAACAGCGGCGGCCGGCGCCGGGCGGATCTGGCGCACGGCCGACGTCGATCCGGCTCGCATCGCGCAACTGGCGTCGGACTTCAATCTGCCGCGCGCGGCCGCCGCCGTGCTGGCGGCCCGCGCGCTCCCGGACGCCGCCGCCGTACGCCGGTTTTTGCGGCCGGCCTTGACGGACCTGGGCGATCCGCTGCTTTTGCCGGATATGCCGGCCGCCGCGGCGCGCCTTTGGCGGGCGGTGGATGCCCGGGAAGAAATCGTGATTTTCGGCGATTACGACGCCGACGGCATTACCAGCGTGGCGCTCCTGCTCCAGGTCTTGCGCGCGCTCGGAGCGGCCTCTGTTACGCCCTGCCTGGCCAATCGGATGCAGACGGGCTACGGGTTCACTCCCGCGGCCCTGGACCGTTGTCGCGCGCTGGGCAATCCCGCCCTGATAATTACGGTGGATACGGGCATCACCTCCGCGGAGACCTGCGCGCTGGCGGCGGCCGCCGGGATTGACGTGATTATCACCGACCATCACGAACCGGGTGCGGAACTGCCGCAGGCTGCCGCCGTCGTGAATCCCAAGTTGGGCAGCGACCCGGCGGCTTGCATGCTGGCGGGAGTGGGCGTGGTTTACCAGCTCTGCCGCGCGCTGGCCACAGGGGGCCGGCCGGCCGCCGCCCGCCTGAATTTGGAAGCCTGGCTGGACCTGGTCATGCTGGGCACCGTGGCGGATGTGGCGCCGTTGCTGGAGGATAACCGCGTCCTGGTCCGGCATGGGCTGGAACTACTGCATTCCATCGGACGCGTCGGACTGCAGGCATTGATCGAGCGTGCCGGCCTCACGGGCGAGATCAGCGCCGGCCATGTGGCTTTCGGCCTGGCACCGCGGGTGAATGCCGTGGGCCGGCTGCAAACGCCGGAGCCCGCCCTGGAATTGCTTCTGACGTCAGATCCGGCCCGCGCGGCCGTTCTGGCAGGCGAACTGGATAGCGCCAACCGTGCGCGGCAGGAAATCGAAAGCCGGATTTACGATGAGGCGGTCGAGCAGCTTGAGGGCAGGGGCCGCCAGTTCGATTCCGCTGCGCAATTCGGCCTGGTGGCAGCGAGCGCAGGCTGGCATCCGGGGGTTATCGGCATTGTTGCCGCGCGCCTGACGGCCCGTTACCGCCGGCCGGTGGCGGTGGTGTCGTTCGATGGCGATGACCTGGGCCGCGGTTCCGCCCGCGGGATTGATGGGTTCAACCTGCTGGAATGCCTGCGGGAATGTTCCCGGCATCTGGCCGCCTTCGGCGGTCACGCCTCGGCCGCCGGGCTGGCGCTGCGCCGCGCCGCCTTGCCGGAATTCAGCGCCGCTTTCAACGCCGCCGCGACCGCGCGTTTGCGCGGGGCGGATTTGCGCCCGGTGCAGCGCGTAGACTGCTGGGTGGAACTGCCGGAACTGGACCGGCAATTGCTGGAAGCCATGCAGGATATGCGGCCCTTCGGCCAGAGCCATCCCGCGCCGGTATTGGCGGCGCGCGGGTTGCGTGTCGCGGAAGCGCCGCGGATTGTCGGCCGCAAACATTTAAAATTAAAGGTTACCGACGGCCGGTTGCGTTACGAGGCGATTGCCTTCGGCCGCGCTGGCGATCCGCCGCCGCCCGGCGCCTTTGACCTGGCCTTCCAGTTGCAGGAGAATACCTGGCAGGACCGCACCATCTTGCAGTTGAATGTGCAGGCCTGGCGCCCGGCCGGTTAAAACCGCTCAAACCTGGCTGGCGGCCAGGCGTTGGCGCAATTTCTGCAATTGTTCCCACAAAGCCGGCGGCAGCCGCTCGCCAAGCGTCTGGTAGTAGGCCTCAATATCGTCGGTTTCGTGCCGCCAGGCGTCCCGGTCCACTTCCAGCAGTTGGCGCAGGTGGTCGGGCGGCAGGCTCAATCCGTTGAGATCCAGGGCGTCCGGCGCCGGCAGGTTGCCGATGGGCGTGCTGACGGCGGCGGCTGTCCCATCCACGCGTTGGCAAATCCATTTCAGCACCCGGCTGTTTTCTCCGTATCCCGGCCAGAGCCATTGGCCGTCGGATGATTTGCGGAACCAGTTGACGAAGTAAATCATCGGCAATTTGCGCCGGTTGGCGCGCTGCGGGATTGACAGCCAGTAGGCCAGGTAATCGCCCATGTGATAGCCGCAGAAGGGCAGCATGGCGAATGGATCGCGGCGCAGGACGCCAGCTTTTCCCAGGGCAGCCGATGTGGTCTCCGAGCCGGCGGAGGATCCCATGAAGACGCCTTGTTCCCAGTCAACCGCTTCCGCGACCAGCGGGATGGTGGAAGGCCGGCGCCCGCCGAAAAGAATGGCGGAAATTGGCACACCGGCCGGGTTTTCCCATTCGGGATCAATTGACGGGCATTGATAAGCCGGGGCGGTGAAGCGGGAATTGGGGTGGGCGGCCTTGCGGCCGCAACCGGGGGTCCAGGGGCGTCCTTCCCAGTCTGTCAGGTGGTGGGGCGGTGTTGCCGTCATATCTTCCCACCATACATCGCGATCGGTGGTCAGCGCGACATTGGTAAAAATCGTGTTGCGCTGGATGGTCTGTATGGCATTGGGGTTGGATTGGTCGGAAGTGCCGGAGGCCACGCCGAAAAAGCCGTATTCCGGATTGATGGCGTACAAGCGGCCATCGGAGCCAATGCGCATCCAGGCGATATCGTCGCCCAGGCAACGGACTTTCCAGCCGGGCAGGGTCGGCTGCATCATGGCCAGGTTGGTTTTGCCGCAGGCGCTGGGAAAAGCGGAGGCGATGTAATATTTCCGCCCTTGCGGCGAAGTAATCGCGAGAATCAGCATGTGTTCGGCCAGCCAGCCTTCACGGCGGGCGATATACGATGCCAGCCGCAAGGCCAGGCATTTTTTGCCCAGCAGGGCGTTGCCGCCGTATCCGGATCCGTAAGACCAGATGGACGGTTCATCCTGCATATGCACGATGTATTTTTTGGCCGGATCGGGTTCGCAGGGCCAGGGATCGTCCGCCTGGCCCGGGGCCAGCGGCGCGCCCACGGAATGCAGGCAGGGAATGAAACGGCCGTCATCGCCGAGTTCGTTCAGGACGGCTTGCCCCATGCGGGTCATGATGCGCATGTTGCATACGACGTAAGGCGAATCGGTTATTTCAACGCCGATCTTGGCCAGCGGCGCGCCCAGGGGCCCCATGGAAAAGGGAATCACGTAGAGGGTGCGGCCGCGCATGCAGCCTTGAAACAATTCATTCCGCTTGCTCCGCATGGCGTCCGGGTCGGCCCAGTGGTTGTTCGAACCGGCATCGCCGCGGGAGGGCGTGCAGATGAACGTGCGGTCTTCCACGCGCGCCACGTCGCTGGGATGCGAACGCGCAAGGTAACATCCCGGGCGTTTGGCAGGATTGAGCTTGATGAAAGAGCCGGACGCGGTCATTTGATCGCAAAGCGCGTGGTATTCTGTGTCCGTGCCGGTGCACCAATGCACCTTGTCGGGCTGGCAGAGTTCCGTCGCGGCGCGCACCCATTGGATAAGGTTTGTGTTTTTGGTCGGCGCTGCTGTCATGGTTTTCCCCGCTGATTCCGCTCAACCGGGGCGGTGGCGCCGCCGGTACGGGACAATGTGTCCGCGTTAAGGGGCGAGAGGATAACGGCGGGCGATGGAAGAGTCAAGATATTTACAAAAAATGTCGTAAACAAATGACTTGGCCGCATAATTAACAAATGATTTGTCCGCTTAAAGCTGTCAGGATGGTGCATTCAAAGGGGGGTTATATGGATGAATATCCGAAGGCAGCACTGGAGCGGGCAATGAAGGTACAGGAAGTGATCTTGCGTGCGATTGAAGGGCGGTTAATGTGGTGGGAGGCGGCGGAGATACTAGGTGTGAGCTACCGGACCATGCGGCGCTGGAAAGGGCGCTACGAGCGGTATGGTTACGACGGGCTGCTGGATCGTCGGCGGAAGATACCGGGGCCGCGGCGCGTGCCCCTTGCGACGGTGAAGCAGGTGCTGAGGTTGTACCGAGAAGAATACATGGATTTCAATGTGAGGCATTTTCACGAGAAGCTGCAGGCGGAGCATGGGATCGAGCTCAGTTATCAGTGGGTCAAGAGCGCCTTGCAGACGGCCGGGTTGGTGGCGAAGGCCCGGAAACGAGGGCCGCATCGGCAGCAGCGGGAACGGCGACCAATGGCGGGGATGATGTTGATGGTGGATGGCAGCACCCATGCCTGGTTGCCCCTGCTGGCGGGCCAGAAGCAGGATCTGATCCTGGTGATGGACGATGCCACCAGCGAAGTCTACACGGCCTATCTTGTGCCCCAGGAAGGGACATTAACGGTGATGAAGGGGTTGAAAGAAGTCATTATTAAACATGGGGTTTTCTGCAGTCTGTACACGGATCGTGGCAGTCATTTCTTTTATACGCCCAAAGAAGGCGGGGCGGTGGACCGGCGTCAATTGACGCAAATTGGACGGGCGTTGCAACAGTTGGGGATCGAACATATTCCGAGCTATAGCCCCCAGGGACGTGGGCGAATAGAGCGGATGTTTAAGACCTGGCAAGGGCGCCTGCCGCAGGAATTAAGGCAGGCGGGAATCCGGACGATGGCCGAGGCCAACGTCTATATTCAACAACAGTTTCTGCCTTCCTTCAATCGCAACATGAAGGTGAAGGCGCGGGAAACAGGAACGTGTTTCGTGCCTTGCGGTGAGCAGGATTTGGACAGCATTTTCTGTGTGCAGCATGCGCGAGAGGTTCAAAATGACAATACCGTGGCTGTCGGGAGTCGCCGCTTGCAGATTGGACCATCAAAATGGCGTTTCAGCTTCGCCAAGTGCCGGGTTAAAGTCTGCGAGCACCTCGATGGCACGGTGTCCATCCGTTATGGCCCGCATGTGGTTGGCCGCTACCAAGGACCGTTGAACATTTCGGCGTCGCTGGAGGACGTCGCATAAACTTTTTCCTCCCCCGCGGGGGAGGAAAATCCTCACCCCAGGAGCAACAACACACAATAACAAATCGGACAGATCACTTGTTACAAAAAGCGGACACTTGACTTGTTACGAACAGATATTTACAAAAAAATATTTTATGCGAAAATGCGCGCAGGTTGGTTCCACCGCGCGAGTGAAATTCAAAACGAGGGAAGTTTTTGCTTGCAATGCCCGGCCCGGTCTGGAATCATATCCGGAATTCGGCGGGTTTTGGCCGAACATGGTGGGGTACCGAAGTGGTCAACCGGGGCAGACTGTAAATCTGTTGGCTATGCCTTCGGACGTTCGAATCGTCCCCCCACCACCAGCCCTGGCTTGGAACTCCTTGTCCCTTGCGTTTGCTCGGTTCGCCGGTCCTGCATATCATTCCGGGACGATTTTGATCCGCGCCGATTCGTAGGGCGCGAGGGTAAAGCGCAGCAGGGCGTGTTGCTTCCTGATCGCTGTAATCTCATATTCCCTGTCGGACGCGATCCGCCGCGCGGATAATCCCGGCAGATTGATCCGGACCAGCGGCCGGATCGGCCGGCCGGGCAGAGGGCAGCGGTCTTCGGAAACGATTGCGTGGAGGTTGCGTCCGGCATCCTCAAAGGCGATCAAGGTTCCCGCGGTAGTCGCGACAGTCTTGCTGCCCAGGATTTCCTGAATCCAGGCGGCGGCCCGGTTCATCAGCCGGCTGTTGCTGCGCTGGCCATAAACCATGGGCGTGCGCGAGCGCTTGACGAACATGGGCGGCAGCGTGAAAAATGCGGCCTTACCGCCGGGCGTCTCGTTCAGAACCAGCACCGGCGCGCCCGAGGCGTCGGCCAGCAGCGTTTCGGCGGCAGTGGTCCGGTGCCGGATGAGACATAGCTCGTGATCGGTCCGCTCCGCCGCCTCGCCCAGGGCCGTCCTGGCGCGGCCGGCGGGAACGATGCGCGACGCCTTGACCGCCGGCGCGGGTTCCACGCCGAAAATGTCTTCCAATCCTTCCGCGTTCCAGAAACCAAGGATGGCGACGCCCTGCCGGTGCAGATTGCGTATATGCGCCTTGGTTTCGGCGTCAACGCCGCATAACGGCGGAATCACCAGCAGGTCCGCGTCGCCGGGTTTCAGCCCGGCGCAATCCTCGAGCCGCATGAAAAAGCCGTTCTGCTGGCCGGCCAGGCGCGCCTGTTCATAGGCATAAGCGGTTGCTTCCTCGGCCGGATTGGCCGGCGCCACGCCGGGAAAGATAAAATCATCGTCCTCCTCGAAGTATTCCGGATGTGCGAGGCAGGCGGCGCGGCTGTAACAGAAAGCCGTCGTCCGCGGCGGCCGGTCGGGTTTGACGCGCGCGATGAACGCATAGGCCTGCAGCATTTCTTCGTAATTTTCGCGATCCCAGGTCTTGGCGTGATAGCCATGGTCGTTCCAGAACCGGAATTTTTGCGCATCGAACCAGACGGCGGCAAAACTGTATTCGTAAAACATTTTGATAAAAAATCCTGGCGGCGGGTCGGAGCGGCCATAGGGCGGATTGGCCAGCACCACGCGGCCATCGCGTGTTTCGCCGTTAATGCCGAAAACTTCCGGCAGGAGGCGCAGGTGAGGTGCTTCGAGCTTGGCGGCCGCCAGGTGGCAGATGCCGCGGGCGATGGGATAGCCCGAGGAGAACGGATAATCCTCGAACGAGTTCGGTCCGGGGATCGTCCGCGGGATGTCGCCGCGCAGGTCGTAGGCGGAATTGAGGGAAAAATACCCCGTCTTGTATCCGCAGGCATAGGCGGGAATGGCGCCGCCATGGACCAGCGGTTCGCAATCCGGATTGATGGCTTTAATCCGGTCGTGCCGGCGGCGGTATTCTTCCGCGGTCTTTGCGCTGGCGAAAAGGATCCATTCCTTCCAATGGTGTTGCGTCAGTGCGGCATACTCGGCGGCAGTCAAGCCTTCGGGCGCGCCGCGTCTTTCCAGCATATCGGGGTTGAGCAGGCCTTCCGGCGCGGGACGGAATCGTCCGCTGTGCAGGAATTCGATCAACAGCGCAAACCGGCGCGGATCGCGGTAGCGCTGGATGCCCCACAAATCGCCGTCGCGGAACCGGGAGAGGGTTATATGCGCGCCATCGCTTTTTTCGATCAAATCGCGGTTGGGTTCAATCCCCTTTTCTTCGAAAACATTGCACCAGGATTTGAGCCAGCAATTGAACTTCCGGCCGTAGGCGTGCAGCAAATCCGGCGCGTTCCATGCGCGCGCCACTTTGAAATAGTTGTTCCCGCCGCTGTTGTAGTGGGCGGTATCCGCCACCAGCCCGCCCCAGGGATGGAAATGCTCGTTCTTGATTCCCGAGAGAATATTCGGATACAGTTCCGGCAGTCCTGAAACCAGCGGCGCGGATTTATCCGCGGGGTTTTCCGGCATGACTTCGAAGGCCCGGCGCACTTCCATGTTGCCGCCGGCGCCGGCCAGGCGGACGCGGACATGATACACGCCCACGTCAAGGTCCGGGAAGTCGAACCAAGCGGTAAGATATTCCAGCGCCCCGGGGAATCCGGGCATGGGCGCGCTCCGGCGGAACGGAACCTTAAAAGGCTTGCCAGCCGGCTCGCCGAAGACATTTTCTAACTGGACAACCGCGCGCAGCATGGATTTTTCCAGGGTGGCGTCGCGGCTGGCCGCGCGGACCTGGAATTTGACAGGCTCCCCTTTGATGAAAAAATGATTGCGGCGGGCGAATGTCAGCGCGCCCTGGTAATCATGGATATCATGCGGAATCCGCCGGCAAATTTCCTTCTCGGCGGGAGATTGAACTTCCATTTGCACGCCGCCCTGATACAGGGCGCGCCCGGCCCATACGACTCCGCCCTGGCCGTCAATCAGCGCCTCGGCGGGCCCGCCCTGGTTGCAAATCGAGTCTTCCGCCATGTAATAATCGTAGCCGATAAAAATGGCGGCGCGCTCCGGCAGCGCCTCGAGGAACACTTCCCGCTCCAACGGGCAAGCGGCGTCCGCGTGCTCCCAGACGGAGCAGGCGGTATTCCAATGGAACGCATCCAGGCCGACCGTCCCGCGGAAAATCAAATATTTACCCACTTCATGCCCATTTCCGTCTTCGATACGGACGTAGGGATTGATCATTTTTTCGTTGAAGCGCTGGCGGTCAATGTCGGGATAAACCGGAGTTTTGGACGGGCCGCCCGTCAATTTCAGGCGCAGCCTGACGCGTCCCGGCTCGCGTGCGGCCGTCACGTGGAAGTAAAAAGGAGAGATTATTCCGTGTATTTCGGCGGGGAATTCCGTTTTGGTCTCCGGGCGGATGATGGCGCGGTCCGGCGCGGCATGGGCCTGGATGGCGATTTTCCGGACGGACAGGTCGCCGGCTTTGTCGGCGCGGCTCAATGCCAGCATGCCCGCCGGCGGCGCAGCGGAAGCGGCAGCCAATGCGTTTTCGAAAACTGTCACCCCGTCGTGCTGGAAAACGATGCGGTTTTCCTCCACCGACAAAATTAGCGCCTGCGTCCGGTTCAAGTCCGCCAGAAATCCGCCGGTTTTCTGTTCCGCCAGCAGTTTGCGCTTGCCGGCCGGGCGCGTACCGTCATATGCGAGCAAGGCGCAGACATATTCCGGGACCGGTTTTTGGGCATAATGGGTTTGCCCGCCGCAAATGCCCCAGGCATAGCGCAAGAGAAGCCCCCGCCGCGTCTCGCGGTCATAGCGAAAATAAATGTCCAGTCCGGCGGTTGAAAAAAACGGATTGCCGGCGACCGACAATTCCAGGCGGAAATCCGCCAGTGGCGGAGTCAACGGCAGGTGTTTATTGGTATGGCTGGCCGGGCAGATATGGAATGCGCCATCCTTGACCACGCCCTGCCGGAAGGGCTGTTCGCAGTCATTTTCGCAGACCCACCCGGCGGGATAGGCATCGTCCAGCGCGCGGGAAAAGTCATCTGCAAAGACGGTATGATGCAGTTGGTCATGCCTGATCATGGGATTCCTTGTTGCTTCGGTTGGATCTCAGACGGCGGCAGCCGGCCCTGGTTAGTGACTTAATACAGTACCTGCCCCAAAAAACAAGAAAAAAGGAGGTTAGCATCTGCAGTTTCAAACCATGGTGCAAGTGCAGGCGGGAAGTGCCGGTTTGTCCCGTAGCAACTGGATGTGGTTGGCCCGCAAGCTGGGCCGATCGGACATCAGGCAACGGATTATTCAGCATCAACCCGGATGAGATGCAGAATGGTGATGCAGCATCCATGCGGTGGGGGAGCAATGGTGGTACTTCCGGAAACACCGGTAAAAATGGCTCGGATCGGCGAAGCCCCATTCGGCGGCGATGCATTTGGCGGATAAGCCGCGCGTCAACATGGCGCGCGCCGCGCCGCTGACCCTGTAGCGCAAGGCGAATTCGGCGAAAGACAATCCCATCGCCTGTTGAAACAGCCCGGCAAAGGCGTTGCGGCTCATGGCGCAATGGCGGGCCGCGGCCTGGGTTGAGATATATTTCTGGGAGCTAAATATCAATTGGACCGCCTGGTCAACGCGGGCGAGCATTTCATCCGCGTGATATTCCGGCCGGGCGGAGCCCGGGGGGATCAGCAGCATCAATTCCAGCAGCTTCACACGGTCCAGCGCATTACCGTCCACCGGGCGGCCGGCATATGCCGGGTTGAACAATTCCCGCGCCAATTGTGCGGCTTGGGCGCGCCGGCGGCGCGGCAGGCGCGGGCGGTCAGCCGGCGCGGCGCGGAACGGCGCCAGCCAGTTGATTTTACCGGCTATTTCCCGGCCGGCGCGCAGCAGGAACGAGGGATCGACGATCAGCACCACGGCCTGGCATGGCGCGCGGGTTACCGCCCAGCCGTGCGGCTCCCACATGCCGCAAACCCACATTTCGCCCGGGCCTGCGGTGATCGCGTGGCCCTGCCAATACCGGCGCATGGCGCCGGCCAGGATTACACCGAGTTCCAAGCCGGAGTGCATGTCGAACTGCGCGGTGATGCGTTCCCGGAACCGGTGGGAGATCACGCAGAGCGGGTGTTCGACGGAAACATTGAAAGGCGTTTTTTCAACGCGGCCGGGCCAGAACACTTGTCCGGATGTGTAAGCATGTTTCATTTTAACGGCGGGGAGGCGGCATTCTGCCGTCCTGTTACTGATCAAGCTTCTGCTGGCGGGTAAAATCGCGCAGGGCGGGATAAAGGTTGCGGTAGGCCGCGTAGCGGGCGGTATAGAATGCCGCGGCGTCCTGGCGCGGCGCGAACTCCTTGCGGGGGCGCACCCAGGATTTGGCCAGCGCGGCTGTATCGGCGCCGGTATGCGCGGCGCAGGCCAGCATGGCTGCGCCCAGGCAGCCGGCCTCGGTCACATCCGGGACGATCACCGGCCGGTTGACCGCATCCGCCTTGAGTTGGTTCCACCAGTCCGAACGGGCGCCGCCGCCGACGGCGCGCAGGTTTTCGACCGGAACGCCGGCCTCCGCCAGGATTTCGAGATTCAGGCGCATTTCCAGCGCCAATCCTTCCAGCAGCGCGCGCAGGATGTCGCCGCGCTTGGTGGTCAGGCGCAATCCCATCACTGCGCCGGGTGTTACCGTGTCAAAATACGGTGTGCCGGCAGGCGCCAGATATGGCAGCGCCAGCAATGACGATGAGGATGCCGCCGCGGTTTCCAGCAACAATTCGTAGGCGTCCCGGCCGCCGGCGCGGGCGGCGGCCCGTTCGGGGTGGCCGAATTCGTCATGAAACCATTGCAGGGCATTGCCGCCAGTCAGGTTGACGGCGATCGTGGCGTATAATCCTGGCGCGGCATGATCGTAAGTACATAAATTCGCGCGCATGAGGCTGGCGCTGAAGACCGGTTTGGCAAAAGCGGGGGTAATGCAATCCACCGTGCCGGTGGCATACATGGCCGAGCCGGATTCGGTCGCTCCTGCGCCCAGCGCGGAGCAGGGTTGGTCATGGCCGCCGGCGGCGACGAGTACGCCGGGCGGCAAGCCCCAGCCGGCGGCTAGCTTGTCATTCACGGCGCCGACGATGGCGCCGGATTGCATGGGCCGGGCGAGTTGCTCCGGCGTCAATCCGGCCAAATCCAGGATCGGCGCGCTCCAGGCATGCTTCCGGACATCGAACATCATGGTGCGCCCGGCCAGCGGCCAGCTGATGGCGGGATCAAGTCCGAGCTGATGGTGCAGCAAATCCTCAAAGCACAGAAACCTGGCGGCGCTTTGCCAGATTCCCGGCCGGTTGGCGCGCAGCCAGAGCATTTTGTAGAGGGTGAACATGGGGTGGGGGGTATGGCCGGTGATTGCATATAACCTTGCCTGGTCCATGCCCGGCAGTTCCCGCGCCACCTCGCCAGCCGCGCGGGTGTCGGAAGAAACCATGGCCGGACACAACGGCTGCCCATCCGCGTCAAGCGGGGTAAAAGCTTCCCCCTGGCTCGATACGGCCAGGGCCCGGATATTCGCCGTCCTGCCGCGCGCCGCTTCGGCGACGGCCGCCCGGCATGCTTGCATGACCGCGGCGGCATCCAACTCCGCTCCGCCGTCAGGGGTGAAATGCAGGGCGTAGGTCCGGCGGGCCAAGGCCTGCAACCGGCCTTCGGCATCGAATACCGCCGCCTTGCAGCCGCTGGTGCCAATGTCCAATCCCATGTATAAATTCATGAATTATTCTCCTCATTGCCGGCGCGCGCAACTCATTTGAATTTTGGACCACCCGCTACGCTTGAGTACCCGGATCAGAGAGAGTATAAGCCGCAAAAATACACAAAATTATAAGATCGTTGAGCATTGCCGCGCCAGCCGGTAAACGCTTAGCGGTCAGCTAATCCCTCCATCCGCTCATCCTGCTCCGTGGTAAATTATCCTCATCTTCTTTGCGCCTTGGTGTCTTTGTGAGAGATATTCGTTTGCTTTATTTCAGTGGCCACCTGGAGACGCAACCAGTCGTTCCGCGGTGCCGGCAATTTCCAGGTCTTCGCGGATGACCTTGCAGGCTGCCGCATAAACGGCATCCAAGGCCTTCTCCGGTGATTCCGGCAGGTGTTTTTCGTAAGGCTGGCGCAAGGCTGTGGCCACGTTGATCTTGGCGATACCGTTGCGGATGGCATCCATGATGTATTCCTTGCGGATGCCCGTGCCGCCGTGCAGCACCAGCGGCACGTCCGCCGCCTGGCGCACTTGAGCCAGGTGCCGGATGTTCAGCCGCGCCGCCACTTTCGGACGATCCCGCGTGGCGACGCTGATGGCGCCATGGACGCTGCCCACGGCCACGGACAGCCAGTCCACGCCGGTGCTTGCCACGAAGCGGCGGGCTTCATCCGGATCGGTGAAGCCTTGCCCGGACTCGAACAATTCATCGTACGGAGGCAGCGGCCCCGCTTCATGCCCCATGATGGCGCCCAGTTCGGCTTCGACGGCCACGCCGGCGGCATGCGCCAGTTCGACCACTTTTTTGGCGCAGGCGGCATTTCCAGCCAGCGGCAGACGCGAGCCGTCCACCATGACCGAGTTGTACCCCGCCTTGATGGCGCGGCGGATGTCGGCCAGGTAATCCACCCGCTGGCGGTCTTCATCAATCACCGGCACGTGATCCAGGTGCAGCCGGGTATGGCGCGGATCGCCGACGCGGGCATACTCATCCCGCACGGCTTCGATGCTGCCGGCCTGGAATTTCATCCACTCCAGCCGGGCCACCATGATCAAGCCGAAGCTGTTGCAGTCACGCAGGGCATTGACGACCGGCTGCATCATGGGCAGGTAGGGGATGTTGAATCCCGGGACAGTCCATCCTTCGCGCCAGGCCTGGCGCACGATTTCATTAATAGAAGTCATAGGGGGATAGGGGGATAAGGTTTTAAGGTTTTAGGGTGTTAGGGTGTTAAGGTGTTAGGGTTTTAGGGTGTTAAGGTGTTAGGGTGTTAGGGTGTTAAGGATTTAATTAGGTTGTGAAGCATGGCGGATATTTTCTTTAATTTGCCCACCAGATCATCGGCTGTTTCCTTTGATATTATTTGAATTTGTTCGGCAATATAAATCTGTGTTCGCAGCTCGCCAGCCGAACTTTTGGCTATATGTAAAAAACGGATAAAATCCTGCCGACTGTTCCTTTCAGCACCTTCGGCAATATTTGATGGGATTGAAACCGCGGCGCGGGTCATTTGGTCTTTCAATCCATAATCTTTGCAATCTTTCATCTCTTTATAAATATTGACAGCCAGTCGGCATGAATTTTTCCAAACCTCCAAATCTTCAAATGATTGATAACTCATTTTACACCAGTGGAAAGATGACTGGGCCTTAACACCTTAAAACGTAACACCTTAAAACCTTGTATAATACACCAAGGAAAGATGACTGGGCCTTAACACCTTAAAACGTAACACCTTAAAACCTTGTATAATACACCAAGGAAAGATGACTGGGCCTTAACACCTTAAAACGTAACACCTTAAAACCTTGTATGATACACCAGTGGAAAGATGACTGGGCCTTAACACCTTAAAACGTAACACCTTAAAACCTTGTATAATACACCAAGAAAAGTTGACTGGGCCTTAACACCTTAAAACGTAACACCTTAAAACCTTATCTTGTTATTTCCCATACAACATTCCATGCCAGGTTTTGTCCTGGTAGAACGATCATGTCATCGCCGGAGCGGACGGAGCGCGCCAGGGAACTGGCTGGTCCCGGGATGGGCTCGAATGCGCATTCGCAGCGTCGAATGCCCGGCTCATCCGGATATCCGCGATTATTCCACCAGATGCCCAGTGAATTAAAATATTTTCGGGGGAATTTTACTTTTAAACATATCCCGTTCTTAAAAGCCAGGATGAAATTTCCAGATTTTACGTTTCTTAAAATCAGCATCCTGAATTCGCCGGGCTTGATTGATTCCAGAATAGCGCGTATGCCGGCGCTGCCGGATCGCGCGGCTTGCACCCGTTTTAAAGGCTTTTTACTGGTTTCATCATAAATAATTCCGCAAGGCGGCAATTTCGATCCGGCAATGTAAATTTGATCCAGCGGCATCAGCGGATGCATGATGTGCTGGAAGGGAAGCGCCCCGCGTGCCCCAGACTTGACCTCGAATTGCCAGGTCAGCCGGTTTTCAGAAAATATCATGGTACGGCTGAAAGTCAGCGGCAGCCTTTGCGATTGAACGGTAAACCGCAGGCCGCCGCGTGCCGGTTGCACCGTCCATGGCAGCCAGCATAATTCGCCATGGTCGGGCACTCGCCAGTTCCGGCCGGGAAACCGGCAGGTTTCCACGCTGGGAAAACAATCGTCATATCCGCCAACAGGCCGCGTTTCGTAAAGGCCGTAGTCCCGTTTAGGCGGCCGGAACCGGGACGGCGCCGGAGTCAGCAAATCGAATCCGTCATAGGCCAGGCGGGTAATGCGCGCGCCGTCATCCGGCGCAGCTTGCAAATACCATTTACCTGATTTGAAGTGAAATATGCTCTTTTTGCCTGGCATAAAATATTTTCCTGCTTTCCTGTTTTCTAAATTCAATCAGGCTTATTGGCGAGGCACATTTCACCGCCAGGACGCCAGGAACGCCAAGAGCGGATATTACATTTCGGCCTGCGGCCATCCTCCTGCGCCAAGGCTTCGGCGGACACAGCCCCGCCAAGCCCAAGCAGCCGAATACCGCCGGCCGGTTCAGGCTACAAGCTTGCCATCCTCCTGTGAGGTGGTGAATGTGTAATTTGATCCGGAACCAATCCGGAATCATCTGGCCCGCTTGCGGGCTAACTGCACCTTTACCTGTCGCCTTCCCCTTCACCATGCCTTAAACTACAGTAACTGCCCTCCAATTTTTGGGCAGTTACTGTGGTTTAAGGCACTAATGCGTCAATTTCGCCGCCAGCTTCAAAATATGTTCGCCTTCCTCCTCGCTGCGCGCGGTCAAGCTGAGGCGCAGACCACGGCTCGGCAAGGCCGTCAGGAGCGGCTCGACTTCCGCGGCGGTGCAGCCGGTATAAAGCAGCTTGCCCGCTTTCAGGATGCGTTGCATCAGCGGTATCCATTGGATTTTGGGGCGATGCGCAGCGCCGGGCTGCCATTGAATGCCGTGAATTTCGGGAGACTCAAGCAGCATATCCAGCTTGTCCAGCGCCGCGGGCCCATCCAGATGCAGCATGGCGTGATCCACATGGCGCGCCTGCTTGAGCAGTCCGGGCAACAGGAATTCGCGCGCGGCGGCGGGCGATACCAGCGCCAGGGTGTCATCCTGCAGCGGGAAAGTTTTGCCCGGCCCCCAAACCAGGAACCCGGTGCTGCCAGGCTGGCCGTGCATGGTGGTGAGCCGGTAAAATGTATCCACCATCTCGCAGGCAATATCGTCAACCATGCCCAGCGTTTGGCGCAGGCGGCCGGGGTTGTCATAAAAATCGAGCAAAAACGGCTCATTGCCGCGCAATGCCGCCACCGCATCGCCGCCGCAATGCAAGTCCGGCATCTGGGCGATGCAGCGCCCTTCGGCTTCGGCGGCAACCCGCTCCGTCATTTTGACGGTGAGTTGGTACCAACGGCTGGCATGGTAATCGGGCAAGCCCTGAAACGATTGCCAGTCGGCAATGGCCGGTTCGGTCCAGGTGGTATCGGGCAGAAAATTCAGCTTGCAACCCAGGGTGGCGGCGAGGAAATTTGGACCCAGCTCCGCGCGCATGCACGGCAAGGCATCGCCCATGTAGGCGGTGGCGGCCATGCGGGCGAAGTGTTTTTCGATGACATAATCAATGTCAGTCCACTGTTTTTCCAGCGTGGCCGGCGCCGGGATGTTTTTTAATAACGCTCCCTTTTTCGGCGCCACGATGGCAATGTTCGCCCGGTCGAGCACCTCGCCGTTCCACCAGGCCGTCAGCCGCTCAAAAACCTTGTCCGCGTCCGGTTTGAATTCCAGCATATGCTTTTTCCAAAAGGGGTTTGTGATAGTTGGAAATCATACAGGAAACAGGAGAATTATCAAGCTGTCGAGCACATTCAAAACAAAAGTTTTACATGAATTCAGCATGCAGGCGTCTGAATTCAGAATGATTGGTTTTGAGGTTTTAGTGAACCCCGAACTTCGAACGCCATTACGGCGCAATAAAATCAATCCCGGCCAACTCCGCGAAGGCTTGCAGGTCGTCGAACAAGTGCATGCCGTAACCCAGGCAGGCGTATTCGTTGTTCCAGGCCTGCAGCAGCTTGTCCATGTCCGCCTGCGCGGTGACGAAGGCATGCGGCCAGAATGGGATGCCGCATTCCAACTGGCGTTTTTCGATTGTCGCTGCCGGCGGCTCGAAGACGGTGCAGCGGCATACCACCAGCTCGAATCTGCCCGCGCGGCGGCCCAGGCGCGCCAGCACGCCATCGCCGGGCTTGCAGATGAGTTTGACGGATATGCCGCCGGCCTCTCCCTCAGTGGGGATGCCGTGTTCGGCGAAGCCGGCGGGGCCGAGTTTGCCGGCCAGCGACGGCGGGCAGGCGCCATCGCCAATGATCTTGATTTCCTTCTGCTGCTTGTCAATATGCTGGAGGTCGCCGTAATACACGCGCTCGCGGCTGAAATCGGTCAGCAGCTTGACCGTCAGCAGGGTGTTAAAATCGCTCAGGGTGGAGGTGCCGACGCCGTCTTCGAGCATCAGGCTTTGCGCCAGGCAGGTGGCGCAATACTCGTCGCCCAGGCCGGGGAAGGACTGGATGGTGTAGCCGTCCCACTGCTCGGCGGCCAGGATTTTTTTCAGCGCCAGGTACACCCGCAGCGAGCGATCCGCGGCGGCGCCGGCCGGCACCGGCTCGCTGAACAGCGGCTGAATTTTCCGGCGCACGGCCTTTAATTCCGCGGCCGTCACCGCGTCGGCAGTGCGGATGAGTTGCGTGGTGTCGCGCGAATCGAGGTCTACGCCGAAGGATCGCATCCATTGGGACGGATCGGCCACGCCGCAGCTCTGGCCCATGCCGCGCCCGCCGAAGACACCGAAGACCGCCTGGTTCAGCCTCTGGCGCATGGCGCCGGCGCGGCAATAACTGACGATCCGGCTGACCGTGTCGGATTCCTCGGCGGCCCCGTAAACGAACCGGTGCGGGATGTCCGCCTCCATCAGTGCGCCATGCAACACCAGTCCGCCCACCGGACGCCAGCCTTGCGAGCCGGGATGGGTCCAGACGGCCAGGCTTTTGCCGGCCATGGCGTAATCGCGCAAGGCGCCCAGCAGGTGCGCGGCCCAGACCCAGGTGCCGGCAAAGAGCACCAGCCCCGACACGTCATCCATTTTTTTGAACTTGGCGAAGCATTCGCGGGCTTCCATGCGCGAGGCCACTACCACCGGATGCTCGATCAAATCCAACCCGGCGCTCCGCAGCGCCGCTTTGGAACGGGCCACCAGAGCGTCGTCAATGAAAGGGACCCCCATCGGATCCTGCAGCCCGTCCTTATGCACGCCGTAAACGACAAATCCTACCTTAGTCTTGATCATATAGCGTTAACTCCCAAATTGCTCACAATCATTTCAACAAACATCAAATCATTTATTGCATGTTAGCTCGGGTCAACCAGCCGGTCAAACGGTCAGGCATGTATATTTGCATTATTGTATTGGATATTTGCCCTGGCATCTGGCGGAAAAGTTTAAACCATCCATCCCTTGCCGCAAAAGCCGCACATGGCGCAAAACTCAGAAACCGCATTAAAAGTTCCGGAAGTGTTGCCGCGCCGGCCCGCCTTGCGGGCGTTGGATGGCAATGCCTGGAAAACGCAAAAGATGCCGCCGTCACTGCCCTGTGCCCAGCAGGCTTGCGGCATTGTTATGATAAATCTTGCGCAGGACCTTGTCCGGGAGTTTTAATCCGCGAATCCGCCAGCGGTAACGGCCGAAGGTGCCGTCATAATCGGGCGGGATGATGCCGTCGTCATCCGTCTCGAGGAACTGGAAATAACAGCGATACATTTTAACCGATGGCGGCATGTCCGTGCCGAACAGCAGGCGGTCCTGCCACCGGATAAAAAACGCGCGCGCGGCATCGGGATGATGCCCCAGGTCGTCAATCCGCGCCGAGCAATCCACGGTCAGGTTCGGGCAGGACTCCAACAAATCGCCGACATACTCCAGGTTTTCGGGCAAGTTGGCCATGTGGGGCAGGATGAATCTGGTGCGCGGATGGCGTTGCACCAGGTGGCGGCAATGCCGCTGCAGCACGGCGAATGCTGGAAACCGGCGCCGGTCGGCATAACTCCAGGACGGGTATTTTTGCAGGGACGTATAATGCGGGTTGGCCGGACGGATCGGCTGGAAGAAGCCGCGCGGGTCGGCCTGGTGAATCAGCACGGGCAGGCCCAGGCGGGCGCATTCATCCCAGACCGGGGCCAGCCGCCGGTCGTCGCAGAAGATCAGCCGGCCTTGGCCGTCGCGGTGATGCAAGCCGAGTTCCTTGAGGACCTTCAGCCCGCGCGCGCCCTGCCGGGCATGTTGGTTCAGCATGGCCAGCGTCTCGTCAATAAAACGGGCGGCATCATTGAAAAGCGGACGGGTAGCCGGCCGGGCGAAAGTGGCGGCGGTGAAACTGAAGAAACGCCGCGCCGTCCGCGGCCTGGCGCGGGACATGACGGCGTTGAACGGGGTTTCCTGCCATTGGTAGCCGCCGCCTGCCCAGACTATTTGCATGTTGCCGGTGAGATTGCCGTACAAAGCGATGCCGGCCTGGTCCATGATGCGGGCCACGCGGGCGGGATTAAACCCGGCCCAGGCGTGGTTGTGAAAGTCAATTACCGGGAAGCGCGGCGCCGCCGGCCGGGTGGGGGCGGATGCATGCATGGCGGCGCGATGGTGACTTTGCATGTGCGCATGGTAACGGTAAGTCGGGCGGATGTCAACGTATGCTGCGGGGTTTGGTGGCAATTTTCATTGACAATGGCAGGTGATTGCGCTTTTATTTACCCACTAAGTTCATCCGGCGCAAAATCATTTCAAAATTCATTCCGAAAGCAGAAAGAATACGCTTATGGCCGCTAAACATGGTCTAGGGCGCGGTTTGGCTGCATTGATCAAGGACAGTCCCGTGCCCGCGCCTGCCGCGGAAGCGGCGGTCCCGGCGGCGCTGTCCCCTGATTTACCGCCGACGGAGTTGGCGCTGAATCTGATTCACGTCAACCCGCTGCAGCCGCGGGATGACTTCACGCCGGAATCGCTGGATGAATTGGCCGCTTCCATCAAATCCTGCGGGGTGCTCCAGGCTTTGCTGGTGCGCAAGCAGGGCGGCCGGTATGAACTGGTGGCGGGCGAAAGGCGTTTGCGCGCCGCGCGCCAGGCCGGCCTGGCCGTTGTTCCGGTGCGCGTGGTGGAAATTGGCGACCAGGGCTCGCTGGAAATGGCGCTGGTGGAAAATCTCCAGCGTGCCGACCTGAATCCCATGGAGGAGGCCCGCGGCTACCAGCGGTTGGCCGACCAGTTCGGCTTGTCCCAGGAAGCCATTGCCGGCCGGGTGGGGAAGGCTCGCGCCACCGTGGCCAATGCCCTGCGCCTGCTGGATTTGCCCGAGGAAGTGCAGACCATGTTGTCCGACGGCCGCCTTTCCGCCGGCCACGCCAAGGTGCTGCTGGGCGTGGCTTTGCCGGAGGAACGCTGCCTTCTGGCGCGCCGGGCGGCGGCGGAAGGCTGGTCGGTGCGCAACACGGAAAAGGTTGTCGCGCGCCTGGCGCGCGGCGGACGCCGTTCGCGGCGCACCCAGGATGTGGATATCCCGCCGGAGCACCTGCGGCATCTGACCGATGTCCTGCACCAGCATTTCGGGACGGCCGTGCGCATTGCGCCTTCGCGCACCCTGGCCGGCGGCCGCAAGATCAAGGGCACGCTGGAAATCGATTTTTATTCAAATGACGATTTCAACCGCGTCCTGGAAATCCTGGGCGTTTCGGTATAATCTGCGCGCCGCCCAAGATTCCGGTTGAAATCCGCTCCCGGATGTGCCATACTGCTCCCCGGTTTTTGCCGGTGGGTATAGCTCAGTTGGTTAGAGCGTCAGATTGTGGATCTGAATGTCGCGGGTTCAAATCCCGTTACCCACCCCATTTCAACGCGGGGCCCAGACCGACCGGGATGATTTCATCCTGAACCTGCCGTCTTCAGGGGCGCACGGCCCGGCCAGGAGAATCCCAGGTATGTCACGCATGCTGGCGGACGACAAGCACCCCGGCGGCCCGGCGCTGCGGCCGTTGTACGTGCGCGGCGTGCCTTACGCCAACTCCGCCGCCCGGTTCTGGCTGGCGCTCCTGCAGGAAACGCGCTCGGATTATCCCCGTTGCGATGCCATGGCGTTGACGGCCTTGATGGACGGACCGCTGCAGCCGGACATGTTGTTTCCCACCCTGGCTTTGGAGCGCGAAATTCAATGCACAGCGGCCGCGGGCCGGCGCGAATCGTTGGCCGCGGTGATGGCCGAGTGCGAATTGCTGGGATTGCCCGGCGCCGTGAAATTGGAGTTGCGGGCCGGCGCGGAGCAGGTTTGCGTCCGCGAGTTGCCGCGCGATTGCGTGGATGCCGAGATTTTCGCTTACCTGCTGGCCTGGTTGCTCGAATGGGCGGAAATTCCGGAGCGGCAGTGGAATGCGGAGCAGGTGTCAGGCGCTATCGCCGCCCGCGACGCCGCGGACGGAACGGCCCTGCGGTTGCGTTTGAATTTTGAAAACACGCATTTAAGCGAGGGACTTTATCGCCGGCGGGTATTGGTGGAGTGGGCGCGCGGGGCGGAAGTATGTGCGGGCATGTGAGCGGGGTGGGCGGGAACCACGGGAGGGATGGCATTATGATTTCCGAAAATCGCTTGCGGCAGGAATTGAGCCGGACGGTGGAAAACACCGATTTCAAAGGCCTGGGCCGGAAAACCCGCGGCAAGGTCCGCGATATTTACCGGCACAAAGGCAGCATGGTGATGGTAGCCACCGACCGGATTTCGGCCTTCGACCGGGTCCTGGGCACAATTCCCTTCAAGGGGCAGGTGCTGAATCAACTGGCGGCCTACTGGTTCAATGCATCGCGCCAGGTGGCGCCCAATCACATGGCGGCCACACCCGACCCTTGCGTGATGGTGGTGGAGGAATGCGAACAACTGGCGTTGGAGTTCGTCGTGCGCGGATACATCACCGGCGTCACCAAGACGTCGCTCTGGTATAATTACCAGCAGGGCGCGCGGGAATATTGCGGCCATGTCCTCCCGGAAGGACTGCGGCGCGACCAGCAATTGCCGGAGCCCATCCTGACCCCCTCCACCAAGTTCGAAAAGCACGACCGGCCGATCTCCCGCGCCCAGGCGATTGCGGAAAAACTGATAGATGCCGCCACCTTCGATGCCGCGGCTGGAATTTGCATGCGCCTGTTCCGGTTCGGCGTTGAACGCGCCCGGGAACGCGGCCTGATCCTGGTTGACACCAAGTACGAACTAGGCCTCCGGGACGGCCGGCTGCTGATCTCGGACGAAATTCACACTCCGGATTCCTCGCGCTACTGGTTAGCCGACACCTATGCGGAGCTTTTCCAGGCCGGCCGGGACCAGCGCAAGATTGACAAGGAATACGTGCGCGAATGGTTCGCCGCGCAGGGATTCCGCGGCGAAGGCAACCCGCCGGCCATGCCGGACGAAGTCAGGCTCGAAGCCGCCCGCCGGTACATTCAGGCGTATGAGACGATCACCGGCAGCGAATTTACAGCCGACGACCGTCCGCCGCTCGAACGTATCCGCGCCAACCTGGTCCAGGCCGGCTGTCTGCCGGGCCGGTGTTAAGGTTCTCAAAATAATATCAGACTTCCTGATGCGGGCGGCAAACCCGGATCCGGATTGCTGTCCTTTAGCGCCGAACTGCATGCCGCGCCGAAGCCAGGCGTAGGCAGGCATTGGCGGACGACGGCCATCCGTTCGCGCTGGAAATCCTGAAACAATAATTCATCCGCTTTTCGTTTGCGCCGGGTGGTAATGCACATGCACGCGGCGCGTGAATCCGACGTTTTTCACAAGAATCCGTTCGACTTCCGAAGCAATCTGGTCGCCAGACACAACACTCAGGAGGCCGTTGATGCCAATGGTGACATTCAAAACCAGGTATGGCCCGAAATGATGCGCCTGGACTTCTTCCACCTCAATCACCGCCGGCAGGCCGGCGAGCAGGCCGCGCACCTGTTTGTCGAGGGCGTCGCCCGGCACCGCATCCATCAAATTAGCCGATGAATCCCGGAGTATCTGAATGCCGGTTTTGAAAACGATCAGCGAGACAATGGCGCCTGCCAGGGGGTCCGCCCAGTGATGCCCCATCCGTCCGACAAGGATTCCCAGCGCCGCACCCGCCGCGGAAAAGGCGTCGTTCCGGTGATCCTGCGCCAGTGCCAGCACGGCGGCATTTCCGGTCTGCCCTGCCAGCAGACGGGTCACGACGGTGAGCGCGATTTTTATGACAACAGTTCCCAGCGCCACCCAAAGCGTGAAGCCGGCGGCGTGAATTCGATCGGCCTTCCCTATAAACATATCGAACGCCGCGTTGACGGAATCCCAGAATATCGCCACCGCCGTGGCCATGACAAAGGCGCCCACCACCAACGCGGCGATGCTTTCCATCTGGTTGTGTCCATAAGGATGCTCGCGGTCGGCCGGCTTACCGGCGAATGACATGAAAACCCGCACGATGACAAAAAACACCACGTCCGAAGTGGAGTTGACGCCATCCGCGAGCAACGCCGAGCTGTGCCCCAGGATGCCGGCGGCGGTTTTCACCGCCGCCAGCAAAAGGTTGGCGCCCAGCCCCAGATTGACCGCCCGCATGCTGCGTTGATGCCGGCAGGCCGTTGACAGATTTTCCCGTACATTCATGGCGCGCCGCCACGTTCCGCCACACCCGCCGGGAACCATTTTTGCGTCCGCAGGCAAATCCGCACCAGCCAAAGCATCAGCGGCACCTCGATCAATACCCCCACCACCGTCGCCAGGGCCGCTCCGGACGAGAGCCCAAACAACATCGTGGCAGTGGCAATCGCCACTTCGAAATGATTCGAAGCCCCGATCATAGCGGCAGGCGCCGCATCACGGTATGACAATTTCAGGAGTTTGGCTGCGCCATAACCCAGCCAGAAAATCAACATGGTCTGGATGAACAGGGGAATGGCTATCCATAAAATCGTCAGCGGGTTGCCCAGGATGGTCTCACCCTTGAAGCTGAAGAGCAATACCAACGTGGTCAAAAGGGCAATGATCGTAACCGGCGTAAGCACATGCAGGAACTTCTCTTTGAACCACGCCTCGCCCCGGGCCCGGATGATCCACTTGCGTGACATATAGCCGGCCGCCAACGGCAGCGCCACATAAATCACGATGGACAACAACAACGCCTGCCACGGCACCGGCAGGCGCCCCACCCCCAGCAAAAAACCGCCCAACAAGCCGTACAGGAGGAGCATGGACAACGAATTGATCGCCACCATGATCAGGGTCAGGCCGTCATTGCCCCGGGCCAGGTACCCCCACACCAGCACCATCGCCGTGCAAGGCGCAATTCCCAGCAGGATGCAGCCGGCGAAATAGCTGCGCCAGAGGGGCACCTGCAGCATTTTCACCCCTTCATGCAGCACCACGATCCCCGCGCCATGCGTGGCCCCCACGGCCAGGTCCAGGCCGAAAGGCATTTTCACCAAGTCGGTCGCTTCCGCGCCAATTAGGCCCCGGAACAGAAAGCCCAGGAAGAAAAGGGCGATGGCATACATGGTGAACGGCTTGACGGCCCAATTCACAAACAGCGTCAGCCAGACGGGTTTGCCGCTCTGGCCCGCTTTGATCACGGACGCAAAGTCAATCTTGACCATGATGGGATACATCATGCAGAAGAGGCAGATGGCGATGGGGATCGAGACCACCGGCGCGCCATTTACAAAGACAGCCAGGCCATCGAGATACCTGGCCACGCCCGGCGCCACTTTCCCGAGCAAGATGCCGGCCATGATGCAGAGCGCCACCCAGACAGTCAGGTAGCGCTCAAACACATTCGTCAATTTCCGCTCGTTGGCGCGGTCAATCGTATCGCTCACGTTCATGTTCCTTGCTTTGTTTCCGGGGGGGTTCCAAGCGACTCCGGCAATTTCTCAACCAAGGCCCGGATCTCGTCCCGCACACGGCGGTAGCAAGCCAGGGCCTCCTCCTCTGTCTTGGCGCTTCGCGCCAGGCGCGGCGGATCGTCAAAACCGACATGCACTACTTTGGTTCTGCCCGGAAATATCGGACAGGCATCGTGGGCATTATCGCAAACCGTCACCACAAAGTCAAACGCGACATCCTGCAATTCCTCTACATGCTTTGACCGCTGTCCGGATATGTCTACCCCGGCTTCGGCCATCACTTTCACGGCATTTGGATTCAAGCCATGCGTTTCGATCCCAGCGGAATAAGCATCCAGAACATCGCCCTTCAGATGCCGCGCCCAGCCCTCGGCCATCTGGCTCCGGCAGGAATTGCCGGTGCAGAGAAAAAGAATTTTCAAACGTTGTTCCATGGTGAATGACTGGTTTCTAGACAGATCGTTACCCGGCAAGCGCAGTCCCCCGCGCGGCCGGACAGAACGCGTCCGTCTTCGCGGTGGCCGCCCCCGCCCCAACGCCCCGATCACATCAAGACAAGACAGCCAAGAGATCCACAAGGTAACCGGCCGTAACCGCAACCACAAACACGGTCAAAACAAACGCAAAGACCAATCGTTTTTTGAAGATCGAACCCAGGATGATGAGCTCGGGGATGCTCGCGCCGGCCCCGGCGATCACCAGGGCCAGGACGGTGCCGACTCCCATACCCTTGCCGATCAGGGCGGCGCCAATGGGGATCACCGTTTCGGCCCGGATGTACATGGGCACGCCCAATGCCGCCGCCATGGGTATGGACCACGGGTTGCCCGGCCCGGCCAGGCGCACTACGAGATCCTTCGGGAAAAAGCCATAGATGAAGGCGCCGATGCCCGCGCCCAGCATCAGGTACCAGAACACCCCCTGGAAGGTAGCGACCGCCGCTTGCGATGCCCTTTTCAAGCGTTGCTTGAACGGCACCCGCGCGGAGTCGTCCGCATCCATAATGGCCGCACAGCATTTGGATTGAGCCGGCGGAGCTGCCCTTGATTCCGCGGTCCCCGAACAGCAACAGCCGCCGCCGGCAGCAGCCGCGCGCGCGGCCGCCGGTTCGATCACGGCCGGCGAACCGCAACATCCACCCTGCATGCTTGCCAGCAGCTTGACATCCCTTTCCAGTCCGAACTTCGACAGCAGGGCCGCCGTGAGCAGCGCGCCTAAAAAGGTTATGACCACATAGGCCACCGTCACCTTGATGCCCAGAAGCATGAGAAACAAACCGATGATGACCGGGTTGAGCACCGGGGAGGCAAACAGGAACGCCATGACCGGGCCGAACGGGACGCCGCCCTTGAGCAAGCCGGTCACGATGGGAACCGTTGAACAGGAACAGAAAGGCGTGATGGCGCCAAGGCCGGCGCCCAGGAAATATTGCATCCACATCAGCCGGCCGGCCAGAAATCCCTTGATGCGGGACGGAGGCAGGTATTCCAGCAGCAAGCCGATAATAAAGGCCACCACCACGAAGATCAGGATCAGCTCCCCGGCAATCATCAGGAAGAATTTGCCGGCGGTCACAAAATTATTAAACTCGAACATATAACTCCTCTCAGACAGCAAGATTCAGTTTTGCATTGGTGGTTAACTGCGACGATGGCCGCGGACGGGCGCGCATTGATTCGATGATGATTTTATGCGCGAGCGGGGCACACCCAAACACACACAACACTTGAACGCAATCAAGATATCCGGCAAGATCATTGAAGTTTTGTCAGGCGCCGCATTCCTTCCGCTCCGGTATGCGTGAGCCGGCGGACACGCCAGGGGGTGAACTGGTTGAGGCGCAGCAGCATCCGCCCTCCCCGCAACAGGTCTGCTTACCCGTAATCATGCCGGAGATAATCGCCTCCGCGCATCCAACGCCGCGGGTGACGGCAATGGCGTTGGCCGGGCAGTTCCTGGCGCAGGCGCCGCATTCCATGCAGGCATCCCGCTCCGCAATACGCGCGGGCCTGCCCGCGGCGTCGAATACTCCATGCGGACAGACGATCGCGCACATTCCGCAGCCGACGCACCGGTTGACGTCAAGTTTCAGAGAGATGTCGCGTGATAAGTATTTCATCATGAGCTCCTCACCATGCCGGCAAAAATCCGGCCGTGATCCATACCGCCAACCCCATCGCGCCGATCGCCAGCTGCACGGGAAGCGCCCGCCGCACCTCCCGGAGCACCCCGGACGGCGAGGTAAACGTTGTTGCCCCGGTAAAGCTGAGCAGCATGTGGGAAGCGCCTGCCGCAACCAGCAGCAGCCAGGCCGCGGAACGCAGAACGGACCAGCCCGGACCCGCCACCCAAATTCCGCAGGCAGCAATTGCAACCCCCAGCCAGGCGCCCTTGACCGAGAACGCGCGCGCCGGCAACCATGGAAGCAGCAATGGGCCGAGGACACCGGCGAACACATAAGACCAGAACCATAGCGCGAACACCATTCCGCCCATGTTCCACACCGTTGACAAGGATAATCCCGGCGCGGACACGCCGGCCAGCACCGCGAGCGCCAGTCCGAGCAACAGCATCTTCCGGAAACCGATGACCAGTTCCAATGGCGCCAGGACTAGCCGCTCGTGCCAGCGGAAGCGGACACGGCGCATGCCAGGGGTCGCGTTGAGGCCTGCCCGCAAAAAGGCCGCAATCTCGGCGGCATAGACCGGCCCATATACCACCGCAAAGCCGGTCTGCTGCTTGACTGCGTGCGCCGCGACACCCGGCGCACCCAGTTGAGGTAGAATGAGACGACGGTGTGCGATACGATCATGCAGCCGGCATTCGTTAACCTTGCGGATCAGTTCCTCCGTGCCGAAGGTGCCCTTGCCGGCCGCGCACCAGACGTTGATCCCGCGGGTGTCCAGCGCCAGAATCCACGCGTCGATCCCTGCCAGCGAGTGCCGCAGCAGATCAAACGAAAGCTTGTAGTTCGCCGAAACAAAAACCGGGGAATCCGGCCCGGGGGATCCGCATGCGTATAATCCCGGGTTCACGCTGTAGCGTGTCCGGCGGATGTTCAACCTGACCCCGATGGCGCCGAGATGGTCGCCGATGGTCCATTCCGGCCCAACGTGCCCGACACCATCGGGCGCCAAACCAGTGGCAGGGGATGAATTTTTTTCCGCCTGAAGTGAACTTTTCATCAAAAAGTAGCTAGCAAATACAAACCTGCGCAGATTAACAGCACACCTGCCACTATCCGGATGACGACATCGGCCTTCTGCAGCTTGAAGGACGCCTTGCCAAACGACACGCCGAACAGGATGGCGGCCAAAGGCAGGCTGAAGCCGACTCCGAAAGCGGCCATGAGGACCATGCCCCACAGAATTCGCCCCATCAGGATGCTGGCGCCGATGACAATGTAGATGCCCGGATTGCAGGGCAACGAAACGGCCGCCACACCGCCGCCAAGAAACAACCCGCCCAATACCGCCCCCAACTTTCCGCCGGAAGCTGACGCCGCGCTCTCTTTGTGAGCCCGACTCGGCAACTTGAAGGGTAGCATTTTCAACGTGGCCAGCCCAAAGAGCACCGCCACGACGCCCGCGAATAGTTTCCAGTACCGACCGAGAAACGCCTGCGCCGTCTGACCGATCAAGCCGGCCACAAACCCGAGGATGATCAACGCCAGCGTTGTTCCGACCAGGAACCAGGCCGCCGAGGCCAGCGCCGCGCGCCGGTTGGTGTCCTGCCTTGTGCCCGAATAGGCGACCAACACCCCCATGGCCGGCAACGTGCAACAGGCGCTTGCGATGGCGCTAACCAAGCCCAGCAGAAATGCCAGCGGCAAAGCGGTCGGCCCCATGCTGGCCGCTTGGAGCGTATCAGTGACCCATTTCAATATTTCCGCCATATTCGACTCCTAATTGCAGCCGCGTGGCCCACAGCCGGCCGATGATGGGCCACAGCCACCCCCACTCGATGCGCCAACGAACGCCTGAATGAGTTTCGCCTCAGTGATGTCCCCGGAAGCGGCGCTCATTCCGCCACCCTTAACCATCGCCAGCACGCCTGGCACCGGCATTTGCATAGCGATTTGCGCATAATCCCGCGAGTCCGTTTTGAGCCTAAAGATTCCTAATTTGATTTGGGATCGGGATTCGATCGTTTTTACCGCGCTGCGCATGGTGGGCAGGGGCGTCTTGACTTGCGGATCGTTTTTACCGGCGAGGAAGATGAACACCCCGCCCGTATCGGCGGCCACCACATTCAAATCGGCAAAGGAAGCGATTTCTTCGATTGTGTCAACGGCGGCGGTCTGGGCCACGGTGGCCGCCGTTGCCGGTGCCGACGTCGCTGGAACGGAAAGCGCCGCAAATTCGTCTGGCGCCGGCGCGGACGGAGCGCTGCTGTTCTTCACTATGGCTCTTGCCACCAACGCTCCGGCGGCCAGGATGATAATAACCCCCGCAATCCCGCGCGCGCGATTGCCTTTCCCTGAGGCATGACAGCCACAACCAGCGCCGCAGGCTGACGATTCATCTTGCTGCGCATTCCCGGCATCGGACGTTTTCCGGTCTTCATGTTTTGTACGCATCGGTCGTTCCTTTTTTTTTTCACCTTTTATCCACAACAGCTTTTCCCGCTCTTCGTCTTGCCGGTACAATATGGCGAACCATCCGGATTCAAAGTATCCTGCCCACATTTTATAAAATCCCGCATGGCGGACATGGCTCCTTTTTCAACCATTTGCCCGACGTGGATTGCGTCACAAACAAGATCGGCGTCAATACCAAGCTCTTTGGCCTTACCGACATGATACCTCAGGTAGGGCTGACAGTGCGCGCCGATCGAAGCGCCTATGGCGATCAGTTCTTTCGTTTGTTCATCCATTTCCGCCTTTATTTTTCCCTCCCGATTTATTTGCCGTTCGTTTGTGTCATGCAAAAGCGGCTCCGACACAGCGATTCCTTGGTTGTGTCGCAGATCATTTTCAGGCGCTTACGGTCTTCGGCAATCCGGCCCGCACTTTCCAGCCGCTCGAACAGCAACGCCCGCAGTCTGCCGGTGAAAGGCGCCCTGAATTCCGTGGACAACCGGTAATACATCCAGCGACCATTCTTCCGGCTGTCTACCAACCGCGCCGCGCGTAATAGCGACAAGTGTTTCGATACCGTGGACGGTGCCATAGCCAGCAGGGCAACGAGCTGGCAGGCGCACAGTTCACCACCCTTCAGCGCAAACAACAGACGCAATCTTTTTTCGTCCGCCAACGCTTTCAGCACATCCAATGTATCCCGCATCTATTCCTCCTTTGCCACGATGACTTGGCCCGCAAGCGGTCTTGGCAAAACCAATAAATTCATTTCGTCATTTGGCGAAATATAAAACTGCGCGCAGAAATTGTCAACAACTTTTGTTTACATACGCTGGATTTTGCGCTATATTTGATCAAAAATTATAGAAAATCTTGGTTTAAACAGACGGCAGGGAGAATCGGGCATGCAACGGCACGGAATGGCGGTGAATGAACTCCGGCATTCGCACGAGTTCAGCGCGTTGAACCGCGAAGGGGAACGGCGCACGGCCTGGGTGATGTGGCTCACCATCGCCACCATGGTCCTGGAGATCGCCGCCGGCTGGATCACCGGCTCGATGGCGCTGCTGGCGGACGGCTGGCACATGGGCACGCATGCGACGGCCCTGGGGATCGCCTGGGCATCTTTCGCCTTTACCCGCCGGCACGCCCGCGATCCGCGGTTCACGTTCGGCACCGGCAAAGTCGGCATCCTGACGGCATTCGGCAGCGCCATCGTCCTGGGACTGGTCGCCGTCATGATGTTCTGGGAGTCGGGGCAGCGGCTTTTGACGCCCACGCCCATCCGGTTCGACGAGGCGCTGCTCGTCGCCTTGATCGGGTTGGCCGTGAATCTGGCCAGCGCATGGCTGCTCCGGGGAAATCACGGGCACACTCACGGCCCCACCGGACATGCCGATCACATGCGGCACGACCACAACCTGCGGGCGGCATATTTCCACGTGCTGGCGGACGCCGTCACCTCCGTGCTCGCCATTGCCGCTTTGCTGGCGGCCCGGCAGTGGGGCTGGATGTGGGCCGACCCCCTCATGGGCATTCTCGGCGGCGCCATCATCCTGCGGTGGGCCTGGAGCCTGGCGCGCGAAACCGGCCAGATTCTCACGGACAGCGATCTCGCGCCCGCGGAAGCGGATGCCGTCCGCCGCGCCATCGAAAGCGACGGCGACAGCGCCGTGACGGATGTGCATGTCTGGCGCGTGGGCGCCGCCGAAAAGGCGGCCATCATCAGTTTGGTGACCGGCCAGGGGCGGACGCCCGCCGACTACCGCGCCCGGTTGCGCTCTTTCTCGGACTTGCGGCACATCAGCATCGAGGTGAATCCCTGCGCCGCATGCACAACTAAAACAACCGCCCCAAACCCGGCGCGGCCGTGACGATTTTACTTTTGAGGGGGGTTACTCCGCGCTGATCTTGATCGTTACATCCTGCGGCAGGGCCACCCCCGCGGCGACCTGCATGGCCTTGAAGGCGCCAATCGGCACCGCGCAGGCGGCGCAACAGCCCTTCAGGCTTTCGCGGGCATGGGTCAACAATACGCCGCCGGATCCGGCGCCAATCTCGGCATAGCCATCCACGGCACCATTGGCCATCAACGCCTCCCCGAACTTGCGCGCCTTATCGCATGCGCTGGCGATCTTGAACGTCACATTCTGCGCATCGTCGCTTCCGGCATGAATGCGCGTCTGGAAACCGCATATGCCGCCATCAATCACCGCCAACGCTTTCATGGATTTCCCTTTTTATGATTTGGCGGGCCGGCGCGGCGGCTGCCGCCCCGGCCCTGACCCGGCCCTGAAAATCAGCGCGCGGTATAGATCATATACAGCCCGCCCAACAGCACCAAGACCCCGCAGATTTTCTTCAAAATCACCGCGCCCCGGGACTTTTCACTCCAATCAAGGTAATGCTGAACCATTTCCGTGAAAGTTCCGGCCAACACGATCACGCCGCAATGTCCAACGCCATACATCGCCAGTAAGCCCGCGCCATAAAGCGCGCGATCCGCCGCGACCTTGAAGGTGACCGCCAGCATCGGCGCCATGTAGGCGAAGGTGCAGGGCCCCAGCGCCACCCCGAAAATCAATCCCAGCAGGAACGCCGCCAGGTAGCCTTTGCGTTTCAGGCCAACCCGGTTCGGCCCGGCCAAGGGCAACGGGATGATCTCCAGCAGATGCAGGCCGATGACGAAAAACACTAACGCCACGCCGTAATTGGCGGCGGCGCCCAAATCGCCCAGCATCCGCCCCGCCAGCGCGGTCAGGACGCCGATGCCGGCGATGGTCACGAGCATTCCCAGCGCGAACAGGCAGGCGATGGTGAAGGCGCGCCGCGTGGTGATGTGCCCCTGTTCGTCAATGAACCCGACGATCAAGGGGATGCTGGCCAGATGACAGGGACTCAAGACGATGCTCAAGACGCCCCAAACCAGCGCCGCCAGCATGGCCATGATGGGGGCGCCATCCACCGCGCGCGTCAGCGCCGTAAAAATGCCTTCCAACATTTTTTATATCCCTTTTGCGCACATTGAAGATTGCACAGATGGCGGTCACAGCCCCGGGCTTGTGCCGGCCAGATCTACCCCAAATTCCTTCCACTTGTTCAAAATGTCCTCCCGGGCCATGAAGCCCTCGTGGCGAAACAGTTCCCGGCCGTCGGCCGCGTAGAAAATCTGGGTGGGGATGACCCGCACGCCATATTCCTCCCCCGCCGCCGGATTTTTCCATACATCAATGAAATCAACCTTCAACCTTCCGGCCTGACTGGTTTTCAATTCATCCAAGATGGGCGCCATCAGCTTGCAGGGAATGCACTTATCCGCGCCCAAATCCACCAGGCGGGGCAATTTTTTCAATGCATCAACCGCCGGCGCCGGCATGGGAATACCGGCCGGCGGCGTGACTGCCGCCGCTACGCCGGCGGCCTCAGCCGCCGCGGCGGAGGGCGTCCCCCGCGCCGCGGCGGAGGGCGTTTGCTGTTTAAGGATCACGATCGCCGCCGCCGCCGCGATCACCACGGCAATGATGACAATATTTTTTGCGGTTTTCATGTTCCCAACATCCTCCCAAGCTCCTCGGCGCTCAACACCTTGCCCACACTCTTGACCTGGCCGTCCACCACCAGGGCCGGGGTGCCCATCACGCCGAATTTCATGATTTCCGTGATCTTTTCAACTTTTTCAAGTTGCGCTTCAATGCCCAACGCCTTAACCGCCGTTTCGACATTGGCAAACAACATCTTGCATTTCGGACAACCTGTGCCAAGTATCTGAATCTTCACAACTTACCTCCTGTTTGGGGCGGATTTGTATTACGCGTAAACAACAGATAAAGCGCGGGCATCAGCACCAACGCCACGGCAATTTCCATCAGCAGCCCGCCGATGGCCGCCGCCGCCATGGGTTTCAGCAAGTCGCCGCCTTCGCCAAAATTCAGCGCCAGCGGAATGAAACCGGCAATGGTGCTGACGGTGGTCATGACCCGCGGGCGTAGCCGGATTTTCGCGGCGGTCAGCACCGCGTCGAACGGCTCGATTTGCCGCTGCGTCCTTAATTCTTCGGCAAAAGTCAGCAAGAGGACGCCATCGTTGACCGTGGCCGCGATGACGATAAACACGCCGATCGCCACCGTGGCGCCGACGGCCAGGTTGGCGGCGCCGAGGGCGAACACCATGCCTGCCAGGCAAAAAGGCACGGACAGCAACATGATCAAGGGCAACCGGTAACTTTCAAACTGGATCGCCAATACCACGAAAGCCAAGAACATCGCAAACGCCAGGATCAGCCCCATGGTGCGCGTGTTCTCCCGCATCATCTGGGCTTGGCCGCCCATTGCGAACGACACCCCGGGCGGAGGCGTTAACTCCGCCACCGCTTCCTGCGCGCGGCGTATGGCCTCGCCCACGCTGACGCCCGCCGCATCCGCGCGGACAATCACCTGCTTGATCTGGTTTTCGCGCGTGATTTCGACCGGGCCCACGGCACGACGAACCTCCGCCAGGTCCCGCACGAAGATGGCGCGACCGTCACGCGATTCCAGGATGAGCCCCTCGATGTCCTCTTTCCCCGTGAGTTGCTGTTCCGGCACCATGACGCGGATGGCGTAGTACTCGCTGCCATCCCGGTATTCAGTGGAGACCACGCCGCCCACCAAGCCCCGCAGGGTGGCGGCGACGCGGGCAACCGGAATGCCCAGCGCCGACGCGCGCGCGCGGTCCACATGCACCCGGTATTCCGGCTTGGTCATGTCCATCGAGATGTTCACGCCGCTCAGCCCCGGGGTTACGCTCATTTTCGCCGCGGCCTGTTGGGCGAACTCGTAGATCGGCATGATTTCCGACCCTTGCACCTTGACCTCGACATCCTGCAGCCCAATCTGGCGAATTCCCTTGAGTTTCATCTGCATCACCGGCATCTTCGCTCCGGGCGCCATGGCTTGCTTGACCAGCGGCTTGATCTTCTCGACAAACTGCTCGGTGCTGAGCGAGCGCTTGGCCTTGGACAGAAGCTGAATATCCACTTCGCCCTCCTGGGCAATCTCGTAAGTCGCCAGCCCCCACACCCGTCCTCCCGCCATGGTGAACATGCTTTGAATTTCCGGCAGACCTTGGAGCCGCGCTTCCACTCGATGCAGTATCCGGTCGGTTTCGCCGACAGAAGTCCCCGCCGGCAGCTTGAGCTTCACCATCACCCGGCCGTCGTCCACCTTGGGCAGGAACTCCGATCCGACCCGGGGATACAGATACGCCGCCAGGCCCAGCAGCACGAGAAAGAGCGCCAGCACAACCCAGCGGAGGCGCAGAACCCATTTCAGCCCCGCCCCATAGGCATCCGTTACGCGATCAACCAGCCCGTCGAAGGCCCGCGCCAAGCGTCCGGCCTTGCCGCCGCCTTTCACGCCGGCCAATAAACGGTCGGCGAGAAACGGGGTCAGCGTCGTGGCGACGAGCAGGGAAAGCAGAACGATCCCGGCCACCACCAGCACCAATTCCTTAAATAAGAGCGAGGCCATCCCCGGAACGAACAGGAACGGCAGGAATATGGCCAGAAACGTTACGGTCGAAGCGATCAGAGCCGGTCCCACTTCGGCCGTAGCGCGCACGGTAACGTTTTCCGAACGGCCATGCGCCAGCGAGGCTTCCTCGTGTTTCAGGCGGGTGATGTTCTCAAGCACAATGATTGAATTGTCAAGAATCACGCCCAAGGCCACCACCAACCCGCCCAGCGAAAAGAGGTTCAGGGAAAACCCCGCCAGCCGCATAAGGAAAAAGTTCGCCAGCAATGTCACGGGCAGCGCCACGAGCATGACCACCACCTGCCGCCAGTGGCCGAGGAAGAAATAGGTCACCAGAATGACAAGCATCGCGGCCAGAATCGCGGAATCGCGCACGCTCAGGATGGCGTGCATGACGTAGTCGCCCTGATTTTCGACCACGCCGAATTCGATGTCCTCCGGCATCTCGGAACGCAGCGCCGCCAATTTGGCCTTGACCGCGGCCGCCACCTGCACGGTATTGGCTTCGGCCTGCTTGAGCACGTTGAGCTTGACGCAAGGCCGCGCGTTGAAGCGGGTGTTAACCCGCATTTCCTCGTAGGACTCCTCGACCGCGGCCACATCGCGCACGTAAACGAGTTCGCCGTTCGCCCCGCGCGCGAGGGCGACGTTGCGGATTTCTTCAAGACTCTCGAATTCGCCCATCGTCCGGGCGATGATTTCCCTCGTCTCCACCGTGACCCGGCCGGCAAAGATCTGGCGGTTCTCGTCGCGCAAGGCCTCCGCGACCCGCGCGGGCGAAAGGTTGTACGCGATCATCCGTTGCGGATCGAGATGCACGCGGATTTCCCTTTTGAGGCCGCCAACCACCTCGGCGCCGGCCGTGCCCGGAACCGCGCTCAGCCGATCCACCAGCCAGTTGTCCGCCCAATCGCGCAACCACACCAAACTGCGCCGGTCAGAGGCGAGCGCCACCTCCATCACGGGCAACTGGGACGGGTCGGCCTTCATGATCATGGGCGGTTCCATGTCAGACGGCAGTTCACGATTTATCCGGCCCATCACCGCCATGACATCCTGATAGGCCGTGTCCACGTCCACGCCGAACTGGAAGTTCACCAGCAGCGTGTACATGCCTTCGATGCTGGAAGAATCGAGATAATCCAGGTGATCAATCGCGGCCATGGCGCGCTCGACCGGATCGGCGATATTGGTGTCGATTTCTTCCGGCGTGGCGCCGCGCCACCAGATGTGGATTTTCACCATGGGATAGGTGATTTCCGGCAGATAGTCCACGTCCAATCGGGTCAGTCCGAACCAGCCGAGCACGGCCGCGGCGACGGCAAGCACCGTCACCGCCACCTTGTGCCTCAAACTGACATCCGTAATCTTCATGATGCGGGCTGGTCCTTCCCGGCTGGTTTTTTGGTCTTGGCGGGAACGGGATTACCGGCCGCGCCAGCGGGACCGCCGGGACCCTGCTGCTTCCGCCCCAAGACCTGAACCGGCGCGCCATCCTTGAGCGCATCGTGGCCCCGGGTAATCACCATTTCGCCGCTCTGAACGCCGCTTTCGACGGCCACGGCTCCGCCGGCCTCCATCGCCGCCTTGACCTTGCGGCGGACGGCTTTCCCGTCCACCAATACGAACGCAACCGTCTCCCCGCCGGGCAACACCACCAAAGCGCTTTCCGGCACCATGACGGCATTCGTCAACGTTTGCACCGCGACCTCCACCCGGGCGAACATGCCGCTCAGGAGTCGCACGTCGTCACTCACCACGGCTTCCGCCGTTAAGGTCCGGGTCACGCGCTCCAGTTCAGGATACACGCGGACGATTTTGCCGCCGAAATGCCGGTCCGGATAGGCGTCCAGGGAGATGCTGACAGGTTGATCCTTTTGAACCGCAAGCGCTTGCTGCTCGGGAACGGACAGCCGAACAACAAGGCTTGCCGGCTCGTAGATTTCCACCAACGGCGTGCGCGGCGAGACGTAGTTACCTTCAGATATCCAGACCTTGGCGACGATTCCATCCCAAGGCGCCTCAATTTCATAGTCGCTCGCGCCCGTCTCCATCGCCGCTACCAGTGCTTCGGCGCGCTTCAGATTCGAACGCGCCGCGTCCAGTTGTTCGCCCGCCAAAGATCCGCTTTTAACCAATTGCGCGACGCGTTTAAACTCCGCTTCCTGCCGGCGGAATTCCTCGCGGGCTGCATCAAGTCCGGTCTCGGCGATCCGGCTACGGCCAACTTTTACCAGAATCTGGCCTTGCTTGACCGCATCGCCCTCGCGGACCGAGCACTCCACGACCGGGCCTTCCGCCGGCGACGCCATGCGCGCCACCTTCACCGGCTCCACGGAGCCGGTATAGGAAAGTGTCTTCGAAAGATCGCGCTTCTCCGCCTGCGCTACCTGCACCAAGGCCAGCGGTTTCCGGGCCGGCTCGCCCGCTCCCTGTTGCTTGCCGCAACCTGCCGCCAGCAGCATCGCCAGCGCGCATCCAAACCATCCCAAATATGTCTTCATGGTAATATCTCCCCTGTAGCCAGGCGGCGCCGCGCGTCCGCTACCGCCAGATCCGCCAGGGCGCGGGCATGGTTGGTCTGCGCGATCACCAGCGCTGTCTGGGCGTCCAGCACATCCGTCATTGTGCCCTTGCCCAGGTCGTACTTCTCCTGCATAACCCTGAAACTCTCGTCAGCTTGACCGACGGCCTGCTCGGCCGTCTGGACCCGCTCGCCCGCGGCAGCGATGTCCGACAAGGCCGTCTCCACTTCAAAGCGAATCTGCAGTTCCAGCTTCCGCAGGCGCTCCTGCGCTCCGCGCTGACGCGCCTTTTGCTCCGCCACCTTCGCCCTTGTCAGCCTGCCGTCGAAGAGGGGCACTTCCACCAGCAAGCCGGCCCGGCCAACGTCCGCCAGGTCATCGGCCGCGTCGGGCTGATCCGACGGATCCGGCATCCAGCGCGCGCCATACGACGCCTGCGCGGAAATCGCGGGCCGGTAGCCCGCGCGGGCGGCGCGCACCCCGGCACCGGCGGCCGCGACCGCGGCCTGCGCGGCGCGGTAATCCGCGCGCCGGGCAAGCGCTTGCTGCATGCACTCCGTCGCGCCAGGACAGGCGGCGACCTCTCGCATGCGCAGTTTGCCCCGGGCTTCCGGGGCGGCGGCATCGTCCAGCCCAAGCAGCGCCGCCCAGGCACGCTGTTGAACAGTACGGTTGCTGCGCTCCCGCACTTGGCGTTCGTACAGCTCAGCCCGCCGGACATTGGCCCGCAACAAGTCCACCCGCGCCGCCTTTCCCGCCTTCACCAAGGCTGCGATGCTGCGCTGCTGCTCGTCCATGGCGCGGACGGCGGTTTCCAGCGACCGCAGCACCTCATCCTGTGCCAGCAAGCCATAGAACATGGCCGTCACCTGATAAACGAGCGACTCGCGCACACGCATCAACTGATCCTCTGCTCCTTGCCGGTTCCACGCTGCCGCATCCGTCTCGCCGGAGACGCGGCCGCCGGTATAAAGCGGCAGGCTGGCAACCAGTTCCACCCCCAGCGTCTGCGCGCCGAACACGCCCTGATCGCCGTTCCGCGTCGCGGGCATCAACCGTTGATCTTCCGTCCAGTAATCATAGGCGCCGCGGGCCTTCAGCGTTGGCCACCCCCCGGAGCGGGCGGCCTCCAGGCGCGCCGCGGATTCCGCCACCCGGCTTTGCGTTTCGGCCACATCGGGATTTTGCAGCAAGGCCAGATCCAGCGCATCCGCCAGCGTTAAGGCGCGCGGGGATGGGCCGGTAAAGTCTTGTGCATTCAGCATTGCCACGCCCACGCCGGCGAGCAGCGCCAGCCCTATGTTTTTTGAATTCTTCATGCAACCAGCGCTCCAAAGATGATGCCCGTGACCGTCGCCATCACCACCACCAACCCGACGAAAGTCAGGGTCTTTTTCGGGCCGAGGATGGAATTGATCACCAGCATGTTCGGTAAGGATAACGCCGGCCCGGCCAACAAGAGCGCCAGCGCCGGCCCCTGCCCCATCCCGCTGTCAAGCAACCCCCGCAAAATCGGCACTTCCGTCAGGGTGGCGAAATACATCAGCGCGCCGGTGACCGAAGCGAAGAAGTTGGTCCAGACGGGCCAGATCAACGCCAGCCAGCCGGGAACCAAAGCCTGCGCGCCGCCACCGGCCAAGCGCAGCAATGTCGCCGGCGAATCGCCCACCAGCGCCTGAATCCAGACATTCGGCACAATGCCGGCGTCCTTGCCTTCCGGGCTGCCCAAAAAGAAGCCCGCGGCGAGCACCCCGCCGAACAGTAGTGGCAGAATCTGCTTCGCAAATCCCCAGGTCTGCTCGCGCCAATCCTTCAGTTCCGCGCCACCGAAGAAAGTCAGCCCCGCCAACCCAGTCGCTCCGGCCGCGAAAGCCAGAACCGGATATCCCGGAAACGCAAGCGCCAGGACCACAACGGGAACCGCAGCCAGAACGATCCACGCCAGACGCACCTTGAAGAAGCGCCACAGGCACCCGCCCATGAGAACCGCAAACAGCGCGGTAACGGCCCACTTGGCCTTGAAGATCGCAAACCAAAGTCCGGTTGTCTCAACCGGCTTGGCCCAGTTGGCGAAGACCAGGATGCCGACCATCGTGAGGAAGTACAAGGCCACTTGCCACAGGGGGCGGTTGCCCTTTTCGTCATTGCCGAGATACACATCCTGGGCCTGGGCCGCCTTGGCCCGCTCCTCCTTGAGAAAGATGAGGTGCATCAGCAGGCCGATCACCACGCTGAACACGACCGCGCCGATGGCCCGGGCTACGCCCAACTGCCAACCCAGCACCCGGGCCGTCAGCACGATGGCCAGGACGTTAATCGCCGGTCCGGAATACAGGAAGGCGATGGCCGGCCCCAGCCCGGCGCCGCGCATGTAAATCCCGCCGAAAAGGGGCAGGACCGTGCAGGAACAGACGGCCAGAATGGTTCCCGACACCGAAGCGACGCCATAGGCGAGGGCTTTGTGCGCCTTCGGCCCGAAGTACTTCATTACCGCCGCCTGGCTCACGAACACGCCGATCGCCCCGGCGATGAAGAAGGCCGGGACAAGGCAGAGCAGCACGTGCTCCCGCGCGTACCATTTGGCCAGCTTGAAGGCCTCGATGAGGGCGCCCTGAAACCGCGCCGTTTCGACCGGCAGGTAGTAGAGCGCGAGAAAGAGACCGGCCAACCATCCGAGTATTTTTAATTCCCTGCGATTGCCGTCATTCATGGTTTTGCAACATGCCTCCCTGCGACCAGCTTTGTCTGGCGCCGGGCTTCCGCGCGAATCACGCCCATGGCGCACTCAAACACATTCAGGACGCAGGGCGTCAGCAGCCGGAGCATGCACTTGACACCCTCGCGCCGCTCGCCCACGATGCCGACGTTGCGGAGGGCGGCGACATGGCGCGAGAGGGTGGACTTGTTCATGCGGAACAGCGGCTGCAATTCGCAGATACAGCGTTCGCCCTTGCCCAATTCTTCGACAATCTTAAGGCGCACCGGGCTGGAGAGCGCCTTCATCACCCGCGCCCGCGCTTTGAGTTCTTCGTAATGCATGGCGCATATTGTAGCATTGTTGCGCAACTATGCAACAAAGAAATTAAATTAAGCGTTATGCTTGAAATTGAAACTTGGATCAGGCGTTGTTCAGATGCTTGCGCACTTCATGCAGCAGCGCGGCGGGCGACAGGGGCTTTTCCAGGACGGCGTCCACCGGCAGATGGTGGGGGTCGGGTTCGAACCGGAACGGCAGGTGCATGGCGGAGCGCGCGCCGGTGATCATGATCAGGCGCAAATGCCGCAACTCCGGGGTTTCCCGGATGCGCCGGCTGATTTCCATGCCTTCGGTTGTGGTGGCCATCATCATGTCCATCACGATCAGGTCCGGCTTGGAACCCCGCGCCAGTTCCAAGCCCGCCGCGCCGTCGTTGGCGGTGAGCACTTCGTAATTTTCCGATTCCAGCACGGCTTTGCAGGAATCCAGGAAGTCCTGGTCATCGTCCACCATTAAAATGCGTTTGCGGGCGGGGGCGGCTGCGGGCATGGCTTGTCTCCTTGATCTGGTTGATTCAGTAAAAGTTTTTCAATCTCAGCGATGAACATCGAGGGCGAAACCGGCTTTTCCAGGATACGGGCCACCGGCAGCCACTTGGCATCCGGCTCGAAGTCGAATGGCAGGTGCATGGCATTGGCCACGCCGGTCAGCAGCATGACCCGCGTCCGGCGCAAGGCGTGATCGGCGGCGATGGCGCGGGCGGTTTCGAAGCCCTCGGTGTCGGTGGTCATCATCACGTCCAGCACGACCAGGTCCGGATGAATCTGGCGGACCAGTTCGAGGCCGGTCGGGCCATCGTGCGCGGTGAAAACGTCATACCCGCAGGCTTCCAGCAGTTCGCGGTTGGATTCCACGAAATTCCGGTCGTCGTCCACCAGCACTATTTTGCGACTTGCCGCCATGATGTTCCAACCGCCGCCGGCAGTGATTATTGCCGGGCTGCCGCCGCCCGGCCGGCGGCGGACGCGTGGTCTTCGTATTCCGCCAGGATGCCCGGCAGGTCATCCGGGCGCACATTGCCGTAAACTTTTTCGCCGATCACCATCACCGGGGCGAGGGCGCATGCGCCGAAACAGCGCGAAGTATCCAGGGAAAATTTGCCGTCCGGGGTGGTTTCGCCGGGCTTGATGCCCAGCAGTTCCCCCAGGCGCTCCACCACCTGGCCGGCGCCCTTAACGTAGCAGGCGGTGCCGAGGCAGACGGAGATACGGTGCCGTCCCTTGGGAATGAAGGAAAAGAAATGATAAAAAGTGGCGACGCCGGTGACCTTGGCGGAGGGAATCTGCATGCGCTGCGAGACCTCGTCCAGATGTTCGCGGCGCAGGCAGGTGAAACGTTCCTGGACGCGCTGCAGCACCGCGATCAGAAAACTTTCGGGATGCGGCGCGGCGCGGCATTGATCGATATATTCGATAATATCCTGCGGCAAGCCGGCGCCGGCCATGGTCTCGGTTTTGGCGGGTTGGTTCATTTCACTCCTTTGGGCAAACGCGGTTGATAATGGGTATGCAAGAGTTCATGGGCCTTGTGGCTGTTGGGGCTGCCCAGGAATTCCTCGTATAATTTCTGGATGGCCGGGTTGGCGTGCGACTTGCGCAATTTCTTGGCCTGGTCAATGTCGTACAGGGCCTTGGCGCGCAGGCGCGTGAGTTCCGGGTCCAGCACATGCATGTTTTCCGGCGGGTAAGGCTGGCCGCCGCCGCCGATGCAGCCGCCGGGACAGGCCATGATTTCGATCATGTGGTATTGCGCTTCGCCGCTGAGCATCTTTTCGAAGAGAATCTTGGCGTTGTTCAAGCCGTTGGCCACCGCCAGGTTGATCATGTTGTCGTTGATGGCCAGGGAGACTTCCCGGAGGCCTTCCACGGCGCGCACCTGCGGGAATTCCAGCTTGGGGCATTCCTTGCCGGTAATTTTCTCGTAGGCGGTGCGCAGCGCGGCTTCCATCACGCCGCCGGTGGCGCCGAAGATGTCGCCGGCGCCGGAGGAAATGCCCAGCGGAGCGTCGAATTCGCCGTCCGACAGATCCTGGAAATCGATGCCGAAACATTTCATCATCCAGATCAATTCGCGGGTGGTCAGGACGGCGTCGGTATAGGGCTTGCCGGATGGCGCCATGTGTTCGGGGCGGCGCGCCTCGAATTTTTTGGCGGTGCAGGGCATGATGCCCACCACGTAAATCTTGCGCGGGTCAATCCCGGCCTTCTCGGCGTAGTAAGTCTTGATCAGGACCGACAGCATGGACATGGGGGAACGGCAGGTGGAGGCGTGCGGAATCAATTCCGGGTAGAAGCGTTCCATGAAGTTGATCCACCCCGGCGAACAGGAGGTGATCAACGGCAGGCGCTCGCCGGTCTGCAGGCGGTGCAGGAATTCGTGGGCCTCCTCGACGATGGTCAGGTCGGCGCCGAAGTTGGTGTCGAACACCTGGTGGAAGCCCATCAGGCGCAGGGCGGTGACCATTTTACCGGTGGCGGGGGTGCCGGGTTCGAAGCCGAATCCTTCGCCAATGGCGGCGCGGATGGAAGGCGCCGTCTGGACGACGACATGCAGGTCCGGATTGGCCAGGGCCTCGAACACCTCGTCCGTGTGGTTCTGTTCCACGAAGGCCGCCGTGGGGCAGACGTTGATGCATTGGCCGCACTGGATGCAGACGGAATCCACCATATCTTTTTCGTGCGCGGGCGCCACGACCATCTTAAAGCCGCGGCCCTGCTGGGAAAGATTGTTGACGCCCTGGACTTCCGAGCAGACGCGGATGCAGCGGCCGCACAGGATGCACTTTTCCGGATTGCGGATCAGGGCGGGCGAGGATTCGTCCGTCTTGAGGCGTTTGCGTTCGCCTTCGAAGAGACGTTCGCGCACGCCCAGCTCGTAAGCCAGGCGCTGCAATTCACAGGTGTTGTTGCGATCGCAGGTCTGGCAGTCCTTGGGGTGGTTGTCCAGGATCAACTCCACGATATCGCGGCGCAGGCGGCGCAGCAGGGGCGAGGAGGTGCGCACGCGCATGCCGTTGGCGGCCGGGTGGGCGCAGGAGGCCACGGGATTACGCATGCCTTCCACTTCCACGATGCAGATGCGGCAGGCGCCCAGGATGCTCAATTCGGGATGGTAGCAGAGCCGGGGGATGCGGACGCCGATCTCATCGGCGGCCTGCATGATGGTGTTGCCCTCGCGGGTAGTGGTTTGCACCCCGTCAATCCAGAGGGTGATGATGTTTTCCTTGGCAGTGTTCATGTTCAAGTCCTTTTAACGGCGTTAAATTTGCAGACGGCCAGGCAGTTGCCGCATTTGATGCAGGCGGCCTGGTTGATTTCATGGACGGTCTTGGGCTTGCCGGCGATGCAGTTCACCGGGCATTTCTTCCGGCAGGCGCCGCAGCCGACGCATTTGTCCGGGATGATTTCGTAGCGGAGCAGCGACTTGCAGGAGCCGGCGGGGCAGCGGCGGTCGCGGATATGCGCTTCGTATTCGTCGCGGAAATGCTTGATCGTGCTGATGACCGGGTTGGGCGCGGCCTGGCCCAGTCCGCAGAGGGAGGTTTTTTTGATGGTGTCCGCCAGCCGCAGCAGCTTGTCAAGGTCCTCCAGCTTGCCCTGTCCGGCGGTGATGCGCTGGAGAATTTCCAGCATGCGCTTCGTGCCTTCGCGGCAGGGTGTGCATTTGCCGCAGGATTCGCTCTGGGTGAATTCCAGGAAGAACTTGGCCACATCCACGATGCAGGTCTCATTGTCAATCACGATCATGCCGCCGCTGCCCATGATGCTGCCGGCGGCGGCCAGGGAGTCGTAGTCGATCGGGGTGTCCAGCGCGGACGCCGGCAGGCAGCCGCCGGCGGGGCCGCCGGTTTGGACGGCCTTGAATTCCTTCCCATCCTTGATGCCGCCGCCGATGTCGTAAACCACTTCGCGCAGGGTGGTGCCCATGGGGACTTCGATCAGGCCGTTGTTGTTGACCTTGCCGGCCAGGGCGAAGACCTTGGTGCCCTTGCTCTTCTCGGCGCCGAGCGTGCGGAACCATTCCGGACCGTCCAGGATGATGACCGGGATATTGGCGAACGTTTCGACGTTGTTGATCACCGTGGGATACCCCCAGAGCCCGGCCTGAGTCGGGTAGGGGGGCCGCGGCCGCGGCATGCCGCGCTCGCCTTCGATGGACTTGATCAAGGCGGATTCCTCGCCGCAGACGAAAGCCCCCGCGCCCAGGCGGAGGGTGATGTCGAAATCCCAGTCCGTGCCGAGAATGTTTTTACCCAGGAGCCCGGCGGCGCGCGCGTCCGCCAGAGCCCGTTCCAGGCGGCTGATCGCCAGCGGGTATTCGGCGCGGATGTAAATATAGCCGCGCGCGGCGCCGATGGCGCGGGCGCCGATCATCATACCTTCGATGATGGTGTGGGGGTCGCCTTCGATGGTGCTGCGGTCCATGAAGGCGCCCGGATCGCCCTCGTCGGCATTGCAGATGATGAATTTCTGGTCGCCCTTGGCCGTCGCGCCCATCTTCCATTTCATGCCGGTGGAGAAGCCGGCGCCGCCGCGCCCGCGCAACCCGGAGAGCGTGATGGCGTCCACCACTGCGGCGGGCGTCATCGTGGCGAGGACATGGGCGATGGCTTCGTAGCCGCGCACCGCCAGGTATTCATCCAGGCTTTCGGGATCGATGATACCGCAATTGCGCAGGGTCAGGCGCAATTGCTTGCTGAAGAAATGGACGTCGCCGAAAATCGGGAAAAAGCGGTTGGCCAGGCGGTTGTCGGTCCAGGTGTGCTCGGCCACCACGCGTTCCTTGGCGAAATGCTCCGCGACGATGCGCTCGGCGATGGCCGGCGTCAGCCGGTGGTAGGTGACGCCGTCGGGATAAATGAAAGCAATCGGACCATGTTCGCAAAGCCCCTGGCAGGCCGAGCGGGTGACGACCACGGATTTGTCGAGGCCATGGCGTTCCAGCGCGGCGGCGAACGCCTTTTCGATTTCCAGGGAATGGTTTTTCAGGCAATGCGAGCCGCCGCACAACGCCACCACGCGCTTGGCGTTGCGGATGCCCAGCAGGTTGCGCATGGTGTATTTTTCGACAATCCGTCCGCCGCGGATGTGGTTTTCGAAAACCTCATCCACCTTGGCGGGTGTCATGTGAATGTATTTCACCGGGGTTTCGCGGAAGGGCACCATGGTCACCACGGGCTCCATGTCGCACCGGCCGGCGCAGCCCACGCGGCCGAGCACGACCTCGTCGGCGCAGCCATGCTGCTGTATCAGCTCCGCGAAGCGCTGGTGCACCGCGACGGCCCCGGCGGCGTTTTCGCAGGTGGCCGATCCGACGGTAATGCGCATCCGCGCCTTGAACTTGGTGTTGAAAAGGCGGAAAACCGCGTCTTTGCGCAGTTCCGTTAAGCGGTCTATGGGATTAGGCATGATGAGTTTGCTCCTTGTCGTTTGCTGCAATCGCCGGCGCCGCCGGCAGGGTGAAGCGGAAAGCCGTCCACTGGTCCGGAACGGATTCCACCGTAATGCTGCCGCCGTGCGCTTCCACTATGTTGCGCGTAATAAACAGACCCAGGCCGGTACCCTTCTGATGCCGGATGCCGCGGCTGGTTTCCAGCCGCGAGAACTTGCGGAACAGCAGGCCCAGTTTGTCGGCGGGGATGCCTTCCCCGTCGTTCCGGACACAGAATTCCATCATAGCATCCGGTTTGGGCCGGGCGTCAATGACGAGCGCGCCGCCGGCGCGTCCGTATTTGATGGCATTGCTGATCAGGTTCTCGAACACTTCCCTGGTCATGTTCAAATCCGAAAGAACCATCGTATGTGGCGGCACGCGATTGTCAAGCGTTATCTGGTGCGCCTTGATTTCGGGATCATAGGCCTCCAGCAGCGGTTTCAGGACATCCTCGCCGGCGTCCACCCGCTCGCAATTGGGCTGCAATTCGTTATTCTCGATGCGGGAGAGGTTCAGGTAATGGCGGATCATTTCCAGCACCAGCTTGATGTTGCCGTCAATGTTCTTGACCGCCCGGCTTTGCTTCTCGGTCAATCCGCCCAGTTTGCCCTCGTTCAGCAGGTAAACGTAGTTCAGGATGGTGCCGACGGGGCTCTTCAATTCGTGCGCGACGAATCCCAGCATTTCCATATAGTTGCGGTTGATGGCCTGCAGCGACTCGTTGGCGTCCTGCAGTTTGCTTTCGCGTTCGCGGAGGGCGGCGGTCATTTGATTAAAGGCATGGACCAGCGCGCCGGTTTCGCGGCAGGCCTGGCCGCCGGCAACGGGCGCCGGGTAGGTCCCGCCCATGACCGATTTGGCGGCGTTGACCAGGCGGTGAATCGGACGCGCCAGCCGGTTGGCTGTGGTGAAGGCGGTCACCAGGGCGATGGAGATGAAAACCATGAACAACAGGGCGTAGCGCCAGATGATGCCGCGCTGCAGGTCGCGGAATGGTTTTTCCAGCATGCCGACATACAGCATGCCGATCGTGCGGCCGCGTTCGTCCTGGATCGGGTCGTAAGCGGTGAGGAAACAGTCATTGATGACGCAGGCCCGGCCGATCCAGGGTTGGCCGTTGTCCAGCACGCGCGCGGCAACCTCGCGCTCGGCGCGGGTGCCCAGGGCGCGGTTGCCGTTGGGCAGGCGGAGGGTCGTGCAGATGCGGATATCGTCCAGGAAAACCGTTGCCGAGCCGAGCGGCCGGTTCTGGTAGGTCTCATTCTTGTACACCACTTCCCGAATCTGGTCGACCAGCGCTTCGTTGCGATTGAGCAGGATGCCGCCGTAAATCACGCCGATCACGCGGGAAGCATGCATGATCGGCACGGCGGACTGCAGGACCAGGCCGCGGTTTTCCACGGTCCTGGAGAGCGGCCGGCTTTGCGGCGCCGGCTCGAGCTGCAGGCAGGCGCGTTCCGCCAGGCCGTCGGCTTCCTGGCGCAGTTCGTCTTCGGTAAGAATACTGGCGCCGGATACCGTTTCGCCCTGGCAGGCGCGCGCAATGGCGGGATTAGCCCGGCGGTAATCGCCGGCGCGGTAGGGGGGGGCGGCGCGCTGGGTCACCCGGCCGTCGGCATCGGTAATGCTCAGGTAATCCAGGTCGAACTTGATCCGCAGCGCTTCCAGCCGGCTGAGCAGTTCGGGATTGTCCCAGGCGCGGGTGCGGGCGGCTTCCAGCAGGTCGTTTTTGGATGCCAGCAGTTGCAGCACCGTGGAAATTTTCTGCTGTTGGCTGTGGTAAACCGCCCAGGCGCCGTTCAGGTTCAGGCGCACCTGGTTCTGGGCTTCCTCCACCACGCGCGAACGCACCATCTTGATGGAAAATATGGCCGAAACCGCGCCGAATAGAATCACCAGCGCCGCAAAGGCTTTGAATAATTTGGTCCGTAACATAAACGCACCGCGTCCAAAATTGCCCGGCTTTCCGGCGGCCGGCCCGCCCGCCTGGGGCGGCGCCTCCGCGGGCCGGGCAAAACGTCTGCGATCAATAGCGAAAGTTGGCGTCCATGTCAATTCAATTTCAGAATTATTCGGAATTACTCCGGTGGGCTTTGCGGGCTCCAGCCCGACCCTGGCCGCCTTAACGGCAGTGGGCGAAGGGCGTGCCCGCTTCAGCTTCAGCATGGCCGGGCATTCGGGCTGGATTGCGCCACATCGCGCTTCGTCGGGTTGCGCCGGGCACACCGTGGCGCTGCAACAATTGATGCGCCCCTTGCCGTGACGCTTGTCGTGGGAACCACGCAAGGTTCTGCATGGTGGGCGATACAGGACTTGAACCTGTGGCATCCACCGTGTAAAGGTGGCGCTCTGCCAACTGAGCTAATCGCCCGATATCGGAATCCCGGATAATTTAATCCGATCCAGCGGCATGTCAATCAGAAGATTTGCATTGTCGGCCGCCGTCATTATGGTATTTTACCCCTGACGATTGCTCGGCAAGCGAAAGGAGACAATTATGGCGGATGTTTCCGTGGTGGAAGTGGCGTGCCTGGTGGCCTTTCTGGGTTTGGCGGCCTTGTCGGCAATTTTTCTCAGACGCCTGAAATTTCCTTATACCATCGGACTGGTGGTGATCGGCATCCTTGTGGGCGGCCTGGCGGGCTATTTCAAGATGCTGGCGCCGCTGACCGGGTTCAACATCACGCCGAATCTTATTCTCTACGTGCTGCTGCCGGCGCTGATTTTTGACGCCGCCGTCAACATCGATATCCGCCTGCTGATCCACAACCTGTCGCCAACCCTGATGCTGGCGGCGCCCGGCCTGCTGGTGGCCATGCTGATCACGGGCGGATTGATGGTGTGGCTGACGCCCATGACGCTGTGGCCGGCGCTGGCCTTCGGCGCGCTGATTTCCGCCACCGACCCGGTTTCGGTGATCGCCCTCTTCCGCGAACTGGGCGCGCCGCGACGCCTCACCATGCTGGTGGATGGCGAAAGCCTGTTCAATGACGCCACCGCCATGGTGGCCTTCCAGATCATCTGCGGCCTGGTGGCCGGCGGCGCCCTGACGGTCGGCGTGACGGCCATGGCCGGCGTGAAGTTTGTTGCCGTGTTTGCCGGCGGCACGCTGGTGGGCGCGGTGGTTGGCTGGCTGATGGTGCGCATGATCAATCTGATGGACAACGATCCCCTGGTGACGATCGCCTTCAGCACGGTGGTGGCCTATGCGTCATTCCTGCTGGCCAATTATTACCTGAACGTTTCGGGCGTCATGGCCACGGTGGGCGCGGGGCTGGTGGTCAGTTGGCATGGCTCCACCCGGTTCACCCCGGAAGTGCGCGAGTACATGCGGCATTTCTGGGGCTATGCCGCCTTTGCCGCCAATAGTTTCGTGTTTCTGTTGCTGGGGCTGACGGAATGGCGGCTATTGCAGGTGCTCTTCCGGGAAATGAATTTCCTGCCTTATATTCTAGTGGCGGTGCTGGCCATCACCGTGGCGCGGCTGGCGGTCGTGTTTGGCATGGCGCCCATGATCAACCGCCTGCCGCGGGTGGTGCCGGTGGACTGGCGCAACCAGGCGGTGATCTTCTGGGGCGGATTGCGCGGCGCCCTGCCGATCGGATTGGCCGTCAGCCTCGAGCAAGACTTCCCGGACCGGCAGATTATCATCGGGCTGACCCTGGGCGTAGTGTTGTTTACCCTGCTGGCGCAGGGCACCACCATCGGCCCCCTGATCCGCTGGTTAAAGTTGAATCGGCGGTCGCCGGCCGAGGAATTGATCCGTTTGAATGCCCAGCTGGCGGCGCAGCGCGCGAGTTTGCAGGGCTTGGCGCGGGATTGGCCCGACGCCAATGCGCAGGTTCGCCAGGCCTTGGAACAGAAATTGCACAGCGCCCTGGCAGCCACGGAAGGTGAAATCCAGAAATTGCGCGCGGCCCATGCGTTGGAGCCGGATACCGGCAAATTGCGGATGTTCTGGCTGCAGCTCAATAATATTGAACTACAGGCCTTGCGCTCCCTGATGGAGGAGGGCGTAGTCGGCGGCAACGTTTTGCGGCGGTTGGATCGCGAGGCCGAACGCCGCAGCGAGGATCTCAATCTGGGCCGGCCGCCGGATGTGCTGCCGCCGACGCATCCCCTGGAGAAGCGCTGGATGTACCGCACGATGATGCGGATGCCGGAACAGGCCTTGCGGGCCTCCGGCAAGGATGTGCTGCTGCGTTTGCTGTCCGAAGAGTATCAATATCATTGCGGCCTGGCGGTGGCTTGCGCGCAGGTGATCGCAGAGTTGCCGCATCTGGCGGAATTGCACCGGCTGGCGGAAAAGGATGTCGAGTCCGCCCGGCGTTTTTACGACGACCGCCGGTCGGCGGCGACACGTCAACTACAGGCCCTGTCATACCGCCATCCCGAACTGGTGCAGGTGTTGCAAAAGAACATGCTCGCCGGGGTGGCGCGGGCGTCGGCGCGCGATGCCATCCTGCGCATCGCCCGGCACGGCGGGATCAGCGACGCCATGGCCGCGGAATTGACGCAGGCACCGAGTGGCTGAAGCAGGATCAGGGGCAGAGACTTAAAGAGGCGAAGGCCAAGAGGGGCAGAGGGGCAATGCAGAAACTGAAGATTGACCGGGGTGGGGCATTACGCTATCCTTTAATTCATTACAGGTGGCCCACAACGATCAAGTTAAACGCGCCATGCAAAATTCGTCTAAATTAATCCTGCCGCCGTGCTGCCATGCCATGCGGGGGTGCAGGTTTTTGGCGCTTGCGGCGCTGGCATGCGGGCTGGCCTGGTCCGGTTGCGGCTGCCGGCCCCGGCAGCCGGTGGAACTGTCCGATTTAATTTCCCGGCTGGCGGACCATGATTTCATCAGCCGCCTGGATGTCCCCGACACGCAGTTTACCGCTTCCACCGACCCGGCCGGCGGGAACAACGATTTTAACAACTACCTCCGGCCGGGCCCGCCCGGCTGGTGGGTCCTGGCGGACTTGAAGGGGCCGGGCTATGTTTCCCGGTTCTGGTTCACCGGCGGCGAGCCGCCGCATCGCATCCGGTTGTTTTTCGATAATGAAAAAACGCCGCGGATCGATGCCGCGGTCGGCGAATTCTGCGGCGGCATGGACCCTTTCCGCCCGCCGCTGGCGGCCTATGAAAATTGTTGCTATTACAATTATGTGCCGCTGACGTACCGCAAACGCCTGGTAATCATGGCGGAGGCGGGCGCCACGAAGGAAGGCGGCTGGCCGCGCCTGTTTTATCAAATCAATGCCGCGCCTCTGCCGCCGGATCGGACGGTTGCTTCTTTCAGCCTGCCGCTGGCGCCGCCGGCCCTGGCGGCGCTGGAAAAAGTTGCGGCGCAGTGGCGCCAGCCGGAAGGTGTCGCGGCGGCGGCCGGCCGGCCTTTGACGGAGACTTCCGCGAAGGCGCAGGCGGAGCCGGGTAAGGCCTGCCGCCTGCCGGCGGTTGCCGGTCCGGCGGTTTTGCGGGAATTACGGATTACGCCGGATTTTGCGGCCCTGCCTGATGCGGCCGCCCGCGAGCGGCTGCTGCGCGATGTGGCGCTGCGCATTTACTGGGATGGGTTGCCTGAGCCCAGCGTCCTGGCGCCGCTGGGCGATTTCGGCGGCAGCGTCTGGCAGCGCGCGCGTTATCAGAGCCTGTTTTTCGGAATGACCAATAACACATGGTCCTGCCGCTTTCCCATGCCGTTTGCCGCCAGCGCGGAACTGGAACTCGATAATCAATCGGCATTCCCGTTGGCGGCCCGGGTGCAGTGGTTTGTCGAAACGATGGCCGCGCCGGACCCCGCCCGGGGATATTTTCACGCCATTTGGAACAAGTCCGGCCAGGATGACGTCGGGCGCCCGCATGTCGTGCTGGAAACGCAGGGCCGCGGCCGGTTCGGCGGCTGCCTGGTGGGGGCGGTGTCCTTCGACAACAGTTTCTGGCTGCTGGAAGGCGATGAGTTCATGTGGCGCGACGGCGAGTTGCAACCGTTCTGGCGCGGCACGGGCCTGGAGGATTATTTCACCGGCGGCTGGTATTACCAGAATGTCCTGGTCCGGCCGCTGCACGGGTTGCTTTACAAGACCTTTTTCCGCACGGTGCAGTACCGGGTGCATTTGCCGGATGCGGTCAATTTCCAAAAATCGTTCCGCATGATTTTCGAACGCGGCCCGGATCATGCCAGCCACGGCGTTTTTGAAAGCCTGGCATGGTATTACCTCGACCGACCCCAGCCGGCAGGCAAAACGCTGCCGCCGCCGCCGGAACGCCAGCCGCCGGACGATGTCATGGACAAGGTCACCGTCATGACGAAATTGCTGAACTTCGAGCGGTTCGGCGATTACGCCGCGGCCTGCGAGTATATTGACGGTTTTCTGGCGCGCAACGAGGGATTCCCTTTCACCGCCGTGCTCAGAGCGCGCCAGGCGGCTTACCTGGAGCGGCTGGAAGGCGCCGCGGCGGCCAAACCGGCGCTGGCCGGCTTGCTGGCGGAACCGGAAGATTCGCCGGCCCACCACCAGGCGCGCATGCTGCTGGATTATTTCGACCAACCTGCCGGCGCGCTGCTGGGGTTCAATGCCAACATGGCCGCGCGCGTTTTCCTGGATGGGGCGGTGGTGCTGGAAGCGTTGCCGGCGGAAAAACTGGCGGTCAAGGCCCTGGAGCTTCCACCCGGCCGGCATGTGCTGGCGGTGCAGTGCCGGTTTCAGAATTACCCGGATTGGATGCAATTGTATTTGAAAATGCATCCGGGTGCGGTTTACACCACGCCGGATTGGCGGCATGCGGTCAACCCGGCCGGCGCCTGGTGGACGCCGGATTATGACGACCGGCAGTGGGCGAAAGTCGGCGGCACCGGGTGCAAGGGGCCGCCGGAGGAACCTTACGTCTGGATGGAGCCGAATGCCTTCGTGGATATCCAGTCCCAGGCGATCGCCTTGCGTCCGTCGGCGCCCTGGCCCTCCAAGGCCGGGTTTGTGGTCTATCGCCGGGTGTTTCAGGTCGGCGCGGATGCCGTGGCGGTGGAATGATGTTTCCAAAACTAACGTTTTGGATGTTTTAAGGTGTTAAGGTGTTAAGGTTTTAAGGTGTTAAGGTGTTATGTCAGAACATGGAACACTGAGGGGCAAAGGATCAAAGGGGCAGGCATACACACACCCATCTAACCACACACATTAATTTCCGCTCCTCCTTCGTGCTCTTCGTGGTTAAATCAGAAGGGGTAAAGGATCAAAGGGGCAAAGGGGCAGAGGTTTCCCTTGACTACGAGCCAATTTCAAAAATCGTCCCCTGCCGCCTTGCGTGGCAGGAACGAAAGGTTTTAAAGAAATGAGCGTATATGCGTAAAAAACTGAATAAATCCCCGCGGCTGGACGCCGCCTTGCCCGCCAATCCACCGCCCATCCCAACCGCCGTTCCCGCCTGGGTGCGTTACTTTATCTGGACACTGGCCGGGGCGGCCGGTGTGCTGGCGTTATGGGCCATGTTCGCCTCGGCTGAAAGCGCCGTCGAAACCAACCGGCTGGCGCTGCAATGGCCCGGGGGGCTGGCGGCGGTGATTGTGCGCAATAAAGTCGTCGCCTTGTGGCATGCCGCCGGGATGACCGCCGCCGCGGCGGGCTTTATGGCCCTGTCGGTCTGGGGGCGCGCCGGCGCCGGCCGGCGGTTGCGCGCCGCGGCCTGGGTCCTGGTTTTACTGGTGGCTGCCGATGCATTGTGGCTTTCACGCCATTACATCAAGACCATGCCGCTGTCGGCCCTGGCGGAAAACGACGTGGTGCGCCTGCTGCGGGCCGATCAGCCCGACCGGCGCGTTGCCCTGGCGGCGCAGGATGGGTTTTACAATTTCTGGCTGACGTATCTGTTCCCGCACCATAATATCCGGGCGGTCAATGTGGCGCAGATGCCGCGCATGCCGAACGATTATAAAAATTTCCTGGAAGCCGTGGGAAGGAACCCCGTGCGTTTCTGGCAGCTGATGGCAGTGGGATATGTGCTCGGGCCGGCGCCTTTTTGGGTGGAAATCCGCAACAATCCGGCCATGCGCGAAGCGTTCGACCTGGTGTATGCTTATAATGTGGCGCCCGGTTCCGAAGGCATGGGCGTGGCGGTGGCGCCAGCCACGCAGGAGCAGCCCGGCCAGCATGCCGTCCTGCGCTTGCAAGCGCCGGCGCCGCGGTACACGCTGATCACCGGCTGGCGCGCTGTGCCGGATGCGGAGGCGCTTGCCCTGCTGGCTGCCGACAGCCACCCGTTGTTCCAGGAAGCCCTGGTGGCGCCGGAACATGCCGCCGGCCTGCCGGCGCCTGCCGGCGCCGGTATGACGGGGCTGGTGCAGCGCGTGGCCTATCGGCCCGGGTACATGCGCCTGAGCGTTTCCGCGCCGGCTGCCTGCATCTTGCGTGTCTCGGAAAAATACGATCCGGCCTGGCGCGCCTGGGTGGATGACGCGCCGGCGCCGGTGCGCCGGGTGGATTATCTCTTCCAGGGCGTGCTGGTTGGGCCGGGCCTGCACGAAGTGGTTTTGCGTTATGCGCCCAACTGGTGGAGTCTGGCCCTGCAGATTCTGACGTTCCTGGTATGCCTGGTGGCGGCCTGGCGCTTCCTGGCGCCGCCGCGGCCCGTGCCGGCTGGCGCTGAAAAAAATTAGTGTCACATTATGCCCGAATCGGATTCACCCGCTGCGTTGAACGAATTGGCGGCCAGGTTTCGCCTGGCGGCGTTGCCGGAAATCACGGAAGAATTGCTGGACCCGTCCCTGGTGGCGGACTTGCCGCTGGATTGGGCGCGCGCCCATGCCGCCCTGCCGGTGCGGTACCGGGATCAATTGAGTGTGCTGATTGCCGATCCGCTGGACCTGGAAGTCCCCAAGTACCTGTCGTTGCTTTTCAATGCCGAATTGACGCCGATCCTGGCCCCGCGGGCGGCAATCCTGGCGGCGATCGAAAAATGTTATTACCGCGGCTCCGCCAATACCGCGGCATTTCTGGCCGACCTGGCGCCGGCGGCCGCGGCGGAGATGCGCCCGGAGCATCCGCGCGCCGATGATCTGCTGCAGACCGCCGAAAACGCGCCGGTGAGCCAGTTGGTGAACCTGATCCTGCTGGGCGCGGTGAAGGCGAACGCTTCGGATGTGCACCTGGAGCCGTATGCCGAACGTTTGCGCGTGCGTTACCGGGTGGACGGCGTGTTGTACGACCAGGCGTCGCCGCCCAAGCGCATGGAGGCGGCCCTGGTGTCGCGCTTGAAAGTCATGGCGCACATGGACATTGCGGAAAAGCGCCTGCCGCAGGATGGCGCGGCGCGCGTCCGCGTGGGGGAACGCGAACTGGATATCCGTGTTTCCACCATCCCGGTGGCCGAAGGCGAGCGGGTGGTGCTGCGCCTGCTCAACCGCGCGGAAGCCTTGCGGCCCCTGTCCGGGTTGGGCATGGCGCCGGCAACGCTGGCCGGGTTCGAGGCGCTGCTGGGCGAAACCGGCGGCATGATTGTTGTCTGCGGACCCACCGGCAGCGGCAAGACGACCACGCTGTACGCCGCCTTGCAGCGGCTGGACAAGGCGCACACCAATATCCTCACGATCGAGGATCCGGTGGAATATCAATTGGCGGATATCGGCCAGATCCAGGTGAAACCCAAGATCGGCCTGGATTTTGCCGGCGGATTGCGGCATATTTTGCGCCAGGATCCCGACACGATCCTGGTCGGCGAAATCCGCGACCGCGAGACGGCGGAAATCGCCGTGCGCGCCTCTCTGACCGGCCACCTGGTGTTCAGCACGCTGCACACCAACGATGCCGCGGGCGCGGTGCTGCGTCTGCTGGATATCGGGCTGGCGCCTTACCTGCTGGCCGCGGCTATGCGCGCCGCACTGGCGCAACGCCTGGCGCGGCGCCTGTGTCCGCATTGCCGCCAGCCCGGGGAGTTGTCGCCCGCCGAACGCCAATGGGTTGCCGCGGCGGCCGCGCTGCCGCCCGCCGCCGCCCGAATCTGGCGCGCCGGGCCGGGATGCGCGGAGTGCCTGGCTGGATTCCGCGGCCGGGTAGGGCTGTTTGAACTGCTGGTGCTGAACGGGGAATTGACGGAATTGGTGCGTGCCGGCCAGTGCGATACCGCCGGATTGCGCGCGGCGGCGCGGCGCGGCGGCATGCGGACCCTGGCGGCCGATGGCTGTGCCAAGGCGCTGGCCGGCCTGACAGCCCCGGAAGAAATCCGGCGCGTCATCGGCCAGTAATTGCGCGCCGGGCGCCGCGGCTTATTTCTCCGCCAGTGTTTCCTGGATCGGCATGCCGAAATGGCGTCCGGCGGTTTCCAGGCGCACCAGCACTTCATCGCCGGGTTGCAGTTTGGCGACGGATACCGGCTCGCCGCCGGGCCGCGTGAGGTTAATGGTCTCGGCGTTCTGCAGGTAAACGGAAATTTCCTGGCCCGCGATCTCGGCGAAAACCAGCAGCATGGGGCGGGCTTCCACCTTGCAGCGGCCGATGTGCGCCACGCGCCCTTCGCCCCGGGCATTGACAATCATCACCGCGTCGCCGGTGCGCAGGTCGGAGAGGTAAGCGGTGCGATTCTCCGGCCGCAGCAGGTAGGCGTGCACGGGGCCGGCATTGACGCGGAAGGGCCGGGCGGCAACATAGGGATTCTCCAGCGTTTCGGCGTGCACGAGGAAAAAGGCGCTGCTGGTGTTGCCGACCAGCATGCCTTCGCCCGGGCTCATCCGCGAGCAGGTGTCAATGCAGACGCGGTCGCCCATGCCGCTGGGTTGAATGCGGGTGACGACCGCCGTTTGCAATGCCACCGGCGGTGTGCAATCGTGGACCAGGGCGACTATCCGGCGCACGGCCGCCGGGTCGGCGCCGGCAATCACCACGCCGTCCACGCCCTTTTCCAGCACGCCCAGCATAGTGCGGGCCTCATCGGCATTGCGCACTTCGACCAGCAGGCGATTGCGCTGCGCCAGCAGGTTTTCCAGGGGGATGATGGTCCAGTCGCGCATGCGCAGCAGGAGCATGGCCTCGCGCGGCGCGCGCGCGGCGCGTTCCTCGCCGGCCTTGGAATCGATGTCGAACACCAGCAGGTCGCGGCCGGGAACGATGTCGCCGTCTTCCGCGACAATCGCGATGCGGCCCAGCGCGCGCGCTCTCTCGCCGTCGCCCGGATTCAGCACCAGCGCATCGGCGCCGGCTTCCAGGGCGGCGATGGCCAGTTCCTGGTCCCAGGGAGCAATCTGCACCCAGGCTTGTTTCATGGCGCGCTCCTCAGGAAAGCCGCCGCTTCGCGCGCTGTGACGTTATTGTGCACCACCCGGCTGATGGCGGCGACCATGCGCGTCGGATTGGCATGCTGGAAGACGTTGCGTCCGATCGAAACCCCGGCGGCGCCGGCCTGCATGGCGCCTTCCACCATGCGCAGGATGTCCTCGTCCGACTCCATCTTCTCGCCCCCGGCGATCACCACCGGCACGGGACAGCCGGCGGTGACCTCTGCAAAGGATTGCGGGGAACCGGTATAATTGACCTTGACGATATCCGCGCCGATTTCCGCGCCCACGCGCGCCGCGTGCTTGACGCAGGCGGTGTCGTACTCGTTGCGGATTTTTTCGCCGCGCGTGTAAAGCATCACCAGCAGCGGCATGCCCCATTGCGTGCAGCGCCGGGACACTTCGCCGAAGTGCTCCAGCATTTCATCGTCCGACGGCGCGCCCAGGTTGACCTGGATCGAAACGCCGTCGGCGCCCATCTGGATGGCTTCCTCGACCGTGCAGACCAGCACTTTCCCGGTGGGGTGCGGCGAGAGGCTGGTGCTGGCCGACATGTGGATCATCAGTCCGATATCCTTGCCCGACTGGCGGTGGCCGGCGCGCACCATGCCCTTGTGTTCGATGATGGCGTTGGCGCCGCCTTCCACGACCTGGTTCACGGCCGATTTCATGTCAATCAGGCCGGGGATGGGCCCGACGGTGACCCCGTGGTCCATGGGGACAATCACGGTCTTCCCGGTCTGCCGGTTGATTATGCGTTCCAAGCGAACATGTTTTCCGATCATCATGGCGTGTGCTCCCGCGAGAGTATGTTTTAAAATTTCAACCGATTATGCCAACCGCACCCGCCGCTGTAAAGATTTATTCGCGCGCCCGGGCCGGCGCCGGAAAAATATTAAAAAAATTACTTGCGCCGCCCGGCTGATTCCGCTAAATTTTATCCCCATGCGTTTTGGATAATCATTTCCCTTCACGGGTTTTTTTGAGGTTGTAATGCCGGAAATAGCCAGGGTCGATGAAAATCTATCGCCAGCGGCGCCCGCCGCCCGCGATCTGGTTATCCGGGCAATGGATGTCAAGCGGTATTACGGCTCCGGCGATACGGTGACCAAGGCGTTGGACGGCATCACCCTGGATGTTTACCGCGGCGAATACCTGTCCATCATGGGCCCCTCCGGCTCGGGCAAATCCACCCTCTTCAACATGATCGGCGGCATTGACTCGCCGACCGAAGGCATGGTGTTCATCGATGAGATTGACGTTGCGCAACTGGATTCGTTTGAACTGGCCTGGATGCGCTGCCATAAAATCGGGTATATCTTCCAGTCCTACAACATCCTGCCCGTTTTAACCGCCCTGGAAAACGTCACCTTGCCGATGATTTTTGCGGGCATGTCCGCGGACGATGCCCGCGACAAGGGCGTGGAAATCCTGCGCAAGGTCGGCCTGGGACAGCGGATTTTTCACCGTCCGTACGAACTCTCCGGCGGCCAGCAGCAGCGCGTAGCCGTCGCCCGGGCCATTGCCAACGATCCGGTGATCATTCTGGCGGATGAGCCGACGGCCAATCTGGATGTGCACACGGGCAAGGAAATGATTGATCTGCTGGTGCATTTGAAGACCACGGAGAATATCACTGTGATTTCCGCCACGCATGACATGAAAATGCTGGACGTGTCGGACCGCATCCTGTGGATACGCGACGGTCTGGTGGAACGCCTGGAAGAGCGCCGCAACCTGCAGATCAAGGTGGGCAATATTGACGGCAGTACGATATAATTTGAGATTTGAAATTGCTGATTTGAGTTTTAAGGGGAACGGATATTTTTGGTTTCAGTTCCAGGAAGCAAGACGCGCCGGCCGTAGACCGCCGGCAGTCGCTGGCCGGGGTGCCGGTGCTGAACGAGGGAATTAGTTTTAGCGAGGAGCCGGACAGTGGACGGTTGGTGTTGACCGTGCGTCAGACCCGCCGCCGCCGGCGGTGGTGGGGGCGCGGGAGCCTGGCGGTGAACGAGCGCACGATTCGGCTGGATGAATTGGGTAGTTATGTGTTTAAACTGGTGGATCAGCGGCGCACGACGCTGGAGATTATCGAGAAATTTGCCGGACATTACCGTTTGAATCGCCGGGAGGCGGCCTTGAGCACGGTGGAATTTCTCAAATCCCTGGTGAAGCGCGGCGTGATTTCAATTTTGATCAAATGATGAAGGCGGAACTCTTGCAGATTGCGAAGCGGTGCTTGCCGGCAGCGGCGGCTTGGGCGCTGGCCGCCGCCGCGGCGGCTGAGACGGAAGCGCGCTGGGCTTCGCCCGAAGCCGAGCAGCGCTTGCGCGCGGAACTGGCCGGTTTGCTCTCCGGCGCCGAAATGCGCCATCCGGGCTCCCCCGGCAATCTGGCGCTGGAGGAACGCGTGGCGGAAAAATTCGCCGCCGCCGGGCTGCCGCACGGCGAAATGCGTTTTGCCGCGCCGGTCTTCCTGCCCGGCGCCACTTCCGTGGAAGTGGCGGGCGCCGGCCCGCTGCCGGTGGCGCCCATGCATCCGACGCTCTTCCGTCCGGGCAATTTCACCGAGCGGGACTTCACGGCGCCCCTGGTTTACCTGGGGCTGGGCGGGGTGGCGGACCTGGAGCGGCTGGCCGGCGTGGACCTGCAGGGCGCGGTCGCCGTGATGGAATTCGACTGCGGCAGCGCCTGGGTGAACTGGCTGCGTTTTGGTGTGAAAGGCTTCATTTTTCTGGAGCCCGAGGAATACCGGCGTTTCGAGTCCTTGAACAAGGTCTATTCCACGGAAGTGTCGGTGCCGCGCTTCCTGGCGCAGGGTGATGCGGCCCGGGCCTTGCGGGAAGCCGCTGAGAAAAATGTCCCGGCGCGCGTGCGGGCGGAGCCGTCGCGCTGGGAAAACCGTTATTTGAGGAATTTATGGGTCCTGGTGCCGGGCAGCGATCAGGTGCTTGCCGGCGAGGTGGGCGTTTTCGCCGCACCGCTGGACGCCAATTGCGTGGCGCCCGCACTGGCGCAGGGCGCCCAATCGGCGGGCAACCTGATGCTGCTGCTGCGCATGCTGGACTTGTTCAAGTCCGCGCCGCCTGCCCGTTCGGTTTTGCTGGTGGCGGTGAACGCCCACACCCAGCATTACAAGGGGGAACACCTGTTGGGCTGGCACCTGCTGGCGGACCGCTCCGCGGTGGAGGAACTGCGCGACGTGGTCAATGCCGACCTGCGGAACAACAAGGCGGTTTTGAAACATTACGGCGGGCTGAACCTGGAACAATTCCGCCCGGAAGACGAAGCCACGCTGATCCGCTGGCGCTCGCTGGTGGACGATACCACCGGGCGCAACATTACCGTCAAAAATCCGCTGGTGCGCCTGGCCAAGCGCGACGTCAACCGCATCAAAACCGAACTGGGCAAGCTGCAGTTCAGCAAGTTGTCGCCCGCGGAGCAGTCCGCGCGCCGTGCGGAATTGGTCAAGGATAAGGCGAAGTACGTCAACATCCTGACGCTTTTCAACAAGGTGGGCATGCAGACCAAGCTCGGAGATTTGACGCCCGAGGAGTTTGACATCTTCCGCAGTTATGTCGCCGAAACCCTGGAGTTCAACCGCCGCTGCGCCGAATTGAACAGCCTGGACCTGGAAAATGATGTTGCCAACGGCGCCATCCGCGAAGCCATCCGCGGCCGGCGGGTGGTTTTCGTGGTCAATCTGGCCGCCGATTGGAGCACCGATAACTTCGGCTTTGCCGTGGGCGATATCAGCGGCGGCAAGCGCTGGGCGACGTCGTGGGGCATCAACACGGCGGAAATCAGCGCGCGGCTGGGGGCCGCCGCCGGCGGCAAGCCGGGGCTGGTGCTGGACACCTTGAGCATGCGCGGGGGGCTGTCCGAAGCGCATTACATCCCTCAGGAGTACATGCCGTCCTACACGCCTCCGGGCGAGATTATTTTTCAGATTTACGACCGCATTCCGGCGTTTAAATTCGCCAATGCATTTTCCGGGCACGGACGAGCCTTCCTGCCGTCCGACACGCTGGAAAACCTGGATGTCCGGCGGTTTGCGGAAGGCATGGTTTTCCTGCCTAATTTCTGGCGCGAATTGCTGAACGACCGTTACGTCACCACCAGCTCCCAACTGGGTCTCCCGGCGGTTTCGAGCGTGCCGGCCAAAGCCATCCAGGTCAAGACCTGCAAGTACGACGAGTTGTCGGCCAGCGTGTTCCCGGAAATCCCCGTGCCCCACACGGCGGTGATCGTGCGCAATTCTTATATGCTCTGGGCGACTTACGCCGCGTTCCACCAGTGGCAGATTGTCTATGGCGACGTGGTCAATGCCGACATCGTCATGACCGACCTCCGCGCCAGCGCCGTGGTGTACGGACTGGTGGCCTCTGCCCGGGGCCCGAAGACCAGCGCCGCTTTCCATTTCGACGATGATTTCATTGCGGTGGACCACACGATCAACGCCGGCGCGGCCCAGAACAAGGTGGATTCCAACCGCTTGAACGCGCATCTGACCCTGGCGCTGTTCGAGTGCGAGGAATTCCCGCTGTATGCCATGTACGACTCGACGCTGATCGCCAACGCGCCGATCGCCATCGCCGACATGATGGCCCTGACGGCGCGGGGCAACGCCTCCCCCCGCAACTTCGGCCTGACGGGGGTGCAGTCGCCCTTGACTTCCAAATTCGTTGACCCGGCGGCCGGCGCGCCCGCCGCCTATTATATGGACGGGCGCGAACGCTTCAAGCTGGTGACCGCGGATAAGCGCGTCATGCTGCACGCCACCGAGGAAGAACCGGAGGGCCATGGCATTCTGCGTCCGGACGAACTGGAGGCCGATTTGTTTTACCGCTCCGCCCAGGATGTTTCGATTCTCAATCATGCCCGCCTGCTCAAGCTGCGCGATGTGGCCGGCGAACTGTCGCGGGAATTTCTCGAGCGCGGGGATGCGCTGCTGGACCGGGTCCGGGAGGCGCGGGCCAGCAAGCAGCATCTGTCGTATCTGCGCCATCTTTACGAAGCCATGGGGTTGCAGATGAAGTCCTACGAGCAGGCCAAGCAGACCACGGACGACATGCTGAAAGCCGTGGTGGTTTACATGGCCCTGCTGCTGCCGTTTTGCTTTTTCGTGCAGAAGCTGCTCTTCAATTTCGTGAAAATCGAGCACGAAATGGGAATGTTCGCCCTGCTTTTCGTGATCACGTTCCTGGTCTTCCGCCTGATCCATCCGGCTTTCCGCGTCGCCCAGGCGGCCGAGGCGATTTTCATCGCCTTCGTCATGGGCGCCATGGGGCTGTTCGTGATCAGTATTCTGCGGGGCCGGTTCGAGGGCGAGATGCAGCTGCTTTTCCGCAGTTTCCAGGGCGGCGTGATGGAGGACGAAGTCGGCTACTCGACCGTCAGCCAGAAAGCCATGCTGATCGGCGTCAACAACATGAAGCGCCGGCGTGTCCGCACGATGCTGACCACCGCGACGATCGTGCTGATCGCCTTTACCATGCTTTCCTTCACCAGCATTTCCAAGAAAATCAACCCGACCGTCGTGCCGCGCGGCAAAACTGCGCCATACACCGGCATGATGTATCACTGGCCGGGCAAGTCCACCATGGACGCGAACACACTGGCCGTCCTGCGCAACCTGCTGGCTGGCCGGGGCCAGTTGCTGGTGCGGCGCTGGTTGGTTTCCCCGAACGACAACGTGCCGTTGAGCGTGCGCAAGGCCGGCGGCGGCGAAGTCCGACTGGACGGCATCCTGGGGCTGGAACTGCAGGAGGACGGTTACGTGGAGTCGCTGCCGCTGACGGCCGGGCGTAATTTTTCGGCGGATGACGCCGACGAAGTGATGCTTTTCGGTTCCGTGGCGGCGGTGCTGGACGTGACGGAAGCCAACATGGATGATGTCCGCATCCTGATGGATGGGCGGGAATTCAAGGTGGCGGGCCTGCTGGATGACGCGCTCTTCCGCAACATCAAGGATTTGAACGGCCTGCCGCTGCTGCCGATCAAGCGCATCGAAACCGATGCCGGCGTCGATACGTTCGATCCCCGGGCGAAGGTCAAGGCTTCGCCCACCGAGGATATTCACGATATGGGCGCGCTGTTTCACGTGGAGTCTTCGTCCCTGCTGGTTATGCCCATTGGCACGGCCGAGCGCTTCGGCGCCCGGCCCTACAGCGTTTCCCTGAAAATCGACGATGACGAGTCGTTATGGTCGCTGGCCGACCTGGTGCTGACTTCCACCAGCGCCCGGTTTTACCTGGCCAGCCGCAAGCCCTTTGCCGCCGGCGACGACGGGCGCCAGACGATCGCGGCGGGCATTTACTATATTGGTTCCAGCTACAGCACGTCGGTCGGCGGGCTGGCGGTGTTGCTGATCCCGCTGATCATCGCCAGCACCATCATTCTCAACACGATGCTGGGCTCGGTTTACGAGCGCAAAAAAGAAATCGCGGTTTACAATGCCGTCGGGTTGAATCCCCACCATATCGGGATGTTTTTCCTGGCCGAATCGTTTGTGTACGGCGTGATCGGCTCCGTGGGCGGTTATCTGATCGGTCAGGTGTTGAGCATCGTGATTGCCCGCTTCAATCTGGTCCATGGGATCAATTTCAACTATTCCTCGATGAGCGTGGCTTACGTGATCCTTTTCACCATCGCCATCGTGCTGCTTTCAACGATTTACCCGGCCACCGTCGCCACGCGCGCCGCCGTGCCGTCCGGCAAGCGCAAGTGGTCGCTGCCGCCCCGGCAGGGCAACTTGATGCCGGTGGTGTTTCCGTTTATTTACACGCCGCAGGTGTCGGCGGGCGTGATCGGCTACCTGCGCGAGTATTTCAGCCGGTTTACCGCCGCTTCCATCGGCGATTTGATCGCCACGCCGTCCGCTTACCGCTGTGAAAAGGATGCCGCCGGCCGGCGCGCCTACCAGCTGGATTACCACGTGGCCCTGGCGCCATACGACCTGGGCGTGACGCAGCAGCTGCGGTTCCGCCTCAATTATGACGACAGGGTCCAGGCCTACCGCCTGACGATGATCGTCGAACGCATTTCCGGCCAGGACACGAACTGGGTGATGACCAACCGTCCGTTTCTGGAGCGGATGCGCAAATACCTCATGCGCTGGCGCAACCTGGACCTGGCCCAGCAGCATGTGTACGTGCAGCAAGTGGATCAGGGGCTGGCGGAAGGCGCTGACGCGGCGCCGGTCGGTTGATGGGACGCGATATGGCCAAGACATTACAAGAACGGGAACTGGATCAATATCGGGGGTTGATGTCGCCGCCCGCGGTTTTCGCCGACGGCTTCAACTGGCGCACAGTCATCGGCGCCGTTTTCCTCGGCTTCATCATGATGCCCGGCGCCATGTACCTCGCCCTGGTAGTGGGCAACATCGGCAGCATCGCGACGGCCTCCCAGTGGGTGACGATCATTCTCTTCGCGGAAATTGCGCGGCGCTCGCTGAAAGACCTGAAGATGCAGGAAATCTATATCCTGTACTTCATGGCGGGGCTGGCGATAAGTTCGCCTTTCCAGGGCTTGCTCTGGAACCAGTTCCTGGTACAGTCGGATTACGCCCGCGCCATGGGTGTCGCCCAGGAAATTCCCGCCTGGGTGGCGCCGCCGGCGGAAGTGATCGCCGAACTCGGCCGGACCTTTTTCGCCAAGGCCTGGATTGCGCCGATCGCCTACGTGTCCATGGCGCTGGTCATCACCCACGTGGACCATTTCGGCATGGGGTATGTCCTCTACCGTATCGTCAACGATGTGGAGGAATTGCCGTTTCCCATGGCGGCGGTGGGCGCTTCGGGGATCACGGCGCTGACCAATACGCACGATCCACAGCAAGCCTGGCGCTGGCGATGCTTTTCCATCGGGGGCATGCTGGGCATGAGTTACGGCCTGATTTACATCGCCGTGCCTGCGATCACGGGCGCGTTTCTGCCCAAGCCGCTGATGCTGATACCCATTCCCTTCATTGATTTTACGCCTGTCATGGGCGAGGTGCTGAAGGCCGTGCCGCTGAATCTGACCCTCGACCTGGGACTGCTCCTGACCGGCATGGTGATTCCCTTCTGGGCCGCCATCGGCGGCGGACTCGGGCTGCTGGCGATGATCATCGCCAACCCCATCCTGTACCGCCGGGGAATTCTGGCCAACTGGCAGCCGGGTATGGACGTGGTGGACACGGTTTTCGTCAATAACGTGGATGTCTATCTTTCCATCAGTATCGGCTTGACGGTGGCGGTTACCCTCATCGGGCTGGGCCAGACCATCAAGCCCTTGCTGCGTCTGCTGCGCAACCGGTATGGATCGCACCGGATTGCCACCGGCAATCCTTCCGGTCAGCGCCCGCCATCCACCTGGCGCAAGCTGTTTATCAACAATCCCAAGCGCGGCGATTTTTCGGTTTTCATCGCCCTGGGCATCTATGCCTGCACCTGCACCACCTGGATCGGCATTTCGACCTGGCTGATTGATGACTTCCCCTGGAAATTTTTCATCCTGTACGCCACGGTGTTTACCCCTGTGATTTCTTATTCCAGCGCCAAGCTGGAAGGATTGGCGGGCCAGGCTTTGACGATCCCGATGATCAAGGAAGCCACGTATATCCTGAGCGGTTATCGCGGGGTGCAGATATGGTTTACCCCGGTGCCGATGCCGGATTACGGCAAGGCGACGGTCGGTTTCCGGATTCTGGAGTTGACCGGCACCAAGATCAGGAGCAAGGTGCTGACGAAGCTGGTCACGATTCCGATTATTATTATCGCCTCGCTGATTTTTTCCCAATTGCTCTGGAAGATGGCGCCGGTGCCATCCGACGCCTATCCGTTCGCGCAGAAAATGTGGGACTTGATGGCGAAAAACATGTGCCTGACCTACAGTTCCACCATGGAAGGCGGCTCCCTGTTTTTTGAAGCCTTGAAACCGGCCTGGGTGGGGTGGGGCGTGGGCATTGGCGTCGGCGCTTATGTGCTCCTGTCATTGCTGGGCCTGCCCACCCTGGTGGTTTACGGGCTGGTGCGCGGGCTGGGGCAGGGCACGCCGGCGGGCTTGCCCCTGGAAGTCGTGGGCGCGTTGCTGGGACGGTTTTATTTCCGGCGCCGTTTCGGCGACCGCTGGCTCCGCTATACGCCGGTCATGCTGGCGGGTTATGCCTGCGGCATGGGGCTGGTTGCCATGGTGGGCATGGCCTTCGCCATTCTGAACAAAATGATGTCGCCCCTGATCTTCTAAAACTGGATGCTTGGCATGAATGATAACCGGATAACCTGGCGGGCGTTGGGCGTGGGCGCGTTTTTTGCGGCCTTGTTCGCGGCGCTTTCCATCTACGTCAGCACCCAGGCGGCGATTGTTTTCGCCGCCACGCAACTCAGCGTCCTGCCGTTCCTGCTGCTGATCCTGATGGTGCTGGTGCTGAATCCGCTGCTGCGATTGGTGAAGATTTTCCGCGTTTTCACCCTGGTGGAATTGATGATCGTCTTCATCATGGGAATGGTGTCGGCCGGCATCCCGAATTTCGGCCTGGTCGAACAGGTCTTGCCGATCGCGGGCAGTATGATGAGTGCGGAATGGAACAATCCCCAGTCGGAATGGAACCGTTACGTTATGCCCTACGTCAACGAGTCCTATTTCCTGGCGGAAACCGGCACCCGAGCCGCGGCGGACGATTATTACGCGGAGTTGAAAAAGCTGAATGATCTGGAAGCGGCGCAAAAAGCCGCGGCGCGCGTCCTGGATTGCCGCGCCCGCGCGGCCGAAGCGGAAACGGCGCTGCGGCGCCTGGAATCCGAGGCCGCCGGGACAGAAGCGGACCGCGACCGGAAACTGGCCTTGCGCCGGGCGCAACTGGAGCGCGAAACCCTGCGCGCGGAGGCGGACGCCGCCGAGGAAGCCTGGGCGCGGCTGGCCCTGCCCGATCATGCCGATCTGAACGTGGTGTTGCGGGATTATCCCGGCCGCATTGCCAGCCAGGCGGCGGCGGCGGACGCGGCGCGCCAGCGGCTGAAGGAACTGGAAGACCGGGCCTTTGAAAAAGTCGCGCAATACCGCCGCGGTTTGCCGCGCGGGTTGAGCGCCTTTCCAGGCATATTTCCGCTGCCGCAGGATGACTGGTCGTCCTATACCGGCCGGCTGCGCCGCTTGCGCGAGGGCCGCGCCGCGCTGACGGCGCTGCAGGAGGCACGCCGCCTGGCGGACGCCGATCCGGGCGGCGTGCCGCGCCTGCTGCTGCAGGCCGAGGGCATTTTGGGTCCGCTGGCGGATATCGAAGCACAGCAGGAGCGCCTGGAAATGCTGCGCATCGAAGAGGAAGCGCTGCTGGCGCAGCATGCGGAACTGGATGAGAGTTTGAAATCGCTTAATATCCGCCGCCGTCAGGCGAACCGCGGCGCGGCCCTGGCGCTGGCCGGCGATGTCCGCGAGTTATCCCGCGACTTGCGGCGCCTGGAGGAACGGCGCGAAGATTTGCTCCTGGCGCGCGAACGCTGCGCGCGCGAGCACGATTGCGCCAGCAATATCGGCGCGCTGGTCCAGCGCATAGCGGAATTGCGCCGGGCCGCGGAACAGGACGGCCTGGACGCCGCCGGCTTGCGCGGGGAAATTAACGCCATGCTGCCGGATTTCGCCGCGGCGGACATCTCCCTGCGCCGGTACTTTATCGGCGAGGTTCCGTGGCAGGTCTGGGCGCGGCCCCTGGGGCGCTGGGCGCTGCTGCTGGGGCTTTCCTATATCGCGTTGCTGGCATTGAATGTCTTGATCTTCCGCCAGTGGGCGCACAACGAGATGATCACTTATCCCCTGGCCGAACTGCCCAAGGCCCTGGTTTATACCGCGCGGCCGGAAGGCGGCATGCCGGATATCTTCCGCAACGGATTGTTTTGGATAGGGATGGGCATCTCCGGCGCCGTGCTGGGGTGGAACCTGCTATGCAAGTCGCAGGTGGTGCCGGGGCTTGCGCCTTTGAACCTCGCCAATTCCTGGAGCGCTTACGTGGTCAACACGCCCTTGCAGGTGTTGATGAACTGGAAGTCCGAGGTGTTTTTCACCATGATCGGGCTGACGTTCCTCATCCCGAAGAATATCTCCTTTTCGCTCTGGTTTTTTTACCTGCTCTACATGCTGCAGCTGCTGGTCATGTACTGGTCCGGCCACATTGACAACGAGGGCTCGGCGCAATGGTGGTACATGGCCAACATCAAGACCTCCGAGGGCGCCGGCGCGATGCTGGTCTTCGCCAGCGTGGTGTTTTTCAAGTGCCGGCGCTACATCCTCTGCGCCTTCCACCCCGCGGTGCTGAAGGACCTCGAGGCCGAGGAACGGCGCGAGTTGCGCTTTGCCTCCTGGGCCTTCATGGGCGCTTCCCTGGGGATCGTTTTGCAGCTTTGGCTGGATATGGGCGCCAACCTGTTTTACACGGTGTTTTTTTACGTGGTTACGCTGCTGATCGTGATTGCCATGGTGCGGGCGGTGGCCGAAGGCGGGTTGCTGGCGGTGAAAACTTACATCAATCCGTTCCATTACGTGCGGGCCTTCTGCGGGCTGGACAAGGCTTACTCGGCCGTGCCGCTCTTCACCCCGCTGCTGATGTATTGCGGCGTGTTGTTCCTGGACCTGAAGGTTTTTATCGCGCCGACCATGGCCAATGCCATCAAGCTGCGCAATGATTTCCGCATGCGCCGCGGCGCGTTCCACCTGGCCCTGGCCCTGGCCATTGTGCTGGCCGCGGTTGTCGCCGCGGCGACCTCCCTGATGATGAGCTATGACCGCGGCGCGGACAACATGTCGTCCTGGTTTTACACCGGCTGGCCGCGCAGCACGATGAACACGCTCGCCTCCATGGCCAAGAACCCGCCGGGGGCTTCCATGTCCAGCGCCGTCTGGATGACCGTCGGCGGGGCGGCCACCGGGTTGATCATCTACCTGCGCCAGTTTTTCTTCTGGATGCCGCATCCGCTGGGGCTGGTCATGCTGGTCAATCCCATCATGCAGTCCTACTGGTTTTCCATCTTCCTCGGCTGGCTGGCGAACTCGGCCATTACCAAGTACGGGCATAAGCATACTTATTCCCGGGCCTGCGGATTCTTCATCGGCTTGATCGTGGGCGAACTGGTGCTCGTCTCCCTATCGGTGGTGGTCTCGATGATTACCGGCACCAACATCGATATCTCTTTGAACCGCAATTGAAAGACGGAACCGGCTTATGGCGTCTGAAATACATGGTGTGATTCCGGAGCAGAACCGCGTCCCCTGGGGCGTGGCGTTCGCGGTCAGCTGGGGCAGCCTTTGCCGGCGTTTCCTGCGTTCCCTGATTACGATGCTGGGGGTGGTGCTGGGCATCGCCTTCCTGACCTACATGCTGGTGAACGACAGCATCGTGGACGCCCTGCTGGCCATGCGGAACGATCAAGTGAACATCCTGCTGCAGAAATCCGGCGTGGACATCCTGGCCGACCGCGGCGCGGACACGATGATGATCCTGCTGATCGTCCTTTCGCTGCTGACCTGCCTGGTGGGCATCGTTAACGCCATGCTGATGTCGGTGACCGAGCGCATCAAGGAAATCGGCACGCTGAAATGCCTGGGCGCGCAGGATGCATTCATCGTGAAGACGTATTTCATCGAATCTTCCATGCAGGGGGTGCTGGGCACGGTGCTGGGCGTGTTGATCGGTTTGCTGGTGGCGGTGGCCATCGGCGCTTTTTCCTACGGGCGTTTCGTGGCGCAGTGTTTCCCGGTGTGGGAGGTGGGGCGGGCGTCGGTCCTGGCGCTTTTGATCGGATCGTTGATGTCGGTGGCCGCGTCCATCGCCCCGGCTTACTGGGCCGCCCGCAAGCAGCCGGTCGATGCCATGAGGGTTGAGGAATGACGGACAAATCCATCATCATTAAAACGGAAAAAGTCACCAAGACTTACGTCATGGGCGCCGAAAAAGTGCATGCCCTGCGCGGGATTTCCCTGGAAATCCAGCGCGGCTCCTATGTCTCCATCATGGGCCCGTCCGGCTCCGGCAAGTCAACCTTTTTCAACATGGTCGGCGGCTTGGATTTGCCCACCACCGGCGATGTTTACATGGAAGGGCAGCGCATCCGTGATTTGAGTTCCAGCCAGATGGCGTGGGTGCGTTGCCATAAGATTGGGTTCATTTTTCAGTCGTTCAACCTGATCGCTTCGATGACCGCCCTGGAAAACGTGGCGATTGCCCGGATATTTTCCGGGCGGACGCCGGCCGTTGCCCGCCAGGACGCTTCCGAATCGCTGGAACTGGTGGGCCTGGGGCACCGTTTGCATCACCTGCCGGCGGAACTGTCCGGCGGGCAGCAGCAGCGCGTCGCCATTGCCCGCGCCATTGTCAACCACCCGGACGTGATCCTGGCCGACGAGCCGACCGGCAACCTGGACCTGCGGACCGGCGAGGAAATCATCCAGTTGCTCGGGCGCATGAAAAGCGAGATGAATATCACCATCGTCACCGCGACGCATGACATGAAAATGCTTTCGGCTTCGGATGTCGTGGTGTGGATCAATGACGGCGCCGTCAGCCGGACGGCCCGGCGCGATGAAGTCAAGATCGAGATCGGCACCATCGACGGCAAGGATGTTTGACGCCGGCCGGACCCTGCCAACGCGCCGGCTGGCCGGATGTATTATGCCCGTGTCCCCCGCCAAAATTACCCGCCGCTTCGCCTGGGACGGGTTCGCCTTCGATACGCCATGGGACTGGAACCTTGCGCGCCATGAAACGCGCGGCGGCCTGTCGCGCCTGGCCATGGAAGACGATGCCGCGCTCCGCCTGGAAATGGAGTGGTCGCATTCCCGCCGCCGCCCGGATACCGGACAGGTGCGCCGCCGGTTTGACGCGCTGGCCGCGGAGATGCGCCGGGCCGAAGCCAAGGCGTCCCCCGTCGGGGAACTGCCGCCCGGCTGGACCGCCGCCTTATACACCATGCCGGACGGGCGCCGGCGGTTAAACGCCATTTGCCTGGCCGGCGTCAATTTCACCGGGGTGTTCACGCTGCATTTCGAGCAGGCCAGCCTGCGCGAGCCGCTGCGGATCATGCGCCAGTTAGCAGCCAGCTTCACGCTTGGCGGCGGCGCATTGGCGGAGTGGGCGGTGTTCGATTTTGCTTTTCAATTGAACGCCTGCTTCCAATTGACCGGTACGGCCTTCGACGCGGGCAGCAAGCTGATGATTTTCGAGTGGCGCTGGCGGCGGCTTTTCATCTGGTGGTTTTCTCCAGCCGACATCATTGCCCGCCGGCAGCCGGTGGAAGAATGGTGCGCGCGCGTCTTAAACCGTTTTAAAACCATCCGCGGACCGATTTTCCGGCCCGGCGCCGTTCCAGGCGAGCTGGTTTGGCGCCGGGACTGGCGTTATCCCTTCGGGCGTTTTGAGGACTTGTACCGCGGCTGCCAGCTTTACCAGGCGCGCTGCCGGGCGCTGGCGGAGCGGAATATCCTGCTGCTGACCGTTTTCCAGTACCGGCGGGCCGCCGACCTGGCAGTGCCGCGCCTGGCCTGGCCGGCTGGTTAAAACGTCCACCGCTCATGGGCGATGATCTGCGCCGCCGGCCGCCGGTTTTTCGGCGGCGGGACGTCGGCGGGATATCCCAGGGTCAGCAGGCAAACGACCCGCACCCCGTCGGGTATGCCGAGGACATGGCGCACCTCGTCTTCCAAAAAAGAACCGATCCAGCATGTCCCCAGGCCGGCGGCCGCGGCTTGCAAGGTCATGTGGTCCAGGGCGATGGCCAGATCAATCGGGTAGGCCAGCTGTCCGCCGCGCATGACATATTCCGTGTTGACGGCGCAGCCGGCGATAACCACCGGCGCCTGCCCGACAAACGCCTGGCGGTTGGCCGCCGCCGCCAGCCGCGCCCGGGTGGCGGCGGCGCGAACGACGATGAAGCGCCATGCCTGCAGGTTGCGCGCGGACGGCGCCAGGCGCGCGGCTTCCAGCACCGCCTGGAGTTGTGTTTCCGGCACCGGCTGCGCGGTGTAGGCGCGGACGGAGCGGCGTTGTTGAATGGCCGGCAGGATTTCCATGGTGTCCTCCCTTCAGTTTGTTTCCCAGCGGGTGTTGATGTAAAAAAGGCCCAGGGCGCCGGTGGGATTTTTGACGACGAACGGATACCAGTCTTCCCGGCGGTGAAACTGAACGGCATGATCCCAGGAGTGGATTGAAACCGACAGGAAAAAGTTCCCTTGCATCAGGCTGAGCGAGTCAAAATGCAGCAAAAGGCGGCCGGCGCCTTCAATGGCTTCGATCCGGCTGCCCGCCAGTTGGGTGTTGGAGCCGAAGACGAACATGCCGTTGCCAGTTTTGATGGAAAAGCCGAACACCGGACGTTCAATCCGGCGGGTGGCCTGGTAGGAAATTTCCACGGCCATCGGCTGCCCGGTGGTCATGGCGCCGGTTTCCCGGCCGGCGGCGTCCAGGAAACGCACGTTGACGATGCTGACCTCGCGGTTGCCGTACTCGACGGTATGCACGCCGCCGCCTTCCCCCATGTAGGAGCGCAGGTAATTGAAAATAACGTCCGCCGGGTCGCCCTGGTCCACCAGCCGCCCCTGGTGAATCAGGAACACCCGGCTGCAGAATTCCTCGACCGTCTGGAGGGCGTGCGACACGAGCAGCAGCGTCTTGCCGCGCTTTTGAAAATCGCGAATGCGCGCCAGGCACTTGGTCTGGAAAGCGACATCGCCGACGGCCAGAACTTCGTCAATCAGCAGGATGTCGGGATCAATCTCCACGGCCACGGCGAACCCGAGCCGGACATACATGCCGCTGGAATAGTGCTTGACGGGCATGTCCAAAAATTCCCGGATACCGGCGAATTCCACAATCCGGTCAAATCGCTCCAGGATCGTTGCCCGGGGAATTCCCAGGATCGCCCCGTTCAGAAAAATGTTCTCGCGTCCGGTCAGTTCGGAGTGGAAACCCGCTCCCAATTCCAGGAGGGAGGAAACCGATCCCTGGAGTTTGACCGTGCCGGCCGTCGCGGTGGTGGTCCCGGCCAGCAGCCCCAGCAGGGAGCTTTTGCCCGATCCGTTTGGTCCGATCACGCCGATGGTCTCACCCGGCGCCACGGTGAAACTCACATCCTGCAGCGCCTGGATGACGCGGCGGCGGCGCGGCGCCAGCCCGCGCGCCAGCATGCCGGCCAGCGTCGGCGGTTCGCCGCCTTGCATCCAGTAGTTTTTGGTTAAATGTTGGACTTCAATCGCATGCATCAGAACATATCGGAAAAATTGCGCTGCAGCCGCTGGAACAGCCAGATGGCGCCCGCCAGGAATGCCAGTGCGCCGGCGATGGACGCCGCTGCCGCCCAGGACATTGCAAAGTGGTTGCCGTTCAAGATCATGGCGCGGTAGCCGTTGATAATCACCGCCATCGGGTTCAGCATGTAAACCTGGGTCAACCAGGGGATTTGCCGGTCCAGCGCCAGTTTTTCCACCAGGCTCATGGAATACATCGCCGGGGTCAGGAAAAACCAGGCGGTCATGCCGACGTTGACCAGGTGCTGGATATCGCGGAAATACACATTAATGCAGGACAAAAAGACCGCCAGAGCGAAGCAAAAAGCGGTGTGTCCCAGGATCAACAGGGGAATATAAACCGCATGCCAGTCCATGGTTTCATGGCGCCAGAAAAAAAGCGCTCCCAGCAAGGCGAACTGCACCACCAGGGTCAACAGAAAATTCACCAGGTTGGATAGCGTGGCCGCGGCTGGCAGAATGATCCTCGGGAAATACACCTTTTTCACCAGGTTGGCATTGTCCGTGATGCAGGTCAGGCCGTTGCCGACGCATTGCGCCGTGAATTGCCATGCGAAAACCCCGATCAGCACCTCCTCCAAGGGTACGCCGCGCGCCAGGATGCGCAGGAAAACCACGTAAATCACGGCCATGAACAAGGGGGTCAGGATGCTCCACAAAAAACCCAGGGCGGAATCCTTGTACCGGCTTTTCAGGTTGCGCATCACCAGGTTGTGCAGCAATTCGCGGCGGCGCAAAATTTCCAGGGGAAGGCGCATATGGTCGGTGGATGGCGTTTTCAGTTTTTGTAGATTGTAAAAATTAAAAAAACTTTACAATTTCCAGTTAAAATATACAATATTTTTATTTAACCAGGCGTCCGTACAAATCGGGCCGGCAGGACCAGCCGGATCAGAAACGCCGCAGGCAGCGTCCTGAGGCCAGTACGCAAGGCTTCTATATGGCCAAAATCATACTTGTGGACGATGAACCCAGCATCCTGAGCGTTTTGAGTGTTTTGCTCAAGGCGGAGGGCCATGTGGTCACCCCGGTTGACAATGGCGAAAAAGCCATGGAGTTATTCAAATCAAATCAGTACGATTTGATGATTTCCGATATCCGCATGAAGCCGATTGACGGCATTACGCTGCTGCACGCCGCCCGCGAGGCCCAGCCGACTATGGCGGTTTTGATGGTTACCGGCTACGGCTCCGTGGAAACCGCGGTGGAGGCCATGAAACTGGGCGCCTTCGATTATATCACCAAGCCGTTCAAAGTGGACGAAATGCTGATTACGGTGCAGCGGGCGCTGGATTACAACAAAACCTTGAGCGAAAATGTTAATCTCAAGGCCCAGTTGGAATCGCGCTACCGGTTCGAAAACATTATTGCCGAGAGTTCGGCGATGCGGAATGTCTGCGAGATGATCGAACGCGTGGCGCCGACGGATGCCACCGTCCTGATCCACGGCGAGAGCGGCACCGGTAAGGAAGTGGTCGCCAAGGCCATTCATGCCTACAGCAACCGCAAGGCGAAGCTGTTTTTGCCGCTGAATTGCGCGGCTTTGCCGGAGCCGCTGCTTGAGTCCGAGTTGTTCGGCCATGTCAAGGGATCATTTACAGGCGCGTCGGCCGACAAGGAAGGCTTGTTTGAGGCGGCCAATGGGGGCACGATCTTGCTGGATGAAATCAGCTCCATGCCCATGGGCATCCAGGCCAAGCTCCTGAGGGTGTTGCAGGAAAAGGAAATCCGACGCGTGGGGGGGAACGATCGGATCGCGGTCGATGTGCGCGTGCTGGCGGCAACCAACAGCCGCCTGGAAACCATGATCGAAAACGGAGCATTCCGCGAAGATTTGTATTACCGCCTGAGCGTGATTCCGATTGAAATCAAGCCCTTGCGCGAACGGACGGAAGATATTCTGCCGCTGGTGCAGCACTTTCTCCGCAAAGAGATCGGGGAACGCGGCGCATTGCCGGAAATCAAGCCGGAAGTCATAATGTTCTTTGAGCAGTATGCCTGGCCAGGCAATATCCGCGAGTTGGAAAACGCGATAAAACATGCCTTGACATTTGCGAAGGATAATGTTATTGGCATGTCATGTTTACCCGCCAAAATGATCAAAAATTCAAATTACTTCGAAGGCGCAGTATCCGGAGCGAAAAGAGAGGATTTTCGTGGTAAATCACTGAAAGCCTTTTTGAGAACCAAGGAGAAAGAATATCTCGCTCAGGTTCTCAAAAACACCGATGGCGATAAGCAGATGGCAGCCAAAGCCTTAAAAATAAGTCTGGCAACCTTATACCGCAAACTCCCAGAGCCGAAAGAGGAGTGATTCTCAGTTTTGCTTTTTCTGATAAACGACAAAACGCTCGCAATTATGATAATTTGTGCAGCGTTTATTATTGGCGTTGCTTGAATTTTCAGGGGTTTTCAGGGATTTGTATGGTTGTTGTTAAAATGGCATAATACTTGCTTGAATGTATTCTTGTTGATTTGTTTTTCAGACATAAAAAATATGGAGGGGAGGTGGTAAGTACATTTTTTAAAATTCGGTTTTGTAAAGATTGGGAAAATTCAGAAATATCAGATAGATAGGAAATAAAAATGAAAAAAGGTTTTACGTTGGTAGAAATCATGATCGTGGTTGCGATCATTGGTTTGTTGGCCGCGATTGCGATTCCGTCATTCATGCGGGCCCGGACGACCTCGCAGATGAACGCCTGCATCAATAACCTGCGCCAGATCGAGTCCGGCAAGGAACAGTTGGGCATGGAAACCGGCTTGACGAATAATTCGATTATTCCTCTGACGAATCTGGTCGGGCGCGATAACTTCATCAAGCAATGGCCGGTTTGCCCGAATTATGTTCCTGGTGCTGGTGAGGCCAAGACCGGTGCGGCTGCCGCGGAAGCAAGTTACGGCGCCGATCAAATTCTCGGATCCAACGCCGCTTGTGAGATTCGCGGCACGGATTCCAACTATCCGCATGCGTTGCCCCTTGAGTAAGTCCATGGGCCGGTGAATCTACGCTCCGTTGCCGATGACCTTGCCGGCAGCGGAGCGTTTTTTTGTTTGATCAATCATTCCTGAATTCGTGATGTGGTCAGTATGCCGCATCCCAATATGATTGGGATCGGGATGCGCGCTTGCCACGCGTAGCGCGTGGGCGCGAAGGATGAAGCTATATAAGCATACCGCGAGTCCTCCGCAACAAAGCAGATGCGACATCCCGGCCTCACCCGCAGGGCGGTTTTTTCCGTCAAACAGCGTGTTGTATTTCAGGTGATATTTTAAAATGCCATAAATTGTTGTTGGTGTGAACAATATCTTAACAACACAAAATCCCGTCACGGATTAAGGTTAACAACATAAACCCCCGTCACGGATGAAAGTCATTGGATTGCTGTTTCCCCATGCCGCTTATGATTCATCCCGCAAATCTGGCCATTGGTTTATTCGTCGCCGCTTATATTGCTTTTGTGGTTTTTCCCCGCCGGCGTTCTCTGACGGCCATCATTGCCGCGGTCTGCCTGCTGGTGGCCCGGGTGTTGACGCCGCACGAGGCGCTCCTGGCCATCAATTGGAATGTCATGGGTATTTTTGTCGGCACGCTCGTCCTGGCCGATTTTTTCATTGAAAGCCGCATGCCGGCGGTGTTGGCTGAAAAAATCGTCAACCTGTCCGGCAATACATGTTGGGCGATGTTGCTGCTCTGCCTGCTGACCGGCCTGATTTCGGCCTTCGTGGAAAATGTCGCCACGGTCCTGATCATGGCTCCCATCGCGCTGGCGTTGGCGCGCAAGTTAAAGATAAATCCGACCACCCTGCTGATCGCCTTGGCGGTTTCCTCCAACCTGCAGGGCGCAGCGACGTTGATTGGCGATCCGCCCAGCATGCTCCTGGCCGGGTATGCCAGGATGAGCTTCATGGATTTCATAATTTACCGCGGGCGGCCGGGGATATTTTTCTCGGTGCAGGTAGGCGCCCTGGCCTCCCTGGCGGTGCTGTATTTCTTCTTTCGCCGCGGTCGCCGGCGCATTGATCTGCCCCTGCACGAGACGGTGCGGACCTGGGTGCCGACCTGGCTGCTGCTGGCGCTGGTGGCGGGATTGGCTTGCTCGTCGTTTTTTGATCCGGATTTCCAGTGGTTGGCGGGCGCGCTCTGCCTGGCCGTGGCGGCGGCCGGCCTGGCTTGGGATATCGCCTGCAATCGGGGGCCTTTGATTGACCGGATCAAGGGCCTGGACTGGGACACGACTTTTTTCCTGATGGGCGTTTTCGTGCTGGTCGGCAGCCTGACGCATACCGGTTGGACGGAGCGCATTGCGGATGCTTTTGCCGGCATGATCGGCGTCAACATCCTCCTGGGGTATGTTCTGCTGATTGCCGTGTCAGTGGCGATCTCCGGTTTTGTGGATAATGTGCCTTTCCTGGCGGCGATGCTGCCGGTGGTGATGCGGATGTCGGAGCGGATGGGCTGCGATCCGACCGTGCTTTTGTTCGGGCTGCTGCTGGGCGCCAGTATTGGCGGCAATATTACGCCCATCGGCGCTTCGGCCAATATTGTCGCCATTGGCATCCTGCGGCGCGAGGGCTATCCGGTTAAATTTGCAGGCTTCATGAAAATCGGCCTGCCGTTCACGGCGATAGCAGTGGCGGCGGCCGCCTGGTGGACTTGGCTATTTTGGGGAATTTAGTCTGGACAAGTTACCGGGAATATGTGATAAATTAATCATTAAATAGCCTTGGTGCTATGGTTTGCCAAAGTCGCCGTCCGCTTGGCATGATCTCAATCAAGCATATATTCAAGTCCGGCGCCCAAATTACGCAGGATATTCTGGCGGTGCATTTTGGACACGCCGGGACATATTGCGCGCGTTTACGGGCCAAAAACGGCGGGGCGGTATTGCTGGCCGCGGATATCCTGCCGCCGGTCACATTGCTGGCAGGAGCGCCTTCGCTGATCATCCCCAAACCGTTGCTGTCGCACTATGTCGCCATCTGCATTCCCGGCGATGACGCGGTCATCAAACTGCTGAATCTGCCCGGCCAGTTGGAGGAAGATCCCACGGAACAAATCTGGGGCAGCCTGGGATTGGACCACGAAAAATTCCGCGTGGCCTACCGCACGCTGCCATCCCCGCGCAACCGTGCCGAAACCAAGGTATTGGCGGCGGCGGTGCCGGAAGATTCAGCCCAGGCGGCTTGCGGCATTTTCCGGACCGGACTCCCGGCGCCGGCGGCCCTGGAAGTGGACGGCCTGGCCGCGCTGACGAATTTCTGCCTGGCGGCGCCGGCCATGCAAACCGAAGAGGATATCGGCTGCATCGTCAGTTATGGCCGGGTCTCCTTTGCCGCTTTTTTCCGGAAAGGGGAATTGCTGCTGATCCGCAAGTTCGATTTCGGCCTGCTCCACCTTTTGGACCTGCTGCGGAAAAATCTCGGCGTGGACCAGACCACGGCCCGGGATATCCTGGTGAACGGCTCGTTTGACGTTTCCCAAATGGTCAAGAGCGCCATGGAGCCCTTTGTCAAGCAATTGGTGATTTCCAAGCATTTCATCGAGCGGCGCGATAATTGCCACGTATCCCGGATGTTCGTGGCCTCGGAGGATTGGATGGCCCGGGAATGGATGGCGGAAATCAGGTCGGGCGTGGGAGTGGAAATTGAACCATGGAATCCGCTGGCGGCGGTGGAAATTCAGGAGGGCGCCTTGCCGCCGGCCGTGGAGCCGCAGTCCGCCCGGTTGAGCGCCGCCATCGGCGCCGCGCTGGGATTGTTCGCGGAGCAACGGTTGAAATCATGAGTTTGCATGTTAATTTAATCCTTGATTCCGAGCGCCGCAGCGGAAGCGACGTGAGCATGAAGTTCGTCCTGCACACGACGCTGATCGTGCTGGGGGCGTTGCTGGCGATGGGCCTGGCGGGCCTGGTCATGGGCGCCCGCGGCGCGCGGTTGGCATATGCGGCGGTGCAAAGCCAGCAGAAGGACATCGAACCGGTTTACGAGTCTGTCGTGAAAACCCGCGGCGATCTGACCAGGCTGCAGGCATTGGTCAACCTGCTGGAAGGCTGGCGGACGAATCGCCTGAGCCACAGCGGTTGCCTGCGCGCCTTGCAGTTGTCCGTGCCGGCCAACATCCAATTGACGCGCCTGACCATGCAAAATCATGTGGAAGGGGCCGGTTCTGAACCGCACCGGAACGGCGGCGTGTATTTGCGCGGCCGCGCGGCCGGCCAGGGCGCCGACGCCGATGTGCGCCTGTTGCACACCGCCTTGAAGTCGCGGCCTCCGTTCGACGGGGTCATGGAAGAAGTCGCCATTAAACGTTTCGCGGCCGACGCGGAGCAGTCCGGCGAGGATATCAGGATTTTTGAAATGGAAGGCCGTTTTATCAAGCGCAACCTTGTATTAAGGCGATGACAATCGGCGGCGCAGGCGCCGGTTGTGCGGCGGAATTATGGCGCGCACGAAAAAAGAACAGATGCAGATGTTGATCATGGGCGCCATCCTGGCGGCGGGGGCGTTGTTCGCGGCCGTTAATTTCCTGCTGGCGCCCATGATTAATAACTGGAAAAAGCATACCGCCCAGACGCTGGTCTTGCAGGCCAAACTGGACGCCGCCCGCGCGGTGGTGCGCGGCCGGGCGGACATCCTGGCCCGGCTGACGGAGGAACGCCGCCGCTTGGCAGAATTAACGCCATACCTGCCCCTGCCGGTCCTGGGCAATTACCTGCTGGGTATGAATGAGCAAGTGCGCCAGTGGGCGGCAGCCTCCGCCCTGGACATCGTCAGCGTGCTGGACGAGGGAACCATTCCCCTGGAAACTTCCGAAAAACTATGCCAGGTTTACGCCGTCCGTGTGGCGGCGGAGGGCAATTTAAGCGCCTTGGCCGGGTTCCTGGCAAAAATGGAAGAGGAAAACCCCATGGTGGCCGTTTCAGCCTTGAGCATCTCCGCCCGGCCGGAACATCCCAACCGGCATGACATCCGTCTGGTTTTGGATTGGCTGGTCTGGCGCGATTCCGATAATTTACCGGCATATGCCGTGGCGGCGGCATCCGACTCCCCGTAGGTGTAATGTGAAAGACGCAATCCATAAAAAGCAAGCTGCCGGGTGCCGGTTGCGCCGCCGGGTGGCGCTCTGCAGCCTGGCCGGCGCCGCGGTTTGCAGTTGTTGGGCCGCCGCCGATCCCGGTGCCGCGGGCGCCGCGCTTCCGGAACCGGCGGCGGCGCCAGACGAATTGCGCGATCCCTTTTGGCCGATCGATTATCGGCCGCCGCGTCCGGCGGCGCCCGGCGCGCTGGCGCCGGATCAGCCGGACGCGGAAACGCCTGCAGAACTTCCGCCTGACGCTGCGGCGCGGGCGGAGGCGATGGCGGCTTTGAAAGTCGGGGGCATTATCAGGCGGGGGCGTGTGTATTTTGCGTCGGTCAACGGGCAAATGGTGCAGGCGGGCGATGTCATAGCCGTGCCGCATGCCGGGCGCGTTTACCGCTTCCGAATTCATGCGATTGACATGCGCAAAGTGCGGATTGAACCGGTGGATTGAGCGGATGGGATTCCGCCGCGGTATGTTTTTGAATCGAAACGGTTGGCTTGTGAATAACGAGGCAAGGGGAGATGACAATGAAAAATTGGCGCCGATGGTTTTGTTTGCTGGCGGGCGGATGCTTGGTGCTTTTCGGCGCAGGGTGCGAGTCGAACTCCGACGAAACCGACACGGACGACTATTTTAAAAACAATGCATATCAATCCGCCGCACGCGATCCGGAAGATCCCCTTGTGCTGCAGGTGAATCCGACAATCGCCGCGATCGGGATTGTCGGCCAGGAGGTGGTCTTCACCGGCCAGGGCGGCACCCCGTCCTATAAGTGGAGCGTCGCCGATACGTCCAAGGGGCGCGTCGAGGTGGTTGGCTGGAGCCAGTGCCGGTATGTCTGTCTGCAAGTCGGCAACAACACGGTCAGAGTGGAGGATGAGGATGGTCATTTCGCCGTCGCGCGCGTGACACCGGCCGTGGACGAAATGACCGTTACGCCGGCGGAAGTTGAACTGGGCAATGAATGGGAAGCTGCGTTTACGGTCAATGGAGGCTCGCCGCCCTACGTCTGGAGCGTGGGCAATCCGGCGCTGGGGACGGTGTCGTTTTCGGCTTCCGCCACTTACCAGGCCAGCTATCACGGGGTGCCCGGCACCTATGGAATCAACGTGGTAACGGTTCGGGACGCCGAAGGCCGGACGGCATCCTCCACGGTAACGCAATCGGCGGAGGAATAATACAAGGATTAATATATGCACAAAGCTTATTCTTTACTGTTCGTTTTAGGGATCGCCTGGGCTGCGGCGGCGTCGGCGGAAACCGGCGCGGCCCCGGCGGACGCTCCCGGAGAATCAAGTGTTTCCGCGACGGCCGTGTCTGATGGGAATCCCGCGGCGCCCGCGCTGCCGGTCGAGGCGTCCGCGGCTGAACCGGATGCGCCGGTTGGGACTATGCCCGCGCCCGCGGAAACGCCGGCGGCGCCGGCCGTTGAAACCCCGGCCGTTGAGACCCCGGCGGTTGAGTCTCTGGAAACGGCGCTGCCCGAAGCCGCGCCGGCAACTGAGCCCGCCGCGGAACCGGCCGCTCCGGTCGAGTCCGCGCCCGCGGCCGCCGCCGCCCCGGCCGCCGCGGCAACGCCGCCCGTGAACGTGGAGGTGGTTGCCAGCGCGTCGGAAGATCTTTTACTGGATTTGCCGCTGGGCGGCCAGCCGGCCAACGGCCATGGCCCTTCCGCTCCGACCGAACTGATTTCCATTTCCCTGGACGCCGTGCCGGTGCCGGACGTGGTGAACATGTTTTCGCGGATTTCCGGCGCCAACATCATTGTCGCCGGCAGTTTCACCAATTTGTTCGTCACGGCCAACTTGAAGAACGTGGAATGGAAATCGGCTTTGAACCTGGCGCTGGGTTCGGTCAATTTGTCCACCATTGAAGATCCATCGGGAATTATCATGGTGGTCACTTCAGAGATGTACCAGCAGAAACTCAAGCAAATCGAGGAAACCAAGCCGCTGGTGACGCGCAGTTTCGTCCTGCGCTACATGAACGCGGTGGACCTGGTCGAGCAGATCAAATTGCTGAAAATTCTATCGCCGCGCGGCACGATCATCACCAGCCAGAGCAAGGAGCAGCAACATGCCAACATGAAATCCACTTCGCTGACCACCGACATCCAGAATCCCAGCATCACCACCGAGGTGATCGTGTCGGATATCCGCGAGTACGTGGATCGGGTAGGGGCCCTGATCGAGAAACTCGACAAGCGCGAGCCCCAGGTGTTCATCGAAGCCCGCATCATCGACGTGATCATCAGCGACAGCAAGAAACTGGGATTCGATTGGGCGATGCTGGACCGGTTCGGCGTCACCGCCGGATTGTCGGACCTGAAATGGACGTTTTCCGACGAATCGGAAAAGGTCAATACTACCGCCAACAGCGACAACCAGTATGACCGGCGCGCCGCGACGGATGTGATTAACAAGCGTTTCAACATATCCGGGCAGCCTTACGAGGAAAGCGTCACCTCCTACGAGGAGCAGCCGCCGAACTCCGGCAATTGGGTCTCGAGAACCGTGGTGACGCCCACGCGCACGATCTCCGATTCCATCGCGGCCGGGCGCAACGTCGAGGCGCAACGCGCCTACAACGCCACCGACACCACCTTGGAAACCAAAATGGGGGCGGCCTTCCTGACGGTCTCGGAGGCTTCCCTTTTCCTGAGCGCCCTGAAGAAAAGCAACAACGCCAACATGATCTCGCATCCCTTGCTGATTGTCGGCAACAAGGTTGAGGCGAAAATCCACGTGGGCGAACGGTACCCGACGGTCTTCACGGAAAAAACCACGGACAGCACCGGCGGCATTTCCCGCGATTCCTACTCGGAACAGGTGGAGTGGAACGACCTGGGTCTGACCTTGTGGGTTATTCCGGAAATCGACACCGATTCCCAGGTGGTGCGGATGACGGTCAATCCGCAGATGAGCACCTGGATCAAGGACATCACCACGCCGCAGGGGTCGGTTTACCCCGTGATCAGCACCCGCCACCTTTCCTCGCGGGTCAACGTGCCCAGCACGCATACGGTGGTGATCGGCGGCTTGATGGAGGACTCCAAGAGCCAGAAGGAATCGCGCGTGCCGCTCCTCGGCGATATCCCGCTGATCGGCCTGCTTTTCCGGCATACCGAGGATGTCGTGGAACGGTCCAACCTGCTGATCATGCTGACCCCGACCATTCTGGACGAAACCGAGCCGTTGACCGGCTTGGAGGTGCTCGGGCGCCAGGCCATGGCGGAATTGGATTACACGCCGCTGAATCCCAAGCCGGCGCAACCGAGCCTGGATGCCGCTCAAACTAATGCCGCGCCGGACGCCGCGGCCGGGAAAGCGGAGTCAACGGCAGAAGTTGCAACCAACGCGGCTCCAGAAGACGCGGAAGGACCGCCGCCGGCCCCTTGACATGAATGTCATCCCCAAGAGCGCCTGGCGTTACGCCTTATTGATGTTGCTTTTGCTGGGCGCTGTAGCCTTGGCGTCTTATTCCATCATCGAGTACCTGCAGAATCATATTGGCGAATGGACGGACAGGGAGGCCGTCCGCGAATTGAGCATGGCCATCTGGGCGATGACCATGGGGGTTATGTTTCTGACCGGCGCCTTTGGCTTGTGGGGGATCCGTTCCACCGTGGAAATCGAAGGCCGCCGCCGCATCGGCCGGTTTGTCGCGGCCATGGATTATCTGTCCGACGGTTTGATGTTGTTGGACGGCGCCGGGCGGATCATTGGTTACAATCCGGCGCTGGTGGAACTGCTGCCCAGGCAAATCCGGGATTTGAAACGCCTGCGCTTGACGGAAGCCTTTCATTGCCTGAGCCAGGCGGATTTAGTTTGCCTGCTGGATTTGACCACCCCGCGGGAATTGGAACGGAACTGTTTTTATGACGGCGCCCTGCACACCCTGCGCTTCCGTTCCCAGCCGTCGTCCGGGGTGCGCCTGGTGCTGGTCAGCGATGTAACCGACATGCGTTCCCATGAAATGCGTCTCCGGCAAATCGCCTTGTTGCAATTGGTGGGCCGGATCGCCGGGGGGGTGGCCCATGACTTCAATAATATTCTGTGCTCCATTTCGGCCTATGCGGACTTGCTGGCCCGGGACTTTCCTCCGGGCAATGCCGGCCGGGAATCGCTGGCGGTGATTCAAAAGCAGACTCAGAAGGGCGCCGCGCTTTCCCGCCAGTTGCTGGCCTTGAGCCGCGCCGGCGGCAGCGGCGCGCTCGGCGCCCGCATTGAAAAACACCTGCACGATGCCGCCGATTTGCTGCGCGTCGCGCTGACGCCGGCCTGGCAGATGCAAGTCGCCGCCGCCGGCGAATTCCCGCGGACGCCGCTGACGGCCGGGCAAATCGAACAAATCGTGTTGAACCTGGGTTTGTTGGCCGCGGATGCCCAGCCGCATCCCGGGATCTTGACCATCACCCTGCACCGCCGCGGCGAGGGCAACCTGGCGCATGTGCCTGACCGGTTTGAAACGGTACTGCTCATCACTGCCGAACCGGCGCCGGCTGGCGGCGCCGCGCCGGCGCGGCCGGATGCCGCCGGCGTTTCGTCCCGGGCCGCCCCGGAAGATGGCGGTGTGATTTTATCGGTTGTCAAATCACTGGTGGAGGAGGCGCAAGGCGCGCTGGACGAGTTGCAGTCCGCTTCCGGCATATGCATTTACCGGGTTTGCCTGCCGCACCTGGCGCTTCCGGAAGCGGCTTCGGAAGCCGACCTGCCCGTCCCGGCCGAGTTCAGCGATTATCTCCGCGGGTGGCGCATTACCGCGGCCGTTACGGGCAAGCACGAGCCGGCCGGATTGTTCCAGTCCCTCCGCGAGGCGGGCGTGGCGATCGAGCGACGGGATAACTTCATGGCCGTTCTGGGCGGAGTGGATTCCCTGCAGACGCAAGATGCCTTCATCGTTGATTTTCAAATGTTGGAGAATGAAGCGGGAGGCTTGATCAAGGCGCTGTTGAAGCTATGCCCGCGTTTGGGCGTCGTAATTCTCTGTCCCGACCCCGCCCAACCCTTAACGGAGCAGTTGAAGTCGCAGGCAGTCTTCGCCGGCTATGCCGAGCCTCCAGGCCGGATCATGCAAGCCTTGATCACCGCCAAAGCCCTGCGCACCGCCAGCCACAACCGGGGGTGATTGAGCCTTCTGGCGCGTCGGCCGCCTGGTTTCGCTCCGTCCTGGTTGCCTTCGCCTATTCCGTCTCTATCCCCGTTCCCATCCCTAACTTCGTACCCGTACTCGTACCCGTTCCCGTACCCATTCGCGTTCCCGAACGTGAACGGTTGCCGCTGTGCTGTAAACGTCCACGCAAATATCACGTTGCCTTGAAAAAGCTGCCTTGAAAAGCTTGCAACCGGCGGGATTTTTTATTATTAATTCACTTGCTAACGGCCGGTTTGCGCCGCCGGTCAATACTGCCCTCCATGCCAGCTTAGCTCAGTTGGTAGAGCAGCTGATTTGTAATCAGCAGGTCGCCGGTTCGACCCCGGCAGCTGGCTCCCGTGTTTCATTGGTTCAAACAAGCATTTCGCCCTTTATCCATGCGGGTTTGCTCAACATTGCCTTTTTTGGTTTTGCGCTTGTTTGCTTTTTTGTGCGGGTGTGTGATTGTATGCTTTTCGGGGTTACAAAGCATACAAAAAGCATACAGCTCTAAAAAATCGGTTTTTTCAAAAACGCTTTTAAAGCAGATAGTCGCGTCTGATTTTGAATCAGCAGCAAAAAACTTGTATGCTTTTCGGGGATTTGAAAAGCATACAGATTTGCCCGTAAAGCTATAACCGCGCATCCTCCCGCCGGCCTCCCGACTGGATCATGGGCGGCCGGGTTCATGTTCACCGCCGCCGGCTGGGCCTCCTGCTGGTGGTGTGGGTGGCGCCGCCTGAATCTCACAATCGCCCGGTGTGCCGTCCATCCTCCAGGGCGTGGCATTACCGCCGGCGGATCAACTCGTGCCGTGGCGGGCATCGTGGCGCATCCTGGCCGGGTCGTGGCATTGGATCGCCTTTGCCGTGGAATATCGCCTGCCGGTGGTCGCCGGGGTTGGGCGGGTGTGGATCGCCTTGCATACCCGTGGCGGTCTGGACGTGATTACGGGATTGACCTTGCCGGCGGGCGGTCGTGCGGGTGATTCCTGCGGCCATTTCCATCAACGCAATTTAACCGCATCCTGTACCGTGCGCCCGGATATGCCAAGCAGGGCGGCTACTTGGTCGCGGGATTTACCTTTTTCCGCCTGTGGCAAATTTGCCACAGGCTGGGGTTTCGCTCCGCCCGTGCTTGTTGCCAGCCGTTCCCGCGCACGCTCCTTAAATATCGGGTCAATCCGTCCATGAAGCGTCGCCCGTTGCGATACCGTCAAATGCCGCCGCTTGAGATTCCATGACACAACGTCGCCGGCATGGTGCGCCTGGGTGTGTGCGCTTGGTCTTGGCCATGATGGCGGAATTCGTTTTGACCTGGCAACGGTCGCCCGGTGATGGCGGGTTGTCCTGACCGTCTGACCTGGTGGCCGCCGCCATGAATATCCTGTTCACGCCATGACCGCCGCCGGCTGATTACCCTGGCCGGCATGATCTTGAATTCCATTGCGGCGCGGTTGTGCGCTGATCGTGGCGGGCCGTTTTGCCGGGGTATGCTGATATGCCTAGCCGCGGTTGCGTGGCGTGGTGGGCATCCTGGGCGGTGTTTTTCTGGCGGGGGTGGCGGATAAATGCCGATTAGGCTGTTTTGACCTGCTGGCCTGGTGGTGCTGGCGGCGGCGCGCTGACCTGGTGCGTGGCGTCCTGCTGGCGTTGCATGGGTGGTTGTTGTGGATGTGACTGCCTGACCGGGTTCATTGGCGGGGCGTTCATGGTTCGCGCTTCACCTGGCCGCCGCCGCCATGACCGTATGACCTCCGGCCTGCCCGGTGCGGCGGTGTGGGGTTCGTCCTGGCGCGGTGTGCGGCGCCATGATAGCGGATTACCCGGCCGGCCTGCCCGGTGCGGTGGGGCGTTGCGTGGATCACGTCGCCGCCATGATGACCGGGCCTGTCGTGGTGGCGGGGATTGTGTCAACATGTTGGTGGCATGCCTGCCGGATCGGCTGTCATTGCGCGCCCGGATGGAATACTCGCCGCCATGCCGAACACTGCAAAGCGAATTCCACGCAAAACAACTTGTAAAGCTATGCCATAGCCGCGGCCGCATCGCGTTCACGGGTCCGCCGCCATGGTGTCGGGCCGGGCCTCCTGAAAATATCGCCGTTATGGGTGCCTGCTGCGCCTGTGGCTGGCGCGGCGTTCTTGGGCGCGTGGTTATGCCATGCAGGCGGCGCGTGGCTTGTGGGGCATTGTAGCGATTTTTGCCGGCTGGCGTAGATGGCGGATATTGATTGACCTGGCCGCGGTGGATGTGGCGGACTGGTGCGCCGTCCTGGCGCGTCGCCCGTGTTACATGGGCGGCATGATGGCGGGGCGGTTCCCGGATGGCCGGTTGGATGGCCTGATTTAGGAATTCCATTGCAGCCATGCGCGTATTTTCCGACGATCTCCGCCGGGGCATGTCCGGGTAAGGGTTCAATGCCGTTTGTAATTTCTGACAGCGTTTTTCAATCGTAGGGGCGGTTTTTGGCCTATGCTTTGACCTAGCCGGCGGGCCGTTCGTGCCTTGTGGCGCATCCTGCGGGGTCGTTTTTCGGTGGATGGCGGGATAAATGGCGATTTCAAGGCATTTGCCGGGTGGCGCGCCATAGGTCGTTGACTGCTTCGATGGCTTCGCGGCTGAAATACCATGCCCAAGATTCCACCTGGGCGGCGGCGGCGGTGGGTGTGGGCGTCCAGCATACCGGGCAATCGTAGCGGACTTCCCAAGCGGACAAGCTGCCGATGACTGACGCGGGGCGGATGTTTGAGCGATAGCGGCCGGCCTCCACGTCTGCCCGGTCGCCGATGATGAGCAGCCGCTTGAATCGGTATCCGCGCAACCTGTGAAGCTCGTTTGCAAATCGTTCCCGGTTACTGCCGGCGCAACATGACACAAGGTCGGCAACGGATTTTCTTTCCACGGCAAAGAGGGTTTCCATGCCTTTGATCGAGTAGTCGCCGCTGTAGAGTCCGGCGCGGATGGCATCCAGCCGGCGGATGGGCAAGGGTTCTTGCTCCCTGGAGTCAATGACAATGACCGGGCGGGCCTGGGCCAGTTCGGCCAGGTGGCGCAATGCCGGCAGCGTTGGAAGTTCGGGTGTCATGTTTTCGGCGGGAATTCCGCTTGCATCCATCTGACGCAATAATCCGGTATGCTCTGCGCGAAACCGATAGCCGGGCAATCGGTTCGCCCGGATGGTTCAAAACCCTGGTGCGCGAATTTGGCGGCAAGCTGTTCAACCGTGGTGCCGTTCTGAAGCAACATACTGACCGCAATGGCCCAGCAGTCGCAAAAGCCGTCTAACGTGCTGCCGGATTGATCGCAAGTTATGAACACCTCGCCCGGCTGGCCGTCGTCATATAGTCCTACCGTGATAAAGAATTTTGTCCGGCCTTCCTTTGCGTGAATAATGCCGCGGTGCGTGACACTGCGCCGCGTAGCTGGCAATCGTTTTTTCATAATATCCCTTTCAGAACGAACGGCGCGGGCGCCCGCGGCCGTTCTGCCTTCCGGGGTGGATCGGGGCCGGCGCCGGCACCCAGAAGGCGTTAATAATCAATGTTCTAATCCTGACAACTCCCTTGCGCGAATCGTTTTGACAAACCAAGCGAATACCCGGCGCGGCCACGGGGTGGAATTCCCCACAATCAACGCCTGTAAAACGTATGCGGGCAAACTGGAGCGGGCGGCCAGGTCGTCAATGGCAAGTTCGAGCAAACCGGAGCGGGCAACGGCGGATAGCCTGCCGGCTGTCCTGACAATGACGCGGCCGCGGGCGTCGGCTTCAAGCCATAAACTGCCAAGTGTGCCGTGGGTGAAAGTCATAGAGCGCATTTTTTCACCTCCATGTTAATGATCTGCAGGAATTCGCGCCGCTTGATATATGACCGATGGAACAGCGCAACGGCAACGGCCTGAATAGCCGGCCAGTGATTAATGACAAGCGCATCAGTCCGGCGTGCCATCCAGTAAAGATAAGGGCCTATAGTATCGGGAAAAAGGCGTCCGGCTAGTTTGGTTTGATATGCGGCGTCAGTGAGTTCTTGCGGTCCGTGGGCATCGTGATATAACAGATTAAAAGACTTTTGCCGGATATGATTGATTGCCTGGGGGATGGGCTTGGCGGCCGGCTGGGGCGCGCCGGTGATTGTCCACGGGATAAATTTGGCATGGTTGGCGGAAGCCTGGCCGGCCAGCGACACAATCAACAGCGATTCAACGCGGTCGCGCACGTCGCCGCCGGTGTCCGGGAGTTTGCCTAAGTCACAATAGCCGCCTTGGTCGCCGAATAAATGAATGTGCTTGACCGGCCGCTCGTTCAAGACATGCGACAAAACGGCGTGCCCGGCCTCATGACATGCAAGAATAAATTTCTGCTGGTTGTCCATCGCGGGGGGTGTTTTCATTTGTCATAACCCCCCATTGGCAGAATTCGTAGATAATCGAATACATGCGGCATCCGGTCGGCGATTGCCTCCAGTCCTCCCAGCCGGTCAATGGCCTGGCGGATCACTGGCAACGGCTGATCGAATTTGATTGCCAGCACAATTTCGCCGGCCTTCCAGTCAACCATGAATTGACGCCATAGATCGGGGCATTGCCGGCGGAGTATGGGAAAACCGGAATTAGAAAACTGGGCTCCTCCACCACAAAGCACACAACCGATAGTCACGGCGCCCGCGGCCTTGGCGGGGTGTTCCGGGATGGCGTTTTGCGCGAGATAGCGCGTTATCATGGAGTCCGTCCAGCCGGTCAACGGCGATACGATAAAGAGCTTGTCGGCCTTGTTGAAAGCCGTGGCGGTGTCTTTGATCGCCCGCAATCCACGCAAGGCGTCGTCTGCCTGGCCGCGCTGGCCGGTCAACTGCATGGTGCTGCCAAGCGATTTTACTAATTTACGGGCCGGTAGTATTTTCATAGTTCGGCAACATGAAGATACGTCCAGCTTGAATCCCATATTGCGCTGCCGGTGCCTCTGCATCCATAGGCGCGCCGCGAGTTTTCCAAGCATTGGCCAGCCGGATTTCTGCCATTGCTCAAGTGGCGTCCTGCTGGCGCGGGCAATATGAAGTTCTGCGCCATATCGTTTGCACGTCTCGCGGATAAATGGGAGCGTGTCGGGGTGTGACATTTGATCATCAGCGAACACTACGGGCGGGCGGTGGCTGGTGCGCGTGAAAACAATATCCATCAACACAAGCGAATCCGACCCGCCACTAAACGCAAGGCATCCTCGCGGGTTGGCGGTAAAGGCTGCGTCAATGATGGCAAGGGCGGTTTTCATGGGGTGGCGCCGCCTCCCATCGGTAAGAGTGCGGACAATAACGACGCAACGGGGGATTTCTCGCCGGCGTCAACGTGGCGGCGGAGTTCGGCGGCGGCATCGGCACAAGCCGGATCTGCCAGGATCAAGCAATCGCGCGTATGACCTCGCCCGGCAGGCAGGATCACGGCAACGGCATCCTTCAGCCGCTCCGGGTGCTGTTCGGCCAGTCGTTGGATATGGCCGGAAAGTCCATCAATGACGGCCTGGGGGTCGGGCGCGTCGTTGGCGTGGTGCTCCTGCTCGGATCGGATCGCGCCGGCCAGCTCGGCGGCCGGGTCGGTATCAATCAACTTTTGAAGCGCGTCGGGGTCGTAGCCCGTCATCGCGGCATCAATACCGGGACAATTCTTGACAAGCTCGGCCAGCAGGTGTTCGTCTGTGTCGGATAATTCGGCCAGCCGGTTGTCTGCAATCAAAAATTCGATTTCTTCCGCCTCGGTCTTGAATGACTGGTAATTGACCGGAACGGAGTCCAGCCCGGCCAGGCGCGCCGCCGCGAGTCTGCCATGTCCGGCGCAAACATAGCCGGATTGCCGGGACACAATGACCGGGTGCCGCCAGCCCGTGGCGGTGATTACCCGCGCAAGCATTTCAATCTGTGCTTGCGGGTGGGTGTTCGGGTTTTTGGGGTGCGGCTTCAACTCATCCAGGGGCACAAGTTTATCGTGGGCGCAATGGATCGCGGGTTGATTCATTTTTCCACCTCCAATTTAGGCATTGATTTTGGCAAAACGGTTAGAGCGCGCCGGATTGCGGAGTCAATAATATCCTTTATCCGTCCGACCTCGTCCGGGTCTCGCAGATATGGCTTCAAGACTGGGATAAGCTCATTTGGTAAAGCCATGACGCGTTCACGGGTGCCGCTGGCAAGCTCGTAGAATTTTTGAGTTACCAAGTCCACGCTGACCAGTTCGCCCGTTTTGCGCTGATATTCGATGACGGACAATTCCAGCCGGCGCAGGGCATCAGATTTGAGCGTGATTGCCTTGGCCAGGGCGGCAACGCCTGCCGCATCGGCGCCGGCGTGGGTGCGCAGGAACCGCGAAAACAATTTTTGATATTGGGAACGCTCCGCCTGAAGCTGCAGGGCGATAGGCTCCGCGTCGGTGTCCTGCTGGCTGGGTGGGGTGTCCACGGGCGCGGGCGGGGTGTCCACCTGGGCGGGCACATCCTCTATGACTGCCTGCTTGATTTCCTCGCCGGCGATTGCCGGGATGTCACGGCCGGCAGCCGCGGCCCAGACTGCAACTTGCTCTGGATCGAACATCCAGCTTGGCCGGCCGCGGGTCGCTTTCCTGCCGGCAACTGGCAAGCCGTCCGCAACCATTTTTTCAAGCCGGTGCCTGTGAATTTGGAGCTTGCTGCATAACTCTTTTGTGGTTAAAAGACGTTTTGTCTCTTTTGTCATAAATTTATCCTTTTGTCTTGGTTGGGTTTCGAGCTTGCGCGCACATAAACACCGGGGTGTCGAGCTGGAACGAGTGCCCTATACCCGGAGTAGTACCTACGCCCCTTTTTCTGCATGCGTGCATCCGTTTTCAAATCAAATACCTTTCTTTGGCGTGAAGTCACACAACGCTTTATAAAATGCGGCTGTCAGATTTTGCAGATTTCGCCGTAAAGCTCGCGTCTGGTCGGGCGTCCTGCGCAATCGGCTCACTTGTGGCTTCCTGGATCGCAAGCGACGGTTGCCAGCCGTCGCCGCGTCCTGTCTTGTCGTTGCACGTTTCAAGCGCGTTTTCCTTCCGTCTCGGTGTCCGTCTCAACATTGGGTTGGGCGTGTCCCAGCGCCACAAGGTGCTGAAACAAATCACGCAACGCTTTCGGCAATTCGCTTGGGCGGATTTTCTCGGCCTTGGCAATGGTCGAGTATTTCGGATCGAGCAATGCAAGCGGCGTTGCAATCCGGTCGAGCAAGATATAGACGGTCTCCGCGTCCGGGGTGCCGGCATCCCCGAAGCAGGTCGGAAAGCGCCTCCATGACCTCACCCCCGCATAGATTTCCGCCGCAACGGAGTCAACGCCCGGGCCGGTTCGGATCGGGATGGCGGCGTCCTTGCCGTCCGTGTTCTGCCGGTAAGCCGCGGCAACGCTGATTTTCCACGGTTTGTAATCGAGTCTGGTTTTCATAGTGCTGTATCCTCCTGTGTTGCTTAAATATTCCCTTCGAAAACATTCTCCTGCATCCGTGCCGCCGCTTGGCTCTCCTGAATCGCTCGGGTGCGCTTCGCATCCGCCGCGGCGCGTTCGGCCTCCAGGCATCGGGCGGTAAGGAATTCCCTTTGCGATAAGAGCGGGGCAACCTCGCGGTGCATTTCGATCATGCCGGCCAGCCTGGCCGCCTGGTGGGCTTCAAGCTCCCCCCCTATGATCAGCTTTTGGAATTCGGCGCGGGCGGTCTGCCTGGCCTTATTCAGGGCGGCGGCGTTGGCTCTGACCTGCGCACGTAAGCCCTCTGCCTTCTCAAGCAACATCTCGGCATTGAGTTCATCGGCGGCGGCGGTGGCAACCTCCAGCCGGCGGGCCAGAATATCGCGCTTGGCCGTCAACCTGATTTGAGCGTCAACGGCCTTTTCCAAGTCGCCGCTGGTCGTGTCCAGGCGCGCAAGGTCGCCTTCGACCTTGGTCAACTCCTGGCGCATCTCCGCAACTGCCGCTTGCGCTTCCTGCAATTTCGTTTCGATGTTATCGTTCATGGTCTGAATCCTCCTTGGTTTGGTGTTCGTGTCTCTTACCGCATGGTGTTGGCTTCGATCCTCTGAAGGATCGCAATTTGCGCCTCCAGGGTCGCAATGGCGATTTCCAGCATGATCTTGCTGGTATCGCCCGGCTTCACGTTCTGACATTCTGCCGCGAGTGACTGCCGCTTTTCTTCTAACTGCTCGGATTTCGTCTGTTTGTGCATGGTGTTTTCCTCTTTAGGATTAATGTTGTCTGTCGTTCATCGTTCAATTACCGCGTTGCACCTCCCTTCATCTGGCCGGCGGATCAACCGGGTTTGATATGCCCTGCCGGATGGATCGCGGCGGGGTTCGTATGACTGCTCCATCGTCACGGATGGGCGCGCCGGCGGCATCGGCCAGGCGTTGGGCGGCCTCCCGCTTGGCCATGGCCAGTTCCGCGGGATGGATAAATCCACCTTCAGCGATTACCTGCACATGACCGTGGTGGGCGGTAAAGCTGATTGACCTGCCCGCGGAAAGTCGGATTTCAATTAGTGGGGTCTGCATGGGTGCCTCCTCAATAAAACAACAGAATCCCTATGACCTGACCGGCCAGCAGTCCGCCGATGGCGTACCCGATAAACGCCATGACGCGGATCACGGCGTCGGGGATGACAAGCCGGTGTTGGTGGTGGGGTTGTTGGTTCATGTGCTGGCCTCCTTTTTACGACAGAATTAATATCCTCTTGCCCGTTTTCCTCGCGTAATCTGCAAATGCCGCGTTGCGCCATGGCTCATAATCACGCAATATCTGCCGGCCGATCTCTGCCGTGTATGGCGGTGGCGGGTTCCAGGTGCATGTCCACTGCCCGGCGGGTGACATGGTGCCGGTTACTGTGACGCCGGTGGTCTTTAAGATGTAGGTTTCAGATTTCATAAAATCCCTAATTTCATGCCTTGACACGCGGCGCTGTCCTGTCGCGACACACACCCTAAAGGGTGGTGTGTGTCCAGACAGGGGAAAAGCGCTGTCTGGACACTGTCTGGATAAAAAGCGTCAAGACAGTCCAAACAGTTGCAAATAAAGGGCGGAATTGAGTTCGGCATGTCTAAACCTTGTTTGGCCGTCCCTGTCTGGACGCTGTCCAGACAGTAAAAACCCCAATGTTTTGCTGTCTGGACGCTATTTTCCATTGCAGTTGCTCCGTTGTAAGATTTCGATGGCATCCGGGGTTCCGATTACAATTTGACGCGGGTATGTAGGTGGCGAATACTCCACCAACTGGCCGGTGTCCACCAGGCGGGCGCGGGTTTCCCTGGCGGCGCGTTCCGTCAAGCCTATCCGCCGCAATTCCGACCTGAAAACCAACGCCGGCAACGGGCGTTCCGCAACCAAAGCCAGAACATCATCTTCCTTTATGGTGTTTCCCGTCCGGCCTGACCGGCTGCGGTTGTTGGATGTCTGGCAGACTGGCGCGACCCCATCCGCAACCATGAAACAACCCTGATCTGTGTTAAATTCGATGCTGAAGGCGTCCCGCGGCGGGTATGACCTGGCTATCTGCTCGCATACCAGCAAGCCTTCCTGGACGTGGGGCACCAGGCTGATCATGGCGTCAAAGTCGCGCGCCAATACGCCGCTGCCCGATGCCCGGTCTATCGTCTGCCGGTCGCCGGATATGCCTTTCGCGGTATGGTGGGAATAAACTATGGCCACGCCGGTTTCACAGCAAAGCTTGTCCAGGTCGCGCAACAGCCGTTTGATTTCCTCTTGCCCGGACTCATCGCCGGGGATGAGCTTATAAATCGGGTCAACAAAAAGCACTTCGATGCCATATTTTTTAATGAATACCATCACTTGACGCAGGCCGATGTCGGCGCCGCGGCTGTTCAGGATATGCAGGCGGTCGGCCAGGGCGCCGGGTTGCATGTCCAGGGCGTGAAGCGTCCATGTCAACCGTTTATGCAGGTGCGCCGGGGTAATCTCAAGATTCCAGAACAGCACGCGGCGCTGCTTTGGGATACGCCAGCCAAGGAATTCTGACTTGTTGCCGGCAATCGTCACCGCCATTTGCAGCAGAAAAAAAGATTTGCGCGCTTTCGATGGTGCGACAATGACGGCTTTCGTGCCGGCGTCGAAAAGTTCATCAAGAATTTGATCTGGCGGTGGCACTTGTTCAACAGCCCATGTCGCCGCGTTTAACGGATCAATGCTTTCACCATGGCCGTCAACACCTTCCAGGCGTTCGCGGAAGCTGGCGGCAATGTCTGCTGGGGCGCGGTCGTCCGTGGCCGCCTGCTGCAACTCAAGCCCGATTTCCACCAGGTGGCGGCGCTGGGCGGCGGCCTGCACCTGGATAATGTAGTGCTGCGCGTGGGCCGGGGTTGGACATGCCTGCATGACCGCATCAAGCGCAATGACTTCCATGCCGGTCTTGCGGCTAACCGTCAACGTATCAATCGGCGCGCCGGCGGCATACATTTCTAACATGGCGGAAAATAGCCGCCTGTTGTCCGGACTGTAAAAGTCCGATGTTGTAATCCCGGCGGCGTTCACCGCTGGCATTACTCGCCCGTAATCGGCCAGGATCGCGCCAAGCAAGGCGGTCTCCGCGCTGGTGTCCGGTGATTGGCCGGCTGGTGATTGAATTATTTTAGCCATGGTTGCCTCCGCCGGCCAGCAAGGCCGCCACCTCCGACTGCAAAAATCCATTGCCCCTCTGCCGTCCCGGAAGTTTAATCCGGGTCAACTGACCGCGGGCGGCGAGTAAGTCCACCAAGCGCAACGAACATGAAAGCCGGGCCGCAACCGCTGCGCGCCGAAGTAACCGCTCCGGCGGCTGTTCGGCGGTCTGCGCGGTCAAGTCCCGGAGCAGGGCGGCGCGGTCTTTTGCCGAAAGTCCACGGATAGCAAGGCGGGCAATTTCGATGTTGGCGGCGCTCATTGGTTCACCTCGCAATCCAGTTCCCATGTCCGGCATCCCAAAAGCCGGGCAATGATTTCCTTTTCCTCCGGCCTGGCTTTCAGTCTCCCGGTTTCGATCCTAAATAATCGACCTTCGGTCATTTCGGGAATTTGTGCTTGCAAAAGCCGGGCAAACTCAAGGGCGGAAAATCCTAAAGCGATCCGCCTTTTTCCCATCGGTGTTTGTGGCGCCATACTCATTATTTCTCCTTTTTCTTCTTAGGTTATCTTCCCCTAATAGGAAGGGCAAAAACCTGAAGTATGGGCACAAAAAAAGAGGGGGCTGCGCTTGCAACCCCCTCTTAGAGAGAATATTATGTCAATGTCAGCGGGTTAACTCTATGATATCTTTTCCAGGTCAATTATTATTGGTCTAATACCTTCAATCAGATTTTCTTTGGACATTCTTGGGCCGCTGCGGCCGTTAGTATTTATCCACCTATAGCATTGATCAATTATTGCCCTCGCTGAATGATACTCAAAACTTTTTCGATTTTCGCAATCCGCCGCTTTAACATATTGTTTCATTAATTTTGGATGTTCTGTGAATCCACCTTGGCCGTCAGGTATATTTTGCAACTCGTCGAAGCTGTCTTTTGTCGCCTCGAATTTGCGGGCTGACTCATAGGCTTCATTTAATGCTGTCCCGGTTTGGTCATAATACGTTTGAACGGCTGGAAATTTTTCAAACAGCCTTTTTTTGCGTTGGCTAACATTTGCTTCCGATGTCTGCATCTCTCGCGCAATCTCGGCTCCGTATGGCAAGCGCCAGCGGCCAACTTTTGCTTTTTTCCGATACGGTTTCAAAATAGCTTTTTTTTCGTTCTCTTGCATCTTTTTGACAACATCTGCGGGTGCCATTCCCCGCCTTAGATATGCCGTGGCGGACATAAATTCTGGTACGTCTTCACGCTCAAAGACTGTAGATGTTACCTTTTCAAAACGACACGAAAACAAGCGCAAAAAAAACAGCGCTTCATCATTATTAAACAGTTGAAGAATTTTTGAAAAAAGCGGAACACGCTTTTCCATTACTTCCGCCAACCTCTCGTCTGCTTCATCTTTCTGTTTTTGTGCGGCAACGACATCATTCTTCAGTTTTTCAAGAGCGGATTTTTTTAAAACCGCTCGTCCCTGATGGACGTTTTGCAAAATTTGACATTGAAAATCTTGTAATCCTTCCGGAGTGAACAGGATTTCACGCAACACCTCTTGCTCTTCCGCCGATAAACGCGGTAATTTTGGCCATGTTTTTAATCCTGTTTCGTTCAACAATCCAAAAATATTTGACCTGGCTTTTTCGACGGTTGCGTTAATCTCCTTAATTAGCAACTTGTCTTCGTCTGTCAACATCCCGCGCTTTTCCCTGTCAATCAATCCCTGAACGCTGTTATGTGCTAATTGCATGTTTACTTCCCTCCATACAGGATTGCCCGCCGGCGCCGGGTATGGCCGGACGCCGGCAGGACTTCCGCCGGGGATCAGCCGGCGGCATTATATTTCACTTCCGTTTTTTCCGCGCCGCCTGCATTTTCCTTTGCTGCGCCGGTGTGATTGCACGCTTTGACTTCTTGCCGCCTTTCACGCCTATTTTTTGCATATACTCGCGGACTTGCTTCGGTATGTTTGCCATAAATTGACCTCCGTATTAACTTGTAAAAGCTAATAACATAACCGGGCTATGTTGTCA
>JAXGPF010000003.1:0-611571 GCA_040767085.1 Kiritimatiellia bacterium | reverse complement strand
CATGTCCGCGTTCCTGTCCATGCACGAGGATGGGCGCCTGCTGCCGCGCTCCGCAGGCAGGGCGCCGCCGGCTGTCGAACCGGCGCCCGTCCAGCAATATCTGCGCCGAGGCCTGGTCCGGGAATTGCAAGGCTGCCGGCAGAATACGCGCGATTTCCTGAAGAATCCCGGGGAGCGCCAGTTCCGGCTTGAGCGAGACTTGCGAAATCGAGTAAAGGCAGGACAATTCCTTGACGCGCTCCCGCAGGGCCGCCGCATTGACATTATCATTCGGCATGGTTCAATTTAATCTCCGTCAAGCCCGGTCATCCACCGTGATCATCGCGCAGTCGTCCCGGCGCAGGGCCAGGCGCAGCCGCACGCAACCAGCCCGGGCGGATATCACTTCGAAGGCGCGGTCGGATTGAATGCGCTCCGGGCTGACCCGCGGCAAGCGGATGATGATTTCCGGTTGGATAGCGCCGCCTTCCCCGGGGTGGCGGTCTTCCTCGACCACGATCCGCGCCAGGCCTTTTGTGTCCCGGAACCCGATTAATTTCCCGGCCGTGGTTGCGGCCGCCGGGGCGCCGACGTGCCGCATGGCCAACGCCATGGCCCGGTTGGCCAGCCGGCTCAAGCTGGCCTTGCCGTAGCTGAAGACGGCATCGTCCGCTTCGCGCCGGATGACAGTCGGCGGGATGGTCCACAGCGCCGTACGGCCCCAGCGTGTCCGGTGAATTGTCAAAACCGGCGCCCGGACGCGCCCGCGCCCGTCCAAGCCCTCCAAAACAACCTGAGCCCCGCGGCATTGGTAGGTTGCGCGGCACAATGGATGGTCAATGCTTTCAAACTCACCGGCAATTTCCCGCCAGGGCGCCTGGCGCGTCAGCCGGCGCGCGGCCCGAATGCCGCGGAGCGCCGCCGGTTTTTTCAGCGGGACTACGCCGAACAGGTCCTCCAGGCCAGGCGCCGATTCAAAGGCCACCAGGGCGATGCCCCGGGCATGCGCCTGGCGGATCATGGCGCGGCCGACATCGCTCAGGCCGGCCAGCGGCGGCAACACGAGGGTATGGACATCCGCCGGCGACAGACGCTCCAGCATCTCGAAAGACGCCAGAAATCCGGCGCATTGCCCGTCCAGGCGCGCCTGCTCGTAGGCGTAGGCGACGCATTCCTCGGCGGTGTTGTAAATATCGCCGAAAAACACCGGGCCTTTGCCGTCCTGGTAATAACGGCGCGGATAGCGTGCCAGGGTGTCGGCATGCGCCAGGCAGGATGCCCGGCTGTAAACGAATGCGGCGGTGCGCAATGGTTTTTTGGGGCGCACCCGCCGGATGACCGACCAGGCCGAAAGAAACTCGGCGAAATGGTCCCGATCCCAATGCTTGGGCTGGAACCCATTGTCATTCCAGAATTCGAATCCCCGGCGGCCAAACCACGCGGCGGCATAGGCATACTCAAAAAAACATTTCCGGAAACTGATGGCGGGCGGCCGGTTCCGGGCGTTGGGCGGGCTGCCCAGCAATACATGAAAATCGGCGGGAATACCGGTTAACCCATACACTTCCGGATAGAGCCGCAATTCCGGCGCTTCCAGTTTCATGGCGGCGAGTTGAAACACATCGCGCTGGAGGGGGTAGCCGCACACCCGGGAATAACTTTCGAACCGCAGCGGACCGTCAAGATAACGCGTCCAGCCGCTCCGCAGATCGCGGCCCATGTAGTGCGCAAACCAGGCGGACTTGTAAACCGACCCGTAAGGCGGGTACGGACCGAACCAGCCCCAGCGTCCCTGGAACCCCAGAGCTTGCAGCCGGGCGCGCGCGCGCGGCATGTAAACCCCGGCGTACCAGCGGTTGAAAAATTCAAGCCAGGATTTCCAATGTTTTTCCACCAACTCCACGAATTGTTCATTGGTAATGGCGCCGGCGGCATTGATTTTTTCGTGGTGCAGACTGCCGCCGCCACTGCCGGTAAATTCCGGGGTTTGCAGAAACTGCAAAAAAGCGTCGAAGACGCCTGCGCCTGGCTGCGCGCCCGCCGGCCGGCGGTAGGCGGTCGGGTGCCACAAATCCATCCGGCGCATCAGGGCGCCCGGATACAAGAGATCGGCATGGCGGATCAGCCGGGCATGATTTTCCGGATCATCGCCGGACTGCAATAATAGCAGCCACCATTGGCGGCGATACAGATGGACCAGGTCCCAGGTGCGGTATTTTTCCGCGAAGGACAATGGGAATCCGTTGTGCGCAACGTAATGCCCTTCATCCACCGCGCGCCCCAGCCACGGATCAAAAACATCGGCCGCGGAGACGAAATCGCTGGATTCATAAAACAACAGCTCAGGCAGGCCGGAAATCAACGGCGGCGCGGGCGCACGGGGATTGCGGGGCAGCACTTCAAAGGCGCGCCGGGCTTCCGCCGCCACGTGCTTGCCCTCGCACAGCCGGGCGGCGACATGGTAAACTCCCGGCGGCAGGCGGCCGGGCGACCATGCCGGTCCGGTCAACGACGCAACGCTCAAACCGCGGCGCCACCGCCGCGCCGCGGGATCGCGCGCTGGCTGCAAGGGGCGTGCAACCGCCGGCCGCAGCGGCTGGCGGAAAACGTCTTCCAGCGTCCATTCCAGGCGCAGGCCGCGTGCGCGGCATTCCGGCCGGCGATGCCGCGCCGCGATTTGGAAACGCACGCGTTCGTTTTCCATGAAGTAATGGTTGGCCCTGGCAAACGCAATGGCCGCGGCTTTCCGGCGCGTGCGCGCTGGAATCATACGGCAGATCATCTTGTCCGGCGGCGAATCAATTTCGAGCAGGACGCCGTTTTCCTTCAAAGGCGCGCCGGCAGCGATGATCCGGCCGCGCGCGGGATCAATCCAGGCTTCGGTCGGGCCGCCCTTCATCCAGTTCCGTTCCTCGGCTTCGTAATATTCGTAACCGACAAACACATTGATCCGCGGCGGCAATGCGGGCAAACGCACAATCCGCTCCAGGGGGCATTCGATATCCGACGGCGGCAGCCCGGTGGCCCGGCGGTCCCAGTGCTCCTTCAGGCCGACCGACCCGCGGAACAGGTAATGGGTGCCCAGGTCGCCGCCGCCCGGCCGCTCCAGCCGCAGATAGGGGTTGACCAGGCGTTCGTTCTGCCAGCGCATGGCGCCCGGGGCGCGCCCCCGCAGCAGCGCCGGATCGTCGCGCTCCGCCGGGCCGCCGGTCAACCGCGCCGTGATCTGGACGTGGTTGGCATACGCCGCCGCCGCCAGTTCGTAAAAAAACGGCGAAACGATTCCGTTATGCTCCACGGGGAATTTGATACGCAGGGGTTTCCATAATCCTGACGGCGCCAGCGCGCGGGATGATGTCAGGCGGATATGCCGCAGCCAGAATGGCCCGCGCGCGCCGTTTTCCGTGGGGCGGTCGCGGTCGAACCCGACCAGGCCGGCGGCGGGCAGCCGGGGATTCCGGTCGCGGAAATCCGCCACGGAGTCGTTATTATGAAACACCCGGAAAATATCGCCGCGGACTTCCAGCCGTATCTCCGTCCATTGTTCAACTGGGTAGCGCGCCGGATCGGATGCGGTTGCCAGCAGGCGGTCCCCGGCGGGATCGCAGACGCCTAAAACCGTCGCACCGCCCGCTGCGGACCATTGCCGTTTGATGTAATACCCCGCTTGTTTCCGGGAGTCATAACGGAAAAAGACATAACAGCCGGCCGCCGGCGCCCCGGCATCGCCGCGGCATTGAAATGCAAGGGAAAAATCCCGCAAAGGGGGCGTCAGGGGCAAGTGCTTGTTGCCCCGGCACAGGATATGATAAGCGCCGTCTTCCACCCGGCCGTGCAGATGCGGCCGGTCGGTATGCCGTTCCACCAGCCAATCGCAAGGATGCCCGCCATTCCCGTAAAAGTTGAAACTATCGGTATAAGTATAAGAGGCATCCATGAACTTTAGGCAATCGGAAATAATTGTTGCACGATGTAAAATATTTATATGCGTAAAAGAATAGCACCATATACATAGCATGGCGAATGCAATAGTTCCAGTCAAAATACTTCCGCTTGGCCATGGCAATGTGCTTGAGTTGCGGGATCAACATCCGGGCCGCGAGCTTGCGCAGTCCGTTGAACCTCTATCGCGATTTCCTGGCCAACATCAGGTTCTGGATGGCGGAGTAATCAAGCTTTTGAGGTCAGCGACCTGGTTGCCGTGGGGTGCTGGCCACCCAGAAGGTCTTGCCAGGGCGCTGGGTACTGACGGGTTCTGAAGGTCAATTTCGATCACGAGTTTGTTGTCTTTGATCGTGGCCTGCATAATTGTGAGTGGTGTAAGGACTCGACGGGCCACATCCAAGAACCGTCAAAAACACCTCTAAAATTTATTTGTGTCGGGTTTTATTAATTTCTGCTGGTTTTTCTGCCAGTGCCTGATAAATTGATTATATTATAGGTGGGGAGAATCGGCCATACGGCTACTCGTTGGAGATCAGGAATCTGCCTGTGAGAGTGGAAGAGGAATTAACCGCAAAGAACGCAGAGAACGTAAAGGGGGATGAGAAGAAGACGGTGCGGAGGTTTGGAAAGACGAATATTCAAAATAAGGGGCCGAAGCTGTTCGATATGGAGGGGGTGAAATGAAGCAGAAGCCCGGAATAGACTCACACGAAGATACGAAGACACGAAGGAGCTGGACGCCGGTTTTCAGCATCACGCCGAAGGCCGCGAAAGGACTGATGCGGATCGAGGCGGCGCGGGCGGAGGTGGCGCATATCCCGATTCCGCCGCCGGTCGAGGCCGAGCTGCGGCGGCAGGCGCGGGTGCGCTCCACACACTTTTCCACACGGATCGAGGGGAACCGGCTAACGCTTGACGAGGCCGAACGGGCGATTCGCGATGACCGGGCGGTTTTCCACGGACGGGAACGCGATGTGTCCGAGGTGCGAAATTACTGGAATGCCCGCTTGCGGGTTGAAGAATGGGCGGAAAAGGGCCGCACGGTAACGGAGGAACTGGTCCGGCGATTGCACGCTCTGGTCGAAAAGGGGCCACGCGCAAGGCCCACACCGTACCGGGACGGACAGAATGCCATTCGGGATGCCGCCAGCGGCGCTCTCGTTTACCTGCCCCCCGAGGCCAAAGATGTGCCGGGACTGATGCAGGGGCTCGTGAAGTGGATCGAATCGGCCCTGGGCGCGGATGTTCCCATCCCCGTCATCGCCGGCCTGGCCCACTATCAGTTCGTTACCATTCACCCGTACTACGACGGCAACGGTCGCACGGCGCGGTTGTTGGCGACATTCATCCTTCATCGGTACGGCTATGGCCTGAACGGATTCCTTTCCGTCGAGGAGTTCTATGCGCGCGATCTGGCCGAATACTACGCCGCCCTTGTTGTTCACCCGCACCACAACTATTACATGGGCCGGGAGGCGGCGGACTTGAGCGGTTGGCTCGAATACTACGCGGCGACGCTGGCGCAGATCTTCGACGCCGTCGCCACCGAGGCCCGGCGATTGGTGGCCGCCGGAGTGCAGCCTGAACCCGCCTTTCTACGGCGGCTTGACCGCCGGGCGCGAACCGTTCTGGCGCTTTTCGCCCGGCAGGAACAGATTGCAGCGGGTGACGTTGCCGAAGCGCTGGGGCTTTCCGATCGGATGGCCAGGGTGCTGTTGAATGCTTGGATTGCAGACGGGTGGTTGGAAATGACCGATCCTTCCCGCAAGGCGCGCACCTACGGTTTATCGGCAATATATCGGCAATACATGGACGGTTTATCGGCAATGGGCAACGGGAAGAATGAACCGCCACGACGCCAAGAACAGCAAGGGGGAGCATAAAGCCGACCTCGAAAACAAGCGCGCAGGCAGGATAATCAATTGACAGTCAAATGAATGGGCATTTAACAATGGGGCACCTCGGAGTTATAAAATACATAACCCAACCGGCCATTCAGCTTTCACGAGGTAGGCTTAATAATACTGTTGGGCAGAAGAGAATGGACACAAGACCCACAGACTGGATTGACCTTACACCTGGCGGTGACCTGAGCAAATGGGTGCATGGCCCCCGGATGAGTTTCGAATTGAAGGCGATACATTCGTCTTTCATGGTCCCGACGTCCGGGCAGAGGTCGGAGGCATGTCCTGGGACAATTACATTCTCAGGGCTGAGGTTCTAGTGACACGGCATGCGGACGATTCCTATTTCCAAGTCGAGCTTGCTGCCGTGGGGAGCAGCGTCTAATGCCAGATCCTGCCCCTGTGTCTGAATCTTGCCTACTACTCCCACCAGAAGCAGGGGACGGCTCTCATCTCCACCACCCCGGTCACCATCGAGAATGCCAGATGGTATGACTTCCGGATGAAAGCCGAATCAGACCGTATCACGGCGTTTCTGGATGGAACCAAGATCGCGGCGGCGAACAGCCCCAATGGCACGGCAGGCATGCCGGGCTTCATCGTCAAGTGCATCCGCAAAGCTGAACCGAGGATCCGGAATGTGCAGATCAGATTCCTCGCCCCCACACCGAAGCAACTTGAAGAACTCGAACTCGATGCCCTGACCAACTGGCGTAACTACGAGAAATCACAGGAGCGTGCACAACCATCAACCGCACCCTATTCGGCGCCCGCTGCGCGGTCTCCTCAAGGGTGAGTTGCTTCGTTCAGCCCGAACTTGACATTGCCCCCCGTGTTTTGCAAAATGCATACCGTAGAACGGTTAAACGCGGAATTATGCCGGTTGTACCGGGCGCTCCCACGCCTCGGGTTAAAAGCGATATCATATCAATTACCGGTGGAGGAACTGTCATGCAAGTTAAATTAATGCGGCTTTGGCCGGTTGGCGGATTGATCTTGATGTTGATCGGTGAAACCGTAGCCGGCCTGCCGGTCAAGGAATGGGACAAGCGTTTCGGCGGCGCCGGATATGACTCTGCCGGCGCGATATGTCCAGCGCACTCCGGCGGTTACATCGTGGCCGGCACCTCCGAATCCGGCGTGGATGGCGATAAAACCCAAGCCTCACAAGGCGGCAGTGACTATTGGCTTGTCAAGGTCAACAGCTCCGGGCTGAAGGAATGGGACAAACGCTTCGGCGGTTCCGGCGATGATTATTGCTTAGCGGTTCAGCAGACGGCCGACGGCGGATATATCCTGGCGGGCGATTCGGAGTCCGGCGCGGGTGGGGACAAGACCGAGCCCACCCGCGGCGGCGCCGACTATTGGATTGTAAAGATGGACAGCGCCGGGGCGAAGGAATGGGACAAGCGCTTCGGCGGTTCCGGCGATGATTTTGGTTTTGGGGAAATACAGGCGACGCAAGACGGCGGTTATATTTTGTGCGGTGAATCGCGCTCCGGCGCCGGCGGGGACAAGACCGAGGCTGCCTGGGGCCTTGGCGATTATTGGGTCGTGAAAATGTCCAGCGCCGGCGCGAAGGAATGGGACAAGCGTTTCGGCGGCGCCGGATATGAGGAATGCGGGACAATTTGCCAGACGCGCGACGGCGGGTATGTCGTGGCCGGTTGTTCTTCGTCCGGCATCACCGGCGACAAAAGCGAGACGTCTCGAGGCGATTACGATTATTGGGTCGTGAAAATGTCCAGCGCCGGCGTGAAGGAATGGGACAAGCGTTTCGGGGGCGCCGCCTATGATGCGGGCGGCGTAATTCAGCAGACGTCCGACGGCGGGTATATCCTGGCGGGCTATTCGGAGTCGGGCGCGGATGGGGACAAGACCGAACCCTCCCGCGGCGGCGCCGACTATTGGATCGTAAAGATGTCCAGCGCTGGGGCCAAGGAATGGGACAAGCGCTTCGGCGGTTCCGGCAACGATTACTCCGCCGGGCTCCAGGCCACGCGGGACGGCGCGTTTGTTTTGGCGGTGGATTCCTGTTCCGGTGCGGATGGCGACAAGTCGGAAGAGACGCGCGGTGATGCCGACTACTGGGTTGTGAAACTGTTGGCGCCGCCGGTGATCACCGGCCAGCCGCAATCACGCACCAACCTGGTGGGCACGGCCGCGGACTTTGCCGTGACGGCGCAGAATACGGCCCCCTTGTTTTACCAGTGGCAGAAAGATTCCGCCAACGTGTTTGCGGCCACCAGCGCGACCCATGGCATCGCCGCCGTCACCTTGGCTGACGCGGGGGAATATCGCTGCGTGATCAGCAACGCCGCCGGAGTGTCCACGAGCGCGGTGGCGACATTGACAGTGAGCCAGGCGCTGCCGCCGTCCGGAGTGTCGGCTTCGGATGGCGCCTACACTAACAAGGTGCGCGTGACTTGGAACGCCGTCCCCGGCGCGGCCGCCTACGAAATCTGGCGGAACACTTCCAATGATTCCGAAACAGCCAGGCAGCTTGCCGGCGGAGTGGCGGGCGTGAGTTATGATGACATGACGTCCGCCGCCCAAACCACATATTACTACTGGGTCAAGTCCGTTGACGCCGGCATTGTCAGCGCCTGCAGCGAGCCGGACACCGGTTATCCCGGGGTGGTCGGCCCGCTGGTCAGCGTGAACGGCATGGTGGGCGACAATATCCGACTCCGCGCCGCGGATGCTATCACCATTGCCGTGGAAATGATGAATCTGCCTGCCGAATACCTTGGTATCAACGTGGACTGGTGGTTTGCAGCGTATGCGCACAGCGGGAACCTCTGGTACTACCTGAACCGCGACATGAACTTCATCCCGTTTGACGGCAACCTGTCGAATTGCCGGCCGGCCTACCAGGGCCCGCTGATGAACCTACCGCGCCTGGAGGTGGCACGGGACCTGTACCTGGCGCCGGGGACCTACAATATCTGGTTTGCGGTGGACTATCCGATGGATGGCATTCTGCGTCTGGACGGACCAATTATGGTTTCCCAGGTAACGATTGTTGTGGAATAACCATAAGCGTCTGGTCGAGCGCAAACCCTTTGGCAACAGCAGGCCATAATCAACCGCTCGCTGGACATGAGCCTATCCGGCTTCGATGAGGCGGCGCTTGAAGAAATGATGACCGCAGTTCCGCCCGAGGGCCAGGACGCCGAGCCGCAGGGCACCCAAAACAACACCCAAAACGAATGCCCGAAATGCGGGTTCAAGTGGTAAAAAACCAACGGCGAGACCACTGCTAGACTTTCAAACCCCCTTTATCAGCGGCAAACAGTGCCGCACAAGCGCAATTAATGACAACGCGCAACCGCGGCAAACCCGCATGGATACAGGGGAAAACCGCATTGGAAGGCCTGAAAAGGGGGGTAGACGCTGCCGGGCTCGAACCGGCGACCCGCTGATTAAGAGTCAGCTGCTCTACCAACTGAGCTAAGCGTCCGGCGCCAATGTAAAAAACCCCGGTTGAAAATGCAAGTGGAAAATCCGGACGCCGCATTCGCCAGTCCGCCATTTTCCAGCTTGAAAATTCGCGGCGGGAGTCCTATGTTTACGGATTAAGCGTTGATTTCAACGCAAAATCCGGTTGAAAGGACTTTCCGCTCATGATCATTTTGTATTTTTTGTCGGGCATGGCGCTCTTCGGGCTGGCTTATCGGCTTTATGGACGCTGGCTGGAGCGCAAGATGGAGATTTCGGACAGCCGACCCACGCCGGCCTGCCAATTGGAAGACGGCGTGGATTACGTGCCGGCGGCCGATCCCGTGCTTTTCGGGCATCACTTCAGTTCCATTGCCGGCGCCGGGCCGATCGTGGGGCCCATCGTGGCCGGACTGGCCTTCGGCTGGCTGCCGGCCGCCCTGTGGATTATCCTGGGCTCCATTTTTGTGGGCGGCGTGCATGACTACACGGCCATGGTGGCCAGCATCCGCAACGGCGGACGCTCGATCGGCGAAATCTGCCGGACGCTGCTGCCGCGCCCGATATACATGTCCTTCCTGGTTTTCATCGTTTTCACTTTGATCTACGTGATTATCGTCTTCCTGGACCTGACGGCGTCGGGGTTCGCGCCGGTGGCGCCGACGGCTGAGAGCGCCCGTCAAAGCGGAGCGGTGGCCAGTGCGGCGGTTTTGTATATTCTGCTGGCGCTGGCCTTCGGCTTCGCCGTTTACCGCTGGCATTTTTCCCTGCTGGGCGCGAGTTTGATATTCGTGCCGTTGGTCTTTGTTGGCATGCTGGCGGGGATGCACTGGCCGCTGTTGCCGGAATACCTTCCGACGGTGGCGGGTTCGGTCAAAAATTTCTGGATCGTCATCCTGCTGGCCTATTGCCTGGTGGCTTCCATACTGCCGGTCTGGATGTTGCTGCAACCGCGCGATTACCTGTCATCTTTCCTACTTTACGCCTGCCTGGCGGGCGGTGCGACGGGTTTGTTGATGGCCGGGTGGCAGGGCCAGGCGGCGATCCAGTATCCGGCTTTCATCGGGTGGCGCGACAGCCATTTGGGCCTGATTTTCCCGGCCTTGTTCATCACGATCGCCTGCGGCGCGGTGAGCGGATTTCACGCGATTGTGGCGTCGGGCACTTCGGCCAAGCAATTGCGCCGTGAAAGTTCGGCGCGGCGCATCGGGTATGGCGGCATGCTGGTGGAGGGGTTGCTGGCGCTGCTGGCGCTGGCGTCGGTGATGATTTTAAGCCGGAAAAGCGCGGACAACCCGGTGCAGATTTTCGCCGGCGGGTTAGGCGTCTTTATCAGCTCGCTGGGTTTGGACGCGTCCGGCGCTTCCACCTTCGGCATGCTGGCGGTCAGCACGTTTCTGCTGACCACCCTGGATACCTGCACCCGCCTGGCGCGGTTTGTCGTCCAGGAATTTTTCGGGCTGCAAAGCGATTTGAAGAACCGGGTGCTGACCACGCTGGGGGTGCTGGCCATACCGGCGGTGGTCACCTTCCAAAACATTCCCGGACCGGATGGCCGCTTGATCCCGGCCTGGCAGGCGGTCTGGCCGGCCTTCGGCGCATCCAATCAGCTGCTGGCGGCGCTGGCCTTGCTGTGTGTTTTCCTGTGGCTGCGCCGGTCGCGGCTGCCGGCCTGGTTCGCCGGTGTGCCGCTCTTGTTCATGGCGGTGACCACGATGGTGGCGCTATGGCAACTGTCATGGACCAATTTACACGGCGGCAGCCGGTTTATCGGCGTATTCAGCCTGATGCTTTTCGTGCTGGCGGCGGCGGTAATGATCGGCGCCGGCCGGGTGTTATGCCGGCGCAAGCTTGATGCATAGGAATGACAATCCGGGGTAGGGCGCCCCGCGCCGCCAGCGCTATGCCGCGCAGGGTCTGCCCTTGACGGCGCGTTGCTCGCCCTCCCTGAGGAAGGAAACCTCTCAAATACGGCGGCCCTCGCCGGAGTTACGGCGCCGCGCGATACAGCTCCTTGGGCAAGGGCAGCCACTTGGCCAGAATGCGGTCCAGGGTGCCGTCCTGGCGCCAGCGGGCCAAAGCGCCATTGACGGTTTTGAGCAGCGCGGCGTCATCCTTGCGCATGCCCCAGGCGATCGTTTCCTTGGTCAGGATGTATGGCAGGGCGGCCAGTTCTGCCTCGTTTTCCGAGGCCATCCAGATCACGGCCGGGGCGTCGTGGATGAAGACATCCATCTTGCGGTTGACCAGGTAAAATGGCGCGTCTTTGGGGTCGAGGTAGGTGATGCTGTTGACGCCCAGGTAATGCCGGTTGACGAAGGCGTCGGCGGTGGAACCCTTTTGCACTCCGATATTGGCATTGCCCGCCAGCAGCGTCTCCGGCCGGCTGTACCTCAAGGCATCCTTGCTGCGCACCAGGGGCATCAGCCCCAGTTGCAGCCAGGGATCGCTGAAACTGATCCGCACCCGGCGGGCGTCGGTGATGGACATGCCGGACATGATGATGTCGGTTTTGTCCGCCAGCAGCGCGTTGATCTGTTCCGGCCAGGGCAGTTCGACGAATTTAACGGGGACATTCAGCAGCTTCCCGAGTTCGTTGGCCAGATCGGCTTCGATGCCGGCGACAGCCTTGTTTTGCTTGAAGATCAGCGGCGGGTAATCCGGGGTAATGCCAATGTAAAGCGCCGGTTCCGCGGCGCTCCTGGAGGGGTGCGGCGCCCGGCAGCCGGCGGCGCACAGGCACGCGCATAGCAAGCAAAACATCCAGCCGATTTTTTGCATGAACGGTTCCTTCCCAAGCTTGACGATTTCAGGACCAACATCGCCGCCAGTATAAGCTATGCCCCAGCCGGGCCGCAAGCTCAAAGCAACGGGAAAAATTTAGTATGGCAAAAATCATCTGAAAATAGTATTGGTTGTCCTATATGCGCGACAAAATTTCAGCCTGTTTGACCGTCGGCAACGAGGAAGCCAACATCCGCCGGTGCCTGGAGAGCTTGCGGTGGGTGGACGAGATTGTGGTGGTTGACAGTTTCAGCCGCGACCGGACGGTGGAAATCTGCCGGGCTTACACCGAGCGGGTGTACCAGCATGCCTGGCTGGGCTACGTGGGCCAGAAAGAATTGATCAAGCAGATGGCCAGCCATCCCTGGTTGTTTTTCGTGGATGCCGACGAGGAAGTGTCGCCGGAATTGCGCGACGAAATTCTCGCGGAATTCGACAGCGGGCGCAACCGGCATTACGCCGGATACAAATTCCCCCGCAAGGTGTTTTTCCTGGGCAAGTGGATCACGCACGGGGAATGGTGGCCGGATATCAAGACCCGCCTGTTTTTAAAGGAACGGGGCATCTGCACCGGCCGCGAGCCGCACGATTACGTGGCGGTCCAGGGTCCGGTGAAGAAACTTAACGGCTGCCTGTTCCATTACACTTATGACGACCTTTCCGATCAGATGGCTACGCTCAACCGGTTTTCCACCATCTCCGCCGCCGGCATGCACCAGGATGGGCGGCGGTTCAGCATTCTGGACTTGATCTTCCGGCCGTTGTTCCGGTTTTTCAAGGGCTACTTCCTGAAACGCGGTTTTTGCGCCGGCATTCGCGGCTTGATCATCTCGACCCTCACGGCCACGGGCGTGTTTTTGAAATACGCCAAGTTATGGGAACTGTCGCATGTCGGCGGCGGCGCGCAGTCCCGGCCGGATGAGGCCCTCCCGCCGTCTCCGCCGCCGGCCAACCGCCTTCAACACAATCCGGAATAACGGGAGGGGGCCGGTTTGGAATCGCGCAAGATCATACGATCGGCGGGCACAGTCGGCGCCTGGATCATGATCAGCCGCCTGTTCGGCCTGCTGCGTGACATGCAGATGGCCGCCATGTTCGGCAGTTCCATGGCGATGGATGCCTTTGTGGTGGCGTTCACCATCCCCAACCTGTTCCGGGGGCTGTTCGGCGAAGGCGCCCTCTCGTCGGCGTTTGTGCCGGTTTTTACCGAAACGCTGGAGAAGCAGGGCCGGCGGCAGGTATGGGAATTCGCTCTGCGCATGTGCTCGCTGCTGGTCGTGGTCCTGACCGTGCTGACCTTGGCCGGCTTGTTGGCAGTGGCGGCGGCCATGCGATTTGCGCCGCTGAGCGCCCGGCTGCTTTTGATCGGGGAATTGCTGCTGATCATGCTGCCGTACCTGCTGTTCATCTGCCTGGCCGCCTTCTTTTCGGCCATGCTGAACGCCTTGCGCCGGTTTGCCCTGCCGGCGGCGGTGCCGGTGATTTTGAACCTGGTCATGCTGGGCGTGCTCCTCCTGCTTTGCCCGCGGCTCGACCCGGCGGGCAGCGGCCGCATGCGGGTGGTGGCGTGGAGCGTCCTGGCGGCCGGCCTGCTGCAGGCCGCGGTTCCTTTATGGGCGCTGCTGCGGCAGGGATTCCGCCTGCGCCTGGATTACGACTGGCGCGACGCCCGGGTGCGGCGGGTGTTGCGCCTGATGGCCGCCGCCTCCATCGGGGTCGGCGTCACCCAAATCAACGTTCTGCTGGACCGCTTTATCGCCGTCTGGATCGGACAGGGCAGTCCGTCCTACCTTTATTACGCCGAGCGCCTGATTTATCTGCCCCTGGGAATTTTCGCCACCGCCCTGGGCACCGTGCTGCTGCCCACGCTCTCGATCCATGCCGCCCAGGCCCGGCCGGAGCGCGTCCGCGCGACCTTGAATTACGCCTTGCGGCAGATATTGTTCATCACGCTGCCGGCGGCGGCCGGCATGTTGTTCCTGGCCGGGCCGATCGTCAGAGTGGTTTACCAGCATGGTGATTTCACCGAACAAACCGCGCGGATGACGGCGCTGGCGCTGGCCTGTTACGCTCCGGGCCTGGTGGTGTTCAGTCTGTTGAAGGTGCTGGTGCCGGTGTTCTACGCCCGGCAGGACATGCGCACTCCTGTGAAGGTGGGCATCGCCTGTTCTTGCCTGAACCTCGTCTTAAATCTGATCCTGATGTGGCCGCTGCGCCATGCCGGCATCGCCGTGGCCACGGTGGTGGCTTCCACGGTTCATGTGATCGTCCTGGCGGTGCTGGTGCACCGGCGCGATGGGTCGCCGGGCTGGCGCGACATAGTCTTATCCGTCTTGCGCATGCTGGCGCCGACTGCGGTCATGGTCCTGGCGGCGCTCATGGCGCAGGATTGCGCCCTGGCGGCTTGCCTGGCCGGCGGTTGCCCGCCCAAACTCAGCGCCATCCTGGCGTTGGCAGCCGCCATTGCCGGCGGCGCCCTGGTTTACCTGGGGACCGCTTTCGCCTGCCGGTGCCGCGAAGCGCGCGAAGTGCTGGGCGCGCTGCGCCGCCGCGGAGGATGATGGGCCGGCTGGCGTCCGGCATGCTGTTTTTGGCAGGGCATCATGCGCATTGCCGAATCGAGGCTGCCCATGGCCGGTTGCTTGGTTTTGAGGTCCGCCATTACGGCGCCGCGAAGGGGCCGTAGGGGCCGGCCTGAGCATAGCTCATGCTGGAAAGCCAGGCGTAAATCATGCCCGTGGCAGGCTGATACATGGCGGGGTCAGCCCGGCCGTCGCCGTCGTAATCGGATGCCATGGGCACGCCGCCGGCTACGCTCAGCGGCCGCGGAGTAGTCAGCGGCTGGTAATTGGCGCCGGATTGCCAGACGGTCCATTGCCCGGTGGCTGCCTGGAACATGGCCGGATCGGCCCGGCCATCGCCGTCAAAATCCGCCGCCAGGGGGGTGCCGCCCGGAACGCTCAACACCACCGGCCCCGCGATGCGGTACCCACCGGCCGACATGGCGGCCATCCAGGCGCCGCTGGCGGCCTGGTAGACGGCGGGGTCGGCCTTGCCATCGCCGTCGAAGTCCGCGGCCAGGGGCGTGCCGGCCGGCAGATTCAAGGCAAATGGGCCGCCCATGGCATAATTCTGGCTGGAAAAAAGCACGTACCATTCCCCAGCCGTTGCGCGGAACAGGCCCAGGTCGGCCTTGCCGTCGCCGTCAAAGTCGGCGCCCACCGGCGTGGCGTCGCGCACATCCGTGCCGAGCGGGACGGCATTCTGGTAGCCTTGGGATGACAGCCAGAAATACCAGCCGCGGCCGGCCCGATACTCGGAAATATCGCCCTGGCCATCGCCGTCAAAGTCGCCGCTGGGCGGCACATCCGTGGATGATTGCAGGATGATGCGGCCGTTGCCGGTAACTACGAACGTGCCGTTGCCGTAGGCGATACCTTCCAGCGCGGCGGACACTCCGGAGTCGCGGTTGCTCCAGGCCACGCCGTCGGGCGAGGTCAGGATTGTGCCATTCCCGCCGATGGCCGCGAAAAAGCCGTTCTGGTAGCGCACGCCGTTGAGCGGCTGGGATGTGCCGGAATCCCGGTCCGTCCAGGTTTCCGCGTCCGGCGAGGTGACGATTCGGCCATTCTCGCCCACAGCCACGAACAAATCTTGGCCGAAAGCGATGTCGTGCCAGGCCGCCAGGATTGGGCGGGCGCCGCCCAGCGCCGGCGGCGATGCGTCATTCCAAGTTTCGCCGTTGTTGGTGGAGGCTACAATATAGCCGCTGGAGCCTACTGCCACGAATTTTTCCAGCGCGTACACAATGCCGTAATACCAGGCGCCAAAGCCCGTGTAAACCAGGTTCCAATCCACGCCGTTGGATGATACCAGCGTCTTGCCGGAAGATCCCGCGGCGATATAAAGGCCATTGCCGTATGTAATGCAGGAGAAGGTGTGCGCGGTTTCGCGCGCGGCGCCCATCGCGCTGGGCGTCCAGATGACGCCATCCGGCGAAGTCAGGATGGCGGCGCCGGAGCCGCAGGCGACAAACAGGCCGCCGCCGTACACCAGCCCGGAAAGCGATGCGGATGTGCCGGATTCCTGTTCCTCCCAGACAGCGCCGTCGGCCGATGACATGATGACGCCATTGGGCCAGCCGACGGCGACGAACCGGCCGGCGCCATAGTCAATGTCCTCAAGATTGTCCGCGTAACTTTCGCCCGACTGGGTCCAGGTTATCCCGTCGGAGGAAGCGGCGATGATGCCGTTGGCGCCGGCGGCGAGCATGCAGTTATCGTTGATGGCCGCGCCGTAATACCATGTGTAAATGCCGGTGTAACGCAAGTTCCAGGTCTCGCCGTCGGCGGATTGCAGCGTCTTGCCGGAGGAGCCGGCGGCCAGAAACAGGCCGTCATGATACGTCATGCAGGAGAAGGTGTAACTTACGCCCGGGGAGCGGTTGGTCCAAGCCAGGCCGTCGGGCGAGGTCAAAACCGTTCCATTGGCGCCGCAAGCCGCGAAGAGGCCGCCGCCGTAGGCCACGCCGGAGAGGGCAGGGGTGATGGGGCGCGCGGCGGCGGTCAAGCCTTCCGTGTGCACGGCTTCCCAGTCCACGCCGTTGGTTGAGGTCATGATCACCGTGCCGGGCTGGCCTACGGCGACAAAGCGGCCGGCGCCATGGGCGATATCCTCAAGGTCGGCGCCGGTGATCGGGTCCAGCACGTTCCAGTTTTCGCCGTCGGGGGAAACCATCACCGCGCCAGCATTGCCCACCGCCGCAAATTGGCCATCGGCATAGGCCACCTGGTTCCAATCCACGGACGGATCGGTTTCCACCTGGCGCCAGACTGCACCGTCGCTGGAAAGCAAGACCAGGCCGGCGGCGCCGACCACCACATACCGGCCGTCCGCATAAACCACGGAATGCAAATCCGCCGTGGTGTCAATGGGGGTCAGGTCCCAATCCGCGCCATTGGTGGAGGACATGATGGTGCCGTTCCGGCCGACGGCCAGGAATGACTGGCCGATGGCAATCAAGTCATTCAACTGGTTCACCGTGCCGTTGGGGAAGCGCTGATGCCAGACGCTCAAGGCGTCCGCGCCCGCGATGTTTGACAGACCCAGTGCCGCCGCCAGCCAGAGGAATTTCCGCAGGTTGGTTTGCATGGTGTGCCTTTCTGCCTGGTTGAGGCCGTTATGGCCTTGTTATATTCCGCCCGGGACGATGCTGCCGCAGGAATAAACCCCGCTGACATCTGCATTTTACTTTTTCAAGCCGGCTGGCGCAAGCAGAAATTATCCGGTGCGGCGGCGGGGAGGAGCCAGCCTTGCCAGCCATTGGTTGCAATCAAAAGAAGCTGTCGGGGGAAAAGCAAAAGCGGAATGCTGGAGCGAGCAAAAGCGGAAAGGGAGTGGAAAGGCTGGGATCGGGAATAAGAGGAGTGGAAGGTGCTGGTACGGATATGGTTGCGAAGGAGAGGGGCAAGGATGTGACGCCCCCTAGGGGGCGCGCGCCCGTGGAGCGAGCAAAAGCGGAATGCGGTCTATAATGACCGCATGAAAAAACAAATAGGATCCCGGTTGGGCTTGGCACATGTTCATGACGTGCTCAAGCAGGTGTGTGAAGGAACGATGACCATCGAGCAGGCTTGTGAATCCTTGGGGATGGGCAAGACCAGGCTCTACGAGTTGCGTAGTAGCTATCTAAAGGCACGCGCAGCGGGCAAAGATGCTGTTTGGCGGCCAGGCATATCCGGTGGCAATCATGCGGCGCCATGGGATGAAAACGTTGTGAGTTTCCTGAAGGCCGCCATCCGCAATGGTTACAACTATGCATTTGCGGCCAGCGAGGTGGATCGTCAATACGGCATTACACTGGCTCGCTCCCAAGTCCGTCATTGGGCGATACGCGAAGGAATTTGCCCGACCCCAAAACCACCTCGTCTTCCTGTTCACCTGAGGCGCTGGCAACGCCAAGCCGTTGGTGAACTTTGGCAGATGGATGCCACCCCGGATCATTGGTTTGGCCGTGAGGAGCCGGCTTATCCACTGCTGGACATGCTCGACGACTGCAGTCGTATGCAAGTGGGATGTGCCATCTACCGCCGCGAGAATATACCCGCCTACCTGCATTTCTTGCACAACGCATTCATGGAGCATGGGTTGCCTCTGCAAATCTATGTAGATCAAGCAGGGATATTCACGGCGCACAAGGAAGACAACGTGACCTGCATCGAGCAACGCCTGATGTTCTACGACGTGTCGTTCATCGTTGCCAATACCCCTGAAGCAAAGGGCAAGGTCGAACGGATCCACCAAGTCTGGCAAGATCGGTTGCCGCCATACTTTGCCCATAACGGTCTGTCCACATCTTCCGAATTAGAAGAGGTAAACCGGCACATTTACGCGCTGCGTGATCATCGGAACCGGCGTGAGCGCCATCGTGAACTGGGCATGACGCCACAGACGGCTTGGGACAATGCCATCGCACAGGGTCGAAACAAGCTGCGCCCCGTCCCCAAGGACCCTTGGTGGAACTACGTCTGGTCTCTATGGCATCCCGTCACGATCGCCGTGGGCGGTCGCGTCCAATTCCGACAAGGCTCTTTCCCTACTCGGGGTAGCCTTGGCACCAGGGCCATTGTATGTGAACATCTGGACGGAACCGTCTCGATCATCAAGGAGCGGCCAGACAAGCTCAAACGCCCCGTCGTTCTGTTCACCAACCGGCCTCACTAACCAGACTGATTGTATGCGTTTCTTTTCCGCTTTTGCTCGCTCCAATAATTCCGCTTTTGAAAACTCCACGACATGCAATCAAAAGAAGCTTGTGATTCCCCGGGAGATGCAATAGGCTGCTGCCCGGACATCCGGCATACCAACCGGGCATCAAGTCATAAGGATATATTATGGCCAAACGCGTCTTCGCCGTCGCCGCGCATCCGGATGATATTGAAATATTCATGGGCGGCACGCTGATCCGGCTCAAGCAGGCCGGCTGCGAGTTGCATTACATGAACATCGCCAACGGCTGCTGCGGTTCGGCCATCCTGGATGCCGCGGAAATCGCGCGCGTCCGGCTGGAGGAAGCGCAGACTGCCGCCGCTTCCATCGGCGCGGTGTTTCATCCGCCGCTGTGCGACGACCTGGAAATATTTTACGAGAAAAACCTGCTGGCCCGGCTGGGCGCCATCATGCGGGAAGTGGCGCCGGATATTTTGCTGACGCTTTCGCCGGTGGACTACATGGAAGACCACCAGAATGCCTCACGGCTGGCGGTGTCCGCCATTTTTTTTCCGCAATATCAAAAACTATTCCACCATTCCGCCGCGGGCGCCGGTGTTTCAGCCGGTGACGGTTTACCATGCCCAGCCGTATGGCAACCGCGACCAGTTGGGGCAGGTTGTGCGGCCGGCGCAATTTGTGGACATTAGCGGGATCCTGGAGGAAAAGACCGCCCTGCTGGCCTGCCACCGCAGCCAGAAGGAATGGCTGGACGTCAGCCAGGGCCTGAATTCCTACCTGGATACCATGCGGAATTTAGCCGCGGAAGCGGGCGCCATGTCCGGCCGGTACGCTTACGCCGAAGGCTGGCGCCGGCATCATCACCTAGGTTTCTGCGCGCCGGAGGCCGATCCGCTGGCGGCGCTGGTATGCCCGGCGTAGCATTCCCGGAAGCGGATGGATGCCTTTGCGCTCGAACGGACGGCGGCCCAACGGCGGCTCCGCCGGAGGCGTCGCCCTACCCGCGGAGGGCCGGGAAGGAGGCGGTCAAACGGCGGCTCCGCCGGAGGCGTCGCCCTACCCGCGGAAGGCCGAGCGGGCGGCGGTAAAACCTGGCCAGATTACATCCGGACATGTTGTTCCGCGGACTGCACGGTGTTGGCGAGGAGCATTGTGATCGTCATGGGGCCGACGCCGCCGGGCACGGGCGTGATCAGGCTGGCCTTGCGGCTGACCGGCTCGAAATCCACATCGCCCACCAGGCGGTAGCCGCTTTTTTTGGAGGCATCCGGCACGCGGTTGACGCCCACGTCAATTACCACCACGCCTTCCCGCACCATGTCGGCGGTCAGGGTGTTGGGCCGGCCGGCGGCGGCAATAACGACGTCCGCCTGGCGGGTGAACCGGGCGATATCCGGCGTCGCGGTATGGCACACCGTGACAGTGGCATTAGCCTGCGGGCTTTTGCGCATCAGCAGATTGGCGAGCGGCTTGCCGACGATGTTGCTGCGGCCGATGACCACGGCGTGTTTCCCCGGCAGTGTGACCCCGGAGCGCTCCAGCATTTGCATCACCGCATGCGGGGTGCAGGGCAGGAATGTCGGCTGCCCCAGCAGCATCCGCCCCACGCTGACCGGGTGGAACCCGTCCACGTCCTTGTCCGGATCGATTGCCAGCAGGACGGCCGCTTCATCCATGTGGCGCGGCAGCGGCAACTGCACCAGGATGCCATGCACCCGGGGGTCGGCGTTCAACTGGGCGATTAATTCCAGCAGGGCGGATTGCGGGGTATCGGCCGGCAGCCGGCGGTCGAGCGAGAAGATGCCGATTTCCGCGCAGGCGCGTTCCTTGGCGGTGACGTAGGATTGGGATGCCGGGTCTTCCCCCACCAGCACCACGGCCAATCCGGGAGTGATGTTCTTTTGCCGGAGATTTTGGATTTTTGCCCGGAGATCGGCGCGGATGGACGCGGCGATCTGTTTCCCATCAATGATTTGTGACATAACTGCTCCATTGTTACCGGCCGCGGAGGCTTGCAGCGCATTGGATTTCAACTTAGCACATTCGCTTGCCGGTTCACAAGTTTGTATTTGAGCGCGAGCGTTTGTCGCCCGCGGGGCGGGCATAAAATTGATTTGTTTTGCGGAAATAGTTTGCTATGGTTCCGTTAAGGTAAGCAAGGGTATTGGGTATTCCGGATATAAATCACATTGCGGGGGGGGTATGCAACTTACTTTAGGGCGGGGTGCGGTTTTATTGCTGGCGCCGCTGTTAACGGCGCTGCCGGCGGCGGGCGGGATCAGCGTGGTCAGCGCGAATTTCGGGGTGGAAGATCCGGGCGTTGTAGATGGCGTGGCGGCGGAAACTAACGGCAGCTTTCTGATTTATGGCAGCTTTGCATTGGTGGATGGCCAGCTTTGCCACAACGCGGCCCGGATTCGGCCGGATGGTTCTGTAGACCCCGACTGGCGCCCCGATCCCGAGGGAATGATTGCCAAGGCTTTGCCGGCGTCCGATGGCGTTTACCTGGCCGGCAACTTTGAGCGGATTGCCGGCATCCCGCGGTTTTTCCTGGCCAAGGTTAATCCGGCGACCGGGGCGTTGATCCCGACTTTCAATCCCGCGCCCGATGAGACGGTGACCGCCCTGGCCATGCGCGGCAACGTGCTTTATGCCGGCGGCAGCTTCACGAATATCGGCGGGCAGAACCGGCCGATGCTGGCCAAACTGGACCCAGCCACGGGCGCGGCGCTGCCGGGATTCACCAATGGGCCGGCGTTCGGCCAGATTTATACACTGGCGCTGGATGAAACCGGCCTCTATCCCGGCGGGATCTTCTTTGACATCGGGGGGACAATCCGCATGTATCTGGCCAAGGTTTCCACTGTCAGCGGCAATGCCATCCCGGGCGTTTTTACCAATGGCGCGGATAACCTTGTGCATCATCTGTATGCCACGGGGAATTACGTCTATGCCTGCGGCTATTTCGAGGAAATCGGCGGGGAGCTGCTTTCGAGTTTCGCCCGGCTGCATCGCAATTCCGGGAACGCCGACACGAATTTCACCTGCGGTATCACCAATCCGGCCGACGGCCTGGTCTGGGATTGCGCGGTGACGCACGACGCCGTGTTTATCGGCGGAGATTTTACCAACTATGCCGGCGCATCCAAACAAGCTATCGCCAAGGTTAACGCGATCAATGGCGCGCTGGCGCCCGCCTTTACCGCGCAAGTCAACAATGCCATCCTGGGCTTGGCGGCGCTGCCGCATGGCGGCATTGCCGCGGTTGGCGATTTCACGCGGGTCAACGGGCAGCCGGCCGGCGGGGTGACGGTGTTTGATGCGGCGACCGGCGCGCATGACCCGGGGTTTACCTGCCTTGTGACGGATGGCGGGCAAGTCCGGGCCGCCGTGCGAATGGCCGATGGCGGTTGGGTCATCGGCGGGGATTTTAAGCTGGTGCATGGTGTGGATATGCCATACCTGGCGCGTTTCAATCCGGATGGAACCTTGCGCACCAATTGGACGCCCCGGCCTGATGACCTTGTCAACGCGCTGGCGTCCGATGGCGTCAATCTTTACGTGGGCGGCAAATTCACGCAAATTGGCGGGCAAAGCCGGACCAATCTTGCCAAGTTGCGCCTGGATACCGGCGCCGCCGACCCCGCCTTTACCGCCAGCGCCAATGACGAAGTTGCTGCGCTCGCCCTGTCGGGGGGCGCGCTGTATGCCGGCGGATCGTTTGCCGCGATAGGGGGCGGCGCCCGCAAGCGCCTGGCTAAATTAAGTCCGGCGACGGGCGCCTATGATCCGGCGTTTACCGCCGATGCGGACGGTTATGTAAGCGAAGTGGTTCCGGATGGCGGGCAGCTCTATGTCTGCGGCAGCTTCACGCAAATCAACGCCGCCGCTTGCGGGCGCGTCACCCGGGTCAATCCGGCGACCGGCGCGCCGGACCCCGCCTGGACCAATGGCGCCGATGGCCGGATTTCAGGCATGGCGGTGACGCCCGCGGCGGTATATGTCGGCGGCGACTTTACCAACATCGGCGGCGTGGCGCGCGCTTCCCTGGCCAAACTTGAGAAGGCCGACGGCCGGCCCATGCCGGGATGGAATCCCGGCGCTGCCCGGTACGTGTTCGCCATGGCCGCGGATGACGAATATGTTTACGTGGGCGGCAATTATGATGAGTTGGGCGGATATCCCATTACCAATGCCGGCCGCATCGCTTTGGATGCCGGCGTGGTGGACACCAATTGGACGCCCATGCCTGATGGCACGGTTTACGGCTTCCAATGCCAGGCCCCGTATGTTTTCATGTACGGCATTTTTTTGCGCGTGGCCGAAGTGCAGCAGCAGGGTTTTGCCGCGCTGACCCACGCGCTCCCCCGGGTGGCCATTACCAACCCGGCGCCGGACATGGATCACTGGCGGCAAAGCGCGGCTTCCATTGAATTGGCGGCCGAGGCCCAGGCGGATGCCGGGTTGGCCGTAACCCAGGTGGTGTATTTTGCCAATGGCGCGCGCATCGGCGCGGCCGCCGCCGCGCCATACACCTGCGTCTGGGCGCCGGTTTATGAAGGCCAATACGCGGTAACCGCCGTGGCCTATGACGAGTGGGGGCTTGCCGGAACGTCCGCCGTTCCCGTCAACATCACGGTGGAACCGCTGGTTGCGGCGGCGGATTTCGATGGCGACGGCAAGGCCGATCCGGCCATGTATGTCATCCCGCCCGGGGCCGATCATGGTTCATGGTATATCTGGCGTTCAAGCGCGAGTTACGCGCGGCTGGGGCCGGTGCTGGAGGGCGCGTTGAATGCCGTACCGCTGGCGGGCGACCTGGACGGCGACCGGCTGGGCGATCCGGTCCTGTGGTGGGAAACTTATGTGTCCGGCGCCTGGCAGAATGCCTGGCATGTCTGGCGTTCCACGGAGAATTATACCGGCACGGGGCCGATTTACCTGGGGCCCGCCGGCCTGGCGCCGGTGCTGGCGGATTTCGACGGCGATGGCAAGGCCGATCCGGGGATTAACAACGACGATAGCATCAACAACATCTGGCGCGTCTGGCGGTCCAGCATGAATTATGCCGACAGCGGCGCTGTGCGCCTGGGCGTTTTGTGTGCCGGCACGCCGTTGGCGGCGGATTTTGACGGCGACGGCCTGGCTGATCTTGCCAAGGTGGACGGCAATGTCTGGCGGGCATGGATGTCTTCTGCCAATTACCAGATGCAAGGGCCATATATGCTGGAAGCCCCGGCGGAAGGACATCCCCTGGCGGCGGATTTTGACGGGGACGGCAAGGCCGATCCGGCCATGTATATTTCAACCGGCGCCGGCTATTGCAGCGGCTGGTACGCCTGGCTGTCGTCCGCCAATTACCGGCGTTATGGCCCGTATCCATTTACGGCGCCGTAAGGGAACATTGGGCTGGCATGCGCCGCCTCAAGAAGGGCGCGGCAAGTCCGGTCAAGGTGCGCCGCCGTTATTCCGCGGCAAATGCCGCCTGGACACGGCCTGGCTCGCTGATGCCGTTGGCCAGCAGCAATTGGGATAAAATCCGGGCCTTGGCCGGGCTGAGGTCCAGGGCCGCGACGAAGCCGCGGCGGTCGTCGTCCACCTCCACATTGCGGCTGACGCACCCCCCCGGGATCCGCGCCGCGCGCACCACCAGCAGTCCCCGGCGGGCGGCGGCGGCCAGGGCGTCCAGGACGGCGGCCGCGGCATTGCCATTGCCAGCGCCGGCCAGGACGATGCCCCGGGCGCCGCCGCCCGCGGCGGCCTCAACCAGCCCGGCGTCCATGCCGGCATGCGCATAAATAATTTCAACCCTGGGCAATGGCGCCTGGGCGGGCAGTCGGCAGCGCGGGCGCTGTACCGACGCCGGCGGCTGTAAAAACCGCACATTATCCGCAACGCATCCCAGCGGCCCGGCATTGGGCGATTCAAAAGCATTGACGGCGGTGGTATGCATCTTGGTCACATGCCGCGGAGCATGGATGGTTGCGTGCATGACCACCATGACTCCGCGTCCCCGGGCGGCCGGACTGGCGGCAACCTGAACGGCATGCAGCAGGTTGGCCGGGCCGTCCGCCGAGACGGCGGCGGGCGGCCGCATGGCGCCCGTCAACACCACCGGGTGGCGCGCCTGGAGAGTCAGTTCCAGGAAGAAGGCGGTTTCTTCCAGCGTGTCCGTGCCGTGGGTGATGACGATGCCGTCGGCTGAGTCCGCGGCGAAGATTTCGTCAATGCGCCGGGCAAGTTGGAACCAGAGCGCGTCATGCATGTCCTGCGAGCCGATGTTGGACGCCTGCTCGACAGTCAGCGCGGCCGCTTTTTCAATGCCGGACGCCGCGGCGAGCAAAGCGGCTCCGGAAATCTTCCCCGCATCGTAGCCGCCCCGGGAGCGCGCCGCCGCCGCGCCGGCGATAGTGCCGCCGGTGGTGAGCACCGTCACGCGCGGTAGTCCCCGGCCGGCCGCTGCGCGTGTCATGTTAGAAGCCCTTGGTCAGGGTCAGAGCGCCCAGCCAGCCTTCCGTGCGGTCCCGGGCTTCGAATTCCATTTCACCGCGGAGCGATACGAACAGCACATGCCGGGGAATGAAGTAATTCAGTTCCGGGCCGATGGCGAACACGCGGTCGCGGTCGCTGCCGTCCCAGGTCACATCGCCGCCCTGGTCGTCGCTGACCTGCCAGTGGCAGTAGCCCGCCAGGCCGATGTCCAGCGTCCGCATGATGGTCTTGCTCAGGCCGTATTCGAAATGAAAATCGTTGCCGGGGCGGATATCCAGGTCATCCTTGTAAGTGTGGGTTTCGAAGCGGCTGAGGAGGGAGGCTGCCCAGGTCTTGTCCGTGTCCAGGTAGCAGGTGCCGCCGGCCGTCAGCATGAAAGTCCACATATCCAGGCCCGGAGAGGCGGCATCGTCCCGGTCGTATTCGCCCACTGGCAGGTAAACGGCGGCGGCGATGGCCGCGTCGTATCGTCCGCCATGCCAGGAAATCCCCAGGGGCTCCACGCACGGATCGCCGAGACCGAGCTTGTCGTCCTTGACGCCGGCGGCGCCGATTTTAATGTCGGTGTACTGGATGGGGACCAGGGCATCCATGAAGAAATTGCCGCCCAGCACTTCCAGCGGTGTCATCCAGATCACCCGGTTGACATTGGCGAAGATTTTCAGCTTGAAATCCACGTCCAGCTTGTCGCCGGCGTCGTCGCGCAGGGTATCCGCATGATAATAAACATTATACATGCGCCAGTAAACGCCGGGCGGCGGCAGTGTGGCCGCCTTGATGCCTTCCACACCGTTGACATAATGTCCCTGAACGGCGGCGGGAACCGACCCCGCCGACAAGATTGCTCCCAGCGCTACAGCCAAAATTTTACGCATGCGATCCCCCTTATGGTTTCAGCCGGGCAGGCCAGTTTGTTCCGTTCTGCCGGAGCGATGGCGGCAATATGCGGCAAATATATGTGTGTGTCAAGCAGGAGTTAAGCTGCCGCCGCAAGGCCGCCGGCCTATGATGCCGCGTCCCAGAGCCGCCGGACATTCTGCATCCCGATCCGCGACGCCAGCCGGCAATCCTCCAGACCTTCAAACTCGATGGAAATGTATCCGTCATAACCCGCCTGGCGGATGACCTGGATGATTTCCGGAATGGGGATATCGCCCTGCCCGACGATGGCGCTGCGCAGGTAACGCCCATGGCGCGAACGGAAAAATCCTTCTCCCGCGTCGCGTTCGCGGACGTAAAAATCCTTCATGTGCACGTGCGAAGCGAATGCGGCGTTGTTTTTAACCGCGATCAGCGGATCCTCATCCGCGCAGAGGAAGTTGCCCACGTCCAGGGTAGTGCGGAAATTGGGGCGGTCCACGCCCAGGACCAGCCTTTGCACGCGTTCGCTGCCCTGGACGTGGAATCCGTGGTTTTCCACGCTGGTGGTAATGCCGTACTGGGCGGCGTAATCGGCGATCTCCCGGCAGGCGGCGACCAGTTGCGGCAGGTCGCGTTCGAAATTGGCCACTGTCGCCTCTTCGCGCGGGCGGCTGCCGGCGTCATGGCGCATGCGCTGGACGCCCAGGGCGCGGCCGATATCCACCTCGGACTTGATGCGCTGAATTTCGGCGCGGTATTCGGCTTCCGTCGGCTTGATAAAATTGGCGCCGATGGTGTAGCTGGAGATGGCGATCCCGGATCTGGACGTTTCCTGGACGATGGCTTCCACCAGCGCGGGATTGCCGGTGAGGGTATAACCGGCGGGGGAGAGTTCGATATGCTCGCCGCCGTTTTCCGCGACCCAGCGGATGGCGGCCAGGATATCCATTTCGCCGGCCTTAATCGCCTTGGACAGGCTGTAAGATGTGATTCCGATTTTCATAGCGTTTGGTCCTTGGCGGTTTATTTTTTCTGGGCCATGGCCTGGCAGGCGATGATGGCGGCGATACCGACAATATCGTCGGCCGAGCAGCCGCGCGAGAGGTCGCTGGCCGGTTTTTTCAATCCCTGGAACACCGGGCCGTAGGCAGAGGCGTGCGCCAGGCGTTCGGTGAGTTTATAGCAGGTGTTGCCGGCATTCAAATCCGGGAAGACCAGCACGTTGGCCTGCCCGGCCACCGGGCTGCCCGGCGCCTTCTTGGCGCAGATGGCGGGGATCAAGGCCGCGTCCGCCTGCAATTCGCCGTCAATATCGGCTTCCAACCCGATTTCTCGCATGTGCCGGGCGGCCAGTTCCGTCGCCTGGATAATCTTGTCCAGGACGGGGTGTTTGGCGCTGCCCTTGGTGGAAAACGAAATCATGGCGATTTTGGGACGGGTGTCCAGCAAAGCCCAGGCGGTGCGGGCGGAGGCGACGGCGATATCCGCCAGTTCCTCGGCGTTGGGATCAATGGCGGCGCCGGTATCGGCGTAAATCAGCGCCCCATGTGTGCCGAACTCCTCCGTCGGCAGTTGCATCAGGCTGAAACTGGAAGCGATTTTGACGTCCCGGGATGTGCCGATGATGCGGAACACGGCCCGGCAGATATCCGCCGTGGCGTGAATGGCGCCCGACACGAACCCATCCGCGCGGCCGGTGTGCTCCATCATCGCGCCGAAGGCAATGTCTTCAAGCAGCACCTGGCGCGCTTCGTCGGGCGTCACCGGCTTTTTGCCCTTGCGCATTTCGACGTAGGTGGCGATGAATTCCTCCAGCAGCGGGGACCGGGCGGGGTCCTCCACCGCAAAACCGTCCGGCTTCACGCCCTGTTCCCGGCAGAGCGCGGCGACCTTATCGCGCGGGCCCAGAACGGTCACCTTGCCCAGACCTTCCCGGACGATTTTTTCCGCCGCCTTGACCGTACGGGGATCGAGACCCTCCGGCAGGACGATGTGTTGCGGATGGCGGCGGGCGCGTTCCCAGATCAGTTCAATGGCGTTCATGTATTTCCTCGTATGAGCAATATGATGTAAGGGGGTGAAGCAAACGGCAGGCAATATACTGGAAAGTGCGCTGTCCGTCAAACCCGCAATGCGCGCGCAGCAAATTACGCCGGCCCAGAAGAAAGGTTGTCAAATCGCGAGTTTATGCCATAATGAAAATTGTCGCGGGAATGCCACGGGCGGCCGTAAATAACCGCGGAGCAGGGGCAGGCGGCCGATCAAACACATAAGTTTAAACGGAACGGTGAAGGCTGAAACCTTATTCAATACTCTCATATTAAGGTTCTCAAAATAATATAGACATTAATTGATCGCAATCTTAGATCGGTAGGGCGCGCAGTCCCTTGCGCGCCGCGGCGCCCAAGGGACTGGTCGCCCTACCAATATGAGTTTTAGAGAGTGTTCGGCGTGCCCATGACCAGTAAAATCGAACAACATGATTTGGCTCCGCCGGCGGCATTGGTGCAGCCGGCAACATTGATCGAACACGGCCAGGCGCGGCGGGATGAATACCGCTGGATGCACGACCTGGCATCGCCCCGCATGCGGGAGTTCCTGCGCGCCAACAACGAGCATGCCGAGCGGGTGATGGCGCCGCTGCGCGCTCTGCGCGACCGCCTCTTCGAGGAACTCAAGGCATTGCTGCCGCCGGATGAAGGATCGGCCGGATACGTCAGCGGGAATTACTGGTACCGCACCCGGTTTGAACGCGGCCGCGAATATCCCGTTTTTGTGCGCCGCCGCGTGGCGCCGCCCGGCCCGGAGGAGGTGTTGCTGGACGAAAACGAGCTGGCGCGCGGCTGCCCGCTCTTCGTCTGCGACGGGGCGCAGGTTTCGCCCCGGCATGACCGGCTGGCATTCGCGGTGGACACCACCGGCGATTGCGCCTATACGCTCCGGTTCAAAAACCTGGCGACGGGCGAATTTTACCCGGAAACCATCCCGGAGGCCGACGCGCATTGCGTCTGGGCTAATGATAACCGCACGCTGTTTTACACCCGCCTGGAGCGGGGCACTTACCGTCCCAGTCGGATTTACCGCCATGTCCTGGGGGAAGACCCGGCGCGCGACGCGCTGGTTTATGAGGAGCGCGACGATACCTTCCGCTGCCTGTTATTGCCGACCCGGACCCGCCGGTTTGTTTTGTTGAACGCCTACTCCAACAATGCCGAGGAAATCCGGTTTCTCGATGCCGATCGGCCGGAGGATGCCTTCCGCGTGTTCTGTCCGCGCCGTCCCGGGCATCAATACGAGGTCGGAGACGATGGCGAAAGGTTCATTGTCCGGACCAATTGGCGGGCGCCGGATTTCCGCGTGTGCGCGGCGCCCGCGCAGCCGGAATCGAATCCGGATGACTGGCATGAAATCCTGCCGGGCCGGCCGGGCCGGTTTTTGGAACACCTGGCGGTGTTCCGGGATTACATTGCATTGACCGGATTCCGCGGCGGCTTGCAGAAACTGTTTGTCCTGGACCGGCGCGGCGGCGGTCTGCACGAGGCGGCGCTGCCCGAGGAGATTGGCCATGTCTGGCTCGAAGAAAATCCATCCGTGTCCGCGCCGTGCGTCCGGATCGGCTTCACTTCCTTGAAGACGCCCGTCGCGTTTTACGACTACGACATGTCCGCCCGCGCGTTGTCGCTGGTGCGGCGCGAGGAAGTGCCGGGATATTGTCCGGACCAGTATGTGACCGAATGCCGTTGGGCCGTTGCGCCGGACGGGGAACGCGTGCCGGTCTCGCTGGTGTATCGCCGGGATACGCCCGCCCGCGGGCCGGCGCCCCTGTTCCTGTTCGGCTACGGCGAATACGGCACCAATATCCCCGTGTATTTCGACCAATCGCGCCTGGCGTTGCTGGACCGGGGATTCATTTATGCCATGGCGCACGTGCGGGGGGGCACGGAGCTGGGCAGCCGCTGGCATGCGGCCGGCCGGCGCCTGCACAAGCGGAACACCTTCACGGATTTCATTGCCTGCGCGGAATACCTGGTGCAGGCCGGCCTGGCGGATCGGGGTCAGCTTTACGCCGAAAGCCTCAGTTCCGGCGGACTGCTGCTCGGCGCTGTCGTGAACATGCGGCCGGACCTTTTCCGCGGCGTATTCGCCTGCAAGCCGTTTGTGGACCTCCTGAGCGCCATGCTTAATCCCGATTTGCCACTGACCAGCTTTGAATACGACGAGTTGGGCCATCCAAAGCGCCGCGATGAATACGAATACATGCGTACCTATTCGCCGTATGACAACATTGTCCGGCAGGCCTGTCCCCACATGCTGATCACGGCGGCCGTGCATGACTCCCAGGTGCCCTGCTGGGAGCCGGCCAAGTGGGCGGCGCGGCTGCGCGCGCACAATGCCGCCGCCACGCAGATCATCTTGAAAACCGACCTGGCGGCCGGGCATGCCGGGCTTTCCGGCCGGGTGGAACGCATGCGGGAATTGGCCTTCCTTTACGCCTTCCTGCTGGACCTGGCGGGTAAAGGCTGAACGACGCCTCCGGCGCTCAGGCGCCGCACCTTGGCGCCGTTGTCGCATCCATCAGAAAAATATTGACTATTTTGCCGGAAAGCGCATTAATAACCTGAAAGTCAACCAAGGCAATGCATGAAAGGAGGTGGTGCTTCAGGTTGTCGGCAAATTGGTAGCGCAGGATTTACCGTGGCAGTTGATAACAAGCAGTTGAAAATATCAAGGAGTTGCAATGAAAAAAATTCTGGCAGGACTGCTGGTAGCCGGTCTGGTATCCGCCGCGATTGCCGCAGATGCGCCGTCTGCTGGTAAGGCTTATCCCTTCCAACTTTCGCTGGTAACACCTGTGGCAATTGTGGACCAGGCCAATTCGGTCAATGGCTTGAGGATCAACCTGATTTACGGGGCTAATGAAAACGCCACCGGGTTGGACATCGGTATTGTCAACCGGACAATGAATGACAAGCATGGTCCGGCGGTCGGCCTGGTGAACATGATCGGCAATGATGCCTCCGGCGCGCAACTGGGCGCCGTCAACTGGACGGCAGGCGAAGTGACCGGCGTGCAGGTGGCGGCCCTCAACTGGGCATGCGGCGATGTGACCGGCGCCCAGGGCGGATTGGTCAACATGGCCAAGGGCGATGCGGGCATCCAGGAAGGATGGATTAACCTCGTTTGCGGCGCTTCGCACCACCAGTGCGGTCTGGTCAACTGGGCCGGCGCGATCAACGGCGCGCAGGTCGGCGTGATCAACGTCTCCTCCGATGTCACCGGCATTCAATTCGGCGGGATCAATTACACGGATACCCTGGCCGGATTGCAGATCGGCGTGATCAACATCGCCTGGGGCAAGGACAGCATGTGGAAGGTTCTGCCCATCGTCAATGCCAATTGGTAATTGTCGGGCAGATTGAAAAATATTGCGGAAGCAAGCATGGCCGCGGCGGAAGCGCCGCGGCCATGTTTTTTCCAGCCCGGCTGGCGGACGCCGCCGGAGCTTGCGCCGGCAAATTACAGGAAGATGCCGATGAAATCCGCGGCGGCAACCTGGTTTTTGTTCTTGATTGTCCGTTTGCCGCCGGCACAGGCCGTGCTGGCGCATTTCTGGTATGCCTGGCAGTGGCCCTGGGTGTCGGGCGCGTAGCCGCGGCAGACCCGCAGCACGTCCGGGGAAATCTCGTCAATAATCACGATCCGGCCGTCCCCGTGTTTCAGGCGGCCTAACTCGAACTTGCCGTCCACGACGTGCAGGTTTTTGCCGGCGAATTCCTGTGAAACGATTCCGGCGATATCGCGCACCAGCGCGACGCTCTGCGCGATTTCATCCCTGGTCATGGCGCCGGCGGCTTCCAGGGCTTCCAGGGTGATGAGAGTATCGCTGTCGCCCTTGGTCCAGGCTTCCACCACGGTGTGCAACTGCTTGCAGGGCCTGACAAATGGATAGCGCCGCCAGAAACTGCCGGTGGCATTATTGCGCCAGGTGAATTCGAGATTAGCCAGCGGGGCGGCGCCGGGAAAATCCGGCGCTTCCGCCGGCATGGAAAGCGGAAGGGCGGGTTCGACCAGCATTTCGTTGGCGCTGATCGTGTCAATGTAATGCGAAGGAATGCCCCGGGCTTGCAGCAGTTTGAAAAAATGCGCGGCAAAACGGCAGGCAATCGCGCCTTTGCCGGGAATTTCACCGACGACCTGGTCGTAGCCCGGGTCAAATACCGGCTGGCCATTTTCCATGTAACCGGTTGCCCGGTCGGTAAAGACCAGCCGGTATTTCCCGGCCTGGGGGCCGGCAGCCACGTTGAAGACGTCTTTCGATTTGCCGCGGTAGACCAGGATGTCGTCGGACATGTATTTTCTCCTTGAGCGGCGGGTAAAACTCAAAACTTGCGTTTTCAGAAAGTTTTAAGGTTTAGGGTTTTAAGGTTTTATGCTGGAACACCGGGCACTGCTTTTACAATCTGACTATTGCATCAATCTTGTTAACAAAACCCGCCTGGAGGATCAAGGAAAATAGGCGGCGCATACGCGACACCTTCACGACGACATAATCCGGATTACCGTCTTTAGCATTGATTTCAGCGGGCGACGCCGGTAAACTACGGCCTATTTAGAGGATTCAGGAACTTCCGCCGCCGGCCTGACAGGCGCGGACGGCCCAAGCCGTCGGCCGGGAGCGGCAAAGCGCATGGCTTTCAAAATTTACAATACCTTGACCCGCCGGCTGGAGGAATTCGTTCCCGCGCAGCCGCCCGTCGCGCGCATCTATACCTGCGGGCCGACGGTTTATAATTACGCCCACATCGGCAATTTCCGGGCCTATGTTTTCGAGGATTTGCTGCGGCGGCACCTGCAATACAGCGGATTTACGCCGCGCCAGGTGATGAACCTGACGGACGTGGACGACAAGACCATCAAGGGCGCGCGCGCCGCGGGCCGGCCGTTGCAGGAATACACGCAGACCTACAAGCAGGCCTTTTTCGCGGATTTGCAGGCGCTGAACATCGAGCGGGCGGAATACTACCCCGCCGCCACCGAGCATGTGCCGGAAATGATCGCCCTGATTGAGACGCTTTTCCGCAAAGGGTACGCCTACCGTTCGGAAGACGGGTCGGTTTATTTCAACATCAGCCGCTTTGAAAATTACGGTCGGCTGGCGCGGTTGGACCTGGCAGGATTGAAGCCCGGCGCCCGCATCGCTCAGGACGAATACCTGAAAGATAATGCCGCGGATTTCGCGTTATGGAAGGCCTGGAGTCCGGAGGATGGCGATGTGGCCTGGGATTCGCCCTGGGGGCGCGGCCGGCCGGGCTGGCACATTGAGTGTTCCGCCATGAGCATGAAATACCTGGGGCCGGGGTTCGACCTGCATACGGGCGGCATTGACAACATTTTTCCCCACCACGAGGATGAAATCGCCCAGAGCGAAGCCGCCACGGGCGTGCCATTTGCGCGGTATTGGATGCATTGCGCCCACCTGGTGGTGGATGGGCGCAAAATGTCCAAATCGCTGGGCAATTTTTATACCTTGCGCGACCTGCTGGAGCGCGGGTTTACCGGGCGTGAAATCCGCTATGTGCTGGCTTCGGCGCATTACCGGCAAGCCCTGAATTTTACTTTCGAGTCGCTGGAAGCCGCCCGGGCGGCGCTGCGGCGCTTGGATGAGTTCCGGGAACGGCTGGCGGCGGCGGCGCCGGGCGGGCAGGCGTCCCAGCCCGACTGGCTGGCGCAGGCGCACCACGCCTTCCGCCAGGGGTTGGATGACGATCTGAACACGGCTGAGGCCCTGGCGGCCTTGTTCGAAATGGTGCATGCCGGCAACCGCCGGGCGGATGCCGGCCAGTTGACGCCGGCGGAAGCCGGCGCGGCGCTGGCGATGCTGGACGACATGGATCGGGTATTCGGGTTCCTGGCGGCGCCGGAACGGAAACCGGACGAAACGGTTTTGAAAATGGCCGTGGAACGCCAGGCGGCGCGGAGTCGCCGCGACTGGGCGGAATCCGACCGGCTGCGCGGTCTGATCGCCGAACGCGGCTGGTTGGTGCAGGATGTTCCGGGCGGTTATAAGCTGAAGTTCCGGGCGTGAAGGACGCGCCGGACAAGTAAAAGCCAAACAAAGGGCAAAGGCGCATAGTCAGATGTTGATTTAATGCCGGCTTTGGCGCTGGCTCCCTTTGTTGATTGCATTTGTTAAGTTGGGCCGCGGGCTGGCGCCCGCCTTGGATTTAAACCATGCCAGGCAAATTATTCACTTTTGAAGGCCCGGAAGGCGGGGGCAAATCCACGCATGCCGCCGCGCTGGCCCAGCGGCTGCGGGGGGCGGGGCATGCGGTCAAATTGACCCGCGAGCCCGGCGGCACCTGGCTGGGTGAAAGCGTGCGGAGCATCCTGAAGGACCACCAGCAGCCGCCCCCGACGCCGGTGGCGGAATTGATGCTGTTCCTGGCCGCCCGTTCGCAGTTGGTGGATGAGGTGATCCGGCCGGCGCTGGCCGGCGGCGCGCATGTGATCTGCGACAGATTCGCCGATTCCACTACCGTGTACCAGGGGTATGGCCGCCGCCTGGACAAGGCGCAGGTGCGGGATTTGAACCAACTGGCCACGGGCAGCTTGACGCCCGACTTGACGTTCCTGCTGGATTTGGACGTCAAAGCCGGGCTGCTGCGCGCGCAACTCCGGCAAAACGCCGCCGGCCGGGGCACCGACCGCATCGAACACGAGGCATTGGAATTTCACGAGCGCGTCCGCCAGGGCTACCTGGAACTGGCCCGGCAGGAACCCCGCCGGTTCAAAGTGCTGGATGCCACGCGTTCGCCGGCGGAATTGCAACAGGCGGTATGGGAAGCAGCGCAGTATGCCATCCAATCCTGAAATCGAAGAATTGATCCGCGTCCTCCGCCAGGCTTTGCTGGGCGAGCGCCTGGCGCATGCCTATCTGGTATGCGGCCGGTCGCGCGCCATGCTCCGGGAAGCGGCCGGCGCGATCCTGGCCCTGTTGTATTGCAAAGCGCCCCCGCCGGAACGCCCTTGCAGCGCCTGCCCGCCCTGCCGGCAGGCGCTGGCCCGCCAGCACCCGGATTTGTTGTGGATTGAACCGGAAAGCAAGTCCCGGCGGGTAGTGGTGGAGCAGATTGATCAGGTGCTCCGGCATATTTCCCAAACCACCTTTGACGGCGGCTGGAAAACCGTGGTGCTGGCGGATGCCGACCGCTTGAACGACCAGGCGTCCAATAAAATCCTGAAAACCCTCGAAGAACCGCCGCCGCGCTCGCTGTTTCTGCTGCTGACCGACAGCCCGGATGAATTGTTGCCCACCATTATTTCGCGCTGCCAGCGGCTGACGCTGAACGCCGACGACCCTGCCGCCAGCCGCGAAGGGCGCGATCTTGTACTGGCGGCGATGACGGAAACAGGCGGCGCCGGGATGGCGGCGGCGGTGGAGCGGGCGCGCTTCCTGCTGGAGCGGCTGAAGGCGATCAAGGCGGAAATCAGCGAAGCCGAGGAGACGGTCATGGCGGAGACCAACCTGGAAGACCTGGATAAAAGCGCGCGCGATAAAATGAAGGCCGTGCTGGAAGCCCGCGTGGAGGCCCGCTACCGCCGCCGGCGCGAAACCGTGCTGGAATGGCTGATGCTCTGGCAGCGCGATTTGCTGTTGTGCGCCGCCGGCGCGGACGATACGCTGCTGGCTTTTCGGGACGCGGCCGATGCGCTGCGCCGGGAAGCGCGCGGCCTCGGCTGCCGGGCGGCGCTGGCGCGGGTGCGGGCGGTGGAAGCCATGCAGACGCAATTCAACCGCAATGTGCATGAAACCATGGTATTCGAGCATGGCTTCATCCGGCTGGCGGAGCCGGAACTATCCCCCGGATAAAGGGATGCCCCGCGCGGGCCGCCGCTGGCGGCGCGCGGACAACGCCGCCCGCGGCCGGGCGGCAGAATGGCGGCGCAATGTTTAAAATACTATATGTGGACTGCAGTGAACCGCATGCGGTTAAGGCTTTTTGCCCGCTGGCCCTGGCGATTGCCGTCGGCGATACCTGCGTGTTGAAAAGCGATGGACTGCTGGAATGCGGGCGCGTGCTGATGCTGGCGGACGATCCCGTCGCGGCGCCGGGCGACATCCCCCAGGTGCTGCGGCGCGCGACCCTGCAGGACCAGTCCCAGGCCAGCGAAAACGAATTGTTCGCGCGCACGGCCTGGAAGCGCTGCCAGGAGAAAGTCCGGGAATTAAACCTGGAGATGCGCCTGCTGAAGGTGCGGTATTCGCTGGATCGCACGGTGATCAAGGTGCTGTACGCGGCGGAAGAGCGCGTGGATTTCCGCCAGTTGGTGCAGCACCTGGCGGCGGATTTGCGCGCCCGGATCGAAATGCGCCAGATCGGCGCGCGCAGCGTGGCGGCGATGACGGGAGGCTATGCCCCTTGCGGGCGGCGCCTTTGCTGTTCCACCTGGTTGAAGGAATTCGATAACGTCACGATGCGCATGGCCAAGCAGCAGGGGCTGGCCTTGAATCCCGCCAATCTGAACGGGATGTGCGGCCGCCTGAAATGCTGCCTGCGCTTCGAACATGCCTGCTACGTCGAACAAGGGGATGGCTTGCCGCGGGTGAGCGACCAGGTAACCTGTCCCGAGGGCGCCGGCCGGGTGGTGGATATCAAGCCGCTGGCCCGCCGGGTGCGGATCTGCCTGGCGGACCAGCGCCTGGTGGAATGTGATGCGGCGGACGTGCATCCGCTTTAGGTTTAATGCTTGGCAGCGGCCGTTGGAAACTGTTAAACTCCCCGCGTAAATGCAAAAGTCAAGCCAGTCGTATAGAGTATTGGTGTTGAACGGGCCGAACCTGGGACTGCTCGGGGTGCGCGAGCCGTCCGTGTACGGATCGGCTACGCTGCCGGCCATCATGCGGGACCTGGCCGCGTATGGCCGCACGCGCGGCGCGCGCGTGGAAGCGGCGCAGAGCGACCTGGAGGGAGCGCTGGTGGAGCGCATCCTGGCGGCGCGCGGCGTTTATGACGGGTTAATCATGAACCCGGCGGGCTTTACGCATACCAGCGTGGCATTGCGCGACGCCCTGCAGGCGGCGGAATTGCCATGCGTGGAAGTGCACCTGTCCAATACCGCGGCGCGCGATGATTTTCGCCGCCGCAGCCTGACGGCCGGCGCCTGCCTGGGCCAGGTCATGGGCTTTGGCGCGGCAGGCTACCGGCTGGCCTTGGACGGTTTGTTGGAACATTTGGCCGGCAAAGCGGCGGTGAAAAAAAAGGGACATGTATGAAACTGGACGAAATCAAGGAAGTCGTGGAATTGATGCTGGCCAGCGATCTGGTGGAATTCGAATTGGAGGAAGAAGGCCGGCGCATCGCCATCAAGCGCGGCGCCCCCCCCCCGGCGGCGCCCTGCCCGCCGCCGGCGCCTTCCGCGCCGGCGCCTTCCGCGGCGGCGCCCGCCGCGCTGGCGCCCCCCGCCGCGCCGGAGGAAGAGGAAAATTGCGAGATCGTCAAAGCGCCGTTTGTCGGAACCTTTTACGCCGCGCCGTCGCCGGATTCGCCGCCCTATGTCAAGCTCGGGCAGGAAGTCAATCCCGACAGCGTCTTGTGCATCGTGGAAGCCATGAAAGTCATGAATGAAATCAAGGCGGAAGTGCGCGGCATTGTCCGCGAAATCATGGCGGAAAACGCCCGCCCGGTCCAGTACGGGCAGCCGCTGTTTAAAATTGAAAAGATTTAGCCCATGTTCAACCGAGTGCTGATCGCCAACCGCGGCGAAATCGCCGTGCGCATCATCCGCGCCTGCCGCGAATTGGGCGTTAAAACCGTTGCGGTTTATTCGGATGTGGATGCCAATTCCCTGCACGTGCAAATGGCCGACGAGGCCATCTGCATCGGGCCCGCGCCGGCCAAGGACAGTTATCTGAAAATCGCCAACATCATCAGCGCCGCGGAAGTGGCGGATGTGGACGCCATTCACCCCGGTTATGGGTTTCTGGCCGAAAACGCGCATTTTGTCCAGATTTGCGAGAGTTGCAACATCACCTTCATCGGGCCGTCCGCCGATAACATCAAGCGGATGGGCGACAAGGCTGCGGCGCGCGCCACGATGCAGAAAATCGGCGTGCCGACCATCCCCGGCAGCAAGACCGTGGTAAAAACGCAGGACGAGGCGCTGGAAGTCGCGCGGCAGGCCGGATACCCGGTGCTGATCAAGGCGTCGGCCGGCGGCGGCGGCAAGGGCATGCGGATTGCGCATAACGACGTCAGCCTGGCCCAGGGCTTCATCATGGCCAGCAACGAAGCCGAGCAGGCTTTCGGCACGCCCGATGTCTACATTGAAAAATACATCGACAATGCCCGGCATGTGGAAGTGCAGATTCTGGCGGATCATTACGGCCGCGTGCTGGCCCTGGGCGAACGTGATTGCAGCATTCAAAGGCGGCACCAGAAACTCCTGGAAGAAACCCCCTGCCCGGCGCTGGATGCCGGGCAGCGCCGCAAGATGATCAAGGCCGCCGTCCGCGCCGCGGAGTCCATCGGTTACCGGAACGCCGGGACCATCGAGTTCCTGCTGGACGGCGCGGGTAATTTTTATTTCATGGAAATGAACACCCGCGTACAGGTGGAGCATCCCGTCACGGAAATCGCCAGCGGCATTGACATCATCAAGGAGCAGTTGAAAATTGCCGCCGGCGAAAAACTGGCCTGGGAGCAGCGCGATATCCGGCCGCGCGGGCATGTGATCGAGTGGCGCGTCAACGCCGAAAATCCCTTTAAAAACTTTGCGCCGTCGCCCGGCCGGGTGGAGTGGGTGCTGTTCCCCGGCGGGCCCGGGGTGCGGGTGGATTCGCACATTTATTCCGGGTACGATATTTGCCCGTATTACGACAGCATGCTGGCCAAAATCATCGTCACCGGCGATAATCGCGAAGAGGCCGTCAGCCGCATGTCGCGGGCGCTCGGGGAATTCATGATCGAAGGCGTCAAGACTACCGTGCCGCTGGGTCAGGCGATCATGCATGATTCCTTGTTCCGGCGCGGCGTTTACCATACGGCGTTTCTGGATAATTTTTTGAAAACCGAGCCGACGTTTGCGGGGGCGGCGGCGAAATGACGGGAGAGACAGGCATGCTTAAGACCAAAAACCAGGCAGCGCAACCGAACGCCGGCGCGCCGCCGCCGGCCGCGGAAACAGCCGGCGACTTCGGCGCCGTCCGCATTCACCAGGGCGTCATCGCGTTAATTGCCCGCCATGCCGCCCTGCAGGTGCCGGGAGTGGCGGAGATGAGCGGTTCCTTTGCCGATGGGCTGGCCAATATCATCGGTAAAACCGACCGCGGCGTGCGCGTGGAAATGAACGAACCGGACCAGAGCCTGCGCCTGGAATTGCACGTCACGCTGGAATACGGCGTGCGCATCCCGGATGTGGCATGGCAGATTCAAAACGACGTGCGGCGGGCGGTAACGGAAATGACCGGGAAAACCGTCGCCGCGGTGGATGTGATTGTGCAGGAGGTCCGGATCATGACTCGTCAACAAAAAGAGGAAAAACAGGAGAAACAAGCATGAAAATTTTACATTTCCTGGTCAGCTTGGCGCTTTCCGCGGCACTGTTGTTGCTGGGCTGGTTCCTGGTCGCAAATTTTTTCGGCCTGGATTGGAAGTTCTGTGAATTCCTTTTTACCGGCCGCTACGGCCGGCTGGGGCTGGGCTTGTTTTTAATGTTGGCGGTGGCGTTTTACTGGGTGACCGCCATTTCGGCGCGCGTCCGCAAGGAGCGTTACCTGTCGTTCGATAACGAGAGCGGCGCCGTCAGCGTCAGCGTCGGCGCGGTCAACGCGTTTCTGGCCAAGCTCGGCCGTGAATTCGCGGGGATTGTCAACCTGCGTTCGGATGTCGCCGGCTCGGGGCGCGACGCGGTGGAGATTCAGTTGGACCTGACCGTCAAGGCCGGCACGAAAATACAGGAACTTTCCCAGTTGCTGCAGCAGCGCGTGCGCGACAGCCTGCGCGACAGCCTGGGGATTTCCGAGGTTGCCGCGGTCAAGATCAAGATCGCGGAAATTGTCAGCAGCGAAGAAAACGCGGCGGCCGAACGCGAAGAATGGCAAAACACTCTTTGAGCAAAACATGTTGCGCATCAAGCCTTTTTCAGCCTGGCGGCCGGCGCCGGAATTCGCGGCGCAGGTAGCCAGCGTGCCTTACGACGTGGTGGACCGCCGCGAAGCCGCCGCGCAGGCCGCGGGCAATCCCCGCAGTTTTTTGCGCATTTCCCGCGCGGAAATCGAATTGCCGGACGCCGTCAATCCATATGCCCCGGAAGTGTACGCTCATGCCCGGGCAAATTTTGACGCATGGCGCGCCAACGGCCTTCTGCTCCAGGAAACCGCCCCGGCCTGCTACCTCTACCGGCTCCGTCAGGGAACGCATTGCCAGGATGGCGTCATGGCCTGCTGCCATGTGGACGATTACCGCGCCGATGTCATTAAAAAACACGAAAAAACCCGGCAGGAAAAGGAAGATGACCGCACCCGCCATATTGACGCGCTGGGCGCCCATACCGGGCCGGTGCTCCTGACTTATCGGGATGTGCCGGCGATTGACCGGCTGATGGAGCAGGCCGCAACGCTGCCGCCCTTGTATGATTTTGCCGCGCCGGATGGCGTCAGCCACACCGTCTGGCGCATGCCGGATACGCCGGCGCTGCAGCAATGCTTCGCCCGGGTGCCGGCCGCCTATATCGCCGACGGCCATCATCGCGCGGCCAGCTCCGTGCGCGTGGCCGCGCAGCGGCGTGCCGCCGGCGCGGCCGATCCCGACGCCGAGAGCAACTGGTTCATGGCCATCCTGTTTCCCGCCGGCCGGTTGACCGTCCTGCCTTATAACCGGCTGGTGCGGGATTTGAACGGATTGGCCCCGCGGGATTTTGTCAAGGCCCTGGCCGGCGCGTTCGAGGTCGTGGAAAACGCGCCGCCGGCGCCGGCGGGAGTCGGCCGGGTGAGTATGTATCTGGCCGGCAAATGGCTGGGACTGCGCCGGCGTCTGCCGGCGCCGGCCGGCGATCCGGTGGCCGCCCTCGATGTCAGTTACCTCCAGGATCATCTATTGGCGCCAATCCTGGGCATTCGCGATCCGCGCACCGATTGCCGCATTGATTTCGTTGGCGGTGCGCGCGGCGTCCAGGCTTTGGAGCAAAGCGTGAATTCCGGCGAGTTCGCCGCGGCCTTTGCCATGTTCCCCGTGACTGTCAGCCAGTTGATGGCCATTGCCGACCGCGGTCTGATCATGCCGCCTAAAAGCACCTGGTTCGATCCCAAACCACGTTCCGGCCTCCTGGTGCATGCCTTCTGAGGTTAATCTTATTGCTCTGGCAAGAGGATTATGATACATAAATACTTTTGGAGGTTTTTATGGCCATGGAATTAGCTTTTGTCCTGATCAATCCTTATACGATCGCCAAGTCCCGCACCGGCGGGGTGATCGGCCGGTTTTTGAGCCGCACGGGCCTGGAATTGGTGGCGGCCCGCATGTATGCGCCCAGCGCCCGGCTGGCGCAGGAATATGCCGGCCTGGTGCGCAGCGATATCAGCGGGCTGGAGCCGGCCGCGCGCGATTTGCTGGCCGATTATGTCGCCACAGCCTACAGCCCGGATCCGGTCAGCGGCCGGCCCCGGCGCGTCATGCTGATTTTGCTGGAAGGCGAAGATGCCATCCGCCGCGTACGGGAAACCGCCGGCAACGTGGCGACCACCGGCGGGGAAACCATCCGTGACACCTTCGGCGATTACGTGGTGGACGCGCACGGCGCGGTGCAGTATTTCGAACCGGCGGTTTTGATCGGCAACAACGCCGTCGAAACGGCGCAGGCGCTGGCCATCTGGGGGCGCCACGCCGAGTCCGACGGCGGCATTGTGCAGAACGCCGCCGACAGCAACAGCAGCGCTGCCGGCTGGCAGCGCACGCTGGTGTTGATCAAGCCGGATAACTTCCGTTTCCCCAACGCCCGCCCCGGCAACATCATCGATCTGCTTTCACGCTCCGGCCTGCGGATCATCGCCGCCAATGTGCACCGGATGAGCGTGGCCCAGGCGGAACAATTTTACCAGCCGGTGCACCAGGTGCTGCGCGAAAAAATGAAGGGCCAGGTTTCCGCGCGTGTGCTGGGCATGCTGGAGAAGGAATTAAGCATCGCCATTCCCGGCCCCACAGTGAAATTGCTCGAAGAGCAGCTGGGGCCATTGCTGGGCGATGAGCAGTTTTATCAGTTGATCAAGTTCATGACCGGCCGGTACCCGCCGTCCTGCCGGCCCGAAGAATGCGGTCAAGCCGGTCCGAGCAAATGTCTGGCGCTGATATACAGCGGCCTGAATGCCGTGGAAAAAATTCGCACCTTGCTGGGTTCGACTGATCCGGATAAAGCGCCCACGGGATCGGTGCGCCGCGAGTTCGGGCGGGATATCATGGTAAACGCCGCGCATGCCTCGGATTCTCCGGCAAACGCCGAGCGTGAAATCGGAATTTTAAACGTCGGTTCCGACCAGGTAAATCATTGGGTTGCAAAGTATTACAAATGAATACGTCGCATGCCGGCGGGCGGCATGGGAAAATACTTGTCAATTGCCGCTAGCCTGGTATAATCCCAAATGCGAGAAGAATAAGTGTATCTTTTCAGGCCTCCGGGGGTATAAGGTTCAAGGTTGATGGGAGGTTCGGTTTGGCCATGGTTTTTGGGAGGGACGCGTAATATGAAGAAAAGCATGAAAATCAAAAGGCCTGCTCCGTCCGCGCGTCGGGTAACGTTCCAGCTTGCCGCTAATCCCAAGAGCGATGTCTTTATCGCCGGCACATTCAACAACTGGGATGCTGCGCGGCACCGGATGAAAGATGCCCGCGACAGCGGCAAGTACTCCATCACCCTGGTGTTGCCCAAGGGCCAATACGAGTATAAATTCGTGGTCAACGGCAGTTGGATGGTGGACCCGGAATGCCAGAACTGGGTGCGCAATTCGCTGGGCACCTTGAACAGCGTGGTCACGGTGGAGTAATTGCATTAAATTGCCGGCGACAGGAAATTGTCCGCGCGTGCAAAATGCATCCCCCGGACGCAGACGCCGACCCCGGGCATGCCGCCCTTTTTATGCGGAAGATCCGTATTTAGCTCCCCATGTCGAGCGGATCCTGCAGCGGGCTGGCGCTGTCCGGGAAATGGAACAGCGCTTGACCGGCGGCCGGCAGCCGCTGGCGGACTTCGCTGCCGGCCATAACTATTTCGGCCTGCATCGCTGCGGCGGGGAATGGGTTTTGCGCGAGTGGGCGCCCAATGCCACCCGCATGCACCTGATCGGCGGTTTCTCCGGCTGGCGGGAACACCCGGATTTTTCTTTCAACTCCCTGCCGGCCGGCATCTGGGAATTGCGCGTGCCGCGGGAGCGCCTGTGCCATGGCGATTTATACCGCTTGCGTCTGGAATGGCCGGGCGGCGGCGGCGAACGCCTGCCGGCTTACACGCGCCGGGCGGTGCAGGACGAAAACACCAGGAGTTTCAATGCGCAGATCTGGGATCCCCCGCATCCGTATGTCTGGCGCCATCCGGATTACCGCCGGCCGCCGGATCCGCCCCTGATTTACGAGGCGCACGTTGGCATGGCGCTCCCGGAGGGACGGGTTGGCACGTACCGGGAATTCCGGGAGCAGGTTTTGCCGCGCATCGTGGACGCCGGCTATAATGTCATACAATTGATGGCGGTGCAGGAACATCCGTATTACGGTTCCTTTGGCTACCATGTCACCAATTATTTCGCCGCTTCCTCGCGGTTCGGTCCGCCGGAAGAATTGAAGGCGCTGGTGGACGCCGCCCATGGGGCGGGCCTGGCCGTCATTATGGATTTAATCCACTCGCACGCCGCCCGCAACGAGGTCGAGGGGCTGAGCCGGTTTGATGGCACGCTATACCAGTATTTCCACGCTGGACCGCGCGGCGAGCATGCCTTGTGGGATTCCCGCTGCTTCGATTACGGCAAGCCCGAGGTGCTGCATTTCCTGCTTTCCAACTGCCGGTTCTGGCTGGATGAGTATCATTTCGACGGGTATCGCTTCGACGGCATCACCAGCATGGCGTACCGCCATCACGGGATGAACAAGGCATTTACGGATTACAGGGATTATTTCGACGAAAGCGTTGACGAGCAGGCGCTGGTTTATCTGACCCTGGCCAACCGGGTGATCCATGCCGTCCGCCCGGATGCCATCACGATTGCCGAAGACGTCAGCGGTATGCCCGGGCTGGCGGCGCCCGCGGAACGCGCCGGCGCGGATTTCGATTACCGGTTGGCCATGGGGATTCCGGATTACTGGATCAAACTGATCAAGCATACTCCCGATGAAGCATGGCACATGGGCGGCTTGTGGCATGAATTGACCAACCGCCGCGCGGACGAGCGGACGATCAGTTACGCCGAATCGCACGACCAGGCGCTGGTAGGGGACCAGACCTTGATTTTCCGCCTGATCGAGCGCGATATGTACGACCACATGGCGGCGGACCGGCGGAACCTGAAAGTGGACCGCGGCCTGGCGCTGCACAAAATGATCCGGCTGATCACCCTGGCCGCCGCCGGCCATGGCTATTTGAATTTCATGGGCAATGAATTCGGCCATCCGGAATGGATCGATTTTCCGCGCGCGGGCAATCACTGGTCGTATCACTATGCGCGCCGGCAATGGGGGCTGCGCGACGATCCGGCGCTGGTCTATCGTTTCCTGGCGGATTTTGACAGAGCCATGATCGAGTTGGCCCGGTTGACGCATTTGCTGGAAGATGCGCATCCCCGGCTGCGGCTGGAAGACTGCGCCGGCCAGGTTTTGGGCTTTGAACGCGCCCGCCTGCTGTTTGTCTTCAATTTTAATCCCAGCCGGTCTTATCCGGATTTGACCGTGGCGGCCAGCCCGGGCGAATACCGGCTGCTCCTGGATACGGATGCCCGTTATTTCGGCGGTTTTGGCCGGGTAGAGGATGGCCGGGTTTACGCCACCCAACCGGGCCGCGGCGCCGGGGACCATGTTTTGCCGGTTTATCTGCCGGCGCGGACGGCGCTGGTGTTTCACAGGTTTGAAAAACGCGGGGCAGGAAGGCGATGAACGAGAATTGGATCTGGTTGGTCATCGGGCTGGCGACGGGCGCTTTAGCGGCGTGGGGCCTGGCCAGGCTCTGGCTGTCGGAACGCCAGGCGCGCGCGGTATCGGTTTTAGGCGAGAAACTGGCCGCGGCGGAACAACGGACCCGGGAACTGAAGGAGGAATTGCAGCGGCAGGCCGCGCGGCTGGACGGATTGCGCGAAGAGCATGCGGCCGGCTGTGCGGAGCGCGCCGCCTTGAACGCCACCCTGGTCAAGGAACGCGAATCCGCCCGCGAAAAACTGGCTTTACTGGAAGAAGCGCGCACCCGGCTGACGGAAACCTTTCAGGCGCTTTCCGCCGAGGCGCTGCGCGGCAATAACCAGGCTTTCCTCGCGCTGGCGCGCGCCAACCTGGAACAATTTCAGACCGCGGCGCGCGGCGATCTGGAGCGGCGTCAGCAGGCCGTTGCGCAGCTGGTGCAGCCGGTGCGGGATACCCTTGAGAAATTCGATGCGCAGGTGCGGGCGTTGGAAACCGCGCGCGCCGCCGCCTACGAAGGCTTGCAGCAGCAGGTGCGCGGGCTCCTGGAAGTGCAGGCGCGCCTGCGGGACGAAACGGCCAACCTGTCACGGGCCTTGCGCGCCCCGAGCGTGCGCGGGCGCTGGGGCGAAATCCAGCTCAAGCGCGTGGTGGAGATGGCCGGCATGCTGGATCATTGCGATTTCCAGGAACAGCAAAGCGTGAACGCCGAAACCGGGCGCCTGCGGCCGGATTTGATCGTGCATCTGCCCGGCGACAAGCGCATTGTGGTGGATTCCAAGGCGGTGCTTTCCGCCTACCTGGAAGCCGTTGAGGCGCAGGACGAAACGGTGCGGCAGGCGCGCCTCCAGGATCATGCCCGGCATGTGCGCGAGCATATTGCCGCCTTGAGCCGCAAATCGTATTGGGAGCAGTTCCAACCCGCGCCGGAATTTGTAGTTTTGTTCCTGCCGGGCGAAAGTTTTTTCAGCGCCGCGCTGGAAAAAGATCCCGCCTTGATCGAAACGGGCGTGGAGCAGCGCGTGATCCTGGCCACGCCGACGACGTTGATTGCCTTGTTGAAGGCCGTGGCCTACGGCTGGCGCCAGGAAAATCTGGCCGCCAACGCCCAGGCTATCAGCGATTTAGGCCGCGAACTTTACGGCCGGATCGCCGACCTGGAAGGGCATTTCAGCCGGGTGGGGCGGGCGTTGGCCCAGGCCGTGGCGGCGTATAATCAGACCGCCGGCACTTTCGAACGCCGGGTGCTTGTCAGCGCCCGGCGTTTTCAGGATTTGCAAGCGGCGGATGCGCGGAAGGAACTGACGCCGTTGAATACGGTGGACAGCCTGCCGCGGGAATTGGCGCCGGCCGCGGAAGACGGCGTTCCGGCAGATGCGGGTTGATCAGGGAGCGGGCGGTTCGCGAGATGCGGTCCGGCTGCTGCCGGACGTCGCGCGCGCGCCGATTTTGCGTTTCATTTCCCGCCACCAGCCCGTCCATTGCGCCCGGCGCCGCCAGCCCCAGGCGCCGCCCGCCCACAGGACTATCCCCAGCAGCAATCCGCCCAAACCGCGCCGGGCCAGGCGTTTCATCAGGGCGCGCGGAGCAGTCGCCGCCGTGGCGCCGGCGATGGAACTGGCTGCCAGCCAGGTGGTCTGGCCGGGCAGCATGGCCGGCGCAGTGGCCGCAAGGTAACGCGCGCCGGCATGCTGCACCAGCCGGTAGCCGGCCATGCCGCTTTCCGGCGCCCCCCACAAGGGCCCGGTCCGCAACACCTTGCCGCGCTGCAAGTGTCCGACGGCTTCCGGCCGCGCGGCTTCGGCGAAGGCCTGGCCGTTTTCAGCGTACAAGGCGAATCCGGCCACCAGCGGTTCATCCAGGGGCGGGAAACAGCGCCAGATCACGGTCTCGGCGTCGATCAGGACGCCGACAGCGCCGGCGATGGCAGCGCCCTGGAAAACCGGCGCGTGGATGGTAATGAAATGCGCATCGCGGGGAGCGGCATGGCTGGCCACCACGGGCAAGCCCTGTTGCAGTTGGTCCCATTGCGCGGGAGTCAGCTCCGCGGGCCAGGCGGCCGCTGTTTCAGGATGCGGAGTCCAGTTGCCGGTAACGCTGCCCGTATCGTCCAACCGCTGCATGGCCGCGATATCGGACGCATATTCCGTTTCCAGCAAACCGGCCGTCGGATCGGTCATGCTGATGCCCGCCATGCTGGCGAGCAGGGTCTGGAAATAATTTTCGATGCGGCCGGCGGTTTTGGCGGATTGGCGCCACAGCATGGTGGCGTAAGCATCTTCGCTCGCGCGCAGCAGCATCCGGTAATGGCCGGCCAGCAGGCCGGCGGCGGCCAGCACGATGACCGCGGCGGCGGCCGGCCCCAGCCACCGCCGCGGCATTAAAATCGGAACATGATTAAACATGGCCATGCGCCGTTCCCGATCTGCCGGCAGGGCGGTTACTCTTCAGCCTGCGGGCCCGACTGGCAGTTTTTCGGGCAGCCCTTTTTCCCCGGTTTGGCATCCGCCTGGCAATCCGCTGATGCCGGGCAGGCTTTTTCCCGGCAGGCCTTGCGGGCGGACTGCTGCTGCTCGCGGTGCGCCTTACGCTCGGCCGCGTCGGCGCGGCGGTGTTCTTTCATCTTTTGCCGGCGCTGTTCGGGGGTCAGGCTGGTGTCCTGCATTAATGACTGCATGAAGGCCTGGTTAGCCGCATGGCGCTGGGCGTTGAATTCCGTGTTTTCGAGGTGTTGCTTCTCGAAGCAGGCAATGATTTCCGTCCGCTGGGCATCGGTCAGCTTGGCGTTGGCCGCCAGGTTTTCCTTCAGCCCGGCCAGGTTTTCCTGGTATTGCTGGGCATTAAAGGTGAGGTTTTTCTGGTAACGCGCCTCGGCGTATTCCTGCATGGCCTGCAAGCGCTCGGACTCCGGCAGCCCCTTGAGGGACTCATGGAAGGCCTTGGTTTCCTCGCGCATTTGATTGCGGTGCGCCTGGCGCTCCTGTTTTTGCTGTTCCCAATGGGCTTTGCTTTTACCGGCTTTGCACGCCTCTTCCGCCCACGCCCCTGTGCCGAGCATGGCCGCGGTTAATGCCAGACATAGAATCTTCTTTTGCATGATATGCGCTCCTGTGCTATGGGTTGATCCGTCGCCTCTGCTGGTTCTCAATGCCGTCCTGGTCCTCCTTGCCTGGAATTGATCCGATTGCATGGTTCATCCAGGCATAACGTTACAGGGCGCCGTTTATTGCATTCGCCCGCAACACGCGGAGGAAATTGCCGCCCAGAATTTTCCGGATCGTGTCATCGCTGTGTCCGCGCTGCACCAGGCCCGCGGTGAACATCGGCCAGTTGATCCAGTCCAGACTGAGCAGTTGCCGCGGCTGGTTCCAGCGCGGATCGGCAAAGGTGCCGGCGGGCCAATAATACTCAAAACGCGACGGGCGCGGTTGTTTTGGGGGCGGCAGGGCCTGGCGGGGCGGGATGGAGGATTGATAGCCCGTGTCCGTGCCGATGCCGACGGAGTCGGCGCCGAATTTTCTGACCATGTAGTCCAGATGGTCCAATAATGCCGCAATATCGCCCGAGCCGCCCAGGAAGCTGGAGATACAGCAGATTCCCAGCATGCCGCCGCCGTCGAGGATGGCGCGGATGACTTCATCCGGTTTGGCGCGGCAATGGTGGTTGACGGCATCGCAGACGGTATGGCTGGCCACGATCGGGCGGGTGGATGCCTGCGCGGCTTCCAGGCTGGTGCGCCAGCCGGAATGGGCGACATCCACGATGATGCCCACCCGGTTCATTTCCGCGATGGTGTGCCGGCCGAAGTCGCTCAGACCGGCATTGGATTCCTCGGCGCAGCCGTCGCCCAGCATGTTGCGCCGGTTATAAGTCAGGTGCATCATGCGGATGCCGAGTTGGTGGAACACCTTAAGCCAAGCCAGCTCGGCGGTCACGAAACGCCATTCCTGGGCCAGGGGCACGCCGTTGCCGGAAAGACAGATGCTGTGCCGGCCGGCCTGGTGGGCGGCGGCGATATCGTCGGCGTTAACCGCCTTGGGCACGAAATCGCGCAGGACGTCAGTCACGTGCACGAACCGCGCCAGGCGCTTGAGCAGGACCAGCGGCGCCTGGGACTCCTCTCCGGCATTGCGCATCAGGCAGGTTACACCGGATTCATCCCAGGCGTCCTTGTATTCCGCCAGTTCGGCCGGATCGGTCAATTGCCGGAGCATAGGCATGCTTTCGCGCAAGTCCTGGATTTCCGCGTCGGACAGGCCGCGGTCCAGCGCGGCCTGGAGCAGGGACGTATCGCGGCCCGGATTGGGGCCGAAACCGTACGTATCTATCACCACGGCGTCGCGGTGCAGCGCGCGCGCGTGTTCCAGCGTCCGTTGATCAGGTTGCAGGATTTCCAAGGCGGCCTGGCGGGCGGTTTGCATTTTATCGTTCATTGCTTCTCCTGTGTTTTCAAATGGCAGCGGTCCGATAGAATTCAGGATTAATAAGAGTTGCTTTCAATACGTGAGTTTTAAAATCGGCTCTAATCATGTAAAATTTCCAAGGCCGCTGCCGTTACCTGTTCCGGGAGGATCGCCTGCAGGCAGGGGTTGGCGCCGTACCGGCAGCGCCGGCGATAACAGGGTTGGCAGGACAGCCGGCCGTTGAAAACCTGGTGGATCGCGCCATAGGGGCCGGTGCGCGCCGGATCGGTCGGTCCGAACACCGCCAGCACCGGCACGTCCAGGGCGGCGGCGATGTGCATCGGCCCCGAATCGTTCGAAATTACCAGTTGCATGGCCTGCAGATACCCGCCCAATTCCGGCAAAGTCAGGCGGCCGGCCAGGTTGACGGCGAAGCCTGACAGTTCCCGCGCCAGCTTTGCACAGGTTGCGGCGTCGGCCTGGCCGCCCAGGATGTAAATCGTCGCATGTGTGCGGCTGTGCACTTCCCGCGCGGTTTGGGTAAAGGCGGATAATGGCCAGTTTTTGCTGGGCCAGCGTGAACAGGGAATCAGCGCCAGGCGGGGCTCCGGCGCGTTAAGGGAGGGGCGGGTAAACCGCATGGGAAAGACCGGCGCTGCCTGCGGCAGGTCCAGGTAACGGACTACATCCAGGTTTTGTTCCACGGCATGGCGCCGGCGGTCGGGCGGACCGGCCAGGGCGTGGTAAAACCAGCGCGCGCCTTCGCGCTGAAAGGAAGGGCCGATGCGCCGCGCGGCGCGCGCCAGGCGGGTGATCAACGCGCTTTTGAGCAGGCCCTGTAAATCAACGACCAGGTCGTATTCCTCGCGCTGCAAGGCGCGCCGGAAAGCCGGCAACTGTTTCAGCGCATGGCGTGGGAACGGGATCACCCGGCGCACATCGTTAAAACAGCGGACCAGGTCGGCATATTCCGTGTTGACCACCCAGTCAATCACCGCCGGCAAACCGGTTTTCAGGCAGTGGACTGCCGGCAGCGCGTGGATTAAATCACCCAATGAACTGAGTTTGACGATTAACACGCGGGCGGGTGCTGGCGTTTCGGCGGCTGGGACTTTTTCTGCGTCAATGCTTTGGCGGTTCATTTTTACGGGAAAACATCTTATGGAGGCGCAACGGCGTTGCGCATCCGGGCTACAGTAACCGGATGCCGAACACCGTTCGGCCGCTACAGTAAAACGGATGCCGAACACCGTTCGGTCACTACAGTAACCGGATGCCGAACACCGTTCGGCCGCTAGAATCAAATTATGCTAACATAATGCTGTTTCCGTCCGCAATCAATATTTAGCGGACGGACTACTTGGCGGATCAGGCGGTCAAGGCCGGCACGCCATAGGGGCCGTCCAGCAGGACTGCGGCGTTGGCCCCGGCGTGGTCGTGGAAATACGCGTCCACCGCTTTTTGCACCATGGCTTCCGCCGCGGCCCGGTCGTCCGCGCCGGCCGGCAGCGCCGCGCCGCCATCCCGGCCGGGGATGCCGCGCCGGCGGAACAAGGCGCCGGCCAGCCGCGGCGCGCAATAGACCAGATGGTCAAGGTGTCCGAGTTTACGGAACACCCGGCACCACATCTGCACTTCCCATTGTTCCGGGATGAACTGCCAGTCCGGGCTGCGCAGCCGGCGGACGAATTCCGCCGGCCCGTATTGCCGCAACATGGGCAAAACGCGCCGGTAATTGGGTCCGCCCACGGGGTCAACATCCGTATGGTTGGCGGCCAGGATCACGGTTCCGCCCGGCCGGACAGCCTTGACGGCCTCCACGGCGGCCTTGGCGGTCTGGTAATGGTTGATTCCGGCAAAACCGGCATGGGTCAGGACCAGGTCGTATTCCCGGGCGATCCGGATGGCGCCGGTGTTCAGCAGCCGCGCCACGGCGGCTTGGTGGGCTGGCAGCATGCCGCCGGCGAAAATCCCCGTCAGTTGCTTGGCGCCGTTCAGCGTTACATTCACGATGAAATCCACCCCGGCCATTTGCGCCACTGCCAGCGATTCCGCGTGGCAGGGGTTGTCGCTGCAGTTCAGGCTGGCGCAGCGTTCGTCATCCATCAGCGCGGCGCCATGGAAGACGTGCGTGACCTCTTCGCCCGCCAGGCCGGGGCAAATGGACTTGGGGCCGCCGCTGGCGCCGGCCATGAAATGCGGCTCCACCAGCCCGGTCAGGATTTTTATATCGGCGTCCAGATAGCGGGTGTTGACGGACACGCGGGCGCCGCACGGAGTGCATCCGATCTGCCGGAGCTGGGCGGTATCGGTACAGACATGGTTGGTGATGGCGATTTGGCCGTCGAAGACATCGTCCGGCAGCAGCAGGCGCAATTCGGCTTCAGTCAGCGGCCGGTGGGTGCCGGTGGCCACCAGGATTTCGATCCGGGCCACGCCGGCGCCGCGCAGCGTAGCCACGATTGGCAGCAGGATGCCGCCAAGCCCTTTGTAAGGCACCGGGCGGGTATTGTCGCTGACCACGATGACCGCCCGCGGGTCGGGAAGGATAGTTTTTTTGCGCCGCGCCAGTTCGGCCAGGGGCGGCGCGCCCAGCGGGTGGGCGAGCGCCTGGCGGATGGCGGCGGCCGGGTCCGGCAATGCCGGATCGCTGGGCAGGGTGAGCACATCCGTTTGTCCCGGTAGTTGCAGCCGCAGTGTTTGATTTCCAAATTCCAGGTGGCAGGCAAGGTTTGGCATATGGGGGCTATTCCGGGATCACATTGCCGCGGTTGACCAGCATTTGCGGGTCAACCGCCTGCTTGGATTGGCGCACCATTTCCAGGGCAGCCGGACCGTAACAACGCAGGAAATCCTGGCGCTTGCGCTTGCCGGTGCCGTGTTCGCCGGAATACACGCCGCCGAGGTCGGCGCTGCGGGCGATGATGGCGTCATACACCGCCACCGCCTGGTCAATCTGCGGCTTGTGCGGCAGGATGGTAAAATGCAGGTGGCAATCGCCCAGGTGGCCGAAGGAGAGGTAGTCCAGATTTTGGGCGCGGATTTGGGCGTGGGTGAATTCCAGGAATTCCCGGAATTTATCGAATGGCACGACGGTATCGGTCATGATGGTGAACGTGCCGCGCTGCTGGACGACTTCCAGGGAGTTGGCCGGCATGGAATGGCGCGCTTCCATGAATAGTTCCCGCTGCGCGTCCGTGTCCAGGATCAGGATGGATTGATCCGGCACGTCCAATTCCGCGGCGGCCAGGATTTCCAGCCAAACGCCGGCGGCATCCTCCATTTCCTTGTCGCGCAGCGGCTCCTGGATATATACGCCCACCTGGTCGGTGTCGTGGAAAAAGCGCTCTTCGTGTTTCATGTATTGCCGGCAATGCTCGCCGAAATATTCAAAAGCGGTCAGGCGGCCCAGGTCGTTTTTCAAGTGCGCCCGCGCTGCCGCCAGCAGGCGCAGGGCGGCTTCCTCGTCGGGCAGGGAGATGAACAGGTCCAGGTATGCTCCCGGATTTTCCGCCAGCCGGAGCGTGCAGGCCGTTGCCAGCCCAAAGATGCCCTCGCTGCCGATGACCAGGTCCACGAAATCCATGGCGCCGTCGGGCGAACTGAAGGGGCCGCCGGCATTTTTAATGGCGGGCCGCGGGTAGGCGGGAATGGGCCAGGCCTGGACCGTGCGGCCGTCTTCCAGGTGAAAAAAGCCGCCGGAGGAGACATATTGATTGCGTTCAGCGGAGATCAGCATGCCGTTAGGGAGCAGGAAGCGCAGCGATTGCACCCAGGCGCGGGTGGCGCCGCTCTCTCCGGGCGTGAAGCCGGAAGCATTGCAGGCCAGGCAACCGCCGACCGTGGCGTCAGCGCGGCTGGTGGGATCTACCGGATACCGCCATTTGCCGGCGGTTTGCCGCATGACTTCGCGGCGCATGTCTTCCAGCAGCATGCCGACGGGCGCGGCGGCGCAGCGGCCGGCGGCATTCACCCGCACCGTGGGCGCGAGCATGCGGACGGTGGAGAGTACGACGCCGCCCGGCGGCGTGGCGCTGCCGGTCAGGTTGGATTTGCCGCCGGAAAACGTCACGGGGATACCGGCGGCCCGGCAGATGCGCAGGACGGCGGCGCAGCCGCGCTCGTCGGCCGGCCGCGCCAGAGCCTGGGCCCGGCCCGGCAGGTGGCTGCTGTCTTCGGCGAAACCGGCGATAATTTCCGGGTCGGTTGAAAGGTCTAGATGGAAAAGTTCACGCAGGAATCCGGCGATGGCCGGCAAATTGGCGGCGCCAGGGTGGGCCGCGCCGAATCGGTCCAGCGCGGCGTATTCCTCGGTGGTGAGAACCGGTTGCAGCGGCAGGCGATTAGTTGGCATGGAAATCAGGGTAACATAGTGTTCGGCAGCCAGGCAATCAATTTTCCGCCGTCATTTTTCTGGTTAGGCGCCGCGGCGTGGCGCATTCGGTCCGGAAAGTCCGGCAAAGCCGGACTGCTACAGAAGAGCGGATTCCGCTGTAGCCGCGGGCGCTGACCGCGGCTCTGGGATGCCGCGCCCACCGGTACCAGCCATTATTAAATCGCTTGAAATGGCAACAAAACAAATCGCACAAAATGCCAACAAATCGCACAAATGGTCATTTGACAATTTCGGACGGCTTATGGTTGAATTGGCGTGAGGATGCGGGTGTGAGTGTGGGAGTATAGGAGTGGGAGTATGGGAGTATGTGAGTGTGTGGGTGTGGGAGTGTGTGGGTGTGGGAGTGTGTGGGTTTGGCGGGAATCGCGGCGCCCTTCTCGGAGCGGTGTAAATATAACGCCGCTCCCACAAGGATGATTGTCTAAGTGTGCTTTCTTAATTACAAACATATACGCACATACTCACAAACTCACATACACATAGACAGCGGCTGGTATAACGCGGTTACAAAAGAGGAGATTGGAAATGGATCGGTTCAAATATGCAATGGCTGAATTTTTGCCGTTCCGCGACAAGGCCGTCTGTGAGCGGGTGCGGGCGATCAAGCGCGCGGATATCTGCAAACATCCGAACAAAAATTTTCATATCAAGGTGATCGAGCAGGATGAGGCCTTGAATTTTGCCTACCTGCTGGACATCGTCGCAGGCATCAAGCGCAGCCTGGATGAAGGGAAAAAATCATATGTCATGATCTTGCCGGCCACCAATCCGTATTACGCCTGGGTGGCGGAGATGATCAACCGCCTGCGCCTTCCCTGCCGCCATGTCCATACTTTCAACATGGATGAATTCGCGGATGAAAACGGCCAGACCCCGCCGCGCGACTGGCCCGGGGGATTCCAATATCATATGTGGGAGGATTTTTTCAACCGCATTGACCCGAAATTGCGCATGCCGGAGGAGCAAATTCATTTTCCGCTGACGGAAAACGTCAACCATTACAGCCGGATGATCGAGGATTTGGGCGGCGCCGACATCTGTTACGGCGGCATCGGCTGGTGCGGTCATATCGCCTTCTTCGAGCCGCATCTCGGCCTGGAATTCGGCGATGATATCCAGGCCTATCTGCAAGCCGGCGCCCGGATTGCGGATTTGCATCCGATCACGGTTTGCCAGAATGTCTTGCATCCCGATGCCGGCGCCGCCGGCGACTGGTCGTGGTGTCCGCCCAAGGCGGCCACGATCGGCCCGCGCGATCTGGCCGGCGCCAAGCGGGTGAGCTTCTGGAACAAGGCGCCGTGGCAGCGCTTCATCACGCGTCTGGCGGCGCATGGGCCGGTGACGCCCATGGTGCCGGCCAGCATTTTACAGGTCATCAATGCGGAATTGATCCTGTCCGGCGCCGTGGCGGCGGACATTACCTTTGATTCCGGTATCCGCGCCGTTCCGTTTGCCTTTCCGAAATTTAACTGGTAATTTGATGGCGTGAAACCGGCGGATAGCCGGCAATGCTCCGCATCCGTAAAAGTTGAACGGTCAATGGCTCAATCATAAAGGAATGATATGTCCAAAGAAATCCGCCTGGGACTGGTGGGATATGGCGCTGATCCCGCAAAGGGTATTGGGCGCGGAAGCTGCCTGTTGAAATTAGCCGCGAAAAATTTTGACGGGGTGTCGGCGGCGGGGATTTGCGAGATCAACCCGGTATCGCTGGAGGTTGCGCGCCAGGATTTTCCCAACGCCAAACATTATGCCGATTTTGATCAAATGCTCGCGGAAGTTCCGATGGACGCGCTCATGATCGAAACCCCCGCGCATCTGCACACCGGTTTTGCCGTCAAGGCGCTGCAAAAAAATATTCACGTGCTTTCGGACATTCCCTGCGTGGATACTGCCGGGGAAGCCTGGCGGCTGTGGGAGGCGCAAGCGAAAAGCCAGGCGTTTTACATGGCCGGCGCCAATCCCAACATGGCCGGCTGGATTGAGGCGGCGCTTGATCTTAAAAAGCGCGGCCTGCTGGGCGAGCCCTACTATGCCGAGGCGGCCTACCTGCATGATTGCCGCTCGTTATGGGAAGTTACCCCCTGGCGCAAACCCAAGCCCGATCCCAAAGCGCGCCTGCCCATCCAGTATTGCACCCATTCGCTGGGCCCGGTGCTGAAATTGATTGATGAGGATTTCGAGTGGGTGTCTTGTTTCGATACCGGGAGCCATATCAACCGGGAGGCAGGGCAGCATGACGCCATGACCGCCACGCTGCGCACCAGGAGCAATGTGGTGGTGCGCCTGCTGGTGTCGTTCATCAATAACCTGCCCGTCGGCTGCCAGCATACCTACAGCTTTTTTACCACCAAGGGCGCCTTCGAGCGTACGCCGAGTTATACCACGTTTCAAAGCACGGAACACGCGGCACAGCAGCGCACGTTGTTTTATTCCAACGAGCTTTATGGGTATAAAAGCTGGATTGAACTGCCGATTGACGCCTACTCGCGCCCGGAATATGCCGCCAAAAAGGATTTAGGGCACGGCGGCATGGACTATGCGATGATGGATGTGTTCGTCAAAGCCGTCCGCGCCAATGGGCCGTCGCCCATCAGCCTGCGCGAGGGATTGCGGATGACCCTGCCGGGCATTTACGCGGCCGAGTCGGCGCGCAAGGGCGGGGAATTGGTGCGGATCAAGTATCCATGGAATGGGGAGTTATAAGCATTGATCAGTGAAGAGGCAATTTATGATCAACCAGATTGTTCGCATAAAACCGGCGGATTTGACCGGCAAGGTAATTGATGCCCATTCGCATGTGGGCGTGGCGCTGGGCTCTTACGGGCGCGCGGAATATCCCTACGCCCAGACAATCGAAGGCTTGTATTACCAGCAATTGAGCGGCGGGGTGGACGTCAATATCGTTTTCCCGTTTAACTCAAATTTGTATTTTGACATTCCCGGCCTCATTGCCGGCCGGCATGTCAAGGCGCGCAAGGCGATTTCACCGGTGCCGCATCAGGTCGAAAATCTTTTGCTATTGCGCGAGGTTTTTGACTACTGCCCGGAATTGAGCCGGCGCTTCCTGCAGTTCATCAGCGTGGACCCGTTGCGGGAGACGCGCGCGCAAGTTCGCGATATCGAGAAATTGTTAAAAAAATACCCGGTATATGGCATCAAGATCAATCCGGTGATCTGCCAGGCCCCGGTGACCGCATTGCTGAAGGAAGGCCGCTGCCTGATGGCGTTGGCGCGGGAACATGACTGGCCCATACTGCTGCATACTTCCGGGCAGGTATCCGATGTTTTTTCCTATGCCGGCAATGCCTTCAAGGTGATTGACGCGCATCCGGATGTCCGGTTTTGCCTGGCGCATTGCATTTTGTTTTCAAAGCCGTTGCTGGATCGCGCCTTGGCGGCGCCCAACGTCTGGGTTGATACCGCCGCCTTCAAAATCCAGGTGGATGTCTGCCGGATATGGGCCGGGAAAACCATCAACAAACAGGATTTGATTGACGCGGATTTCAGCGATCACCACGACGTGCTGGCCAAAATCTGCGCCGATTACGGCGAAAAAATCGTCTGGGGCACGGACTCGCCCGCCTATGCCTACATCTGCCGGCGCAAGCTCAACCGGACCACCTGGCAGGAATTCAATTACAAGGGCACGTATGACGAGGAAATCCGGCTCTTACGCAAGCTTCCTCCCGCCGTCCGGCGCAAGATAACCAACCGCAATACCATCCGGTTTCTCTTTGGCGGTGCGTCTTAACGCCTTGATCGTCAGGGCCTGCCATGCAAAGCGGAATGGGTGGACAAAATTACTAAGGATCTCAAAATAATATAGACATTGATTGAGGTCAATCTTGTCGAGGCAGGGCGCCACGCGGCGCGCGCCTTGGGAGTGGAACAGATGCGTCACACCGTGACGCTACTACAACCGGAAATGTAGTGGCCGAACGGCGTTCGGCATCCGGAAATGTAGTGGCCGAACGGCGTTCGGCATCCGGATTAAATGGACGCAATGATTATTCCCAAACGGCGCGCAGAACCTGGCCGGCCTATTAACCATTTAAGGGGCTTCAGACTTTTGAATGGGCACCCCCTACAGGTTGTGGTAATAGTGGTGAATGAATGCAAATACATTATACGCGAAATTGTTGGGATTGCGAGGGCCTTGGTTGGTTAGTCGGGTTGAGGTGAACGAGAGTGCCCGTCGTGTGGACGTATGGGTTAAGCATGAACCGGGAGTGCAAGTGGCCTGTCCGGAATGTGGGCAATTTGGGCCAGTGTACGACCACACGGCGGAACGCGAATATCGGCATCTTAACAGTTGTGAAATGGCGACGTATGTGCATGTGCGACTGCCGCGTGCGCAGTGCGCTCGGCACGGGGTTAAGCAGATTCTTTCGGAGTTTGGCGAGAATGGTTCGCCGATGACATATGCCTTTGAACGACAGATTATTACAGTGCTTGAGGAATGCAGCTTGAGTGGAGCTAGTCGATTGACGGGGATTAGCTGGGAGCAGGCGTGGGCGGTGGTGGAACGTGGTGTAGCGCGCGGCTGGGATCGCAAGGAACATAAGTTGCCGGCACGGATCGGGGTGGACGAGAAATCGTTTGCAAAAGGCCACAAGTACGAGACGCTGGTCTATGATTTGGAGCAAGCGACGGTGGAATATGTGGCCGACAATCGGGAGCAGGGAAGCTTGGAAGGATATTACAAACAGTTCACGCTGGAAGAGCGCGCGGCGGTGGAAGCCGTGGCCATGGACATGTGGGATCCGTACATCGCGGCGACACGCGCTTGGATTTCCGCTGCCCACCAGAAGATCGTCTTTGATCGATACCATGTGACAGCCTATGTTTCCAAGGCAGTCGACGAGGTTCGCAAGATCGAACACCGGCAATTGATGCAAGTGGGCCGAGAGGATTTGAAACACACGAAGTATCTTTGGCTTTGGAATGAAGAAAATATTCCCGATTGGCGTCGTGTGGAGTTCGAACAACTCAAATCCCAAGATTTGAAGGTTTGCCGGGCGTGGGCGATCAAGGAGAATCTGCGGCATCTGTGGTCGTATCGTTCGGTGGCCTGGGCGCGGAAGTTCTTTAAGCGGTGGTATCACTGGGCAACACACTCCCGGTTGCCTGCTATGGTCAAGGCGGCGAAGACCTTGATGGCACATATGGCTAACATCGTCACCTTTGCCAAACTCCGCGTTACCAACGCCATGGGCGAAAGCCTTAATAGCAAGATAGAAAAGGTCAAACGGATGGCCTGCGGTTTCCGCAACCGGGATCACTATAAAAAAGCCATTTATTTTCATTGTGGAGGACTCGATCTCATGCCGAAAGCGCCCGCGTCTCCAATGATCCGCCTTTTCGCATGCTGACACCACTACATATGGGGGCTACCCACACAAAACCCGGAAGCGGCCCATTTAATTTATCGTGACTATGATGAAAAGAATAGTAACAGGAATTCAGGATTTATTCCGGCAACATGGCAGGACCGCATTGACGGCAGAATCGGTTTGCGGATTTTTTACCACGGAGCCGGATGGGCGGATGGATCGGGGATATTCAGGGAAGAGTCGTGGATAATTAATGCTGGATGCATTGGAAGCGGTTAAATATACAGGGGCGTGAATTATGACCAAGGCTATCAAATTGGGACTGGTGGGATACGGGTCGAATCCGGAGAAGAACATCGGGCGCGGCAGTTGCCTGTTGAAAATGGCCACGCAAAATTTCGAAGGGGTAACCGCCGCCGCGATCTGTGAGACTACGCCGCATTCGTTGGAAGTTGCGCGTAAGGATTTCCCGGATGCCAAGCACTTTGCCGATTTCGATCGAATGCTCGCGGAAGTCCCCATGGACGCGCTGCTGATCGAAACCCCATCGTACTTGCACGCGGATTTTGCCGTCAAGGCGTTGAATAAAAACATTCACGTGCTTTCGGACATTCCCTGCGTGCATACGGCGGAGGAAGCCGCCGCGCTCTGGGCGGCGCAGCAGCAGAGCCGGGCGTTTTACATGACCGGCGCCAATGCCAACCTGGCGGGATTTATTGACACCGCCGTGGATTTGAAAAAACGCGGCTTGTTCGGCGAGGCTTATTACATCGAGGCGGCCTATATCCATGACTGCCGCGGCTTGTGGAAGGATACGCCCTGGCGCGCCAACATGGAACCCATCCGCTACTGCACCCATTCATTGGGGCCGGTGTTACGGCTGATTGATGAAGACTTGGAATGGGTCTCCTGTTTCGACACCGGCAGCCATGTCAATCGGCAGGAGGGCCAGCATGACGCCATGGCCGCGTTGTTCCGGACCAAAAAAAACGTGGTGGTACGGTTGCTGACATCCTTCATCAACAACTATCGGGGCGGACATCACAGTTACCGGTTTTTCACCACCAAGGGGTGTTTCGAGCGTACGCCGAATTATCGCACGTTCCGTAAGGAGCCGGCGGAAGGGCCGCGGACGCTCTTCTACTCCACCGACCTTTACGGCTACAATAATTGGATGGAATTGCCGACTGACGATACCCGCCCGGAATTTGCCGCCCGGAAGAACCTGGGCCATGGCGGGATTGATTATTACATGTGGAAGCTGTTCATCGAGGCTGTCCGCGCTGGGGGGCCATCGCCGATCAGCCTCCGGGAAGGTTTACGGATGACCCTGCCCGGAATTTATGCGGCCGAGTCGGCGCGCAAGGGCGGGGAACTGATGCGCATTGTTTACCCTTGGAGTCAGATGTAAGCGCCATAAAAGAGTGATGCCGAAAATATTTAACCGCAAAGATCGCGAAGGACAAGCAGAAGAAAAGTGGAAGCACAAGCAGGATCACTTCAACCAGGAGATGAAAATGACACGAATAACAGCCTGTCTGTTGGTAATGATTTGCCTGGCGGGGACGCTGGGCGCGGAACCGGTGGCATATGAAATCAACCTGGTGCGCAATGCCGGGTTTGAGCCCGGCGAATTTCAATCGCCGGCGGATTGGAATTATTATGCGCAGGCGACCAATATTCTGGAGGCCGGCCGGGGGCGTTTGGCGTTCATGGAAAATGGCATTGTGATCGAAGGTCCGGCCGACTTGATGCAGTTTGACATGTGGGATGACGTCACCCCGGCTTATAAATTTTCCTGCCGCATGAAAACCGAGGGCGGCAAAGGCGCCTATGTGGCGATGCGCGTCCGTAACAGAAGCAGCGGGGGCAGCCGCGATACCAGCCTGGTCAACCGGAAACTGGACGAGTGGGAGGAACTTTCGGCCGATGTAAAGCCGGAGGATCATTACGGGTTTTGTATCAAAATACATGTTCCCAAGGGCGTAAAACTGTCCGTCAGCGGCTTTAAAATCGCCGCGGCGCTCCAACCGGACGCGGCTGGGCGGATATTGATCGGCGATCAAGGCCAATACATCCCGGCGCGCGGCATTCGGCTGCCGGATGCTCCCGGTTGGGCGGAAACGCTGGCCGCGCATGAATTGCGGGTCAATGCCTACCTGGCGTCGGGAGCGGTCTTGCCGGTCTTTACCGGCAGTGAGGCCGCGGACGGCCAGGGCTGGCTGCGCATCGCCAACCTGCAAAAAACTATTCCGGATCAGCCGGTTCTTCCGGCGCCGGGCGGCGCGCCGGAAGCCAACGGATTCCGCATTGTCTGCGGCGGCGGCAACCTGGATTTGACCGGCGGGAACGACGCGGGCGTGCTGGCCGGCGCGCTGCATTTATCGGAATTGTGCGGCGTAAAATTTTACGCGCCGAAGTTTTTTACGGTAAAAAAGAACCGGGAATTGAAAATTCCGGCCATGGATCTTGCCCGGCAGCCGGCCTTCGAGTGGACCACCGGCCCGCTTGATCAAAATCAAACATTTGCGGCCTGGAAATACGGGTATCTCCATCCCGATTCAACCGTGGCGCCGAGTGAAAAGGCCGATGCCGCCGCGGTCGGCTGGGTACATCCGCCGCTGTTCCTGGCCCCGCCGTATTTGTATGCGACGAACCATCCCGAGTATTACGCCATGGTGAAAGGCCGGCGTGTCGTGGATGGCCCGTACAAGCAGTTGGAACAAAGCTGGGGCTACCTTAATTTATGCCTGGGGAACCCCGATCTCCAAAAAGTTGCCGCGGAACGGATCGGGCGCCTGATGGATATGTATCCGCATACAAAATATTTCGGCATCGGCCAGGGCGACGGCACGGGCTGGTGCGAATGCGACTTATGCACGGCGCTGGATGCTGACAAGGAAATCCTGACCGACCGGCTGATTGCCTATGCCAATGCCATTGCGGCAATCACCAGCCGCAAGCATCCCGACCGCAAGCTTGTCATCCTGGCCTATGGTAAAGGCCGCGAAGATTTGCCGTTGCGCGAAAAACTGCACCCGAATGTGGCCATCCAATACGCCTTCTGGGGCTCATCCTGGCCGGTGTGGGAGGCGGCCGACTGCCCGCAGAACCAGCGCGGCATGCGATTGCTGGATGATTGGAATGCGTTTACCGGAACCAATCTGACACTTTTCCTGTACCCGGTAAACACTTATGAGAATGCCGCAAAACTGAAACTGGCGGCGGCCAAAGGCATTCGCGGATTCCACCATTGCGGGCTGCGGGGCGATTTCCCGGAAGTGACGCTTTACACCACCGGCCGGCTGATCTGGAGTCCGGACGCCGACCTGGAAACCATGATAGATGAAATCATGCCGCTGCTCTACGGCGGCGCGGCGCCATTGATGCGCGAATATTTCGATATGCACCATGATCTGGTCCGGCAATGCGTGGCCGATCCATCCAAGTGGCGGGTGTACCGGGAAGCCAATGTGCACCGGTTCCGGCGGGTACCGCTGGCATACGCCGGCCGGGCGCTGGATTTACTGTCGCGGGCGGAAGCCGCCGCCGGGAACGACGACCTGGCATTGATGAAAATTCACACGGAAAAATACAAGGTGTTATATACTTACATCAACGAATTTAACGCCGTTCATCCCGCCATCCCGGACGATTTGTTCGAGGATTATGCCCTGAAGCTGGCGGAACTGGTCAAGCTGGCGCGTAAATGCCGCGAGCCGTATGCCGGCTGGCGGGTGCCGTTTTCCGAGTGGCTGTACCAGACGACCGGTACGCTGGATTTCGATCGCGGTCCATATACCTGGTTTAACGACAGGAAAATAGATGATTTTCTGGCCGATCCGGTTAAGGCATTGAAAACCCGGGTTTATTTGCAGGAAGCCATCGAGTGCGGCCTTGAATTGCCGGCCAAGGCCTGGCTGGGCTCGACGCATTACGCGCAATACCAGGGGCATCCGGCAGCAGTGCTCCGCCGCCGGAGCTCGCCCGAATCGCGGGTGAAAGCTTATTTTAAACTCGACCGCCAGCCCTTGGGCAATGTAAAACTGGAGGGCTCCTAACCAGAATTTGTGGGTAAAAAACAGGTTTTAAAGTTTAAGAAGTTCTCCAAGCAATGGCGCCAAAAGATGGTGGAGTTATTAACAGCCTGCCGCTTTGGGCGTTTGGCGGCCCCGCAGCAGCCTGATTAATAACTCCTGATTGGCGCGATGGCGGAACGGAGATAAAGCGGCGGCAAAAAAATAGGCTGGCCTTTCCGTAATCCATTGCGTATGCAATGGGTGAACACAAAAAAAGGAGGACCAGCCCAAGGTGAAACTTAAAACAATTTTGAATCGTTTGCAACCTTTGAAACGTTTTATTTATCAGGAAACTTGTATGGTTTTGGATCGTCGCGGCCAATGGAAAGTGGATATAAGCATTCGTCCGCATCGCCAACGCGCGGCATGCTGCTCGCGTTGCGGGCGACCGCTGGCGACATACGACACTCTGCCTGAACGGATATGGGCGTTTGTGCCCATTTTGAATGTGCCGGCTTTTTTGCATTATAGTCCGCGCCGGGTAAATTGCCCCGAACATGGCGTGGTGGTGGAAGCGCTGCCTTGGAGCGATGGCAAACGACCCTACAGCAAGGCGCTGATGCTTTTTTTGGGGAACTGGGCGCGGAGGTTGTCCTGGAAAGAGACGGCGCTGATTTTCAAAGTCAGTTGGCAGGCGGTTTATCGGTCGGTCGAGTGGATGGTGGAATGGGGCTTGGCGCACCGGGAATTGGCCAATATAACGGCGATTGGTGTTGATGAACTCCACGTAGGCAACGGTAAAAAGAGCAAGAACTATCTGACCTTGATCTATCAGATTGATGCGCAATGCCGCCGATTGCTCTGGGTCGGCCAAACCCGCCGGGCGGCCGCGCTGCGTAAAGGGTTGCAATCTTTGGGAAAACCCGTGCTGGCCGGCATTCGACATATATGTAGCGATATGTGGCGACCTTATCTGAAAGTCATTGCTGCGAGCCTCAGCCACGGTTGCCACATGATTGACCGCTTCCATGTCGTGCAAACCTTGAATGCCGCCGTGGACGAGGTCCGGCGCCGGGATATGGCGGCGATGACAGCGCGTCCGGCGGCCAAGCAAAAACTCAAGAAAATGCGCTGGACCTTGCTGCGCCGCAAAACCCGCGTGCGCGGCAAAGCTCGCGAAATGCTTGATCGGATATTGGGCACAAGACTGCAAACCGGCCGCGCCTATTTGTTCAAGGAAAGCTTTCAGCATTTTTGGAGCTATCACAGCCCAACCTGGGCGCGTAATTATCTCCAGGCATGGGTCAAGCGCGCCTGTCGTAGCCGCATTGCGCCAATCATTAAGGCGGCTAAAACCATTGCTAAACACGAGGAGCTGCTTTTGAACTGGATCAGAGCCAGAAACGAGGTTTTTACTGGCGCAACCGAGGGCTTGAACAATAAAGCTCGAGTGGTTACCAAACGATCTTATGGCTTCAGAACTTTTCATGGCGCGGAAATGGCGCTATATCATACCCTTGGGCAATTGCCCGAACCGGTAATCACCCACAAATTCTGGTGAGGAAACAACTGGAGTTACAGGGGCTGGACAACGAGAAAGCGGAAATCGCCGCAATCGAAATCGCCATTAACGGCCACAAAATATTTGCCGGGCCGGTGGAATATCCCAAAAATAAGTGGGGCGCGAAAACGTATGCCGTGCCGGCCGGGATTTTGCAGCCGGGCGAAAATATCATTGCAATCGCAAACACCATGGGTGACTATAAGACCGTTGCCGTCGGCGAAGCCGGCCCGGCGGAGGAGGCCCTGGCTGCCCAATATAACTGGGGCTGGTGCATGGTGGGCCGGGCAAGGTTGATTTGGGATGCAGAATGATACGAGATTCAATTTCAAAAGTCGTCCCCTGCCACCTTGCGTGGCAGGAACGAAAGGTTATGCAAAAACACAAGGTGTTGTTTTTAAACAACATGTGGCGTTTTTCATAACCTTGGTCTCCGGCGGGGTAACCCCGCCGGGGGACTTTTGAAATTGGCTCATGAGTGCGCGGCGCATCCGGATCTTGGCGAAGCGGGGTGCGGCGCGCACCGGTTCCGGCGGAGGCAAAATAGCGCGCATCAGATGTCGGGATGGGCGATGGACTTTAATTCATAATGGAACGAATCACCGCAGAAGGAGGGGAATATGTTTTCATGTATTCGCGTCACAAGCGGCATGCCCGCCATATTAGCGTGCATTGCCATGGGGACGGCCATGGCGGACACCCATTATGTGTCGCCGGATGGCGGCCATGTTTCGCCCTTCACCAACGGCTGGGCCGCGGCGTCAACCGATATCCAGGCCGCGGTTAATGCCGCGGCCGCCGGCGATACGGTGCTGGTCAGCAATGGAAACTATGTGTTGTCATCGCAGATCACCGTGGGGGACAGGATCGTGCGCAGATTCACCGGCGACCCGGCAGATGTCCGCGTGGACGGCAACCATGTCGTGCGTTGTTTTTATTTGAATCATTCGAATGCGTTCCTGGCGGATGTGACCGTCACTAACGGATATCTCACCGCGCCAAGCAGCGATGGCGGGGGAATCTACATGGTGGGCGGCACGGTGTCGAACTGCCATATCATCAATTGCCGGTCCATCCGCGGCGCCGGCGGAGTCCGCGCGGATGGCGGAACGATTCATGATTGCCGGATTGCGTCAAACTTGGGCGAAAATAATGCCGGCGGGTGTGATTTGCGCGGGAATGCCGTCTTAAACCATTGCTTGGTCAGCGGGAATACAGGCTCAAATGGTTACGGCGGCATTAACATCGCGAGCGACAGTCCGCGGATCATTAATTGCATCATCACCGGCAATGTGGCTTCCTCAAGCAGTTACGCCGGCGGCATAGGCATACCATCCGCTCCTTTGTATCCGGTTATTTCAAATTGCTTGATCCTCAATAATTCTTCCGGCTATGGCGGAGGCCTTTCAATATGCCGTCCGAATTCCAATCAGAACGTAAAGGTTTACAACTGCCTGTTCGCCGGCAATGCGGCGGCTATCCGGGGCGGCGGGATTATTTATGCCGGGAATGTTGCGAACATGCATTTCGGCGAAATCCATAATTGCACCTTCGCCAGCAATGCCGCCCCCATTGGCGGCGGGGTGCATCAATGGGCGGTCATCCCATATTCCTTTACCGCCTGCAACACGATCATATATTCCAATGCCAACACGGACTGCAATCTCGATCAGGCGTTCATGACCAATTGCTGCGCGCCGGGCTTGGCAGGCAACAACAATATCACCAACTATCCCGGCTTTGTTGATCCGGCTGGCGGCGATTACCGCCTGGCGGACGGCTCGCCCTGCATCAACACGGGCTTGAATGAAGCCTGGATGGCGGGCGGCCTGGATTTGGACGGCCGGGCGCGTCTGGACCGGTTCTCCGGGCGGGTGGATATCGGGTGCTACGAACATGTTTTGCGCGGGACCATGTTCAGGTTTAAATGACGGGGGTAATGCAAATATGGCGCAGGAAATAAAACTGGGACTGGTGGGGTACGGGCAGAATGTTACAAACAACGATCTGGGCGGCGGGCGCGGCGCGGGTTTGCTGCGCCTGGCAACCACCGCTTTCGAGGGCGTCAAGCCGGCGGCTATTTGTGATAAAGACCCGCAGGCCCTCGGCTGTGCGCGTGAAAAATTTCCCGGTGTCCCGTGTTTCGATGATTTCGACACGATGCTCAAGGATGCCGCCATGGACGCGCTGTTGATCGAAACTCCGGCGCATCTGCACGCGGAATTCGCCTCCAAGGCGCTCGCGCGCGATATTCATGTGCTTTCGGATATTCCTACCGTCAACACTGTTGCGGAGGGGGAGGCGTTATGGGCGGCACAGCAAAAAAGCAAGGCGTTTTACATGACCGGCGCCAATGCCAATTTCAAGGGCTTTATAGAGACCGCGCTGGACTTGAAAAGGCGCGGCCTGTTCGGCGAGCCATATTACGTCGAGGCGGCCTATCTCCACGATTGCCGCCAGTATTGGGATCAAACGCCCTGGCGCAAAACCATGGAGCCTATCCTCTATTGCACCCATTCCCTGGGTCCGGTATTGCGCCTGGTTGATGAAGACCTGGAGTGGGTGTCCTGCTTCGATACCGGCAGCCATGTCACCGGCGAGCCGGGCGTGCATGACGCCATGACCGCGACTTTTCGCACCAGGTCCAATGTCGTGGTGCATTTGCTGACTTCTTTTTGCCATAATTCGCCAATCGGCTACCAGCATAATTACCGGTTTTTCACCGACAAGGGCGCTTTCGAGCGGACGCTTGCCTATCCGACATTCCAAAGCACCGAGCACGCGGCTAAGCAGCGGACTTTGTTTTATTCCAAAGAGCTTTACGGCTACAAAAACTGGATGGAATTGCCGATTGACGGCTATACCCGTCCGGAATATGCCAAAGAGGTGAAGCTGGGCCATGGCGGCTTGGACTATGCCATGTGGGATGCGTTCATCAAAGCCGTCCGCGCGGGGGGGCCGTCGCCCATCAGCCTGCGCGAAGGTTTGCGGATGACCCTGCCCGGGATTTACGCCGCCGAGTCGGCGCGCAAGGGAGGGGAATTGGTGCGGATAAAATATCCGTGGAGGAGCGGGGGTTGACTGGCGGGAAATGGTACGGGATACGGGATGCCGGATGCGGGATGCGGGATACGGGATGCGGGATACGGGATGCGGGAGTTGAAGAAGGACGCGGGTGGGGGCTCCGTTGGTAGTGAAGTCATCCAGCCTTCGCCTGCCGGCACGTGTTAATATTCTCATAATAGACTGGACGATTATTGATGGATTGGTAGGGCGGGCAGTCCCTTGCCCGCCTTGGCGCCCAAGGCGCGGGCCGCGCTGGCGGCACTGGGCGCCCTACCGATGCAAGATTGCGCTCAATTAATGTCTATATTATTTTGAGAACCTTAATGCCTGTAAATGCCAAGGATAATCATGCCTAAACGACAGTCAGCGGCCTTTTCCGGCCGATATCCCTTCCAGAACCACGCTTTGCCCCGCGAACAGCGGTTGGCCGACCTGATGCAGAGGCTGACGCTGCATGACAAACTTGGCTTCTTGAACGTCAGAACCGCCGGCGTGCCCCGGCTGGGCATACCGCCGATTCACATGGAAAACGAGGCCTTGCACGGCATTCTGCGCCCCGGCCCGGCCACGGTATTTCCCCAGGCCATCGCCCTGGCCGCCATGTTCAATGACGCCTTGATGCTGAAAATCGCCACGGCGATTTCAGATGAGGCGCGCGCCATGGTCAATTCCCTGGATCAGGCAACAAAATACAAACTGGGGCATTGCTACGCTTTTTTCTCGCCGGTGGTCAATATGGCGCGCGATCCGCGCTGGGGACGCACCCAGGAAACCTACGGTGAGGATCCCTGCCTGACCGCCCGGATGGGGGCGGCCTTCGTCCGGGGACTGCAGGGCGCCGATCCGCGTTACCTCAAGGCGGTGGCCACGCCCAAGCATTTCGCCATGAACAACGAAGAGCACAACCGCTTTGAATGCAACGCGCGCGTTTCCGAACGCGCCTTGCGGGAATATTACCTGCCGGGCTTCCGCGCCTGCGTGGCGGAGGCCGGGGCAAAATCAATCATGGCCGCCTATAACGCCATCAACGATCTGCCCTGCCATGCCAGCCGCAAGCTGCTGATCGAAATCGCGCGCGGAGAATGGGGGTTTGACGGTTACATCGTTTCCGATTCCGGCGGGGTCAAGCGCATGTTCGATCGCCATCATTATGTCAAGTCCGATGCGGCGGCCGCGGCCAAAGCCATGAATGCCGGCCTGGATGTGGAGGTTGGCCATGACATGCTGTTCCCCGCGCATCAGGCGGACAACGTTAAGAATGGTAAGGTTGCGCTAAAACGCCTGGACGAAGCCTGCGCGCGGATACTGCGCGTGATGATCCGCCTGGGGGTGTTCGATCCGCCCGCCCGCGTTCCATTTGCCAGGATTCCCGCCAGCCGGGTAGGGTGCCGCCGGCATGCCCAACTGGCATTGCGCGCGGCGCGCGAATCCATCGTGCTGATGAAAAATGCGCCAGTGCGCGGGCGGCCCCTGCTGCCGTTTGATCCCCAAACCATTCGTTCGGTCGCCGTGATTGGCAATAACGCCCACGAATGCCTGTTCGGGCATTACAGCGGTACGCCCGTCCGCCCGGCGATTTCACCGGCCGCCGGCATGCTGAACTATCATCCCCGGGGCGTTGCGATCCATCCCGTCCGATGGCGTTACTGCCGCCCCGATGAGTTCATGCCGTTTGCAGGCGAACTTTTGACGCCATGCGCGGGAGAGCGCAAGCAGCCCGGGTTTTACGCTGAATATTTCGATAATTCTCATTTGCGCGGCAAGCCGGTGGGCACGCGGGTTGATCCGGCGATTAATTTCAACTGGCTTTGGGTGTCCGATCCGTTTGTCCGGACCGACAACTATTCGGCGCGCTGGACCGCCATTTTGCGCCCAAAAGCCGCCGGCACATACAAGTTCAAGCAAGGATTCAGTTCAGGGCTGCGGTTTTACATAAACGACCGATTGGTGGAAGACCTCTGGCGCGACATCATTCACGGCTGGGACCGTAAAATTATCAGCGTACCGCTGGAGGCCGGACGGGAATATAGAATCCGGGTCGAGCATTTTGCCACGGACAAATACCCCTCGCGCAAGTCCGTCATGCTGGAGTGGAATCAACCGATGCCGCCGGCAATCAAGGCGTTTGCCCCGGAAGTCCAGGCCGCGCGCGCGTGCGACGCGGTAGTGGCGGTGGTGGGAATCAGCACGCGTTACGAAAGCGAAGGGCTGGACCGTCCGGATATCCGCTTGCCCCCCGAACAAGTTGAAATGCTGCGCCGGGTGCTGCGGGTCAATCCCCGCACGGTGGCGGTCCTGGAAACCGGCAGCGCGCTGGATATCCGCGCGCTGGCCGCGCGCGTTCCGGCGATCATGGCGGCCTGGTATCCGGGGGAGAGCGGCGGCCGCGCCCTGGCCGACGTGCTCTTTGGCCGGCATAATCCGGCCGGCCGGCTGCCGCTGACATTTTACCGCTCGTCCCGCCAGTTGCCGCCCTTTGACGATTATGAAGTGTCCCATGGCCGGACGTACATGTACCTGCGCCAAAAACCGCTGTTCCCGTTCGGCCACGGCCTGAGTTATACTTCGTTCCGATATTCAAACTTGCGCGCGCGGCTGGCAGGCGATGCGTTGACAGTGCAAGTTGATGTTCAAAATACAGGCCGGCGCGCCGGCGATGAGGTGGTGCAGTTTTACGCGCAGACGCCGGCGGCGCCCGCGCCGCGCGCGCGCCGGATGCTCAAGGCATTTAAACGCGTGCGGATTCCGGCGGGCGCCACGCGGCGGATTGCGGCCGGAATTCCATTGCGCGACCTGGCGTATTATGACGGGGACGCCGGGCAGTTTGCGCTGAATCCGGGGCGTCTGGTGTGGGAAGCCGGCGCGTCTTCCGCCGATATCCGCGCCCGGTCCGATCTGAAAATTCCGGAGCGGATGGTGTTTGATCCCTGATTTATCATTCCAAGACGGCGTGATGAAGTTGACGCGGTCGAGTGTAAATGAAATCCGGCGGCATTTAATGCCGCGGCGCTTTCGTTCTTCCGCGAAAATTATCCGGAAGGGCGCAAATTTCCAGTGGCGCCTTCCGGTGATCCCGGCTATGACAAGCGTTGTGGATATTTGGAAGTGCGTGTGTAAGCCAACCGGGCTGCATGGATAAACCTTTCCTGTCATGTTGAACTCGGCATAACAGGAAGTCTGCAGTTATCAACGCAAGGGTTGCCAGCCCGGGGCGCCGAACAGGGCATCCGTTTCGGCGTAGCCGGAATTTGACAGCAGGGCGCGCCATTGGCCGGTGCCGGCATAGAACACGACCAGATCCGCCTTGCCATCCCCGTCATAATCCGCCGGCAATGGCAGCCAGTTCTCACCGCCAAACACCGTGCCGGCCGATGCATACCCGGTGCCGGAAAGGAGGGCCTGCCAGGCGCCGGAATGAATGTTGTAAATGCCCGGGTCCGCCTTGTAATCGCCGTCATAATCCGCCGGGACCGCCCGCCACCCCGTGCCGCCGAAAGCCGCGGCGGCCGGCGTGTAACCGGCGCCGGAAAGCATGGCCGACCAGGCGCCATCGGCCTCCCGGTAAACCGCCGGATCGGCTTTGCCGTCGCCGTCAAAATCCGCCGGAACGGCCTGCCAGCCCGCGCCGCCCAGAACCGTCTCGGCGATGGCATAACCGGCGCCGGACAACATGGCGCGCCATTGGCCGGAATTGCGCGAGTAAATCACCGGATCGGTCTTGCCGTCGCCTTCAAAATCCGACGGTGCGGCCTGCCAGTCCGGGCCGCCAAATATGCACGTGACGAGATGCCATAACGATCCGTTGGACATGAAGACCGCCCATTCGCCGTCAGCCTCGCGATAAACCGCCGGATCGGTGCGGCCGTCGCTGTTAAAGTCGCCGGTCACCGGAACGCTCCCCGGCCCGCCCAACTGCATGCTGGTGGCGGCATAATTGCTGCCGGAAAGCAGAATCTGCCAGAAACCGGTTTGAGCATTGTAAATCGCCAGATCCATCAGGCCATCGCCGTCGAAATCGCCCCAGGCATTCTGCGTGGACGCCATGCTGCGCCGCCAGCCGGTGTCCGGCGCGCTGGGTGTGCTCGTGGCGAACAAACCCACGGCGCAAACCCAGTAATGGTAAGGCACGCCGGGCGCAGCGGAAACATCCGCATATGCGGCCAGGGCTGGCGCTGCGATCTCCGCCGCCTGGGTAAATTCCGGGGTGGTGCCCCGGTAAACCTTGTAGCCTTCGGCGCCCGGCGCCTCCGTCCATGATAACCCCACGGAATCGGTAAATAATCCATCGGAAGCGGCCAGGGCGTCCGGCGCCTGGATAATGCGCCACCCGGAATCGGAAACGCTGAACGGTCCCAGCCCGGCCATCACCGGACGCACCCAGTAATAATACAACGCGCCGGGCTGCGCCGATGTGTCATCATAACTCAAGCCGGCCGCGGAAGCCAGCCGGGCGGACTGGTTGGGGTCGTTGGTCCCTGCGCGCCAGACTTCATAATATGCCGGCGCGGGATCGGACGTATTCCAGCTTATCCGCACATAACCGGCATAAAGTCCGTCCGAAGCCGTCACGACCGTCGGCGGCGCAAAATACTCGAATGGGCCAATATCCGGTTCATCGTAGATAATGCGTGGATTGCCGTCCAGGTCGGTTGCCGCGGGATCAAGCATCCAGCCGGCCATCTGGCCGGCGTCAATGCAGGGCGATCCGGCGGCGAGGCGATAATCGCCGTAAACATGCTCCAGGCCGAACCCGCTTCCCGGATTGATCAAGCCGGGATCAGCGGTGATATTGCCGTCGCCGGCAACCGGCTGCGGCAGGCAGGAATAAGCGATCAACCCTTCGCCATCATCATAATAATCCGCCTCCATCGGCGCGGTATTGCCCCGCACAATGCAATTCCAGGCCAGATTTAAATTGACCATGCCCCCTCCCAGGGAGATGGCCTTGTTGCCCATAACCATGCAATTATACACAATGCCCCAATTGACCAGGCCGCCGCCCCCGATGGCTTCGTTGCCCGCTACGAGGCAATTGCGCATGTCGGTGTTTTCGTCGCAATATGCGCCCCCGCCGATCCCTTCTATCTGTATCGCCCGGTTATAACGCAGCACGCAATTCCAGACGCGGGCCTTGTCGCCCTCGCTGTATATACCGCCGCCGCACCCGGCGGAATTATATTCCGCGAGGCAGTAATTAGCCAATCCATCATAATTATAGATGCCCGCGCCCAGAGTCGCTTCGTTATAAGTCGCCCGGCAATTCCAGACTTCGCCGGCCTCGTTGAATATGCCGCCGCCGCCGGTAAAACCCATTTCTTCCATTGTGGCGGTATTGGAAATCACCGTGCAATCGTAAATCCAGCCTTCGGACAAATTATGAATGCCGCCGCCATATTCCTGGGCTGTATTGCCGGTCACGGTGCAATTGGAGATGATTCCTGAGTTTAACGCGCCGCCGCCATTGGTAAGAGCAGCGTTATAGGCGATGGTGCAGGATTCAATGATCCCTCCGTTGGTGTTTACCAGGCCGGCGCCTTCCGGCGCCGCATTGTCATGGATATTGCATCCGGACAAGCTGCCGCCGATATTGTAAACTCCGCCGGCGCTGGCCGCCGCGGTATTGCCGGCGATGGCGCTGTCGCATACCAGCCCCGAGGCATTGTTCATCACCCCGCCGCCGGAGGAAACGCTATGGTTGGCCATGACCACGCAATTACTGACCAGACCGTCATTGGACAATCCCGCGGCCACCCCGGCGTAATTTCCGGATACCACGCAATCGGCGATAACGCCTCCGGCATTGTTGGCCGCCCCGCCGATCAGCAATCCGGTGTTGGTATAAACCAGGCAGCCGGTCATCCGGCCGGCATTTGCGATCCCCCCGATGCCCCAGGCCGCGTAATTGCTGATGATAGCGCAATTGCGGATGATGCCCTGATTATTCACCCCGCCGATACCTGAAAGGAACGCAGCATCCTGGCCATGGCAGATGGTCAAGCCTTCCACGACCGCTCCCGGATGAGTGACATTCATGCAGCGCACGTCATTGTTGCCGTCAATGAAAACCGCGTCCCGTCCGTTGATCCCGGCCAAAGTCAGGGGCTTGGCAAGGTTGACGGCGGCGGCCAGCACATACGTGCCGTCATTCACATGGACGGCATCGCCGTCCGCGGCGGCATTGACGGCGGCCTGGATGGTCTTTTTGGCCGCAGTCAGCGACAAGCCGTCGTGAGCGTCATCACCGTCCGGGCTGACGTAATAGTCCGCGGCTGGCGCAACGGCCGCGCCCCAAGCCAGACATGACAGCGACAGCAATGTTTTGAAGTTCATATGAACCAAAATACCTCCTTGATGCCGGGATACATCTCGGCTTGTTTTCAACTATTTCCCGGGACGGCTGGAAGCCCGCAACCCCATTTAATCCTTCCCGCTCATCTGTGCGCATCCGGTCTTTGCGAGATCACCTTGTCCGGCTCAGCTACGCAAAAATACCTGTCCCGTGCAACGGGATCGCATGTCGAAGCGGAACCCTCTAAGCGGCGTCCAGGGCAATGCGCCACCTTCCGGAAAATGCTGACCCAAAAAGAAATTGAAGTCAATGAAAAAATTGGCTTGGCAGGGGGGCAGGATTAATTTATTGATTGTACCGGCGGACGAGACGCCCGGCGAACCGGACGATCGCGGCGTGTAACGCCTCTCCCACTAGCAGAAGTATGTGCTTGTGAGTGTGGGTATGTGAGTGTGTGGGTGAGGGATGATGCGCAAGTTCAGATGTCCACGTGCTTTTCCTGGCAGGAAAACGGAAAATCAGACGAAAGAAATCGACAATCATCAGGGGATAACATGTTGTTCAGATTGAATGCGGCGAAGCGGAAATGGGTGGATGACTCCCTGTCAAAAATGAGCGTGGCGGAAAAAGTCGGGCAGATGGTCTGTGAACGCGCCAAGACGTTGTTTGATGGCGGCGCTTCGCCGGATTACATGGCCAAATATCCCATCGGCAGCGCCTTTGTCGGCGCGGAAATCATTGACCAGACCAGCGACAGCATTGAGGATGTCCGGGAGAAGTGCGCAAAACTGCGCGCCATAACGCGCCCGGAACAATCGCTGCTGCTTTGCGGCGACTTCGAACATGGCGAGGGCTGTGTGATCGGCAGTCTGACCCGTTTCCCGAATCCCATGGCCCTGGGTGCGGCCAACGACCCGGCATTGGCATATGCCGAGGGCGAGGCGATCGCCGTGGAAGCCGGCGGCCTGGGAGTGCGCTGGGCCTTCGCGCCGGTGGCGGATTTAAATCTTAACATCAACAACCAACCGACCAACCATCGCGCCTTCGGCGATGACCCCGACCATGTCCTGCCGCTCCTGAAGGCCTATATCCGCGGCATGCAGGATCATGATTTCGCCGCCTGCGCCAAGCATTTTCCCGGCGATGGCACGGATGACCGCAACCAGCATAACGTGACCTCGCTCAATACGCTTTCCCTGCCGGATTGGCGCAAATTGCACGGCCGCGTCTTTAAGGAATTGATTGACGATGGCGTGCTTTCGATCATGATCGGCCATATCGGCTTCCCCGCGTATGAGCCGGCGGACGCGCGCGGGATGTTCCGTCCCGCCACCGCCAGCCGCCGGCTGATGACGGATTTGCTCCGGGGCGAACTGGGATTCGAGGGGATCATTGTCACCGATGCCCTGACCATGTGCGGATTCTGCAGCTTTGCCGATTATGAGCAGCGCATGCTCGATTGTTTTAACGGCGGCGCGGACATCTTCCTGTGGCCGGACGCGCCCCGGTTTTTCGATTTGATATTGAAGGCGTTGGCGGATGGGCGCGCTTCGATGGAACGCCTGGAGGAATCGGCCCGGCGGGTGCTGGAGTTCAAGGCGCACCTGGGCGTGGATGAGAACCGCATCCCGCCGCCGGTATCCGCGGACACCGTGGCGCGCTACCGCGCCGCGGCTGCCCGAATTGGCGAAAAATCCATCACCTTGCTGCGCAATCGCAATAATCTGATTCCGTTACAACTCAAGCCTGGCGACAAGGTGCTGTTTTTGAAGTCCGAGCATATGCCCGATCGGATGAAGACCGAGCGGTTTGCGGTGTTCTTCAAGGCCTTTACAGCGCGCGGCGTGGAAATTACGGTGGATAAATTCGAGAACTTTGGCCAACATCGGGAGCACTTGGAGCAATATGCGGCGGTGGTGCTGATGGAGCATGTGACCACCATGAACGCCAATGGCTGCATCCGCGCGCTGGGGCCCATCTGGCCGTTCATGGCCCATCTGTTCAAGCGAAAAATCTGCATCTCATTCGGCACCCCCTACTTCTTGCATGATGTGGCTTCCGCCGACACCTATGTCAACGCTTATTGCAACAGCGAAGCCACCCAGGCCGCCTTGGGCCGGGCGCTCTTCGGCGAAATTCCCTTCACGGGCGTCAGCCCGGTGGATGGCGGCTATGAATTCAAACGCGGGGATGGACTGACGGTATAAAATATGCAAACAAAGCTTGTTTTACTCCCGATTCCCCAACGCCTGTGCCTTGATGCCGGCCGTTTCAGCATGCCGGCCAAACCGACGCTGGGGATTTCGGACGCACGCTTATATCCGCTGGCCCGTCGAATAAGTCAATCGGTCGGTGCGGTCGGGATAAATATTGCCAATCCCGCCATCCGCGATGCGATTACGCTGAATTTGGCGGATCGGATGAAACCGGATGCGTATCAATTGCGGATTCACCTCAAGGGAATGCAAATCCATGCCAGCTCCGTCCGCGCCGCTTTTTACGGCTGGCAGACGCTCCGGCAGATTCTGGCGCAGGCGGATAATAAAATAATCCCATGCCTGACGATAGACGATTGGCCGGCGATACCGGCGCGCGGCGTTTACCTGGACATTGCCCGCGGCCGGGTGCCGACCCTCACGGCCTTGAAGCGCATGGCGGATATCCTGGCGCGCTACAAGATCAACCAGCTTTCCCTCTACATGCAGCATACCTTCCGGTTCCGCGCGCACCCGGAGATCGGGCGCGGCGCTTCGCCCATAACGGCGGCGGATATTCTGGATTTGGACGCATATTGCCGGGAAAATTTCATCGAGTTGGTGCCGTCGCTGGCGTCGTTCGGGCATATGGAAACGGTATTAAAACTTCCGCCTTACCGCCGGCTGGCAGAAGACTTTGGCCTGGGCTTGAAAGGTTATGTCACGCCGGACCCCAAGGCGCGGGAGTGGCTGGCCGAATGGTTCCGCAGTCAAAAATTCAAAGGCTTTACGCTCTCGCCGGCTAATCCCGCCGGTTACAAGTTTCTGGATTCGTTGTATGGGGAATTGCTGCCGCTGTTCAGTTCGGTTAATTTCAATGTCTGCTGCGATGAGACGGTGGATTTGGGATATGGGCAAAGTTACGAATTGTGCCGGCAGAAAGGGAAAGGCCGGGTCTATGTTGACCATCTTTTGAGACTGCATGCCCTATGCGAAAAACACGGCAAGCGGATGATGTGCTGGGGCGATATTCTCCGGCATTATCCGGAATTGGCGGCCGGGTTGCCCAAGGATATCACCATCCTGGATTGGGGGTATCATCCGGAGTATGCGTTCCCCGGCGTCGGGGACAATGCGCGACAGGGCCGGCCGGTGTATGCCTGTCCCAGCACCCATTCATACGGTGGTTTGTTTCCGCGGCTGCCCGTGGCCATGGCCAATATTACGGCGGCGGCCCGGACGGCGGCCCGGCAGGGCGCGGCTGGATTGCTCAACACGGTTTGGGGCGATGGCGGCCATTTCCATCTGCCGGCTTGCGAATGGCATGGGTTGCTTTTCGGCGCCGAACAATCCTGGAATCCGGCGGCGGACGCGGCGGATTACCACACACGGTTTTGCCGGTTGTTTTTAAACAGTTTTGACCGGCGGCTGCCGGGCGTTTTAAATGAACTGGGCGAAATCACCCAGGTCGGCGGCCATGGCTTCTGGCCCAAAATGTTTTTCGCGGACGCCGACCGCCGTGTGCCGGCGTATCCGCGGATTGACCGGGTTTTCAGTGGCGGGCAATGGCAACGCCGCAGCCTGCTGGTGGATGCCCCGTTGGGGGCGGCGGTGCTGGAACGCCTGGATGCTCGCCGCGCCGATATTAACCGTGCATCCGCGGTGCATGGCGTTGATCCTGATAAAATATTTCCAGCCTGGATTTTCGCCGTGGATACCCTCCGCCATGCGGCGCGCAAACTGGCGATCCTGGGATCCGGCGGCAAACATACGATGCGCGCCCGGCGGCGGTTGGCTGGTGAATTAACCGGCCTGATGCGCCGCCACCGCCAGTTATGGCTGGCCGACAGCCGTCCCTCCGCCTGGCGCAACCTTCAGCGGCGCGCCCGCCAGGCCGGCCGTTGTCTGACGGGGAAGGCTGATATCTTTGAGTTCAAGACGCGCCTGCCGCCCGGGTATATCACCAGGTATTTTGTCAGCAGCCTGCAGTCTTATTCCGGCAAGATTAGCGCGCTGTCTTACCCGGCAGTCCCGGGGCCGGGCACGGTGCGCGATTTTCCTTTGACCTTGTGCGAAGTGCCGGAGTTGGCGGATGGCGGGAAAACCGGACAAAAAGTTGTATATTACCATGTCCGGATGATCTGCCGGACGGGTATGCGGCTGGCGCTGGAGCTGGGCTATGACGGCCCGGTCAAGGTGTGGTTGGATTGCCAGCCAATTTGGTGCGATCCGGGCGGCTGCGCCCCGGTTGGGACGGACAAAGCGGTAGTGCCGCTGGATTTGAGTCCGGGCGCGCACGCGCTGTGCATTGCCCTGGACGCCCATGGGGGCCGGGCCACGGGAATCCGGGCGCGTCTCCGGCAGCAGGATGCGCCGAAGGCGCCAGCCCGCGCGCGTCTCCGGCCGCTCCCGCGATTGGATGCCGCGTTGCCGTGATTTTATATGGAGTGCGGCGGCTTGACGCCGCTTTGCTCCGTATGTAAAGACCACGCTGGATTATCTTTCGCAGCGCCGGCGCATTTCATCGTAAGCCCGCCGGGCGTCGTCGTTGATTTCCTTGAATCCCATGGCAAACAGGAACCGCGTCCCGGCCGGCGCCGCGGCCAGCATGTCCAGCCCTTTCTGCACCGGGCCGCCGAGCATCAGCACGGAGCGGTCGGCAAAGGAATCCAACATGCGCTGCGGCATGGAAAAGTTCTGGGCTTTGGTAAAAACGCGGTTGAATCCGCGCAAATTCGGGAGCGTGCGCAAGAGGGGATATTGATGGTCGGCGTTGGCGCAGGAATGCATGAACAGCCCGTTGGCCGCCTGGCTTAACGCCCTTAAGCCCGGCATGCCGAACCGTTCGAACATCTCCGGGTTGATGCTTCCGCATTCGTCCTCCGCCACGTAACAACCCAGGTCGCCCGGGGCATACCAGCGGGCATAACACAAGGTATTGATTGCCCCGACATGGCGGATGTAGGCGGGAATGAATGCGCAAAGCAGGCGCGTGCATTTGTCCACCAGTTCCGCTACCGCTGCCGGCTCCTCGTGCATGGCGACAAAAAACTCCGACTTGTCCCAGATCAGTGCGGCAATGTCCAGCGGGCTCTGGATATCCGGCGGACTCAACGGCACGTCCGGCCCGAATTCCGCGCGCAAGGCATCCGCCATTTCAAAAAGCCGCGCCAGGATGGGGGCGGAGCGGTAGTCCGGTTCCGGCAAGCGCGCGGCCTCGGCGGCGGAATGCACGATCGGGCGGGCGCAGGCGCTGCTGCCGGGAACTTTCTCCAGCGGGCAGCCGAAGGCCGCCGCAAAGACGCCGGTATTGGTGAAAAGGTTGATGAACGGGACGGAATCGTCGTCAAACGCCTTTAACCATGCGCATTGCGCGGCATAATGCTCGCGGAACCATGGAATCCAGTCGCGCACCGGCCGGCTGGATATGGCATAATCGCCCAATTCCTCCGGAATGGGCGGCCGGGTCACGGAAACCGCCAGCCCGTGCCGCTCCGGCCGGCCGGTAAACAGCCGGCGCATGAAATCCTGGTTGCGTTTGATTTTGCCTTGCATGTTACTCCTGTGTTTGTCGCAAACAAACATTGATTTCCAAGCTGGAATTATCGTATTCTATTGAATATCTAAAAGTAAATGGCAAATATGCGCCAGTAGTTGTCATATATGAATATACGGATATGGCTTATTTTGACGATTTGAAGGTGATCATGGGCCGGCATATACCCGGGTGCCGGGTGCATGTAAAAAGCGCGTTCCCCGATTTTTATACCGTGGAATACATGCATGCCGGCCGGATGTATTGGCGCGTGGATGGCGGCCTGCGCCACATCCTGGAGCGGCCGGCGCTCTTCTGGCATATGCCTGGTAAAATTTATGAGTATGGGCCGGCGGACGCGGCTGGCTGGGATCATTATTACCTCATCCTTCGAGGACCGCGCGCCCGGCGGCTGGTTCAGGACGGTTTTACCGGGTTGTCAGGGGATGGGTTCGTGTTTGCCGCGCAGCCCGGGGCCGTACGCGAAATATTTTCACGGTTGCTGGCCATACTCAAAGAGCGAGGGCCGGGCATGGCGGCGGAAAGCGTGATCCTGTTGGAGCGTCTTCTGCAAATGGCGGCCTTGGCTTCGCCAGCCGGAGCCGTGGATGTTTATGAGCAAAAAATCCGGGCCTGGACTGAACGCATGCGGCTGGCGCCCTTCGCCGCATACCAGGCCCCGGCGCTGGCGCTGGAAATGCATGTCTGTGTCGGTCATTTCCGGCGCCTGTTCCGCCGGCATTGCGGCCGGAGTTTTTACGATTACCTGCTGCACTGCCGGATGCTGCAAGCCGCCGCATGGCTGGAGGAGGAAGTTTTGCCGGTAAAAGAGGCCGCCGACCGCGCCGGTTATGCCGACCCCGCGCAATTCACCAAGCTTTTTAAAAAGCAAATCGGCCTGTCGCCCCGGCAATACCGCGCCGCGATTCAATGCGGCGGCCGGCAGGTTATGCCGTCGGCGGACAAAAAATACGGATAATATTTTTGCGGCGGCCGGCAGCATATGCTGGACAATTAAATTGAACCGGTTATATTGATGGTCCCGGAACGCCAATCCGAATGCGGGATTATGCCCGCACAACTGTAGCCGCGGGCGGTGACCGCGGTCCGCGGCCGCCGGGCGCGGCTACAGCAGACGAAAGTTGCACATATTAAGGTTCTCAAAATAATATAGACATTAATTGAGCGCAATCTTGCATCGGTAGGGCGCCCCAGTGCCGCCAGCGCGGCCCGCGCCTTGGGCGCCAAGGCGGGCAAGGGACTGCCCGCCCTACCAATCCATCAATAATCGTCCAGTCTATTATGAGAATATTAATAACATGAAGCCCGGTATGCTTTGGCAGATCATCAGGAATCCTGCGCGGGCGGGCTGGTTGCGCCGGCAGCCGGCGATGCGCCGGGTGCTGCTGGCCTTGATCCCCTGTATGGCCGGCAGCGTGTATTATTTCGGCTGGCGCTCGCTGGCGATGATCGCGTTTTGCTGCGCGTGGGGCTTTTTGCTGGAGTGGTTGTTTTGCCGGCTGCGCGGCGAGCCGGTCAGCGAGGCGGTGTTTGTGACGGCGGCGCTGTTTGGCCTGATCATGCCGCCGGGGGTGGGCTGGCATGTGCTGGCAGTGGGCATGGGGTTCGCGGTGATTTTCTCCAAGGAGGTTTTCGGCGGATTCGGGCGCAACATCTTCAATCCGGCGGTCGCCGGACGGTGCTTTGTCTATATTTGTTTTCCGGTGGCCATGACCGGGGTGTGGGCTCCGGCGGCCGCCGGGCCGCCCGGCGCCCTGGATCGCTGGACCACCGCGGTGCGGGCGGACGGCGCCGATGCGACGACCAGCGCGACGCCGATGGCCTATTTAAAATCGGGGCAACTGGCGCTGTCATCGGCGGTGGGGGCGGCCGCCGCGATACCGCCGGCGGTCGGCGACCGCGAGCAGGTGGCCGTCCGCCCCGGCGCGCTGCTGAAGGCGCAGCTTTTCGGCAACATCAGCGGCACGATGGGGGCGACCAGCGCGCTGCTGATTTTACTTGGCGGCGTTTATCTGTTCTGGACGAAAACCGCCAGCCGCACGACGATCCTGGCGGTGATTCTAACCTATGCGGCGTTGAACCAGGGCCTCTTCTGGCTGGGCGTCAAGCCCGTGCCGGGGGCCTGGCCGGCGGTGTTCGGCGGGGGATTTCTGCTGGGAGCGTTCTTTATGGCAACCGATCCGGTCAGCTCGCCCCGGACGGAGCTGGGACGCCTCTATTACGGCATCCTGATCGCCGTGGCCACCCTGGTGATCCGTAATTTCTCGATTTTCAACGGCGGCCTGATGTTCGCCATTTTACTGGGCAACATGTTCGCGCCGATCATCGATTACGGCGCGCAGTCCTGGCAAGGCCGCCGGCCGGTTCAGCCCCGGAATGGGGGGGAGGCGCGGCCATGAAAAACCGGTCCTGGTTTCCGGTGGCGTATATGTTTCTGGCCACCGCCTGCGTGAGCGCGGTGCTGATCGGATTCTCGCGGCTGACCCAGGTGCGCGTGAGGGCGAACGAGCAGTTGATGTTCGAGCGCGCCGTGCTGGAGGCGTTCCCCGAGATTGCCGTGCCGCCGTCGCCGCGGGTGCATGCGTTGTTCAACCGGCTTTTCGAAAAATCCGCGGACGCGGCCGGGGCGTATGTCTACCGCAAGGACGGCCGGACCGCCGGTTACGCGGTGCCGGTGGCCGGCCAGGGATTTTGGGCGCCGATCCGCGGGGTGGTGGGGGTGTCCCACGACCTCGCGGCGATTACCGGCCTGGCATTTTATGACCAGAGCGAGACCCCGGGGCTGGGCGCCCGCATTACGGAAAAGGATTTTCGCGGGCAGTTTGCGGGCTTGACGCTCGGGCCGCCAGACCGCCCCATCGGCATCCGGCCGGCGGCGGTAACGCCGGGCGAGCACGAGGTGCATGGCATTACCGGCGCAACGCAGACCTGCCGCCGGCTGGAGCAGTTGATCAATGAGCGGCTCGCGGTGTGGCTGCAGGCGATGCGGGCCGGGGGAGGCGGGCCATGAACGGAGCTTCCAAGAAACCGCGCGCGATCATGCTGGACGGGCTGTGGCGCGACAACCCGGTCTTCCGCCAGATTCTGGGGATTTGCAGCACGCTGGCCGTGACCAACGCGGTGCTGAATACGGCGGTGATGTGCATATCGCTGACGCTGGTGACCATGATGAGTTGCCTGACGGTGTCGCTCCTGCGGGATTGGACGCCGCGGAATATCCGCATGATGGTCCAGACCCTGATCATGGCGTTTTACGTGATCATTGTTGACCTGGCGCTGAAGGCTTACTGGCCGGAGATGAGCCGCAACCTCGGGCCGTTTGTGGGGCTGATCATCACCAATTGCATCCTGATGGGCCGGTGCGAAGCGTTTGCCGGGTCGAATCCGCCGCGCCCGGCCCTGCTTGACGGGCTCTTCAACGGACTGGGGTATTCGTGGGTGCTGCTGGCGATTGCCGTGCCGCGGGAATTGTTCGGCATGGGCACGATTCTGGGCGTGCCGATGCCGTATTTTTCAACCATGCACTGGGACAAGTGGATCATCATGGTGATGCCGCCGGGGGCGTTTTTTATGCTGGCCACGGTCCTGTGGGTCTGCCGCTCAATCGAAACCGGGAGGGCCAAGAAATGAACGGCGCGGGACAGGAAATCTGGCTGGCGATGGTCACGGCTTTTGCCGCGATTTTTACGCAAAACATCCTCCTGACGACTTTCCTGGGGATGTGCCCGTTCACCAGCGTGTCGCGCGAGGTCAAAACCGCGGCCGGCTTGGGCGGCGCGGTGGTGTTTGTGATGACGGCGACCGCGGCGCTGAACTGGCTGGCCTATTATTACGTTTTAGTGCCGCTGCAACTGGAGTTTTTCCGGTTCATCCTGTTTATCATCATCATTGCCGCGTTTGTGCAGTTGGTGGAGATGGCGATTGACCGGTATTCGCCCCGGCTGTACCAGGCGCTGGGAATATTCCTGCCGCTGATTACCGTTAATTGCGCTATCCTGGGCGCATCGCTGTTCATGGTGATCCGCGGCTACTCGTTCATCGTGACCATCGGCTACGGCTTCGGCAGCGGGGTCGGGTGGCTGATGGCGATCCTGGCGATGGCGGGCATCCGGCAGCGCCTGAACGAAGCCCGCGTGCCCCGGGGTTTGCAGGGGCCGGGGATCACGCTGATCATCGCCGGGTTGATGGCCCTGGCATTTGTCGGGTTTACGGGCGTGCTGAACTGAGGATCTTGCATTGACAGGAATTTTCACCGCGGTATTGATCGTCAGCGGCCTGGCCGCCGGGCTGGCGCTGATGGTGGTTGTGGCCGAGCGCCTGATCGCCAATTACGGCGAGTGCAAGATCACGCTCAACGGCAAGCGGGAACTCACCGTCCAGGGCGGCAAGCCGCTGCTGTCGGCCCTGACGGATTCCCGGATCTTCATCCCCAGCGCCTGCGGCGGCCGGGGCACCTGCGGCGCCTGCAAGGTGCGGGTGCTGGCCGGGGGCGGCGCGCTTTTGCCGACCGAGCAGCCTTTTTTGACGCCCGGCGAAATCGCGGACAATCTGCGGCTGTCCTGCCAGGTGAAGGTGCGGAATGACCTGGCGATCGAAATTCCGGAGGAGTTGTTCAACATCCGCGAATACGCGGCGCGCTGTACGAAAATCGAGGATTTGACGTATGACATGAAGCGCTTCCGGTTCGAGTTGGTTGACCCGCCGGCGCTGGAGTTTGTGGCCGGGCAGTATGTGCAGCTTTTGTGCCCGCGGTATCGGGGCAACCGGGAGGAGGTTTATCGGGCTTATTCGATAGCGTCCGATCCGGGCGACGCCGGCGCCGTGGAATTGATCATCCGGCGCGTGCCGGGGGGGATTTGCACGACCTGGTGCTTTGATGTCTTGAAAACCGGCGATGCGGTGAAGTTTAACGGCCCCTACGGCGATTTCCGCCTCAGCGCCGCCGCCGCGCCGATGGTGTTTCTGGCGGGCGGCAGCGGCATGGCGCCGTTTGTCGCGATCCTGCACGCCATGCGCCAGGCGCATGACCGGCGCAAGACGATCTATTTTTTCGGCGGCAACTCGACGCGCGACTTGTGCCTGCTGGATCAGATGGCGGAATTCTCCCGGGCTTTGCCGGATTTTACCTTCGTGCCCGTGGTTTCGCGGCCGGAAGCCTCCAGCGGCTGGCAGGGTGAGACGGGATTGGTGACGGAGGCGGTCCGCCGGCGGCATGCCGATCTCAGCGGGCACGAGGGATATCTCTGCGGCAGCCCGGGGCTGATAGATGCGGCGCAGCAAGTGCTGACTTCGCTGGGGATGCCGCCCGGCCGGATTTTCTATGATAAATTTGCATGAGGAGCGCGGTTATGAAGACATCGCCCCGGGACCGGAAGTTGGATGAATTGCTGCGGTCGTCGGCGCTGGTGGCGGACGGCTTTATGGGGCATGACCGGCGCAGTGCCGCGGAGATCATTCAAGCCGATGCCGCCGCGCTGGCAAAATGCGGCGTGACCGCCGCGCTGCTGGCGCGGCGGATGCGCGAGTTGACGGCGCTGGCCCAGACGGGATTGGGGACGCAGGTGGACGCCGGCGGCGGGGATTTGCTGGTGAGTTGCGAGGAATGCAAGGGCTGGCTGGTCTGTCCCTGGGGGCATCCGGGGCGTTATGCCAAGCGGGTGACGACTGCCGAGCGGCCGAAGACGGGCGCGACACTAGCTTGGACGGATTTGAATGTCCATCTGATCGAGGCGCACGGGTTTTTCGAGGGCCGGGGCTCGGCCTTCCGGATCGAGCCGGAAGCCGCGGCGGAGTTTCTTTTCGGCTGATGCCGGTGCGGGCAGGATGCGCCAGGCTGCATGGTTCATCCCGCATCCGCAACCGGCAGCGTAATTACCGCCGTGGTGCCTTTTCCCGGCGCCGATTCGATCGCCAGCCAGCCTTTCAGGCTCTCGATGCGCAGGCGGATGCCGAACAGGCCGAATCCGCCCTGACGCGGGTCGCGCCGCTCCAGTTTGTCCGGGTCAAATCCCGCGCCATCGTCTTGAACACGAATCAGGATTTCGCCTTTGCGGCCGGCGACAGTCACGCGCACCACCCGCGGCCCGGCGTGTTTCAAGGCATTCATGATGAGTTCACGCGCGGACTGGAAGATCAGGCCGCGGAGCGGAATGGCCATGGCGATAGCTGCGCCTTCTTCAGCGACGCATACCTGGACGCCATGCTGTTGCTGAATCTTGTCCGCCAGTTCCCGCAACGCGGGCACCAGCCCGAGGTCGTAGAGCAGGGAAGGCGTCAGGTCGGACATCACCGTGCGGCATTCGGCGATGGCATCATCCACCAGCGTCCGGGTCGTTTGCAGTTCGGCGCCATCCTTTTTGCGCCTGGCCGCGGGCAGGATTTTCTGTGCGGCGCCAATCTTGATGCTGGCCAGCGAAAGATTCTGAATGATGGTGTCGTGGACGTAGCGGGAGATTTGCCAACGCTCCTGCTCTTCGCTGGCCGCCAGCCGCTCCGCCAGGCCGCGCAGGCGTTCCTGGTAACGGGCGGTTTCCGACTCCATGGCCTTCTGCTGGGAAATATCGGTGCAAGTTCCCACCCATTCCCGCACGGATCCGTCCGTTGCGATCACGGGTACGCCGCGGACAGCGAAGTCGCGGTAGCAGCCGTCGAAGCGCCGCAGGCGATATTCCGTGTTATACAAGGTTCGTGTGGCGACCGCTTGCTCCCACACGGCGGCCGTCCGCTGGCGGTCGTCCGGGTGCACGGCGCCGATCCAGCCTTGCCCGCGGATTTCCTCCCGGCTCTGGCCGGTGAATTTCCGCCAGCCCGGCAGGTCGTCCGTCGCCTCGCCCGCCGCGTTAGTGGTCCAGACGATTTGCGCCGTGGCGATCACCAGCGAACGGTAGCGCTCTTCACTCTTCCGCAACTTCGCCTCCATGTCGAACCGGTGCAACGCCTCGCCGACCAGCGGAATGATGGTCTCAATGAATTCGACTACCTCCGGGGGAAACCTGTCCGGTCGTTCATCGGCTAGGTGGACTGCGCCTAACATCCGGCCCTGGTAGCGGATCGGTAGGACGGCGAGGGAGGCAAATCCGTATTTGGCGCAAACGCCCCGGAACAACCGCCGATCCGCCTTCTGCATGGTGTTGAAGAAAACCGCGGTGTCGTTGCAGAAAAAGGAACCGCCCGGACTCAGCGCCGCGCGATCGCACGGCAACGGATGCGCCTTCATGATGCGCGGGCAGACGCACGCGTGCCGGTCGGGGTGCAGGCGCGATTCGGATGCCAGAAACTCCGGTGTGAATCCCTTGCTGGCCTCGTAGGGGATCTCCCCATCATCGTTGCGGATCCGGATGCCGATGCAGCGGCATCCGAAAACTTGCTGGAGCAAATCCGTCACGGCTTCCAGATAATCGCGGCGGGTGGTTTTCCGGGCAAAGAGCGCAAGCATGGCGCCGGTCACCTTGGCGCGTTCTTCCGAGTGCTTGCGTGCGGTCACGTCCGTCCCCACGCATAGAATCTCGACCAGCCGGCCCTTTTCGTCGCGCACGGCGCGGTTGGACCAATGCACCCAGACCCGTTTGCCGTTCTTGCAGATATTCTCGTTTTCGTTGATCGTGTATCCGTCGGGGTCCGCCGTGATTGCCTGTATCATGGCTCGCAGATCGAGTCCCGCCGAATCCACGGACGGGATGATAGTGCCGACCGCATTCCGGCCCAGCAGTTCCGCCGGCGTATAACCAAAGAGGCGCTGCGCATACTCGTTGAAGAACGTGATGGTATGGTCGGGGGTGATGCGCATGATGACGCTGTTGGCATTCTCCACCAGTTCGCGGTATTTCCGTTCGCTATCCGCCAGGGCCGCGGTGCGTTCCTTGACCATTTGTTCCAGTTCGTCGTGCGAACGCCGCAGCACTTCATCCGCCCATTTACGTTCCGTGATGTCGTGCACCATGCCGACCGAACGGATAATCCGGCCGCCGGCATCCAGGAAATGTTCGCATTTCTCGTGAACCGTGCGGACGGCGCCGTTGTCCTTGCGGATGATCCGGTGTTCGACTTCATAGGTGTCGCGGTTTTCACGCACCGAACTCTGATAAGCTTCATCCACGATCGCCCGATCGTCGGGATGCACGCGCTCCAGGAAAGCCGCGTAGGTCGGCATGAACTCCTGCGGCGCCAGGCCGAAGATGCGGAAGACTTCATCCGACCATGCCAGCCGGCCTCCCGCGATGTCCAACTCCCAACTGCCGAGATGCGCGATCTCTTCCGCTTGCCTGAGGCGCTGCTCGCTGGCGGCCAACTGCGCCGTGCGGTCAGCCACACGCTGTTCCAGCGTCTCGTTGACTTGCTGGAGCGCCGCCTGCGCCTGCCTGGTATCCGTGATATCAAGGCCCATTTCCATGATCATGGGCGACCCGTCGCTGTCCGTGAAAGGGAAGTCGTGGATCTGGTAGTTGCGTCCGTCCGGCCCGGTCCACTCCCAATGGTGCGGCGCGTTCGTTTCCAGCGCCTTGTAGGACTCGCAGTCTTTACAGGCTTCGGTCCGGTTAAAAAGGTGCTCAAAACAGCGCTTGCCGCCGGCAACGCCGAATCGCTCCCGGAAAAACCGGTTGGCAAAGGGCATGCGGTGATCATGCGCCAGCAGCACCACGTAAACCGGCAGCGTCTCCAGCACGTCATAAAGACGCTGGCGCTCAGCCAGCACCAGCTCCTCGGCGCGCTTGCGCTGGGTGATGTCGCGGGCGGCGGCGAAAACCCCCGCGACTTTCCCCTGCGCGTCGCGGTAGACCGAGGCGTTGTAAATGACGGACGTGACATGCCCGTCCCGGTGCCGGATTTCCAGCGGGTAATCGCCGATCCGGCCTTCCTTGAAGACCTGCTGGTACCCCGCACGCGCCCGTTCCGGCTCCGTGAAGTAATCCAGGAAATCGGTGCCGATCAGCTCCGTCCGGGACCGCCCCGTCACTTTTTCCGTCGCCGTGTTGACGTCCGTGATCTTACCGTCCGGTCCGATCGTCACCAGCGGGTCCGGGCTGGTTTCGATCAGGCGGCGGTTGTAAGCGCTTTTCTCGCGGATTTCGGCGGTTTGCCGGGCCACGCGGCGTTCCAATTCGGCGTTGAGTTGCTGCAAGGCTTCCTGGGCGCGTTTGCGCGCGGTGATGTCGATGCCGTATATGCGCACACAGTTGCGGTGCGGGGTATAGCAGATTGATTGCAGGTAAGAACTGTCGCCAAGCGTGACTTCACGGGATCCGCTGATGACGCCGCCGCTTTGGCGGCAGGCCTGCGCCACCCTGTTCCAACCCGCCAGCCAGGGATGCTTGGGCCCGAGCTGTTTCAAATCCGGGAATAATTGCCGGGCTGACGGATTCATGAAAAGCACTTGTCCTTCCATGTCCGCCTCGACCACCGGCTGCGGGTTCAGCATGGGGAAGGAAGCCAGGTGCGCAATCTCCGACTGGGTCTGGCGCAGTTCGGTAATGTCTTGGATCGCCACGGCGCTGCCGGCAATACGGCCGGCGTCGTCCCGGAACGGGGCGGCGCTGTTGACGATATACCCGCGGGTGCCGTCGGGTCGCTGGATTTCCAGAACCTGGCCGGTCACGGTCTCGCCTTTGTTCACGGCCTGGGCGGAAGCCCATTCATCGGGCTGGACCGGTTTGCCGGAATCCGCCCACCAAGCTTGATAAACGGTCGGGCCGGCGGCATCCCGTACGATCGGCTGCAGGCCTTTCCAGATGCGTTCGAATTCGGCGTTTGCCCGAATGCGTACGCCCCGGTCGTCCGTGATGGCCACGCCCACCGGGAGGGCTGCCAGGACTGCGGACAGCCAATTTTCCGTGGCAGCGCTGTCCGGGGCGACCGCAGGACGGAGCTGGTCGCTTGCGGCGGGTGTGCGGGGGGTATTTTGCTGGATGCCGCCGGATTTATCTGGATGCATCTTCCATTGCTTTCCCAAGAATGTCAGGCGCAATTTGCCAATGCCCCGCCGCTGTCAAGCCTGCGCGGCCAGCGCGCCTCGGCCATGCTTTCCGGGGGCATTGTCGGGCCGCTTGGTTTTATACGCCGAAATGCCGGCGAAGGCAAGTATGATTGCGGATTTTGCCGGCGCTTTGAATAGGGTTTTACGCCGGGGAGCATCAGGCTTTCCCCGATTGGCCCCGGCCGCGGTTTACGGCACAATCATAATCAGAAAGGCGGGAATCCGTTTCCGCCGGAACAGTTGCGGCGCATTGGTCAGACGGCCGCCGCCGCGGATATGCATGGCATCCAGGGGCAATTGAAAAACATGAAAGTGTTACTGGTGGACGATCATATCCCAATGCGGAAACAAGTGAAAAGCCTGATCGGCCAGGAAAAGGATTTGGATGTCGTGGCGGATGTCGGGTCGGCGGAAACAGCGCTGGCGCTGGTCCGGCAGCTCCGTCCCGATGTCGTGGTGATGGATATTATGCTGCCGCGGATGAACGGCATCGACGCCACCTGGGCAATCATGGGGGAATGCCCGGGAACGCAGGTCATCGTGTTTTCAAATTACTCCGCGCCGATTCTGATCCAGGCGGTGCTGGAGGCCGGCGCGCTTGGCTTTGTCTGCAAGCCCCGCGCTTTGGAAGAATTGATTCCGGCAATCCGGAGCGTCGGCGCCGGAAAACAGTATGTCGCCGGCCGTCCGTCCGATCAAATCGGGCCGGCGGAACATCGGGAAAAGCGCAGGGCGATCTCAGGTTGCCCCTGATTCACAGGAAATAACATCTTGATAGGATGAGCGCGTATTAAAAAACCTGGCGTTACGCCTGGACGGAAAGGAGCGGTTATGAAAAGTTTGATGGAGTTGCGGGTCGCGGCGGTGTTTGCCATCAGCGGGGCCTGGTTGCTGGGAACAAATCTTTCCGCCCAGACGCCCCCGGCGGTAGCCAGCCGGAATGTGGCGGCGTATGTCAAATTCACCGTAGCCCGGCGCGGGCTCTACCAGATGCACTATCCGCTGATGCCACTGGATCGGCAGGTGGTCACGGTGAATGACATCATGGCGCATCTGCCGAACGGTTCCGCCATCGTGTTTTGGGATGCCGTGATCCAAAATTATTCGGCGGGCGATGCCGCGGAAGTCAAATTACTCGGCGCCTGGCGGCCCGGGACGAACAACCTGGTGGGCAAAACGTTCTGGCTGCAGGTGGGCGATAGCGTTCATTCCGCCTTCGAAATATATCTGACTGGTGAAGCGCCGGATTCCAGGTCGCTCCCGGTGGCGGATGTGCCCCTGGATGCCTGCGGCCCGGAGGCAGTCAATCTTGTCGGCTATGCCTATCCCGTGGAGATGCGCTGGACCAACACGGCGTTTGCCGCGGCGGCGGCCGAGGGGAGCGCCATCATTGTCTTCGATTCCACCGCCGGGGCCTTTCGGACCTCCGCCAAACACAACGGCAGGTGGAGCCGGGACCTAGTGCTGCCGCCCGGCCAGGGATTCTGGCTGAATGCGCGCGGCGCAACCAATTGGACGGAGGTTAAACCATATGCATATCCTTAACGCTTTTAAGTCAACTCGCCGTCAATCATTCAACCCCATCAGGAGAATAACAATGCAAAGTAAAACCTTAACGGCCGCCGCCACTTGCGCGGCGATTTACGCAATGATGACGTTAGCGGCGTCCGCCAGGATCAACGTGCAATGGCGGGCTTCCAATGGCCTCAACGATCCTGCCACGCCGGGCGCTAACGCCAATCTGCCGCGCGGCTCGCTGGTGGAATTATATTACACGCCCGCGACGAATTATGCGAATCCCGTGCTGCTGGCGCGCGATTACACCACGCTGGAGGGGTGTTTTAATTTTGGCCCGCGCACATTCGGGAGCGGAACCCAATACGAAGGCGGCTATCTCTATATCAAGGTCTACAATTGCGCCGACCCCGGCCCGTGCGATGCGGCCATTATCAGCCGCTACGGCGACATGTCGGTTTCGCCCCTGCCCGGCGCTACCACGCCGGTGACGGTGGATATTTCCCCGCGCACATTGATGGCCATGGAATATCAGCGCAATTTCGCGGCGGGCGACAGTGCGTTCGGCGATTATGACGGCGACGGCCTGATGGACCTGGTGGTTTACAATGAAAGCGCCGGATTCTGGTATTTACTGCTCTCAGGCAGCGGCTACCAACAAACCGGCGGCCTGTTTGGCGGCCCGGACTATCTGCCGGTTCCCGGCGATTACAATGGCGACCGGATTACGGACCTGGCGGTGTACCAGAAATCCACGGGTCTGTGGAGCAGTCAGATATTGGCGGTCGGCTACATCCAAGTCGGCGGCCCGGGCTATCTCCCGGCCCAGGGCGATTACGACGGCGACGGCAAGACCGATCCGGCGGTTTACCAGGAACTCACCGGACAGTGGGCTGCGCGCCTGTCGGATGACCAGTATGCGGAAGTGTCCCAGTTCTTCGGCGGCCCCGGTTACAAGGCCGTCGCCGCCGATTACGATGGCGACGGCATTACAGATCCTGCCCTGTATCAGGAAGCAACCGGGCTTTGGGCCGGGATGCTTTCCGCCGATGATTATCAGGAGGTCACCGGCACATTCGGCGGCCCCGGGTTCACCCCGGTGCCGGCGGATTACGACGGGGATGGTCTGGCGGACCCGGCCCTTTACCAGGAAAGCGCCGGCGCCTGGATGATCTTGTTGTCCAGCCTGGATGACATAATCATCACCGACCTGGCCTTTGGCGGTCCCGGCTTCATTCCGGCGCCGGCGGATTACGACGGGGATGGTCTGGCGGACCCGGCCCTTTACCAGGAAACCACCGGCGCCTGGCGCGCCTTGCTGTCCACTCAGGATTACGCCTCCGAAGTGGGAGTGATGCTGGGCGGCCCTGGTTACAAGCCGGCCGGCACGGGGCGGTAATCCGTCCTTGTTGAACTATGGCGCCGGCCCCGGCCTTTGGGCCGGCGCAGTCACGGCGGTTTTTAAGGAGAATTAAATATGTATGCTAATCGGCTTGTTCGAATGCCGGGCCCATGGCCGGTGCTGGCCTGGATACTAGGCATGGCGGTCTCCGCGGCAATCCCCCTGTCATCCGCGGCGTTTTCCTTGCAGGTGGTGGACGAAAACGGCGCCGCCGTCAGCGGTTTCCGCTGGCTGGTGGAGGAGGATACGACAACGGTGACCGTTCCGGGCGCCCAGGTGGCGGACAGCATTTCGCTGGCTATCCATAAAAGCTATGCGCCCTTGGTCAGCACCGGGCATACGGCCGGCGCGGCCGCCAATATCGCCGTCCCGTCCGCCGGCCGCTACCTGGTCTCGGTTCTGCCCGATGCCGGGCACACCTTGGGTTCGGCGCTGATTACCAACGGGCAAACCGGCGCGACGATTGTCGTCAACCGGCACCCGGTGCCCACGGCGCAGATTTCGATCCTGGTATTCCAGGACCACAACCCGATCAATAATGTTTATGACAATGGCGAGCCGGGGCTGGCGAACTTTAAAGTCATGCTGGCGGATCTGGGCGGGCCGCTGATGGCCGACGCGTTCGGCAATCCGCTGGGCACCACCTACCGGCAGGACGCCAGCGGCCAGTACGAGATGGACGCCGACGGCAATTATATCGTGGATATGATGGGCAGCGGCGTGATTCAAACTGACGCCAACGGCGACGCGCGCGTGCGTTTTCTGGCGCCGGGTAAATATGGCGTAACGGTCATCCCGCCGGATGGGACGGGGTGGGTCCAAACTTCCACCATCGAAGGCACCATGGTGATTGACGCCTGGGTTAAGGCCAACGAGCCGGCGGTGTTTATCGAGGGATGGGGCGGCGGCTTTAAACACGTGGCCTTCGGGTTCGTGGATCGCGCGCGCCTTCCTTGGGTTACTAATCCGCCGCCAGCGGCCGCGGACAACGGGCGGGTACGCGGCCGGCTGGTTTACAACCATTTTTCCAAGCCGCCTAAAAACCAGGGGTTTTTCCCGGGCGAACCGGTACCGGACGGCTGGATCGGTTTGAACGGTCCGGCCGCGGCCCCGGTTGGACTATATGCCGCTCCTTGCGATGCTGACAGCATGTTCGTCATCACCAACGTGCCGCCGGGCAGCTATCAACTGGTAACCTGGGACATGCCGTTGGATGCGTTATTCGGCTTCAACACCTTCACGGTCACCAACGGAGCGGATGTCGATCTGGGCAATGTCCTGTGTTTCCGCTGGTTCGGCGCGCTGGAAGGATCGGTTTTCTACGATGCCGATCAGGATGGATTCCGCGATCCCGGCGAGGCCGGCATTGTCGGCCAGGCGGTCAATCTGCGTTTCCGCGACGGCAGCATTTACCAGGGCCGGGTGACGGACGGCGCGGGGAATTACAGCTTCAGCGAGGTGTTTCCCTTCTTTAAATGGCTGGTCGCGGAGGTGGATTTTGCGCGGTATAAGGCTACCGGTATGACCGCCATTATTGACGATGGCGGCGAGGTGTTGCCCGACAACGGGTGGGCGATGCCCTCCCGCAACAAACTCACTCCGCAACCCCAGGTCAACATGGACACCAATTCCCCCGATTACGGCCAGCCGATCGTCAATCCCAACACCGGCAACAACCTGTCGCGGACGGAAACCGGCCCGGTATTGACCGAGGCCATCATGCTGTTTCTTAACCAGAACAATATCATTGACTGGGGCAAGACGGACTATGCCGCCGGCGAGAACGGTGGAATTTCCGGGATTGTCCATTACAACACCACCCGCGCCGAAAACGATCCCCAGGAGGCGGCGGCGGAACCGTGGGAACCCGGAATCCCGCGTGTGCAAGTGGCGCTTTACGGCGATGGCGACGAGGATGGCGTCATTGACGACTGCGATCAGGATGGCCGGGCCACCCTGGCCGATGTGGATAATTATCCTTTCGAGTGGCAGGCCGGCGGCGCCAAGGGTTTGGAGGACGTGGATCGCAATAGCAACGGGGTTTTCGATCCCGGCGACGCGCTGCAAATTACGCAGACGGACAGTTGGGATGACAGCCCGCCGGAGGGCAGCATCATGACCAATGCGCCGGTGATCCATGGGCAACGGGTTGTGCCGGGATTCGACGGTTATGGGACCTGGAATCAAGTCCGCCCGGGCGTGTTTAACGGCGGCTATGCCTTTGTTTCTTATTTTCCAGGCGGCATGGCCGATTCTGCCGGGTCTGAAGTGGAAGGACTGCCCCCGGGCGCGTATATTGTGGAGGCGGCCGCGCCGCCGGGCTACCTTCATTTCAAATCCCAGGATAAAAACGTGGATTACGGTGATAACTATACCCCGGCCAAGACTGCCCTGCCATTGGCAACGCCGCTTTGCGTGGGCGATCCTTATGTCGTGCCGCCGGAACTCACCCTGTTTCCCGGGACGCCGGCGCCGCTGGCCGGCCGGACCTTGCGGGGTCCCGACCGCAAGCAGGTTAAACTCGCGGAGGGTGGGAATCCGGGCGTCAATTTCTTTCTTTTTACCGAGGTCCCCAAAGCGGCGCGCGCCGTCGGCTTCGTCAACAACGATCTTGCCGCGGAATTCGATCCAACCAGCCCGGTTTATGGCGAGAAAGCCGCGCCGGCCTGGCTGCCGGTGGCTTTTGAGGATTATGCCGGCCACGAAATCTTGCGCGTTTATACGGACGAGTTCGGCGGTTACAATGCGCTGCTCCCATCCACGATTACGGTTAACGTTCCCTCGCCCAGCGGGGTGTCACCCAGCATGTTGACCCTGGTCATCAACAAGCCCACCATGCCGGATCCGAACCATCCTGGTATGCGGATCGTGGATCCTTTTTACGATCCCAATTACAGCCAGACTCCCTGGACCTTCCAATATTATCCGGCGATGACCACCTATCTCGATACGCCGATTGTCCCCCTGGCGGCGTTCGTCGGCGACCGGTATCGCAAGCTGGATGTTGAGGCGCCGGATCGCACCCCGATCATCCACTCCGTCGCCGGGCCGGCCGGCGGCGCCCTCGCCGCCAGTTCCACCGGCGTATTAACGATCGTCTCCGTCGGGCCCTCGATGGTTCCCAACCCCGACTATTACCTGACGACATCGAACCTGCCGCCGTATATCACCCGCGACTATGGATTCGGCGGCGTGCCCGGGCAAGTGACGGTCGGACAGGTTCCGCTGACGGTGTTGTCGTGGAGCGATGGTTCGATCGAGGCGCGTGTTCCGGCGGGCGCCCCCAGCGGGCAACTGCTGGTCCGGCGCGGGGATAACGGACGGCTTTCGCCCATGGGCGTAACTTTAACGACGTTCGAAAGCGGCGCGGCCGTGCGCCATGTATATCCGGCCGGTTATCCGGCGCATCCGATCCAGGATGCCGTGGATGCCGCCGCGGCCGGCGACCTGATTCTTGTGCACCCCGGCGTGTATGACGAAAACGTCATCCTCTGGAAACCTGTCCGGCTGCAGGGCGCCGGCGCGCCTTCGACGATCATCAATGCCAATCCGGTTCCGAGCGACCGCATTCCCGCGTGGCATACCAAGGTGCAGGAACTGCTCGGCACGCCGGGCGCCGATCCGTTTGCCGCCAGCGAGTGTCCGGGTGTGCTGGTGCTGGGCGACGTCGCCGGGCATCCTTTCGCGTCCGGCAACCAAGCGCGCATTGACGGGTTCACGATTTACGGCTCGCTGATGGGCGGCGGCATTCATGTTCCCGGTGCTATTCACGGTCTGCGCATCGGTAATAACCGGATTCAGGGCAATCAGGGCCAATTCGCCGGCGGCATCGCGCTGGGCATACCCGATACCGGCCTGCCCGCGGATAATGACGGGATTGTCATCCATGACAACATGGTGCTGAAAAACGCCGGCATCACCGGCGGCGGCGGCATCGCCGTGTTTGCCGGCTCGGCCAATTACACGATCACCAACAACACGGTGGTCGGCAACCTGACGCGCGGCAATGGCGCCGGTATCTGCCATGAAGGGTTGAGCACCAACGGCCTGATTGTCGGGAACCGGATTGTGGCCAACGAAGTGTTTTATGCCGCCAATATTGGCGGCGCGGGCGGCGGCCTCTACCTGGCGGGTGAAGCGCCGCCGGTGGGCCTGGTTACTCCCGGCGCCGGAACCATCACCGTGCGGAACAACCTGATCCAGGGCAATCTTGCGGGCGGCCAGCATGGCGGCGGCATTCGGGCCGCGCATTTCAACGGCCAGGATGTCCAGGCCAGCCCGGGCCAGACCAATCTGTGGCATGCCCTGAATCTCTTCAATAACATCATCGTTAATAATGTTGCCGGCTATGCCGGCGGCGGCGTATCGCTGCAGGATGCGGCGAGGTGCTATATTATCAACGTTTCCTCACCAGAATTTGTGGGTGATTACCGGTTCGGGCAATTGCCCAAGGGTATGATATAGCGCCATTTCCGCGCCATGAAAAGTTCTGAAGCCATAAGATCGTTTGGTAACCACTCGAGCTTTATTGTTCAAGCCCTCGGTTGCGCCAGTAAAAACCTCGTTTCTGGCTCTGATCCAGTTCAAAAGCAGCTCCTCGTGTTTAGCAATGGTTTTAGCCGCCTTAATGATTGGCGCAATGCGGCTACGACAGGCGCGCTTGACCCATGCCTGGAGATAATTACGCGCCCAGGTTGGGCTGTGATAGCTCCAAAAATGCTGAAAGCTTTCCTTGAACAAATAGGCGCGGCCGGTTTGCAGTCTTGTGCCCAATATCCGATCAAGCATTTCGCGAGCTTTGCCGCGCACGCGGGTTTTGCGGCGCAGCAAGGTCCAGCGCATTTTCTTGAGTTTTTGCTTGGCCGCCGGACGCGCTGTCATCGCCGCCATATCCCGGCGCCGGACCTCGTCCACGGCGGCATTCAAGGTTTGCACGACATGGAAGCGGTCAATCATGTGGCAACCGTGGCTGAGGCTCGCAGCAATGACTTTCAGATAAGGTCGCCACATATCGCTACATATATGTCGAATGCCGGCCAGCACGGGTTTTCCCAAAGATTGCAACCCTTTACGCAGCGCGGCCGCCCGGCGGGTTTGGCCGACCCAGAGCAATCGGCGGCATTGCGCATCAATCTGATAGATCAAGGTCAGATAGTTCTTGCTCTTTTTACCGTTGCCTACGTGGAGTTCATCAACACCAATCGCCGTTATATTGGCCAATTCCCGGTGCGCCAAGCCCCATTCCACCATCCACTCGACCGACCGATAAACCGCCTGCCAACTGACTTTGAAAATCAGCGCCGTCTCTTTCCAGGACAACCTCCGCGCCCAGTTCCCCAAAAAAAGCATCAGCGCCTTGCTGTAGGGTCGTTTGCCATCGCTCCAAGGCAGCGCTTCCACCACCACGCCATGTTCGGGGCAATTTACCCGGCGCGGACTATAATGCAAAAAAGCCGGCACATTCAAAATGGGCACAAACGCCCATATCCGTTCAGGCAGAGTGTCGTATGTCGCCAGCGGTCGCCCGCAACGCGAGCAGCATGCCGCGCGTTGGCGATGCGGACGAATGCTTATATCCACTTTCCATTGGCCGCGACGATCCAAAACCATACAAGTTTCCTGATAAATAAAACGTTTCAAAGGTTGCAAACGATTCAAAATTGTTTTAAGTTTCACCTTGGGCTGGTCCTCCTTTTTTTGTGTTCACCCATTGCATACGCAATGGATTACGGAAAGGCCAGCCTATTTTTTTGCCGCCGCTTTATCTCCGTTCCGCCATCGCGCCAATCAGGAGTTATTAATCAGGCTGCTGCGGGGCCGCCAAACGCCCAAAGCGGCAGGCTGTTAATAACTCCACCATCTTTTGGCGCCATTGCTTGGAGAACTTCTTAAACTTTAAAACCTGTTTTTTACCCACAAATTCTGGTTAGGAGCCTTATCAACAATACCATCGCCAATAATGACAGCACCGCCACCGCGGAACTGGCCTTTCCGCCGGGCGCGTTGAACTCGGTCCCGCAGGGCGCCGGGCTGGTGGCCCATGCGCACAGCCCGGCGTTGACCAATGCCGCCGGCCAATTCCATGCCGACCCGGTGCTGGAGGATAATATTATCTGGCGCAACCGGTCGTTCTACAACGACGCATCCATGCATGGCGGCGCCGGCGGCCTGGCCACCAATCCCGCGCAGCCTTATTGGGATTTGCACGTGGCCGACGGCCCGGGATGGGTATTGCATCCGCGCGATTGCCTGCTGACCGATACCGCGGGCTATGACGCCTCCAACCTGTCCGCCGCGCCGCGCTTCGCGGCCGGCTTTGTCAATTCCTTGCAGTCGGCCACCGTCCTGGACGAAGGCGGCAACAGTATCTCGGTGAAAATGCATCCGATCGGCTTGCGTGGCGATTATCACCTGACGGAGTTTTCGCCCGCCATCGGCCAGGGCGGCGGCCGGTTGATCGGGGATTTTCCGGCGCTGGCCCTGGATTATGACGGCGAGCCGCGGCCGATGGACGCGGCCGCCGATATTGGCGCCGACGAGTATGTGGATGCCAACGGCAACCGCGCGCCGGATTACTGGGAAAGAGCGTTCGGGCTTGTCGTGACGGCTGTCTCGGACGCGGATGGCGACGGATTCCGCGACCTGGATGAATATTATGCCGGAACCGATCCGCGCGACGCGGAATCGCTGCTGCGGATTACCGCCGTTGAGCGCGGGGGGGATGGTATCCGGCTCCAATGGCAAAGTGTCTGGGGCAAGGCGTATGATATCACCCGTACCGCGGATATCGAGAGCGGCGGCTATGTACCCGTCATGGAACATTTGCCGGCCGACCAACCGTTGAACCGGGTGGACAATCTTCCGGATTTGCCGGATCGGCTGTTTTATCGGATCGAATTGGATCAATCCGAAAACGCGGAGGTTAATCCATGAACATAGGGATGAATATGCACACGCGCAATGCCGTTAGCGGTATTTTAAAGCATGTCTGGCCGGCGCCTGCTGCCGGCCGCGGGGCAGGGCGGCGGTTCGGACGCGTGTGGCGCGCGCCTGTCCAGGCGCGTGTTTCAGCAACGCCCGCCGCCAGGCTGGCGCGCATGGCCGTAGCGGCCGGAATGCTGGTAACCGCGGCTGGCGCGGATGTGGTCTCGAACTGGAATGTCATCGCGGTGTCGCTGATTGCCGGCAATCAACAGATGGCCATTACGGCGTCCCGGTCGCTGGCCATGACCCATGCCGCCATGTATGATGCGGTCAATTCCATTGACCGGTCGCGCGCGGCCTACATGGTGTCGGTCACCCCCCGGCAACCTTGTTCCACCCCGGCCGCCGCCGCCGCCGCCGCGCATGCCGTCCTGACCGCGCTCTATACCAACAACATCGCGGCCCTGGACGCCGCCCTGGCCGCCTCGCTGGCGGCGGAGCCGGATGCCCAGGCCCGTACCAACGGGATGGTGCTCGGAAACTACGTGGGCCGGCAAATCGTGGCCATGCGGGCGGATGACATGTCCGCGATGTCCACCAATATGACGCCCTATGTTCCGGGCACCAACGCCGGGGATTGGCAGCCGACTTTCCCGGACTATCAGCCGGCCATGATGCCCCACTGGGCCATGGTCATGCCGTTTGCCATGACGGGTGGCGGCCAATTCCGCCCGCCGCCGCCGCCGCCGCTGGCGGGCGCCGAGTATGCCGCCGCCCTGGAAGAAGTCAGGCAGTATTCGACCAACGTGGTCTGGACCAATGCCGAGCAGCCCAAAATCGTCTGGTTCTGGGTGGATATGCCCGGGACGGCGACGACTGTCGGGCGGTGGAATGAAATCGCCCGGTCGGTTGCCACCAATCTGGGGCTGGCCGATAGCGCGCGCCTGTTTGCGCAGCTCAATGTGGCTTTGGCGGACGCCGGCATCAGCGCCTGGGACGCCAAATACCATTACAACGCCTGGCGGCCCATTACGGCAATCCGGGCGGCCGAAACCGACGGCAATCCTTTGACCGCGGCCGATGCCAACTGGGTTCCGTATGTCACCAATACGCCCCGTTTTCCCGAGTACGTGTCGGCGCACAGCCTTTTCAGCGCGGCGGCGGCCGCCGTGTTGTCAAATTTTTTCGGCACGGATGCCATGGCGTTTACCGTCCGGCCTTACAACATGATGTCCACCAACCGGATGTATACCGGTTTTGGGCAGGCGGCGCGGGAAGCCGCCGATTCCCGGCTCTGGGCCGGGATACATTTCTCGTTCGGCAACAGCAATGGCCTGGTTGTCGGGGCGGCGGTGGGTAATTACGTGAGCAGCGCATATTTCGGCGTCCCGGCCGATTACGTGCCTGACCTGGACGGCATTGACACGGACGGCGACGGCAACGTCAGCAACGACTATGTCAACGTTCACCTGGGGGCGGGCGATGGATTTATCAAGGGCGGCGACGGACGCGATTTCTATTGCTTCGGTTTCTCGGACCTTACCGGCATCCCGCCGGACCGGAAAATGATGGCCGGCATGCTGGCGGCGGAATTATCCGGGCCGACCCTGCGGTTCAAGGAAGGGCAGCGCGTCTTCCTGCGCCTGAGCAACGTGGGCATGCTGATGCGTCCCGACTTGTTCGATCCGCATACCGTGCACTTCCATGGCTTCCCCAATGCGGCGACGATCTTTGACGGCGAGCCGATGGGGTCCATCGCCATCAACATGGGCGGCACGCTGACGTATTACTATGAGATCGTTGAGCCCGGCACGTTCATGTACCACTGCCACGTGGAAGCCACCGAACATATGCAAATGGGGATGCTGGGAAATGTGTCCGTGGATCCGATTCAAAACAACCTGCCCGACGGAACCGTGCTGGGCGGCGGCTTCGTCCATTCCAACGGGTACCGGTATGCGTATAACGACGGCGACGGGTCAACGCATTACGACGTCGATTACCTCCTGCAACTCGGCGGGTTCGACAGCAGATTTCACGACCAGAGCATCGACGTCCAGCCGTTGTCGTTTTCCATGATGAAGGACGATTATCCCTGGATCAACGGACGCGGGTATCCGGACACCATCAACCCGGGTTATATCGCCAATGTCAATGGCTTTGACGCCCAAAAGCTGCCGGCCTTGATTGTCGCCAAACAAGGCCAGAAAATCCTGCTGCGGCTCTCGAGCCTGGATACCGTCAAGTATCATACCGTAACGGTGCTCGGCCTGCCCATGCTCGTCGTCGGCCGCTCCGCCCGGCTGCTGCGCGGTTCCGACCCGGATGGCGCCGGGCCGCTGCTCGGCGCCAACCTCTATTACCGGACCATGTCGGTCACTTTGGGCGGCGGCGAAGCCTGTGATGCCATCCTGGACACAGCCGGGGTGCCGGTTGGAACCTATATGTTGTATTCCACCGACGTGGAAGACCTTTGCAACGGGGCGGAAGATTACGGCGGAATGATGACCGAGATAGTGATTCAGTGATTGCCCAACGCCTTGCATCCCGAACTTACCCGGTCCGTGGATGGGCGGCGGCGGGCGGTATAATCAGGCCATAAGGAAGGAAACGCGAGATGAGATATAACCAAACAGCGCATTTGGCGATCTGCACGGCAGGGCTGCTGGCACTCGCCCTCAACCCGGCCTCCGCCGCGCGGCATTGGATTGACGGCCTGGCGGTGGCCGATGGCGGCGTGGTTGAACTGACGGCCCGCGACGGGCATATCCTGACGCCCGACGGCGCTTCGATTTACATGTGGGGGTTTGCGGTCGGATCCGGCGCCATGCAATATCCCGGCCCGACCCTGATCGTGCGCCAGGGCGCCAGCGTCCAAATCAATCTGCGCAACACCTTGACGACGCCCGTGTCCATGGTTTTCCCCGGGCAGGTCGGCGTCACCGCGGCGGGCGGAGCGGCCGGCGCCCTGACCCGGGAAGCGCCACCGAATGGCGGCACGGTATCATACCATTTCACGGCCCACCAGCCCGGAACCTATCTTTACCAGAGCGGAACGCGCCAGGACCTGCAGGTCGAGATGGGCTTAGTCGGCGCTTTGATCGTTCGGCCGGCCGTGAGTACGCAGGCGTATGACCATGCGGCTACCGTTTTCGACCAGGAATATCTGTTCTTGCTGACCGAGATTGATCCCGATGTGCATGCGGCGATCGAAGCGGGCCGGCCGGCCCGGGCGGATATGACGGCTTTCTGGCCCGTGTATTGGTTTATCAATGGACGCTGCTCGCCGGACACCATGCTGCCGGCGTTCGCGCCGTGGCTGCCGCACCAGCCCTATGATTGCCAACCCGCAATGCTGCCGGGCGAAAAACTCCTCATGCGGCTGGTGGGCGCCGGCCGTGATGCGCACCCCTTCCATTTCCATGGGAATAATGCCGCCATCCTGGCGCGTGACGGGCGTATGCTGGAAAGCCAGCCGGGAGTTTCCGGGCCGGATCTGGCCGGATCGGAATTCACGATTACCGTGGCGCCCGGGCAGACGACGGATGCGGTTTTCGAGTGGACCGGCGCCAAATTGGGATGGGATATTTACGGGCATACCAGCACCAACGAGCCCATGCAGCCCCATGAATATGCCCCCGATCACGGCAAGCCGTTTCCCGTCATCCTGCCGAGCGACATGGACTTGACCTACGGCGGGCATTATAGCGGCAGTCCTTTCCTGGGGGGGATGGGCATGCTGCCGCCCGCCCACGAAGGGCTTAACCCGCACGGCGCCTTCATGTTCATGTGGCATTCGCACAACGAAAAAGAGATCGTGAACAACAATGTGTTCCCCGGCGGCATGTCAACCATGATGATGGTAATGCCGCCCACAACCAACAGTATGCCCATGCATTAATGCGGTGCGGTGCAATTTAATGTTGCCAGGAAAATATCAGGAAGGATGGACTTTAATGAAAAACATACTCAGCGGCGGATGGGGCGCAGTCCTGATGCTCGGGATGGCGGCATCCGTTCAAGGTGCGGAATTTTTTCTACGGGCGGCGCCGGTGACCAATGCGCTCCCCAACAACGGCGGGCGGATGGCGCAATGGGGATTTGCGCGGGATACCGGTTTTGCCAGCCGGGATGGCGCCGTAACCGTGCCAGGCCCGGTTTTAACGGTGCCCCCGGGCGACACGGTTTTGACCATCCACCTGGATAACGATCTGCCGGAGCCCGTTTCGCTGGTGATTCCGGGCCAACCCCTGGCTACCGGTCAGGCGCCGGTGCGCAACGGCGCCGGCCGGGCGGTCGCTTATGCGCTGGAAACGGCGCCAGGCAATAACGCTCCGGTGGATTACGTCTGGACCGGCATCCGGCCCGGGACATATTTGTATCACAGCGGGTCCCATCCGGCCGTCCAATGCTCCATGGGCCTTTACGGCGCGGTGATTCAAGATTATCAGCCCGGGCAGGCCTATTCGAACGTGGTGTATGACCGCGCGGTTTTGCTGTTCTATTCCGAAATCGAACCGCGGCTCACGCAAGCGGTTTCCCATGACAACTTCGGCCCCGGCCGGATGGTTTCCAGCACGATGGACTACCAGGCCGGGTATTACCTGTTGAACGGCGAGGACCGCACCAATGGCGTCTGGACAACCGCGGCGGCGGATGGCGAACGGGTGCTGTTCCGCATGATCAATGCGGGGTCCCGGCTCCGCATGCCCGTGCTTGCTAACGCCTATGGCCAGATCGTGGCCGAGGACGGGTTCCCTTACGCGTTCCGAAAATGGCAGTACAGCGTCATGTTGCCGCCGCGCAAGACCGTCGATGTGCTGGTCGCCAATCCGGCCTTGCCGGCGCTGACCTGGTATGACCGTCGCGCGGTGAGCAATCCGCCGAAACCGCTGGATTCCAATGCCAACGGTTTGCCGGATGCCTGGGAGGAGACCTGGTTCGGCGGTTATACCAATGGCGTGCCGGATGCCGATGCGGATGGCGACGGGTTTTCCAACCTGCAGGAATATGTAGCGGACACCAAACCGCTGGATGGGCAGTCGTATGTGCGCATAGCCGGTATTGCCGTGAATGGCGGGGGAAAACAGGTGCAGGTGGGTGACACCTCGGCCGGGCGCAGCTACCGCTTGTTTTCCCGCAATCAGCTCCTGCCGGGCGGCGGACCATGGGAGCCCGCGACCGGGCTTGAACCTGGCGCCGACAATGTGACGACCTTAACGGATACCAATACTCCGCCTGGCCGGGTGCGGGTCTACAAAGTTGAAGTTGATTTGCCATGATCCCCATGGTCGTTAACCATCATCTTCGTCTACCTTTCCGGGCGTCGTCGTCGGTTTTGATGCTTATGCTGACGGTCGGATGCGTGGCGCCACTGCCGTCCGCCCGCCCGCCGCCGCCGGATGCGGCGGCCAACCACGCTCGGTCAACCACCATCCTGTCAAGCGCGGCGGCGGCCGACTTGGCGGAACGGTGGGGCATGCGTGTTGAAAGCCTGCGGCTGTCGGCCCAGGGGCATATCCTCGACTTCCGTTACCGGGTGCTCGATCCCGATAAAGCGGCGGCACTGACCGATAGCGCGCAGGCGGCATGGTTGATTAACGAGGCCACGGGTGAACGGCATAAGGTGCCCAAGATGCCCAAGATGGGAACGCTGCGTTCGACGGCGGTCCGGCCGGAAGCGGGCCGGATTTACGTCATCCTGTTTGCCAATCCGGGCGCCAGCATCCAGTCCGGCGATCGTGTGGCGGTGGAAATCGGCGCATTCCGGGCCGAACATCTGGTCGTGGAATGATGCCCGCGCGTCCCGGCCGCGGCAGGGACTAGTCGCGGTTTTGCGCCAGCGGCTCGCAGACCTTGCGGAAGTGGCGCCCGTAGATGGCCAGAATCACGGCTTCGGGGATGAGCCGGGGCCGCCGGAATTGCGTCCAAAGCAGGAGTTTCCAGTAGTACAGCCGTTCCTGGCCCACGATCCCCAGCCGGTAGAAGGAGCGCGCCAGCGCGAGCAGGTGGGAGAACCGGGGGAGGCCGCGGCGCCGGGGCGGGGTGTATTCGCGGAGAAAGGTCTTGATCCGCGCGTAGTAGTGCTCCGGGGAGTAGATGTGCCGCAGAATGCTCTGGTAGCCCGCGCGCAGCATTTCAAGGTTCATCACCGGGACAATGTTGGTTGTGCCGTCCACGTTGTCGCCGGACGATTCCCCCCGCAGCCGGCCGGCGCATTTCATCCGCTCGTAAAGCCGTGTGCCCGGCGGGGCTTGCAGCAGGCCGACCATGGCGGTCACAATGCCGCTCTTCTGAATGAAGTCAATCTGGCGCTGGAAAATCGAAGGGCGGTCGTGGTCGAATCCCACGATGAATCCGCCCTGCACCTGCAGCCCGGCCCGCTGGATGCGCTTCACATCCTCCACGAGATTACGATGCTTGTTCTGCAGTTTGCTGCACTCGGCCAGGCTGGCTTCGTCCGGGGTCTCGATCCCGATAAACACCTTGTTGAATCCGGCCGCAACCATCATATCCATCAACTCCGGGTCATCGGCCAGATTGATCGAAGCCTCGGTGAAAAAAAGCACCCCGGTCTTGCGCCGCCGCCACGCGATCAGGGCCGGCAGGAGTTGCGCCTTCAGGAAGACCCGGTTGCCGATGAAATTGTCGTCCACGAAAAACACATCGCCGCGCCAGCCGCGCCGGTAGATGCCGTCCAATTCGGCGACGATTTGCGCCGCCGATTTCATGCGGACACGGCGTCCGAGCAGGGCGGTGACATTGCAGAAATCGCAGTTATACGGGCAGCCGCGCGAGAATTGAAGGCTCATGCAGCCATAACGTTTGATCTCCAGCAAATCCCAACGCGGCAAGGGGGTTTGTTGCAGGTCGGCAAACCGGTCGGAGGCATAGACCCGCCGCGGCTGCCCTTGCGCCAGGTCGCGCAGGAAAAGCGGCAGTGTCAGTTCCGCCTCGTTCAATACGAAATGGTCCACGGCGGCGATCTGCTCGCTGGCGGTTTGAAACAGCGGCCCGCCGGCCACGATCCGCAATCCCGCTTCGCGGCACTGGCTGATGATCCGCCGGGCCGATGCGCGTTGGACGCCCATGGCGCTGATGAACGCGCAGTCGGCCCAGGCCAGGTCCGCTTTGGCCAGTTTCCGCACATTGGCGTCCACCAGCCGCTGGGACCATTCCCGCGGCAGCATGGCGGCGACGGTCAGCAGTCCCAGCGGCGGCAACGCCGCCCGCTTGCCGACGAACGCCAGCGCGTGTTTGAAACTCCAGAACGTGTCCGGGAATTCCGGGTAGATCAGCAGAATATTCATTTGTTTGCCTTGGGCGCGGGCGGCCCGGCGCCATGCCGGATTTGCGGCATGGTTCATGCCTGCCGCCAATTCCCGGATGAAATTTTATGCTCCTTGCTTTTTGGCAATTTCAGCGTTTTTGAAATGAATGTCAATCATTATTTCCGCCGTTGCCGGCGCTTTACGCGATCTTCACCGGCTTGAAACCTGCCAAGCTGCCGGAAGCTGGTCATCGGGGGAAAATTTGAAATGTTGGCGCGCCCCCAGCCCGCTAAGGTTTTTAGCAGGTGGTTCCAGGGGTTTCCCCGATACCCGGGGCGATTGGTTTGTCCTACCATTAAAACAACGAATCGGAGTGTTCTTTCGGCAATATTCCCGGCGCGCCGCGGCCGTGGAAAATCATGGAGTTTTGACGGGTTGCGTGGTATTAACTTGCAGTTTTAAGGCATCCGCGTCATAATTTAAAAGTTAGGGAAAAGGATATTAACGGAGTTGCGCATGGAAATCCGAATTTTGCTGGCAGACGACCATCAAATGATGCGCGAGGGTTTGCAGGCCATGATCGAGAAGGAGCGGGGGATGACGGTGGTCGGCACGGCCGCGGACGGGATGGCCGTCGTGGACCTGGCCCGCAAGTCTGGCGCCCATGTTGTGGTCATGGACGTCGCGATGCCGGATTTGAACGGCATCGATGCGACGCGCAAGATCGTCAAAACCAATCCCAACCTAAAGGTGGTGGCTCTTTCGGGGCATGCGAATCAGCGCTTTGTGCGCGAGATGTTTGCGGCCGGCGCGTCGGCTTATATTCTCAAGCAAACCGCCTGCGAAGAACTGGTGCGCGCCATCCGTGAAGTGATGGCCGGCAAGAAATATCTCAGCTCCGGGGTGGCGCGCGGCGTGGTGGATGCGTACGTCGAACTATCCCAGCCCATGAGCAAGGCCCCCGCTTTTGTCGTGCTCTCCGACCGGGAGCGCGAAGTGTTGCAAATGATCGCCGAGGGCCGGAGCACTAAGGATATCGCCGGCGCGATCGAGGTCAGCGTTAAAACCGTCGAGACCCATCGCCACAATATCATGGAGAAACTCAACCTGCATAGCGTGGCGGAACTGACGAAATACGCGATCCGCGAAGGACTCACGGCGGTGGAAAATTGAGCCGGGCAGCGCTTGTGCCCGCCGCGATGCCGGGCCGGCGGCGGCGGCCCTTGGATCGGCCGGCGCCGGATGAATCTCGGGGTATGCCGGCGCCGCCGTGCGCGTGATGGCGAAAGTTGGGACAAATGAAAATTTTATTGGTGGACGATCATGTTCCGATTCGCGAGCAGGTCAAGCGCATGCTTGGCCAGGAACCGGATCTGTTGGTCGTGGCGGATGTCGGGTCGGCGGAAGCCGGGATTGAGGCCGCCAGGCAATACCGCCCCGATGTCGTGGTTATGGATGTCATGTTGCCGGGGATGAATGGTATCAATGCCACGGCTGTCATTTTGGCGGAGCGCCCGGAAACACGCATCCTGGCGCTTTCCAATCATGCCGGTGCGGCCCTGGTGCGCGCAGTGCTGCACGCCGGTGCGCTCGGCTTTGTTTCCAAGCACCGCGCCGCCGAAGAGTTGATTCCTGCGGTCCGGGCTGTCGCCGCGGGAGAACGCTACCTCGGCGGAAGCGCGGAATGAAGCCTTGATCCGGTTAACGGTTGATAACGCCGATACCCCGCCGGCCTCCCAGCGCAAGCGTTCGCCGTTCCCGCGGGCCGGTTACCGCACGTGCGCGCGGACGACGCCGGCGAGCCGCTCGGCCAGTTGTCTGGTCAACTGGTCGTCCATGCTTTCCACCATGACCCGGCAGATGGCCTGGGTGCCGGAATAACGGATCAGCACGCGGCCCCGGCCGGCCAATTCCGCATCCGCGGCCCGGATGGCGTCCTGCAGGGGCGCGATGGTTTCCAGGGGCGGCTTGGCCGGCACGGCGATGTTGATCAGTTGCTGCGGCGCGCGCTGGATGACCTGCGCCATGGCCGATAATTTGCGGCCGCCCGCCTGCCGGATGGCCAGCAGTTGCAGGGCCGAAATGATGCCGTCGCCGGTGGTATGGTGTTCCAGGAAGATGATGTGACCCGAATCCTCGCCGCCCAGCACGGCGCCGCGTTCGCGCATCAATTTCAGGACATACCGGTCGCCGACGTCGGCTTCCGCGGTCTCGATGCCCATGGCGCGCATCGCCACGCGGAAGCCGAAGTTGCTCATGGGGGTGGTGATGACGAGGTTGTTGTGCAAGCGGCCGGCCTGGTGCAGGTGTTGCGCGCAGATGGCGATGACGTGGTCGCCGGTCAGCAGGCCGCCCTGTTCGTCCACCGCCAGCATGCGGTCGCCGTCGCCGTCAAACGCCAGCCCGACATCGGCGCCGGTTTCCCGCACTTTTTGCGCCAAATCCCGCGGCGCGATGGCGCCGCAATGGTCGTTGATGTTCATGCCGTCCGGGTGGTCGTGGATCGTGGTGACATCCGCGCCCAGTTCGGCGAAAATGATCGGGGCCACTTTATATGTGGCGCCGTTGGCGCAGTCCAGAACGATTTTCAGGCCGCTGAGGCTGAGGTCGTCCGGGAAGGTGTTTTTGCAGAAGACGATGTAGCGGCCGATGGCGTCGTCAATGCGGAAGGCCTTGCCGATTTCGGCGGCGGTGGGGCGGATGCCGCGGATTTTTTCCGTGGTGATCAGGTTTTCGATTTCATCCTCGATGCTGTCCGGAAGCTTGAACCCGTCGCGCGAAAAGAGCTTGATGCCATTGTCTTGGTAGGGATTATGCGAGGCGGAAATCACCACGCCGGCGTCGGCGCGCATGCTGTGGGTGATGAAGGCGATGCCCGGAGTGGGCATGGGCCCGACCAGCAGGACGTCCACGCCCATGGAGCAGATGCCGGCCGTCAGGGCATTTTCCAGCATGTAACCGCTGATGCGGGTGTCCTTGCCGATGACGATCCGGTGGCGGTGATTGTGGCGCTTGCAGATGTGCGCCGTGGCGCGGCCGATGGCCAGCGCCATTTCCGCGGTCATGGGATGAATGTTAGCCACCCCGCGTACGCCGTCAGTTCCGAATAGTCGTGCCATGGTATGGTTCCCCTTACGGCGGATTAAACCGAGTTCAACACCGAACCCCGAACACCGAACCCCGAACACCGAACCCCGAACACTTAACTCTGTGTCAGCATATTGCGCTTGCGGCGGCGACAATCGTTGCCAGCCATGCCTGGGCGCATTGACGGGCGGCGGGCGTCAACGAGCGGATGGCATCCAGGTAAGGTTGCCCGTCCTGGCCGGCCAATTCCTCCAGTAAAATTGCGTCCGGCCGCCTGGACCGCGGCACGATTTCCTGGATTTGCCCGCGCATGGCCGGCCAGCGCTCGAGCAATCGTTGTTGCTGCAGCAGGCATTCGTTGCCGGCAAAATCATCGGCGGGCACTGCGGTGTGCAGCTTGATGGACGCGGGCATTTTGCCGGCCAGCTCGTCCAGGCGGCACAACCGCTCTTCCAGGATGGCGTCCAGGCATTTCAAAGCCCCGGCATGGCAGGCGGCTTGAAACGGGTCTGCCCGCATGAATGGCGCCCGGACATGATCGTACCAGGCGCGCAAGGCGATAATGTTGCCGATATACCGCAGGTTGGCGGCCAGAATCCGGTCAATCCGGTTGTAACGTCCGGGCTGATAATCGCGGGATGGCGGTTTATGGCCGGTTGGGGGGATATACAAGCCCGGCGCATCAATCTCGCCGCGGACGATCAGGCCGGCCGGCACGACCGCGCCGTAAGCCACCCGCGCCGGGCCGACCAGGCCGCCCTGGCCCCCCAGGAAAATCGGGGGCTGATCCAGCAGCACGCCGGCCGGGACATCGCCGAGCAGCGAAGGCGTGGCCTTGTCCTGGTGCGGCGTAAAATTGAAATGAATGTAAGCGGATCCGACTTCGCTGTGGTTTTTGCGGGAGGTTCCGCCGGCCATCAGGCAATCGCAGAAATTGATCAGGCTGCCGAGCGTGACATATGGCATCAGGACGGTTTGTTTCAGGCCGACCGAGTGCGCGCCGCCGGCATCCTCTTCCAGCAGGCATCCCGGCCGCACATGGGCGCCGCTGCCCATCTGGGCGCGGTCCAGGAACACCGATTGGCTGAAATACCCGCCTTTTAATTGCACGGCCGCGCCCAGTTGGCAGTCTTCCACGGTGGCCGGGGCTTCCCGGCCGATTTCGCAGCCGGGTCCGATGGACGTGTTTTTACCGAGAATCCGGCACCCGGGATGGATGACCGTTCCCGGGGCGAAGCGTTCCGGGGGGATTTCCGGGGCGATGCATACGGATTCCGGGCATGGGATTTGGAATCCGCGTCCGAGCAGTTGTTTTATGACATCTGATGGCATGGCCACTAAATATGCCTGATCCGGGCATGCATTTCAAGCGCATTAGGATCCAGGCCGGCGGTCAGCAATATTTTCCGACAATCCGGCGCATCTGGTCGAAGGAATTTTCCATGTGCTCGACCATTTCGAACTGCACCCGCGCGCGATCGAGGTTTTGCCCCGGGCGGTGGGTTTTGAAATAAACATCGCCTTGCAGGTAGTCGGTGAGAAACCGGATGCCGATGATCAAGGTGATCAACTGCCCGGAAAACGCCAGGTGCTCGATTTCCACCGGGATGAGAAAAGCGCCGGCGGATGCGAGATAGCCCGATACCAGCGCCTCGAACATGCGGAGGTTCATGCCGACGCGGTCAGGGTCGGGCTCGTCCTCGGCGCAGGTCCGGGTGATGGAACGCACCATGTCGCCGAAATCGTACAGCACGCAGCCGGCCATGACGGTGTCCAGGTCAATCACGCAGATTCCCCGGCCGGAGTCGTTGTCAATCATGACGTTGTTGATTTTGGTGTCGTTATGGGTGATGCGCTCGGGCATGCTGCCGCGCGCGATTAAATCCGTCAGCAGTCCGGTCATGGGTTTGTGCTTCAGGCAGAAATCGATTTCAGGGCGGGCGCCGGCGGCGCGGTTATGCGGGTCGCGGGCGATGGCGTCCTCCAGGGCCTCGATCCGCCGGGGCGCGTGGTGGAACCAGGGGATGGTTTCGTGCAAGCGCGTCCCGTTCCAGTCGGACAGGTCCGCCTGGAACTGTCCGAAGGCGCGCGCCGCCTCGCGGGCCAGGCGTTCGTCCTGGCAGATGTCGTAGGTGCGGGCCTGGGTGATAAAAATATAAGTGCGCCAGAAATCGCCCCGGTCATCCTGGAAGAAAAGCCGGCCATCGCGGGCCGGCACGACGGTCAGGGCTTCGCGTTCCGGCTGCGCCCCCGGGCGGCGGGCGATTTTGTCCCGCAGGTGGGCGGTGACCCGGCCGATGTTGTCCATCAGGCGCGCGGGCTCCTTGAAAACGAAATGGTTGATGCGCTGGTGGATGTATTCGCGCGGAGTTTGGTTGACCAGCCAGCGGACATGGTAAGTGTCGTTGATGTGGCCGGTGCCGTAGGGTTCGGCGCATTGGAAGACGCCGGGGAGGTTGAATTCCCCGCCGATTTGCCTTAAAAATTCCCGGGAATGCCGCATAGGCCGGGGATTATGCTAAAAGAACCGCCTGACTGTCAATAATTTACTCCATGGATTTTGCTGTTGACAGCGGCGCAACTATTCAACAATATATGCCGAACTGAATGCCATATTCTGGAAGCATTATGTTTCGAAGATTTTTCGACTTTTTTTCGAATGACATCGGGATAGACCTGGGCACGGCCAACAGCCTGGTTTATGTCAAGGATCGCGGCATCGTCCTGCGCGAGCCCTCGGTGGTGGCCATCCAGACCGGCACCAACCGGGTCCTGGCGGTGGGCGGCGAGGCCAAGCGCATGCTGGGGCGCACCCCCGGAAACATTACCGCCATCCGCCCGATGAAGGACGGGGTCATCGCCGACTTTGAAATTACCGAGGCGATGTTGCGTTACTTTATTCGCAAAGTTCAGGGCCAGCGCGGCATGGTCAAACCGCGCATTATTATTTCCGTGCCCAGCGGCATAACAGAGGTGGAGAAGCGGGCGGTCAAGGATTCGGCGATTCACGCCGGCGCCCGTGAAGTTTATTTGATCGAGGAGCCGATGGCGGCGGCGATTGGCGTCGGCCTGCCCGTGCAGGAACCGGCGGGGAACATGATTGTGGACATTGGCGGCGGCACCACGGAAGTGGCGCTGATCTCGCTGGCCGGAATCGTGTTCAGCCGCAGCGTGCGCATCGGCGGTGATGAACTGGATGAAGCGATCACCCAGTACATGAAGCGCGTTTATAATTTGATGGTTGGCGAAAGGACAGCGGAGCAGATCAAGATTACGATTGGGTCGGCTTATCCTCTGCAGGAGGAGACCAGCATTGATGTAAAAGGGCGGGACCTGGTGGCCGGATTGCCTAAAACCATGACTTTGACTTCGGAGGAAGTGCGGGAAGCCTTGCACGAACCGGTGTCGGCGATCGTGGAGGCCATCCGCTTCACCCTGGAACGGTGCCCGCCGGAATTGTCCGCCGACCTGGTGGACCGGGGCATTGTGCTGGCCGGCGGCGGCGCCCTTTTACGGGGAATGGACAAGCTTATTTCCGAGCAGACCGGTTTACCGGTGCATGTGGCCGACGACCCGCTGAGCGCGGTAGCCGAAGGTACCGGGATGGTCTTAAGCGAATTGAAGTTTCTCCGCAAGGTCGCCAGTTCGTCGTTCTAATCGTTGGTGTTGGCCCTGTCTCCGCGCGTTGCGCCTGCCGTCGAAGCCCGCTTTCCATCCCCGCCGATCCCGCCTGTATTTTCGGACTGGTTTGCAAGTTGATTCGATGTGAGATCCGCGGTTTACAGCATAATCTGCGCCGGCCTGGCGGTCCTGAGCCTCTGGCTCCTGCCGGAACCGGCCACGCGCCGCCTGCATGCCGCTGTGCGGGATGCCTTTGCGCCTTTTCTGACGGACTGGCAGGGCTGGAGTCGGTTGCGCCGGGCTTTGGACGGGCCGGCGCGGGATGTGGAAATCGTGCGATTGCGCGAGCAAGTCGCCCGCTTGACCATGGAAACCCGCGGGTTGCAGGCGCTGGAGCGCGAAAACCGGGATTTGCGCAAACTGCTTGGTCTGGCCCGGAACACCCCCTATCGCCTGCAAGCGGCCCAAATCATGGCGCGCGATCTGAATAGCTGGTGGCAGACCGCCCGCCTGGATCGCGGCGCGCGGGAAGGGATTTCGCCGGGCGTGCCGGTGCTGGCGGCGGAAGGATTGGTGGGCCGGGTGGCGTCGGTTTCGGACCGGACGGCGGATGTTTTGTTCATGATCGATCCGGCCTGCCGGGTGGCCGGCGTGATTCCGCGGGTCAACGCTTTCGGCATTGTGCAGGGGGAGGGCATGCGCCTGCGCGGGCCCGCCCTCTGCCGGATGGATTTCATTGCCCGCGAGACGGCCATCGGGCCCGGCGATGAAGTTGTAACTTCCGGCCTGGGCGGGGTGTTTCCCGCCGGGCTGCCGATCGGTTATGTTCGCCAGGTGCGGCTGGATGCCACCGGATTGTATCAATCCGCGGAAATCCTGCCCGCCGCGGATTTCCGCGATTTGCATCTGGTCTTTTTGGTCATGGATGCCGGCCTGGCGGCGCCGGATGACGTTGGTCTCGCGGAGGCGCCGTAAAATGGTCTGGTTGATCATGAGGTTAGCCTTGGGCGCGGCGGTGGTGTTGGAAAACGCCGTGCCGGCCTGGCACTTGGGCGGGCAGACCCGCCTGCCGGCAGTATTATGCGTGGTCATGTATTATGCGCTCAATCATTCGCTGGTCGCCGCGCTCGCGGCGGCCTTGGTCGCGGGCGTCATGGCCGATGCCATCGGCGGCCTGCCGCCCGGCAGCACCCCCCTGGCCTTCAGCCTGCTGGTGGCCGCGGTCAGCCGCAATCGCGGATTTGTGTTCATCCGCCAGTGGCTGACCCATATGGCGATTGGCGCGGCGGCGGCGGCGGCCCTTACATTGATCATGTACGTAGTGCTGTCCTTGCGGCTGGAGCAGATGCGCGCCGTTCCGCCTGCGATGGCGGCGTTGAAAATGCTGGGCGCGGGCTTGCAGGGCATGTTGTTGATGCCCTGGGTTTTTATGGCGCTGGAAAGTTTGGAAAAAATGACCGGCTGCCGGAGGAGTTTGATCGGGGATGAGTTCGGTATCTTTGACAAAACATGAAATGCGGCGCCTGCTGTGGCTTTGGTCGGGCATGTTCGCCGGCCTGCTGCTGTTGCTGCTGGCGCTCTGGCGCATGCAATTGGGGCTGGGCTCGCAGTATGAGGTCAGCCTGGAACGGCAATCCGTCCGCCGGGTGCGCATTCCCGGTGTGCGCGGCCGCATTTTCGACCGCAACGGGGTTTGTCTGGCCGACAATCGCCCCGGGTATGGCATTGCCGTCTACCTGGAGGAACTCCGCCAGGCCGGGCGGCAGGGCAAGACCGTGCGCGCCGTCCGGCGGCTGCTGGACCAGGTGGCCGGCTTGACCGGTATGGCTTCGCCGGTTTCCGACCGGCAAATCGAGGAACACCTTTTCTACCGCCGCGCGCTGCCGCTGGTGGCCTGGCGCAATCTGGACCAGCGGGAAATGGCGCGCCTGGCGGAGGCGGGCGCCGGCCTGCGGGCGGTGGACCTTGTCGTGGATTTCGAGCGCGTGTACCCGCAAGGGGCGGCGGCCGGCCATTTACTGGGGTATGTAGGCAAATTGGAGCATGTGGATGACGAGGAAAACTACCATTATTACCTGCCGGATTTGGCGGGCCGCGCCGGACTTGAACGGCGCTTTGACGAGTTCCTTTCCGGCCGGGCGGGCGGGCAACTGGTGCGGGTGGATGTGGCCGGATTCCGGCACGATGAAATCGGCGCCCGCCCGGCCGTGCCGGGCGGCGACTTGACCCTGACCCTGGCGCTGGATATCCAGCGCGCGGCGGAACGCGCCTTGGAGGGCGTGGCGGGCGCGGCGGTGGTGCTGGACCCGGCGAACGGCGACGTGCTGGCCCTGGCCAGTTCTCCCGGGATTGACCCCAACTGGTTCTGCCCCACATTGACGCGGACGGTCTGGTCCCGCCTGCTGGCGGATCCTGATAAGCCTCTCGTGAATCGCGCGCTGGGCGGCACCTATCCCCCGGGCAGTATTTTCAAGCCGGTGGTGGGCTTGGCGGCGTTGGAGCAAGGCGTAATCAATGCCGCTTTCACGGTGGATTGCCCGGGATCTTTCAAACTGGGCAACCAGACCTTTGCATGCTACCAAGGGCATGTCCACGGCGTGGTGAACTTGCGCCGCTCCCTGGAAGTTTCCTGCAATGTGTTTTTTTACCAGGCCGGCCTGATGTGCGGGATTGATGCCATCCAGGCAACCTCCCGGATGCTGGGATTGGGCCGGCGGACCGGCATTGCCGCCGAGGCCGAGGCGGCCGGCCTGCTGCCCGGCCGGGCCTGGAAACAGCAGGCGCGCGGCGAAGGCTGGCGGGAGGGCGATACCTGCAACATCGCCATCGGCCAGGGCGCCTTGCTGGTCACGCCCCTGCAGATGGCCGTGGTAACGGCGGCGATCGCCAACGGCGGGTTTGTGTACCGCCCGCGCCTGGTGCTCGGCCGGCGGCGGACATTGTCCGCCGGTTTTCAAGAAGAGCCGCCGGTGATGGTCCGCAAAATCAACTGGCGTCCGGGGAATCTGGACCTGGTGCGGGCCGGCATGCTGGACGTCGTCCAGGGCTCCGCCGGCACGGGCCGGCGGGGGCAGGTGCCCGGGGTGAGCGTTGCCGGCAAGACCGGCACGGCCGAATACGGACGCAAGCAGGATGGCCGCAAACATGGCTGGATGATCGCCTTTGCGCCCTTCGAGCATCCGCGGTACGCGGTGGCCATGGTGGTGGAGGAAATCGGCACGGCCGGCGGCGCCGAGGTCGGGCCGCGCATGCGCCAGTTGCTTTGTTCCCTGTTTCAAGTGCCGGAGGAATCGATATGATGCGCCGGCTGGGCATATTATTCAGGCGGATGGATTGGAGCGTCGTGCTGGCCGTCACCCTGCTCCTGGGCATCGGCGTGGCGTTTATCTTCAGCGCCGGCCAGTCCCAGAGCGCGGCCTATCAAACGCTGTACCTGAAACAAATGCTCTGGGCCGGCCTGGGGATCGCATGTTTCCTGGGATTCGCTTTCACCGACTACCACCATTGGTATCACCGCGCCTGGTGGCTCTACTTTCTGGGGCTGGCGCTCCTGCTGCTGGTGTTCGTCCCGGGCGTCGGCGTAAGGATTTCCGGCGCCCGCCGCTGGATTCAATTCGCCGGCGTGCGCCTGTTGCAGCCGGCGGAGTTCGCCAAACTGGGGCTGATCCTGGCGCTGGCCCGCCTCTTCGGCGCGCCGGCCCGCAACCCCCGCCACCGCCGGCTGGTGCTGCTCGGGCTGGGGCTGACCCTGGCGCCGTTCTTCCTGATCGCTTCCCAGCCGGACCTGGGCACCGCCCTGGTCCTGTTGCCGGTGCTGGGCAGCGTCATGCTGGCGGCCGGCGTGCCGGCCCGGACCCTCTGGGGACTTGCCGGCGCCGGCGCGCTGGCATTGGCGGCGGTCCTGATCCTGTTGCTGGCGCCGCCGGCGCTCGGTTGGGATGAGGCGCGCCATGAAATTTTACTGGAACGCTGCGGCATCAGCGCCTACCAGAAAAATCGCGTCATGGTCTTTCTGAAGCGCGATGCCGACCCGCTGGACGCGGGCTGGAACAAGGCCCAGTCGCAAATTGCCGTCGGCTCCGGCCGGCTCTGGGGGAAGGGCTTCCAGCAGGGCACCCAGAACATTCTGGGATTCCTGCCGCGCACGGTCGCCCCCAACGATTTCATCTTTTCGGTGATCGCCGAGGAAAAGGGCTTTGCGGGGTCGCTGGCCGTGCTGAGCCTCATGGCCGTGATCGTCTACGGCGGCTTGCGCGCCGCGCTTGCCGCGCCCGACCGGATCGGCCGCCTGCTGTGCGCCGGAATTACCGCGCTGATTTTCTGCCATGTGTTTGTCAATATCGCCATGACCATCGGTCTTTTGCCGATCACCGGGCTGCCGCTGCCGCTGCTGAGCTATGGCGGCACGTTCATGGTTGGCGCCATGAGCGCGCTCGGAATCGTGCAAAGTGTATATATCAGAGGAGAACGGAATTAACGAAAGGGAAGGATTTATGTTTGGATTTCGCCGCAGGAAGACCGCCAACAAGAAGGAAATCATCGTCAGCGTGGAAAGCCTTGAGTCGCGCGTCGCCGTGATGGAAAACGGCCGGATGGAGGAATACAAGGTCGAACATCCCACCGCCAGCCGGATTGTCGGCAGCGTTTTCAAGGGCGTGGTGCAGAACCTGGAGGATGGCTTGCAGGCCGCCTTTATCGATATTGGCATGAAGAAAAACGCCTTCATCCATTACTGGGACATGTTCCCGGAGGATTTGAGCCGGTTGGCCGCGGCCGAGGGCGAGGAACAGGGACGCACCATCACCCGCCGCCGGCAGTTCACCCGCGAGGAAATTTCCCGCCATTTTGCCGTCGGCTCCCAGATCATCGTCCAGATTTCCAAGGGCCCGATCGGCACCAAGGGCCCGCGCGCCACCGCCAGCCTCAGCATCCCCAGCCGTTATTTTGTGTTGATGCCGGGCAGCAAGCTGCGCGGCATTTCCAAAAAAATCGAGGATGAAAAGGAGCGCAAGCGCCTGAAAAAAATCCTCGTCCGGCTGCCGGTGCCGGATGGCTGCGGCCTGATCATCCGCACGGCCGGCGCCGGGGTCAGCAGCACCGGGTTCGTGCGCGATTTGCGCGGCCTGCTGGCCACCTGGAGCGCCATCAGTTCCGCCAACGAAACCAAGCGCCCCCCGGCCTGCCTCTACCAGGAGCCGGACCTGGTGGAACGCGTGGTGCGCGACTCCGTCACTGAGGATATCGACAGTATTGTCATCGACTCGCCGGAGGATTACGCGCGCGTGCGCGATATCCTCGCGAATATTTCCCGCCGGATGCGCAACCGCATCAAGCTTTACGAGGGCAGCCGGCCGATCTTCGAGCAGTACGACGTCGAACGCCAGTTGGCCGACGCCTTCCGGCGCAAGGTTATGCTGAAATCCGGCGGCTGCCTGGTCTTCGATGAGACCGAGGCGCTGATCGCCGTGGATGTCAACACCGGCCAGCATCGCGGCGCCTCCAACCAGGACGAGACCATCCTGCAGGTCAATACCGAGGCCGTCCAGGAGGTGGCCCGGCAATTGCGCCTGCGCAACGTCGGCGGGCTGGTGGTGATCGACCTGATTGACATGCGCCATAAAAAACACCGCAACGCCATTTACCAGGCGCTGAAGGAAGCCTTGCGCAAGGATCGGGCCCGCACCAACGTGCTGCCGATTTCCCCGCTGGGGCTGATCGAAATGACCCGCCAGCGGGTGGATGAAAGCATCGAGGCCACCATGTACATGGATTGTCCGTATTGCGCCGGGCGCGGCAGCGTCAAATCGCCGCTGAACATGAGCGTCGAAATCCAGCGCCGCTTGATGGCCATCCTGCGCCAGTATCGCGAACGCTCGCAGCCGGTGCCGGAACTGCGCATCGTCATCAATCCCGCCATCCTGACCAGGCTGCGCGAAGAGGATGAAGAGTTGCTGCTGACCATGCAGAACAAGTTCAGCGGCCGGCTCCGGTTCCGCGCCGACCCCAATTGCCATATCGAGGAAATCACCGTGGCCGATGCCGTGACCAACGAGGTGCTCTTTTCCCATACCGGCCCGGCCGTGAAAAACCCGCCGGAACGAAAAAACGGCGGTTGATGGAATTAAGCTTGGTTTTCTCCGGCGGCTGTGCTAGAAACACAAGCTGTTCTATGTCGCAAAAAGTCACGCCGGCCCTCCCCGGCGTTCAGGTCGGCTGTAATATGGATAAACGACATATGCATTGGCGCCGGTCCGCCGGCGGCCGCGCCGCGTTTTGGCGCGACGCGGCGTCTTTGGCGGCCGCCGGCCTGCTGGCCTGCGGCGCCGGGGCCGCTCCCCCGGCCGTGCCGGAGGAGACCGGCCTGGCCGCCGCGCCGGCAACCGTGCACAGCGAAATGACCGAATTGCTGGAGCCCGGGGACGTCCGCGACCCTGCCGGGCTGCTGACCCGCCTGCGCCTGGCGCGCGATCCGCTTTCCCGGTACTTGCGCGATCATTGCGCGCCCGCCACCCGCCGCATGCTCGGCGCCTATGGCGACGCATCCGTCCCGCCGCCCTCCGCCTTGTCCCAGGCGGTGGTGAACGACCTTAACCGCCAGATGCGCGCCGGCAATCTCTATGACCCCCAGCGCTTTGAAGGGGTTGCCCTCAGCCCGGCTACCCGTAAATTGCTGAAAACCGCCCCCCGCGGCGCCGCCCTGGTGCAACTTAACCGCGCCTTGCTGGAGGACGCTTACCCCGACGAGTTGGCCCGCCGCCATGTCCAGCCGTTGGACGTCAAGGCTGACAGCCTGGATTTCGAGCATGAAAAGGACATCATGATCGCCACCGGCAATGTCGTCGTGCGCAAGGACGATGAAGTCCTGCGCAGCGATTACGCCGTGGTCAACCTGCAATCCCAGGATGTGATGGCCGATGGCCGCGTGGCTTTCCAGCGCGGCAACGATACCTGGGTGGGCGACCGCCTGAGCTACAACTTCCAGTCCAAGCGCGGCGACTTCGGCGAATTCCGGGCCTTCCTCGCGCCGTTCTACGTCAACGCCAAATCGTCCCAGAGAACCACCGGCGATGAATTCCTGCTGAGCGACGCCAGCTTCACCACCTGCGAGGGCGATGACCCGGCGGTGTACTTGCGGGCCAAAACCGCCCGCATCATCCCCAACCATTCCGTCCGCGCCTATCACGTGGTGATGTACATGGGCGGCATCCCCGTCTTCTATTTCCCATTCTGGTTCCAGAATATCGGCACCCGCAACTTCATCAGCATCGTGCCGGGCTATAACAGCCGCATGGGCCTGTTCGTTCTGACCGCCCTGAATTACCGCCTCGCGCGCCATCTGGAAGCCACCACTCACGTGGACGTCCGCACCCGCCGCGGTTTAGGCGTCGGCCAGGATCTGATGTGGAGTTCCAGCGGCAACGCCCGCGGCCTGTCCACGGAGCGTTATGAATCCGACGATGACGACGAGGAAATCACCGATATCTGGAATGTCGGCCGCCGGTACCGCAGTCTGGATGAAATGGAGGCCAACGATGACCGGTGGTTTGGCGATCTGATCACTTATTACACCGGCGATTCCCGGCCGGACGAAGGCAAGGAACAGGCCTATCCCCTCGACGAGGACCGCTACCGCCTGCGCCTGTACCATAACCAGTCGTTTACCGACAACGATTACCTGCTGTTGCAGGCGAATTACCTCAGCGATCCCAAGGTGATCCAGCAGTTTTTCCGCGAGGAATACAAGACTTATCCCGAGCCCGAGAATTATCTCGTCCTTGGCCACCGCACGGAGAATTATTCGCTCAGCATCCAGGCCCAGAAACGCTTCAACGATTTCTACACGGCCGTGGACCGCGTGCCGGAAGTCAATTTCGACATCACCCGGCAGGAAATCGGAGACAGCCGCTTCTACTACGAAAGCGAAAACTCCGCCGCCTACCTGGAGAAAGTCTGGGAGGAGAACGCCACCAACCAGCAGGATTATTCCGCCGGCCGCATCCATACCGGGCACTCCGTCAACTATCCGGTGAAATTCTTCGGCTTCCTCAACCTGATTCCCCGCGCCGGCTACCGCGGCACTTATTATTCCCATACCAAGGAAGACTACCGCGTGGTCGCCACCAACACCTCGGTCGGCACAAACGGGGTCGCCGTCTCCACCGTTTCCACCAACCGCTACATGCGCGAACTGGACGCCGATTTCCGCAATTTGTACGAATTGGGCCTGGAATCCTCCTTCAAGGCCTTCAAGGTCTGGCAGACGCATCCGGGCGATTTCATCAACAACCTGCGGCACATTGTCGAACCTTACGCCGACTATACCTATATTCCCGAACCCAATCTGCGGCCGGCCGACCTCTACCAGTTCGACGAACTGGATGAATTGGACCGGCGCAATGACATCAAGCTCGGCTTGCGCAACAAGATCCAGACCAAGCGCCGCGAGATCTACGATCTCATCAACGCGGATCTCTGGACGTATTACCGGCTCGATCCTCAGGTGGGCGAGGAGGATTTCGACGACTTTTTCTTCGATGTCCGCTCCGAGCCATGGGACTGGGTGGATGTCCGGGTTGACGGCCGGTACGATCAGTACGAGTCGGAATTGAAGGCCTTGAATACCCGCCTGATCTGGGAAGAGCACACTTTCTGGTCCTGCGAGTTGGAACACCGCTACCGCCTGGATGCCAACAATCTGTTGAACGCGGAACTGCGGATCAATCCCTTCATCAACTGGGGTTACAAGGCCTTCACCCGCTACGAATTCGAGGAAAGCGAGATGGAAGCCTGGGGCATTTCAATCCGCCGCACGATTGATTGCGTGGCCGTGGAATTGGGTTACGAATGGGAAGACGACGACTACGAGGTCTGGCTGCAGTTCTGGTTCACCGAATTCCCGCGCGGCCGCGTCAGCGTCGGGCTGTAACTGCGTTCCGGGAATGCCGCCATCCGCCATCTATGCATGCGCGTAATTTAAGCCCGCAGAAAATGTTCGCCGCGTGGGCTGCGGAACACCGGCCGGCGTGCGCTTTCCGCGGCCGGACCCGGGATGATTTCCGCGCCTGGCGCAAGCACGCCCTTCCGCAGGTCCTGGGGACGCTGGGTGATTTTCCGCGGCGGGTGAAATTAAATCCGACCTTGGTGGCGCAGTGGGAGGACAAGGGCCTGGTCCGGCAGAAATGGATCATTGATGTCCAAAAACACCTGGCGGCCACGGTGCTGGTCAACCTGCCGCAGGGCCTGAAAAAACGCGAAAAACGTCCGGCCATCCTGTGCAGCCATGGCCATGGCCCCCACGGCAAGGAGCCGGTCATGGGCAACGATTCCGATCCCGATCTGCGCCAGGCCATCGCCAATAGCCGCTATAATTACGGGGAAGTGATGGCGCAGCAGGGGTTTGTCACCTACTCCCTGGATTGGATCGGATTTGGCGAACGCAACGACGCCCGCAAGCCCAACCACCTGGCGGTGGCCGGCGGCCGCGACTGGTGCAACCTCTACTACCTGCACGCCACCATGCTGGGCACAACTTCCCTCGCTATCAACGTGGCGCACGGCCGGGCCGCCACCGACTTTGTCGCCGGCCTGCCCCAGGTGGACGGCCGGCGCCTGGGCGTCATGGGATTGAGCGGCGGCGGCACGATGGCGCTCTGGATGGCGCTCTGCGACGCGCGTTTCCAAGCCGCGGAAATCATTTGTTACAGCGACTTGTGGGAGGCGTTCGGCATCCGCGACATCAATTACTGCGGCATGCAGGTGGCCCCGGGACTGTTCAAGCTGGTCAATCTGCCCGACCTGCAGGGGCTGCTGGCGCCGCGCCCGTTGTTGGTTGATATCGGCGCCAATGACGCCTGCTTCAAAATTGACACGGCCATGCAGTGTTTTCAGCGGTTGAAGGCCATTTATCGCGCCGCGGGCGCGTGCGACCGCCTGGAACTCGATCTCCATCCCGGCCCTCATGCCTGGGGCGGGAATAAATCCACGGCGTTCTTTAAAAAATATGGCTCCTAACCAGAATTTGTGGGTAAAAAACAGGTTTTAAAGTTTAAGAAGTTCTCCAAGCAATGGCGCCAAAAGATGGTGGAGTTATTAACAGCCTGCCGCTTTGGGCGTTTGGCGGCCCCGCAGCAGCCTGATTAATAACTCCTGATTGGCGCGATGGCGGAACGGAGATAAAGCGGCGGCAAAAAAATAGGCTGGCCTTTCCGTAATCCATTGCGTATGCAATGGGTGAACACAAAAAAAGGAGGACCAGCCCAAGGTGAAACTTAAAACAATTTTGAATCGTTTGCAACCTTTGAAACGTTTTATTTATCAGGAAACTTGTATGGTTTTGGATCGTCGCGGCCAATGGAAAGTGGATATAAGCATTCGTCCGCATCGCCAACGCGCGGCATGCTGCTCGCGTTGCGGGCGACCGCTGGCGACATACGACACTCTGCCTGAACGGATATGGGCGTTTGTGCCCATTTTGAATGTGCCGGCTTTTTTGCATTATAGTCCGCGCCGGGTAAATTGCCCCGAACATGGCGTGGTGGTGGAAGCGCTGCCTTGGAGCGATGGCAAACGACCCTACAGCAAGGCGCTGATGCTTTTTTTGGGGAACTGGGCGCGGAGGTTGTCCTGGAAAGAGACGGCGCTGATTTTCAAAGTCAGTTGGCAGGCGGTTTATCGGTCGGTCGAGTGGATGGTGGAATGGGGCTTGGCGCACCGGGAATTGGCCAATATAACGGCGATTGGTGTTGATGAACTCCACGTAGGCAACGGTAAAAAGAGCAAGAACTATCTGACCTTGATCTATCAGATTGATGCGCAATGCCGCCGATTGCTCTGGGTCGGCCAAACCCGCCGGGCGGCCGCGCTGCGTAAAGGGTTGCAATCTTTGGGAAAACCCGTGCTGGCCGGCATTCGACATATATGTAGCGATATGTGGCGACCTTATCTGAAAGTCATTGCTGCGAGCCTCAGCCACGGTTGCCACATGATTGACCGCTTCCATGTCGTGCAAACCTTGAATGCCGCCGTGGACGAGGTCCGGCGCCGGGATATGGCGGCGATGACAGCGCGTCCGGCGGCCAAGCAAAAACTCAAGAAAATGCGCTGGACCTTGCTGCGCCGCAAAACCCGCGTGCGCGGCAAAGCTCGCGAAATGCTTGATCGGATATTGGGCACAAGACTGCAAACCGGCCGCGCCTATTTGTTCAAGGAAAGCTTTCAGCATTTTTGGAGCTATCACAGCCCAACCTGGGCGCGTAATTATCTCCAGGCATGGGTCAAGCGCGCCTGTCGTAGCCGCATTGCGCCAATCATTAAGGCGGCTAAAACCATTGCTAAACACGAGGAGCTGCTTTTGAACTGGATCAGAGCCAGAAACGAGGTTTTTACTGGCGCAACCGAGGGCTTGAACAATAAAGCTCGAGTGGTTACCAAACGATCTTATGGCTTCAGAACTTTTCATGGCGCGGAAATGGCGCTATATCATACCCTTGGGCAATTGCCCGAACCGGTAATCACCCACAAATTCTGGTGAGGAAACAAAAATATTTATAGCGCCGGTTTCCATGCCCCGTCTTGCCGGCCACTCCCTGCCGCTCAAACGTTGAACCGGAAATGGCAGATATCGCCGTCGGCGATGACGTAATCCCGGCCCTTGAGCTGAATTTTGCCCTGGGCGCGCAGCGCCTCTTCGCCGCCGGCGGCGATCAGGTCGTCGTAACGCATGATTTCGGCGCGAATGAATCCGCGTTCGATGTCGGTGTGCACCTTGCCGCCGGCGGCCGGGGCCAGCGTGCCGACGCGAATGGTCCAGGCGCGGACTTCGTCCGGGCCCACGGTATAAAATGACATCAGCCCCAGCGCGGCGTAAGCCGCCTGGTTCAGGCGTTCCAGGCCGGATTGCGCCACGCCCAGGTCGCGCAGGTAGGCTTCGCGTTCGGCCGGCTCCAGTTCCATGATTTCGCGTTCAATCCGGCAGGAGACCTTGCAGTCGTCGCCGGGTTGCCGCAACTGATCCTCATCCACGTTGTAAACCCACAGCACCGGCTTTAACGACAGCAGTTCCAGGCTGCGGATCGTGTCCACTTCATGCGGTTCCAGGCCGGCGGGCATGCTGATTTTCATCGCCGTTTCCAGGTGCGCCTTGATCTTTTCCAGCGTGCGCTCTTCCAGGACCTGGTGGGCGTCCTGGCCGGCCTTCTTTTCGCGCGCGATGCGGTCCAGGCGCTTCTCCACCAGTTCCAGGTCGGCGGCCCAGAGTTCCGACTCCAGCGCGCCGCGGTCGCGCGCGGCATCCACGCTGCCGTCCTGGTGGTAAACCGCCGGATCGGTGAAAGCGCGCACCAGCAGGCAGAGCAGGTCGCAGCGCTTGGCGGAGTCCAGCCAGTCGCGCCGGCCGGCGGCGATCGGCGGACAGAGCACAATCCGGTTTTCCGCGTATTTAGTGCGCTCCGGCCGGTACATGGCCGACAATTTGTCAACGCGCGGATCGCGGATGGGCGCATTGCCTTCCAGGCTTTCGCCTTCCTTCAGGCCGGGCGGCACCTCGCGGCCGGTCAGCAGCGAAAAAAACGTTTTGCGGCCGGTTTGCGCCAGGCCTAATAGTGCGACTTTCATGGTTGGGATTCCTGGGTGTTTGAAATGCGGGCGGGCGCGGCCGCGGCGGCCGGCGCCCGGATCAGAATTTCCAGCGTGGTGGCTGCCTGGCCGAACCGCGGAATTTCCCGCAGGGGTGTGTAGCGTTGCGCGATGATGCCGCGAAAATATTCCCGGTCTGCTTCCGGCACCGGCTGGATTTGCGGTGATTCCAGCGCCAGGGCGTACCCGCTCAGGGCAGCGACCGGTGCCGGGCAATGGCGCAGGAGGTCGGTCATGGCGCCGCGGTTCAGCACGCGCCGCCGCCGCGCCTGCTCGTCCATCAGCCCGGGAAAATAACAGAATTGCCCCAGTTCCAGTCCCGGCGGCAACCGCCGGTTGGCTTCGACCGCCAGGTAGGGATCCTGGGTCAGTAATAAATCGTCCGGGCCGCTCAGCGACTGGATCAGGCGCGCGGCGGCGCGCAGTTTGAAAAGCGGCGGGGTGTCCTTGATCTGCCACCAGATGCGGTCCCGGCCCTGGATGAACCAATCCTGGTTCAAGGGGGAGGAAATGGCGGCGGCGCCGGCGACCAGCACCCCGAGCAAAGCCAGGCGGACAGCGGCGGCGGGTGTCGCGGTCAGGCGGCGGATGGCCAGGGCCGCGGTTGCGCTGCAAAGCAGGGGGTAGGCGAACGCCTGGTAGTCGTCATAGGGAAATGGCGCGAGCAGGTGCAGCAAGGTGATGCCGGCCAGGGCCAGCCAGAGCGCCGGCATCGTCAGGCGGATATGGTCCGGCGCGCCGGGCGGTTGGCCGGCGGCCGCCGGCGGGCGTTCGATCCGGACCGCGGCCAGCGCCAGCAAGGCCAGGGCGGCGAAATAGGCTTGGACCATGCGCGAGATGAAGCCGGCCTTGTACACCAGCGCCTGCAACAGCGTGCCCGGATCGCGCAGGGCGTGATAACTCACCACGTTGAACCAGAAATTTTCCGGCGCCATGGCGAAGAAAGGCAGCATGAGCGCCACGCCGGCCACTGCGCCGCCGGCCAGGAAATGCAGCCAGGCGGCCGGCAGTCCGGCGCGCCGCCGGCCGGCCCACAAGACGCAGAGGACGGCCAGCGGCGCCATCGCCGCCGAACTGCGGGTGCCTGCCGCCAGCGTCATCAAGGCGCCTGCCAACCAGAGCTTCGCGCGCTGTCGGCGTTCCAGGCCGCCGGCCAGCGCCAGGAAGCCGCCCGCCAGGCAAAAAGCGGTCAAGGAGTAGGTTTTGACGACCGTAGTAAAAGAGCTCTGGTAGACATTGACGGCAATCAGGGCGAAGGCCAGGAGCGCCGCTTCGCGACGCCGCGGTCCCGCCAGCCGCGCCGCCAGGCCGGCGGCCAGCAGCGCCGCCAGCCAGCCGAACCCGGCGGTGATCAGGCGGCCGCCGGCCAGCCCCCAGGCGGCGACGAACCGGTCAAACGGCGCGTAAACCAGTGGCAGCAGCGGGCCCTGGGTATAGGCGAAATCGCGGTAGGGGACAGCGCCGCCGGCCACCAGCCGCGCGGCGTATAAGTACCAGCCTTCGTCCTGGTTCAAATCGCCCAGGACCAGGTTGGCGGCAGTCAGCCCCAACGCCGCCAGCACGGCTGCCAGCCAGCCGGCAATGATTAATTTTGGCGTTTTGGACATGTCTGACTTTTCATTTGATGTGATGTGCGTGTATCATATCAACTTGACGCGGACAGACCAATCTTTTTTGATTCACCCATCCGCAAATCGCACGGCTGCGTCATTCTCAGAACAGACGGCTCGGTACGGAGACCTCGCCCTACCGTTTCATAAGCCTTTGTCGTGGGTAGGGCGAGACCCCGCTCAAAGCGGGGTAAACCTCCGGCTTGTCCCGCCTGGCGCGGGAGCGAGCCGCCGAGAATGATGCAGCCGTGCGCAAATCGGCGGAATCCACGTCCCATTGCTCCCACCCGGGCAGGTGTATGGTCATGAGCGCCTTGAACAGTTTGCCGTGATTCGGTATGCGCAAATGGAGCAATTCGTGCACCATCACATAGTCTTGGAATTCCGTATCCGCGCCCAAAAGATTTGTGTTGAAACTGATCCATTGGCCGGGTGAACATGAGGCCCATTTGTTGCGCATTTGCTGTACGCGGATTTGTGCTGGTTGCACCTTCAGACGCATGGCCCAGGCGCGGACTGCCGTCTTGAAACAGGCTTTGCGGCGGTCCATGGCGCGCCGGTCGGCGCCTGGCCGGCCGGTTCCGTGCGGCTTGAATTTTTGATTCATTGCCCCTCCGCGCGGAGCAGTTTTTCCGCCAAGGGGATCATGTTTGTTTTGCCAACCAGCGGCAGCAAAGTCTTGTACAGTTCGGCTTTAAGTTGGCGCAATTCCGTTGCGTTGTCGCGATGGTGTGGGAATCGGCTGAAGAGTGCTCGGATGATAGGCGCGGCTTGCTTGGGATGTTCCACGTTGGCCTGTTTCAAGGTCCAGAAACAGGCGAAGGTTGCCGCGTCAAACCCCATTTGTGTCTGCTGCTTTTGCGCTTCAATGATTTCTCGGATCAACGCTTCAATCTGTTTAAGCGCTTCCGTGGTTGTGTTTTGGCGCTGATCGTAGGCGTCCATGATGGCTTCCGCGCGGTCGCCGATAGGTTTGAGGTATGGGTTGGCGTCGGCATCCTCAAGCGTCGTCCGCCTGATACTGTTGGTCAGGTTGATGATTTTGGCCTTGTCAGAGCCGCCGCGCGATTTGATGGCTTCCAACGTTTGAGCGTCAATTTTCACAACGGCTAAGGTGGTGTCAAGGCCGTAGCTTGTCGCCTTTTCCCGCACCAACTGCTCGGTTTTGCCGGCCAAGTCGTCGTAGAAGACGGTCTGCTTGCGAAATGCATTTCGGACGATTTGATACAAGAGGGAGAGACAGCCAAAATCCTCGACAAAATCCCGCAAAACCGGCGATGGCGAAAGAATTTCATAGAGCGTCTCAAGTTGCTTGTAAACCTTCAGAAAAGCTTCGCGTTTGGCCGGATCGGCGAATAGTTCAATGGCCTGCTCGACAGTTTTATCGTCAACTGGCCCGCGGCAGAGGCGCAGATATTCCTGCGCCGGCCCGTTCATGAGCGCCTTGAACTTGTCGAAAAGGAGATCAAGGTCTTCAATAACACCAGTGACCACATCCGAGTCGAACGCCAAGGCTTTTTCCAATTTCTCGAATATGCCGATGAAATCAACCACCAATCCGCATGGTTTCCGGGTCGGCACGGGAGTGATCACCGTGGAAGGCGGCGTGTTATGTGAGAGCGGCGTTTTGCCCTCCCCATTCCGTTGCGCCGGTCGGGGTGCGGTTTCATAAGGCCGGTTTACCCGGGCAATTGCCTGGAGCAGGACATGATCCCGCATGGGCTTGTCCAGATACATGCAATACAGCACCGGCGCGTCAAATCCCGTCAAAAGTTTATCGGTAACGATGAGTATTTTAGGCAAAGTATCGGCCTTCAGAAACAGTTTGCGCGCCTTTTTTTCCGCCTCGGGTGTCGTTTGGTGTTTGTGCACCAGCGGATATTTTTCGCTGTCATGTTGCGCGGGTGTGTAAACAGGCAGGGAATATTCCGGGGGCAGCAGCTTGTCGAGCGCCGCTTTGTAAAGCGCGCAGGCCTCGCGGTCAACGGCCACCAGGAAGGCTTTGTAGCCCAACGGCTCGACATTTTTCGTAAAATGCTCCGCTACGAATGACGCGACTTTACCGATGCGGTCATCCGCCTTTAAAAAAGCCTTCAATCGCATGGCCTGATCCAGGATTTTATTCAATTCATCCACATCGGTTACACCTTGGGCGTGGGCAAGATCCAGGAATTCTTCCTCAAGTTGTTGTCTGGGCACCCGGATTTCACTCGGCGCCAGTGTGTATTTCAATGGCACGGTGGTTCCGTCCTCAATGGACTCGGCGATGGTATATTTATCCAGGTATCCCCGCGCATCTTCACGGCCAAAAACCTTGAACGTGCCCTTGCCGTAGGCGGTTTTGTCAATGGGTGTGCCGGTGAAGCCGATCAAGGTGGCTTTCGGCAAAGCCCCCAATAGGTAATTGCCGAGATGGCCGCCGGTGGTGCGGTGCGCCTCATCCACGAGCACAAAGATATTGTCGCGGGTATTGATGTCCTTCCGGATGCCGTCGAATTTGTGAATCATCGAGACGATCAGCCCGCGGAAGTCGCCCGCCAGCAATTCGCGCAGTCGGCGTTTGCTGTCGGCGTATGCGATGGTGATGTCATGGGCCTTCATCTCACCCAGAATGCGGTCCACCCAGCCGGCCAGTTGGCCCTCCAACTCGTTGCGGTCAATCATCAGGATGACTGTTGCCTTGCCGAACCTTGAGCGGTCCTGCAAAATCATCCGCGCCGCGGTGATCATGGTGAAGGTTTTGCCGGAACCCTGGGTGTGCCAGATCAGGCCGGTGGCGCGTTTGGCGTCGGCGCAGCGGGTTAGAATCCGTTCCACCGCCCGGGTTTGATGCGGGCGCAGAACGGTTTTTTGGAGTTCATCGTCTTTATAGAAAAACAAAATCCATTCCTTCAACATTGTCAGAAACCGGCGGCGGTCGAAAAACGACGTCACCCGGGCTTCGAAGGAATGCGTGTTCGCGGCGGATGCGGCGTCCGGTGCGATAAACTCCTTTTCAACTTCCTTCCATTTGAACAGATTTTTCCGGTCAAGATTCCAGGTTGCGCCATAGTGAAAATCCAGCAATTGGGTGATATTGAAAACTTGGGGCGTGGTCAGCATTTCCGGGGTTTCATGGTGGTATTCCCGGATTTGGATCAGGCCTTCCGCGATGCCGCCGGTTTTGGCGGCATTCTTGGTCTCAACGATGGCGACAGGGATGCCGTTGACCAGGAACATCACATCCGCGCGGCGGGTTTCCCGCCCATTTGTGTATTGCCATTCCGGTGTGACGTGGAAAGCATTGGCGTCCGGCCGTAAGAAATCAACAACCGTCACATTCCGTTCGCGATTATCGTCCTCGTCGTGGATGCTTTGTTCGCCGCGCAGCCATGCCAATATTTCCGCGTTGCCTTCGATTGTGTTCCGCGCGCCCTCAATCCGGCGGATGACAGCATGCGCATTGTCTGCGGTCATCAGTCCGGGATTCAGCTTGATCAACTTCTCAGCCAGAATCCGGTTGAACAGCAATCCGCCTTTGCCTTTCCGCAAGATCACGGACTCGGAGGGCGGCACATAAGTCCATCCGACTTCCTCCGCATACCTAATCAGTGGCGCTTGCACGGTGTTGTGTTCGGAACCCATTGATCGGCTCATTTGTTTATATCCTCGGTCATCTGTTCCGGCTCCTTCAGCATATTGTCCTCTGGGTGCTCCTGTTTACTGCCGCACCAAACTCCGGTTGCATGCCATATCTCATAGTGCAACAGCCAGATTGATGACCACGGTAGGATGGTATCAGCAAGATGCATGCGTGAGTTCCATTCGTAGTATTTGTAACGGAAGAGGCATAGCTCCTTCCCCGGGAATAGGTGAGGTATCCGTTCACCTTTCCGAGGCATCAGCTCCGGCGCCAGGACGCTGACATGCGGTCGCTCACGCAATCTGTACTTTATTTTGATCGTGTAGAAATCACTGAGCTCGCTCGGTTGCACACACCCAATCCATGTGAGAGAAACATTTTTGTTAAACTGAAGTGTCGAGGATGGGATTTGCCGCCTCAATCCAGCCCCCTGAACGGCAATCGTCAACGGCCCCGAATGGGTATTAAAATATGTCTTATTAGGACCCATACCAGGTATTTTTCTTTACTGTTGTCCCGATGACACCCAGTATCCCTGTCTTCGCGGCCATCTTCAGGGTTCCGCTCTGATGTGCACCATCGACCGACTTTCCGTACCGTTCCGCCGCACGCTTCACTAGTGCGCTACCAAAGACCGGAGAAAGGCTTTCCACAAGACGATGAATGCCAGTCTGTTTTCCTGCAGCAGTAATGTCTGCTTCAACCTGGTCAAGCCACTCGAAGAAACGCATAGCTCTCTGCGGATCTTCGCCTTCCTTCCACTTATCTGCGAAGTTCTCGTTGGGATTTATGGGATTCGAAACCCACCATTCACCATTCACCTTCATGATGCCATCCCGCATTTTTGTCACGGTAGATGCTAGAGCGTCATAGATATTTACTTCTCCGCTATAGGCCTTGGCAGCTAATGTTGTGATGATTATGGAAATCGGCTTATCATCTGGAGTTCCATGATAGCGGATATCGCGGTGCCGTTTCAGTATTTGAACGACCCTCCTCAACGGAGTAGGCACTCTTTCCTTAGGAATCGTCTCTATATCTACATCTTGTGCTTTTGCCATCTTTGCTCGCCATTCAGTAAGCAACACCTTCTGTTGTTCACTAAACCAGTCCGCATATCCCTTAGGATTACTGTGTTGCCACTCATGAAGCTTGCGATCGGGTATAATGATACCGTCACAAATGTTGCGGAGATTGTAGGCATCAGCTTCGTCGTCAGGAATTGCTGGCAACAAATCCATATGGAACTGCCCCTTGTAGTCGAGCGTCCAGCATCGCCGCCCAGCAACAAGTTCCGGCAAGCTCTCCTTCTGTGCCTGAAGGTGCCTAAGATATCTGCGCAACTGTTCTTCGAGCTCGTTCTTGAGTTTCTCTTGTGTTGTACTCTCTTTTTTGATGTCCCTACAATAGACAAGGTCAACATCATACTCATCATTATCCTTGACAGGACGCACTGCCGTCCCAAGGCGAAGTGATCCTTGATGGTAGATGCTGGCGTCGGATGCAAACCGCTCCAGATGATCATCCTTGAGCCAATCTGCAAGCATCGAATACCGTCTTCTTGCGGTTAAGAAGATATTTTCAGGAATATCAAGTTCTTCGCCGATGTATCCAAATATTTCGCTCAGCCTCTCCGATTTGGTACTGTCAATTAGCATTGTTGCTCTCCTCTTCGGCTCCTCTAGATGGCACTCCCCCATGACATGGGACATAGTCACCACTTTTATGGCCCATAAATCTTGCTTCAATCTCCGGCATGTGAATCCTGCTTTCATGCGCGGCTTTAGCGATAAGTTCTTTTCCCGTGTTAGCCTTATCCAGAGCAAAAAGCCCATCTGGGACTTTGGGGTCGATTCTACTGACTCTACCGTCGCCAAGAAGGTGGCTTACCTGTTTCCATGCGCCAAGACTTTGCCCACGCATAATCAGTTGCGCCGCATGGTTCGCCCATTTTAACTTCCCGCCGGAGTCCAAAGAAGATGGACGTCGAACAACGGCATCTGATGTGCCAAGACTTAGCACATAGATGCTTTCAAGAGGCACCGACAGCATGCTTACGGCCTCAACAACGCCTACCATGATAGGGTTGTTGGCCCAAACTCCCCCATCAATGTGTCGCACGTTTTCCACATACCGACTTGCAGGGAAGTATGTCGGTGCAGCACTGGTGGCCAATGCCACCTGCCATGCTGGCACTTTCCAATCACGCTTAAGTCGTTCATGATGCGGCGTCTTGAAGAGATAAACATCGTCTTCGCCCAGATTGTATGAAGGGATGACTAGTCGCTTGACGCTTTCGCCCAGTGTCTTCTCACCGAAGACTTGCGGGTCACGCAGCGCATCTCTGAGTACGTCTTTAGGGAATTTCCTGTGGAACCAGTGCTGGAGAGTACGGGCGCCTGCGATGTCAGCGAAGATGCGGGGACCCTTCTGTAGGTAGAACTCGACCATCTGTTCTGCGCTCTGTCGTAAACAAATGACTTGGCCGCATAATTAACAAATGATTTGTCCGCTTAAAGCTGTCAGGATGGTGCATTCAAAGGGGGTTATATGGATGAATATCCGAAGGCAGCACTGGAGCGGGCAATGAAGGTACAGGAAGTGATCTTGCGTGCGATTGAAGGGCGGTTAATGTGGTGGGAGGCGGCGGAGATACTAGGTGTGAGCTACCGACCATGCGGCGCTGGAAAGGGCGCGCGAGCGGTATGGTTACGACGGGCTGCTGGATCGTCGGCGGAAGATACCGCCGCGGCGCGTGCCCCTTGCGACGGTGAAGCAGGTGCTGAGGTTGTACCGAGAAGAATACATGGATTTCAATGTGAGGCATTTTCACGAGAAGCTGCAGGCGGAGCATGGGATCGAGCTCAGTTATCAGTGGGTCAAGAGCGCCTTGCAGACGGCCGGGTTGGTGGCGAAGGCCCGGAAACGAGGGCCGCATCGGCAGCAGCGGGAACGGCGACCAATGGCGGGGATGATGTTGATGGTGGATGGCAGCACCCATGCCTGGTTGCCCCTGCTGGCGGGCCAGAAGCAGGATTCGATCCTGGTGATGGACGATGCCACCAGCGAAGTCTACACGGCCTATCTTGTGCCCCAGGAAGGGACATTAACGGTGATGAAGGGGTTGAAAGAAGTCATTATTAAACATGGGGTTTTCTGCAGTCTGTACACGGATCGTGGCAGTCATTTCTTTTATACGCCCAAAGAAGGCGGGGCGGGTGGACCGGCGTCAATTGACGCAAATTGGACGGGCGTTGCAACAGTTGGGGATCGAACATATTCCGAGCTATAGCCCCCAGGGACGTGGGCGAATAGAGCGGATGTTTAAGACCTGGCGCAGCGCCTGCCGCAGGAATTAAGGCAGGCGGGAATCCGGACGATGGCCGAGGCCAACGTCTATATTCAACAACAGTTTCTGCCTTCCTTCAATCGCAACATGAAGGTGAAGGCGCGGGAAACAGGAACGTGTTTCGTGCCTTGCGGTGAGCAGGATTTGGACAGCATTTTCTGTGCAGCATGCGCGAGAGGTTCAAAATGACAATACCGTGGCTGTCGGGAGTCGCCGCTTGCAGATTGGACCATCAAAATGGCGTTTCAGCTTCGCCAAGTGCCGGGTTAAAGTCTGCGAGCACCTCGATGGCACGGTGTCCATCCGTTATGGCCCGCATGTGGTTGGCCGCTACCAAGGACCGTTGAACATTTCGGCGTCGCTGGAGGACGTCGCATAAACTTTTTCTTCCCCGCGGGGGAGGGAAAATCCTCACCCCAGGAGCAACAACACACAATAACAAATCGGACAGATCACTTGTTACAAAAAAGCGGACACTTGACTTGTTACGAACAGTAAAAAATTTGGCTAGATAAAAACAACATGGGTTACCTGAGCGACCGCAAGAAACTAACAAGGCGGCCTGCGGCCACAATCCGGCGGCCGCCGGACTGCCGTCGAAAGTGCAAGGTACAAGTGAAAGTGTAGTTTGATCCGGAACCAATCCGGAATCATCCGCTCCCTGTCCGGCTATGCCGGACTGACTGCATCCAGTTGCTACTGGACAAGCCTGTACTTGTTGCCTGCACTTGCACTGCGCCTTAAAAACCACAGCACCTGCCCTCCGATTTTCTTGTTTTTTTTGGCAGGTGCTGTGGTTTAAGGCACTAAAACATCCGAATTTAGAAAATAAAGGCGATCCGAGGTGACGCCTCGTCCCGACTTAGGGCATGTCTTATGCGCAAGCCGTGGTCAGCAGATGTGTTACGGTAGTGCCGCCGGCGCCTGGGCCGCAGCGTCAGCGCCGGCCTGGCCGCCAGCCTGGTAGAGTCCCTGCAAAAAAGATCTCGATGACATCGTCGCTGGTCAGCAGGCCGGCGATCGCGGCTTCGAAGTCGGCGTGGGGCGATTCCAGCGTGCCGCTGAGCGGAATGCGCAGTGTGAAAACCCGCGGCAGGGCGATGCCGTGCAGGCGCCGGCGGGCCGCCGGGGCCAGGCGCGCTTCGCTGAAGTTGAAATGCAGGATGGATTTGTCGGGGTCCAGAACGTTGTTGCTCACGGCCAGCGTGATCGTGCAGGCGGCCAATCCCTGCTCCACGCCCAGCCAGGCGGCCAGCGGCGGGGCGTCGGTCAAGTTGAACGGCTTGGTGGAGCCGGTGAGTTCGAAGGTCAATTGATGCGGTCCGTCAGCGCGCCATCCGGCCGCGCAATTCCAGGGGCGTGCGGCCGGCGGCGCAGATGGTGCCATCCACCTGTAACCTTCCGGTTAACCTGTCGTTCCGGCCGTAGTTGGCCAGGCGGTCCAGGGCAATCTGCAGGTCCAGTTCCAGTTCCAGGGGCGCCGGCTGGAAAATCGGGCTGTGAGCACATACAGTAAGCGCGTATGGATGCGCGCTTTGTCAACCGCCAGGCGCGGCGGTTTTTCCAGCATCGGCGGCCGGGACGATTCCGGCGTGGCCGGCCGTGCGTCCGGTCCGGATGAACCCGGCGCGCCGCCGCCGGCAGCTCGCGCGCGCCGGCCAGGTTCAACTGCCCTTGCGGATTGCGGATAAGGTTGAGCCGGGCGTCACGGATGCGCAGGCTGCGGATGGTGACGGTGTCTTTGCGCCAGAGGTCGTGCAGCGCCAGCCGCAGGCGAAAGTGCGGCATCTCGGCTATGGCGGCGCCGGCAAAGCCGGGCGGATTGCCGATGGTAGCGCCTTCCACCACCAGCACGCCTGTCAGGATGTTGATGGAAATGTTCTGCAGCTGCACATTGGCCTGGTAGCGCGCCTGAAGCCAGGGCAGAATCCGTTGCCGGGCCATGACAGCACAATGACGTTCCAGCACCAGGTGCGCCCCCGCCAGCAGGGCCAGGATAATCACCAGCAGTCCCAGCAAGACGGGGAAGACTTTGCCGCGGAAGAATTTTTTGGGCTGGGCGGAAGCGGTATTATTCATGGTGTTTATAGCTTTGCGGGTTTCCTACGCGCGGGGCGGCGCCGCGCCGGCGCGCGCCTCACAGTGCGTCCAGCAGCGTCTCCGCCCGCCGCGCGGAAATGGCGGACTTGGCGCCGGTCAGCACCGCCAGGCTGGTGCGGTCGGGTCGGAAAAATTCGCCGGCCAGCCGGCGCAGGTCTTCCGCCGCAACGGCGTTCAGGCCGGCAATGATTTCCTCGGGCGGGACAATCCGTCCGTAGTTGAGAATGCTTTCGCCCAGCCAGTGCATGTGGCCGGCGGGATTTTCCAAGGCGAGCAGCAGGCTGCCGATGGCGTATTCGCGGGCTTCCGCCATCTCGCGCGCCGGCACGGCGGTTTTTTTCAGGACATTTAATTCCCGCACGATCAGCTCCAGCGCGCGGTCGGCGCGGCTGGTGTCCACGCCGGCGCTGACCGCCAGGACGCCGGTATCGGCGAACAATTGCGCGGCGGAATGTACCGCGTAAGCCAGACCGTGTTTTTCGCGGACGCTCTGAAAGAGGCGGGAACTCATGTTTTCGCCCAGCACCACGTTCAGCAGGCGCAGGGCGTACCGGCGCTTGTCGAACCGGCCGAACAGGCGGAAACCCAGCGCCAGGTGGGTCTGCTCGATCTCCCGGGCGCGCAATTGCAGCCGCTCCTGCTCGACGGACCGGGTCACCAGGCGGTAGACCGGCTCGGGTTTGCGCCGCAGGCGCCGCGTGAGCGCGTGGGTTTGGGCGATGCATTCCGCGTGCGCCATGGGCCCGGCAAACACGAAGAGCGTGTTTTCAGGAACATATTTCTTGTTTTTAAAGGCCAACAGATGTTCGCGGTTGATCCTTTGCAGGGTTTCCGGCGTGCCGGTGAGCGGCCGGCCCAGCTCGTGATTGCGCCAGAGCATGGTGTTGAGCATCTCCTGCACCAATTGCTCCGGCTGGTCGTTGATCATCTGGAGTTCTTCCAGGATGACGTCTTTTTCGCGCGCGATATCATCCGCGGCGAACCGCGGCCGGAGGTACATGTCGGCCATGACCTCCAGGACATGCCAGAGATGCCGGCCTGCCGCGCGGGCGTAATAACAGGTGGATTCTTCCTGGGTGAATGCGTTGAAATAGCCGCCGCGTCCCTCGATGGCGCGGGTGATTTCCCGGGCGCTGCGCTGGGTGGTGCCCTTGAACAGCATGTGTTCGATGAAATGGCTGATGCCGGTCGTGGTGCGGCATTCATGCCGGCCGCCTACACCCACCCAGACGCCCATGGCCGCGCTTTGCAGCCCGGGCATGGTGGAACTCGCCACGCGCAGTCCGTTCGGCAGGGTGGAAATCTGAGCGTTCAAAATCATGCTGAAACAACCTTTAGTTTTCTAAACCGGCGCCAAACCCTCCGTCTGTAGCGGCCGCACGGTATACGTCATTCCCCGAACCCAAGCGGATTGCGCAACGCAGTGGCGCCACTACAGCCGCATGGTCAATCTTGTATATGCAAAACCGTTGTCGCGCGCCATCATCCCGCTGCCTCCAGCAGTTCCGGCAGCGTGGCGGTTTGTTCGTAAAGGGCCTTGCCGACGATGACGCCGGCCAGGTTGGGCAATTGCATCTGCGCCAGGCGGCGGATATGTTCCGCCGCGGCTACGCCGCCGGAGGCAATCACCCGGCAGGCGGCGGCGCGGCACAGGCGCTCCAGGGCCGGGTAATTGGGCCCTTGCAGCATCCCGTCGGTGGCGGTGTCGGTGTAAATGATCGTGTGGATGCCGGCCTCGGCGGCGCTCCGGGCGAGATCTGCGGCGTCCGTGGTGGTGGTTTCCGTCCAGCCCCTGACCTGGACCATCCCATTGCGGGCGTCAATGCCCACGGCCAGACGCTGGCCGAATTTGCCGGCCAGGCGCCGGAGTTCCGCTGCCGAACTCAAGGCGCGCGTGCCGATGATCGCCCGCGCGGCGCCGGCGTCGAGCACGTTCTGCACATCCTCGTCGGTGCGCAAGCCGCCGCCGACCTGCACGGGGATATGGCGGACGGCGGCGATCATGGCGCGGATCACGTCCGTGTGCGCCGGCCGGCCGGCGAAAGCGCCGTCCAGGTCCACGATATGCAGGGCGGCGGCGCCCTGCGCGGCCCAGTGGCGGGCCATATCCTCGGGCGCGCTGGAATAAACGGTGGCCTGGCTGGCCAGACCCTGGCGCAAGCGGACGCATTGTCCGCCGCGCAGGTCAATGGCGGGTATGACCGTGAAGCCGGACTTCATATCCGCCCCTTGCTGGATGGTATGCCGGTTTCGCGCGGATCGCGCGCCAGCGCCATGCGCAGGGCGCGCGCGAGGGCCTTGAATACCGACTCCACGGCATGGTGCGGGTCTTTGCCGTAGAAATGCGTAATGTGCAGGTTAAGCCGGCCCTGCACGGTGAAGGCGCGCAGCATTTCCTCGATCAGACCGAGATTGAAATCCCGGATTTTCTGCTTGCGGCAGGCAATTTCATAATGCAGGAACGGACGGCCGCCCAGGTCCACCGCGGCCCGGCAGAGCGCTTCGTCCATCGGCACATAAGCATGTCCGTAACGCGCAATGCCCCGGCGCGGACCCAGGGCCTCATCCAGCGCCTGGCCCAGGCACAAGCCGATATCTTCTACCGTATGATGATAATCCACCGCCAGGTCGCCCCGGGCTTCCAGGCGCAGGTCGAGCAAGGCGTGGCGGGCCAGCAGTTCCAGCATGTGGTCTAAAAACGGCATGCCGGAAGCGATCCGGCAACGACCCTGGCCATCCAGGTTGAGGGACAGGGCGATGCTGGTTTCGCGGGTGGTGCGTTTGACGGCGGCGGTTCTGGCGCGCATATGCGGTTCCCCTCGATATCCTGGAACAATGTGAAATCCAGTAATAAGCATACCCCGGAGCGGCGCCAGCGTCAATTTGAAATCACCGCCGCGCCGGTACGCGGGGGCGGTCCACGTATCCGCCCGCCCCTGGCGACCTGGTGCCGCCGGAGCGCAAGGTTAGTCTTACACCCCGCCCCGCCGGGGCGGTTGCAGGCCCAGCGCGCGCATGGTTTCCAGCAGCCGGTCGGTCTGCGCGTCCGTGCCGATGCTGATGCGCAGGTTGGCGCCGGTGCGCGGCCCGGGGAAATAGCGCACCAGGATGCCGCGTTCCTTCAGCAGTTCATACAGCCGCGCCGCGCCGGGCGCCGGCGGGACCAACCAGAGGAAATTGGCGGACGAGGGCCAGACCTCGCACCCCATCCGCGTTAATTCTCCGGCCAGGCGCCGTCGGGTCTGCTTGATCCTGTTCACTTGCGCCCGCATGTATGCCTGATCGTTGATGGCCGCGAATGCCAGCGCCTGTATCAGGCGGTTGACATTGTAGGAATCCTTGATCTTGTACATGGCCGCGATCAGCGGCGGCGGGCCGAGAGCGTACCCGGCGCGCAGGCCGGCGAGGGAATAAGATTTGGACAGGGTCCGCAGCGCCAGGGTGTTGGGCAGGGTCAAAGCCAGCCGCGCGCAGTCAAACTCGGCAAAATCCACGTAAGCTTCATCAATCACCACCACGCCGCGCGCCTGGCGGCAGAACTGTTCCACCTGCGCGGCCGGATAATGCCGCCCGCCGGGCGCGTTGGGATTGGTCAGGAAAAACAAATCCGCGGCCGCCGGATCGGGGTCGGGCCAGTCCAGCGCGCGGTTAAGCGGGACCGGCAGCGCCCGGACATCGCGAATTTGGGTCAGCACCGGGTAAAGCGAGTATGACGGATCGAAATATCCGATGGCGCCGTCGTTGCCCACGAAAGCCTCGGCGCACAGGCGCAGGATTTCATCCGAGCCGTTGCCGAAAAAAACCTGCTCGATGTCGCAATGGTGCAAGTCGGCTAGGGCGCGGCGGACGGTTTTGCAGAGCGGGTCGGGGTAAAGCCGGAGACTGTCGGCGGCGTAAGCGGCAAGCGCCTCGCGCACCAGGGGCGAGGGCGGGTAGGGGTTTTCGTTGGTATTGAGCTTGGTGACCGCCGGATCAGTGGGCTGTTCTCCGGGAGTGTAGCCCTGCATCCTCCGGACGCTGGCACGAATCAGGTTTTCGGAATTTTGCATGCTTATTCAAGGCTGGCCGGCGGCGGCGCGGTTTTGGCGAACCGGATACGCGCGGAGCGGGCGTGGGCGTCCAGTCCTTCCACCCGGCCGAAGGTCTCAATCGTATCGAGCGTTGCGTGCAAATCGGCGCGGGTGAAGGAAATGACGCTGGTGCGCTTGCGGAAATCGTCCACCGTCAGCCCGGAAAACATGGCCGCGGCGCCGCCCGTGGGCAGGACATGGCTGGGGCCGGCCACGAAGTCGCCCACGCATTCGGGCGTCCAGGCGCCGACAAAGACGGCCCCGGCATTGCGCACTTTTTTCAGCCAGTTGCGCGGCTCGCGGACGATGATCTCCAGATGTTCCGGGGCAAACCGGTTGCATAATTCCATGCCGTGATCCAGGTGGTTGACCACCACAATCAGCGCGCCATCGTCCAAAATCCGGCGGATAGCGTCACGGCGGGTCAGGGTCGCCGTCTGGCGCGCCAGTTCAACTTGCACCGCCTGCGCCAGTCGCGCGGCAGTGGTGACCAGCAGAATTTTTTCGCTGCCCGTGCCGTGTTCCGCCTGCGAGAGCAGGTCCGCGGCCACCTGTTCGGGCACGGCGCTGTCGTCGGCCAGGATGGCGATTTCGCTGGGCCCAGCCACCAGGTCCAGCGCCGCGGCGCCATACACCTGGCGCTTGGCGGCGGTCACATAGGGGCCGCCCGGGCCCACGATCTTCAGGACTTTTTTAATCGTGGCCGTGCCGTAGGCCATGGCGCCGATGGCCTGGATGCCGCCGATACGGTAAATTTCCGTGGCGCCGGCCATTTCCATGGCATAGAGCAGGTAAGGGTTCATCGCGCCGTCCGCCGCCGCGGGCGAGCAGGCGACGATTTCCGGCACCCCGGCCGCCTTCGCCAGGGTAATGGTCATCAGGGCGGTGGAGACCAGCGGGGCGGCGCCGCCGGGGACGTAAGCGCCGACGCGCTCCAAAGGCGAAAATTGTTCGCCCACCACGCCGCCCTTGGGGGTGGCGGTGGTCCAATCCTTCTTCATCCCCGCGCGGGCGAATTGCGCGATCCGGGCATGGGCCTCGCGGCAGGCGGCGACGAAATCGCTGTCCACCTGCTCGCGGGCCGCGTTGATCTCCGGCCGGGAGACCCGCAAATTATCCGCGGCCAGGGTTTGATTTTCAAATTTGCGGATGCAATCCAGCACGGCCGCGTCCCCCCGCGCCCGGATGTCCGCCAGGGCTTCGCGCGCGATTTGCTCGGCCCGGGGGTCGAAGGCCGGCCGGGCGAAAAACGCCGCAATTTCCGGCGGCTCATGCTCCGGCGTCCAATTGCAAATAGGCGGGCGCACGGCCGCCGCGGCCTGTTCCGGTTCCGGCGGGGCGGATCGTTGGGGGATGCGGTTGTCCATTTTCTTTTGCCAACCTTGAAAACATTGCTTTAACATGACCTGTTAACCCGCCATAATCGCAAAACCAGCCTGATTGTCAAGCCTATGCCGGCGGAATTTTTCTGCCGGCTCCGGCAATCATGAAAAAACTTTATTGTATTTACATCGTTGTCAAGTTATGAATCTTCTGTAGCGGCGCAACTTTGTTGCGCATGCCGCCCACAGCGCGGCGATTACAACCGGATTGGTATCTTTTTTATGAATGCAAAAACCAGGAAAACAGATAAACGGGCATGGTTCAAAAACATGCCTTTTTGGGTAACAGAAGGCAGTATACGCCTGTCACGCATGAATGCGCAAGAATTTGATCGGACTTGGGCGGGATTATGGTTTGTCTGGCTGCGCTTGAACATTTCCAAACCTCAGCAATTCAGCCAGCAGGATGAGTTTTGCCGGATAGTACTCCGGCGGGACTTTTATCAACGCGCTCGGGATGTCTACCGCGCAGGAATCGCCGATGGTTGAAGAAGAAACGGAGTAGGTCCAGATAGCCGTTTCCGATCTGGCGGCGCAGGAAAAGTAGCGCCGGAGACGGCTGTTGATGTTCTCAATAATGGAGCTGGCGCGGACAACGTGCCGGCGATGATTTTCCGGACGCTTTGCTCCGCGCGCTCTGATTGTTCATCTGATTGTTCACACGGAATATCATCAGCAATGTGGTCCTGGTCGGACGCGCGTTCCTTGATGCGCTGATTAAAGAGCCGGCGCATGGTCGGATGATCCAAGCTGAGTTCGTTGGCGGATGCAATGAGCCTATCGTCTATTTCCTGCGCAAAGGCCAGGAGCAGGTCGCGTTGGTTTTCCAACATGACACGCACCGGCTGGATTCTGTGCGGACGCAGATGTTCTCTTTGCCGCAACGATTCAATCACGAAATCCAACAGTTGCCGGCGGGTGTCAACGTTGCCGCCCGCCAGAGAAAGAATATACGCCGGTGGCAGCCATCCGGCCAAGGTGCTTATATCATCGGCCAGATTGATAGCCGCGGCTTCGGCCTGGACTGGCCACGGCGAGACGTTTCGAGTATTTGTTGCCATTGCCTTTTCTTTTTGCTTTGGTCATTTTTGCCTCCGTTTTTCGAGAGCCGACATTGCGCCGAATGCGCGATTCTCCAGATATACCGTCAGTCGCCCCATATCCAAGAGTGCGTGAAACACATCTCCTCGGCATGAAATATCCGGCCATGCCAGCGTTTGCCCGACGGCTCGGAGTCCCAAGCCGCCGTCGGCAACAGTGTAATCCGGCTGAAGGCCTTTGTCGCCGAGCTCCATCAGCCGCAATGCCCATGTGTCGCCATCGCGCGAGTTTTCCAGACTCAAAAGATAGCAATATGTGGAATCAGCGTCCGCGCCGACCAATACCGGCTGCCGCGCCTGGAATATTTCATCAGCGGGGCGCCGACTCTGACAGACCCAAACGCCTGGCGTTAACGGTTTAGCTTTGCCAACGGCATCCATAAGCGTGTTATGCACGAGCCAATGGAAATATCGAAGTCCAGCAGGTCGCGCATGAACTCCACCACGCCCCGGAATGAGCTGTGACGCTGATTAAAACCAGACCGAGAACGGCTTACGGGGAGCCATGCCTTTGTCACCGGCAGATAAAACAAGACCTCCTCGTTTCAGGGGAATTTGTCGTCGAACGCTTGGTCTAAAATATTGTTCGCTTTTGCCGATTGCCGATACACAAACTTCCGGCTGACACCGCTGGCGGCGGCCAGCCGTGAGACCGGTGTTTTCCGCGACAACGCCGCGACAGCCAATGCCTGCGTGCGCGCGGCGGCAGATTTTTTGCGGAAGACGGATAATTCGATCGCAGCCGGCGGCAGAACATCCTGTTGACTGCGCCGCCGGTGATTTTGTTTTCACGGCAATCCTTATGACGGAACTTTTTCAGATACCCGAATCCCTGAACGGTTAACTTCGATATCCGGCACCGGCGGGCTGCGCTTCCCATGTTTTCGCACGTGCGCTCCTTATTGCTCGACGCCTTTGTGCTTTAGAAGAAAGTCGTTGGTAATGGCGGAATCGAGAATTTACGTATGGCATGGGTTACCGCACTGGACACAGTTTGCAAAATGAGAAGTGATGGTGCCTGGCAGAATGCGCCGTTGCCATGGCGCGGGGATTTTGGTTTCGATTCGGCGATGTGTGTAGCGGACATGGGGCAACTCCTTTCTGATTAGATTATTACAACAAGACACGCAAGATACAAAAAAAACGCCGCGGCGTCAACATTTTTCTAAAAAATATTAAATTTTTCTTCTTGTCGTAACCGATTGAATATCAACGAATTACTCCCCCCTGGTTTTCCGCGTTTTTTTTACTTTGACAGCGGACGTCCAATGCGGTTATTCTTACGCCAGTTTTTTGGGGGAATTGTCTTTCAAAAAAACAGGTTGAGAAACGCGGGGTTCGGGGGGAATGGCGGCAGCGCTCCCGGCGGAGCTTGGCAGTCCACAGCCTGAACAACCCGCATAAACGAATGGTGATTTTGCGGGAAACACCGGACGATTTTACCGGAAAAGTGTTACCCGAAAATGAACCAGGCCGATAAACGTGACAGTCATCACCCCTTGCGCATCTGCGTGATCGGCGCGGGCGGGCATTCCCAGTTTCACGGGCAGGCGCTGGCGCGCATCCGATATGATCAGCCCGCGTTCGTGGAACTGGCGTCGGTCTGCGACCTGGACGCCGCGCGCGCGTCAAAATACGCCGCGGATTTCGGGTTTGCCCGGATTGATGCCGATTATGTCGAAATGCTGGAGCGGGAAAAGCCGGATGGCGTGCTGGTGATCGTCGGACCGAAACTGCTGCGGCCGATTGGCGGCGACGTCATGGAACGCGGATTCAACGCGCTGATCGAAAAGCCGCCGGGCTGGTCGGCCGCCGAAACTGCCGCACTGGCGGAAATCGCCAAACGCCGCGGCGTGAAAAACATGGTGTCGTTCAACCGGCGGTTCGGCCCGGCCATGGCCCGGGCGCAAAACTGGCTGGCCGGCGCGCGGGAGCAGCGGCCGCCGGAGTTAATACTGGGGCGCATTGTCCGCAACAGCCGCGTGGAACCGGAAAACATGTATTCAACCGGGATTCATGTGTATGACACGGTCATGTCGCTCGCGGCGCCGGCGCGGGTGATGGCGGTGTCTTCCAACCGCGCTCCGGAAAGAATGAACAATGCCGGCGTGCGCCTGGAATTCGATAACGGCGCGGTCGGGTTTTGCGTCATGGGCTTCGACGCCGGCAATTATGAAGAATCTTATGAGGTATTCGGGCGAAATTATCATGTGCGGCTGGATGTGGAGCAAGGAAAGCTGACGATCTGGGAAAGCAAAAAAATCAGCCTGGAATGGCAGGCGCCGGAAGATATGCCGTTTTATGAAAAGACCGGCACACTGGGCGAGACCGCGGCCTTTCTGGAAATGCTGCGTTCCGGCTCGGCTGCCGCCCCGGATTTGCAGGATGGCTTGTGTGCCGTCCGCGTGGCGGAAGCCGCGCGTGATGGCGGGGCGCGGAATATCGAAGAGTAATGTAAGCTGCTTATGGTAAAACCGCTGCAAGCACGAAATCCCGATAACATGTCAGGAATCCGCATGGATTGTGCGCGAACCGCCCGTTGCTTACAAATCTGATTTCAGGTAAAAAAACAACTTTTAAGTTGTGAATACCGCCGGATGATGATCTCAAACCGTTTATTATCAATTATATATGCTGGCTTGACCGGCTTTCCAGAGGAATTCCGAAACCGTTGAGATGGTGGTGCCAAGGTCTATGCCAATGACGCGGATGTCTTCCTTGGGGGACTTAGAGATGTCGCGTGACTTCAGAAGGGAAAGAAAATGCTTCACGCAGGTGTCCTTTCTTGTTAAGTGGGAATCCCTTGTGTAGGAGGTTCTGTAATCCTGCCTTGTTGTTCGATGGTTATAATCACTTGGTCCTCAACCCCCACCTTCTTGTAAATCGAAAGGTAGTCGGGACCGAGTTCGCCTTTCAGTGCGTCCAGGAGCTTTTCGATCTCGCGAAGACCATCTGGATCAGTGATGTCCGGTTTAGCGATCTTGCGTAACGTACGCTCGGACAAGGTGCCATAGTACTGGATGTCTTCTATGAGCAACTCGAGGAACTGCCGGCGGGTTTCTGGGGCCGTGGCGAGTAATGACAAGAGTTGATTTCGGGCGCGGGCCACCCACCCTTGTGTGGCGGGTGTTTCCTGTTGCGCGGCGCGCGTGTAGGTGCAGAGCGCTCCATACTTTGACCAAAAGTCTGAAGCGAATTCGACGCGCGGTTCGGCCGGTTCGCAACGGATCGCCTCGATGCCTTCTTCGATAGTAACGGGGATGACGGCATCGGCGTTGTGCAGCAGGGCAAACAGGGCCGCGCCGCGGCGTTTGAAAAAATACACGCCTTCCGGTGGGTGTTTGGAGGCTGTCTTGACTCGCGGGGGGAGTTGGGCGATACGCTCCAGTATTTCCGGGTGGCGCTGGGAGAGCCGTTTCAGTTCCCGCTGAGCCTTTGTAAGGAAACTCTCGCCTTCCTGTTCTTCGGCGTCGGCGTTGACCTTCTGGAAGAGCCCAGCGGCTGTGGGTTCCTCGTCCGGGGCCAGGATCTGCACGTCCTCGCCAATGGTCGAGTGGATCAGGAACATCTTCTCGCCGGCAATCTGCCGGCTGCGGTGGATGTCCGCGCCCTGCTCGGTGGGGAAGAAGTTGAAAATGTACAGGTTTTCGTAGACCTTTTTGCCGATGCGGTTGATACGGCCCACACGCTGGATGACGCGGGTGGGGTTCCAGGGAATGTCGTAATTAATGACCAGGCCGGCGCGATTGAGATTGTAACCTTCACTCATGCGGTCGGTGGAGAGCAGGATTTGAAATTCGTCCTCCTGCTCGGCATCCGGCAAGGAAGCATCGAAGTTGGCCTTGACCGTGCGGTCCATCTCGCGTGAAAGTCGGTCGTTCACCACCAGGACTTTACTGGGCAGGGCGATATCGAGATAGCCTTGCAGGTGATCTACAGTGTCGGCGTATTCGCTGAAGATCAGTACCTTGCGCTGCTGTTTTCCGGTGATTTCCTTACAGGTGTGGGCGAGAACAGATTTTAGAATCTCAATGATGCGTTGGGCTTTGGGGTCGTGCATCTCAAGGTTTAAGTCCTTCATCTCCTCCTTGACGACGCGAAGGAGTTTGATGTCCGCCTTGAGGTCGCGGAAGAAACGCTCTTTATCGAAGTGTTGGTCGAGATGATAGACCTGTTGGTGGCCAGGGGTTTCGCCTTTCTTAAGATTACGGATCATCTCTTGCAGGAGTTCTTCCTGTTTCCGATCATCTTCCTCCATAAGAATCTTGTCCATCAAGGTGCGGTTTACAAGCAACGTGCCGGTGTCCTTTGCGAATTCCTCGACCTTCTCATGCATGGTGATTGCATTTTCCAGGCTCCTGGCGAAGGCGCCGAAGGAACTTTCGAAGCGGCGCACAAAGAGGCCGCGCATAAATGCGAACATGTTGATCTGCTGGGCTTCTTCCCGGTCATCCGAGGTATCGTACTGCACGGGGCGGTAGATAGAGCCGTGGAACCGGCCGTTGGGACCGAAGTATTCGGAGATGACCCGATCGTAGAAATCGCTCTGTTTTTTGGACAGGAAGTAGAATTGCTCGGCCGGGGGGCGCACGTTTGAAAGTGTCGTGATCTCCCTGGCATAGTCCGGGTTGCCCTTGAGGTCGAGGCGGTTACGGCGGATGGTGACCGGTTCAATGATAGCGCGCATCTTGCGGGCAACGTCGGCTGAGCGCTTGCCGAGCGCTTCCTTAATCTTCTTGTAGTTCCCTGCTTCAGGCGTCAAGGCGATGTGGAGTCGTTCAAGCATCCGGCAGACTTCATCATACTTTTCGGCAGTCTTCATGTTCTTCAACACGAAGCCAATCATGCGGAAAATCTCGTTGTAGTCCCTGAAATCGGCCTCCATGTTGCCATCAAGGACTAGCGGGCAATTCTTCGGCGGCAAAAAGAGTTTCAGGAGCGAGAGCAGGTCGGCGGGACGATTGTTGAAAGGCGTGGCGGTGAGCAGGATCACCTCTTTGCCGCGGCATGTCTGCAAAAGGTCGTCATAGTCTTCGGTGTTCTGGTTGCGAAAGCGATGGGCCTCATCCACGATCACAGTGCGGAAGGTTGCGTCGCGTTCGACGTAGGCGCGGATTTCATCCAGGCTACCGCAGGAACGCACTTCCCAGTCATGAAGTTTAAACTCTCGCAGATAGGCGCGCCAGCCAGTGGTAGCGTTGCGATCACCTATCAGGCCAGGCGGAGCAATAACAATGCCGCGGCGGCCGCGCAAACGGGCAATCAGGCAGGCGATGATGGTTTTGCCGAGGCCTACTACATCGGCCACGATGACGCCGTTATAGCCGTCCAGCGTGGCAATGGCCTGATTCACGGCGTCCACCTGGTAGGTGTACCGGATATAACCGGCGTCTTCCAGAATGCGGTTCATCCGGCCTCCGTGGTCCGCCAGCATGCGGTGCTCCACGTAGTTCTTCAGGACCAGCATGTATGCCTCAAACGGAGTGACAGGAGAAACGATAGAGGCGCGGTCGATCAGGGAGAGAATCCTCTGCCGCACGTTCTCGTTTTCAGTGAGTGGAACCGCGTCGCGCCAGAGTTCGTCGAAATAAGCACCGGCCTCGGCAAAGCCAAAGTCCGATAGGTCAAGGTTCAGCTCTCCCTGCGACTCCAGGCCGGGCAGCGTGAGATTGCTGCTGCCGCTGATCCATACGCCCGGTTTCACCTTGCAGTAGGGCTCGGCGATGTCGAACAGGTAGAGTTTCGCGTGATTGGGCTCCCGCGTCTTGCGGATGACCAGGCGGCCTTCGCGGACAAGCTCGACAAAAGCGCCGATTCTTTCATGAAAGGATTGTTTATCCAGGGATGCGAAACGTAGCGCGCGGCGCAGATTGTCCACATAGGCATCCTGAGTCTCGCCCCGGCTCTTTTCGCCACAGGATAGCACCAGTTCCTGCAATTGACCGCAGTGTTCTTCGGCTTCCATTCCCACCAGCACACGCAATTTGATGGTTGGGTTGGCCCGCAATGCTTCATAAAGCACCTTGACGCCGGAGAAATAGAAAAAGCCCACCAGCGCCCGCATCTCCCGGCTCGTTGAGATCAGTTCGCGCAGGCGCTGGCCCAGGTTGCCGCTTGCGCCATTGGTGATGAAGAGGTTCGTGGGCATAGGTGGAGTCCAAACCTTCTGACAATCAGGACTTGTTGTCCTGCAAATCCAGATGTTCGCGGAGCGCTTTACGATATCGGCGCATAAGTAGGATAGCCAGTTTCGCATCGTCCTTTGTTGCGGATTCTCCAGGATAACGGAAACGCGTGGCGTACCGCGTCAAACTGACAAGCCCGTCCCGATCAACGGCGGCCCCGAAACGATCCACGCCGCAAAGACCGAGAAGTATGTAGAGATCATGCGTCTTCGGGATGGGTCGCGCCAGTTTCTGCAAGACCGCCTTAAGGTATTTCTCGATACACTGCTGGGCATGATAGCAGACCGTTCCCGGCGAAAAATGCTTGCGCACACGGTTCTCGCGCTCGGCAACGGCGGCATCCTCCTCCGCCTTCCCGACCCACTCAAGCGTGATGTGGCGAACGTTCATACAGCCTCTTTCCTGTTTTGAACATGGTGGTCAGAGCCATGTCGCGCGCCGCCAACCGCCGGCGCACCTCCACCGGCCTGCGGACCAGGATATCCAGTGGAAATGGGCGCGAAAGCGTCCGATCAATTTCGATCTCTTGCTCGACATCGCGCTTCTTGTCGTGCTCCATGACCACCAGAAGATCAACGTCGCTGTCCGCGTCTGATGTTCCCGTGGCTTGGGAACCGAACAAAAGCACGGTTTGCGGGTTGAAGTGCTTAACCAGTTGTCTGACGTAACTGTGAATGGAATCCGATATGCTTGGCGCACTCATAATTTTTCTCCGTATGCCCGCATTCTATCCCCATCCTCGTCGTTCCGCAAGGCCGGATCACGCCAGGCCCGGATCGTCAACCATTACGCTCTTTCGGGGCTTGCGGGTGGCGGACGGCTTGGCAGGTTTGGCGGCGTAGGCCGGCCGTTTTGTGCTGGCCTCCCGCCCTTCCACAATCGCAATCTCTTTGTCTATCAGGCCATATAGTTTGTAAACGAGAACGTTGATTTTGATTTCATCTTTTGAAGTATCAGCGCAGAAATCCGCTTTCTTGGCAACAATTATTTTATGCGCCAAATCAACTATGGGATTTTGCACCATAGGATTATCAAGGACAATCTGGGGAAATGGAAGTTGAGTTACGTAGTAGTTGATGAAGTCCATCGTTCGACATGCACGATTGTATACAAGATTGTATGCGTACCATGAAATGAAAGCGGATTGCAGATAGGCAAGAACAAAGAGACTCTTTAACCGATCGTCCAACACTCGGATTTCGACGCACGTATCATGTAGCAGGCGTTTCTCTGTGTCCCACGTGAGTGCAAGAAGGATATGTGGCATAGGTTTCGTAAGATGCGCCACAATTTTCTGTGAGACGATTTTTTGGTGTGAGTATTCCTTAATGTACTCTTGCGCCACTTTGCCGCGCAAGTAACGCACTGTTGGCTTAACGCCATACCGCAAAAGATCAATACCTTTCAAACAAGGGTAATTGCCATTTGGAGAGAGTGTTAGATCTTGTGTGATATTCGATATGCCGATTTCTGCCTTGAGAATTGTCCGCGTGTCTTCAACAGACCTTGATTTTATCTTTTCGAGCAATGACACAGGATAGAGCCCCCTATATATCTGTGCGTTTCTCCCGTCTGTTGACAAAATGCGCTCACGCGTGAAAGAACCGAATACATGAATCCTTTTCTGCGTATTATCGAGGCATCCAATCGTAACAGGATGCGCTTGCGACCGATTCTTGGAAATCAAAAAAGCGACTTGTTCGAGCAGAACGTTTTCAAACGCTTGGCTTGCGTCCATCAGGAACCCAAGACTATTAGTTAACCACACTTGCCTGATATTAGACCAAGATTCCCCGTAAAGAGATTTCTTCGGGATGATGAATGTGAGAGATCCAACGGCGCCAACATGGTTTTTTAATGTCTTGATCACAAATAATTCTGCGCTGTCTCCAGACGGGAACGTGATGCCTTCTACCTTGCGATAATACACTTTGTCGTCCTTGGACAGGACGCTCCGAAAACCATAAGGCGGGTTGCCGATGACGATGTCAAAGCCGCTTCTAACGTCAAACATCCACTGCGGATCAAAAAATGGAGACGATGCGTTCTGGTCGTAGGGATCCCAAGAAGCCAGCCTATCGGCCTCCTTCTGGAAGGCGCTCTTGTTCCTGGCCCGGTATTCCTCGGCCTCGATGGAGCGGGTAAGGCGGCGGATGTCGCTATCAATCCGATCCCGCTGTTCCTTGTTCACATCCAGCCGCAGCACGGTTTGGACCGGCGGCGGCGCTTGCTCGAACATGTCGCCTTGCGTGGGCTTGGCCTGGACGACGTCCCGCCAGTCTTCCTTTTCGACGGCCTGGCGCTGCTGCTGGAATTTTTCGATTTCAGTCCGCCATAGGGCGATCTTCTCGGCGTCCGGCTTGCTGGCAAGCTCGACGAGGCGCGTTTTGATCTTGCCGCGCAGATCGTCGTCCAGCTTGCGGCATTTGTTCTTTTCCGGGGCGGTGCGCGCCCGAAAATGCCGGTGGCGGACATCGGCGAGTTCCGCGCGCAGGCGGTGCAGCACGTCATCGTTCAAGAGGCTGATGCCATCGGCTGACTTGAGTCCGTCCGCGAAATCGGACGCTAAGCCGATTAGAGAGTTGGCGGCGACGAACTTGGTTTCCAGGTTCGGCAGCGGGAGCATGCCGTAGTTCTTGCCGGCATCCGCGGTGGGCGTCTGGTCGCATACCAGTGTGATAAAGGCGCGGAGTTTGGCTATCTGGACGGCGATTGACTGGATGTCCACGCCGAAGATACAATTCTCTATCAGGTAGAGCTTGCGGGCGTAATCGGGTTCGTTGACGCTTTGTTCAAAACTGTCGGTAATGCGCTTGCGGCGTTCGGTTTTCTCCTGGTCGCTCAGAGTCTCGGCCGCGGCCAGCGCCCGCTCGGTTTCCGCCATGACCACCTCGTGCCAGAGAGTGTTTTTTGGGTCAAGGCGTTGAAGCAGGTGCACCATCTTGAGCAGGAGTCCCATCGGAAAGGCGCCCGAGCCACAGGCGGGGTCGAGAATACGGCAATGGTAGAGGGCTTCGACCAGTTTGCGACGTATGGATTCGGGAAGGTCGGGCAGATTTTCCTCGCCCAACAGGAGGCGAATCGCGGATTCCTCCACCTCGGGAACTTGCGTCCGAAGATGGGCGACGAGACTCTCGTCCACCATATAGTTGACAATCTCGCGGGGAGTATAGAAGGAGCCGCTCTGTTTACGGGCGGTATCCTGCGTCTCCGGGTTGTAGGCTCCCAGCAGGTTTTCGAAAACTTTGCCGAGCAGTTCGGGATCGAGGGCAACGTCGGCATCATTAGGAGCGTTTTCATCCACAGTGAAATCATAAAGGGAGAAGAGGGTAATCAGTCCCGTGTCATCGAAGAAAAGGGCATTGGGGATGTGCGCGCGCCGCTTGTCGTTGCGGCTGAAGCCGTCCTGGTAATCATTATCCTTATCCAAGCACTCGAAAAGGCCGCCGTTGAGGAAGGGAACTTTACTAAAAAGTCTGATAACATCCTTTTCGGGACATGCAAACTCCTTGGGATAGCGATAGAGCAGCTTAATGCCAAAGTGTTCCTTGCTTTTTGGCCAATGCACTTCCGGCGCAAACTTGCGTTCCACGATCTCGCAGTTCAGCGTTGCGAAAAAGAGATTTTGAAGGATGGCACGGTAGTAGTTGTCCTGTTTTGATGAGAGCGGATTGAAATCCTTGAGGATCTGTTTGAGCGCGGCAACGTCGAAGAGAGTTGGCGGCACCAGATTTTTCTGCCGTATGAACCAGACGAACATCAGGCGGGTGATGAGGCGGATGAGATGCTCGGCGAGCAGGTTGCGGTCATCGTCATCCCGAGCCAGGTCATTGGGAAAGGTAATCTTGGATTCAGGCGCCATGGCGCGTTCATACCAGGCGAAAAGGCGATTGTAGAACTCCTTGGTCAGGGCCTCAACGGAGAAGGCTTCGGCAAGGTCTTGGTAGGTGCCAAAGGGTGACTTCATCCGGGAGCGGAAGGTCTTGTTCCGGTTCACCGTGACAAAAAAAGACTGGCGCTTGAAATCGCTGTATCCAAGCCTTTTCCCATCCGCGCGCCCGGAGACGAGACTAAGACGGAAGGCGCCGGCATTGTCATAGAAGGCAAACAGACCTTGGGTGAACAGCCCCTTCACCTTGGCGGGGGGCTTATCAATGGCGGCTTGGAGTTGTTTGCGGGCAAAGTCGAACTGCCGGCGGCGGCTGGAGCGTTCATTGATCTGCTCTCCGGCATGGATGGCCATGACCAGCAGGGGACGATTCGCCTCTCCGTCTGGCAGAGACTGAACATAGCCTACGATTTCGGCTTGGGCGAAATCACCGGCATCTGACGCCGTATGGGGGTCGGCTGTAAAGCGATCGAACTTCTCCCGGCACCATTCACTGAACGCCGCCGGCGAAAATTGGCTAATCAATTCATCAACCACGATCTACCCCTAGATGAATAACACAACCACTTGTTAAACAGCGTGATACGTATGGTCTATTAACCCCACACCCAGCGCCACAAATGCAACCAGCAATCTCTTCATCGCCTATCCACCCATCGAGTACATAACGAACGGTCCAGGTCAGGCGCGCTGTCAAGCGTCGCCTGGACCTGCTGGTTAGGCTTTGTCTATTACAAGCCACATCTGCCCACGAATCTTCCTCGGACTTACGAGCAAGTTGATCTTGATGGCATCTGTGCTCTTCCCATCGCGAGGGATGCACTGCACAGAATACCGGTGAACTCGGTCTTTCAGGAACTCATTGACCTTCAGCTGTAATGTGCCGCCACCAGTGAATAGGACATCCCAAAGCCGGGCATCCTGCTCCTGATATGTCTGGCGCTCCGTATCTTGGTCAGACCATTCAACGCATTCATTCCAAACTGCACGGCTCAATGCGACAGGTGCACCGACAATATCATATCCCAACCCCACTTCCTCGGCTGTACGGGTGACAGCCAAATAATGAGGATCGACCCATTCCTCGCTGCTCTGGGCTACAACCGCCTTTGCCTTGGCTGCGCAGTGGGCGCAGAGAAGCCAGTCCGACTTGCTCTGGCGGTATTGCTCTCTTAGCGCCCCTTCGGCAGCAGAACGCGGCATGCCGGCATCGGTGAGCATCTTGATATTGGTCTCATCAAGACCAAAACCGTTGTCTAGCAGGAAATTGAAGACATCAGGCGTTACCCGTTCTCCGGCGCCAGATGCTATTGCTGTGTTGCATACGTCACATCGCATTATTCTCATCCTGCCGAACATAATATTATCCAACAGGGATGTTCACTTTTGTCGGCCGTTTATCCAGGAAAAGCAACATTAAAATCCTGAGCTATCTCATTTATTAGCCATTTTTTACTGGATAGCATCTGTTGGTCGGAAAAACACTATCCAACAAGATACCCTCACACCCGCCAGCATTGTCTGCCTACCATCAAGCCAGACGCACCACGGCCAAATCCCCGGCAGACACTACAGACACCATGGCATAATCACACCACTTTATATTCCCGAACCGCCGGATATGCAAGCATAATGCGCGGCAATACTGGTCACGTCACGCCGGCAAGCGTCCCCAAACCCGGTAAAATTCCACTCCGTTATATTTTTCAGGCCATTTGTCGCCGCCGGCGTGAAAGTGCCTGATTTCGCCGGTTTGAAAACGTCGTAAACGCACAGGGATAGTGGACACCGAACTCCGAATGCAGTCATTCCTCCGATATTCTGTGGGGACACGTGGTCAAGCAGCCGTAAGTGATTGTAGAAAAATATATTATAGAAAATTATACGCCTTTTTTGGTGTTTAGCCTGCATTATTCATGAAAATTTCTAATGGATATCATACTGGCGATGTAATACCGCCGGTATTAAATTGCAAGGGATAATTCTCTTGCATCCGTGATTAGAACCCCGAACACCGCACCGGCCGGGTATTGCGGAAATTGTGGGCGGGAGCCTGGCGCGGCGTATTACGCCTGAATCCGTGAGAGCCTCATCACGGATTCAGGTTACGTTCAATCCGGCAGTTGTGCTGCGGGCTATGGTTCCTTGGCCAGCGCGCCGGCCAGCCATTGGTAAATTTCCGCGGCGGCCTGGCGGAAGGCCGCCGCGCTGTGGCGCTCGGCCGCCAGTTGCCGCGCGCGCTCGGCCAGCCGCCGCCCATCCTCGGGATTTTCCATCAGGGCCCGCATGCCTTCGGCCAGCGCCGCCGGCTCCGGCGCCGCCAGCCGCGCCGCATTGGCCGTCAGCGCCTGGGTATGCGTCGGCAGGTCGGTGGCCAGGATCGGCCGGCCCGAGGCCATGTAGGAGTAAATCTTCATCGGGGTGTTGTTGCCCCGGATGCGCGGGGAAACCAAAGCGTCCGCGGCCTGAAAAAGCGCCGCCATCCGGGCCACCGGCTGCGGTCCGGTGAAAACCGTTTGCGGGCCGATGCCCAGGGATGCCGCCATCCGCCGGTAGCGCGCAATGTCGGCCGCCGCGCCGCCCACAATGGCCAGGGTGGCGCCGGCGCCGCCCGCCCGCACCAATCGGGCCAACGCCTCCAGCAGCAGGTCTATCCCCTGATATTTTTCCAGGTTGCCGATGTACATGAAGCAAAAGCCAGATATCCCCAGTTCCCGGCGCAAGGCTTCGCGGTTGTCGCCAGGCGCCGGCGGTTCCCCGAATTCCAGCAACGAAACATCGCGCAGTAAAAACACCCGCCGCGCCTGGTAGCCGGCCGCCAGCTTAGCCAGGGCGTCGCAGACGGCCACCACCGCCAGGGCCTGGCGCACGGCGGCGCCTTCCAGCCGGCGCATGGCGGGCGCGATCAGCCGCAGTGCGGGATATTTTTCGACCAACTGCGCGGGCATGGAGGAATCCATGTCGCAGACATAGGGAAGGCCCCGCATCTTTTTGAGCAGCATGGCGATAAAAACGGATTCCTCCACGGCGTGGACGAGTTGATAGCCGCCGCGCGTCGCCAGCCGCCAGGCCTTGGCCAGCAGCCACAGGTCGCAAATCAGCTTGCGGATGGAAAAACCGGGCGGGACGTCGCGGATTCCGGGCACGCGCGCGATGCGGTGGAGTGTGATGCCGGGGTAGGCGACATCCGTCCCGAGGTGGTAGGTCACGACATCCACCTGATGCCCCTGTTCCGAAAGCGCGCGCAGCAGCAGGTTGACCGCGATGGGCGTGCCGCGTTCCCGGTAGAAGGGGTGGGGAGCGAGCAAAAGTATTTTCATTCCGAGCCAATTTCAAAACTAACGTTTTGAATGAATTCCGGATTCAGGAGTCAGAATTCAGAATTAACATATATGGTTCTATATCACTGTCATCCCACAGATATAATTTATCACCTGGAAACGACGATATTCTTAAGGAAATTGGAGATTGCTTATAATCTTAAGTTCCGGTTTTTTGGCAATGGCATCGTACCCACTGGGCACACAAAGCAGAGCAAGATTAGCCACAAAAATGCAAGATGCACAAAATCAGATTATTTACGACTGCCATGTCCGCATAGCGGACAGCGCGGCAGTTTTCAACATCCCCTTGCAACTCCATGACATCCATGCTCTTTCCTGTACATGCGCTTGCCCGCCGTAGCTTTAGCGAAGGCGGGTGGCTAATCGCTTATCTGGTTCCGTAATAAATAATCCCATCTTCTTTGTGGCTTTGAGTCTTTGTGAGAAAATAAAGCGGTTTTCTATGGGATGCTATTGGTTCTATATCACATATTACGTTGTCGTAGAACACTGAACACTGAACACTGAACACTTTTGAAAGAGACTCATCCCGGAAGATCGGTTCATTGCCGATTGCGCTCGTGCGCGCCGAGTTTCTTGCGCCAGCGGCTGTAGCCGACCAGTTGGTCGGTCAGGAACGTGACCATGTATTGCAGTGGCACCCCGGCCACGGTCGGCCGGCGCAGCCGGTCGCATTTACGGCAGAGGCTCAGCGATTGGATATCCGTCTTGAATCCCCGGCGTAAATCGCGGTAAGGCGCGTCATTCCAGATTTCACGCAGGGATTTTTCCCGGGCATTGCCCATGTTCAGGGCGGCCTGGAAATCCTGGGGGCAGGGGGTGATCGTGCCGTCATAGCAGACCACCATGGCGTACCAGGGAAAAGTGCAGGCGCTCAAAGCTTGCGGCTGCGCACATTCCGGCGCCGATTCCTCGGCCCAGACGTATTCCTGTTTTTCGATGATTTCATCCACGCCCGCCGCCAGGAAACGCGCGCGGATGGCGGCGGTTTCCGGCGTCTCGGAGTTCAAGGCCGGATTGTTGAACCGTATTTTTTCGATGACCAGGTACGGCCGGCGCAGGCCGCGCTTGCGCCGTGCTTCAGCCAGTTGCACGATGCCGGCGACGGTTTGCTCGAAGTTGGCGCCCTGGCGGATTTGCTCGTAGGACTCCTTGGCGAAACCGTCCACGGAAAACGACACCAAGTCCGGTCCGGCCTCCAGCAGTTTATCAATGCGCTCGGCGTTCAACAACGTGCCGTTGCTGTGGAACCGGGTTTTCAGACCCGCGGCGCGGGCGTACTTGATCATGTCGTAGAGCGCCGGATTCAGCAGCGGCTCGCCGCGGTGGTGCAGGTAAACATCGCCGGCAAAGGCGGCGCATTCGTCAATGATCTTGCGGAACAGGCCGATTTCCATCAACCCCTTGCGCGCCGCCGGCATGTCCCGGTTGGGGCACATGATGCAGCGCAGGTTGCAGCAACTGGCCGTCTCGATCCAGAGGCGCAAAGGCAGGCTGCGCAGGCGTTCCCGGCGCAGCCGGTATTCCGCCAGAATCCCGGCCATCCGCCAAAGTTTTTCCGGCAGGCGCATGATGGATTATTCCAGCGCTTCGCCGACCTGGAAGCGGGCGAAACGGCGGAGGACGATGGTGTCGCCGGCCTCCTTGTTCTTCTGTTGCAGCAGTTGCCCCACCTTCTGCTCCTGGTCGCGCACAAAAGGCTGTTCGAGCAGGCAGACTTGCTCGTAAAACTTGTTCATCTTGCCGTCCACGATTTTTTCGATGATATTGGCGGGCTTACCCTGCACCTGCTTGGCGAAAATTTCGCGCTCGGCGGCGATAACGGCCGGCGGGACGGCGGCGCGGTCAACATACCGCGGGCTCGAGGCGGCGATGTGCATGCAGACATCCTTCAGGAAATCCGCCATGACGGCCGCGTCGGCCGTTTCCGGCTTGGCGCACGCGGCTTCCAGCAGCACGCCGATGGAGCTGCCATGGTGGATGTAAGACGCCACCCGGCCCGGGCCGGCAACCTGGAAGCGCAGGTTGCGGCGGGCCAGGATGTTTTCCCCGATTTCCGCGATTTTAGCCACAATCTCGGTCTTGCACGTTTCCGCCAACTGGCCGTCGGTTCCGGCCGCCTTCACCGCCAACTCCTGCACGAAGGCCCGGAAACCGTCGTTTTTGGCGACGAAGTCGGTTTCGCAATTCACTTCCACCAGGCTGCCGGTCCGGCCGTCATCAATAATGGCCGAGGCGATGACGCCCTGGTTGGCCGCCCGTCCGGATTTTTTAGCCGCGATGGCCATGCCGCGTTCCCGCAGCAGCTTAATGGCCGCGGCCTTATCGCCCTTGGCTTCCACGAGGGCGCGTTTACATTCCATCATGCCGACGTTGGTGGCGTCGCGTAGTTCCTTGACCAATGCTGCTGAAATTTCCATGGTGCTCTTTCCTGTCTTAACAAATTTGATTCTGGATTCTGACTCCTGAATTCTGAATTCCTTCAAAACCGAAGTTTTGAAAGCGCCTCAGTGTTCAAAGCCTGGACTACTCTGCTGATTTCGCGGGCGCGGGCGCTGCCTCGGCGGCTGGCGCCGGAGCGGCGGCCTTGGCCGCGGCCTTGGCCGGAGCTTTTTTGGCGCCGGCTTCCGCCGGCCGCGAATCAGACCTGCCGGGGGCGCTGCGCCGCGGCCGGCGGTCACCGCCGCGGTCGCCGTCGCGCCGTCCGCGCGGGCGCGGCCGGGTCGCATCGGACTTGCCGTCCGCGTCGGCTGCCGCGGTTTGCTCGTTGTGCAGGGCGCGTTCCTTGGCGCGCGCTTCCTGGTCCTCCTGGCGCTGGGCGGCGCCGGCGGCATATTCGGCGGACGCCTGGATAATGGCGTCGGCCATGACATTCAGCACCAGGCGCACGGCCCGCGAGGAGTCGTCGTTGCCGGGGATGGGATGGGCAATCGGGTCCGGGTCGCAATTCGTGTCCACCGTGGCCACCACCGGGATGCCCATCCGGTTGGCTTCCTTGACCGCGATGGATTCGCGGTTGACGTCAATCACCACCATGGCGCCGGGCATGCCGTTCATGTTGGCCAGTCCGCTGAGGAAACGCTGGTGCCGGGCCAGTTCGTGGCGCAGACGCGAGACTTCCTTCATCGGCATGGTTTCCATCGCGCCCTTTTTCTCCATCTCCTCAATCTGCTGCATGCGCTTGATGCTGACGCGGATGTTGCGGTGGTTGGTCAGGGTGCCGCCCAGCCAGCGGTTATTGACAAAGTGCTGGCCGCAGCGCGTGGCCGCTTCCTTGATGGCTTCCTGGGCCTGTTTCTTGGTGCCCACGAACAAAATGCCGCGGCCTTGCGCCACGGTCTCGTAAATGAACTGCTGCGCCTGTTGCAATTGGGCCAGGGTCTTGGTCAGATCGATGATGTAAATGCCGTTGCGCTTGCCGAAGATGAACCGCTTCATTTTCGGATTCCAGCGCTTGCTCTGATGCCCGAAGTGCATGCCGGCTTCGAGCAATTCGTTGATTCCGATGTTGACGACTTCCTGCTTGGATGCTGCTTCAGCCACAACGACCTCCTTGGTTGGTTCCCTGTCGGGAACAATCCGCTTTGGCCAGTCCCGGTGGCGGGGATGGCGCTCGCTTCCAGCCCGCCGTTGCGGGCTTGTTAATTTGGCGGGGCGGACAAAAAATCTGTCCGCCGGTCGGGCCGGCGCTTCCGCGCCCGACCCGATCCGCCTTGTGAAAACCAGTAAAGTATCAAGCCGGCCGCTATAAGGCAAGCCCAAACTGCCTGGAAAAAAGTGCTTGACAATCGCGGTGATTTTATCAACATTACTCCAGTTTGTTTAAATTGTCGTGTGCCGCGCGGCTTGGTGCCTGCCGCGGCTGAACGCGGCGGGGTTCAACAGAAGGAGAGTGAGTTATGAAGCGCCTGTTAATTATGTCGGTGGCAGCGGTGGGGATTGCGTTTTTGACGGGCTGCTCGACCACGCCTAAATCCGCGGTCAAACCCGCACCCGCGCCCGCGCTCAAGCCGACGGCGGCGACTGCCGGCGACTTGCAGTTCACCGAGGAAATTTACGCCACGGTGACCGTTGACCAGCTTTTTGAGATGGACGGCAAGAATTACAAAGTCTCCGAGATTCCCAAGATTTTGAAACAGAAAAAAGTCAGCCAGTACATCACCGTCGTGGTCGCCCCGGAATCGAAAATGACCAAGGAGACCTTGGCGTCGCTCTTGCAGGTGCTGGTGGACAACGGCTATCTGGTGGTGGTGGGCGAGGAATCCAAATACGCCGACACCGCCGTGCCCAAAAAGACGTAAGCAACTTTTAACCAACGACATGCGCGCCGTTGCGCGCATGTCGTGACGGTTCAGTTCCTTAAGCGCCCTTCCGCGGGCCGCGGCGTATGCCGGCGGACGCGGAGGGGCGTGTTGTTTTCCGGAGGGGGGCCGGCGCTGAAATCAGCGGGGCGGCGCCTGCCGCCGCCAATCGCCCGGGCTGCCGCCGGTCTGCTTTTTGAAGATATTGTGCATGTATTGCACGGAGCTGAACCCGGCTTGTCCCGCTACCTGCTTCATGGGCAGGCTGGTGTTTTCCAATAAAGCCTGCGCGCGCCGCAGGCGTTCCGCCGCGATGATGGCGTGAATGGTCTGCCCGGTCAGGCGGCGCGCTTGCTTGTTCAGCGTGGCGCGCGAAATGCCCGCGCGGACGGCAACATCGGCGGCGCTGATGTTTGGCCCCGGCGCATCCCGGCGGATGAAATCCATGGCCTTACGCATCACCGGATCGCTCACGGCCAGGCGGTCGGTGGACTGGCGGATGGCCACGCCGCGGGGCGGCATCAGCATGTATTTTTCCGCGGCCCGGCCCTGCAACTGGGCGTCCAGCAGTCGCGCGGCTTCGAAGCCGGAGCGCTCGGCATTCTGGATGACGCTTGACAGCGGCGGCACGGTGAAATTGCAGATGAATTCATCGTTATCCACGCCGATCACCGCCACCTGGCGCGGAACTTCCAGCTTGAGCTCGCCGCAGGCGTCCAGCAACATGCGGGCATGTTCGTCATTGGCGGCCATGATGCCAATCGGCAACGGCAGTCGCCGCAGCCATTTTAACGTGATGGCGAAGGCATCGTCCGGCGGGCGGATGTTGGCGGGGCCGCAAAAAGCCGTGCCATCCGCCGCGCCGTATTTTTGCGCGCATTCCAGGAAAGCGGTCCGGCGTTCATCATGCCAGCCCGTGCCGTCCGCCAGGGCCGCCGGCATGCAATAAAAAACCAGGCGGCGGCATCCCTGGCGCCAGAGGTGTTCCGCCGCCATGCGGGTGATGGCGGCATTGTCGGTCTGGATGACAGGGAAGCGGTAATTTGGCGGCGTGCCGCTCCGGCTGCCGCTGATGCATACCTGCGGCGTCGGCCAGCCGCGGATCAGTTGCATGGCATCGCGGAATAGGCTGGTCAGGATGATCCCGCCAAAAACGCCGGGAGTGAGCGTGCGCATGCGCGGGCTGTTGTGATAGATGAATTCCAGCCGCCAGCCGGCATGGCGCGCGGCATAATCGGCCACGCCCTGGTGCATGTGGCGGCAGAGCGGCATGTTTTTCACGGTGATGACGGCCACGGTTTCCGACGATTTATGCGGGCGTTGCATGGCGATAATTTATAATAAATTGGCGAAAATTACAATTGGTGTTTTAGCGGGCGGTGTTTATGATTCTATTTCAGCGGCGCTGTGTTGTTTGACGTAAGCCGGCCAATCAAGCAAAGGGCAAACATGATCATCAATGGCAACAGGCGGGGTGGCCGGGTGAGGCGGTGCGTCGTCACGCTGGGACTGGCCGGTTTGGCCGCCGCCATGCTGGGTGCGGACGGGAGTTTGCCCGGGCCGCCGGCGGAAGACGCCATCCCCTGGGCTGACCGGGTCATTCCCCTGCCTAAACATCTTCGCGTGACCGGCGCGCTTGCAATAACCGCCGGCGCGGTGGCCTTGGATATGGCGGCCTTGCCGGGGGACGCTCCGGAGGCGGCAACCATCCGCCGCCTGCTGGCGCCCTGGGCGCTGGGCCAGCCGGATCAGGCGGCGGTCGTGCTGCATTTACAGCTAGCTGACGCCGGGACGCTGCCATCAGAACATGTTGACTTCCTCCAATCCACTCCCAACCAGGACCAGGCGTATGCCATTTGGAGCGAATTGCCAGCAGCGGCCGGCGCCGCGCATTTGCGGATTATGGCCAATACCTCCCTGGGGCTGCTGTATGCCGCGCGCACACTGACACAATTGGTCCAACCGCCGGACGCGGCCGTTGCCGCGACGCCGCTGGTCGTGCCGCTCCCAGCCATCCGCGACTGGCCCGACCTGGCCTGTCGGGGGTTGGCGATGACCGACGCCGACCTTGCATGGCTGGCCCGCTGGAAGTTGAATTCGCATGAAAGTCAATTAATGCCCGCGCTGGACGAGCAAGGCGCGCCGTATTTCAGCGACAGCGCCGCGGTTTCCAACGCCATCCTGGCGGCGGCCGCCGAGGGCGTCAAGGAAACGCCCTATTTGTACCATCTGGCCGTGCTGGCCCGGCAATTGTGGAAATTCCAGGGCAACACGAATTTCCCTCATTTGCAGACGGTTGTCCGGACCCTGGACCCGGGACAGACTTTGAATCCTTACCTGAATTTCCGGGGCGTTTACGGCCTCTGCATGTCCAGTCCGGCGACGCGGGAATTACTGACCGGCTGGATGCTGGCCATGGCGGAACTGGTCAAGGATCACCACCGGGAACTTGAAGTCTGGCTGTCGGAAGAACCAATGGCCTGCCATTGCGAGCAATGCCGGGGGCATAACCAATACGTGCTGGAGACCCAGGCCATCCTGGCGTCATTCCGGGAAGTCCAGAAAAAATATTCCGACGTGAAATTGATCGTTGGAACGTCGCAGGGCAGTTACCGCGACGCCGACCAGAACAAGCTGGTGCTGGACCTGCTGCCGCCGGAAATCGGCCTCTGGTATTACAACGGCACCCTGACTTACCGCACGAGTTACGAGCCGCTGATTTATCCTTTGCTGGAACAGGCCGCCCGGGCCGGGCGCTTCCTCAGCGTCGTCCCGCAGATCACCAGCAACATGCGCATCATTGTGCCGTGGACGGCGCCGCAGTTCCTCCAGATGCGGTGCCGGGAGTTTGTTGATAAAAAACTGTCTTCCGTGAGCGCGTTTGTCGTGCCCAACGAGCGATGGCACGCTTTTAATGTCGCCGCCCTGGCGGAATGGTCCTGGAACGCCCATGGCCGGTCGCCGGCGGAATTTGCGCGCGCGTACGCCACGGTGACGGGCATTTGCGATCCGGCCATGTTTGCCGGGTGGGCGGTGCTGGCGGGCGAAACGGGCATGGAACTGGCGGAAAGCGATTTCATCGCCCGGATGCGCACTACGCCCGCGCATATGGGGCGGGGCTTCCGCGACAAGCCTTTCGGCGCCGCGCGCCTGGCCGATGCTACGCTGCGCGGCGAGATGCTTGACCGGGCGCGCCGCGCCGAAGCGCTGGCGGAGCAGGCCCGGGCGCCTTTGATGGTCAGCGAATCCATGTTCACCCGCGCGCAACTGGAGGCGTTTGACAGCCTGTGGAACATGGCCGATTTGCTGGACTCCGCCACGCTCAGCGCCGATGCGCAAGGAGTTTTGGCGCGGGAATTGAACCGGCTGGATGCCTGCGCCCAGCGCGTGCGGCACAGCCTGGCGGAGTGGGGCGCCCTGCACGCGCCGCCGGCGGAATGGCACGAACGCCTGACCAAAACCATTCCGGTGCTGCTGCGGACCTGCGACGCCGCCTGGCGCCGGGCGGCCGAACTTGGATTGGCAGATTCGCGGCCGGCGTCCCGCAGCCAACCCCTGGGCGGATGGACGCTGGATGACTTTATGACCAACAATCCCGTCTTCCGGTTCGACATCACCGACCGGGTCGCAGCCGCTGGCGGCGCCTATCACGCGGTCTTTTCCATCACCAATGGCTTCGCGCCCTGGGTGCATACGGTGACGGTTTACGCCGTCCAGTCCGGCGGCGCCGCCACGTCGGTGCTGGCGCGGGTGGAGCAGCAGCGGGTGGCGGCCGGCACCCCGCGTTTTTTGTTCGAGGAAACGCGCCTGATCCTGCCGCCTGTGCCGGCCGGCAGCCGGATCATCCTGGAAGCGCCCATGGAATTGGATAGCCGGGTCAAGTCGGCTATCCTGAAGAATCCCGCCGCCAGTGTTTGCGCGGGCGCGATCGGCTGGCGCCGCGTCTATGAAACAAACGAATTTCAGGCTGTAGGGCTGGGTGGAGAAGTATGGCCGTAAGGAGCATTATGCAAGGCTGTTATCTGCTGGACGGAGCTGAGTTTTATGTGGCCATTGACAATAAAGGGCTCTGGCCGAATCTGATCCTGCTCCCCAACGGTGAAATTGCAGCGTTTATCTATAATCATCCCAGTCATGGATATGGTTCCAACAGCGACCTGGAAATGTGGGCCAGCAAGGACGGCGGCCGATTGTGGCAATATCGCAGCACGGTTACGACGCATACGGAAGAGCCGGACGCTATTCGCATGAATCATGCCGTGGGGCTCTCCCCGAATGGCGAATTAATGGCGCTGGTCAGCGGCTATCATGCGGGTCAAAAACGCCCCTTTCTGCCTACCCAGTGCTGCCGATCGCCGGATAACGGGAAGACCTGGCAGAGGCATCTTTTGCCTGCGCTTGGCGAACAAGTCCCGTATGGCCGCATCCTGGCGCTGACGGAGGGTAAATGGGTCTGTGCCCTGTATAGCAAAACAGAAGGTCCGCAGCCGCTTCGCAGCGTTAGCCTTTACGAAAGCAGCAATCATGGCGCAACGTGGCAAAAACGTTCGCATTTGACGGATAATGCAAGCGAGACCTTTTTAATGCGCCGCAAGGACGGCGTCTGGATGGCATCCGGCCGGACCGCCGTCCAGGAATCCATGGACCGGATCCTGCCGCATGGCGCGGGCGAGCGCCTTTTTTTGTCGCAGGATGAAGGCCGGACCTGGGATCAGGGGCGCTTGGTGTCGCCCCAGGGCCAGGAGAATGCGCATTTACTGGAACTGCAGGATGGCCGGATACTTTATGCCTTTACCAGTCGTATTCCAGGCTTGTTTGGCGTGGTGCTGCGGATGAGTAGTGATGGCGGCAAGACCTGGTCGGTCACACAACCGCTGATTACCATCCCGGCAACTGACTGGCGCAAGACCGATTGCGGTTATCCCTCGAGTGTGCAGCTGGCGGATGGCACAATTGTGACGGCCTATTATTTCGGACCAAAATGCGGCAACGGGCCGATTCCGGGCGCGCAGGGACTACCCTGGCATAATCGTTACCATATGGGCGTGGCCCGGTGGAGGCCCGAGCAATGAAAAAAGGATTAAAATAACGAGCCCATGACCAAACAGGAAATGCGCGAAGCTCTCTATAGTCCGGTCCCGACGATCCGAACGCCTTTCAATAAGACCGGAGAAATAGACTACAAGGCGTTGTCGAAAATGATCGAATTCGACCTGCAGGCCGGCGCAAAGGCGATTGTGTTGACGGCCGGCGACAGCCACCTCATTGCCTTAAGCGACCGCGAGATAGCCGAGTTGACCAAGGCAACCGCGCGGCAAGTGAAAGGCCGAGGGCTTATGGTGGCTGCGGACCGTCATTTCGACACAAAGCAATCCGTGGCATTTGCCAGGTATTCGGCTGAAGCCGGCGCGGACATCCTGATGGTATTGCCGCCGGACTGGGCGCTGTCTTGCACGGTCGAAACCATGGCCCGCCATTACGTCGAGGTTGCGCAACACATACCCGTTATGATGGTGACAAACGTTTTCCTGCCGCGCGGCGCCGCGTTCGGACTGAACGTTGTGCGTCGGGCTCTTGAACTTTCCGACAATATCGTGGCAATCAAGGACGACATGTGCGGCGGTTTCGCGCACAAACTCGCGGCCCTGGCCGCCGAACGTTGCGCCGTATGGGCAGGCGGTTTGAAGGAGAATCATCTGAATATGACGCCGTATGGCCGGATCGGATACTTGTCCACGTTGATCACATTCAAGCCGGAGGTGGCCCGGCAATACTGGAACGCATATATCGCCAATGACTTCCAAACCGCAAGCCATGTCGTCCGCGATATAGAATGGCCCTGGCTGGATTTTATCGCCGGCTTCAGCGGCGGTTTCGACGCCGCCATGCATGGTATTCTCGAGTTGTATGGACTTGCAGGTCGTTGGCGGCCGAAACCCTATTACAGTTTAGACGGCGCGGAAATGGAAAAGCTGGCGGATTTTATGCGTTCGAAGCGTCTTTTATAGGTCGCGGGACGTTTCCGAGATCGTTAAGTCAAGGCAAGCAAAAAGTTATATGCGCATTACCAAAGAATTGTATATCGCCGCACCGCGACCGGGCGTGGCTGTCTATGCCGCGGGCCAGTCCTACACGCGCGCCGATGAGGATGAATTGATCGAGACGGTCGGACTGGAAGCCAGGCATACCGGGCCAAAACCATTTCCGATGATGGGCTATTACTGGCCGGAAATCAGCGCCCGTATTTCCGCCGATAACGGGCAAACCTGGCAACTCCTGGGCGAACCCATCCTGCAACCCATGAACCATATCGAGGGCGAACGCATTCATCTGCCGCATTATTACCTGGACCCGCGCAACCAACGTTTAATTCGTTTCTTTATCAGCTACCAGAACAGGGCCGATCTTAGCCATCCGGAATGGTATTCCGATGCCGGCACCCACGGGCACACACGGCGGATTTTTTACCAGGTCTCATCGGATCACGCGCGCAGTTGGGGCCCTGTGCGCCAGGTTATCTGCGCCGGCGCGGGCTACGATGCCGAGCACTGGGGGCCGGGCTTGTTTTTTAAGAAAAGCGGCGGCATCTATGGCGGGCCGGTCCTGCAACTGGCCGACGGCGCTATCCTGGCGACAATCGTTGTGCAGCTCTTTGACGGCACATTCTATCAGAGCGGATTTATTCGCGGCCGTTGGACGAGCGCTGCGGACGATTTGACGTGGACATTTTCGGACTACATCAACGTGCCGCCGGGCCAATCTTCCCAGGGCTGTTGCGAACCGGCGCCGGCGCTGTTGGATGACGGCCGCATTTTTGTTTCCTTGCGCTGTTGCGGCGATAAAAAAGGCAAAACCTATCCCAGTTTGAAATTCTGGACTATTTCAGCGGATGGGGGTTGCACGTTCAGCAAACCGGCTCCGCTGACTTACGAGGATGGCCGGCCGGTCTGGAGTCCTTCTTCGCTGGCGGCCGTCATACGTTCATCCGTGGATCGGCGCTATTACTGGATCGGCAACATCCTGGACGCGCCCACTTATGGGTCCGGGCCGCGCTATCCCCTGTGCATTGCCGAGTTGCATCCGGAACAGGGCCGGATTGTGCGGAAGACCGTGACGGTTATTGACACAGTGTCGGCTGATGGGGAAGAGCCGGGTATGGGCCATCGGCGGCGTTATACCAATTTCGGGATATACGAGGACCGTCGCTCCCGCGAGATCGTTCTGACTTTGCCGGAGCAGCCCCGGACAAGCTGGGAAGACTTTACCGCCGATTGCTACCGCTATCGTATAACCGTGTCGTGATGCGGGCGCGGCAATGTATTCGGGACGATGTAAAATTTACGATCGAAACAATAACATAAAGAAAGGCGGGCCAAATGATCCGGATGTGGCGAATGACTGGTTGCATGCTGTTGGGTGTGGCGCTGGGTAGTGTTTCCGCGCAAGAATTGATCGCTCCGGAACCGGAGCCGGGGAAAGAGTCCACGGTCGCGGCCGCAACGACCAATGCGCCGGACAAGGCAGAGCCGTGGGTGCGCACGCCGGAGGAACGGGCCTGGGAAACAATCCTCGAGGCAAATCTGGGCAATTACTACCTGACCGAATACAAAAAAGCCAAGACCAAAGGCCTGGAGACTGCCTGGGATTATGTCCAGGATGATCCGAAATTGCCGCGCGTCCTGTTGATCGGCGATTCCATTTCGCGCGGCTACACCGTGACCGTGCGCCACGCGCTGGCGGGCAAGGCTAACGTTCATCGCGCGCCGGCACAATGCGGCAACACGGCGACGGCGCTCTCCACCAACAAGGTGATGAAAGCCCAGCGGCTTGAAATCTGGCTGGGAGACGGCTGCTGGGATGTGATCCACTTTAATTTCGGCATCCATGACATGCGCCTGGGCATTGAGGAATATCCGGCGCGCCTGGAACAGATTGTGCAGCGGCTCAAGCGGACCGGCGCCCGGCTGATTTTCGCCAATACCGTCCATGGCCCGGATTCCACCGACGCGGTGATCGTTCAATTCAACCGCGCCGCGGCGGAAGTCATGGAGCGCAACGGCGTGCCCGTCAACGATCTTTACAGCTATATACAACCGCGCAAGGCTGAATTCCGGATTGCCCAGGATAACAGCCATTTCAAGGAACCGGGCAATGTTTACCTGGGGCAGAAAGTCGCTGAAGAGATTCTGAAACAGATCGGATCGCTCACAACGACAGCGAACCCGATGTTAAAGCCTTGAAAGACACGGTTGGAAAAGTGTCGCCAGCCATGGTATGTGAGAGCGGCGCTCCGCTGGAGGCCGGCGGACTACCCGGAAGGTCCATGTCCGTCACCGTCTGAACATCACCGAAAAACCAAATTATTCCGGCCAGAGTAAGCCCTGGACGTATGGGCGTCCGATCCGGTCACATTAGTTAAAGCGGGAGGGGTAGAAAACATGCGAACAATCATGAGCTTGCTGGGCGTTGGATTGGTCAATCTGTTCACGCCGGCCGCGCCGGCGGCGGAGTTAAAGTCTGTTAGCAGTGATGAGGCGCGGGTTTGGATTGAGCGGGTCATCCCGTTGCCCCATGAAATCTCCATTGCTAACAAGGTTGGTATGGCGCCCGCGGATATCGGGTTTAAATTGACGGCGTCAGCCGGCGAGATCGAGCGGCAGGCCGCACTTGAATTGACTGAATGGGTGCGTGACAAAACAGGCGCAGCGCTCCAAGGCACGAATTTTATCATTGTCGCCGGTGTCGCGGATGCGGAAGACCGGGTGGCCGGTCGTGCCGTTCGGGGGGTCGAACGGCTACGGACGCTTCCAAACGCCGACCAGGCGTATCTCATTCAGCCTTGGCCGGAGGGAGGGTTGACGATTGCCGGGACCAGCGGCAAGGGCGTTTATTATGGCGTTCAAACTCTGCTACAGTTGCTCGGGCAGACCGTCTCTTCCAATCGGATTGAGGTGCCGTTGGCGAAGGTGGTGGACTGGCCGGACTTTGACGAGCGCGGACTTTGGAACAACAGCCATGAAATCATCCCGTGGATGGCCTCCCTGAAACTGAACTTCGGCCATGTTTCAGTCCCGATCCGGATTGATCCGGATGGGAAGGGTCTGTGCCCACCGTTGCCGATGCAGCAGATTCAGGAAGCCGCGAAACGGGCCTTCCATTTGATGCCGCATCTGGCGCATTTTGACCTGGAAGGCTGGAAGGCGGTATACGAACGCTACCCGGAATTGAAAGGCATCGGGGACGGCGCCCGGAATCCGGGCCGTCCCGACCGGGGCCGCTGTCCTTGTGCGTCCAATCCGCTGCTGGCGTCGCTGATCGGCGATTGGCTGGAGAGCGCTGCGGCGCAGGGCCCGCGCGAATTCAGCCTGTGGCTGACCGAATACACCCCCTGCCAATGCGGCTGCGAGCGCTGCCTGCAGGCTGGCCCCCGTCAGTTTCAACGGGAGACGGAGGCATGCGTTAAAGCCTGGCAGCGCGCCCGGAAACAGTATCCGGACCTTGCCGCGCGCATATTTTTCACGCTTGGAAATTGTCCAAAATCTTGCATGCCCAAGGATATCCAGGATGCGGCCGAGTGCCTGGCCCTGGTGCCCGATGGGATGAAGATCGAAAAAGTCTATGGCGGCGCCAAGCAGCCCTTTCATGAAGCCGCGGCCCAGGGCAAGTGGGTGGCAACCTATGGGTTCGGTTCGGGTATTCCGCGCAGTTTTGATGGCGGCTGCCGCTTTTTTGCCGGCTCTCGCATTCGGGCAAGCGCCCTGGAGTATTATTCGAACCGCTGGAGCGGCGTTTACAGTCTTAGCGCGCTGGAATTGAGCCGGCCGGTAAAGGGCGTTTATGAAAAAGGCTATTTTAATTATCGGATATATGCCACGGCGGAATGGACGTGGAATGCCCACGGCCGCGATCTGAAACAGTTCATTGCCGTTTGGGCCGCGCGCCAGGGACTGAATCCTCCCGAAGTTGTGGCCGAATGGATCCTGGCGATGGAGCCGCTGGAAGCGGCCGTCAGCCCCATGCGGATTGTCCTCAACCGGTGGGTGTCAGATTTGAATACCGCCGCGGAGGCGGCGCGGCCTGGGGTCGGCGCCAATGGCTTTCCTTCCAGCCTGCCGGACACCGCCGCGTGCGACCGGGCGGTCGCGGCCTGTGAGCGGGCGTTGCCCCTGGCCCAGCGGATCAACGACCCGTCGCTGGCCTGCGAAACACGCTATGTCCAAGCCCTTTATTCCGCGGCCAGGCAGGTGCGCCTGCTGGCAGATACGTTATCCGCCAGGACAGGCGTGACAACCAATCAAGCTGTAATGTCGGACCAGTCTTTGGCGCCGCTGCACGCCGCCGTGGAGCAGGTAATCGCGGCGTTTAATCAGCAAGTGGATGTCGTTGCCGCCGGCTTGGATGCTCCCGACGGCGCTGAACAGATGCAAGCCAACCATGCCAGACTATGGCGCGATGGCATGGACCGCATTGCCCGCCTGGTTGAAAAGAAAGAATAATCTGGAGGCGCGTATGTTGAATAGAATGTCCGCCGTTTGTCTGTCTGTCTTTTACGGCGTGCTTGTCATGGCCGGCGCTCTCCGGCTGTCTGCCCAGGCAACAAGTATGCCCGGCATTACCATCCCGCAATGCTCACAGGCGCCGGTATTGGATGGCGACTTGGCGGATGCCGCCTGGCAGGAAGCCGCGACCGTCTCGAATTTTTTCGTTGTCGACACCGCGGCGCCGATATTTTCAGGGCATTCCGTCAAGCTGATGACGGACAAGGAATGGCTTTATGCCGGGTTCAGGATTTGGCATCCTTCTCCAGCCCGGATTCTGCATAAGGCCCGTCTGCATGACGATCCGGTGCAACGCGAGAATTGCGTCAAGCTGGCGCTGGACCCCGGGACCGGCGGCCGCAACTGGTATCTGTTCCGGCTGAGCGCCGGCAATATCAGGGCCGACCAGCGTTTTTACGAGCCGGATTACACGCTGGGTAAGTTGGGTTGGAAGATTCCGTGGCGTTCCGCCACCCGGCTGACCGATTTCGGCTGGCAGGCTGAAATGGCCGTTCCCATGGCGTTGTTAACCGCCAATGCCAGGCTGGAGCAGGCCCGGCTGAATCTGATGGTGATGTCCGGGTACGCGGGCGACGCAGATCGTGTGATTTATAGCTGGGCGCCGGTCAACAGCGCCTGGTGGCTGGAAGCGGACCGCTTCGGCAGTGTCCAGGGATGGGCTGGCCGCCGTTTTAATCTGCCGTTCCTGCCCCAGTGCGAAAAAACACGTATTTTGGGATACCAGTTTGATCAATCCGGGATGGGGTATCGTGTTTGCACGAAACTGCAGACGTTCAGCAAGCAGCCGGGGAGTGTTTGGTTGACCTTGACCGATCAACCCGTGGCCAGCCAGGAACAGACCGTCAGCCGTAAAATAGAATTGGCCGGCCAGAGATCAGTCCTGCCCATCGAACTGACGATGCCGGTGACGTCCCTGGTTCAACGCACCGCGCGGCTGGAATTGAAGGATGCCTTGAGCGGCGAAGTGTTGCAAAGCCAATGGCTGCATGACACCCAGGCGTTGGAACTGCTGACGGTTTTTCCGGACCGTAATTATTATACGACGGAGAAAGAGGCGCGCCTGATTTGCCGGGTCAACCTGCCGGAACAGCGCTTAAACCAGACGGTCCTCTTGGTGAAAGACATGCAGGATTGTGTGCATAGCCGGCTGAGGGTCGCTCAGGCTGAAACAGAGGCAAAGCTTGATCTACGGTCGTTGCCCATAGGCAATATCCTGTTCGAAGTAGACTGTTGCTGGACCAATGGCGATATCTTGGCCCGGCAGACAGTCGCCATCAGGAAAAAGGCGCCCCAGCCGGGCTGCGAGTGGAAAATTGATCAGCAACAGCGCGTTTTGTTGCGCGAGGGGAAGCCATTTTTCCCGGTGGGTGTTTTCATGGCCAGGATCACACCGGATCAGGCCGATGTATTCAAGGATGTTGCCGGCCTGGGTGTCAATTGCGTTGTGCACTGGGCGCAATTAGACGCGGCGGCCGCCGTGCCCTTCCTGGACCTGGCCGCCACAAACAACCTCCTGGCAATCATGAAAGTCGAAAACTTCCTTCCCGGCGTCTCGCTCTCAGCATTCCGCAATCAGGCGGCCATGCAGGAAGCCCGGCGCCAGGGCGGCCGCGAGGCGATGAACCGGCTCTTTGCACAGCAATACGACCAGGCTGAGCCCATCATGGCCGACGTCATCCGCCGGATAAAAGATCATCCGGCCCTGATGGCGTATTACACGTTTGACGAGCCCACGCAACTATTCGATCAATACATCGAAGGCCGCCGTCTATACCGTCTGATTCAGGAACTGGATGGCTATCGGCCCTCGTACAACGTGTGGAATATGCAACCGCCGGACGACGAGCAATGGACCGACTGGAGCGACCTGCTCGGACGGGATATCTACTGGGCGCCTCCGCCGCGGGGCCTGCAGGACTCGCCGCTGAAAGTTGCCAAATGGACCGCGCTGCTGGATCGTCGCGCCACGGCGCTGCATAAGCCGACCCTCATCACCCCCATGGCCGAGTACACCGCCAACAAACACAAGCGGATGATCCGGCCGGACGAGCAGCGGGCGCAAACCTACCTGGCCTTGATCCACGGCGCCCGGGCGCTGGTCTATTTTTCCTATCCGCTTTTCCATCAGGTGTCGTGGGATTGTCTGCGCCAACTCGCGGACGAGATTCGGCAGTTGAGCCCGGCGCTGACCGCGCCGGAAGTGCCGCAAGTTGTGGATTACGGGAGCAACGGTTATGATTCGGATCAGGACATCTACCCGGATGTGCATGTCCGCTTGTGCGCTTTCCCTCAAGGCGAATTGGTGCTGCTGGCGGCGAATAGCCGCCAATGTCCCGTTGACGCGGAATATACCATCAGCATCCTGTCCGCCACCGGAACGGTGCGGCGCCTGTTCAGTCCGGAATGTTATCCCGTAACCGGCCGGAGTTTTAAGGATCGTCTTGAGCCGAACGGGGTGCGCGCGTATGTGATCAGCGAACGGCCAACAGCGGCAGGCATCGCGGCGGAGCAATTGCAAAGCGCAAATCACAAGCCGCCAATAACCGAGCTGGCTGTGCGCGCGCGCCCCGACCAGAGCCAGGCAGCACCCCCGGAAACTGTCGCTCCCCGGACCGGGCGGCCCGATCACAAGAACCTGATTCCCAATGCCAGTTTCGAGGAATCCAGCGTGCCGGGCCTGCCGGACTACTGGAATTCCGGACGCATTAATTATGATCAGCGCATGGGCGGGACGGGGGCCGTTTATGTGATGGATGCCAATGCGCCCTATCACGGCCAGTTCGCGCTGCGCATGCAAACGGCGGCTGAAGCTGGCCGCGCATTGCGCATAGGCTTGGAACCGATCACGGCCGCCGCCTCCAATTTTGTGTTTTCGGCATTTGTACGCGCCGATCGTGACGGCGTTCCGGTGCAGTTGAGCGGTTGCGGCTGGCGCGGCGAGTATCCGCATAAACGGGTCTTTATGGCTTCGACCAATTGGCAACGCTACGTCCTGCCGGTTACCTTGCCGCGCAGGGTGCCGCGCAAATATGGCTTTGGCATATTGGTCAATCCTCAGCCGACGAATGTGACGGTTTGGGTGGATGCCGCGCAGTTGGAAGCGGGAACGGATGCCACCGCTTTTGATCCGTGATTTAGAGCAGGATATATATAAAAAAATCGGACATCAGCGTATGCGAAAGCGCTTGTTAGCATCACCGGAAAGCCGGGTTGACGCCGTCGCGAGGAAGTTCGGCGCCTGTATCCGGGCAAACGGCGGCGCGGCCGGCGCGGCGCCGGGCCGGGTGAACATGCCGGGCAACGTGAATTCGCGCCAGCGGCGCGGGATGCGGATCAGCCGCCCGGATGGCTTCGCCGGCCTGGGCCGACTGGTATCCCTGGGCATCTTGCGCCGTTCCGCTGAGGCAGGCCTGCGGGGACTGCGCGTGATGGTCGAACCCGGCATGCCGGTCTGATTGATGCCTGTAAAAAACTGCGGGGATATATACCTGAATCCGTAACGGGATTTCCTGTTACGGGTTCAGGCCGGAGCAAACATTCATGAAAAAACACGCAACTCCTGGTCTGCTCGGAATCTTGGTGGTAATGCTTGCTTCCTGCCAAGGTCCGGAAAAATCGGATTTGCACGGGGCTGCCGCCGGAAAAATCGCCTGGAGCGACCGGGTTATTCCATTGCCCAAGGAAATAGCTGTCGCAAAAAGCGTTAATCTCCGGGCGGACGAAATCCGGCTTGAGCCGTTCGTGTCCGCTGATCCGAAGATTGCCGCCGCCGCAACGCTGATCCGCCATTTTGCGCAGGCCAGGCAAGGCGGCAAATTTGTCGTGCGCATGGCGCTGACCTGCAAGCCGGACGGCTCAATTCCGGCCGGAATTATCGAACGGCTCTCCAACGCTCCGAACAAGGACCAGGCCTACGCGATTATTCCGTTGGCTTCCCCCGCGGGCGTGGCATTGATCGGCAACACGCCGCTGGGCGTGCTCAATGCGGCCCGGACTTTTGCCATGCTCGTGCAGGCGCCGGAAAAAATGGCTGCCCATGGCAATCTCGCATTGCCGCTGGCGACTGTTTTTGACTGGCCCGACATGGAATTGCGCGGGATATGGGGCGAAACCCCGGCGGCGGCCGCCTGGCTGGCCGGATGGAAAATAAACGACATGCAATTTGCCGCGGGCTGTGGATTTGATGCCGATGGCCTGCCGGAGGCCCTGGTAAACAAGGAAATCATCAGCAATGCCGCCGGCGAAGGCATAACCGCGGTTTGCTATATTCCCCATCTCGCCGCGATAATGGATCGGGGTATTGTCAGAAACACAAAGGCGCGCGCCCGCTATGAAAACGCGCTGGCGCCGGCCGTTGATCATGGATTCCTCGGCACGGCGCATTTCTTTTGCATGCAAAGCGACGGCGCCCGGGAAATCATGGCCAAATGGCTGATGGATATCGCCGATCAGGTTGCGCCCTTCCATCGCGATCTCAAAGTTTGGTTTTCTGAAGGACAGGCGGTCTGCGCCTGTGGCAAATGCGCCGGCAAAAACGCCTATTTGCTTGAGCTGCAGTGCATAACGGCGGCCTTTGACAAGGTTCGCGCGAAATATCCGGATATGCGCCTGTGCCTTATGCTCAGCCAGGGCACGTATGATTACGATGATTCCAACAATAAAATCATCGCGAATTTGCCCGCCGGCATCAAGCTTAGCTACTATCAGGGGCAGCGGACGTACCGGACTGACCGGAATCCCATGATTCCGGCCAATCTCGAAGAGTTTTGCCAAAATGGCGGATGGCTCGATGTGGTTCCTTCAATCGGCGCCAATATCCGGACTTATGTGCCTTTCAGCAGCCCGCAATTTGTCCATTTCCGCATGACCGAATTTACCGCCAAAAAACTGCCGGGCATATCGCTTTATGTGCCGCCCTCGGTTTCATACTACCCGATCAATACGGCGGCGGCGGCCGAATGGGGCTGGAACAGCAAGGGCCGCACGCCCGTGCAGTTTGCGCGTGCTTACGCCAACGTCATGCGTATGGATAATCAAGATGATTTCGTCCGGTGGATTGAGTGTATCGGCGAGCCCAACTGGGATATTGCCGAACAACCGGCAGGCGGTGTCAGCTTCCATACCCTGCTGTTGAGCGATATGGGGAAAGTGGTCAAAAGCGGCGCGCGTTTCATGGAGCCAATCGAGACTGGACGTTTATGGGATCGCGCCGTGTTTTCCAACGATATGGAAAATGCCGGGGCAGCGCTCGTCATCGCCAAACGGATCAATCAACCCGCATTGGCATACGAGTCGGAATATACGTTCAACATGTTGAAGGCCTATGCCGTGCTCCGGACAATCTCGGAGTCGGCGGAAATGACCGCCGCGCAAATGCTTGAGTTGGGCGGGACGCTGGACGAGGCTGCCGCGCGTTTCCGCAACGCTTTGATCGGCTGGAATGACTTGATGGAGAGAACAATGCGGCAATCAACCCGGGTTGACACGGGCGACAAGGATGATAATATTGCCGCAAGTGGAATGACGGGGCGCGCCAGGAATATGACGGTTGTCCTGCATCTTGCGGCGGATGCAGTGTGGAAAATGTTTGCGGAATGCGGCGTGAAGGATCCGCGCCCGGAAACGCGCATCGTGCCGCTTGGCGCCTGGAAAGCTTCCGATTTCAGCAAGGGCGCCGCGGTTGTGAAAATTGATGTTTCCGGCAAAGTGCTCCGGACGGGCGGATTGTATCACGCCACGTTCGATAGCGGCGAAGGTTACGGCACCAGGATTGCCTCCGTTGAGGTTGTCGAACAGGCTGCCACGGGTGATGAAAAAAAGATTTGCGCCAGTCCGGATACCTGGACCGGAGTTCGGGGCGCAGGCCGGGACCGGCACGTGGAACACCGGTTGTTCATTCCTGCGCTTCAGGATGATTCGCGCGTCTTGCTGGTTGCCCGGCTGAACATCGGTGAAAAAAGTCTCTGGACGACTTTTCCGGAGGGCGTCGCCGAGGAGCGCAAAGTCTGCAACGGCCGCATTGGATGGCGGAAAATACAGGAAGTTGAATAACGGGGCGCAAGGCCGCAACCAAACACGGAGACTGATACCATGGGCTTATCATTGATCAAATTCCCGCAAGATGCACAGCAAGCGCCGCGTTATATGCGCCCTGCAGCCGGGCAAAAAACACGCATCTATTCCGGAAATTTCCGGGGCATCCTTGCCATTCTGGCCGCCATCATGCTGTTGGCAAGCCGGCCGGCGCCGGCCGTCACCTATTACGTTGCCACCAACGGCAGCGACGTTGTCGGCACGACGGGCACAAACTGGGTTACCGCGTTCCAAACCATCAGCAATGCCGTGGCCAAGGCGCAAACCAATGCGCTCAATGACGTGCTGGTATCCAACGGCGCTTATGAACTCGCGGCGGTCATTAAAATTACCAATGGAATTGCCGTGCGCGCGTTTTACCCGGATGTGTCGGCCACCGTGATTAACGGAAAGAACGGCACTCGCTGTTTGCAACTCTCGCATCCGGACGCGCTGGTGGCCGGATTCACCATTACCAATGGTTTCGTCATCAACGACGGCGGGGGGGCCTATCTGTCTTCCGGCACGCTCTCCAACTGCGTGATCATAGGCAATACTGCCAGTAATTATGGCGGCGGCATCTATATCGGTGCAACCGGAATGGTCGTAGATTGCAGCATTATAGCCAATTCGACGACCAATTTAGGCGGGGGCATCGCGCTTGTTGCCGTCACCCCTTACACCAATGGCATTGTCCGCAATTGCCTGATTGCATCCAATGAATCGGTCGGCACCACCTCCGGCAAAGGGCGCGGCGGCGGCGTCCATTTAACTGGCGGATTGGTTGAAAACTGCCGGATAAGCCACAACACTTCCGCCTCCTATGGAGGCGGCGCCAATTTTGCGCAGACTGCAGCGTATCCGGGTTATATGCGCAGTTGCCTGCTGACACACAATTACTCCATGCAGGGCGGGGCAATCCTGATTTATTCCAATAACTTCGTGGATAATTGCACAATTGTCAGTAATCAGGCTAGTTATGGCGGCGGTGGGGTGCAGAACCAAGGTTTGTCATCGCCGGCAATGCCTTCGGGCGGCCGGTTTGAAAACTGCATTATCTGGCTCAACAGTGTGATCACCGCGCCCTACTCAAATTACTATGATCGTAACAATGGCGGGTATTATACAAATTGTTTGATGGCGCCCATTCCGGTCTATGGCACCAGTAATTTTGCGGATGATCCGTTGTTTGTTGGCAAAGATACCGGTAATTGGCGTGTTTTGCGGGATTCCCACTGCATTAATGCCGGCCTTTACCAGACCTGGATGGATGGCGCGCTGGATTTGGACGGGCGGCACCGGCTGGACCTGTTCTCGCGATCGGTTGATATCGGCTGTTATGAATATGTTCCCCGGGGTACGATGTTCGAATTCCGGTAAGGCGGCGGCTTCAAGGCGGGCCGCCCCTGGCAAAGCGTCTCGGCACAGCCTCGCCCTCCATGTATGAATCATCGTGCTTTTTGGAGGGCGAACCTGTGGTGGGCTGTGCAGGACGAACTGATTAAAATTACAGGATGAAGACGTGTGAAAAAATCCGAGTGGAAATTTCCTCTGCCGCGCCCGCATTGCGGCGTGGTTCTGGGCAATGGCTGTTTCGGGGCGTTGGTCTGGGGGGCCGGCAACCGGCTTTCCTTGACGGTTAACCGCGCGGACTGTTGGGACCGGCGCGGCGGGGAATTGATCGCCGAGGGCGTATCCTACGCCAGGCTTTGTGCGGCGTACGACCCGGATCATCCGGAAAAACTGGCCCCGGTGTTCCGGCCCCAGCCGGCGGACCGCCCGGCCGGCTGGTTCCGTTCCACGCGGCTGCCGGGCGGCCGGTTCGATTTGGAACTGGCGCCGGAAACCGTTTTGGAACAAGCCGTCCTCGCATACCGCGAGGGCGAATTGACGGTGGAATGCCGGCAAGGCCGGCGCGTCCGCCGGCTGCGGCTGTTGCTGAGCCCGGAGCGCGACCTGCTGGCGGTGGACGATCCGGAAGAGTTGATTCAAGCCGTGCGGGCGCGGCCGGGCTGGGAGTGGGTGGCGGCGGAATTGCAGGCAGGCGGCTACGCCGCGCCGGAGCTGCTGGACGCCGATGGCGAATGCGGCTGGGTGCAGCCTTGCCCCGCCGATCCGGCGCTGGCGGCGCTGATGCGCCGGGCCGGCCCGGGCTGGGTCTGCAGCCTGAAATTGGGCGCCGACGCCGCGGCCGCGTTGGCGGCGGCCCGCGCGGAATGCGCGGATTTCTCGGAACAATCGTTGACGGCGGCGCGGCGCGCCGCGCGCGATTGGTGGGACCGGTACTGGCGGACGGCGCCGCGAGTCCGGCTGCCGGCCGGTTTTTACCAGGCATTTTTAAAATATGCGCTGTATAAATTCGCCTGCGCCACCAGCCCCGCCGGCGGCGTCCCGGCCGGCTTGCAGGGGCCATGGATCGAGGAATACCAGACCGCGCGCTGGGGCGGCGACTACCATTTCAACGTCAATATCCAGCAGATTTACACCGTCGCCTTTCCCGCCAATCATCCCGAGCATCTCCTGCCGCTGTTCGATATGCTGGAGTCGGCGCCGTTTCAAGAAGTCATGCGGCGGCATGCCCGCATCCTCGTGGGAATTGACGACGGCCTGGCTCTGACGCACACCACCAATGACCGCGGCGGCGCCGTGGGCGGCGTCGCCGGGCCGGGCTGCGTGCTTGATCATGCGGCGCTGGGCTGGCTGGCCCAGCTTTACTGGCTGTATTACCTTTATACCGGCGATGTGGAATTTCTGCGCGCCCGCGCCTGGCCGTTTCTGCGCGGGGTCATGCGGACATATGAAGCCATGTTGCAGGAGAAGGATGGCCGTCTGCATCTGCCGTTGGGCATTTCCGCCGAATACCGCAACCATAAGGGGCATACCTGCGGCCCCAATCCATCCTACCAGTTGGCCTGCATCCACATGCTGGCCCAGGCCCTGCTCGCCGCCGCGGATGTCCTGCAGGAACCGCCCGCGCCGGCCTGGCGGGAAATCGAGCAAAAATTGCCGCCTTATACCCTGGGCGGCGCGCCGGGGGAGGAGCGGATTGCCATCTGGGATGGGCAGGACCTCGATATCTGCCACCGCCATCATTCGCACCTGGCCTGCATCTACCCGTTCGATTCATTGGGTGCGGCGGCGTGGGACGATCCGGCCGTCCGGGCGATTGTGGATAATTCGCTGGATCACTGGATTTTAAAGGGCATGGGGCAGTGGAGCGAGTGGTGCATCCCCTGGGCCGCCATCATCCAGGCGCGCCTGGAATTGAGCGAGGCGCCGCTGACCATGCTGGAAACCTGGCGGCGCTTGTTCGTTAACGAGGGCCTGGCCACGGTTTATCTGCCGAAATTCCGCGGCATTTCCGCACACCGGCGCGCGGATATCGCCCAGCCCCGCGAAAAAAATGAAATCATGCAACTGGATGGAACAATGGCCGCCGCCACCGCCTTGTATGAATTCATGGCCCATACCCATGCCGGCTTGACGCGCATCTTCGCGGGCGTGCCGGCGGAATGGCGGAATGTGTCTTTCAAAAATATCCGTCTGCCCGGCCCGTTTCTCGTCAGCGCGGTCCGCAAGGATGGCGCGACCGTAAAAGTAAAAATATTTGCGCCGCGCGGCGGCGCCATCCGCATGGCCGTGGCCGGCCGAACCCGCATGCAGTTGGCCGGCCGGCGCCGTTGGCCGGCCGCCGCCGTGGATCTGCCGGCGACAATCAACCTGCGCCCGCGCGAAACCGTCTGGCTGCGGGCGCTGTAGGCGGCTGCATATCGCCCTGCCGGTTGCCGGCATTTTGTTTAACCATTGCCATTCAAGAAAACCATGCAAAAAAACATAAGTCCGCGCCAGCTTCTGCCGGGGTTGTGGCAGTTCCAGGATGCCTGCAACGTTTACGTTTTGAAATGCGGCGACGCCGCCCTGGCAGTGGATTTCGGCTCCGGCGCGTGGCTGAAAATACTGCCGCGCCTCGGGATCAAGCGGCTGACGGATGTCTTCCTGACTCATCACCATGCCGACCAATGCGCCGGGCTGGAAACAATGCGGCGCCGCCCGTTTGCCGTCCACGCGCCGCGCGGCGATGAAGTGTTCCTGGATCCGGCCAAAATCCGGGAACATGCGCGGACATTGGCGGCCATGCCTTACGAGCCCTTCCCCGACAGCTACGGGCGCCTGGCGCACGGCATTCCAGGTGTGCTTTACGACGTCCGCGCCAATTCGGAAATCTACATGCACGGCCTGTGTCTCCGGGTGGTCTCCACGCCGGGGCATGGCCTTAACGCCTGTTCCTATATCGTGGAATTCGCCGGCCGGCAGCTTGGATTTTGCGGGGATGCCGTCCATGCCGGCGGCACGGTCTGGCAGCCGTTCAACCTCGAATGGGAGCACTGGACCGGCAAGGGAACCCTGGCGGCCTGGGAAGGCGTCCGGCGTTTGGCGGGAATCGGCCTGGATGGATTGTGCCCCGCACACGGTCCGGCGATCCAGGAGAATGTTGCCGGCTTATTGCGCCGGCTGGACCGGCGCTTGTTGGATTTTTACCGGGCCAAGGGCTCAATCTGCGCCGGCGAAAAAGACCATTTTATCATACCGGTGGAGACCGCCGCCGGCGGATGCCGGATTCTGCCGCACTTATATGTCGGCCCGGCCAACGCCTACCTGTTGGTTTCGGCAGCGGGCGAAGCTTTGCTGGTGGACCCGACCACGGCGGACGTGAAAAGTTTTGAATCGCTGCTGCAAGGTCCGTTGCGGGGGGTGCGCCCGGCCGCGGCGCTGGTCAGCCATGCGCATCATGACCACTACGAAGGCATTCCATATCTGCAAAAACGCTACGGGCTGAAAGCCTGGCTGCATCCCCGGGTGGCGGAGGCCATCCGCCGGCATCCGCGCGGCCTGTATCGCGGGAAGAAAACCTTGCGCATCGATCGTGTCTGGCCGGAAACAGGCGCGTGGCGCTGGCATGAATATACCTTCCAGGTGGCGCCCTGGCCCGGGCAGACCTGGTGGCATTGCGTGTTCATGGCGGAGGTGGACGGCCAAAAGGTGATGTTTGGCGGCGATTCTTTCCAGCCGGCCTCGCGCTGGAACGGCACGGGCGGATTCTGCGCGGCTAATTTCAGCCGGTTCCGGGATGGTTACATTCCATCGGCCGAGTTGGCGCTGCGCTGGCGGCCTGACATCCTGGCCTGCGGCCATCGCACGGTCTATCGGTTTACCGCTTCGCGGTTCCGCCGGATCATCCGCTGGGCGCGGTTTGCCGAGCAGGCCACGCGCGCCTTGTGCCCGTCCGGGAAATTGGCGCAAGACTATTATTTCGAATCGGCCGCGCGCCCGGCGGCGAAGGCTTGCAGGTTAACCGCGCGGTAGGCCGGCTTGACCGATGCTTCAATGGCCGCGCGCCAGGCTGCTTCCGGTAAATCCAGCCCGCGGGATAACGCGCCCAGGATCACGATATTGGCGGCGCGCCGGTTGCCCAGGCCGCCGGCGATTTCATCCGCGTCCAGCAAGACCAGCCGCGCGAATGCGCGGCGCAGCCGCGCTGCGGCATCGGCGGGATACGCCATCCCGCCCGATGAGACGCTGACGGGAATGATTTTCTGGGTCGAAACCACCGCCAGGCCGTCCGGCGCCAGAAAATGCGCGTGGCGGAGCGCTTCGATCATCTCGAATGCGCCCAGGGCGCAGGCGGTGCCGTCCGGCATCAGCGGACTGAACACTTCCCGGCCGTAGCGGATTTGGGTGATGACCGATCCCCCGCGCTGGGCCATGCCATGCACTTCGTTGGTCTTCACCTGGTAGCCGGCGAGTAAGGCGGCCTGGGAAACAATGACGCTGGCCAGCAGGCTGCCCTGTCCGCCCACGCCTGCCAATAAAATACTATGGGTTAGTTGGGTCATTTTCTTGTTCCCCCGCCGTCAATCCGGCTCCGCCACGATGGCGCCGAATTTGCAGACCTGGGCGCATAAGCCGCAGCCGTAGCACAAGACGGGATTGATGCGAATGCCCTCCGCCGTGCGTTCCACCGCCGGGCAGGCGATTTTCAAACATTGTCCGCATTGCTTGCATTTTTCCGCCAGCACCCGGCGCTGCGATCCCACCGGCCGGCGCGCCGCCAGCGGGCAGGGCGCGCGCGTCACGATCAAGGCCGGTTGGGGAGCGTCGGATTCCAGGCATTCCCGCAAGATTTTGATGAGCGCGCCGGTATCGTAGGGGTTGACCGTGAAAACGCGCTCCAGGCCGCAGGCGCGGCCGAAGGCGGCAATATCCGCCTCCGGGCTGGATTCGCCCATCAGTGTCCGCCCCGTGCCGGGATGGTCCTGGTGGCCGGTCATGGCGGTGGTGCGGTTGTCGGCCACAATGATCGTGGATAATCCGCGGTTATACGCAATGTTCAGCAGGCCGGTAATGCCGGAGTGGAAAAACGTCGAATCGCCCACAAGCCCCACCACCTTGCGCGGCTCGCCGGCTTTCTGCATGCCGTGCGCCATGGAAATCCCGCCGCCCATGCATAAAATCGTATCCAGACGCGAAAGCGGCGGGGCAAACCCGAGGCTGTAACAACCGATGTCGCCGGTGACCACCGCGTCGAATTTGCCCAGGGCGTGGAATACGCCGCGATGCGGACAGCCCGGACACAGCACCGGCGGCCGCGCTGGCAGATCCTGGATCGCCGGTTGTGGCGTCCGGGCGCCGGCGGCTTCGCCCAGCAGACGATGACGGGCTGCGGCCAGAATGTCCGGGGACAGTTCGCCGATGCCCGGCACGACGCTGCGTCCCTCGCAAGCGATGCCCAGGGCTTTCAGATGCTGCTCCAGGATGTCGTCCAACTCCTCGACGACCAGCAGGCGTTGGACGCCGGCGGCAAATCCCCGCAATAAATCGTCGGGGAAAGGATATACCCAGCCGATTTTTAAAACCGAGGCCTCCGGGAAGATTTCCCGGACGTACTGGTAAGCAACGCCTTCGGCGATGATGCCCAGCGACCGGTCGCGCCATTCCAGGCGGTTCGCCGGCGACACGGCCGCGGCCGCCTGCAATTTCCGCAGGCGTTCTTCCAGGCTCACGCGCATGCCGCGCGCATGCGCCGGCACCGGCACGAAACGCTGGGGGTTTTTGACGAAGCCCGGCGCGCGCGCCGGCGGCTGCCGTTCCCCGATTTTAACCACGCTGCGCGAATGGCTGACGCGCGTCGTCGTGCGCAGAATCACCGGCGTGCGGTGTTCCTCGGAAATGGCCATGCCCAGCTTGAAGAAGTCGAGCGCGTCCTGGGAATCGGCCGGCTCCAACACGGGGATTTTGGCGAACCGCGCGTAATGCCGGGTGTCCTGCTCATTCTGGGAGGAATGCATCCCGGGGTCGTCCGCCACACAGGCTACCATGCCGCCTGCCACGCCCACGTAAGCCAGCGTCATCAGCGGGTCGGCGGCTACGTTCAACCCCACATGCTTCATGGTCGTCATGGCCCGCGCGCCGGACAGCGCCGCGCCGGCGGCCACCTCAAAAGCCACTTTTTCGTTCGGCGCCCACTCGCAGTAAATATCCGGGCGATAGGTTGCCACCGCTTCCATGATCTCGGTGGACGGCGTGCCCGGGTAGCCGGAAGCCACTTTCACGCCCGTTTCATAGGCGCCCCGCGCTATGGCCTCGTTGCCGGAAAGTAATTTGATGTCGCTTTGCATAAACACCTATAATACCAGAATCGTCCGGGTCGCGCAAATTAATCCGCAAAAAAAGGTTGCCCCATGCCGGCATATCCATACAATCGACAGCAAATGCATATCAGGCATAATGCTTACGGTTATCATTCCAACCCTGCCCCAAATCCTTTCGGCATGGGATTGCTGTGGTCGCCCGCCACCCGGTTTTTGCTGGCGTTGACGGTCATGGCGTTCCTGGCCCAGAAAATATTCGATTGGATGACCGGCTATGGCTTTACGCCCGTCTTCGCCCTCAGTTGGGCCGGTATCCGACGCCTGGAACTGTGGCAGCCGGTGACGTACATGTTTCTGCATGGCGGTTTCTGGCACCTGTTTTTAAACATGCTGGGCCTGTTTTTCCTGGGGCCGGAAACCGAGCGCGTCCTGGGCCGCCGCCGGTTTGTCAAGCTGTACCTGGCCTGCGGCCTGCTGGGCGGCTTGGGCTGGCTGCTGATCAGCGGCCAGCAGGGGATTTGTGTCGGCGCTTCCGGCGCGGTGTTGGGCATCCTGGCGGCTTTCGCCGCGTTGTTTCCCGACCGGCCGGTTACGCTCCTGGTTTTTTTTGTGGTGCCGATAACCATGCGCGCCCGCACCATGGCGATCGGCTTTGGAGTGGCAACCCTGCTGATGATGTTCAGCCAGCCGGGCCATATCGCCCATGCCGCGCACCTGGTCGGCGGCCTGGCCGGCTGGCTGTATGTCGCGCTTTTTTTCAACCGCACAGGGCCGGGTATCGCCTGGGACCCGCGGCGCTGGTGGCATGAAGCGCGCTGGCGCTGGGAACGGCGCAATTTCAAGGTGGTGTCGCGATCGGATAACCTCTGGAACGCTCCGCCCGAACCGCCGGTGGACGCGCCGCCGCCGGCGGAGGAAGTGGACGCAGTGCTGGAAAAAATTTCCCGCTATGGCTTGAATTCGCTGACCGACAGCGAGCGCGAAATCCTGCAGCGCGCCAGCCGCCGCCGGCGCTGAAGACCGTGCGCGCCGTGCCGTATTCCGTCTGTAGCAGCGCCACTGCGTGGCGCATCCGTATTCCGCACAAGCTACTTGCTTCGCCATTCGCTTGTGCTATCATGCCGCAATTATTGATGGACTGTGTTGCTGTCGGGCCGGCGAGGAGCCGCGCCGGGCGATGGTAATCAAACGGGAGCCAGTGCATATGCCAAAGATCGCGTTCTTGGGGGCAGGCAGCACGGTATTCGCCAAAAACGTGCTGGGAGATTGTTTTGGCGCGGAATCGCTGCAGTCGGCGCGGATTGCGCTTTACGATATTGACGGGCAACGCCTGCGGGAATCGCTGCGGATGGTCGAAACCCTGAACGCCAATATCAATGGCGGCCGCGCCGAAGTCCGCGCTTACCTCGGGCCCGCCCAGCGCCGGGATGCGCTCAGCGGCGCGGATTACATCGTCAATGCCATCCAGGTGGGAGGGTACAAACCCGGCACGGCAGTGGACTTTGAAGTGCCGAAAAAATTCGGCTTGCGCCAGACGATCGGGGATACGCTGGGCATTGGCGGCATTTTCCGGGCCTTGCGCACCATCCCGGTGCTGGAAGAATTCGCCCGGGATATCTGGGACGTCTGCCCGTCCGCCTGGCTCCTGAATTATACCAATCCCATGTCCATCCTGACCGGCGCATTCCTGCGGCTGGGAATCCGGACTGTCGGCCTCTGTCATTCGGTGCAGGTCTGCGCCGATTCGCTGTTGCGCAAGGCTGGTATGCCTCAGCGCGTTGGCCGGGTCCAGTGGAAAATCGCCGGGATCAACCACCAGGGCTGGCTGCTGGAAATCAAGGATGGCGGCCGGGATTTGTATCCCGCCATCAAGCGCCGGATCGCGGCCTCCATGGACTGCATCGCCCGCGCCGGCGGCGCCGAAAAATTTAAGAAATACGCCCTCCTGGAAGCCGAACGCCGGGGGTTGGACCTCAAGGGAAATCACCAGTTGGCCAACGACCTGCGCGTGGCGCATGACCTGGTGCGGCTGTCGTTGATGCGGCGGTTCGGCTGCTACCTCACCGAATCCAGCGTGCATAGCGCCGAGTACATGCCCTATTGGATCAAGCGGACGCATCCGGAACTGCTCGCGCAATTCGGCATTGCGCTTGACGAATACCCGCGGCGCTGCGTCCGGCAAATCAAAAATTGGCGTAAAATGAGCCGGGAATTGGTGAATAATCCCACGCTGCAGCATGCCCGGTCGCACGAATATGCCTCTCGCATCATGCAGGCCATGGAAACCGACGCGCCCGAACATATCGGCGGCAATGTGCTGAATACCGGCCTGATCCCCAATCTGCCGGCGGCGGCCTGCGTGGAAGTACCCTGCCTGGTGGACCGCAACGGCGTCCAGGGGTGTTATGCCGGCCCCCTGCCGGAAGCCTGCGCCGCGCTGAACCGCACCGCCATCAATGTCCACCTGCTGACGCTGGAAGCGGCTTTTACCCGCCGGCGCGATAGTGTTTACCAGGCGGCCCTCTGGATCCCCACACGGCGGCCGAGCTTTCCATGGATGAAATCGTGGAGCTGTGCGACCGGATGATCCGCGCCCATGGCAAATGCCTGCCGAAATTCCGGTGATCGGAGCAAAACAATGCAACATCCGCTTGCAGCGGCAGTGTGGTTTGCGGTATGCTGCTGTCAGCCGGCCTGGTCGCCGGCGGCCAATCCCACGGAGGCGCGCACCATGCATGAACATCGCAGCGGAACATGGACGCCGGGTTTGTCGGCGGAGGAGCAGACGACCCTTTTCGCCATCGCCGGCGATACCCTGAAGTGGTGCGTGCAGGGCCGGCCCGGCCGGTTCGACATGTCAGCCTACCAGATCACGCCGAAGTTGAAGACCGTGCTGGCCACGTTCGTTACCTTGAAAATTCACGGCGACCTGCGCGGCTGCATCGGCTCGCTGGAAGCGGTTGAGCCGCTGTACCTGTCGGTTCATAACAACGCTGTCAATGCCGCCCTGCGCGATCCGCGGTTCAGTCCCCTGCGGCAGGAAGAATTGCCGGAAGTGCGGGTGGATGTCTCCATCCTCAGCCCCTTGACCGCCATTGCGGGGCCGGAGGAATTTCAAATCGGGCGGCATGGGATCATCCTGGGCAAGGGCGGGCGCCGGGCCGTTTTCCTGCCCGAGGTCGCGATCGAGCAGCAATGGTCCCGCGAAGACACCCTGGAACATCTCAGCCGCAAGGCCGGATTGCCTTCCAACGCCTGGCGTCAGGGCGCGACCTTCCAGGTCTTCGAAAGCGTAGTGCTCGCGCGGGAATGAACCGGCCTTTTCACGGATTTGAAATTTTAGGCCGCTGCCAGAATCAATCATGAAAATTTACATCATCACGGATTTGGAAGGACCGGCCATGGTCTCGCGGTTCCAGCAGACCCGCGATTGGCAGGCCGCGCCCGAACTGAAACGCGAAGCCATGCTGCTGCTGACCGGCGAGGTCAACGCCGCGGTGGACGGCATTCTGGATGCATCGCCGGGAGCGGAAGTGATCGTCTGGGACGGCCATGGCGGCGGCGGGGTGGACATCATGTCGTTCCATCCCCGGGCGCAATTGATTACCCGGGGCCCGATCCGCCCGCCGTACTACCTGGATAGTTCGTTCGATGCCTTGTTTTTCGTGGGGCAACACGCCATGGCCGGCACGCCGGATGCGCCTTTATGCCATACTTATTCCTCGAAGACCGTGGAATATTACAAGCTCAACGGCCGCTTGACCGGTGAGTTCGGCGCCCGGGCTGCCATGGCGGGAACGCTGGGCGTGCCGGCGGTTTTTATTTCCGGCGACGACAAGGCGGCTGCGGAGGCGCGGACCCTGGTCCCGAAAATCCATGCGGCGGTGGTCAAGCGCGGCCTGGGCCTGGAATTGGCGCTGCACCTGTCGCCGCAAGCCGCCCGGGAACTGATCCGGCGGACTGCCGCCGCGGCGGTCCGGGATGCGCAAAACATCCCCCCGGTCAAAATTACCCCGCCATATGAGTTGGAAGTCCGCCTCAAGGAAGGCGCCAGGATAGATGGCTACCTGGCGCGCGGAGCGGAACGCCTGGATGAGCGGACGGTGCGCATGCGCAGCGACAACATTTGCGACCTGACGATCTGAACCTTGAACCCTTGAACCTTGAACCCCTGAACCCTGAACACATTAAAGAAAGTCATCCCCATGGAATTTATTTGCACCGCGACGCGTACCCCGCAGATTGTGTCCGATCCCGCCGCCCCCGCGCCTGTCCGATTTGCCGCCGCCGAGCTGGCGCGTTACCTGGGTCTGGCGTTCGGCGGGGAAATACCGGTGGCAGCCGCGCCGGCGGCGGACGCGCCGGTGATTCAGGTTGCCTGTGTGCCCGATGAAACTCTGACGGATGAGGGTTACATTCTGGCGGCGGAAACCGCGGGTAAATTCAGCATCCGCGGCGGCGGTCCAGCCGGCGCCGTATACGGCGTTTATGAATTTCTACGGCGTTATGCCGGTTGCCGGTTCAGCGGGTATGCCCCGGACGGCGAGCATGTGCCGCGGCTCGAGCGGCTGGCGATTCCCATGGGAGCGGTGCGGATGCGCCCGGAATTATGGTACCGCGGGCTGCAGTTTTCAACTTCGCCCTCGGAATTGGAGTGGATACTCAAGCGGGTGGATTGGATGGCGAAAAACGGGATGAACTACGTCCTGATCCACCTGCAGCCGGAACTGCCGCTGGACGATGTTGCCACGTTTGACCCGGAAACCGGCCGCGTCGTGGCCCGCAACGAAAATCGTTTCACCAACACCTGGTTCCGCCGCCATATGCTGCCCGCCATCATGCAGCGTGGGTTGAAGGTGGACATGAATCATCATAACCTGTTTTACTGGCTGCCGCCCGAAAAATATTTCGCCGAACATCCGGAATGGTACGCGCAGGGAGCCGATGGCGCTCGCAGCCGTATGCCGGCGCAGCTTTGCCTCTGCACCAGCAACCGGGCGGTCGTGGCGGAGTTGATTAAAAACGTGCTCCAATATCTGCGGGAAAACCCCGAGACGCGGATTGTGGGCGTCATTCCTGAAGACGGCATTGGCATGTGCCGCTGTCCGGCCTGCCGCCGGCTGGATGCCGATCCGGGGGATGCCGACAAGCCATTTAACTCGCACCGGCAGCCGGAAGCGGAAAATCGCGGTAAATCCCGGCGCTATGCCCTGCTGCTGAACGAAGTGGCGCGGGCGGTCGGACGGGAATTTCCGGGCGTCAAGGTCGGCGGGGCCGCATACGTGGACCTGCAATGGCCGCCGCGCGGCGTGCAATATGAAAAGAACATTGTCATCTGGATGGCAATCTACTGGCGCTGTGCCGTGCACGAGCTGGCGCCGGATGCCTGCCGGATGAACCGGTTTTTCCTGGACATCCTGGATCAATGGCGCCGTACCCAGCCTTGTGAACTGATTTTATACGAGTATTACATGGGCATGAATGCCCAGAAAGGCCTGCCGTACCCCATGGCGGATGTCATCATCCGGGAATGGCCGCGTTTGAAAAAGATGGGCATCGGCGGCGCGACCGTGCAGTCGCGCGAAGGCGACCACCAGGTGTATGCCTTGAATTACCAGGCATTCGCGCGGATGGGATGGGCGGCCCGGGTGGATTATCCGGCCTTGCGCGATGAATTTCTGGCAGGCATGTTCGGTTCGCTGGCGGACGCTGTCCGGCCGGTTTACGAGCACTTTGACCGGCGCGTGAAATCCGTGGAAGCGCAGGGCTCGGATTCGCCCTTCCTCCAGCCGGTGCCGCCCGCCATCGGATGTTATTTGCCTAACTCGCGCAATATCGCCTTCCTGCTGGAAGGTTTGGATGTGCCGGCCGCCCTGGCGCGGATCGAAAACGCCATGCGCCAGGCATCCCTCGCGCGCGAGCAGCGCCAGGCGGAGGACTTCCTGAACGCCCTGCGCTACTGGAACATGGCGGTGGAATTGTGCCGCGCCGCACAGGCGGTTGACGCAGCCGAAGCCCGCGGCGATGCCGCCGCGGCGCAGAACCTGGCCGGCCGGACGCTGGCCCAGTGGGAACCGGAATTGCGCCGCGTGGCAGGTTTGCCGGTCCGCGGCTGGATTCGTACAGCCAGCCAATTCTGGGAAAAGCAATCCAGCTGGGGTTCCCTGCCCTGGTTCCGCGCGCGCGGCGCGGGCAAGTGATTGTTGACTGGGCCATGCCCCTGCGCTGAGAGCGTCTGGTTTCGAATACACTAATCCGCTGATCAGATTGTCGTAAGACAAATTTGTTGTTGTAGTGCAGTGCTTGGGATGCGTAGCGAATTCCGTTCGAAAAGCACGGCGGCGAGTGCGAGCCGCACAGGCGTTCTTTGGGGCGTCTGTCCGCTGCGCGGACCCTGCGGGCGGGTTTGCCGGGGGCGGGGCAATTCCCGCCTGCGGCGGGACAAGCACCTAGACTTGCCCCGCTTTCAGCGGGGTTAGCCTTGGCAAAGCCTGGATCCCTTGGCCGCTTCTGATCCGCTGGTAGGGCGGCCAGCTTGCCCGGCGTAGCCTTGGCAAAGCCTGGGTCCCTTGGCCGCTTCTGATCCGGAACGGCGCGCAAGGCGCGGGAGTATGACGCAGCCCTGGGCTGAGCCTGCTCTGCCGCAATTCGGCGCTTGACTTTCGCTGCTGCTTGTCGCACGCTTTCCTCAATTTAGAAGCTGGTTGCACAAGCTGATGTCCGCACTGCCAGTTGATGTCCTGAATCTAAATCCAGATCGGATCAATATCCTGCGTCACAGGAGGAAAAATGAGCCAAGGAAGCAAGTGTCCGGTAACGGGAATGACCCGCGAACATGCGGTCGGCAAGGGGGCTTCCAGCCGCGACTGGTGGCCGAACCAGTTGAATCTGCGGGTGCTGCACCAGCATTCCGCCAAGAGCAATCCGATGGGCCCTGATTTCGATTACGCGGCGGAATTCAAGCAACTGGACCTGCCGGCCGTGAAGCGGGATCTCTACGCACTGATGACCGACTCGCAGGACTGGTGGCCGGCCGACTGGGGGCATTACGGGCCGCTTTTCATCCGCATGGCGTGGCACAGCGCGGGCACCTACCGCGTGGGCGATGGCCGCGGCGGGGCGGGATCCGGCAGCCAGCGCCTGGCGCCGCTCAACAGTTGGCCGGACAACGTGAACCTTGACAAGGCGCGCCGGCTGCTCTGGCCGATCAAGCAGAAATACGGACGCAAAATTTCGTGGGCCGACCTCATGATCCTTGCCGGGAACTGCGCGCTGGAATCCATGGGCGCCAAGACCTTCGGCTTCGGCGGCGGGCGCGCGGATGTCTGGGAGCCGGAAGAAGACATTTACTGGGGCTCCGAGGACAAATGGCTGGGCGATAAGCGCTACTCGGGCGAGCGCGACCTGGAAAACCCGCTGGCGGCCGTGCAAATGGGCCTCATCTACGTCAATCCCGAGGGCCCGAACGGCCAGCCTATCCCCGCCGAGTCCGCGCGGGATGTGCGCACGACCTTTGCGCGCATGGCCATGAACGATGAGGAAACCGTGGCGCTCGTTGCCGGCGGGCACACCTTCGGCAAGTGCCACGGCGCCGGCCCGGCGACCCATGTGGGGCCCGAGCCCGAAGCCGCTCCCATCGAGGAGCAAGGGCTTGGTTGGAAGAGCAGCTTTCGCAGCGGCAAAGCCGGCGATACGATCGGCAGCGGTCTGGAGGGAGCCTGGAAGCCGAACCCGACTCGCTGGGATTCCGGCTACCTGAAAGTGCTCTTCAAGTACGAGTGGGAACTCCTGAAAAGCCCGGCCGGGGCCTACATCTGGCTGGCCAAGGATGTGGACGAGGAAGACATGGTTGTGGACGCCCACGATCCAAGCAAGAAGCGCCGTCCCATGATGACGACGGCCGACCTCTCCTTTAAGTTCGATCCGGCCTATGCCAAGATCGCGCGGCGTTACCTGGCGGATCCGCAAGCCTTCGCAAACGCCTTCGCCCGGGCCTGGTTCAAGCTGACCCACCGCGACATGGGGCCGCGGACGCGTTACCTCGGGCCCGAAGTGCCGGCCGAGGAACTGATCTGGCAGGACCCGATTCCCGCCGTTGATCACAAGCTGATCGATGCGAAGGATATTGCGGAACTGAAGGCCACAATCCTGGGCGCCGGCCTGTCGCTGCCAGAACTCATCGCGGCCGCCTGGGCCTCGGCGTCCACGTTCCGCGGTTCCGACAAGCGCGGCGGCGCGAATGGCGCGCGCATCCGTCTGGCCCCGCAGAAGGACTGGGAAGTCAACCAGCCGGACCAACTGGCAAAAGTCCTGCGGAAGCTGGCGGCGGTTCAGCAGGCGTTTAATGCCGCGGCGTCCGGCGGGAAGAAGGTATCGCTGGCCGACTTGATCGTGTTGGGCGGTTGCGCGGCCGTGGAAGCGGCGGCCGGGCAGGCCGGCTGTGACGTGGCCGTGCCGTTCACGCCGGGCCGCATGGATGCTTCTCCGGAGCAAACCGATGCGGCGTCCTTTGCGGTGCTGGAGCCGGCGGCGGATGGATTCCGCAATTACCTCAAGACCAGGTTCTCCGTGACGGCCGAGGAACTGCTGGTGGACAAGGCGCAATTGCTGACACTGACCGCGCCGGAAATGACGGTATTGCTTGGCGGCCTGCGCGTTCTGAACGTCAACTACGGCCGGACGCAGCACGGCGTTTTCACCAAGCGCCCTGGCAGCCTGACGAACGACTTTTTTGTAAACCTGCTCGACATGCGCACGGCGTGGAAGCCGGGTTCGGAAACAGGCGACGTGTTCGAAGGGCGGGATCGCGCCACGGGCGAACTGAAGTGGACCGCCACGCGCGTCGATCTTATCTTCGGCTCGAACTCGCAACTCCGCGCGATTGCGGAAGTTTACGGCTCCGCGGATGCGCAGCCGAAGTTTGTGCGGGACTTCGTGGCCGCCTGGGACAAGGTGATGAACCTTGATCGGTTCGACATCGCCTGACCGCGGCGCGATATGCGGAATACCTGCTGCGTTCCGGAGGGCGGGCTTGATGGCTGCCGCCGGAACGCAGTCGTATTTTTGGAAATGACCAGACTGAAACATATCCTGCTGACAGGCTGCGGCGCCGCCTGCGTGGCGCTGGGCGTCGCGGGGATATTCCTGCCGGTCATGCCGACGACGCCCTTCCTCCTGCTCGCGGCCGTCTGCTACGCCCGCAGTTCCCCGCGCTTTTACCGGTGGCTGATTACGAACCGTTGGTGCGGCGCGTATATCCGGAACTATTGGGAAGGGCGGGGTATTTCACGTCTGCACAAGTCCGCCACGCTCTTGCTCTTATGGCTTGGCATGGGCGCCACGATTACGTTCTTCATCTCTCTCTGGTGGTTAAAACTCGTCCTGGCTGGCATTGCCGTGGCCGTCACCGTCCACGTATTGCTGATCAGGACTTGCCAGCCGGCGTCGGCGCTTGGTGGCAGGCCTGCGGTTCAGGCCGCGCCGGAAGGGCCGGCCATGGTTCAGGAAACGGCCGGCGAACGAAAGGCTACAGCATGAAGGGCGCAAGGAGGAACTCCATCGGCCGCAGACAAGCGGGGAATACGATCATTGCCATTGCCGCGTTGCTGCTGGCGCACATGCCGCTCCAGGCCCAGGATGAACTCCCGCCTCCCGGGAACCAGGGGCTGATATGGCTGGTCAGCCCCCTGGTTGGATTCAACCGCGACGAACTTAAGCAAAGAGACCGCACGGGACAAATCCAAACCGAGTCCAAGACCGCGCCGGAATACGGCCTGTTTGCGCTCGTCGCCCACCCGCGGTTTGTCGTGAACGATTTCCTGTTCTTCACCGAGGCCGCCCGCGATACGGGCGTGATGGGGAATTTCTTCCATGCCAACCTGTATGGCGATCCCGCAGCAATGGTGACATGGAATATCGGTGCGGGGCATCTCTACCACAAGATCAAGCCGCCCGGCGAAGATATAGAAGTCAGCGTGCCGCTGGCCAAGCTCGGCCCGGTGTTCCGCATCCAGTCGTGGGGGCTGGCGCTCAACCCCTACCTGGGATATGCCTGGGAACGGATTGATACGCGCCATGGCGACATGGACAACGATTCGTATCTCTACGGGATCACCCTGGACTGGCGGTGGCGGATGGTGAATTTCAATGCGAAGTACTACTACCAGGACAGTCAGGAGCAGGACCAGAACTTCCACAATGTGCACCTGCGGCTGACGACGGGGATTACCCGGCACTGGGGCGCAGCCCTCCGCCTGGATTACATGGAACACACCACCACCGACGATACGTCCGTGCTGTTCGGCCCGGTGTACGTCTTCTGAAGCGCCCCGGCGCTTTTTTATTTCAGCAGGACGTCGTTATCAACATCCGCCGGCGCGCGCAAGGCCAATCCGCCGTGTTCCCAATCCTGGCCGGCGTAGGCCTGTATCAGGCTGACCACATCGGCATGCTGGCGCGCGGAAAGACTGGCGGCAATGTCCGGCTGCCAGTCCGCATGCAATTCGCCGATCAGGCGGTCGTGCATAGCGGCATGTTCCCTGGCCCCGGACAAATCGCGGGTCTCGCCGGGATCGTCCCTCAGGTTGAACATGACCGTTTGCGCGCCGTCGGGATAAAGCGTCTGCCATAATTTCCAGTCGCCGAAGCGGATCATGCGGGAGGGAACCGGCGGCGCGTATGCGCACAATTCTGCGCAGATGGCGGCGCGGCCGGCCGCGCCCCGCCGCGGATTAATCAGTTCGAAGAGCGACCGCCCGTCTATGTCGCGCATAGGCTGCGCGCCGGCCGCATCGCAAAATGTCGGTCCGATGTCCATCAGAGTCGCCAGGACGCCGGGCGCGGCGCCGGGCATGATCCTGCCCGGCCACCGGAGAATCAGCGGCACGCTGGCGCTGCCCTCGTAGTAGATGGATTTGAACCAGCATCCGTGCGCGCCCAGCATGTCGCCATGGTCCGAACAATACACCACCAGGGTGTTGTCTGCCAGCCCGCTGCGTTCGAGTTCATCCAGAATCCTGCCGCAGAGGCGGTCCAACTGTTCGCACATGGCGTAATAAGCGGCGCGGGCGTGGCGGGCCTGTAATTCGCTGATGTTGTTTTCGAATTGATGCGCCCGGCGATGCCGGCGCACCGGTTCCGGCACAGCGCCGGCCGGCTCCGGCGGCGGCAGCCGGGCCAGGTAATCCTCAAACAGGTCCGCGGGCGCAACGTAAGGCGAGTGCGGCTGTAAAAAACCCACCACGGCGGCGAAGGGTTTGTCCCCGGACGCGCGGGCGCGGGACTTTAAAAAGTTGCAGGCGCAATCGGCGACCTGGCCGTCGTACCACGCATAGGCGGATGTGCCGGTTCCGGCTACTCGGACGGAGGCGCCCGTTTGACCGCACGACACGCGGGGAATTTTATCCCAGCGGGCATGCAAGTCGCCCAGCATGTGCTGCGCGAAGCCATGGCGCTGGTCCGGTCCGATGAAATGCATCCGGCCGATCAACGCGGTGGCGTATCCCGCCAGGTTGAGATAGTCCGGCCAGGTGGGCGTGCCGGAGGAAAGCATATGCCCGTTGTTCCAGACCTGGTTGCGGGCAGGCGTGCGGGACGACATGAAACTCATCCGGCTCGGCACGCACAGGGGCGCCGGGCAATAAACGTTCGTGAAACGCGCGCCCGCCGACGCTAACCGGTCAAGATGCGGGGTGCGGACGACCTGGTCGCCGTAACATCCCAGCACGTTGCGATTGTGCTGGTCGGACATGATCAGTAAAATATTCGGCCGTTCCATGACACCTGCGAGCTTTGCGGCGTTGACAAATTACGGAGCCTTCCGCGGACTCTGCGCCTGGCCTGCCGGCCGCGAAGCCCGCGGTTGCATTTACAATGCATGTAACATAAAAAACGACTCTTGGAAAAGATTTTTTTGCGGTGTCGCGCGTCTGTCCCCTCATAGTTGCTCGGAATGTTGGGCCGCCAAGTATGCGCAGGAGTCAAAATAAACGGCATGGTTCAAAACGGAGCTTGATTGGCCGTAAAGGCGTAAGGATCATCAAAGGTGAATGGAAGGCATTTTTCCGGCAAGGCTTGCCACAGGTTCGTCCTCTAATTGAATAATTGCAATGTTCCTGGAGGGCGAACCTTTGGTGAGCCTTCTGTTACCCGTTTTGAAGTATGCCAAATAATCCTGTGGTATTAAAAATTTAAAAAACATCCTTGACATAAAGTCTAATTTTATATTTATTACATCAATGATCGGCCATTTTATGGCTATATAATGAATATATTTGAATATAAAAAAAGTCAGAAGGGGCGGCGACTGCTGGCCTATATCTGGCGCCGGCGCGGGCAGGCGGTCAGAAGCGATATCATCAGCAACCTGCGTTTAAGCCGGGTGACGGTGATCTCCGCAGTTGACCGTCTTTTACACGATGGGATCATTCTGGAGCATAATGCCGCGCGAACGCGCAAGGGGCGCCAGCCAAAATCGTTGATTATTAACGGATCGCAATGTTTTGCGGTTGGTATTTCCATCGACAGTCAAGCGGCGGAAATCAGCGCGGTAGATGCCGGATTACGGGTCATCGGGGCGCGGAACGTGGCGGAGTTGCCGGTGGAGGGTGCCCGGCAGTTGCGCGTCTTGCTGGAGCATGTACAGAAATTTCTGGCGGAACATAACCTGGATCGGTCCAAACTGGTCGGATTAGGCGTGTCTTTGCCCGGCATGATTGATCATAAGACAGGCATTGTGCGCCGGTCAGCCTGCTTTACCGGAGGCGACCAGGCGCCGATCGTGCCTTTCTGGCAGGAAAATCTGGGGGCGCCCTGCCGGATTTTGGAACATTCCGCGGCCCTGGCCCTGGCGGAAAAGGAATGGGGCGCTGCGGCGGGAATGGAAAATTTTCTGTATTTCGACGGCGCCGGCGTAGGCATGTTTCTGGATGGCCGGCTCTATATGGGGAGCCAGAATTACGGCGGGGAAATCGGGATGATGAAAATCGCCGATGCGCCGCTCGGCGAAATGGACGGCCGGCGCGGGACGCTGAACATGTTGACGCGGTTCCGCGATTTGCGATTGCGCGCGGAGGAGGCGATGGCGCATGGCGCGCCCAGCGTAATGGCCGGTTGGCTGGAGTCTGGCCGGCCGTTTTCCCGGGACTTGATCGCCGAGGCGGCCTGCCAGGGCGATGCGTTGGGCCGCGCGCTGGTGGAGGATATGTTTGCGGTGTATGCGGAGATGATCGTTAATTTGAATTACCTGTTTAATCCCGAAGCGATCTTCTTGTGGCCCTGGACCGCGCATTGCCCGGAAATCACACTGGAGGTCGTGCGGCGGCGCCTGGCGGCATGCAAATTGGCGAATCCGGATATTCATACGGAAGTCCTGCCGGCTCGGAATGGGCCGGGTGAACTGGCGCACGGCATGGCAATCTTCCCGCTGAACACTTTTTTTGAAGAATGAGCACTGGAGCCAATTTCAAAAGTCCCCCGGCGGGTTTACCCCGCCGGAGACCAAGGTTATGCAAAACGCCACATGTTGTTTAAAAACCACATTTTGTTTTTTGCATAACCTATCGTTCCTGCTACACAAGGTGGCGGGGGGCGACTTTTGAACTTGGCTCAACAGAAAGGCAGATAGTACAATGACGAATCGAGATATGCCGGTGGATTTATTGCCGCTCCCGCGGGAAATCGAGCGCGGTTCCGGAAGTTGGCGGGCGCCGGGCGGGTGTTTAAAATTATCCGTCCACGGCGCCGCCGCCCCGGATGCCGGCCGCTTGCTGCGCGCCGCGGCGGCGCTGGGCGCCGTGGAACAGTGCGATTTGCCGGCGGCCGCGAACCTGGCGCTGGAACTGGACACCGCGTTGAACCTGCCGTCCGCGGTCCGTCCGGATGCGCTGGACCAGGCCTACCTGCTGGAAATCGGCGCCGGCCAGATCCGGGCGCGGGCGCGTGCGCCACAGGGGCTGTATTATGCCTTGCTGACGTTGCGGCAAATGAACCGCGCCGCGGAGATTCCCTGCTGCCGCATCCAGGACTGGCCGGACTTGCCGTTCCGCGGCTTGCATATTACCGGCGCCGGCAACCTGCCGATATTCGAGGAAATCCTGCAATTGATTGATCGGCTTGCGACCTGGAAATACAACGCCCTGGTGTTTGAGTATGACGACCGGTTTGCCTTCGAGCGTTATCCGGTGTTGAATCATCCGGCTGCCTTGAGCAAGGCCCAGATAAAAACGATGCGGGATTTTGCCGCTGATCGTTACCTGGAAATCATCCCCAGCCTCGATTCGCTCGGGCATGCGCAGGCATACCTGAAACATCCCGAATTCCAGCACCTGGCGGAAGTGCCGGGCAATCCGCAGGAACTCTGCCCGAGTAATCCCGAAACATTGCGTTTTATCAAGAGCATCTGGGAGGAAGTCCTGGCCGCGCATCCGGGGGCGCGATACGCTTCGATTACCGGCGATGAAGTCTTTCGCCTGGGCCGGTTTTGCCCGGCCTGCGATAAATACGCGCGCGCCGGCAAGCTGTCGGAACTCTACGCGAATTATTACGCCGACCTGGGAAGCTGGATTGTGGCGCATGGGGCGCGCCCCGTCATGTGGAGCGACATGATTATCATGCATCCCGAAGAATTGCAGCGGCTGCCGCGGGAAACGGTATTTGCCGACTGGAATTATTCCGGCCATCCGGAAGGCGCGCAGGGGCAGGCCCTGTTTTTGCGCGGCGCTGGAGAATTCCACCCGGGACAGGAAAATCAGATTCCCGAACTGCACCGGCGCTTATACGGCAAATATATCGTAGCCCACGATGGGCCGGCGCTGTTCGAATCCTTCCCTTACCTGAAGTTTTTCCAGGAGCAAGGTTATGCTGTGCTGGCTTCGCCCATGGCGAACACGATGGATCAGATCGGTTTTACCGGCCGGGTAGCCAATAACCGCTATTTTTGCCGGTCGGCCGTCAAGGCCGGGGCGCTGGGATTATTGAACACCACCTGGGAAAGCTATTTGCCGGTGCACAGTTCCCTCCACGGCGTGGCGGCTGGCGCAGCTTATGCCTGGCAGGCCGCCGATGGTGATGAGCGCGCGCTCTTCGAGCGCTTCGCGCGGATGACGCTCGGGCGCGCGAGCCCGCTGCCGCAAGCCGCCGCCACGGCCGACCGGCTGATGGTGGACGCGCGCGGGTATGCCATTGCGCCCCAGCCGGATGACCTGGCCGTGTTGCGCGATACGGCGCTTGACCTGCGCGGCCATGCCGCGGCGGCGCCCGATGCGATGGGGGGAGTATATGCGGAATTGACCGCCCTGCGCCTGGATATGGCGCGGCGCCTGGCGGCCCTGCAGGAAGCGGGCATTTTGTCGGGCCGGCTGCAAGCGGGATCTGGGGACGACCAGCCGGTGGATATCGCCGGCGGCTTGAACTGGGACGGGGTGATGGTCAAAAGGGCGGGGATTTTCAACCTTGAGCCCGGCCGGCATCTCATCCATGGGGTGCCGTTCGAGATACCGGACCCGCGCCGTTGCGCCGGCCGGCGCGCCATTCTGGTCGGCGGCCAGGAGTCCCTGGTTGGCCGCGAATACGGAGCGCCGGTTGCCTTGCCCCTGGGCTGCGCTTGCGACAGCCTGTATTTCCTGGCGGGTGCCGCCTGGGGCGCGCCGGATACCAGCGTGGGAGTGTTGCGCATGCAATATGCCGATGCCGGCCATGCCGATCTGCCGCTGGTGGTGGGGCGCAATATCTGGAACTGGTCGGCCGGTCCGCGGGCCGGCGGCCGCGGGGTGCTGCTGGATAGCATGCCGGCCTGGGAAGGCGCCAAGGCCATAGATGGCGGCCGCGGCTACCGCATTTTCCTTTATTTGTGCTGGTGGAAAAATCCGCGGCCGGGATCGAAAGTGGCGTCGGTGACATTGCAGCCGCCGGATGCCGGCAATGGTTTTGCCATGCTTTTCGGGATGACGGCGCGGGCGGCGGGGAGCGCGCGCCCGGCGCGGGATGCGGCCACGCTAAAACGCCGCGCCGCGCAATTGCTGGCGGAAATGGAGTCACTGGAACAGGAAACTGCCGACTTGATCGAGCGGCACCGCGCGCTTTACACGCGCTTAGAAGCGCCCGAAGACGCTGCCAGTAAGATGCAGGCCTTGAAACTTGCGGATATCCAGGATGGAATTGCCGCACTACGCAGGATAAAGGAGCGGGAAAGTGAAACATGAAATTAAAATGCTTGCCTGGCTGCTGTGCGGCTTTTTGGCAGCCCGCGCTGCGTGGACGGCGGAGGGCCCGATGATCCGGAATCCATACGACGGCCTGGATTGGGACAAGGTGGAATATCTGCATTCGATGTCCCACCAGCATGGCGCCGCCGCGCGCGTGCCGGATTTGTATGTCCGGGGATACCGGCATTTCCCATTGTCGAATTATTATCCTTCCGAACCATTTTATCCGGTGCCGGAGGAATTGACCCAAAAATACCCCGACGCGGTCTTCGCCCCCAACGCCGAGCAGCACGGTTGCTCCGACCTGGGCATTCATTGGAATACGCTGGGCAGTTTTTATGCCACCGGCGGCCGGATGAGCGCAAAAATAGAAAATACCAATGCGCCGTTTGAACATGTGTTTACCGGGGCCAAGGTATATGATCCGGACCATGAGCCCTGGCGGAGCATCTATTGGCCGGATATTCGTTTTACGGCGCTGGGCGCAGGCGAGCCGGAGGTGAAACTGACAGTGGACGGCGCCCTGGCCGTGAATCGGGCCACCTGGCGGCCGCTGCCGGAAAGCCGGATATTCCAGCGAAGCATCCGCAGCCGCGAACCGATCTTGCTGCGTGTGCAGGAGGATAAGGTGCGGGTACGGCTGGAGTTCGATCCTGCCGCTGTGCGGATCGAACTGTTCAGCCTTGCGCAAGGCGTGCATCGGCCATGGCGGGATGCGTTCCGCGCGGCCCTGGATGGAACCCTGCGGGATGAAAACGACAAGCCGATTGAAGGGCTGCAGTATGCTGATGGCGGCGGGATCACCATCAATCATCCCGGCTTGCCTGTCGCGGCCTGCCTGCCGCTATTGGATTTCGACCCGCGCGTGCTGGGGATCGAAGTCTGGAACGACCATTACCCGCTGGGCGCGCGGCGGGGCGCCGACATGGGGTTCTATGAGTTATGGAATGCCATATTGGGCGCCGGCCGCCGCTGTTTCGGGTTCTTCGTTAATGACCACCGGGATTCTGGACGCGGACGCAATGTGTTGCTGGTGCCGCCCATGCAGGACCTGCCGATGGCCGAGCGCGAGCAGAATGCCCTGCGCGCTTACCGCCAGGGCCGGTTTTTCGGACTGGTCAGCGCCGCTGAGCCAAACGCGCCGGCCGCGGTCCCCCCGGTGCCGGAGTGCAGCCGTTTCCGCTTTGCGAGGATCGCCGTGCGGCGCGATCAACAGGGGCAGCCGTTGGGCCTGGATGCGGCCGTGGCGGGCGCCGACCCCGACAAGCGCCCGAATCTGCAAATCCGGTTCGTGACCGACGCGGGTGTCGCGCGCGCGGCGGACGGCGCCGCGGACGCTTATTTCGAATTTCCGCGGGATTCGGCCGGCGCCATTGCCTGCAAATACGTAAGGGTGGAAGCGTTTGCCTATCCCAACACGCACAATCGCGGCCAGCCTTTGACGGCTGCGATGTTCACCGATTTGAATGTCTATGAGATCTCCTGCATCAACGACAACACGGGCTGGGCTGATGCGGGTAAATATCCCCCGGGCACGGTGGACATGATTTTCTCCCAGCCCGTGATGATCGGCGCCGCTCCGCCAGCCGCTGCCGGCCCGGCGACGGAATGAATGTTTTTGATTAGCCACAAAAATGCACAAGATGCACAAGATTTTCAGATCACGAACGACTGCCGCGCCGACCGGCATCTGCCGGTCTGACGGATCGGCTGACACCCTGATACGCGAATTTATTCGGGTATCCGAGTGTCACCCGATCCATGTCCGCCCAACGGCCAGCGCGGCATCTTTCAATATCCCCTGCATTTACATTACATCCAGGCTTTTACAGTCCATGCGCTTGCCCGCCGTAGCTTTAGAGAAGGCGGGTGGCTAACTGCTTATCCGGTTCCGTAATAAATAATCCCCATCTTCTTTGTGGCTTGGTGTCTTTGTGAGAAAATAAAGCGGTTTTCTATGGGATGCTACTGAATTAAAAATATAATCGAAATCGGGATCGATGCCGATACCTATTTCGATTTGGGTTGAGGGCAATGCTCGCCTTACGGAAAATGCGGATGCAACATAGTTTGACACTTGAGCGTTTGCCTGAGCGCGCAAAACTGTCCGAATGGCTGGCCGCGGCCGGATTGGATGAGGAACTTCCCACGGTCATGGCGGCTTACGATTCCGGGGCGCTCGGCGCTCCCGCCAATCTGGCGGCGCTCAGGACTTGTTATCAAAAGGCATGGTTGGACGGCACAGGTCTGACCCGGGGTGATTTCGCCGGCATTACCGTTGATCGCATGCTGCTTGTCAAAATTCTGCTGGCATTGCTGGCGCCGCTGATTCGGACGCGGCATGCGGAACTTGGTTTACCGTCGGATGTAACCGGCGAATCTTGCCGCGCCCTCGGCAATTCATCAAGAGCCATGGCGGATTTTCCCGATGCCTATATCAAAAGCTTGTATTGGGCCGGCAAATATTATCGGGAAACAATGTTTAAAACAGGCATATTTGTCTACCTGCTGGCAAATATGTCGGAAAAACTGCCCGCCTGGGGCTTTTGCAACCGGAATACCGGCGAGGTTGCGGCGCTGGCATCCGATGGCGTAGCGGTGGACGATGCGGGCTTGGTCTGCGGGGATAATGCCGCGCCCGCTTTCATTACGCGCATGGAGCAATCTTCCGGCAAAATCTCCGGCAATCGGATTGTCCCGGCCGGGCGGATTTTAAGAGAACGCGCGGAGCTGAATGCGGCGGAATGGGAGACGGTCATGGCGCCGCGCATGTGTGCGGCGACGGTGCATATCCCCCCCGGGCGGCCCATGCTGCCCGATGATTGCGAGGCTTCCCTGCGCGCTGCCGCCCAAATAATCCGCCGATATCTGCCGGGGCATGGCGTTAAAAGTTTCACCTGCACGTCGTGGATTCTTAATCCCGACTGGCTGACGCTTTTGCCGGACTCCAACATGGCCCAGTTCATGCGCAAGGTTTTCCTGTTTCCGATCAAGTCGACGCCGACCGCCGGCATTGATTTCGTTTTCCGCCAAGCGGCGGGGGAGTTGGATTTGCAAACCGCGCCGCGCAAAAGCCGCCTGCAGCGGATCATGCTGGAACACTTGGAGCAAAAAAAGCCGCTGCATGCCGGCGGCATGTTCATGCCGCTGGATGATGTAAAACATTTCGGTACGCAGTATTTTGCCCGGCGCACCACCGGGGCACACGGCTTGACGTAAGCGGTAGTTAACAACAGATGGCGCCCGAAGTCCGCACGAATATTGGTGTTGGAATGAATTATCCGCAAAAGAACGCAAAAGAACGCAAAAGACGCAAAAAAGGCTGTTTAGCTTTATGCTATTTTATATTCTTTCGCGGTGAATTATTTTCCCATCTGCTCAAGCGGCATCCTTCGCGCTGCGCCTTGAACCAAACTTGCGCGGTGCAAAATTAGGGTTGGTAAACAACAGAGAGGATAGACAAATGGCACGCACCCACCAATTCGAGGAAATGCGGCCGCGGGAATTCCGCGCGGAGTTCGAACGCGCGCCGGTGATCTACTGTCCGTTCGGCGGCGTGGAATACCACGGGACGCATCAATCCATGGCGATTGATTTCAGCAAAGGCCATGTCATCTGCCGGCGCGCCGCCGCCATCTCCGGCGGTGTTGTCCATCCGACCATTCCGATCGTGCCGGCCGGCAGTCCGCCCTCGAAAACCCTGGAAGAGTTAAAAACGTTCGATTTTCAGGCGTACCCCGGCGTGTTCGGCGGCCGGGATTTATGCTGGAACATTATTGCCGGGTTGACGGAATATTTCGCCGAGTGCCTGAAATTCAAATTGTGCGTCTTGTTTGGAGCGCATGGGCCGGCCGTCCACATGCTGAAGGCGTTCTCCGAGGAACGCGGCGGCAATGTTGGCGGCATGCGCTTGCTGGCGGCCGGCACAGGCGATTACATCAAGGACGAGCTTTTAAAGGCCAAGGCCAAATACGGCTTAAAGAATTCCGGCGCGCACGGCGGATTATGGGAGACCTCCATTAACATGGCCATCGATCCGGCCGGAGTGGATTTGTCGGAATTGGACAAGCCCTTTGACGGATTTTACGACATGCAGCCCGAGGTGGTTGCGGAAAACCGGCACGCCACGGCGGAGTTCGGCGAGTTTCTGATTAACACCGGCGTGAAACGTCTGGCGGAAGATGTGCGCAAGATGCTGGTGGAATCGGCGGTTTAACAACGGAGATTAGGTATGAGAAGTATCGCAAAACTATCAGTGGCGTTGGTTCCAGTGTGCGTGTTTTCAGTCGCGGCCGCGCCAATCAACGTGGGCATCCTCAAATTCGGCGACAAGCCCGGATATGCCGACGGCATCTGCGAGGCCTTGGCGCAGCGGGCCCGTGAATATGCGCCGGAAGTGATCCAGGACGCCGCCCCGGAGATTCTGGCAAAATACCAGGTGCTGATCTGGCCGCAGATGCCGCTGGGCACCGTCAAGGAAACGCCGGCTTATGCGGCCTATGAACGCTGGTTTCCCGCCGTCAAGCATTGGGCGGAAAGCGGCGGCGGATTAATGGTGACGCATGACGCCGTCGGTTACAAGAACCATGCGCCTTTGTTTCCGGAAATAGCGAAAGGCGTTTACCATGATGTCATCAGCCGCGATCCGTTTACCGCCGAACTGGTTGTTTCCCGCGCCCAGCCTTTTACGCCGTCCCTGCGGCAGGGCGATCGGGTTCCCCTGAGTTATTTCGATTATGTCGTTTCCGAGCCGGGACCGGCCGGCAGAATCCTGGCGCGCGGGATTGAAAAGACCGGCGACAACGCCAAGAGTTCCGGCGCGGTAGTAGTGTATGGGTCGGTCGGCAAGGGGCGTTACATTGCCAATGGGTCGCTGCCCGGCTTGCTGGCCGACGGTTCCGTGGTCCCGCCATCCGGTGCGGAAAAAATGCTGTTGCTGGATTGCATCCGGTACCTTGCCGGCTTGGTTGAAGACCCGGCGCCGGCGAGCGAAGATATTGGCGCGGAATACGACCTGGGCGGCAAGCAGGCTAATTTGCTTTTTAACGGCGGATTTGAAAAGACCGATGCCGCCGGTAAGCCGCCCGAGATAACGATTCACAATGCCGGCACGATGCTGCCGGATTTCGCGTTATCCACAAACGACTGCCATTCCGGCCAATATTGCGGGCGCCTGTCGGTCCGCGAATTCCGGTCCGCCGAAAAAGGCGTCGGGAAAGGCACCGTGGGCGTCATTTTCAGCGATGCGCTGCATGGCGCATACGGTGTGGAGGGCCAGGTAATACCCGCGGCCGGCAACGAGTATGAATTTTCCGTGTGGATTCGGGGCGATGCCGGCAATGCGCGCCAGCCTGACGTACGCGTTCTGGTTTACGTCTGGAATCTCGATGAAACCGGCGGCAAGCTCAAACGCGAGACCATCGTCCCGAAAAACGAGACCATTACCGCCGGGACCGCGTGGCAAAAACACACCGTCCGGTTTTTCCTGGAGGGCTATACGCGGATGGCGCCAATGGTTTCCATGACCGGTACGGAAACCAACATTCCGCGCAAGACCCTCACCGGCGCGTTGCGGGCGCCGACGGATTTGCCGGCCGGCACGGCGATCTACCTGGATGATGCCGTCCTGATGTGCCTGGGCCGGGTGGATCATTCCGGGCTGAGTGTGGAGCAGGTGCGCGCCCTCGGCGAAAAACATGTCAAGGCTGATTGGCAGGATGTCAAGGGACTGGCCGTCCCGTCGCTGGACAAAGTCATGCTCGGCGACTCGGTGGAGGCGCCCGCGGCATACCTGGAGCTTGCGGATTACAAGCCCTGGCCTGGAAATTGGAAGATCACCGACCTGGCCGGCGCCTGGAAGATCAGGAAATTGCCGGGCACGGAAAACAATCCGGCGGATGACGAGGGAACGCAAAAGGAATTCTGGCGGCCCGATTTTGACGACTCCGCCTGGCCGGAACGATCCGTCCCCGGCACATGGATCACGGAAGAAAAGCTGTTGCCTCCTCTGGCGCAGGAATATGTGTACGATAGTCGGCTGAAAGGCCAGAATTTTTACGGCGTGGGCTGGTATCGCACGCGCTTTGATTTGCCGGAAAAATCCTCGGACAAACGCCTGTTTCTGCATTTCGACCGGGTGCATTACGAAGCTGCCGTGTGGTTGAACGGCGTGAAACTGGGCGTAGACCGCGCCGGCAACAGCCCGTTCGAGTTTGATGTGACCGATGCCGTCCGCACGGGCCAGAACTCCCTGGCGGTGCGCGTCTGGCGGTCCGGGGAGCGTGAAAAATACATCATCTCCGACCGCAATTACGGCGGCATTGTCGGGGATGTGCTCTTGATTGAACGGCCGGAAATTTATGCCAGGGCCTTGTTGATTGATCCCAAGCTGGCCCGCTCGGAAATCGAGGTGCGGGCGGAACTGGCCAACCTGTCCGTCCGGCCGCAAACGGCGGATTTGAAGGTGGAGCTTGTCCCGTATGGCGGCAACCGTGCGATCCTGGAGGCGCTGGGCTTTTCCCCGCCCGATGCATCCGCGCCGCAAACAGCGGATGGCGGACGCCATGAGCTTGCGCCGGGGACCAACGCCATCAGCCTGAAAATCAGCATGGAGCGTCCGGTCCCGTGGTCGCCCGCTTGCCCGTTCCTCTACGAATTGGTTTTATCCGCCAATGGCCGGGAAGCCGGACGGGAACGGTTCGGCTACCGCGAAGTGGGAACGCAGTCCAATCGCTACTTGCTGAATGGCAAGGGGTTTTATCCGAAGGGAATCATTTTTGATATGCCGTCGCCGGCGCCCGGCATCTGGCGCAATCATGCCAACCTGTTGCGGCGCGTGCTGGCGGCGCATAAGATGTGGGGCGTCAACATGATTTTCATCCAGGGCGAGCAGATTTTCGCCCCGCGCAATCTTTACGACATCTGCGATGAACTGGGCATTCTGATCAACGAATGGCAGGGCGCCACGGCGCAGAAATTGATCAAGACCAGCGTGCTGTTTGACGACGACAATACAGCCCGGCGTATCCGGTATATTTATAACCATCCTTCGTTTGCCGTTTATACCATCGGCAACGAATCGCGCCAGAAGGAATTTATCGAGCCAATCAATCATGTTTACGATCTGGTGAAGCAAATTGACGGACAGCAACGCCCGGTGTGCGCGGTGTCCGGCGGCGCGCCGCAGGTGCTGCGGTTCAAGGAGGATGTGGTGGACATCCATGCCTATCCCGGCAGCATTTACGGACATCCGCTGGATATGCGGGAAATATTCGAAAACGCCAACCGCGAGGTATGGGCCGCTCACGGGCAAATGCTGCCGGTGGGCAACTGGGAGATGGGCGGCGCAAAGATATCGATGGTCGGGAGCGAGTATGCCAAGGGCCGGCAGTTATTCAGCGCCCCGGCCCTGGACAAGGAAGCGTTGATCCAGCACATTACCCAGGCGGACCCGGGATACCACATGCCGCTGGGTTTTCGCTGGGCGATGCTTTACGGGTTGCGCCGGCATTTTGTGGAAGCGCCGGCGAAGTTGGCCTCGGATCCGGAGTTTGATGTTTTGCGCCGGGATAATCCCGGCGACCTGGCCCGGCGCGAAAGTTTCTGGGCCGCCAAGTATTACGTGGAATGGGCCGCGAAGAACGTGCTGGAAGAGTGCCGCCGGCTCGGCGAACTGATGCGCGGCGGATTCGGCATCAACATGGGGCGGTTTTATGCCCTGTTTTATCTGCGGGATCAGGATGGGAAAATATCGGTCAAATCCGGATTGCCCTGGTTTGAAATCTGGAATCTGCCCGGTGGCTCGTTGGCGGCCTCGGAATTGTATTCGACTTACAAGCGCGCGTTCAAAGACGAATTCATCTGCGCCGATGTGTTCGCCAGGAACTGCTTTGCCGGGCGCCCGCTGGCGCTGACGGTCTATGCCGTTAACGACACCCAGGCCGATGCCGAAGGTTGGCAGGCGCGGGTGGTCATTCTGGATCAGGACGGTAAAGCCGTGGCCGACAAAATTTCGCCGGCCGGCAAGGTTAAGGCCATGACGCGCAATTTGTTGCCGTTCGAAATGAAGATTCCCGCGGATTGGCCGACCGGCTTTTATGACGTCCAGATGTATCTGATGCGAAATTCTGGAGGGTCGGCGTCCACACCGGCCGTCATATCCGACAATCATTACGAGTTTTTCGTGATGAATGCGCGCGACCTGCAGGACAAGCTTGACGCCGGCGGCCGCCGGGTGGCGCTGTTTGATGTTTCCAACCAGAAAATCACCACGGGCGGGATTTTGGAGGGGTTGGGTGTGAAATTCGAGCGTATCGAAACTTTCGATCGCCTGGCCGATTACGACGTCCTGATCATCGGCGCGGAAAGCCATGATGGCGCGGTGGTGGCCGCGGGCGAAAAGATCAACGAATGGTTGAAACAAGGCGGCCGGCTGCTGCAATTCGAGCAGTATTTCCCAAATACTTTGAGCTGGCTGCCGCAGATGTCCATCATCAAGCGCCTGGGCGGGAATGTCGGCAGTATCATCGCCCCGGATCATCCGGTCTTTGCCGGAATCAACGCCTCGGCCAACTGGGATACATGGAATGGAAGGCTGGAGCGCACTTCGCGCGGCGGGAAACAGGGCGGAATCTTCTCCGCCTTGATCAGCCCGATCAACAAGACCGCGCTGGCGCTCGGCTGCCAGGACACGCCGCGGGCGACGGATGCGGCCGTCCAGATGCTGGTGTCCGATGTCAAGGTCGGGCAGGGACAGGCGCTGGTATCGCAGGCGGCGGCGACTTTCCGTTACGATTCCGACAGCGTGGCGACCAAATTCATTCAAAACTGCATAAAATATATTCTCTCCGACGAAACCGGGTTCGCCGAGCCGCTGAGCGGACTGAACATTCTCAATGTGGATTCCCGGCGGTGCGGATATATTGACCTGGCCGCTGTCGCCAAACAGCGGGTGGAGGTTGACCAGTCCTGGCTGGATGCATTGCGGCAGGGTTTGAAGAGTTGCGGCGGCTTGCGCTTTATGCTGGCGGACCCGCGGGCGGCGCTGTTGACCGGCGGCATGGAATTCAAGCTTCCCGATGCCATGCAATACATGGATCCGGAATGGGAAGCACAGAAGCAGGCCACGGATCACGATCAGGGGGCCTTGCTGAAAAACCGGGTGGACACGCTGTTTATCATGGCCGCCTTGCCGGGGCCGGCGCCGGATGGCGCGCCGGCAGCCAGATTAAAGCTGGTTTTCCAGGACGGCGCGGAGGAAGTCCGGGAATTGATTGTCGGACGCGATATCGCGCCGGTCGGCCGGAACTCTGACCTGGAAAATGCCAAATATATCGGCCACGGGTTTTACGTGACGCAATGGCCTTCCCCGCGTTCCGATGCGACGGTAGTAAAACTGACGGTTGAGCCGCTGGCGGAGGGCGGCCTGCTCCTGGGCGGGATCACCGCCACCCTGGCGCGCGAAAAAGTGCATGGATTGTGAGTGATGGAGGATATGCGTTTAGCTGCCGGAACTGCTTCGGTAGAAGCCGGCCCAGCCGGGACGGGTGTGATGTGCGGTTATCTGCGGCACGGCTGTGTCATTCTCGGAAAAGAAGGCTCGGCAGGGACGCCTCGCCCTACCATTTTGGCAATATCTGCCTGAGGTGGGGCGAACCGTCCCTGGTGAGCCGCAAGCATGACGCAGCCGTGTTGTTTGCGGCTGACAATAGCGGCACAATATGGACTTTTGAAAGCAACTCTGTTACTGTGAAAGAGGGGCAAAGGGGCAAAGGGGCAAAGCCGGTAAAAGGCAAGGTGTTGTAAGAGGTTCAAGGAGTGATGGAAGTTAAGGGGTTCAGCGGTTGATGGAAGTTAAGGGATAAGCCAACCTCCAACCTCAAGCAACCGTTGAACCTGATTCAACCTCTTTTTACATAACCTTGCTCACTGGCGGGACGAGCCCGCCGAGGGGACTGTGATCGGCATTATTTGTCAGACTTTTGAAATGGGGCCAGAGGTGTAGCATGAGCGCGAAATACGATTTGGATTCCATTATTAATAATTTTTTCACCTGTAACAAGGCGGAAGTGCTGGGCATCCTGGGCGAGTATCTCAACACCATGGAGGCCGAGGAAAAACTAGCCGTGCCGGATATCATGTCGCGCAACTACGAGACTGCGCAAAACAATCCGGAAATCCACACCCTGCCGGGTAATCTGAAGGATGCCCGCGACGCGGTCTTCCCTTATTTCTGGGGCACTGACGGCTGGTATTCCAGACTGCATCTGGAAAATGTCAAAGGCCCGGCCAATTACGCCTCGTTGATTGGCGCCATGGCCTGTCTGTTGAAAAACCCCAACCTGTGCGTGGATACCTATAGCCAGCGTTCCAACGAGTTGGAGGTGAAGGCCATCACCACCTTGGCCAACCTGGTCTTTTATCATATCAGCCAACCTTGGGGCATCTTTACCATGGGCGGCACCATCTCCAATCTTTACGGCGGCAAGATCGGCATGGAAAAGGTATTGCCCGACACTATCGGCAAAGGGTTGCGCGGCCGGCGGTTGGTGGGGATTACCTCCCAGGCCGCGCATTATTCCAACGAAACCCTGGCCGGCTGGCTGGGCATGGGGACGGAAAACCTTGTCAGCATTCCCACCCATGATGCTTGCGGGATGGATTTGGATTGCCTGGCGCGGAAACTGGACGAACTCTATGCCGGCGAAGCATTGGTGGCGTTTGTCATCGCCACCTTCGGCAGCACCGATGCCGCCGGGATTGACGACATCGCAGGCATCCGGCAGATTATCGAGGACAAGGCAAAATCCGCCGGCCGGCCTGTGCCGCAATTGCATGTGGACGCGGCCGCCGGCTGGTCCCTGTGTTTTCTGAACGAATACGACGTCAGTCAAAACCCATTCGGACTGGCGGACGATGTCCTTGCAAATGTGCGGGGCATTCAAAAGCAGGCCATGGGCATGCAGTATGCTGATTCGGTGACGATTGATTTCCACAAGATGGGCTGGGGGCATTACCCCGCCAGCGCTTTTATCGTGCGCAATCGCGATGATTTGAAACTGTTGTTGCGGAAAAAGGAGCAGGTCCCGTATTTTTCCGAGGCGGATTACCGGCACGATCCGGCGCTGTTCACCCTGGAATGCTCGCGTCCGGCGCTGGGGCCTTATTCCGTTATGGCCAGCTTGGACGGGATTGGGTTGATTGGCTACCAGATACTGGTGACGCATGCGCTGGCGCTGACATGCAGCCTGAAACGGCAGATTGAGGCGTTGGATTACTGCAAGGTGTTGAACGCGGGCTGTTTGGGTCCGCATGTCAACTGGTGGGTATTGCCCAAGGGGCGCGATGCCAAAAGCATTTACGCCAAGATGGTCAATGGCGAGGTGACGGCGGGAACCTGCCGGCGCTACTTCCAGGAAACGCGCCGGCTGTTTGACAAGCGTAAGGCTGCGTTGCATCCGGAGATTGACGCGCGCCTGAGCTTCACCACCGCCATGGGATATTATCCGCAGGGCATCAGTGTGCCGGCCTGGAAAGCCGTGTTTTTCAATCCTAAAACCGACCAGGAAGTCGTCAATCAATTGATCCGCAGCATCGAGGATTTGTAACGACAGGATGAACCTTTTTCCGCTGTTAGACCGTTCCGTTTCGACATGATATCCCATTGCATGGGACAAGCATTTTTACGTATCTAAATTTGGTAGGGCGGCCAGGCCCTTGGCCGCCTTCGTAATTGGCGCGCAAGGTACCGATTGGTTGCGGGCAAAGCCCGCCTTGGATAAATCCGAGCTTGTATTTGAGTTGCTTTCAAAAAACAGATTTCAAAACGTTAGTTTGGAAATTGGTTCGGCCGTTTGCTTATGATAATATTGCAGCAAATAATAAGGGGGGTTATGAAAAACGTAATATGCCTGTTGCTGGGATTCACGATCTTGGTAGGCGCCGCCGCCGCCGGCACCCTTTACGTGGCCGAAACGGGCGATGACGGCAATGACGGATCAACCTGGCCTCTGGCCAAGCGTTCCATCCAGGGCGCGGTTAATGCCGCCGGCGATGGCGATGTGATCCTGGTGTCCAACGGCACTTATACCGCGGCGGTGGATCCGGTGGTGAGCATTACCAAGTCGATTGATATCCAGGGGGTCAATGGACCGGGGGTGACGATTATTGACGGTGAAAATGCCCGGCGGTGTGTGTATTCCAGCCCCTCTACCGCCGGAGACCCGATCTACATGTCCGGTTTCACCATCCGCAATGGCAGCAGCGCGGATAGCGGCGCGGGTGTGTATAAGGGGAACTACCGCGATTTTTACCTGTCAAACTGTGTCATTCATGCGAATACTAGTTCCGTCAGTGGTGGAGGCATTAGTAAAAGCACTGATCGTAGTCAAATGTTCGTGTTCAACTGTATCATCAGCAATAATACAGCCGCAGGAGGATATGGCGGTGGAGCTTTCTCCTCTTACGGACGTTTGAACATGTTCGATTGCGAAATAGTCCATAATACCTCCAGAGACGGCGGAGGAGCGATATACGGTTCGTCAAAATCCGACAAACCGGGTATGATATTTGCTTTGTATGGCTGTCGGATGGAGCATAATATCGCTACCGGCGGACCAGGAGGCGGAGTTTGTCTTTATGGTCTCGAAGGCAGCACCGGTATCATCGCCAATTGCACGATGGCATACAACCAGGCTAGTGGAAGCGGTGGCGGCGTTTACCATCGCAATGGCGGCGGGTATCTTTGCATCTCAAATTGCATGATTCAGGGGAATGAATCGTTGATTAACAGCAGCTATGCCGGGGGCGGATTGCGTATAAATGGACCTGGGGACATCACAGGTTGTTTGATAGTAGGCAACCGGGCAATGGCGGCAATCGGTGGAGCCGGCGGGCTATTGTTGGAAACCGAGGCGCGATTTTTTGTTGAAAACACTACCATTGCATCCAACGGTGCTTCGATATATGCAGGCGGATTGTTGGTCAACGCCAATGTCACGACCAACATGGTGGTGCGCAATACTATTGTTTATGGGAATGACGCTTCTTCAAGTGGACGGAGTAATATCTGGCTTATGGCCGGCACGGGTGTGATTTTGACCAATTGCTGTGTTGCGCCTTTGCAAAATGGCACCGACCAGCCAGTGACGCCGGATGCCGGTAACAGGGCCGATGACCCGATGTTTACCGGCATGGAAGCGGGCAATTTCCGCTTGCAGCGCAATTCGCCATACATCAATGCGGGCGCCAACATGCCGTGGATGGACGGCGCCGTGGACCTGGATGGGCGCCGCCGGATTGACCGGTTCAGTGGCCTGGTGGACCTTGGCTGCTATGAATATGTCCTCGAAGGAACCATCTTTTCGCTGAAATAGCCTTTTGCCTGAAAATCAAAACCAATCCATTGAAGGGATGAACCAGAACGGCTCAGCACAGCTTCGCCCTCCTTTTGAAATCTCAAATCTCAGGCGGAGGGCGAATCTCTGGCGAGCCGTATGTGGGCTTGGCGCCGGGCTTGATCCTGTCGAAAAGATTGTGCGCCGTATGCCGGGCGCTCGCTTGGCCATCCAGTCTCTTGATCATTACCGTGCCGCAAAATATTAAATCTTATTTCAATGGCTGACACCACTCTCCCGAAACGATCCCCCGCGCCGTGCCGGCTGAAAATGATGTTGGAACTAAAAATATAAAAAAGGAAATTCAATGTTTGTCCAAAAAACAAAATTACGGTTTGGCTTGGCGGGGTTGATCGGATTAATGGCGGTGTCTTCTGTGGTTGCGGAAGGTGAGAAGAAGCCCTATTTGGTTTCAACCGATTATGACGGACCCGGCTCGACGACGCGGGGGATTCAGGAAGCAATAGAAGCCTTGCCGGCTGGCGGGGGGACGGTCTACGTGCCGCCCGGGGATTACATGATGGAGCGCACGATCCGGCTCCGGCAGGGGGTGCAGTTGATCGGCGCCGGCAAGGCCACGCGTCTTTGGAAGGCGCCGATGGTGGTGGTGCCGCTGGCCGAAGATGTCAGCAAAGGCGCCACACAGGATTACGTGGTGGTGACCGATCCGACTCCCTTTCGGCCGGGCATGGCCGTGCATCCCTGCGATATCAAAGGGTACGTAAAGCCGCTTTGGGAGCGGCGCCCGTGGATTATTTCCCGGATTGAAGACAATCGCGTTCATATCGCCAGCAGCCGACATTGGTCGGACGCTTACCCGATTATACCGTTTAGGCCGTCGGTCGAGTTAAAGGTTGAGCGTGATGCCGTCCTGATGACGCAATTCACCATGGTTATGGCGGCGCCCGATTGCTTGATTGAAAACCTGGCGATCGATGGGAATTTGGATGGGCAAACCTTCGATGGAATTACATGGCGGGATAACAAGCGGAAATATCCGGATGCATTCATCGAGACGGGCATACGGCATGTGCAGGAGCGGTGCACAATACGCCGATGCTGGATTTCGAATAACTTCGTTAATATAAGTTGTTCCGCCGGCCGCGCCTTGATCACGGATTGCGATATCAGCGGCGGCTGGCAGGGGATTCATCCTGGCTCCGGGCCGCTGGTTAAAATCGTGAATAACCTGATTCATGATAATTTGGAATGCGGCATTTATATGTGCATGGGCAATTTCGGGTGCATCATCGAAAACAATCATATTTACGGCAACTTGATTGGAATAGGCGGGTTGAGTTGCCGGGTGCTTCAGGGCAACCCGACCTATGAAGCCCTCGGTATTGCGCATCTGGCGCGCGACGGAGATCATTATCATATCATCAGCCAGAATATTATTTTCGATAATATGCGCGAGGGGATTGCCACGGAAGGCGGGCGGATCGGCCCCAAGGATTATGTGATCATGGGCAATATCGTCATGAATAACAACAAGCAAGGTGTTTGGTACACGTCGCGGCACCGCATGCCGGCGGGGATTGCGCTGTATAACGCCCAGAATTGCGTGGTGGCCAATAATCGCTGTTATGACGACCAGGACGAATTCGGGTGCGGCGAGTTGACGGAGGATGCGCCAGCCGGGAGCCGGGAGATAAAAATCAAGCATTATAAAGCTCGGCCTGTAAATACCGAATTTGCCGCTGATCCGCCGGTTTATCGGCAGTTTCGGTTAGTGCTTGAACATGAGGGGAATCGCGAGGAAGTGAATGTCACCAACCGCGTCCGTCTGGTTGGTCTGCAGTTGGATCAACCTTTAAAGCATGATTATCCGAAAGGGACAGTACCACGCATTCTGAAGAGCCAGCAATGGGGGATTGTGGCGACCGGCCCGGAAAGCCAACAGAATGTGATTATGGGCAATCAATGCTCCGAAAACATGGTTGGCGGCTTGTTGCATCATAATCCGGGCGGGTCGGTGGTGGGGAATATTGGCGATGTGGCGGCGGTTGACACCAACAAAACTTTTATGCAAAACGTGTACCCGGCGCGGGAAATAGCTCCGCTGGCGAATGGCGGATTTGAAGAAGATGGGGGCTGGGAATTGTCCGGGCCGGCGGAGTATGATGCGGCGCCTCATTCCGGCCAGCGCGCGTTGAAACTCGGCGGTAGCGAGTCCTCGGCCAATCGGGCCAAGGCCGTTTCGGCGGCCTTTGCATTGAAACCGACTACACGTTATCGCGTGACCGGCTGGGTGCGGATGGCGCGGATGCCGGAGAACGCGCCGGTGGAACTGACGTTAATAGCGGGCAAACAGGAGGTTCGGGCGCGCCGGGCGCGCGGCGGGCATGACGGCGCCAATGCATTTGAGCCCAAAGGCGAAACACAGGATTGGATGTGTTATGATGCGGTTCTGACAACAGGCGATGCTCCGGTTGAGGGAACTGTGCTGTGCCGGTATTTCGGGAAAACAGAATCTGCCTGGTTTGACGACATCCAGGTTGATGAAGTGGCGCATTTCCCCTTGCGAGAGTTCGGCGCGGAGGATACAAAATAGATTGGCGGGCAGGACCCGGCGGTTGGCAGGGCGGAAGATGCGGATGCGTCCGATGATTAACAGTTTGCATTATTGGGGGCGATCAGTTATGAAATACTGCCTGTATTGTCAGTTGGGGACGATTATGATGGTGTTCGGCCAGGTATTCGGCGCCGCGGCGCAGCGGGAGATTCCCACCGATGAGCGGATGGATGTCCCGGGCCGGTTAAACAGCCGTATGGAGGACTTTAGGACCATGAGTTCCAGCGCCAACGAGCCAGGATTATTTACAGTGGTGGATGATGCCGAGTTTCTCAGGCGGCTGGAAGCGGACCCGCAATCCGCCATGTGCGTGGCGCCGCGCGGCAATACCATTGTCCGCCAGCATAGTATCGCGCGGCTGCCCGGCGGCTTTGATTTGAAGGCGGATGTGTATTACCGCGATAAAAAACCGGCCCAGCCGCGTCCGGCGCTGGTGTTCATGCACGACTGGGCCAGCGGCAAACAGCCGAAAATCTGCGGCGACCGCCAGTGCAATTACCTGGCATTGACGGAGAATCTGTTTTGTGCGGCCTTGTATTACCGTCAGCCGAACGATGGAAAATATCCCTCCGCCTTGGAGGATTTGAAAACCTGCCTGCGCTGGCTGCGTTCGATAGCCGGGGAATACGCGATCGATCCGGATAAGATTGCGGTGATGGGCAGTTCCGCCGGTACGCAGTGGACCTGGCTGGCGGCGGCGTCCAACGGTTCCCGTGAATTTGACGGCAGCGGCGGCTATGCTGGTTTTTCGAGCGATGTCAACCTGGCGGTGATTAACGCCGGCATCTGCGATTTTGTCGGAGATTTCGGGCAGAGCCGGATCGGCGAGGCCATTATCGGCGGGACGGTCGAGGAATATCCCGAAAAGTACACCCAGGCGTCGCCCTTGCACCAGGTCAAGGCCGGCATGCCGCCGGTGCTGATGCTGCACGGCGAACTGGACAAGACCTGCCCGCTGAGTTCCGCCGAGGCCATGGTAAAGAAGTTGAAAGATTTGAATGTGCCGGTGGAACTGGTGGTGCGCAAAGGATGCGGACACGGGCTGGACGGGTTTGGGTTCGACATGTACGACAATCTTGAGGTGGTGCGGGAATTTATCAGGAAATGGACAATGTCCGGTAGACAATAATCAATATTCACTCAATAATCAATTGTATTGGATGTTGGATGTTGAAAGTTGAGCTAATTTCAAAAGTCCTGACAAAAAGGTCGGGGTGGAACCCGACCCTCCAAAAACGGGTGATTTTGCATTTTGGAGGGACGACTTCCACGTCGTCCGAGACTTTTGAAATTGGCTCAGTTGAAAGTAGTCTGTTGATTGTTGACGATAACACAAGGAGTGCTAAACACATGAAAATTGGGCTCCTAACCAGAATTTGTGGGTAAAAAACAGGTTTTAAAGTTTAAGAAGTTCTCCAAGCAATGGCGCCAAAAGATGGTGGAGTTATTAACAGCCTGCCGCTTTGGGCGTTTGGCGGCCCCGCAGCAGCCTGATTAATAACTCCTGATTGGCGCGATGGCGGAACGGAGATAAAGCGGCGGCAAAAAAATAGGCTGGCCTTTCCGTAATCCATTGCGTATGCAATGGGTGAACACAAAAAAAGGAGGACCAGCCCAAGGTGAAACTTAAAACAATTTTGAATCGTTTGCAACCTTTGAAACGTTTTATTTATCAGGAAACTTGTATGGTTTTGGATCGTCGCGGCCAATGGAAAGTGGATATAAGCATTCGTCCGCATCGCCAACGCGCGGCATGCTGCTCGCGTTGCGGGCGACCGCTGGCGACATACGACACTCTGCCTGAACGGATATGGGCGTTTGTGCCCATTTTGAATGTGCCGGCTTTTTTGCATTATAGTCCGCGCCGGGTAAATTGCCCCGAACATGGCGTGGTGGTGGAAGCGCTGCCTTGGAGCGATGGCAAACGACCCTACAGCAAGGCGCTGATGCTTTTTTTGGGGAACTGGGCGCGGAGGTTGTCCTGGAAAGAGACGGCGCTGATTTTCAAAGTCAGTTGGCAGGCGGTTTATCGGTCGGTCGAGTGGATGGTGGAATGGGGCTTGGCGCACCGGGAATTGGCCAATATAACGGCGATTGGTGTTGATGAACTCCACGTAGGCAACGGTAAAAAGAGCAAGAACTATCTGACCTTGATCTATCAGATTGATGCGCAATGCCGCCGATTGCTCTGGGTCGGCCAAACCCGCCGGGCGGCCGCGCTGCGTAAAGGGTTGCAATCTTTGGGAAAACCCGTGCTGGCCGGCATTCGACATATATGTAGCGATATGTGGCGACCTTATCTGAAAGTCATTGCTGCGAGCCTCAGCCACGGTTGCCACATGATTGACCGCTTCCATGTCGTGCAAACCTTGAATGCCGCCGTGGACGAGGTCCGGCGCCGGGATATGGCGGCGATGACAGCGCGTCCGGCGGCCAAGCAAAAACTCAAGAAAATGCGCTGGACCTTGCTGCGCCGCAAAACCCGCGTGCGCGGCAAAGCTCGCGAAATGCTTGATCGGATATTGGGCACAAGACTGCAAACCGGCCGCGCCTATTTGTTCAAGGAAAGCTTTCAGCATTTTTGGAGCTATCACAGCCCAACCTGGGCGCGTAATTATCTCCAGGCATGGGTCAAGCGCGCCTGTCGTAGCCGCATTGCGCCAATCATTAAGGCGGCTAAAACCATTGCTAAACACGAGGAGCTGCTTTTGAACTGGATCAGAGCCAGAAACGAGGTTTTTACTGGCGCAACCGAGGGCTTGAACAATAAAGCTCGAGTGGTTACCAAACGATCTTATGGCTTCAGAACTTTTCATGGCGCGGAAATGGCGCTATATCATACCCTTGGGCAATTGCCCGAACCGGTAATCACCCACAAATTCTGGTGAGGAAACGAAAATTGTATCGTTTCTGTTCTTAAGCTTTGCCTTATCGGTCGGTGGTATGGCGGCCACAACGTTGTACGTCGCCGAGACGGGCGATGACGGCAATGACGGATCAACCTGGCCTCTGGCCAAGCGTTCCATCCAGGGCGCGGTGGATGCCGCCGGCGATGGCGATGTGATCCTGGTGTCCAACGGCACCTATACCGCGGCGGTTGATCCGGTGGTGAATCTCGTCAAGTCGGTGGATATCCGGGGGGTCAATGGGCCGGGGGTAACGATGATTGACGGCGAAAATGCCCGGCGGTGCGTGTATTCCAGCCCAACTACCGATGGGGATCCGATCTTCATGTCCGGCTTTACCATCCGCCACGGAAGCGGACCGGGCGGCGCCGGAATCTACAAGCGTAATTTCCGCGATTTTTACCTGTCTAACTGTGTTGTTCATAGCAATTATTCCACTTCCGGCGGGGGCGGGATTTACAAGTCAGGCTCTGCCTCCGCCATGTATCTGGATGGCTGCATCGTCAGCAATAATATTTCCGATACCACAGGCGGCGGCATTTACGCTTATAGCGCCAGGCTGGCGGCATCAAATTGCGAAGTAGTTGATAATGTAGCATCCAATGGCGGCGGGGGCTTGTATGGGATTTCCGCGGTAGATGAACCGGGCATGATTTTTGAAATGTATGGCTGCCGGATTGAACGTAATATCGCCAGCACCGACTCTGGGGGCGGCTTTTATGTTTACGCCCGCGACGGCAGCACCGGCATGATTGCCAACTGCGAGATTTCATACAATCAGGCTGCCAGCGGCGGCGGGGGAATCTTGCATCGTTATTATGCGACTGCTGGTGATCTGATAATATCCAACAGCATCATTCGCGGAAACACAGCGGCATATAATTCCAGCTATGCCGGGGGCGGCATCCGCATCAATAGCCCCGGGATCATCACGGGTTGTTTGATTGTCGGCAACCGGGCAACGGCGGCAAGCGGCGGCGCCGGCGGCCTGGCGCTGGAACAACCTGTGCGTTTCCGGGTTGAAAACACCACGATAGCCTCCAACAGCGCTCCTTTAAATGGCGGCGGGCTGGTGGTCAATGCCAATGTCACAACCAACATGGTGGTGCGCAACACGATTGTTTACGGGAATAGCGCGCCTGTTGATGGCCGCAGCAACATGTACCTTGTTGCCGGCACGGGTGTGATTTTGACCAATTGCTGTGTTGCGCCTTTGCAAAATGGCACCGACCAGCCGGTGACGCCGGATGCGGGTAACAGGACCGACGACCCGATGTTTGCCGGTATGGAAGCGGGCAATTTCCGTTTGTCCCCCAATTCGCCATATATCAATGCGGGGGCCAATATGCCTTGGATGGACGGTGCCGTGGACCTGGACCGGCGCCGCCGGATTGACCGGTTCAGCGGCCTGGTGGACCTTGGCTGCTATGAGTACGTGGGCGCCGGGACGATGTTTTCGCTGCAATAGCCGCTTGCGGAATAATCCATTTCAGAGCCAGTGTGCGCCATTGCTGGGCGCAATCCGGAAAGCCGAACACTGTTCCAGCAGCGTGTAGAAGATCGCGGACCTTTGTCCCGCATCCGGCGCGCCGAAGAACAACCAGTTCTTTTTACCCAGCGCCGCCGGCCGGATGGCGTTTTCCACCAGGTTGTTGTCTATTTCAATCCGGCCGTCATGCATGTAACGTTCCAGTTGTTCCCAGCGGGACAACGCATAACCGATTGCCAGCCCCATCCGGCTTTTCGGCAGATATGCCGGCATTTTCTGGCGCAAAGCTTTTTGTATCCGCGCCAAAATCATCCGGCTGGCGGCACTCCGGGCCACCTGCCGCAAACGCGCGCATACATTCCGATTACGCAAATCGGCTTCAATGCCATATAATAAGCCTATCTGATTCAAGAACCACCCTGCCATCCCAGGCGTTTCTTCTACGGCATCCTTGAATTTGCGCCGTGCATGCGCCCAGCAGCCTGCCAACACAATCCGGTCGTTTCCTTTAGCAAAAGCCGGGTAAGCGGCATATCCGTCGCTTTGCGCCGTGCCGCTGAAATTACCCAGCATCCGCTCCAAACAATCCGCGCTCCGGCTAGTATGCCATTCGAATAACACGTCTTCTCCGGGATGATGATACGCCCATAAGTATCCTTGGCCGCCGCCGCCGCCATCATCCCGGCAATATCGCACCGGCGTTTCGTCTATTTGCAAATATCCGCTGCTTTTCAAGCCCGTGCGGACATGCTGGTAAATGGCCCCCAACAAATCCGCGGTCTTACCCACCCAGTCGCACATTGTTTTCCGCGACAGGTCTATCCCGTGCCGGATCTTTAAAATTCGTTCCTGCCGGTATAGCGGCAGGTGATCCACGTATTTCTTCAAAATGATGTCCGTCACCAATCCCACGCTGGCATAGCTGCCTTCTATCAGACGCGGCTTCAGCGGCGCAATGATCAGCGCCTGCTCCGCACGGTCTTTGCGGACATACTTGCGGCGAATGATCCGGCGCTTGAAATACCGCGCCGGTGTTGTATCAGATACCGTCAACTATGCCGGAATCCCGAATGTTCCAATTAGGCCGCCCGGGTAAATTTGCATTTATAGCCCGTGGCGGGCCTGACTGACGTCATACGTCGGCGCCGTATAAACATTCATCATAGAAACAGACGGAATCTGAAAAAGCATGTATGGCTCGGCATATTGCATTCCTGTCATTTTTCCGTAAGCCTGCGCCCTTCTGCGAGCACGATCGGCAAACATCTGCGGATTGTGGTCGCCAAACTGGGACACGAAACTCATTAGCGATTCGCATTTCAGATCGATGGTGCTGGTGATATCCACGAAGTGAGTCGGCGCAAACGAGGACGTCATGTTTCCCGCCCCGCCCTGTTCCCAGGCATAGAGCTTTGGCCGCCGGCCGGCGCCAGTCCATCGGCGCACGGCGGCGCGCACCAGGCCGGCCGTTGCATAGTGTTCCCAGTGAGCATCATCGGGGAAATGCGTCAATACTACATCCGCCTGCTTTTTCTGCAGGAAATTACAGAGGAAATCCACGGCCGCCGAACAGTGGCAAGCCGTCATAATGAACTCCCGCCCCGGCAAATCCTGGTTAAGATGCCGAAACTCCTCCATCGTTGAATTATGCCCATCCAAGTAACGCCGTTTATGAGTGCCGTCCTTATACCAGTACATACTCTTGAAATCGAAAAAATGCACATCCTTGATTCTCAGAACCGCCGCACCGCGTCGGGATTCCTCTTTGCGCAGTTCGATAATCTCCGCATTGGATCGATACTGACCTTGCGCCTTTTCCTCGGGCCATGGCAAATAGTGCGGGGTTGTGGTGGCCACGGCATATACCACATGCCAGCCTTCCATAGCATATCTAGCCAATGTCCCGCCGCTGCGCAACTCCACATCATCATGGTGCGCACCGATTGCAATAATGGTTGGCATGGTTTCAATCCCCTGATTCCGTGACGGGCTTTACCCGTCACTCTCATGTTTCCGGAATTATGTTTTGCAATCAGTCATCGCCGGATTTTCGATGGCCAGTTTGCATATTCTCCGTCACCAATACATTTTTCTCACGGTTTTGGCAAATTATCACCGCCTTCGAGGAAGTCAACTGAATTATGGCCATTTGTCACACTCGTTTAAAATGTCCCCTTTTGTGATTGGGTAAGTTTGCTGGTACTGGAGCGCAGTCCGGCTTGCCGCCGCACGGCGACGCCTTCAGGCAGGATTGGGCAGCCTTGAATCCATCCGTCGGCGATCGTCAGGCTGGCGGTCCAGGTTCCGGGGGGAGGGGTGCCGCCGTCCGCGGTTTTCACCGCCAGTCCCTGTGCATCGTACATTGCGCCGTCCGGCGCGAAAGCGGCGGTGGCGCCGGTCCGCGCGTGGCGGTATACTTCGACCAGGCCCTTGAATCCGCGCAGCATGTATTCCATGCGGCCCAGGCGGTACAGGTCGCCGTTGGTGTAAAACCTGGTCCAATACAGACTGCGGCGGTCGGCGCCCCATCGGCCCTGGTGGGTGGCGCGGTAACGTTCCCCCGCATCCAGCCTGTCGCAGGTAGCGCGGGTGATTGCTTCCGGAATGTGACGCCGGCGGTGTTGCGCGCGGATGAACGGCGCCGCCGCCAGGAGAATCAGCAGGTAAAAAACGCCGGCGTTTTCACCAAGGACGGTTTGGAATGACGGCCAGGCGCCGAACCGGTTGTAATCCGCATGGGCGTAAAGCAGGCGGTAGCAATGCCGCGCCAGCAGCCGCAAAGCAGGGTCTCCGGCGATGCGCCGGGCGGTTTCCAGCAGTGGCGTATCGGCGGCCGGCGGCAGGCCGGCCGCCCGGCGGAGTTCCACAATCGTCTCCGGTTGCAGAAAGTCCGGGAGCCGGCCATCGCCAGCAGCGAGCGTATCCGCCCAGTGCGGCGCCAAAACCGCGGGGTCCACGGATTCATTGATTTGGCTGATAGCGTCAGCAGGTTGCATGCCGGGTTGCGCTCGAAGTGGTCGTTTTTTTACCGCCATGGCGGCATGTGGTTCAGGTTTTAAAACCCGACCATTAGCATCCCACAGGATGCTTAGACTGTAGGCTGAAGGATGTAGACTATAGGAAAACCGCGGATTTCAAGCATCGGATCGGAAAACACAGTTCCGGTTTTTTTGCCGATGTTTTTCGGGGTTTTAACCTACAGCCTTCAGTCTAATAACCTTCAGCCTTGGCGTCCCTTATGGGACGCCAGTGAAAACCGGACTGATCGTAACCTTTAACCAGTCGATGGCAATGGGAATGTTTTGCTATTTTGTGTGTTTTTTTGCGTGCGGCGGTATGCGTACGCCGGGGATCGAATGAACAATCAAGGCAAGGCAAGCCGCCAACCGGATGGATTTCCCTCTCGGCGCTTGACATTTCCGCCCGGATTTTGCACGCTGGCAAGCATGAAACTCAGAATTCTGCCAAGTGGAGAAAAAGATCGAAGTGCGGGAAAGGGCGCTGTGGTCACAATTCAAGGGCGTGTTGCCCAAAAGAAAAAAACGCCTTTGGCGAGATGCTTCGACAAAGCCTGCCCTGAGCGGAGCCGAAGGGCTCAGCATGACAGTTCCTTGGATAATACGACTACTCCAGAGGCGTCATTCCGAGCGAAGTCGAGGAATCTCGATTTGGGCAACACGCCATCAACGCTTGCCCTTCAACATTCCCGCTTCCTGGGGGTGAAGTCATGAGCGGACGCGATACCGGCGCGCCGTTTCGCGCGCGTTTTACCTATACGCATGAGATGGTCCATGCGCTCACCCGGATTGAGGCGGCGCGCAGCGTCATAGACATGCTGCCCTTGCCGCCTGATCGGATTCTGTTGCTGCGGCATGAGGCCCGGCAACGCGCCACGCGCAACTCCACGGCCATCGAAGGCAACACACTCGACAGCCGCGAAGTGGGTAGAGCCGTCGCCCACCCGGACCGGACCGGCAGCGCCATGGCGCAGGAGGTGCGCAACTATTGGCGCGCCCTGGACTGGATCGAAGAACAGGTGGAAGAACAACGCAAACTGACGGAGGATTTCATCCGCGAGTTGCATGCGATCATCATTGTCCGCGGGCATGGCCGCCGGGGCGCGCGCAGCGAATACCGGAAGAACGAGTGCCCGGTGGTGGATAGCGCCACGCGCGCGATTGATTACGGCCCGCCTGAGCCGGCCGATGTGCCGGAACTGATGCGCGATCTCGTGGCGTGGGCGCAAAGTCCGGTCGCCGCGACACTGCCCGCTCCGCTCCGCGCCGGTTTGCTGGCCCACCGTTTTGTCAGTATTCACCCCTTCTCCGACGGCAATGGACGGACAGCGCGGGCGCTGGCGACCGTCGAACTGTGGCGCAGCGGATACGACATGCGGGGATTCCTGTCCCTGGAGGAGTACTATACCCCAAATCTGGCTGCTTACTACGGCAGTCTGCAGATGGGGTTGCCGGTGGACTACTACCAGGGACGGCACGATCCGGATCATACCCGCTGGCTGGAGTTTTTTTGCGGGGCGATGGCCCGCGGAGCGGATGCGCTCAGAAAGCAAGCGGAAGCCATCCATCCGCAAGAAAGACGCAACGCGCCCTGGGATAATCTCCACCGCACGCAACAGCAGTTGCTCAGCAAGCTGATGCTGCGGGGGATGGAAGACGATCCGGCCGCTTCCGTCTTTGGACCGCAAGACCTTGTCGCATGGTACGGCATCTCCGCGTCCACGGCGCGGGAATGGCTCGGCCGGTGGCGCATGGGCGGATTTGTCAGGCCAGAGCGGGAAGAGGCCTTGCGTGTCCGGCGGTATGTGTTGACGGCCACGTGGCAGACATTGCTTTCTGAAGCCACGAATAACAGAGTCATTAAGAATGGTTAAATTGTGTGTTTTTCCGGTTATACGGCAATGATCCACAATCTGTAGTAGTATAGTGTGTGTTTAGCGCTGGTCGTTGGTAAGAGATAAGGTAAATTTCGGGGGGCGTCGCATGCCAGATCCGTACTTCGTCACTCCATCAGTTCTCGAACCCCTGTTTGAGACGTGGCAGGAACCGAGTGCGCACCGGGTGCGAGCCGCACGGGCCGGGACCTGCTGGCCGCCGTCACCGACATCAACAACTTCCGGAACACCTACGTCGCGCACCAGGAAAAGGAGCTGACCGACGCTAAGCTCGCGGAGAAGAATCTGCGGCAATGGATCCAAGTCCTGCGGCGACTCTCCGAACCGTAGCGTCCAGTGGTTTAAGACTATGAGCGCGTCGATTAACGGACGCAGGTCATCGCAAGTCTTTCTGACCGGCATTATCGGCAGCTACGATGCCGGCTGGCGCGCTGCCGGCAACCGTCCCAGCAGCCGGAGCAAGCCGTCCAGGATGGTGAGGGGGTGGGGCGGACAGCCGGGGATGTAGAGGTCCACCGGCAGCAGGCCGTCCGCGCCATTGCAGACTTCCGCATGTCCGGCGTAGGGTCCGCCGGCAATGGCGCAGGCGCCGACGGCGATGACGATCTTGGGCGCCGGCACGGCGTCATATGTTTTGCGCAGCGCCAGTTCCATGTTTTTGGTGGCGGGCCCGGTGATCAGCAGGCCGTCGGCATGCCGGGGCGCGGCGACGAATTGGATGCCAAACCGTCCCAAATCCCAGGCCAGGGTGTTGAGCACGTTGGTGTCGGCTTCGCAGGCATTGCAGCCCCCGGCGCTCACCTGGCGCAACTTCAGCGAGCGGCCGAACAGCTTTTTGACGGCATCCCGGCCGCCGTCAGCCCATTCCGGGAGGACCCCGTTGTCCGTCAGCAGTTCCCCGCGCCGGCGCGCCGCCAGGCGATGATCGGCGGTGAATGCGATCGCCCGCGCCGGGCAGGCGTCCCGGCACCTGGCGCAGAAGATGCAGCGGCCCAGGTCAATTTGCGCCATCGGCCCCGGGCGCGTGATGGCGCCGGTCGGGCAGACATCCGCGCAGGCATGGCAGTCCGGGCCGCAGGCGCCGGGGCGGATGGCGGGGCGGCCGGTAAAACGTTCCGGCAATTGGGGCGCCGGGCCGTCCGGGTAGCGCATGGTATGGTATCCCTGGCGCAGGCGTGTGATCAGCAGGCTGCTCATTTTTCAGGTCCTTACAAATCGTGGCCGCAATAGGACAGGTTGAAACTCTTGTTGCAAAGCGGGAAGTCGGAAATCTGCTGGCCGCGCATGGCCTGCGCCAGGCCGAACCAGTTATGGAACGAAGGATCCACCACCTTGTAACCGGCGAACCGTCCGGCGGTATCGGTGACGGCCGCGTGGCAGATTTCGCCGCGCCAGCCCTCGGTCAGGGCCACGGCCAGATGTTCCGGCGGCAAATCCCCCGCGCAGGGGACGCGGACGGATTCCTCGGGCAGGGTGCTCAATAGATCGCGGATGAACGCGGCGGAGCGCTGCGTTTCCAGCCAGCGCACGAAGGCGCGGGCGAAAACATCGCCCGTATGCCAGGTGGCGACGGGGATTTGCGCCATCTGGAAGATGCCGTCCGGGAAGTCGCGCCGGACGTCGCGGTCCAGTCCGCAGGCGCGCGCGGCGACCCCCACCAGGCCGATTTCCGCGGCCAGTTCGCGCGGGACCGCGCCGGTGTTCTCGAAGCGGGCGAGCACGGACGGCGTTTCCCAGAGCAGGCTGATCGCCGTGGCGGCGTCGGTCATGGCCTGGTCCAGCCGGGCGCGCAGTTCCGCGGCCTGGACGCGGTCCAGGTCGTAGCCCGCGCCGCCGGGCACAATCAGGCGGCGGCCGAAACGGTTGCCGCACAGCCGGGCCGTCAGGTTGAGGATATCGCCCCGAATCCGCCCGCAGAAGGACATGGTCGGCAAGAATCCGATGTCGCCGGCCAGCGCCCCGAGGTCGCCGATATGGTTGGCGATGCGCTCCAACTCGAGCGCGATGCCGCGGAGGGCCTGCGCGCGGGCCGGGACGCGGCATTGCGCCAGGGCCTCGACGATCCGGCAATAAGCGGTGGCGTGTCCGATCGTGGTGTCGCCGGCCAGGGTTTCCATGTAATGCAGCGTGCGCCGGTCTGGTCCGCCGGCCAGGGCTTGTTCCACGCCGCGATGCTGGTAGCCCAGCGAGATTTCCAGGTGGTGTACCGTCTCCCCGTGGCATTGAAACCGGAAATGGCCGGGCTCGATGATGCCGGCATGCACCGGTCCCACCGCCACCTCGTGAATTTCCGCGCCGGCGATTTGGAAGAAATCCATTACTCCGCACGGCGCGGGCGGAGTTTGCGCGCGTTCCCCTTGCAGCGGCGTCACGGGGTGCGGCATCTGTCCTGGAGCGGCGTCACGGGGCGGCGCATCCGATGGCGCCGCCCCGCCCGCCGCGCGGATTGGAAAGCGCACCGGCTTGAGCCAGGGGTGGCCCGCCGGTTCGATCCGCCACAATTCGGCGAGTTCGCGCTCGAAGAGGTGGGCCTGCGGGCATTCCGGGGTGAGGGCCGGGTAGCGCCGCGGCGCGCGCGCGGAAGCGGCCGTAATCTGGCCGCGGTCCGCCCAGGCCAGCACGGCGAACAGCCGGAGCGCGCCCCCGGCCGGGCAGCCGAACAGCGCGGCGAGGCGGGCGCCCTGCCGGACGCCGTCCAAAACATGTTCCCGGAATGCCGTTGGCGTCAAATCCGGCACCGCGCCCAGCGGGATGGCCGTGTTGTCCGGCAGCAGGGCGGACTCGTTCATGGCATCCCTCCCAGGACGGCGGCCGCGCTTTCCAGGGTGCGCGCCAGCGGCGCCGGCCAGTACAAGCCCAGCGCCAGCAGCGCTGCCAGGCCGGCGGCAATCGGCAGAATTTCCGTCCAATGCGCGCGTTGCGGCGGCGGAGCGCCGGCGGCGGGGTTCCAGGCCAGGGCGATCATGCGGCGCAGCACCGCGATGAACACCACGGCCAGCCCGGCGAGCAGGATGCCGGCCGCCGCCAGGTTTCCCTGGTCTATGGCGGCTTTCATGATCAGGAATTCGCTGACAAACAATGCGAACGGCGCGGCGCCGATCAGGGTCAGCAGCGCGGTCAGCAAGCCCGCGCCCAGCCAGGGCGAGACCGCCGGCAACCGACCCATGCGTTGCATATCGTGGGTCCCGAGGATCTGGCCCAGCCGGCCGGCGCAGCAGAATGCCAGGGTTTTGGCCAGCGAATGGCTGAACATGTGGAACAGGGCGGCAATGGCGCCCAGACCGCCCAGCCCAAAACCCAGCGCCATGATGCCGATGTGTTCCACGCTGGAATATGCCAGCAGGCGCTTGATATCCTGCTGGGTGACGATGAACGCCGCCGCCATGGCGACCGAGAGCAGGCCGAACGCCACGAGGATGCCGCGTCCCCAGCCGGTGTTGCCGGTGGCCGCCTCCACCAGGGGCAGGCAGCGCAGGATGCCGTAGAGCGCGGCGTTCAGGAGAAACCCGGAAAAAATCGCCGAAACCGGTCCCGGCGCCTGGCTATGGGCGTCCGGGAGCCAGTTATGCATCGGCGCCAGCCCGGCCTTGGCGCCGTAGCCGATGACCAGGAAAATGAACCCGGCCTTGATCAGCGCGGGATGGAGCTGCGGGGCGGCGTTCCGCAAGTTGGTCCAGAGCATCACGTCCGCGCCCTGCAAGGCCGCCGGCGCCGCCGACGCGGCGATCAGCAGCGTGCCCGTAAAGGCGAGCGCGACGCCGACCGAGCACATCAGCAGGTATTTCCACATCGCCTCCAGCGCGGCCGGCGTGGCGTGCAAGCAGATCAGGAAGGCCGTCAACAGCGTGGTGGCTTCAATGCCCACCCACATGATGCCCAGATTGTTGGCGATCAGTACCAGCAGCATGGCCGCCAGCGATCCGAACCAGAGGCTGCCATAACGCCGGGCCAGCTTGCGGGTCAGCCGGCCGCCGGCAATTTCGGCGCGGAAATAACTGCCGCCGAAAACGGCCGCGATGGAAAAAACCATGGCCATCACCAGCATGTGGCAGGCCGACAGCGCGTCCAGCCAAAACCAGCCGGCGGCGGCCGTCAGCGGGCCAAGGCGCAGCGCCAGCCCGGCGGCGCAGCCCGCGAGCGCCGCCGCGGCCAGTGTGCCGCCGGCGCAAACCGCCAAAATCGCCCGCGGCGAGCGGAGCAGCAGGCAGACGCCGGCCAGCAATGCCGGCAGCAGCGCCAGGCTGGGCAACAACCATTCCGCATGCATGTTTCAACCCTTCAATGTCGTCAACCGGTCGGAATCCATGTGGTCGAATTCGCGGTTGATATGGCAAATGGCGATCCCCATTACGAACACCGCCACAAAAACATCCATCAGCACGCCCAATTCGATCAGCACGGGCGCATCGCCGACAATCGCCAGACCGAAAGCGTAAATTCCGTTTTCGAGCGTAATAAAGCCGATCACCTGGCTGAGGGCGATGCGGCGGGTGACGATCAGGAAAAGGCCCGTCAGCATCGTGGCGACCGCCGTCGGCACGACCAGGCGGGAGGCGGGCTGGACCGCCAAATCCAGCCGCGCATCCAACCAGAAGGCGCAGAGGAGCCCCAGGACGCCGAAGATCAGCGAAGTCATATACCCCAGCAGGGGCTGCTGCTCGCGGCGGGTATCGGATTCGCGCAGGGCGCGGAACAGCAGGCGGGGGAAAACCAGGCCTTTCATCACGATCACCACCGCGCCGGTAGCCAGAATGCGCGGCGATACCCCGTGCCCGCTCATCGCCGCCGGGAGCAGGCCGGCCAGGATCCCCTGCAGGGCCGCGAGGCGGATGCTGGCGCCCAGCCGGCTGGAATTCAGCAAGGCGAAACCCGAGAGAATCAGCAGGACGAGGATGGTGTCGGTCAGGGCGGTCATGTTGCCGACCTCACGATAAAGGAAAATGCCAGCACGGCCAGCACCAGCGCGCCGGCCAGCAGCCGGGGCACCTTGATCAGGCTCAAGCGGGCTATGGATGATTCGATGATGCCGACCGCCGCCGCCAGGACCAGCATGCCCCCGGCGAAGGCGGCCGCGAGGACCGCGCCGCGCAAATCCGTCAGCGCCAGCGCCAGGTTGACGATCAACGCCCCCAGCACCCACAGTTTCAGCGAGGCGGCGTATAAAATCATCGCCAGGTCCGGCCCGGAATAATCCAGGATCATCACCTCGTGGATCATGGTGAGTTCCAGGTGGGTATTGGGATCGTCCACCGGGATGCGTGAATTTTCCGCGAGGAAGACAATCAACAGCGCGGCCGCCACCAGCACGATGGCCGGGATGCTCGCCGATGGCGATGCGCCCAGAGCGGCGAAGATGTCTGACAGGGAAAGGCGGCCGGTGGCGCAAACCAGTGCCGCCAGGCTGACGATCAGCGCCGGCTCCGCCAGCGCCGAAAACTGCGCCTCGCGGCTGGCGCCCATGCCTTCAAAGCTGGACCCGGTATCGAGCGCGGCGATGATGGTCAGGAACCGCATCAAACCCAGGGCGTAGGCGAACAAGATGAAATCACCGGCAAAGGCCAGCGGGGCGGCCAGCCGCGCCATCGGGAGCAAGGCGGTGATCATGACAATCGCCGCCAGCCCGAGGGCGGGATTGGCGCGGAAAATCCAGGTGGTCGTGCGGCTGTAAACCGCGCTTTTGCGCAGCAATTTAAAAATATCGTAGTAAGTCTGGAGCAGCGGCGCGCCATGGCGGCCGGCGCACAGGGCTTTGGCGCGATTGATGACGCCCGGCAGGAGCGGGGCCAGGATCAATCCTGCCAGCATTATGATCGAATGTGAAAAAATCAAGCGCATATCAGACCAACTTCCATGCCAGCAGGCCAAGCAGCGCCAGCATGATGTATAAAATATAGAGATTCAACCGGCCATGTTGAAACAGGCGGAACCGCGCCAGCACGCTCTCCGCCCGCATGAATAAATAACGGTAAATCCGCTCATGGAAAAAATCGGGCGTATGGCTCGCCAGCGACGCCGCATCCGGGAAAAGTCCGGCCGGCGGCTGGCTATGGAAACGGGTGCGCAAAAACGGCCTGAAAACCCGCGTAATGGGATCGGCAAACGACGAGGCGGTGTATTGCATGCGCGGCGCCGGCGCGGCATAGCCGCAATCCCAGGTGACCGCCTGGCCCGCCGGCTGGGTTGCCAGCAGGCTTTTACGTATGCGCAGGCATAGCCAGGCCAGCAGCGCGGCGCCCAGGGTGATGGCCGGAATGGCTGCCAGGGCTAAGCCGGGCCAGCCTGACGCCGCCGGCGCGGCCGCCGTGCCGGGGGCAAGGATGGCAACCGCCGGTTGCAACAGCGCCGGCAGGAACGGGGCGGAGCAGCCGACGAGGCAGCACAGTCCGGCCAGGGTCACCATGGGGATACGCATGGCGGCCGGCGATTCGTGCGCCCGGGCGGCGGCGGGATCGCGCGCTTCGCCGAGAAAAATCACGCCAAAAGCTTTGGTAAAACAGGCCACCGCCAGGCCGCCAATCAGCGCCAGCGCGGCCAGCACCACCACGCCTGCGCCCGCCGCCCCTACGGGCAGTTGCGCTGTTTTAACCAGCGCCCACAATGCGCCCAGATAAATCAGGAACTCGCTGACAAATCCGTTGAGCGGCGGCAGGCCGCAGATGGCGGCGGAACCTACCAGGAAAACGCCGCCAGTGACCGGCATGGACTTGAGCAGGCCGCCGAGCCGGTCAATTTCCCGGGTGCCGGCAGCATGCAGCACCGACCCGGCGCTTAAAAACAGCAGGCCCTTGAAAAGGGCGTGATTGATGACATGGAGCAGGCTGCCGGCAAATCCCAGGAAGGCCATGGTTGGGCTGGCATAGCTTACTCCCAGAAGGCCGATCCCCGTTCCCAGGGTGATGATGCCGATGTTTTCCACGCTGTGATAGGCCAAAAGCCGTTTCAAGTCGTGTTGCGCCAGCGCCAGTAAAACGCCCAGGATGCCGGAGACGGCGCCCACACCTACCAGGGTCCAGCCCCACCACGGCGGCGGCGCCCCGATAAAAGTCAATGTGCGCAGCAATCCGTAGATGCCGGTCTTGATCATCACGCCGCTCATCACCGCGGAAACATGCGATGGCGCCGCGGGATGGGCTTCCGGCAGCCAGACATGCAGGGGAATGAAGCCGGCCTTGGTCCCGAATCCGGCCAGCGCCAGCAGAAAAACCGCAGTCGCCAATCCCGGAACGGCGCCCGCGCCGGCAAATCCATTAAAATCCAAAGTGCCGCCGTGGCGGCCCAGCAGGGCAAACATCAGCAGCAGCAAAGCCGTGCCCAGATGGGTTGCGACCAGGTAAGTCCAGCCGGCGCGCCGTGCGTTTTCCCGCTCATTTTCAAATGCAACCAGGAAGAACGAGGCAAGCGACATGGTTTCCCATGCCAGCAGGAATAACATGGCATTGCGGGCCACCACCACCAACAGCATGCTGCCGGCCAGCAGGTTAAAAAAGAACCATGTAACCGCCAAATCCCGCCGGGTTTCGAACGACCGCAGATATTCTGCGCCGTAAATAGCTGATAGGGAGCATAATACGAGTATAGGCAGGGCGAAGATGGCGGCCAATGCATCCAATTCCAGCGAGATGGACCCGCAGGGCATGTTCCAGGGGATGCGCAATGGCGGGATGTTTATACCCGCCAGCGCCATGAAAACCGGAACCAGTCCGCACAGGCAGCCGATCACCGTGATTGCCGGACCCAGCACCCGGGCTGTGCGCGGCCGGCCGATGGCAGCCAGGCAGAGGAATGCCCCGGCAAACATGACGGCCAATGCGCAAACCAAAAGCCTCATGGCGCGTCGCCTCCCGTCCCGGCCTTGTCCGGGGCGCGGCTGAGCAAAAGCCGGTCAATTTCGCGGGCGCTTTCGAGAATTTCATCCCGGGAACCCTGCTGCGCGATGGTTTTGGAAAATCCCGGGTGCCGGAGCGCAAACGCCAGGCGTGATAAAAGGTTCAAATGCGCGGTGACAGTCGGGCTGACAATGGCAAAAAGCGTATGCACCGGCATGCCGTCCAGCGCCCCGAACTCAATGGCATGTTCCATGAAACACAGGGCCACCATCGGAAGAGGGAGTAGGGGTCAGTCCGTGATTCTTGGTGTTTTCCAACAACTGCCGCAATTTGTTAAGCTCAGGATCAATGCCGTCTGCAACGGCTTTTGACGCTTTCGATACCGCAGTTCTGTGTCCCATATGCAGTTGTTGGCTGATCCATTCGTTCTCTGCGCTTGTATGCCGGTTTAACCACCAGGCCAACACTTGCTTGCGTTTGTCTCTTTTGCGTAAAATCACAAGCTCTTTGCTCTTCAATCCGAGAGCGGATAATCCAGCTTGAATAATTATTGAAGCATTCCGATCATCATGCGCTCGCTTGGCTCCTCCGCCGTATGTTTCCCTCCGAGCTCTTGCAACTTTTTTGCCAATGGCTTTTAACAAACGTTCTCGAAAAGCGCCATCACCAATACACCAGCCGCGGCGTAAACATTCCCATGTATCTCCCTGATCCTTGTGCCTTGTGTCAATCCTCCACACACGATCCAGGTATCGGCCGTATGCACGCCCCGCCAAGCGGCTATGGCTGTCAATCTCTACACTCCCGTATACACGCTCCAGTTCCAGCCATGCTGGAGGCATTGCGCGTCCCAGATACGCCGGCAAGCTGCCCCAAATATACTTGCCGGCTCTGTTCTCCAACCCTGCCCGCAGCGGATTAAGATGAATATACGTGCTGACACGGGCAGTGAATCCGAATTCTTCCGGGTCGATCATCACCGCCTTGTACCGGCCTTGAAAAACATGCCCACGCCGCTGATGTCGACCATTATAACGCAGGGTGTAAGTGCTCAAACACCATTTCATCCCCACCACCAAATTGGCAGCAGGTGTCTCCAGCAGTAAATGAAAATGGTTCTGCATCAATACATAGGCATGCACTATCCATCCTGTCCGGCCACATGTTTCGCCCAGAGTCTTGAGAAACTGATGACGATCGATGTCATCATCGAAAATGGCCTCCCCGCGGTCGCCACGGCTCATAATGTGATACAGAGCCCCTGCGTATTCGATTCTTGGTTGTCTTGGCATGAATAATTTTTAACATCAACTCTCTTGACAATCAAATAAAAAATGCCAATAATCACGGACTGACCCTATTCCCCGGTCAAATAAAAAATGCCAATAATCACGGACTGACCCTATTCCCCGGACTCGGACTGACCCTATTCCCCGGACTGACCCTATTCCCCCTATTCCCTCTATTCCAAAGCATGCATTATGGATAATGAAAGCAATCCGCCGGCATTCCGGCATCGGGCGTATTACATCAATTTCGCGTCGCACCTGTTGAATGCCTGGAATGTCAACATGGTCCATCCGCGGGGCGGCCAGCATTGGGATATGGATGAGTTCCGGCGGCTGTTCGCGATGATCAAGGCCTTTGGCTTTACCTGTTTCGAGTTCTGGCTGGAGCCGACCATCTACAAGTCCGCTTTGGCGCGCGACGGGATTTACCCGGAATTTACCCGGCTGATGCCGGCGGTGATTGATCTTGCGCATCAGGCAGGGCTCCAGGTGAAATACGGCTTGACTCCCAATTGCATCGGGCAGGAATGGTATTTTGCCTGTCCCAATCTGCCAGCGGACCGCGCCCTGATCGAACAACTCTGGACGCATTGGGCGGAAATCCTGAGCGGGGCGGACATGGTGGGGATTTTCCCGGGCGATCCGGGCGGTTGCCGGCGCAATGGCTGTGATCACCGCACCTTCATCGAATTGGCCCTGCGCCTGTCGGAAATTACCCTGGACAAAAATCCGGATGCAGTCATGGAAATTGGCACCTGGGGCGCGCCGTTTGCGGGTTGGGGAGAGGACATGCGGTTTGTGCCCGATTGGGATGGCACCTGGCAAATGCTGTCGAAGGACCTGCCGCCGGCGGATGGAGCCGCCTGCCAGATCTGGAATGGCACGCCGGAGCGCGCGCGGCGGGCGATGGCGGATTTCATTGCCTGGCTCCCGGAATTCCCGGCGAACGCGATGGTGGGGATCAACCTTGGGTTCAGTCCCGACGCCGATCCGACGGTCGGCGGCGATGCCCGTGAATACGTTCGGGAGATCGCCCAACTCCGCCGGATCAACAGTTGGGATTACGCGGTGGCGGAAGGGGAGTTGGTGGTGTATCCGCATTGGCGCCTGCCGCGGATTTTCAGCCGCCGGCGGGAAGAGCGCGCGGTGGCGCCGTATCACGGCGCCATGAGTTATACCATGAGCCCCAAATTAAGCCATTTGAGCATGTATGCCGCGGCCCAGGCCGCCATTAATCCCGACCTTGATCCCGACCTGGTCTCGCGCGAGTTCTGCCGGCGGGTATTCGGAGCCGCCCATGAAAGGCTTGGGGAATTGTTGGAAGCCTTTGAAGTTGTGCCGGGCTGGGGGCATTATCCGCGGCGCAAGTGGGCGCCCGGGGAAGCGCATCGCGCGTACCTGAAAATCGCGGAGCATCTGGAACAGGCGGACATGCGCGGCTGCGATTTGCCGCTATTCCCGTCGCCCGAGGAATACCGGTCAGATTTGCTGTGGTTTGCCCGCATGTTTGCCCGATTGTCCTCGCCGAATCCCGATCGCCCGGCGATCCGCCGGGAATATTGGCGGCGGAGCCTTTCAATTTACGAACATGCGCCGCGGGCGGTGGATGAACGGGCGGAATTGGCGGCGCGCGCCTTTTCCATGATTTTTGTCAAGCAGGCTTGAAAGAAGCATGAGCCATCCCGGTTATACCCGCCTGGTCAAGGCGTTAAAGCTGGAACAGCCGGACGATATGGTACCGTGGTATGGCGGGTTGTTGTCCAATGCCCATTATATTACCGGCCGGCCGGTCGTCACCAATGCCGACTTTGAACAGGCGGCTTCGGCAGCCGCGCGTGAACGCCTGCTGGCGCAGGCGGCGGATGATCTGATCCAGGTTGCCGAAACGCTGGATTATTCCCTAATCATGGTGTATGCTCCGTTTGAGGGCGAAGCGCATCTCGACCTGGTCGCCCGCCTGAGACGCCGGGTGGACGGCCGGTTTATGATCGGTTCCTGGGTCGGCGGCGGAATTCACAACATTCCGGAAGGAAACCGGCTGGAGGAATTCTGTTACCGGCTTTGCGACGAGCCGGACGGCGTGCATACGGAAGCGCGCCGGCGGCTGGCACGGGCGAATGCCTGGGGGCGGCGGTGCGTGGACGCCGGCAGCGAATTGCTGATTCTGGCCAATGACATCGCCTTTAATCCCGGGCCGTTCCTGTCGCCGGCGCATTTCGCGGAATTCATTCAACCTTATTTGAACGAACATGTAAATTGCCTGAAAAATACCGGCGCCTGGATTGTATTTCACAGCGACGGCAACCTGACGCCTGTGCTGGAGCCGATTGTCGCCAGCGGCATCCATGGATTGAACCCGATCGATCCCATGGCCGGCATGGACATTGCCGAAGTCAAGCGGCGGTATGGACACCTTGTGGCGTTGTTCGGCAATGTGCAATGCGACCTGGTGCACCGCGGCCCGCTCGCGGCGATCCGCGAGAGCGCACGGTATTGCCTCGAATCGGCCAAGGCCGGCGGCGGGCTGGTGCTGGTCACCAGTTCGGAAGTGTTCGCGGATACGCCTTGGGAAAATTATCTGGAAGTGAAAAACGCCCGGGAACGCTGGGGACGTTATAACCAATGAGGGGGCAGCCGCATGAAACGGACTGTTGACTGGATAACCGACATGGAGTTGCAGGGACGGGAACGCCGCGCGGCCTTGGCGCAGGCGCGGGAAATAATCGCCGGCTGGAACCTGGCCATGCCGGCCGGCCGGCCGCTGCCCTTGCATTTCGGGCTGCATGATTTTTACCGGATCGGCGAAATTGAGTATTGGATTATCAACGACCTGGCCAACCGCTACTGCGGCAAGTTTCTGTTTATGTTCCAGAACCAGCGTTGCCCGCGCCATTACCACAAGATGAAGGATGAAACATTTTTCATTGTCCGCGGCAAGGTGGAGATGGAGGCCGGCCGCAAGCGATTCCGGATGCCCGCCGGCGCGACTTTTAAAATGAAGCCGGGAGTAAGGCACACCTTCCGCGCCGTAGGCGGGCCGGCGCTGGTGTTGGAAGTATCGCTGCCGTCAATGCCGCATGACAACATATTTGACGACAAACGCATCGGGCGGGACGGGGTGATTTAGCTTCCGGCCGAACCATGAAGAAAGCAGCCAATGACGGATAAACCTTGCCAGTTTCACGCCGGCGCGGCGATCCGGGACATTACCCCGGCCAGCCCCCTGTTCCTGTCCGGGTATCCCAACGTGCCGCGGATTGCGGCGGGGACGCATGATCCCCTGGCGGCTTCGGCGTTGTTCCTGTCGGACGGCGCGACTCCGGTGCTTTTGATTGGAGTGGATATTTTGTTCATTGCCCGTCCGTCAGTTTTATTCTGCCGGGCTGCCATTCAAAAAGCCACCGGCATTCCCGCCGGCAATATCCTGGTTAGCGCCACCCACACGCATTCCGGGCCGGTGACGAACGAGGTGTTCGCCTGGCGCGATGATCCGGCGGTGCCGCCGCCCGCCGCAGAATATCTGGAGCTGTTTCACACAGGCATCATTGAGGCCGGCATAGCCGCGCATGCCGCCGCGCAGCCGGCCGAGTTGGCCGTGACCGCGGCGCGGGCGGTGGGCGCGGGGCGCAACCGCCTCGATCCGGAGGGCCCGTTTGATCCCGAAGTCGGATTGCTGGCGGTGCGGCGCCCGCGCGGTCATGAGCTGCTGGCTCTCGACATGATTTATGGCATGCATCCGACCGTGTTGCATGAAGACTCAAAATTGGTATCCGCGGATTTTCCCGGCTTTGCCCGCCGGGCAATTGGCGCGCAATATCCCGGGCTGGTTTGCGTCTATCATACCGCGCCGGCGGGCAATCTCAGTCCCCGTTACGATGTGGCGGAGCAGACATTCGCCGAAGCGGAACGTCTGGGCGGCAAATTGGCCGCTACTGTCTGCCGGTCGCTGGCGGAGCTGGCGGATAAGGATTTTTCCGCCAATCCGCGGCTGGCCGCCGCATCGCGGTCAGTCGAACTTGTGCCTAACATTTTCCCCGCCGTGGCGGATGCGGAAGCCCGGCTTAAATCCGCGGTTGATCGTTATGCCCGGTTAAAGGCAGCGGACGCGCCGCGCGGCGCGGCGCGGACAGCCGAATGCGAAGCGTTCGGCGCCGCCAATGCCTTGACGCTGGCCAGGATGCAAGCAGCCGGCCAACTGGAGCTTCCCAGGGAGGCCTACAGCGCCGCCGAAGTGCAGGCGATCAAAATCGGCGATGTCTGCCTGGTGGGATTGCCGGGCGAAATGTTTGTCGAATATGCCCTCGAAATCAAGCGGCGGGCGCCCTGCCGCGCCTTCGTCATCAGCCTGGCCAGTGGCGAATTGCAGGGTTACATTGCCGCCGAGGCGGCGTATGCCAGCGGCGGATATGAGGCAGCCTGGGCGATGTTCAAGCCCGAATCCGGCGCGCGGATGGTCAAGGCCGCGTTGCAACTCATGCAGGAACTGACATGATCCTGGCCATTGATTGCGGCTCCACCAATCACAAGGCCGCGCTTTTCGACCATGGTTTGCGCCGGCTGGCGGATTGCGCCTTGCCGGTTGAATATTCCGCCCGGAACGTCCGGGCCGTAGAACTCGATCCGGAAAAAACCTGGCGGGATACGGTGGCTCTGGTTCATAACACATGCGCCACGGCTTCGGTTAGAACATCGCAAATCAAGACCATTGCGTTAACCGGCCAGGCGCAGACGTTCACGCTGCTGGATGGCGCCGGCCGGCCGGTGATGCCGTTCCTAAGCTGGCTGGATCAACGCGCCGGCGCCGAAGCGCTCGAATTGGCGGAACGCCTGGGCGGAGACTTCCACCGGCATTGCAGTTTCCCGGCGCCGATGCCGCAATTGCAGTTGGCAAAGTTGCTTTGGATTAAACATCATCGCCCGGACTGGCGGCGGAATGCCGCAACCGTCATATCTTTGCCCGGCTTCCTGGCCCGCCGGCTGGCCGGACTGGAGGCGCTGGACGACAATCTCGCCGCCATGACGGGCATGTACTCGCTGGCGCTGCGCGATTGGCGGCCGGCGGCGCTGGAAATATGCGGGTTGACCACCGCGCAAATGGGGCGGCTTGCACAAGCAGGGACTGCCATCCCCGCCGGGACAAAATGTGCGGAAATTGAATTTACCCCGGAACTTGAGATTGTTTTTGCCGGCAATGACCAGACTGCCGGCGCCTTTGCCGCCGGCGGCAGGGGAAGGCCGGTGTTGACACTGGGCACGGCGTTGGTGGTTTATCGTTATGCCGGGGCCCGGCCTGGGCCGTTCCATGCGCAAGGATGCTGGGGACCATATCCCGGGGGCGGCTATTATGAGCTGGCCGCGCGCGATGAAGGTTGCGCCGCATTGGACTGGGCGGTTGACCGGGTCATGCCCGGCGCCCGGGCGGCTTTCATGGCCTGCGCGGAAAACGCCGCGCCGGGGGCGGCTTTTTTTTATCCCGACCGTATCCGGGCATCCGGCGCCTGGATTGGCGCGTCCGATCCGGCGGCGCGAGCGCGGGCGGTGTTGGAAGGCATCTGTTTCAGCGCCCGGCAAATGATGGAAGAAGGCATGCGGATGCCTCTGCGAGGCACGCCGCTGGTAGTTACCGGTGGTGGCGGCGCCAATCGCTTCTGGCTGCAGATGTTGGCCGATGTCTGCGGCTGTCCGGTTATCCGGAGCGCCAACGATGCCTTGCTGGGCGCAGCTATGATGGCCCGGCGCGACGCCGCGCCGGCCGGCGTGGACGCCGGTTGGACCATGCTGCCGGCGCCGGGGATGGCGGCGGATTATGCCGGGATTTACAAGGCCTGGGGCGGACAGCAACGGCATTTCTGAGACGGGGCAGCCGCCAGCCATCGCCATTCAGTCGCCGGCTTTGCATACCAGGACGATACTGCCTTGCAAATTAATGATACCGTTAAAGCTTGCCTGGCCTCAGGTGTCTGGTAAAATTCACAGGTGCGATAGTACTGTGCCGCGCGATTTCAGGCGATATGCAATTCAAGCTTAATCCTGGAGGCAGTATGAGCAAAAAGATTATCGGAAAGCTGGCGGGAGTTGCGCTGTCCCTGGCCGGGCTGGCGTCGACCTTGCCGGCGCAGGTGACGCATTACGTGCGCCCGGAGAATCCGGACGGCGCACCGCCCTTCACCAACTGGGTAACGGCGGCCACCAACATCATTGAAGCGGTGGCCGTGGCGAATGCCAATAATGCCGGGGATACAGTGCTGATTTCCAACGGCGTGTATGCCTTGACCAACAATGTGATTATTCAAAACAGCATTGTCCGGGGAGTGTCCGGCGACCGCACGGCGGTTACGGTGGATGGCCTGGAATTAACGCGTTGTTTCCAATTGACCCATGCCAACGCAGTCCTGTCGGATTTGACGGTTTCCAATGGTGTTTTTAATCCCGGCAATGGCGGCGGCGCATACATGACGGGCGGCACGATCACCAACTGCATTTTTTCCAATGGCGGCGCCAACCGCGGCGCCGGAGTATATCTGAACAGCGGGTTGATGACGGACTGCCTGGTTGTATCCAACACAGCCGGTAACGAAGGCGGCGGAGTATATATCATTGGCAGCAGCGCGGTATTGCGCGGGAGCACGATTCTTGGCAATACCGCTTATTATTCCGGCGGCGGCGTTTTCGCCACCAACTGCCTGGTGACCAACTGCCTGGTGGCCGGCAATGGTACAATTTACAACAACGGCAATTACGGCGCCGGCGGCGCGGCACTGGGCGGGCTGGCGAAGCTTGCCAATTGCGTGATCAGCAACAATTGGGCGCCATCGAGCGCCCGCGGCGCCGGCATGACAATGTTAGGCAATGCCACGGCCAGTTGGTGCCACGTGGTCGGTAACACCAACGCCAACACTGGCGGCGGCATCTTTTTAAGATCAGAATACAATCTCGTGGAACACTGTGTTGTGGCGGCTAATGTTGCAAGCACTATCGGCGGCGGTATTTACGTCATCGGCGGCACCAACCATCTGATCCGGGGGTGTACCATCCAGGGCAACACGTCCTTAGCGCATGGCGGCGGGATTTATGCGCAGGTGGATTGCACAATCTCAAATTGCCTGGTGACCGGCAACCGCGGCGGTTATGGCGCCGGAATTTACACGGCAATCGGGACCAATATGCTGGTGACGCACTCGACGATTTCCAGCAATATGGCATTTGGGACGGCTTACGGCGGCGGGGGCATGTGGGTCATGGATGGCGGAACGGTCAGCCATTGCGTGATCCGCGACAATCAAACAACCAATACTGCGTCCTATGGCGGCGGCGGGATTTACTTGTACAATGTCTCCTGGCCCTCAGGGTCGAACACGACCATTCTGCGGAATTGTTTGATTGCCGGCAATGTCGCCGACGGCACCAGCGGAGGGCATGGGCAGGGCGGCGGTTTATTCGTTTACAATAGTCCCCGCGCGCAGGTTCAGAATTGCACCATCGCCGGCAATGACGGCTATATCGGCGGCGGAATAAATTGTCAAAACGGCGGCATGATTGAAAATACGATTGTGTTCGATAATACCGCCAGCATGGTCAATTCTAACTGGTATGTCACCGGCAGCACGACTTTCACCAATTGCTGCGCCGCGCCCATCAGCGCCGCTTTCAATGCCGCCTCCACCGACCTGCCGCCGGGATATGACGCCAATTACCGGCTGCTGCGCGGGTCGCCCTGCGTCAACGCCGGCCTGTATCGGAACTGGATGGACCATGCCGCCGATCTCGACGGACGCCTGCGGCTGGACCGCCTGACCGGCCTGGTGGACATGGGCGCGTATGAATATGTGTTTTCCGGGACGATGTTCAATGTACGTTGATGGTTTGTCTGCGTTGGTTGCGCTGAAAGCGCGCGCCAAGCATCATCTGCAGCGGCGCAACGGCGTTGCGCATCCGGCGATAGCTTCTTCCGGCAAAATCAAAACCAATAAATTGAATGGATGACACCGAACGGCTCAGCACAGCTTCGCCCTCCCTGAAATTCATTTAACCGCGCCATTCAGCAAGGCTTGCTCGATTTCCGCCAAGGTCCAGGGGGCATCCGCGCTGCTCCAGGTCCGGCGCAGGCCGATAGTCCCCTCCCAAGCTTGCTCTCCGCGCATGTGCACCTTGATCAGCAGGGCGTTCCCGGCGGCCGGCGGCGGAATGGTTATCCGGCATTCGAGGTATCTGGCGCCGGTGATGCCGTTGGGTTCCGGTTCGGGTGAACGGTTGAGCAATGTCCGCTGTCCCTCCGCATCCTGCTGATAAACTTCCACATGCTCGACGACACAATGCCGGTCGAAGCATACATGGTAACTGCCGGGATCGGCGGCGGCATGATCCGGCACGGCCAATTCATAAATTGTAATGCCGTTGGTTGATTGTTGCGCCAGGATTGTCAGCGGCCGGGCGCGGCTGGCCGGGCGCGGATCGGCAATGTTCCAGCCGCGGCTGCTTTGGCGGAAGATATCACAGGTCCGCAGCAAGCCGACGGCGGTATGGTTCAAGCGCGCATAATGCCCGTGATGGTCATATTCCGCTTCGCGCCGGTTGGCCCAATCGTAAACTCGCGCGTTGATAACATGCGCGCACCGGTCCAGGATTTCCAGGCCTTCGGCCAGTTCCGCGCGCGCCTCCGCGCCGCGGTTGGTGTTGACCAGGATGGGCTGAATTTCGGCGCACACGGCCAGCGCGCGCAGGCCGGCGAGAGTGGCGTACGATTCATCCAGCATATCCGGCGCGCCGGTTTGCCTGGCGAGGCGGCTGGCTGAAGCGGCGTTGCTCAAGGCCTGATCAAAAAGCGAGATGCGGTTATCGGCGATATCGTCGCTGAACCGGTCGTCCAGATCATGGGAAAACACCAGGCCGCGCTCAAGCCAGAGCGACGGGTCGCCGGCTATGCGCGCGATAATGCCGGAGGCCGCCAGGTCCCAGCCCGCTTCGCCGGCCAGCATGGCCCATTCGCCGAATAAATCCTGATCCGGCATGCCCATGGCGGCCGCATAAGCCCGCGCGAATTCCCGCGGAGTGCGTCCCCGGGCGTTCCAACCCCATTCCGCCAGTGCCATGGCATTGCACTGGTGGTACCAGACGCTGGGCACAAAATAGGCCGTAATGGATTGCAAATGTTTTTCCACACATTCCTGGAGGCGGTATTTGACGAATGACGGGCCGGTCCAGGGAAAGATTGTAAACCAGTTTGGTGAAAGCACCGGCACGGCGCCCAGCCAGCCGCCCGCGGCGGCGTATTGTTCCAGCAGCGGGTAAATCATCGGCTCGCGCTTGACCCGGTAAGTCAGTTTGCTGTCGTAGAACACCAGGCCCGCGTGGCCGGCGTTTTCGCGGGGCACCAGATCAATCAAGCGGTCGTTATACGCGAACGTGCCCTGGCTCAGGTTGATGCGCAGAAAGGCATCCGGCCAGTTCGAACGAACTTGGCGGAATGCTTCCAGGAAAGCCGCCGTTTCGTTTTCATACACTGTCCGCCGCCGGCATTGAACGCAGCCGCAGGGGTCGGGTTTGCGGGTTTCCGTGGTGCGCATGCTGAGGGTGGGCCGCCCGGCCGGATCGGCCTGGCGCAGTAATCGGAATGCCGATTCCATCCATGCGGCCAGGAGCCGGATGGTGTTGGTGGAGGAGAAACAAAGCGCCCGGTCATTGGTTGCCAGCACGCCCGGCCAGGCTTGCCGGCCGGCCGGCGTCAGGAGGAAAGGATTGAAATTAAGCAACTTGTCCGGGTGGGCGAAAAAAGGCGCCAGGTGGAATCCGTGCGACGCGGCCTCCCGGGCCGCCGCATTGGTCAGGAAGTAGCTGAACACTCCGCCGTTGGCGTCGAAGCGCAGCCGGGTCTCCATCAGGTTGATTTTCCATTGCGCCAGCCAGGGCGCAAAACGTTCGACATCGCCCCAGAGGCCGCGTTCGGCCAGGTCGGGCCAGTCCAGAATTTCCGCCAGCGGCCAGGCCTGGACGGCATCGGCGGCCGGTGGCGGATCGGCATGCAGCCGCCATAATTGCGCCAGGGTGCGGGCGCCGTAAAGCAGTCCGACGCCGGTGTTGGCGATGATGCGCACCTGCGCCGGCGCGTTGGTCGCCGGGTAAACCAGGTAAGCCTGGCCGGCGTTCGGGAGGGTGTGCAGCCGAGCCAGGATGGCGTCCGGGGCCGCGCCGCGCGCCTGTTCCGCCAGGTGCAAAACGACCTGCAGCCGGCCGTTGGTTCCGGCGGACAACGGCCGGAGGATTTGGCCGATAGCCTCAACCTGCAAACCGGTGAAATTCAAATGCCAATTGATTTCCGACGCGGCCAGGTTGACCGTGCCGGCCAACCTGGTTTCCTGGGGCAGGGGGATCAGGCGATCGGTCCAGGGCGCATCTCCGGCGCCGGCGCGATGCAGGCAGAGCAGGATGAAAAACAGCAAGTTGAGCATGCGCCAGGTTGAGCGAAACATAATCTGTCCTTCTGACTTGGTTTTGTTTGTCACGTTAAAAGCATGGTTAATATGCGCAAGGATTCGATTTGCGGTAAAATCAGATCCGGCCGTGGAAAAAGCAGCGTCGAGCCGCCGCACTCCAAATATTTTACCATTCATCCAGCGCGATCCGGAAGCGCACGGCATCGCCGGTGTAATCGTCCCAGCTGATCTTCGGTTCTTCCGGCAATGTCAGGACGAATTCGCCCGTCGCGCGGTCAATATAACTGCCCCAGTTGGAATAGCGGCGCTGCGGCGGGGCGTCCGACGGCTTGTCGTAAACGGTCTGTACGCTGTCCTTGATGATGCAGAGCGTTTCCGGATCGAATTCGGCGATGGTGAGCGGGTAGCGCGGGATGCCGCGGTAAACCGGCGCGGGCTGGATGTTGGCAATCCAGTAAATCCGGCCGGTACGGGGCGAAACCAGGAATTCCGCGGGGCAGGCCGGCACCCAGACCGGCGTCCGGTTCTCGTAAGTCAGCGGGCGGGCGGGGCTCCAGGTGTGCCCGCCATCCTCGGACAGGGAACACATTCGCAGGCTGGGAATGCCTTTTTCCTTGTTGCCCATATTGCGCATGGTGGCGAAGATACGCTGTCCGCCCAGGTATAAAACATCCGGCTCGGTCAAGCCGCTGGGGCGTTCCCGCGGGTCAATATCCAGGAACTCGCTGCATTCCCATGCGATGTCGTTCATGTCCGGCGTCCATTGACCGAGCAGAAATCCGGCCATGGTGCTGGTCTGGTGGTCGCATTCCTGGATGTTGCGCCGGTTGCTGCCGGCGGCGAAGGCAGTGATGGGGATCACCAAGGCTCCGGCGCCGGTTTTGATGATGCGCTGATTGCCGCACATAGCGCCGTTAACGCCGTATGCCAATCCCGGCATCCAGTCGCGCGCGTTATATTGCGGGTGGCGGTGGACCACCTGGCGCGCCGGTGTCCAGGTGCGGCCGCCATTGTGAGAGATTTCGTAAAAGATGCGCATAGTGCGCGCGCGCAGGTTGCCCTCGCCGTACCATTGGGGTTTGCCGCCGGCGCAATCCAGCAGCGCCTCGTTGGTCAGCGACAGCAGCCGGCCATTGTCCGGGTCCGGGTAATTCAAGGGCGTGTAACGTTCGTAGTTGCCAAGGAAGCCGGCGCGATTGTCCACCAGGACGGGGCCGTCTTCCCAGTTGCGGCCATTATCCGAGGAATACCGCCGCCGGGACAGTTCGGTATAGTAGTAGCGGGTGGGGTTGGGATCGCCCAGCACCGGGCCGCGCCGGGTCATGGCAATGACGTCCGTCATCTCCAAACCGCCCGGCCGGACATAGGAGGGTGCTTGCGCCCAGATAGACCGGCCGGCGGATGCCGCCACATAAATTTCCTTTTTAACCTTGATTGAAAAACGGCGGCGGATTGTCATTTGATCGCTCCTGGAGATCGCTGGGAAAACGCTGATCCCGTTTAAGCGCACAGTTTATCATGCCGTGCGCTCTTAGGCAATCAAAGCGAATATCATTTAGTTGCAATCCAGTAGCACAATCCGCAAGCATGCCGCTTGAGATGGAATTTGGTCTTGCCCTGATTTTTGGACTGCGGCGGCTTGGGAAAGCGGCGTCCTGCCGCCGCACTCCAAATATTGCGCCGCGCCCGATCCCCGCCGCCGGCCCGGAACGGGCTGACGATGATACTGGAATTCAAATAAACGCTACTGGGATTGCTTGCCTGGCGCGCGGCGTGTGTTAGAATAATCCGCGTCAGACTGGTTGAAAAACGCCGGGGGACTATGAATGCCAGAAGCGGAATGAACAGACCCATCGCCGGGCGGATAAAAAGCGCCGCCAGCTTACTGGCCGGCGCGCTCCTGTTGGCCGCGCCGGCGGCCTTGACCGCGGGCGCGCCGCTGGCGGACATACCGCGCTGCGATATCCCGCCCGTGATCGACGCGGATTTTTCCGAGCCCTGCTGGCGGCAGGCCCGGGAGATTTTACAGTTCGTTTCATTGACGCATTCAAACCGTCCGGCCACGAATGCCGCCGTCCGCCTGCTGCGCGACGACGTCTGGCTTTATGTGGCCGCCGATATCACGCACCCCGAGCCGTCGCGGATATTCCCGAAGGCGCTGGAACATGACGGGTATATCCAGGGCGAGAATTGCATCAAGATTGCGCTGGACCCGGGGCGTGGCCGGCCGGGCGGCTGGTACCTGTTTCGGGTGAGCGCCCATAACGTCAAGTCCGACGTTTATGTGTTGAAAACGCGGGGCATCAAGCCGGCCTGGAGCATTCCCTGGCGTTCGAGCGCCAAGACCAATCCCCAGGGCTGGCGCGCTGAGATCGCCATTCCGGTGCCGCCGCTGGCGCAATGGTCGCAGTTTTCCGAAACCATGGGCTTGAACATCGTGGCGCATGTAATTTATCCCGTGCTCGATCCGATGGCCGTGGAAATCGGCGAATATCGCGAAGTACTGAGCTGGCAGCCGGCGCCCCCGGTATGGTGGTACGCCTCCGATTGCTTTGCCGCGGCCGCGCCATTCGCCCGGACCGGCAGCCTGCCGTTTCTCCCCAAGTATGAAGAGCTGCAGGTCCATGGATATGAGGTAACTGCCAGCGGTTTGGCTTATGGCGCCACGGTGTCGGTGCGCAACCTGGGCGCGCAAACCGGCGCCGTCAAGGTGGCGGCGGCCGATCTGCCCGGTGCGGGCGCCGCCAGGGAATACACCAACACCTTGTGCCTGGCGGCCGGCGCCACCGGCAGCGTGACCTTTGCCATGCCGGTGCAAAACACCGGCGCGCGCCGCCTGCGGGTGGAATTGATTCCGGAAAACGAGCCGGATGCCTCATGGCTGCAGACCGTCGTTGAAAAAATGCCGGTCTTGGATGTGTTTTCCGCGTATGCCGACCGCAGTTATTACACCGGCGAGAAAGCGGCCGGCATCGTCTGCCGGATCGGCCTGCCGCCGGCGAGTTGGTCAAACTTCAGCATTACTTGCACGGCGGGCGTGTCCGCGTTGAACTTTACCGCGCCGGTGACCGGCGCGCTGACCAGGGTGGAGGCAAATCTTTCCGATCTGCCCTGCGGAAATTACCCGCTGACTTTGAACCTGCAAGCCGGCGCCGCGGCGTCCCCATCCCTGGCCCGGGCGGAGTTGGAACTGGTGAAACGCGCGCCAAATCCCGGGCATGAATGGAAAATTGACCGCGAGCAATGCCGGCTCCTGCATGACGGCCGGCCAGTCTTTGTTTACGGCGTGCTTTACGGCCACCGGATCGAGGAATGCGCGGCGAATTTCGAAACCAACCTCCAGGAACTCGCAGCCGCCGGAATCAACACCTGGGTGTATTGGAACACGGCCGCTTCCAATGGGCAGCTCGTTGCGGCCATGGACCTGGCGGCGAAATACGGATTGCACTTCGGGTTACGGTTGGAGATGTTCGGCGATGGGGCGGTTTTTCAGCCGCAAACTGCCTGGCTCAACTGGCCTTACCGCGGATTGACTTTTTTGAAGATGGACATGGCGGCCCATCCGCAAATGGTCAATCTCAGCCGCAGTGAAAAATCGCGCCGGTTTGCCGAAGTCTTTGACCAGGCGGCGCCATTCATCCGCGCCGGCATCATGTCGGTGCGCAGCCATCCCGCCCTGGCGTTTTACGATTCCTTCGACGAACCGTCCGTTGAGCGCTATTTCGATCATTATATCCAGGGGCGCAAGCTTTACGGGATGGTCAACGACTTGGACGGATACCATCCAGTCCGGGTATTGTGGAATGCCGATTTGCCCCCGCCGGATGAAAAATACACTGATTGGCGCGATATCATCTCGCGCGATCCCTACTGGGTGCCGCCGGTTGGCGGCGGACGGACTTCTCCGCTTTTTGCCGGCATGCAGACGGATGAAATGTTCCAACGCGCGCTGGTGGAACGCAAGCCGGTCTGGCCTACGCCCGTGCTGGAGCATTGCGGTTCGCGGCATTTCAAGCGCCTGACCGCGCCGGACGAGCAACGCAGCCAGACATATCTCAGCCTGATTTACGGCGCATCCGGATTTCTGTATTTCATCTACCCGGTCATCCATCAGGCCACCTGGGACGGCCTGGCGGCGCTGGGCCGCGAGATCAGGGAAATGACCCCCTGGCTGGTCACGTTGCCTGTCCCCATGCAACTGGAATACCGGGCCGGCGGCAGGTCTGTGCCGGCGTCCGATCCTGGCGCGCGCGACCTGCATGTAAGCGTCAAATACGTTGCCGGGCGCGGATACCTGGTCCTGGCGGCCAACAGCGCGCTTTATCCGGTGGACATGGAAATGACATTGCCCTGGCCGGGATTGGCGGGAGAGGCGCAACAGCTATTCTCCGGTAAAACGCATGCGCTCCGCGATGGCTGTTTAACGGAGCGGCTGGAACCGCTGGCCACGCGCGCCTACCTGTTTCAGGCGGACGCCATGCCGCCGCCGCTGGCTGTATCCGTAGAGGCCATCCCGCATCCCGGGCTGGCGCGGGTAGAAAACGAGACGCCGGCCGCCGGCCGGTCGGGACATCGCAACGTTATGCCCAATCCCGGGTTCGAGGAGGCGACTTTGCCGCATTATCCCGATTACTGGTTTCCCCAGGCTTCCGGCATGGCCTGGCATCCGGAGCAACGCGTCGGACGGTCCAATCCCAACCTGTTTCTGGACGAAAACAATCCTTACGAGGGCAAGGTGTCGTTCCGCCTGCAAGCCCCGGCAGGCCAGCGTGGCCGGAGCGTATATTGCCGGCTGGGGCCGCAGCATGACCGGCCGACGCCGTACGTGCTTTCGATTTATCTCAAGGGCAGCCGGGATGGGCTGCCCGCCCGGCTGACCACGCCCGGCGGCGCCAGGGATGTGGCGGTAACGACGCAGTGGGAACGCTATTATGTGCCGTTCACCATGCCGGCGCATGCCTCGCGTTATACGACATTCGCGCTGGCGTTGCTGGAAGGCGGAACACTCTGGGCGGACGCCATCCAACTGGAACAGGGAACGGCGCCGACGCCGTTCGATCCGTAATGACGCAGCCCTGGCTTTTGGCAAAATCCAGTGAAATCGGCGTTGGCATGGAAAGCCGGCAGCGATCATAATGCCGGTGAAATTGCGGGCTGGTGCCCGCCTTCAGGGATATGGCAGTGATATTTTACAAGGTTGTGATTGATGCCGCGCGCCTGTCCGGCGGGCCGCGCGCGGTGTTCCAGGCGCATGATGTCGTCACCAAGCGCTATTCCGAGCCGCGCTTGTGCATCAGCCTGCGCCGGAATTCCGTCATGGGCAATTTTTCCTGGCCTTATCCGTCGGGCAACATGCGGGGCGTGTTCCGCATCCGCGGCATGTGGGACATGCTCCGGGAGATGCCGCTGTCGTTTTACAACTCGGTGGACTTGAAGACCTGGGGCGAATTCGAAGTGCGGTTGAACGGCCGGCGGGTGTTCCGGGGCACGGGGCAATTCATGAATTACCGCTCCTGGCGGTTCTGGCCGGCCCTGGAAATTGATTTGGAGCCGGGCGCAATCCGCCCCGGCAAAAACGAATTCGTGCTACTCAATCACACCCGGCCGTTCCGTCCACTGCCGACGGCGCGCATGGCCATTCCGCAAAAATTGCTGGATAACACAACTTACCGGATCAGCGATGTGCAGGTGCTGGCGTTTGAGAATCGAAAACTTCAGCCGCCGGCAGGCATTCCCGCGGGCACCTGGCTGGGCCACCTGGTCGGCGGGCATGAGGGCGTGCAGTTATCGCAGGACGATTTTTCCCGCACGATCCGGCTTTTCAGCCTGGAGCGGCAGGGCAACCTGCTGGCGTTCCTGTTCAACTCCCATTTCTGCGAGATCGATCCGGCCTTGATCAATACCGGGCTGATCCGGCAGGCCGGCCTGGCCGTAGCCATCCGCAACCATTTCAATTATGCCGGCCCGCAATCCCATCAATTTACGGAAGCCGAATACAACCGGCGGCTGCGCCGGCTCATCCGCGCGCTGGGGCCGAATTTCCTGGGCTTCGCTCCGCACGAACAGCATGGGACCATGCTCAAGGTCGCGCTGGAAGCCCGGAATCGCGATCTGGGGAAAATCACCCGCGCCTTTACCGAACTATTCCGGCGGACCATCATGCGCCCTATCCGCGCCTTGGCGCCCGGGGCCCTGGTCTGGGAGACCGATCCGAGTTTTTATCACCGCTATTACCTGGCGGCGGGCGCGTCTTTTCCGGCCATCGAATTGCTGGGCAGCCGCGCGTTGCTGATGATGGCTTCCGCGCGCGGGGCGGCCCGGGCCTGTGGAATTGACAAATGGGGCGCCATCAATTCATGGGAATGCCAATGCTATGGCGGCTTGACAACGCGATCCCAGCATGCCCGGCTGGACCCGGATTTTGACCGCAAACGCCTGAATATCTGGTGGCTGACCCAATACCTGCTGTATCTCGGCGGCGCGCGGACGATCTATTCCGAGTCCGGAGCGTTTTACCACCGGCTGACGCGAGAGCGGGAGTGGGACGATCCGGTGGTAGCGGAGGTGCGGTCCATCCAACGCGGCCTGATAGATTTCGCGGGCCGGCACCGGCTGCGCGGCCAGCCGGCCGCGGACATCGCCTACCTGCAGGGCAAGCATGATATTTCCAGCGCGCATATCAACCCGGCGTTTTTCACAAACGCCGGCTATGCCGGCTGCTCCTGGATGAATTTGGAGGTGTGTTATCCGGATTTCCCCATGTGGCCCGCAACAGGCAATGCCGCGAACTTTTGCCGTCCCCGTTGTTGCGAGGATATGGTTTCGCACACGCCGTTCGGCCAGGCCGACATCATGCCGGTGGAAGCCGGACCGGCCGCCATGCGGCAGTGCAGAATGCTGATCATGTCTGGCTGGAACACCATGACGGCCGATACGCATGCGAAATTGATGCGTTACGTCCGGCAGGGCGGAATTCTGACGGTTCTGCTGCCCCATTTGACATCCAGCACATGCGTGGACGATCCTTGCGCGCACATCCATCCCGGCCGGCTGCGCGCCTTGTGCGGCGTGGAATTTGACGGAACGCCAGATCGCGCCGACGCGCCCATCAACCGGCTGGAAATTCCGCGCGTCCGGCGCGGGGATTTTCCGGAGACCGACCGCCTGATCCGCCGGCAGCCGGAAACGCCGTTTTATATGGACATGGGAACTTATAATGCCATGTTGCGCAATCTTCGGCTGGCCGGACGCCGCGCCCGGCCGATTATAGTTGAATCGTTTTCGGGTTTCCCTTTCCTGGTCGAGCATCGGCTGGGCCGCGGGCGGGTGTATTTGTTCAATCTGGCGGATTATGCAAAAGCCCCGACGGTTTACCTGCTCATCAACGCCACGTTGCGCGATCTGGCGGGACGGTTGCCGCGCGACATCCGGCTGCTGGCGGGCGAAAAAATCAATTACTTTGTTTACCCCGGCGCGCCGCGTGCCGGCGCATGTTGCCGGATTTTTGCCGTTGCGACCGATTGGCACAACCGCGCCGGGCCGGCGGAGGCGCTTTTTTCAATTTACGGCAAAAAGGTCCGGATCGCTCTCCGGCGCAACCGGGTGGCGGTGATCGAGGTTAAAGGCCGCGGGTCCAACTGCCGCATCAATATCGAGCAATAAGCCAGGCAGAAATGGTTCCGTGAGGTGCAAAGTTCAGCGGTTACTGGAGGTTGAATATGCAATTTGGAAAAAATTGGAGAGATTGTATGCCGGTTCGGGCAGTTTTATCAAAACCGGCCGTGGTGTGGCTGGCGGGGTGTTTGTGCTGGCATTCCGCCGCGGGCGCCGGGCTAACCAACACCATCGCTGCCGGCCGGGCCTATATAACCAACCTGATGGCGGAACATAACATTCCCGGGCTGACGCTTGCCCTGGTGAACAGCCAGGAAGTGGTCTGGGCCGAAGCGTTCGGGTATGCCGACCTGGAGCGCGGCATACCGGCCACCACCAACACCGTCATGATGATCGGGTCGGTATCGAAGCTGCTGACGTCTTTCATGGCGCTGCAATTGGTTGATGAAGGCGCTTTTGATCTTGACGCCAACGTGACGAATTACGTGGCGGAATTTTCCATGCTGCCGCGGTTTGCCGGGCAAGCCGCCGCCTGGACTTTACGCGCCATGATGGATCACCGTTCCGGGATTCCCGGCGATATTTTTAACAGGGCGTTTGGACATGCTCCCTACTGGCCGGACTACACCAGATGGCTGGTTGAATACTTCCGGGAGGCGTACCCCCTGTATCCGCCGGGACTGTTTGTCAGTTATTGCAACAGCGGCTTCAATATAGTGGGCGAAGCCATCGCGCGACACGCTGGCGCGGATTATACCGCCGTCGCGGAAAACCGCGTGTTTGGGCCGTTGCACATGCCTTATTCGTCATTTCTGCCGGGCAAGGCCGCGGTTGCGGAAAATCTGGCGGTGGGATACAGCGCGGACGGCGCGCCCGCGCCCTTGATGCTGGCCAACATGCCGGCCACGGGCGGGGCTTATTCCCGTCCGCTGGACATGGCGAATGCAATCAAAATGCTCCTGGCGGAGGGCGTTTTCAACGGCAGCCGGTATCTGTCAACCAATGCGCTTTTCCATCTGGTGCACACCGTGCCCGGGCCGTTGGACGTTGATAATTATCTGAAGACCGGGCTGGGGCTGGACACGGTGGACGATCCGGCGCTGAATTATGCCGGCCGGACCTGGGCGAAAAACGGGTCCACGAGCACGTTCGAGGCCTTGTTGGAGGTGTTGCCGGACCAGCAGTTGGGCATTTTCGTGAACATCAACTGTGCCAACAACATGACGCTGGCGGTAGTGCGCGAGGTATTAGCTTACGCGGTGAAGGAAAAAGCCGGCCTGGACCGTCCGCCGATCCCGCCCATGCCGGCGCCGGCGGAAACCAACCTGGATTACGCCGCCCTGCAGGCGGCCGCGGGATATTACGTGACCAAGAACGGGGTGGATTGGTTTACCGCCGAGACGAACGGCTCCTTGTCGTGCGTGCATAACGTCCAGAACAATTCCGCGGCGACGACGAATTACCGTCCGCATGCCAACGGGCGATTTTTCATTCCCGGCCAACCGGAACTGCAGCTGGCATTCACCAATCGGGCCGGACATGACATAATCATTGCCTATGGTTGCGATGGCACGGATAAAAACCGGCTGATGTACGGCGGGTATGCCGAATATTTGTACGGCGCGCGCTATACTCCGCCGGCTATTTCCGCCGCCTGGTCGAACCGCTGCGAAACCATCTGGCTGGCCGATAACCTGCTGTATTCCGATTACAACCTTGCGGCCGGTTCGCCAAGCGGTTTGATCCTCAGCGCATCCAATGGGATTCTTTCCCTGTCGGGCATCGGCAGCATCACCCTGGCGCCGGTGGACGATAAGCTGGCGTTTGCGGCCGGCTTGACTTCGCGCAGCGACGGGAGCGTGCGGGCTGTCACCAATGCGGCCGGGCAGGAAGCATTGTGGTTCGGCGGCTATCATTGCGTCAGGCTGGACGATCTGCCGGTCATCACCAACCGCGAATCCATAACGGTAAGCCCCGGCTTTGACGCCAACGCCATGGCGGTCCATCACGGCGGGATTGCGGGACGGCGGGTCACGGCCAGGCTGAGCACACACGCCGCGGCGGCCGTGGTGCGGGCCATCAGTTTGGATAGTTTGAGCGTCATGGCCGTCGGCACCGGCATGGTGACATGGATTTGCGAGACCGAGCCGACCCTGATCAATATCAGTTCTTCCAACACCGTGGCATGCCAGGTGCGCGTGTGGGATTATGCGCCGATGGCCGGCGATTACGACGGAGACGGTCGGACCGATCCAGCCGCCATGGATGCAGCCGGCAATTGCTTTGTGTGGTTTGCCGGCGCCGGGTATGCGCGCAGCGGCCCGGTTGGCTTGGGGACAGGGGGGCTGCCGGCGGCCGGGGACTACGACGGGGACGGGCTGGCAGACCCGGCGGTAGTGGATGCGGGCGGGAGCTGGCATGTATGGTTTTCCCGATCCGGGTACGCGCCTGGCGGGCCGTACAACCTGGGCGTTGCGGGCGCGCCGGCGGCCGGGGACTACGACGGGGACGGGCTGGCGGACCCGGCGGTGGTGGATGCGGGCGGGAGCTGGCATGTATGGTTTTCCCGATCCGGATACACGCCTGGCGGGCCGTACAACCTGGGCGTTGCGGGCGCGCCGGCGGCCGGGGACTACGACGGGGATGGGCTGGCGGACCCGGCGGTGACGGATGCCGGCGGGAACTGGCATGTATGGTTTTCCCGGTCCGGGTACGCGCCTGGCGGACCTTACGCCCTGGGTATTGCGGGCGCGCCGGCGGCCGGGGACTACGACGGAGATGGGCGGGCGGACCCGGCCGTAGTGGATGCCAGCGGCGGCTGGTACGTCTGGCTTTCGGCCTCCGGGTATGGCCGGGTGGGTCCGGTGGTATTGACTGTGCCGTAATTTTTTGGATGTTGCCATGCAAGAAATTGTTTTTCATGTCGCGCAGAATGGGAATGACCGCTGGTCAGGCCGGTTGCCGGAGCCGGACGCCCGCGGCACGGACGGCCCGTTTGCCGGGTTGCATCGGGCGCAGCAGGCTGTCAGGCAGGTTTTGAAAGCGCGGCCGGGCCAGGCCGTCCCCATCCGGGTGATTCTCGGCGCCGGCACGTACCGCCTCCCGCGGCCGCTGGTGTTCGAGCCCGCCGATTCCGGCGCGGCGGATGCGCCTGTGATTTATGCGGCCGCGCCGGCGGCCCGGCCGGTCATCAGCGGCGGCTGGCGCATTGGCGGCTGGCGCCGCCGCGGCAGGAATCTCTGGGTCGCCGATTTGCCGGACGTCAAGTCAGGCAAAAAATATTTTCGCCAGTTGTTCGTCAATGGCGTCCGACGCTGCCGCGCCCGCCTGCCGGATCCGGAAAGGTACTATCCCGTGGCCGCCGCGTTGCATCCGCAAGCCGCCCGTGACCCGCGCAACTGCCGCGGATTTTACGGCCAGCCGGCCGATCTGCAACGCTGGGGAGAGATGACGGACGCGGAAATCGTCGTGCTGCATCGCTGGGAGATTTCACGCTCGCGCGTGGCGGAATTCAGTCCGACCACCGGCGCCATCCGCCTGCAAACTCCGGCCAAGTGGCCGATCGCCGGCCACCGGCGGTTCTTTGTGGACAATATCCGCGCCGGCTTGAACGGCCCCGGCAAGTGGTACCTGGACCGCCGCGCCGGCAAACTTTATTACTGGCCGCTGCGGGGCGAAAATCCGCGCGACGCGGAAGTCGAGGCGCCGGCGCTCGCACAGCTGGTGCGTCTGGCCGGCCGGCCCGAATCCGGCAAGTTCGTGCAACATATCCACTTCCAGGGGTTGTCATTCCAGCATGCCGACTGGAATTTGACAGGACGGGGGTACCCGGGGCTCCAGGCGGCATATGACGTGCCGGGCGTGATTGCCGCCGCAGGAGCGCGGCATTGCCGGATTGAAAACTGCGAAGTCGCGCATGTGGGCAATTACGCCGTGGAGTTCGGCCGGGGATGCCAGGATAATGCCATTGCCGGCAATCATCTGCATGACCTGGGCGCCGGCGGCGTCAAAATCGGCGAGAGCGTGTTGCGCGGCGGGGAGGAGGAGGATGCCTGCCGCAATCATGTGACCGACAACCATATCCATGCCGGAGGCCGGGTATATCTCGGCGCAGTCGGCATCTGGGTCGGACGCGGCCATGACAATCGCATCGCCCACAACGAGGTGCATGATCTTTATTACACCGGCATTTCCGTCGGCTGGGATTGGGAATACGCTGCCAACCGGACATCCGGCAACATTATCGAGTTCAACCATGTGCATCACTTGATGAAGCGGACGCTTAGCGATGGCGGCGGCATTTATACCCTGGGCATAGCGCCGGGCACCATGATCCGCAATAACCTGATTCATGATATTTACGGTTATTCCGACAGCCGCGGAATTTACCTGGATGGCGCCACCTGCGGGGTCGTGGTGGAAAACAACATTGTGCACCATACCCTGGGTCCCGGTATCCGGGCGCAGGTGTTCACCACCGGCAACATCATAGTCAACAACATCTTCGCCCTGGGAAAAACCGCGCAGCTGGGATTTGACACCGACCGCCCCAATGTGTTCATGCGCAATATCGTCTATTGGACCGCGGGTAAATTGTTCACCCGCGACCAATGGGACAGCTACGACACAATCTTCGCTGACAACCTATACTGGCGCGCCGGCCGGCAGCCGGTCATGTTCGGGCGCTGGAAATTCGATGAATGGCAAAGGCGCGTCTGGACGAAAATGCCGAACCGCGAAGCCGCCAGCAGTTTCGATTCCACCCTGCCCCTGGACCGGCATTCGCGCGTGGCAGACCCGCGTTTTGCCGATCCGGCGCGGGGCAATTTCGCCCTTGACCCCGGGTCGCCGGCTTTTGCCCTGGGCTTCCGCCGGATAGACATGTCCAGTGTCGGGCCGCGTTCCGATTAAGGCGGGCTGCGGAAGCGCTTGAATTCCGCGGTGAAAATCCTTACATTGGCGGCAATTCCCAAGAAAGGATCCAATTTCAAAAATCGTCCCCTGCCACCTTGCGTGGCAGGAACGGAAGGTTGTGTAAAACCAATGCCGAACCCAGACAACCTTTGAACCTGATTCAACCTCTGGCAACCCTGAATTCCGAACATTTTGAAAAAAGACTCAGCCATGACCGATAAAATTGCCCAGATCATCAAACGCCAGGGCAACCTGGTGGCCTACGACCGGGACCGGATCGTCACGGCGATTTTCCGCGCCTTGGTGTCGACGGGCTGCAAGGACCGACAACTGGCGGAACGCCTCGGCCTGGAAGTCGAGCGGGCCTTGCTGGACGCCCACGGCGCCGGCGCCACGCCCAGCATCGAGGAAATTCAGGATATTGTCGAGAAGGTGCTTCTCGAAAGCGGCCATGGTGACACCGCCCGCGCCTACATGGAATATCGCCGCCAGCGCGCCCAGGCGCGCGCCACCCGCGCCTATTCCTTTGAAGTCACCGACAATATTCCTTACAAGAAAATCTACGAGGTGCTCTGCTGGAACATGGCGCACGGCTGCGATTCGGTGCCGGCCTTGAACGAATTGGTCGGGCGGGGTGAAATGCCGCGTTTGATCAAGGACGCGAACCGCCGGTACGTCGCCGAAATCGGGCAGGCCGCCCGCCTGATTCTGGAGCGCCGCGGCGAGGTGCGCCTGGTCATCGTCGCCGGGCCTTCGTCATCCGGCAAAACCACCACGACGATGAAATTGGATGAACATCTGCGCCAGGCGGGCGTGGCATTGCAAACCATCAACGTGGACAACTATTTCTTCGACCGCGAGCGGAATCCGCGCGACGAATTCGGCGATTACGATTACGAGTCGCCCCATGCGCTGGATTTGCCGCTGATCAACGACCACCTGGAACAACTGCTGGCCGGCCGGACGGTGCGCGCGCCGCATTATGATTTCAAGACCGGCCGGCGCCGGCTGAACGCCCATGACGTGACCCTGCGGCCCAACCAGGTGCTGTTGCTGGACAGCCTGCACGGATTATACGACGCCATGACCGCCAGCATTCCGCCCGCCCGCAAATTCCGGCTGTATATCGAAACCCTGGGCCAGTTCCGGGCGGCAGACGGCCAGTTCATGCGCTGGGCCGACCACCGGCTGCTGCGCCGGATGATCCGCGACAGCTGGCACCGCAATTCGCTGCCCGAGGCTACCATCACCCATTGGCGGTATGTGCGCCGCAGCGAATTGCAGCATATCATTCCGTTCATCGGCACGGCGGACTTCCTGGTGAACAGCGCCCTGCCTTACGAGTTGCCGTTCCTCAAACACCGCCTGTTTCATTACTTTGCGCCGGCCATCGAAAAATACCGCGCCGACCCGGCGCGCCAGGATGCCTACATCCGCGCCAAGCGCATCTACGAATTTCTCGCTGCGCTCGCCGCCGTGACGGATGACTCCGGCGTGCCGTCTGACTCCCTGCTGCGCGAGTTCATCGGCGGCAGTTGCTACGCGTATTGATCGCCGATAGGCGAGGGCCGTCGCCGGGCAGGATCATGCCGGTACAAACTGCCTGACCAGTTGGGCGATTTCGCGGAATTCCTGGCGGGAGATTTCCCGGCCCGGGCGGCGCGGCCAGCCGATGTCGATCCCGCGGGCCTGCAGCGCCGCATAATAAGCGCGATTGCCGTATTGCTTCAGCCGGTGCAGGAAGCGGTTGATCCGCAGTTGCAGCGCGCGCGCTTCGTCCAGGCGCCCGGCCTGGAAAGCGCGGTACATCGCCACAAATAAATCCGGAATCACATTGTACGTGGAGCCGATCAGGGCCTGGGCGCCCATGGCCAGGCATGCCAACCCCATCTGGTCGTACCCGCCGAAGATCGTGAGCGGGCGCGGACTGAGCGCTCCCAGCATCTGCATTTGATTCAAATCCGAGTGGGTATACTTGACGCCGACTACTCCCGGGAGCGTCAAAAGGCTTTTGCAGAATTGATCCAGCGTCAGGGTGCGGTTGGTGCTGTCCGGAATGTAATAAATGATCATCGGCAGGCCGGCGGCCGCCTGGATAGCGCGGTAATAACCGGCAATTTCATCCATGGCGTAATTGTAATAAAAAGGCATGACCGACGAAATGGCGGCGACTCCCAGCTTGCCCGCGGCCGCGGCGATGCGGCAGGCGTCGCCCGGATGCATTGCGCCGACATGCAGGATTACCGGCGCCCGGCCGCGCAGGGCGCGCATGACCGCGCCCGCGAAGCGGATGCGCTCCTCGGCGGTCTGCAGAAAACCTTCGCCGGTGCTGCCGCCCACGAAAAATCCCGTACAGCCGGCATCCAGCAGGAATTGCAGGTGCCGGGGCAGGATTTCCAGATTTAATTTATCGGAGGGCGTGAAGGGTGTGAACAGGGCGGGGATAATCCCCGACCAGACCTGGCCGGCGGGTTGGGCGCATTTCGCTTTTGGCATGAAAAATCCTTTCCGACTTAATATACCAGCCATTTTATGCAAGTCCATCTGAAAACTGGATCAGCGGAAAATCACGGCAGCCCGGCAGATGGGCCAAACTGTCGCTATACTGCCGGTGGTCTGTAAACTTTCGTTAAACCGGCGGTTTAGAAGGCCGCGGCCGGGTATGTTGATCCTGCAGGCTTATATCATTATATCAAAAACTGGAAAAATATATTGACATTTTGTTTTTTCTGATTCTTAATTAACCAGTTGGAGATACTGGCGGCTCTATACTGGCTGCATTCTATGATGCTGCGCATTGGGCTGAATGCGTTGGTTTTTCATTGCAAACTTCCGGTGGAGATATCTTATGTCGAAATCCCTGACAAAATCCGGGATCATAGCGGCGCTTGCGGATGAAACTGGATTATCGCGTGCGGACGTCGGCCGCGTGCTGGCTAATCTGGCGGAAATGACGTATCGCGAAGCCGCCAATGGTTTTACCATCCCGGGCTTATGCAAGTTCAAGCTGGTGCGCCGCAAGGAGTCGCGCCGTTTCAATCCGGTAACGCGCACGCGTTTTCTGATTGCCGAGCATGATACTCTCAAGGTGATTCCGCTGAAAAAAGCCCGGGAGAAGATGGCGCCTTTGCCGGAGAATCTGATCGTCCGCGAAATTCCCCCGGAACCTGCGGTTGAGATGGAAGTTGCCAAGCCGGACACCGCTCCATCCGAGGCGACGCCCGCGCCGGCCGCAGCGGCGGCGCCGGCCGAGCCGTCTGTGGCGGAAGCCGGCGGCATCATTTTTGCCTGTCCGCATTGCGGCAATACCATCATGGCGCAGTTGAATGAACGCGGCCAAACGGCGGAATGCCCGGTTTGCAACGGCCAGATGGTTGTGCCGGACGCGGCTGCCGCGCCTGCCGCCGCTCCCGCCGCCGCCAAGCCGAAAACCGTTTCGAATTTTGTGACTTTTGTCTGCGAGGTATGCAAACAGGAAATCGAGGCGCCATTGGAGATGATCGGCATGAATGCCGTCTGTCCGGCCTGCGGGTCGCAATTGAAAGTGCCGGCGCACGAAGCGGAAGCGCAGTCGGGAGCGGGGGAGAAGGGGCTGAAAACGAAAGAGAAAATTGACCGCAGTTCCATGACGATCCGCATGGATTTGTCTGATTTGGCCGAATAGCGGCCCCTCCCGTAATCCTTACGCGGAGAATCAATATGAAATTACCGTCATGGCTGCATACCGCGGACCCCAAGCGGCCCGAACCTGCCGCTGCGCTCCGTCCTGTAGCGCAGGCGGCGCCGGCTGCGCAGGACGCCCCGCCGCCCGCGGCGCCGGCCGCTGTCAGTGCGCCGCCTCTCCCGGCGGCGGCTCCCGTGCCGGCGCCGTCTGCCGCGCCGGCGCCGGCTGCCGGCGAAAAGCTTGATCGCAGCCGGGATCGGTCGTTATATCAGGCGATTTTATCCAGCCTGTATGACGCGGTGGTGATTGTAGACAGCAAGGGTTATATTATTGCCAGCAACGGCCGGGCGGAAAAGTTTTTCGAATATCCCGCCGAGGATTTCTGGAACCTGCCGTGCGGAGAATTGATTACTGCGTTTAATCCCATGGTGCTGGCTAAAATCCGCGATCACGTGTCAAACGGCCGCTTTACCGTGATCAACGCCAATTGCCAGCGCAAGGATGGCGGAACGTTTCCCGCGGAAATCGCCATCAGCAGCATTCATTATCTGAATCCCGGCGATCTGTTGATGACCATCCGCAGCCTGGAGCGCCGGAAGAAGGCGGAAGACCGGCGCGAATTGGAACTGGACGCCGTGCGCCATACCTGTCTTGGGCTGATGGTATGCAATCGCGATGGTTTGATCGAATACGTCAACCCCGCTTGCGTGCGCTTGCTGCAGTTCGAAAATGAACACCAGGTAAACCGCCGGTTTTTAGGCGATTTCTGCGAGTCGCTGAAAGCGGCGGAACAAATGCTGCGAGCGCCTTCCGCCGCTTCCAACTGGTTCGGCCGGGCCAGTTTCCGGACGGGACGCGACCATTCCCTGGAATTCACCGTGACCTCCGCGATGTGCCCCCCCCGCAAGGATGTTGCCGACCGCGTCGCCATCTCCCTGATGCCGGCGGTCAGAACACTGTAGTCCGGCTGCCTGCCGCCGGGGCGGGCAGCCGGGCGGCAACGCTTCCTTTAATTGCCGTTGCCCGCCGGCGGCGCGATGATGTTGTCGGCGCAGCGCACGCCGGATGCATCGAGCAGTTCCATGCGCAGCGGATGCTCGCAATCGGCCAGCGTATTGTGATGCACCTGCCAGTTGGCATACCGGGGATACACGGCAAAACGGTCCCCCGGACGGGCAGCCATGCCGCCCGCTTCCAGGGTGATGGCTGGCTGCGCCGGATCGAACGCCGCGATTTCAGCGGTCCGCCCGGCTTGCCTCCCGGTCAGCCAGCGCAGCCGCCAGCCGGCGTAGGCCGGCGCGCCGTCGCAGGCGCGCGGCAAGCCGAGACATCGGAAAGTATTGCCGTGCGGCGCTGCCACAACCTCGGATTCCGTCCGGCAGAATTCGAAGGCGCCCTGTCCATCGCATGCCGGCGGCGGGAAAGTATCGGTCAGGCCGGTGGCGGCGTCGCGGAACAGCCGCCGTCCGGTCCGGATGCCATGCCCGCAGTTTTCAATCAGATTATTGTGCGCCTGGACATTGACGGCATGCTCGGCAATGCTGATGCCCGTAGCCTTGCCGGCCCGCGGGCCGCGCGCGTAAATGTGGTTGTCGGCCGCCAGGACGTTGGAGGCTTCAATGCAGATACCGACGCGATCGTTGTCGGGGTAATCGCCCAGTTGCGTCAGGTCGATCTGGTTGCCGGTCACCGTGATGCGGCGGCCGCCGCCGATGCGGATGGCGTACTCGTTGCTGCAGCCGATGAACAGGTTGTTGGCCACGGTGACCTGCGTGGCGGCATTGTTGATCAGAATGCCGCCAAGGAACCGGCCGCCCTCGAAGACGTTGTCGGCGATCACCGCCTGGGTCGGCCCCAGCCGGCGCGGGTCGTCGGCCGACCCGCTATGCACGCTGGTGAAGCAGCCGTCCAGGACGTAGTTGCCGATGATGCGGGTAAAGCGGCCGGCGTTTTCGCAGAAATTGGCCGCCCGCTCGACATGGCAATGGAGAATGCTGGTGTTTTCCGCGTGATCGTTGTTGTTGAAGACATTGAATCCGCAGTCGCTGACCAGGCACCGGTGATAAATGCAGGACTTGGTGTATTGCTGGCTGAGTTCCGGCATGCCTTCATGGGGTTGTTGGACGTAAGGCGGATGGCCTTCCCGGTCGGATCCGTGCGAGTAAAACGCTTCCGAGGCCATGCGGGTGACCTTGAGGTCTTCGAAAAGCAGCCGCTCCGTGCTCACAAAATTCGCCGCCGCGCAGCCCTTGATTTCCATTTGCTGGTTGGCCGTGGGCCACAAGGGAAAGCCTGAAACCGTCTTGAAGCTGGTATGCGCGGGCAGTTCCAGGAAGCCGGTGTGGCCGGTCATGCCGAGATTGCGGATGGCGATATCCTGTCCGCCGGCGATCCAGAAAACAGAAGTATTATCTTCGCTGACGTCCAGCAGGGTCTGGTCGCGGCCCAGGCCTTCCACCCGCAGGGAGGCCTGGCGGATCCAGAGACCCTGTGACAGGCGATAGCGTCCGGCGGGAATGAAGAGCCCCTTGTGCTCGGCGATCGCCCGGTCCACGGCGGTCTGCAGCGCGGCCTGATCATGATGGCGCACCAGCGCGTCCGCGGCGTCGCGGGTGGCGCGGGCGCTCAGGATCAGCGTTTTGCCCCGGATGCCGGTGATGCGGGCCAGCAGCCGGTTGCGGGCGTGCAGCGCAATGCTTTCCCCGGGTTGCCAGGCGCGGTGCTTAAAACGCATTTCCACGCCGCTGGCCAGCGCCACCCGGCCGCCGTCCACCGGCAAGCCCGTGCCCTGCCATTGCCAGTAGCGGCGCAGCGACGGTTGGCCGCGGGCTTTGGTCTGGAAGGCGGGGTCCACCGCCAGCCAGCGGAAGGTTGCCGGGGCGGCTTCTTCAAAATGCACAAAAAAAGTTTGCCAGGCCTTGCCGTCATCCAGGCCGCGCAACTCGACTTCGTCGCGAAGCGCGCGCTGGTTTTTGGCGAAATACGGCGCCGCGGCATTGTAAATCGTGCCGTAATAATGCGGGTGGCAGCGGGAGATGGTCACTTCCTGTCCGACTTGAAAATCGCCGGCCTCGGCCACGGTGATTTCATTGGAACCGGCGCGGATGGCGCCCGTGGTTTGGAATTCGGAGCCGGATGCGCCGGCCTGGCGGGCGTCAATCCAGCCGCCGGCGGGGAACGGCGCGGCATGCGTGGGCATGGCAACAAGCCTTTCGTTGGGCCGGGCGGAACGCGCCGGCCATGGTTATTACTGGTTCTGGGCGATTCTAACGGAAAGATGACCGCTGCGCCAGCACAATTCCCGGCGGTCGGCGAAAAAAAGCTTGACGTTTTTGGCGATTGGTTATATGGTTATAACCAATATTAATGAACCCCGGTGTGCCGGCGCCGTATGTTGCGGCAGGCTGCGCCGCCGGGGGGCGGTTACCATCGCAATGCAGCGCGCTACCATGGCTTATAACGCGGCGGCCCAGTCGGTCCGCGAACGGATTCTCGCGGGCGTCTGGCAGCCGGGCGCGCGCCTGGCGACGGAACGCGGCTTGTGCCGGGAATTGAGCCTTTCCCGCATCACTATCCGCCGCGCCCTGCAGATTCTCGAGGAAGAAGGCCTGATCGTCCGACAGCAGGGCCGGGGCACCTTCGTCAATCCGCAACCCCGCCGGCGCATTCCGATCGTCAACGGCGACTTTTACGCCAGCATCATGCGGCATGCGCCGGAATTGCGCCGGGTGGTGCAGGTGCGGCAATTTCAGCCGGCCGGCGCCGACCATGCCGTTTTGCTGGGGATTCCCCCCGGCGACCGCGTGCTTTTCGCGCGCCGCATCGACAAGCTGGGGCGGGCGGCGACGGCCGTGGATGAAGTGGTGATGCCGGCGGTTTTTGCCGGGCAAATCAGCGCGCATGACTTGGCGTGCATGGATTTTCTCGAGCAATTATACACGGTGCATCATTTGCCGCTGGATTACGAGAGCCAGACCATCGAAGGGGTGTCCGCTACCGCGCCGCTGACGCGCTTGCTGTCGGTCAGACCGGGTGCGCCGCTCTTGAAGGAAACCAACCTGGTGTACCTGGTGGGCGGACGCGTAGCGGTGTTGTTTGTCAGTTATTACCGGTATGAATATTACCAGTTTAAATCCGTCGCGCGCATAGCGGACCGGGGATACCAGCGGAAACCCGCGCGCGGAAGCGCGCGGGTGACGGAGACTTTAACATAAACTGCGGTTCGGCGGGTTGTGGCCATTCCGCCGCGGAGCCGCGCACAAAAGGAGAGACAGCCATGGAAAAACTGGCGATTGACGGCGGTACAACGATGTTGCAGCGCAGCGATTATAAAAACTGGCCGGTGATTACCGCGGACGACCGGCGCCTGGTCAACGAAGTGCTGGACAGCGGCATTGTCGCCGGGGGCACTGCGCCGCAGGTTTCGGCGCTGGAAAAGGAATGGGCCGCCTACACGGGCGCCAAGCACTGCCTGACCACCTGCAGCGGCACGGCGGCCCTCCACATGGGGCTGGCGGCGGCCGGCGTCGGGCCGGGCGACGAGGTCATCACCTCGGCCTTCACCTTTCTGGCGTCGGCTTCCTGCGCCATCCATCAGAATGCCATCCCCGTCTTCGCGGACATCGATCCGCGGACTTATTGCATTGATCCCGAAAAACTGGAAGCGGCCATCACGCCGCGCACCAAGGCCATCATTCCGGTGGACATCCAGGGCTGCCCGAGCGAAAAAGACCGGATCATGGCCATTGCCAGGAAGCACAACCTGTTCGTCATCGAGGATTCCTGCCAGGCCCATGGCGCGCTCTACAAGGGCAAGCACGTCGGCACCTTCGGCAACGTCGGGACGTTCAGCCTGAACAATTTCAAAAACCTTTGCGGCGGCGAAGGCGGGCTGTTCATCACTGATGACGAGGATATCCTTCAGAAAGGCGTGTTAATCCGCTGTTTCGGCGATGAAGTTGACGAGGTGACGCACCGCCGCAAGTACAATGCTTCGATCCTGGGCTACATGTACCGCAACCAGGAATTGCCGGCGGCGCATACCCGGGCGCAGTTGATGCACCTGGATGAATTGAATGCCGTGCGCATCGCCAACGCCGAATACCTCTCGCAGGAACTGGCCAAGCTGCCCGGCGTGATCCCGCCGTATTGTCCGCCCGATTGCCGGCACGTGTATTTCATGTACAACGTGCGGTTCGATCCCCAGGCCGCGGGCGTCAAGTGCGCGCCGCGCCGGTTCCGCGAAGCCGTGGAAAAAGCGCTGTACAAGGAAGGCATGCTGGTCGGGCAATGGCAGACCATGCCCGTGCCCGCGCAGGATTTGTTCCAGAGCAGGCTGGGCTACGGCGGCACGGGCTATCCCTGGGCGGTGAACGAGGCGAAAGGCATCAAGTATGACTACCGGGTGGAACAGTATCCCGTGGCCTCGATGCTCTGCGACACGTATACCGTCGTGCATGGCATCCACGCCCCCAACGGCCGCCCGTTGATGGATAAGATCGTGGCGGCGTTCCACAAGGTCTTCGGCGATCTGGATGCCGTCCTGCGCCACGCGGATGACAAGGTTTATCCCGGCGGCGACGGCCGGCTTTACGGCGCCGCCTGATCCGGCCGGTGGAGAATCCGGGGCCGCCGCCCCCGCCGGCGGCGGCGGCCGGTCAGGCGCGGGCCTGTGCAACCAGCAAAATTGATGCGGGCGGCGCCTGCCGCCCGAGGAGGGGAAAATGCAAAGCAAGGGTTTATTCGGCAAACGCGGGATTGATATTCAAGAACGCACCCGGGACATCGGGGCGCCGTCCGACGACCAGGTCATCGTCAAGGTGCACGCCTGCGGCGTGTGCGGCACGGATGTGAATTTTGTCCGGGACTGGCCGGACGAGCACATGGCGCTGGGCCATGAAATCGCGGCGGAAGTGCTGGAAGTCGGCAAAAACGTCCAGACCGTCAAACCGGGCGACCGCGTGATTGTCGAGGATTGCTCGATGTGCGGCATTTGTGAAAACTGCAAGAGCGGCCACCCGGAATTCTGCCGCAACATGTACAACATGGAAGGCCAGCCCGGCATGGGGCAATACATGGCGGTGCGCTATAACCTGCTCGATAAATTCGAGGATCTGGACTATGCCATCGCCAGCCTGACGGAGCCGCTGGCGGTCTCGCTCACGGCGGTGCTCCTGGCGGAAATTCCGCTTGGCGCGCCGGTGGCGGTGCTGGGCAACGGGCCGCTGGGCCTGATGGCCGCCCGCCTGGCCAAACTGCGCGGCGCCGGCCATGTGTTCATCACGGGCTTGAGCCGCGACACCGCCATGGAAAAGGCGCGCTTTGACGCCGCCGCCGCCTTTGGCTGCGACACCCTGATTGAAACGCGCAAGGAGGACGCGGAAGCCGCGGTTAAAAAACGTTTTCCCAACGGCGTGGAGCGGGTGATTGTCAGTTCGCCGCCGGAAAGCATTTACGATGCCTTGAAAATCGTCAAGTTCGGCGGCATCATTACCTTCTTCGGCCTGCACTTCGGCGGCCGCAACAAGATTGAAGTGGACGTCAACGACTTGATTTTCCGGAAAATCACACTGCGCCCGGCCTTTGCCGAGCCGGCGATCAATTTCCCGGTTTCCAACCGCCTGCTGCGCGACGGCCTGGTGGATGGGCGCCGGTTGGTGACCCATACCTTCGGCTTCGCGCAAGCCCGGGAAACCCTGCGGGCCATTGTCGAAGCGAGCCAGCCGATCATTAAGGCCGTCATGACCCCGCACCAGTCCGGCTGAAGACCAGCGCGGCGGATAAATTGAGGAGTTATATGGCGAACAAACTTAGCGGCCGCCTGCCGGGCGGCGTCTGGTCGGCGGCGCCCACGCCGCTGACCGCCGGGATGGAATTGGATGAAGACTCGCTGGGGCGGATGCTGGAGCATGACCGCCGACTGGGTATTAATGGCTATTTCATTGCCGGCACCAACGGCGAAGGCCCGTGGCTGACCGATGCCCAGCGCCGGCGCCTGCTGCGGTTTTACGTCCGGCATGCGCGCGGCCGCGCGCCGCTGGCCGTGCAGGTGACGGATAATTCCGCCGCGCGGATGCTGGATAACATCGCCCGGGCCCGCGATGCCGGCGCGGAGATCGCGGTGATTGCCCCGCCGTATTTCATTGCCAACAAAACCCCGGAGCACATTCTGCAAATCTACCTGGAGACGGTCCGCCAAAGCCCCCTGCCGGTCGGTATTTACGATCGGGGCGCCAACGGGCCGGTGGCGGTCAGCGCCGCCATGTTGCGCCGGATTTGCGCCGAGCCCCGCGTGGTGATGGTCAAGGACAGTTCCGCCGACCTGGCGCGCATGCGCGCGCTCCTGGCCATCCGCCGCCGCCGTCCGGAGCTGGTGCTGCTGAATGGCTGGGAATTCAACTGCGTGCCGTATCTGCAAGCCGGTTACGACGGACTGCTGTTGGGCGGCGGCGTTTTCAACGGCTATCTGGCGCTCCAGATCATCGCCGCCGCGCGCGCCGGCGACCTGCCGCGCGCGGAAAAATTGCAGGCGCGCATGAACCGCCTGATGTACGATGTATACGGCGGGAAAAAAATCCAATGCTGGCTGGCCGGCGAAAAGCAGTTGCTGGTGGAAATGGGCATCTTTAAAACCTGGCGCAACTATCCGCAGTACCCCTTGACGGAGTCCTGCCGCCGCGCCATCTGCCGCGCGTTGCGGCGCGAAGCGGAGTATCTGAAAATATGCCCAACCTGACCATGACGCGCCAGGCGTCGGACAATGTTTATTTCCACCGCGATTTTCATTGCGCGCTGAACGCCGCCCTGGAATATCTCCGCGTCAATTTCGGGGTAGCCGCCGCCCGCGACTACCTGGGCCGGTTTGCCGCCGCCTACCATGCGCCGCTGCAGGCCGAACTGCGGCGGCGGGGGCTGGCGGCGCTGCGGGAGTATTTCGAAAACATTTACCGCCTCGAGGGCGGCCAGGTCCGGATTTCCGGCGACGACGCAGAGTTGCTGATCGAGGTTGAACGCTGTCCGGCCGTCGAGCATATCCGGCGCCAGGGCGGCCTGCCGTCCGCGCTGTACGCCGACACCACCCGCATCGTCAACGAAACCATCTGCCGGGATACGCCCTTCGCCTTTGAATTGCGCGATTATGATCCGCTGACCGGCGCCAGCCGGCAGCGTTTTTACCGGAGGCAGCCGTGATATCCTGCACCGAATTCATTCCCGCTTACAGCGAGTTGTTCAAGTTTCTCGAAGAACGCGGCGGGCGGGATGCGGTCGTTAAATTCTGGGAACACCTGTCGGATACCTACCTGACCAATCTCCGCGACCTGGCCGCGAGCCGCGGCCTGCGCGGTTGCTGGGATTATTGGGCGCAGACGCTGAACGAGGAAGCCGCCGATTTCACCATGGAGTTGGACGAAGCCGCCGGCGAGTTCCGGATCGACATGCGGCATTGCCCTTCCAAAGGGCGGTTGCTGGCATACCGGCAAATGCAGCCGTATCCGCGCTATTGCGAGCATTGCGACCTGCTGTACCGGCGCGTGCTGGAGCCGCTGGGATTCGAATACGAAATAGACCTTGCCCAATGCGGCCAGGCTCGTTGCCGCCTGGTGGTCCGCCGGAAAAAGTGACCGCGGCAACGCCGGTTCAATCTGACGCTGCCGCCGCCGGCTTGACAACAACCATTTGCTCCGACCTGCCCCCAGCGCGCCGCAGAACCCCGGATTAACAGGCTGCGGGATAACGCCGCCAATGCAAGCTGCAGAAAAAATTTCTGTCAAGACTCGTTTAAAAATGTCCCCATAATTGACTTGAAAAAGAGCGCATGCATGAACAATATATGGCATCCGTCTGCCTGCCGTGGTATACTTGCCGGCAGTGAGGCATTTGAGTCTGGAAGCAATGAGTATTAAAAGGAAGGTGGCGGTTTGATTAAATTGGAGGAGATGGCATGAAAACCTTTACGTGGCGCTGTTTGCGGGGAATTGCCGGGCCCGGATTGCTGGCCGGCGCTTGGCTCTGTTGGGCGGGCGCCGCCTGGGACCTTGCGCGGGATGAATGCGCCAACGGGGGTGGTCGTTACGACCATGTATCCGGACCCGGCAAATTCAACCCGCTGCATCCGGGTGTACAATGCCGGCGCGGTGGTTGAGGGGCTGACCATCCAGAACGGGTATCCGCCCGGCAGCGACTATAGTGGACGCGGCGGCGGCATTTATATGCAGGCCGGGGTGGTGACCAATTGCATCATCCGGCATTGCCATTCGTTGTTAAATGGCGGCGGCATTTATGCCGCCGGCTCAAATTCAATCATCACCGATTGCCAGGTGGTCAGCAACGAGAATTTGTCGAATGCAACAACCTGGGGCGGCGGCGGCGCGTTCATCTCGCAAGGCGCGCAATTGCTGAACTCGCGGATTGTGACGAATGTTTCCCTCGGCGCGAATGGCGGCGGCGTGGATTGCCAGGGAAGCGTGATATCCAACTGCCATATCCTGGATAATTGGATCACCGGCGCCGGTGTATACGGAGGCGGCATCCGGGTCAAAAACGGCGGGACCGTCATCGGCTGCGTTATCAGCAATAATTATTCACCCGTTCATGCCGGGGGCATATATTATTCCATTTCAACTTCGGTTCTGGCCAATTGTACAATTATCCACAACCGCGCCCTCAGCGGCGGCGGCGGTGTGCTGACTTTTGATCAATCATTGCTGATAACCAACTGCGTGATTGAAGGCAACCGGGCGAATTATGGCGGCGGCGTAGCGAACAACGTAAAAACCGGGCTATATGGCGCGATGACCGTGACCCACTCGAGAGTGGTTGCCAACACCAATACCGGCGGCGAAGGCGGCGGCTTATTTTTCCAGGACAATCAAGGGCTGGTGGAATCCTGTGAGATCGTGTCGAACGTTGTGCCCGCAGGCCAACGGGGCGGCGGAATCTTTGTTCATAATGCCTCTTCCGCGGATACCCATCTGACCGTGCGCAATTGCCTGATCGCCGGCAATCGGGGCAGCGGAAGCAGCAGTTACGGCGGTGGAGTTTACATCGGCACGGGCAAGGTGACCATGGCCAACTGCACGATCGCCGACAACGAAAGCATGCATGGCGGCGGAATTGCCGTGAGCAACAATCTGCCGGCGGGCAACCTGGCGGTCTGGAACATAATCGCAGTATCCAACCTCATGGGCGGAGCCGGGCAGTCGGATTTGAGCCTGCCGGCGGACCACTTGACCAACGCCTTTTATTATTCCTGCAGCCCCAACCTGGCCAACGCGGAGCAGGGCAACATCACCGCCGCGCCGGAATTTGCCGATTATGGCGCCGGCAACTACCGGCTGGCGGCGCAGTCGCCGGCAATCAATGCCGGAACCAACCAGGCGTGGATGACGGGCGCAACCGACCTGGACGGCCGCCCCCGGTTGGACCGGTTTTCCGGCAGGACGGACATGGGGTGTTACGAATACCTGCTGCGCGGGACGATTTGCGTCTTCCGTTGATCAGTCGCGCCGCCGGAACGGACGGATTTCGAGTATGAAATTAACGTGCAGGCGGATGGGTTTGTGCCGGCGGCGCCGAAGCTTTTTTAAGCCGGTGTTGCCCTGGATGAAGGTGGAGATGGGATTGGCGGCAAAAGGCAAAAATGGCGGAAATCTTTAACCACCAAGGACGCGAAGGTCACGAAGGGAAGGAATTAACCACAAAAGAACACAAGGAACGCGAAAGAGCCAGATTCTGCCGCTCTGCCCCTTTTCTGATTAACCACGAAGGACGCGAAGGTCACGAAGGGAAGGAATTAACCACAAAAGAACACAAGGAACGCGAAAGAACCAGATTCTGCCGCTCTGCCCCTTTGCCCCTTTGTGCCTTTGATCCTTTGCCCCTTTTCTGATTAACCACGAAGGACGCGAAGGGGGCGAAGAGGGGAAGGAACAATAATAATCTTATGAAAATACTGGTTAGGTGTGCCGTTTTATTTGTCATGGCGAGTTCAGCTATGGCGGCGGATGCTGTAAATGACAATTCTCCGCCGGAATATCCGGTTTACAAAGCATCCTCGCCTATTGTCGTTGACGGGCAATTCGACGATCCGGCCTGGCTGGATGCCGAACCGTCGCCGGTCTTCGCCGATATCGCCGACGGCTCCCCGGCGCGGTACCCGGTCCAGGCCCGGCTGCTATGGGATGACCAATATTTATATTTCGCGCTTGCCGCCGGCGATCCGGATGTCTGGGCCGCCAAGATCGTCCGGGACGATCCCATGGGATTGAAAGTTGAAGGTTGGCAAACTCCCGCCCGGCGCAAGCAGGCGTACACGGAAAGTTTTTTCAAGATTTATCTCGCGCCGGATTGCATCGGTCAGCGCTACACGGAAACCCACATCAATCCGTTGGGTAAAATCTGCGATAAATGGCATAAGTCGCCATGGCGCAGGGAAGTCAGCGAGCGCATCGGCGCCGTCCACTTTGACCCGCCGGATGTCCCGGAATGGAATTGCGACGGCATGCAGCAGGCCGTTGTCGTGCGGGGCACCTTGAATGATCCGTACGACATTGATGAAGGCTGGCAAGCGGAAATCGCCATCCCCTTCGCCGCGCTGGCCCACCTGGCGGAGGGAACAAATTATCCGCCGCGGTCCGGCGACCGGTGGCTGGCCCATCTCGGGCGCCGTTATGCGGCCCGCGGCGGCGAAGCCAGTTACTGGACCTGGCCGGTGATCGGCGTCCGCGATTGCCATAATCCGGACAAGTGGGGCGGGCTGCTTTTCCATGCCGAACGGGCATTCGCGCAAACGGCAAAAACCGCGCAACTGCCGAAAGCGGAATTTGCCTGGCGCGCCATGTGGGCGCGTCATAAAGACATGCGGACGCTGGAATCTATCAGCAACCTGGTGAGCACGCTGGAGAAAATGCATGTCAACGCCGTCATCGCGTCCGCTGCCGCCGGGGGCGGGACGGTCTGTTACGACAGCGAATATTATCCCAAACCCAAAGGCGTAACCATCGATCCGTTGGGCGAACTGATCCGCGCCGCCCGGGCGAAGAATATCCAGGTTTATGCCTGGACGATCAACCTGCGGACGCTCAACATGCAATATATCAAAAACCATCCCGAACTGGCGCAGCAAATCCAGCCCTGGGAAGAACAATCCATCAAAATGCCGCGCGTTACGCCCGATCGCGCCAATGCCCATTCCGGCGATTGGCTGTGCCCCGACCGCGGGTTGGACCCGGAAGAAGCAAAGTGTTTGACCGAATTGTTCTCGAAATACGACTTGGACGGCATCGGGCTGGATTACCTGGGGTACCGGAATTATTACGCCTGTTTCTGCGATTACTCGCGCACGCAACGCCTGGCATTCGCCGCAGACCACCCGGAAATGGATGCCAGGGAAGTGCTGGCCAGATATTCCGAAGCCCGGCTGGTGAATTGGACCCGGCAAGTCCGGGAATTGTTGTTGAAAATCAAACCAAACCTGAAACTGGCCATCCACATCTATCCGGACTTCGATTTGAACCCGCTGTATCCGGCGAAATTGCACGTGGATTACTGCGGGCAGACGGTAGCCTGGTTTTACAAGCCGTTCTGGTCCTACGGCAAAATCCTGGATTTATGCGAAGCTTACCAGGCCGAGTCGGGCCAGCACCATGACTTCAACCGGTTTGTTCCGTTTGTCGGCGTTTACGGCGGCGACAGGCTGAAAACCCCGGAACGGCTGCGCCGGGAAATCAGAATTGCCGGGTCGGCGGGGGCGCAGGACATCATGCTGGCGTTTTTCGAAACCTTCAGGGAACATCCGGAGTTGATTGATGTGGTTATGGAGGAATTCGCGCCATAAATATATTTTCACCGTCACGACAGCAAATGGATTATGCCGCAAGGGGCCTTGGAAATATTGCATCGCGAACAAGGCGGTTATCCGTTTGTTTACAAACGCGCGTTTGATGAAGAATCATTTGTCATTGCCTTGAATCCGCCAGAACGGGATACTTGCGCCGAATTCAAATATGGCGGGGCGGAGTCGAGCGCATACTCGGAGAAGGCGTTTATGAGCGGTAATCCGCCCATACCGCCGGGGTAATCATGCCGCCGGTTTCGTTTGCCATATTCAGTTCCGATTCCGGGTAAATATAAATCACGAAAAGCACGAAGAAGAGCATTGCCGGCTTGATGGCAAATAACAGCGCGCAGTCTCCGTGCTGCCCCGTCTTTTTCGATGCTGCCGCCGTCGGCTGTTGCATGGCCGTCGTGCCTCACGGCTGCCGCACAGTTGACAATAGCGAGCCGGACATGGGATGTTGCGAGCACGTTCTCGCCGGCGCCCTGATTGGGATTCGATGACTGACCGGGTCAATCCTGGTGTTGGACCAGCGCGCGGTATTCGGATGGCGTCATGCCTGTCCACTTGCGGAAGACTTTGGAAAAATACAGGCGGTCGGCGAATCCCGCGGATTCGGCCGCGTCACCGATGGACGCGCCAGGCGTTTGCAGTATGCGGCCGGCCTGCTCGATCCGGTATTTCTGAAGGTAACGCAAGGGCGGCAGTCCGGCGGCGGCGTTAAACATCCTGCAAAAATGGTAAGGCGACATGCCCGCCGCGGCGGCTATATCCGCCAGGCGAAGCGGTTCGCCGCAATGCTCTTCCATGAATTTGCGGGCGAGCGCCAGGTTATCCGAGCGCCGCTTTTCATCCAGGCGGTCTTCCTGCAAGATTACCAGGAGCTGGATCAGCAGGGCATTGCAGGCGGCCTCGGCGCCGGAGGTGGCGGCGGCGCCTCTTTTGACCAGCTCAACCAGCAGCATCTTGCCATGGTGCGACCGCTGGCGGAACCCGAGGTTTTCGTTCCGGAAAAACGCCAGTTGCTCCACCAGGCGGCGCAGGAGCGCGCCATTCGCATGCGCGTAGGCGAACGACCATGGCGAAACGCAGTCATATTCATGCTCGATCCCCGGCCGCAACACGAACCAGTCCCCCGCCTGCAGATTACGGCGTCGGGCGCCTTCGCGCACCCACGCTGCGCCGTGCAAGGTCAGCAGGATGAGAAAATCGTTCCGGACTCGCGGCCGGCAGTGATAAAACTCCCTGGCGAATAATATTCCGCCGGTAAGCAGCTCGACGCCCATCCGCGCGGAAATCTCCGAACGATGGAAAACCACCTGCAAACTTTTTTCGCCGCCGGCAATATATTCCATATCGGTCAGCAATAAACTCCATTTACAATACATATATGAAAATATAGATTGCCGGTTGTCAAGCAATATTGTTCGGTTGATAGGGGAGAGATTATTCATGACACCGCGCGAACGAGTGGAAATTGCCCTGCGGGGCGGATGCGCCGACAAGGTTCCGTTCACCATTTACAGCGCCAAAATTCCACAATGCGAGGCTGAGCGCGCAATGCGCAACCGGGGCTTGTGCATCGTGAACAGGGCCGTCCCGGTGGTGCGGACATGTCAACCCCATGTAAAAATCCGGGAAGAACATTTTGTTGAAAACGGGAAAAATCTCATCCGCCGCTGGTATGAAACGCCGGTAGGAACAGTTTCCGCCCTGCGGGAGCCGGCCGGATTTACCTCCTGGGTTCATGAACGCCTGTTTAAATCGCCCGATGATTACAAGGTGATAAAATTCCTGATCGAAGACGAGCAATACGCGCCTTGTTATGATGCGTTTGTGCAGGCGCGGGAAAGAGCCGGCAACGATGTCATTTTCCGCACCAGTTTCGGCCTGGAGCCGCTGCAAACCCTGATTTCGGGGCAGTATATTGACATGGCGACCTTCTGCATCGAGTGGATGGACCGGCGCGACGAAATCCTTGCGCTGTATGACGCGGTCGTTGAACAACGCCGCAAAATTTATCCCCTGATTGCCGCTTCGCCCTGCCTGCACGCCAATTACGGCGGCAATGTGGTGCCGGAAATCATCGGGCCGGAAGATTTCCGGAAATATTACACACCGCATTACCATGAAGCTGCTGAAATCATGCACCAGCACGGCAAGCTGATCGGCTGCCATTATGACGCCAATTGCGGGCTGTTAAGGCAGGTCATTGCCGAAACCGACCTGGATTATATCGAGGCCTTTACCCCCGCGCCGGACACCGACATGACATTGGGCGCGGCCCGCGCGGCCTGGCCGGACAAGGTCATCTGGATGAATTTTCCATCGTCCGTGCATCTACGCCCGGACGCCGAAGTCGAGCGGACTGCTTATGATCTGATGGAGCAGGTTCCCGATCCGCGCGGCATCATCATGGGCATCACCGAGGATATTCCCGAAGACCGCTGGCGGGATAGTTGCCGGGCGATCATGGACGGACTGGACCGCCATGCCCGCGAAAATCCCGGCCGCTATGCCGTAGCGGCATCATAACCGCTGAAGCCGAACCAGCCAGCCCTGTCTTACCGGCACGGACCATCCTGCCGGATCACCCCGTCAAAGGCCATCCCGCCGGACGGATTCGTGTGGCGGGGGATTCGTGTTGACATATTCAGCGTAATTGAATATAAATATTAATACATGCAATATTAATGAATGCCGGCTGGTATGATCATCACACCCAAAACCCTGCTGAAAATCAAGCATCGGTATCCCGGGTTGACCGGCAAGTACCGCAGGATCGCGGATTATATCCTGGCGGCCCCCGATCGCATTGTCCGGCACAAGGCGCGGGAAATCGCCCGGGATTGTGGCTGCGACGATTCCTTGATCATCCGCTTCTGCCAGAAAATAGGCTTTGCGGGTTTCTCGGAGTTGAAGGCGGCCCTGGCGTCGGAATTCATGCCGGTGTCTGTGGCCCTGGCGGAATCAAGTTCGCCGCCGGATTCGTTTGCCAGAGTCCGGCGCGACTTTCTGGAACACAACAGCCGGGTGATGCACGATACACTGAGCCTGCTTGACGAAAGCAACATCAACCAGGCGGTCCGGCTGCTCACCCGCGCGCGACGGATATTTTTGCTCGGCGCGGGCGCCTCCGGCATGGTGGCCATGGATATCCACGCCAAGCTGTTGCGCCTGGGATACAACGCGATTTATCATCCGGACGCCGATTTCGCCCGGATATTCTGCGGTTTGATCGAGCCGCGGGATGCCGTGCTGGCGGTGTCGTTCAGCGGCGAAAGCCGGATGGTATGCGACCTGGCCGCGCTGGCGCGCGCGAAAAAAACGCCGGTCATCAGCGTGACCAATTTCCCGCATGCGCGCCTGGGGCAAATGTCGGATGTCTGCCTCCTGACGGCTTCCGATGAAAAAATATTCCGGCTGGGCGCCATGACGTCCCGGATCGCCCAATTGCTGATCCTGGATTTTCTGATTGTTTGCATGACCATGCGCGCCATGGATCGCGCCGGCGAAAAAATATTGCGCACGCATGCCATGCTGGGCAAAACCATGGCCCGGAATCCGGCGCTTCAGGAAAAATAGCCGCTTCGGGCAAAATCAAACCCAATGAATTGTCAAATCTGCGGCGCTGCCGGCGCCGTCTTAAGAGTATGATCATATGCGGCCCGTTTGCCTTGCCATGGATATCGGCGGAACTTGCGTCAAAGCCGCATTGATTGATCCGACAATGCGGAATATGGCCGGACTGCCAACCGCGCCGGTGAATTCCCGGGGCGCAGCGCGGGAAATCATTGCGTCTTTTTGCGGCGTGATAAACCGCGGGTTGGATCTGGCGCGTGAGCATGATTGTGTCGTCCGCCGGATTTGCGTGGCGATGTGCGGGCCGTTGGATTACGCGCGGGGCGTCAGCTTGATGCAGGAAGACAAGTATCGGTCAATTTACAATGTCAACCTGCAGCATGAATTTCTACGCGCCTGGCCGGCCGGCGCGCCGGCGGATATAACCTTTGTGCATGACGCGCAGGCGTTCCTGCTGGGGCTGGCGGCGCTTAATCCGGCGCTGCATGCCGGACGCGTCATGGCGGTGACGCTGGGCACGGGCATCGGCTCGGCCTTCATGGAAAGCGGGCTGATCATCCCGCCCGGCCGCGGTGTTCCCGACCGGGGCTTGGGGCGGCTGCCATATCGCGCCGGCAAGGTGGAAAACTACATCGGCGCGCCGGCGCTGGTGGATTTATATCGCAAACATGCCGGCGGCGCCGGACTGCCGGGCCCGTCCGTCCGGGAAATCGCGGAGTTGGCGCGCCAGGGCGACGCGGCTGCCCGCAGGGTGTTTTTTATGCTGGGCGATATCCTGGGCGAGGCGCTGGCGCCATTGCTCCAAGATTTTCAGCCGGCGCATTTAGCGCTGGGCGGGCAGGTTGCCCGGGCGCTCGATTTGTTCAGCGGGACGCTGCTGGGGCGGACAGGCCAACGGCTATCCGCCGCTCAAATCGTTTGTGCGGATGACCCTGAATCGGCCGCGCTCCTGGGAGCGGCGGTTGCCGCGGATTTTATTCTGGAGAGGAAAACATAATGACACAAATGAATCATGCCCAACACCTGGCGGAAGACCGGGTCGGGATCATCGTGGATAAGCTGCCGCGGTGCGACCCGGCAGCGGCGGAACGGCTGGCCGGCCGCCTGGCGGAAATGGGGTATAATGTCCAACGCCTCACCGTCGCCGAATTCAGCGCCGCGACCAGGAAAATACAGGGCGGCATTGAATGCGCGGTCCTGATCATCACCCAGGCCGTGTCTTTTCCGGCGGATGCGGCCGCGGATTTGCAGGCCTATGCCGAGCGCGGCGGGCAGTTGCTGGTCCTGGGCGGGCCGCTGTTCAACAGCCTGGTGAAGCTGGTTGACGGCCAATACCGGGAATGCGATTACGGCCGGAACTGCCTCGACGCTACTTTCAGCGGCGCGATGCCGCCGGTTTTGCTTGAGGGCTTTGCGCCCACTTACAAGGTCTATGCGCTGCCAGGGCAAACCCGGTTCATGGCCGAGCCGGGCCAGTTCGTCTTCAACGGCGCGGTTGGTTCCGGTCTGCCGCTGGACGTGATCTGTCCGGCGCCCCGTCCGCATGGCCAGGGCTATGGGCAGCGCCGTAAAACCCGGTATGCGCCGGTATTGCAGTGCCTGGGGGAGGGCGGCCGCGCCGGCGGCCGGCGCGGCGCGGCCGCATTCTTCATGTTGAACGATACTTTTAATTTCCCGTTCAGCCTGGGCGGCACGCGGCCCAACTCCGTCGGGGCCGCCATCACCGGCTCTGCCGCGGCCGGGATCGGTTTCACCCACCCGCAACCGCTGGACATCCCGGGATTTGAGGCTTTGCTTGCCGCCATGCTCGACCATCTGCTGCGCGGCCTCTTCCTTTTTGAGGGCGGCTGCGACGCCTTCGTTTACCGCGCGGGCGAAACGCCGGCGTTCGGCGCCCGGGTGCTCAACACGCGGCAGGATTATCTGCCGGTCAAACTGCGCTTTACGCTCTCCGCCCCCGGCGCGCCGGCGCTGGAGCAGGAGGCGGCCTTGCTGGCCGGCCCCCGCAACATCTCCGATTGCCGCTGTCCCTGCCCGGCGGATTTGCGGCCGGGGGTGGCCTACCGGGTGAAAGTCACCCTTTGTTATGAAGGCGCGCCGGTGGATGCGATCGAACACGAAACCATGCTGCTGGCGCCGCGGCGGCCGGCGGCGGAGGAGTTTGTCCGGGTTGAAGGCGGCAACTTTATGCTCAAGGGCCGGCCCTGGTACCCGGTCGGCATGAATTACTGGCCGCTGTTCTTTGCCGGCGTCGAGGAGGTTGAAAACTGGTACGGCTGGCTGACCGACAAATATTACGACCAGGTGGAAGTGGATCGCGACCTGGAATTGATGGAGCAATGCGGCATCAATTTTATCATCACGCGCCTGGACGGCAATGTCTTCGATCATTCCATTCCGCACCTGCTGGATTTCCTGGAGCGCTGCCGCTGGCATAAAATCCGGGTAGGACTGGGCTGGCCGGAGGGCATGTCGCCGCTTTATTACAGCCCGGAAGCGGTGCGGCAATTTTTCGAGGCTACCGGCATCCAGGACGATCCGACCGTCATCTGTTACGATATGATCTGGGAACTGGGCGGGTGCCCGCTGCTGGACAAGTACCGCGGCTATTGGGACGCGCCCTGGCGCGCCTGGGTCGCGGAGCGCTACGGCTCGATTGAAAACGCCGAGCGCGATTGGGGCGTCCCCGCCCATCGCGATGCCCGCGGCGCGGTGATTGCCCCGGACGCCGGGCACTGGCGCGAAGACGGGCCCTGGCGGATCATGGTGGCGGCCTATCGCCGGTTCATGGATGATTTTCTGAATCAAAAATGGAATGCCGCCGCGCGCGATATCCGCCGCCATGCCCCGCGTCAACTGCTGACCTACCGCATGGGACACATTACCGCGAACAACGTTTCCTGCACCGCCGCGTGCAAACACGTGGACTTTCTCTCGCCGGAAGGCTACGACTTCCGCCTGGGTGCGGACGGGTTCAACGCCGCCTGCTTCACTTCCCGGCTGCTCGATTTCACCGGCAACGGCAAGCCGATTGTCTGGATGGAATTCGGCATGAGCCTGATCGGCAACAAGTATGCCCGGCAGCTTTTCTGGAACTGGTCGGCCTTGCGCCCCTTCCATGAGAAACTCCTGGAGCAGGATGCCCTGATGCGCCAGTTTTACGAGATGATCGTCGCCAGCGGCTGCAATGGCCTGGCCCCCTGGTGGTGGAGCGGCGGGCCCCGCGGGCGCGATTTGGGCGACTTCGGCCTGGTGGAGCCCGACGGCACATTGCGCCCTGCCGCCGCATCCATGGTGAAAATGGTGCCCGCATTCACCCGGCCAAGGCGCCGGCCCGTTCCGGAAACATGGTTTGAGGTTGACCGCGACGCCCATGCCGGCGGGTATGCCGGAATCTGTTTTGGCGCCGGCCGCGACGCTTATGCCGCCGCCGCCAAGGCCGGGAAATGCCTGGGAGTCCGGACGGCCGGAACCGGCACCGACTCGGCCAATACGCCGCTGGTCGCCGTCGGCAACACGCCGTATAACGGCAATAACCCGCTGAAATACCTGAACGCGGAGTTCAACGGGGTGGTCTTGTCGGATGACGCCGGGCAAACCTGGGATGTGGCGGCTGGCGCGACCGTCAAGGTCCCGCGCGGCGCGTTGCTGTCCTTGCGCCTGGGCGTCGGCAATACCCAGGAGGCGCGCTGGCTGGCGCCAGGATCAGCCGGCCGGCCAGGCGACGTTTACCTGGCGGCGTTGCCGGGATCGGACCTGGCAATCCGCTGGCCGGTCCCGCGCGATGTCGCGCGGTTTGACGACGTTGAAATCGGGCCGGTGCCGCTGGGCAAGATCGAAAAGCACTTGAAATTAAAACTGTGCCTGGAAGCGGAAGGCCGCGGCCGGTTCGGCGAGGTTTTCGAGTTTTCTGTTTTTTCGGATGAAAACCAAAATATCACCGCAAAAGAACGCAAGGAACGCAAAGAAAAATTTAGCGGAACAATGGAGGGCGGTATCATATAAGGAATAATACCATGGGCGCGCCGTCTGGCACGGCTCACTCGGAGAGTTCGCCCTACCCGCGGAAAAGGCTGACGAGATAGCAGGGCAGGCTTTCCCACATCACTCCGATCTCAGATCGGAGCAATTAGTCACTTTTTCCGCTGACGTGGCGTACCGACTTTTAAGAGAATGGCGCAGCCTATTCAAGGAACAAAAATATGAGTTTCATGTTCAATCCGTATCCTTATGACGATCTCAGCGCCCTGAATCAGCCCCCGTTGCCGGATGATATCGTCAAGTCGCTGGTGAACGGCAATGATGCCCTGGCGGGTAAACTGTCCGACGCCATGCCCGCCAGCCGGATCGTTTTGCTGGATGGCCATATCGGCGCCGGGTGGGATGCGTTTTTGGGCATCTTCCGGCAGAAGCTGGCCGGCCGGGGATTGACCTTGACGGCCGTCAACATCGCCGATTGCCATAAAACGTCCGCGGAATTGGATGCCATGCTGGCGGCAAACCTGCCGCTGGACAAAGAAATTGACCCGGTGTTGCTGTTCGGCAAAATATTTCACGGCTGCCTTGCAACCCTGTTTGATCAGACGAAGCTTGAAAAATTACGGACGGGATTGCATCCCGGCAGCCGCGAGGTTATCTGTGTTTACGGTTGCGGCGCCGCCCTGCTCAAGGACTTGGGCGGGATGGTCGTTTATTTCGATGTCGCGCCGCTCCAGGCCACCTTGCGCGTGCTGGCGGGAGAGGTGCTGCCCCTGGGCGACCGGCCCGGCCGCGGGCTCCGTCATGTTTTCCGCCGGCTGTATTATTACGACTACGAGATCATGGCGCGCCACCGCCAGGCGCTGATCCAGGACCATGCCCTGGATTTCTACGTTGACGCCAATCAGCCCGCCCGGCTGAAGGCCCTGCCGGCCGGCGCTTTCCGCCAGACCCTGGCGGCCCTGGCGCGCCAGCCGTTCCGCTGCAAGCCGGTGTATATCGAGGGCGTCTGGGGCGGCCAGTTCATCAAGCGGCTGCGCCGCCTGCCGGATGGCATGAAAAACTGCGCCTGGGTTTTTGACATGATTCCCAATGAAGTCAGCCTGCTGGCCAAGGTGGGCCAGGCGGTCATGGAATTTCCGTTCCCGATGTTCTTCAAGGCCGAGGCCGAGGCCGTCATGGGCGTCGAAAGCGTCCAGCGATTCGGCCGGATGTTCCCCATCCGCTTCAATTACGACGATACCTACGGCGGCGCCGGCAACATGTCGGTCCAGGTGCATCCGCCCGCCGGCTACGCCAAGCAACATTTCAGCGAGCCGTTTCAGCAGGATGAAAGTTATTACGTGGTCGAGACGGCCGGCTCGCGCACGTACCTCGGATTGCGCGATGATGCGGATGTGCCGGAGTTTTTCGAAAAAATCCGCCAGGCGGAGACCGAAAAAATACCTTTCGATTACGAGCAATACGTCAATTATTTCGAAAGCCGCAAGGGCGATCAGTTCCTCCTGCCCGGCGGCACGCTGCACGCCTCGGGGCGCAACCAGGTGGTGCTGGAAATCGGGTCGTGCACGGTCGGGTCTTACACCTTCAAGATGTATGATTACCTGCGGCTGGACTTGGACGGGAATCCGCGGCCCATTCACTCCTTGCACGGCCGGACGGTCATGAACCAGGCCTGCCGGCGCGGCGCGCTTGACGGCGTGCTGCGGCCCCAGCCCAGAACATTGCGGGAAGGCCCGGGCTGGCGGGAAGTCCTGCTGGGGGAGCATCCGGATATTTTCTTTTCGCTGCGGCGTTTGGAATTCGATCGGTCGGTTCAGGACGATACCGCCGGCAAGTTCCACGTGCTGGCGCTGGTGGAAGGCGAGGAAGTCCTGGTGTATTCCCTGGAAAATCCCGCGCGGTTTTACCGCCCGAAATTCTGCGAAATGACGGTAGTCCCGGCCGCGGTCGGACGCTACGGCATACTGAACCTGGGGCGCGCGCCCTGCAAGGTCACCAAAACATTGTTGAACCTGAATCCGGCATTTGAAATTCAAAAATGACATAAGCAATTGAAAACAGGGAAGATAGGATTTCTGTCGCAAACACCTTTCGGGTGTAAGAAAATTTTTGAATTTCAAACCGGAAAATGGTTGGCGATTTTGCCGCATCTGCTTTGTTGGCAAGGGTCCCGCTGGGAGGGATAAATTCGGAGCTTGTCCCGCTCAAAGCGGGATATATTAATACACCGTCACCCTTGCCGCCCACGCGCCGCGCGTGGCAAGCGTGCATCCCTGTCCCGCTTTAAAGCGGGATGCGGCAAACTTGCCAACTGCCGGATTTAGGTTGAAATAAGGAGGCCAGTCCATGGCACGGCAATCGGAAATTGATCCGGCGGCGATTGAGCGGCATAATGCGGAAGCCGCGGAAGTGTGGCGGGCGTTTCGCTCCGGCCGGCCTGTCCGGGCGCCGTTGGCGGGCGGGATATCCATCCGGTATTACCTGAAAATGCGTAACTTGAGTTTCCGGCGCTATTTCACGGACCCCGCGTTCATGATGCAGTGCCAGCTTGAAACGCAACAATACAACCGCGCCCGCATCACCGGCGACCTCCCGGCCGGCTTGCCGGAACAATGGGAAGGCGTGGTGGTGGACTTTCAAAACCAGTATGAAGCGGGGTGGCTGGGGTGCGGAATTGTTTATCCCGAGGAAGATGTGCTCTGGACCAGGCCGATGTTGGCGGAAGATAAGGGCGCTTTCGCCCGGCTGAAGATGCCCGACCCGCTGACCGGCAACTCGATGGCGCGGATGATGCAATATTACGAGTTCTTCCGCCGACGTTCCGCCACCGCGCGCTGCGCCGGACGGCCGGTTGCCCCGCCGCGCCTGCCCTGCGGCACCGATGGGCCCTTTACACTCGCCGTCAGCTTGCGCGGCGCCGACAACCTGTGCCTGGACCTTTGCGAGGATCCTGGGTTTGCCCGGGCTTTGCTGGATTTCGTGACGGAGGCGATTATCGTGCGCATCGGGGCCTCCCGCGCCTTGATGCGCGAAGCTTACCCGGCGGGCGGCTGCGGATTGCCGGATGACGCGATCTGGTTTGCCGATGACGCGATCGTGCTGTTGTCGCCGCAGATGTACGCCGACTTCGTGCTGCCATGCCATCGGCGGATTCTCGCGGCTTGCGGCCGGCCGGGCGCCGTCAATTCCATCCACTTGTGCGGGCCGATTGAAAAATACGCCCGGCTGCTGTACGACGAACTCAATATCCGTGACATTGAAACCGGGTATTTTACGGACTTCGCCAAGCTGACCGCGGAACTGGGCCGGGCGGTGACCTACCGCCGCACCGTCCACCCCATGATGCTCTGGGGCAAGACGGCGTCGGAAATTGACCATGCCGCCCGGGAGTTTGTTGAGCTCTGGGTCAAACAGGGCGTGCGTTTGATGGTGCGGGTGAGCAATGTGATTGCGCCCGGCACGCCGCCGGAGAATTTGGAGAAGTTTTACCAGGCGGTAAAAAAGCACGGGCGGTATGCTTAATTCCAGAACAGTTTGATCGACCGGGATGAAAACGGAGATGGTATAAATGAGGCTTGACGGTGTTGAGGATTTTACGTCATGCCGGTTGTGGCGGTTTGACGCCGTCCGGCTCGGTATGCGGCGGCCACGGTTCCGACGAGCTTTTAGGCCCATTCTCACCGCGGCCGCCGATCCGAAACAGGCTAATCGATGTTGTCACCGGTTGTGTTTGGATTTGCGGAAAGCTTGTGTGTTGTGTAAAGACACAGGTTTTATGTTGAGGAGCATTGCATAAGGCGTCAGCCATGCGCCCGTGTGTTGAATTCGGTTGCCCGAAGGGATTCGAAAAGACAAGGCAAGCTTGCCCTGGATGCGGGTGCGCCGGTGGGCGGAGCTAATCTCAAGATTGCCCCGCTCCCGGCAAACCCGCCCGAAGGGGCGCCCGTCCGCGGGCGACAGACAGGGTAAGATCGCCGCCGCTCTTTTCGAACCGAATTCAACACACAGACACGGAAGGGAAGCGGAAAACAGACGAAAGAAGTAGAAAATCATCATGGGAGGCGTCCGATGAAATGGATCGTGTCAATGATTTGCGCCGGCGCGGTGACCTGCCAGGCCGCGACCTATTATGTGGCCACCAGCGGCAACGACAGCACTGGCAATGGCTCCGCCGGGAGTCCCTGGCTGACCATCAGCAATGCCGTGTCAAAAGTTGTCGACAATGACACCGTGCTGGTTTCCAACGGCACCTATATCGTCACCACCAACATTTACATCAACAAGGCCATCACCGTCCGCGGCCTGGATGCGCCCACCGGGGCGGTCATCTCCACCTTTTATCCGGACGTGAACTATTCCGCGCGCTGCGTGCGCATCAACAGCGCGGGCGCCGTGTTCGACGGGTTCACCGTGGAAAAAGGCTATCCTGACCTCTCGGACAATTATGGCATGGGCGCGGGTATCTGGGTGCAGGCGGGGGTGGTGACCAACTGCATTGTCCGGCATTGCATCTCCGTATCGGTCTACAACGGGGGCGGCGGCATGTACCTGGGCTATTCCAATTCCCTGGCCACGGATTGCGTGATCGTCAGCAACAAGCAACTGATCCTGTTGAAAACCAGTTCCGGCGCCGGCGGGGTGGCGGTCTACGGCGGCGCCCAGCTCCGGCGCTCGGTGGTGCGCTATAACTACCGCGACGGCCATGGCGGCGGTGTAAGTGTTGACAATGGCGGGACGGTCGCGGATTGCACGATTGCCGACAACTGGGTGGCGGACAGTGCCCAGGGCGCCGGCATGGCCGTCGCCGGGCAGGTGTTGGTGGAGTCCTGCGTGATCAGCAACAACACCAACGCCGTGCACGCCGGAGGCATCTCCGCGGGAGCCGGGACGTCTGTCGTCAACAACTGCACGATTACGCATAATCAGACGGCCAACGGCGGCGGCGGACTGTTGGTTACCGCCAATGGCCGGGCCGTGGTCAGCAACACCTTGATTGCGTGCAACCGGGCGCTTTACGGCGCCGGCGTGGCGAATAACGCCAACACGGCCAGTTACGGCACGCTGGACATCGCGCGCTCCCGGATCGTGGCCAACACCAATCGCGCTTGGCATGGCGCGGGCGTTTACTTGCGCAATCATAGCAATCTTAACACGGTGGTTGATTGCGTGATTGCGTCGAATGTTTGCGCCACTAATAATACCGGCGGCGGGATTTACACCGACAACTACTCCGGCAATTCCGGCAATGCCACGTCGCTCTTCCGCAATTGCCTGGTCCAGGGCAACCGCGCGCCGGGCGGCAGCCTCGGCCGGGGCGGCGGATTCTACATCGGCACGGGCATCACGGAAGTGCTTTCCTGCACGATCGTGGAAAATGAAGCCGGACGCGAAGGCGGCGGCATTTATATCGTGGCCGAGGCCGCGCCGGACAAGGTGCGTATCTGGAATACGGCGGTGGCGGCGAATCTGACGAACGGCGGCAGCGCGGCGGCCAATACCGCCGACCTCTATCTGCCGGCGGCCGGCCTGACCAATGTGTTTTATTACTCATGCAGCCCCGTGCTGACCAACGCCGCGCAGGGGAACATCACGAATGCGCCGGTTTTCGCGGCGCCCGGAGCAGGGGTTTTCCGCCTGGCGGGGGCTTCGCCGGGCGTCAATGCGGGGACGAACCAGTCCTGGATGGCCGGGGCCGCGGATCTGGACGGCCGGCCGCGCGTGGATCGAGTGGTTCGCCTTGTTGATATGGGATGTTATGAATTGATTCCCACCGCGTCCATCTTTATCCTGAGATAACACATCTCAGAGCTTACGCCGGAATTGCGTCGGAGTCATCCCTCTGATTTTCTTGAAGATGCGTGAAAAATGATATCGGTCATAATACCCGGTCTTTTTGGCGATGTCATCCATTTTCATGGTCGTAAGATGCAATAGCCGGCAGGCCTCTTCTATCCGCCGGATTTGATAATATGCCTGGGGCGACATCCCGATTCGTTCTTTGAACAGGCGGATGAATGCCGTTGGATGCATGCCGGATATCCCGGCCAACTCGGTGTTATCTGACGGATACGCTATATTGGCGTCCATACAGGCAATGGCGCGCTCTATCCGCTGATCGCGATATTCCTCCTTGATGTGTTCAGCAGGAACCTTTGACAATGCATAATAACAGAGGAACAAAATCCGGGTTGACCCCGATTTTCTGCGGTGCGGCTCCGCTGTAATCAACTCGGGCAATTGCTGGAAAGCATCCGTCAACTCCGGGGTAACAGGAAAGGAAATGATGCCCGGGAGCGCCCGGTCATAAGGTGGATCGGCGACGAAATGCACAAAGTAATGATCCAATGGGTGGCGGCAGCGCTTGGCCGTAATGGTGTTTGGGATGACAAGAAAAACCTGATCGGGCGTCAGTTCGATACGGCTGGAATTATGAATCAGCGCGGCGCCGGGGGTGGAATTCCAATAAAGCCGCCAGTAGGGGACGGAATAGTTTTCGCTATGCCACCACTTTGCCGGCTCCGACAGGCGAATTGCCTGACAGTTGAATATGTGCACTCGGATTTCATCCAGAGGCGTTGGTATGGCATCGCGGGTCAGTCTATTTTTCATTGCGCAATTCCATGCGAATATCGTTGCTAATAATATACATAAAATAAAGCCCGATTGTCCATTGTTTTATCAGGCAACTTATTTAGAATTGACATGATTTTATGAATCGCAATGTGTCCACGCCGCATCGCAGAGTTGTAAATGAATTTAATGCGAAAATTGCCGGCGATGTTTTGTGCCATCAGCGGGCTGCTGGGAATCATAGCGGCGAGATCAGAGCCCATTGATATCCCGATTTACGATAAACCGCCGGTTCTGGAAGGCGCTCTTGACGATCCCGCCTGGCAGAACGCGGCGAAAATCGAGCGCCTATACCTGGAAAACACCAATACGCCGGTCACGGACACGACGGTTTATCTCGCCCGCGACAATCAATGGCTTTACCTGGGATTCAAGTGCCTCAATTCCAACATGGCGCATGTCGCCCAGACGGTGTTCAAGCACGACGACATCTATCCGAACTTTTACGCCAACGAGTCGGTGGAAATCTATCTCAAGCCGGACGGGAGCCAGGACCGTTATTACTGGTTTGTCTTAAGCGCCGCCAACGTGGCGATGGAGCAGCGCCTCCAGAAAACGCCTGTATCAAAACAGGAGGTGGCCTGGAGCGCGCCCTGGCGGCATTTGACTAAAATCCGGCCCGACGGCTGGACGGCCGAAATCGCCATCCCGCTGTATGCCCTGGAATGCGATGATTTGAGCGGGGCGCAAATCAATCTCGTCCGCAATTCCAGGCAAGTAACGCTGGACCAGATGGGCGCAAAACAAGGCGAGCAAACGATCATGGCCACGCTGCAGCCCGGTACGCCCGACCGGCGGTATACCCATGATTATGAAAAATTCGCCGCCATCGCCGGACTGGGCGGCTTCCGGCCGGAGCAGCCCTTCGCCCCGAAGATTGCGGCGGCCGAAGTGGCCGGCCTGCGGGAGCAGGCTGGGAAATATTACTATGATGTCAACCTGACTTTACAGCGTTTTACTGGGATTGCCGGCACGGCGCTGGTGCAGGTAATCGAGAACTATGGCGCGGAAGATGCCGTCCAGCATGCTGAACTGGCGGCGCTGGACGGGAAATCGGCGCCGGGCGTCACCGGCCGGTATCAACTTGAACTGACGTTGCCGATTCCCGCCGGCGACTTGCGCGAACGCCAGGTGCGGGTGGCGCTCGTGGATCCGGCGTCCGGCAGCCTGCTGGCGGAAAAGGCGATTGACGATCTGACCAAGTTGCAGGTAATCAAAAAAGCCTTCGTCGGCCGCAGTTATTACACGTCCGAGCGCCAGGCGGAGATTCGCCTGGAATTGGGATTGCCCGGGCAACTGTTGAAAAAAGCGGCACTGAGCATCGCTGTCAACGGCCGGGCGGCAATGGAAATCCGGGACTTGCAGCCGGCCATGACCGCCGCCATTCCCCTCGAGGCGCTCGCGGCCGGCAGCAATGCAGTCGACCTGCGCATCTTGCTGGACGGAACAGAAATGGCAGCCAGGCAGCTTGAGGCGCAGCGGCTGCCGCCCCGGCCCGGATTCGAGGTCAAGGCTGATTTCACCCGGGGTGTGCTGCTGCAGGATGACCGGCCGGTTTTCCCGGTCGGCATGTATGTAGCGCACTGGAACACCAATTTCCCGTTTACGGTGGATGCCGGTCCCGGCGATGAAGAAGCGCTGTTCAAGCACCTGTCTGTAATCGGCTTCAACACGCTGGCGCATGAGAATATCTGCAAGGAACCGGGCGACGTGGAGGCTGCGGCCGCCAGCGCCGGCCGGTTTGCGGAATTGGCGGATAAATACGGGATGAGCGTAGTGGAATGGAATTCGCCGATGCCGAAATGGCCGGGATACAAGCCGGGCGATTCGCGGCCGCCGCTCACCCAGCCGCTGGGCGAGCGGATTGCCTACCAGCGGCAATGGTACCAAACCCTGGAGCCGACCTTGACCGCCGTCGCCGAAGTCCTGCGTGAACACCGGAACGTCCTGGCTTATTACAACGTGGACGAACCGAACCTGAACGACAGCGAGATCAAGATCAAGGTGGCGGAGTGGTATTACGAAACCGTGCTGCAGGTCGATCCATACCGGCCGCAATTCCTGCTCTATTCCATGAACATTCCCCATGGTGACAACTGGACGCGCTGGGGCCAGATGCTGGGATTCGACATCTACCCGCGCCCGTTTACCGGCCGGATTTTCAGCGAGCCGGGCTGGTACACGGCCTATTACGCGCATAAGCTGCGGGAACGTTGCCGCCAGGACCACAAGGTCATGTTTTTCGTGCCATTGTCCAACTTCCTGGACTTGGGGCGGACGCCGATCAGCATGGATAAGGCCCACATGCTTTGCCAGGCCTATACCGCGATGATCTACGGCGCGCGCGGCTTGCTGTATTTCGTCCTCCACGTGGTGGTCGGCGAAGATGCCTGGGACGCGCTGCGTATGATTAACGCCCAAATCCGGGAGATGTCGCCCGCGCTGCTCAATGGCGAGGTCGCGCAGCAAATCCGTTATGCGCCGGACAATTTTAACCCGGCGGAGCAAAAATTTCCCATGGTCAATGCCGCTTTGTTTCAATACCCCGATGGCGACTACCTGCTGCTGGCCGCCAATATCGTTCCGCATGCCGTGGAGACGGAGTTTAAGATCGGCGGATTGCAGGCGGCGGCGCGGATGTTTGGCGCCGCCGAAATGGCGGAAATCTCTCACAAATGCACAAAGCCACAAAGTGCAATGGATTTGGATGGTGAGTCGTTTGCCGACAAAATCGAGGGGTACGGCGTGCGGGCGTACCGGTTGCAACTCCATCCGCGCCCAACGGAGGCGGCCGGGCTACCCGCGCCGGTGGACGTGGCGGTTTCCATGCGGGCCGTGACGAATGAGCTGGCCCCGCGCGTGGATGTCGCCGGGATCGTCCGCCGGGCGCGGCTGGGGAAGAATCACATTCCCAATCCTTGCTTCCGCCGGCAATTCAACAAGGGGGTACCGGACTTTTTCCTGCCCAATTGGGGGCCGGGCCATGATCCTGCCCGCGGTCAAAAAGGTTCTTCGTGGTGGCTGGATGATCAGAATCCCTGGAATGGCAATCCTTCCTTGTGCATGGTGTATACCAAGCCTGAGTTGTCAACCGGCATGAGCGGCGTATTTTATCCGCCCGTATCCGGTGCCGGCCAACCACAGCAAATGGTGTTTTCGCTTTACGCCAAAGGCGCGCGCGATGGCGACCGGCTGATTGTCAACCTGCCGTTTGTCAAAAACAGCTTCAGAGCCTTTACCCTGAAGCCCGAATGGCAAAGGTTTGAGGTAGCCGGCGAGTTGAAACCTTCCAGTCCGTACCCGGATTTCACCGGCCAGCCGGGATTCCGGTTCCGGCTCGCGCCGGACAAGCCCGCGGGAACCAAGATCTGGGTCAGCGGCTTGCAAATGGAGGCCGGGGCGACCGCCACGGAGTTCCAGGATGATTGATCCGTTCCTTTCAGATATGACATATTTTTGCGCCGCGCATATTTCATGTGCTAAAATGTGTCATATCTGGAACGAATAAAGCGCTAAAAATTCCAGCACGTTTGATGTGATGCTGTTGCGGAAGGATGATCTGGCACGGGATGGTGCTATAAAGGCGCGGGTTGTGGACTTGCGTCCGCCTTGGGTTAAGCGCAATGGGCCGGTAACCAAGTTGGACGAAAACCAGGTGGCGGAGATACCCGCCACAAAATCAGGAGCGGCGTTATGAATACCGTCATGAAATACGTAGCTGCAGTTTTTTCAGGATTAACGCCGTACATGAACTCATGAATCGTGATTCTCAAAGGTGCATTTCGACCGTCATAACTTTGCTTGCGGTCGCCGGCCTGACGGGAAACGCCTGGACTTCGGACGCCATCGTGGGACACTGGCGTTTTAATGAAGGCCTGGGCACAAATACGGCGGACGAATCAGGCTACGGGCATAACGGACTACTCTGTAACATGCTTCCCGCAACCAACTGGGTTCCCGGGATCGGCAAGACAGCATTGCGTTTTAATGGCCCTGGGAGCAGTAATTATGTGGACTGCGGGAATGCCGGTATCCTAAATTTAAGGGACAATAATGCCTTCACCATTGCCTGCTGGATTCGTCCCAACAGTCTCACCAATGACCAGGCGGTTCTCGGAAAATACCTGAGTGGCGGATACACTACCGCGCCGTATCAATGGAAGTTTTGGGCCGCCGGGCAGATGGGGATGTACATCGGCGGTGGCGGAACCAACTGGGGCGTCATATACATTCCGGCGACCAACTTTGTCGTGGGCGAGTGGCGCCATGTAGTCGCCACGTATGACGGTCATATGCTGCGCGGATATGTCAATGGCCAGGAAAAAATGTCGAAATCATACAGCATAACGCTGGTTTCCAACGCGGTATCCCTTAACATCGGACGGCTAAGTTTTGGCGGGGCATATTTCAATGGCGACATAGATAACGTCATTATGTGTAATTATGCGCTTTGGCCCGGCGATATTTATGCGCTCTATGAAGGTAATGTCGGTTGTTGGCAAATGAAAGAAGGAATCGGCACAACCACGGCGGACGATTCCGCGTTTACCAATCACGCAACCTTGGTCAATATGGATGCATCGGCGTGGATTGACGGACGGCTTACGCCGGATGGCTATTTCCGATCGGCATTGCATTTTGGAGGTCCTGGCGCCAGTAATTATTTGGACTGCGGAAACGACAGTATATTGAACTTAAATGGTGAAAATGCATTCACGATTTCCTGTTGGATTCGTCCCAATAGTCTGACCAACAACAATCAGGCGGTTCTGGGAAAATACCTGAGCGGCGGATACACCACTGCGCCGTATCAATGGAAATATTGGGCCGACGGACGGATGGGGATGTATATCGGTGGCGGCGGAACCAACTGGGGCGTCATTTATATTCCGGCGACCAACTTTGTCGTGGGCGAGTGGCGCCATGTTGCCGCCACGTATGACGGGCATGTGCTGCGCGGATATGTCAATGGCCAGGAAAAATTGTCGAAATCATACAGCATGACGCTGGTTTCCAATGCGGTATCCCTTAATATCGGCCGGCTGAGTTATGGCGGGGCTTATTTCAATGGCGACATCGGCAACGTCCGGTTGTATGATCGCGCGATGACGCCGGCCGAATTATACCGGAATTATATCGGCGGTAACCTCTGCGGATATTGGAGCTTTGACGAAGGATCGGGGGCCGTGGCGGCCGACAAATCCGGCCGCATGCGGAATGACGGCGTCTTGGTGGACATGGATGCCGCCAACAGTTGGGGGCCGGGCAGAATCGGAGCGGCGCTGACACTGGACGGGATAAACGATCATGTAAATTGCGGCAACGACGCCAGCCTGAACGGCATATACGAGCTGTGTGTGTCGGCTTGGGTTAAACCGGATACCCGTGCGGGGTATCATGTCATCGCCGCCAAGGGCGAATGCGAGTATTTCCTGGCCACGCATTCGGGAAAGCCGTATTTCGCCATTGGACGGGCCGATGGCAGCGGTTGGAACGTTAGCATCGAGGGCGCCAATGTCCTTGACAGCAATTGCTGGGTCTATCTGGCCGGGACATATAACATGACAAACGGCACAGGTCGTTTGTATGTCAACGGTGTCCTTGACAGCGCCGTCACTGGCACGGCGGAGAATATCGGAGCCAACACCGCGGATTTAATGCTGGGAGCCTATAGCTCATATTCAGAAGATTACTTTTTCCAAGGAGCGTTGGACGAAGTACGCATATATGACCGGGCGCTGGGCCCCGACGAAATCCATCAGCAATGGCAGAATGAAGGCGGGGAATACGGTTTCGGCTGCGAGGGGAATCCCACCGGAAATCCGATCGGCGGCGGAGCGGGATACAGCGATGTTGTAACCACATATACGTATTATGTTAACAACACCGTCGATGAACTGATCCAAGGACTGGCGATGGCAACGACAGGGGATGTGGTCTACGTGAATGACGCCGCCGCGCTCGACTTGAGTGGATACGAGTGGATCGTCATTCCCGGCGGCGTAACTCTGGCAAGCGGGCGGGGTGTAGACGGATCCTCAGGGGCCTTGTTGTATACCACCGTCCCCAGCACCTGCCCATTATTCAAGGCGGGGGGCGCCAATGTGCGGGTAACCGGACTTCGTCTTCAGGGGTCATATTCCGGCGAAGCCATTCCCACGAATGGCTATGATATTTCGATGGGTATTCGTTGTAACGCTTCGGAGCTGGAAGTGGATAATTGCGAGATATCGGCATGGCCTTACACGGGGATTGCGGTGTATGGCACGAATGCTTACATCCACCACAATTATATTCATCATTGCCTGCAAACGGGGTATGGTTACGGCGTGATGCTTGGCGGCGCGGTTTCGGAAAGCGTCATTGAAGCCAATATATTCGATTACAACCGGCACAGCATCGCATCTTCGGGGGGCACGAATTCCAATTATGAGGCCTGTTTCAATTTGGTGTTGGAGCATTGTAACGTATACTGTGGCTCGTCCTCGCACAGTTTCGACGTGCATCGTTGGACCGGAACCGACTATGCCGGCGGCACGACCTACATTCATCATAACACGTTTAAAACCCCCTGGGCGGTTAATTTGCGGGGCATCCCCTATACGGGCGCTTGGATCTGTAATAATTGGTTGTATTATTCTTCGGCTGCGCATACCATCCGTCAGGAAGATTATCCTGACGGAGGCACATGGGGCAATATGGATGTTTATATCAATATCTTTACAACCAATCGCATCCTGGAAGTAGAAACGTCTACAAACGTTATTTATACCACATGGTAGGTTGCCAGTCCGTTATGTTTATAAATCAAGTGCAAACATGAGGGCAAAACGAGAATCGTATCTGTAATGCTGATTTGGGCCGCCATCATATCAACCGGCTTTGGCATCGGCACTTATTATGTTGCCACGACCGGCGACGATCTTAACGGCGACGGTTCGTTCGGGAATCCCTGGCTGACCGTCAGCAACGGCGTGTTTAATGCCGTTGCCGGCGAGGTGGTGCATGTGGCCGCCGGCACTTACACGCTGACGACCAATATTCTTGTCACCAACGCCATCACCCTGCGCGGAGCCAGCCGGACCAATACGATCATCCAGGGCCAGTTTCCCGCCATTACCAACCGCGTAATCTACCTTAACCACGCCGGCGCGACGGTGGAAGAATTCACTGTCACGGGATTCGGCATGACCCAGAATACTCCCGCCGGCAGCGGAGCGGGAGGTGGAGTGTACTTGGTTGACGGAACGTTGCAGGCCTGCATTGTCAGCACAACGTCGGCGCGGACCGCGGCGGCGGGGTTTACCAGACCGCCGGCCTGATCAGCAATTGCGTGATCAGCTTTAACTCTAATATTGATTATTCATACCTGATTCCGTGACGGCCAAAGCCGTCACGGAATCAGGTATTGGTAAAGAAGGAGCTTCAGGAGATCGGCATGAACTGGAAACACATTAATGCGCAGGCCGTGGCGGAATCGCTCCGGCCGATTCGGCCCGGCATCCCGGGCGAAACGCCGTTCTGGAACGGCTATGCGAAACAATTCATCCATGCGCCGGCATTTGAATTTAAAAAATTTGACGAGGCGGCAAGTTATCATTTTGAAATCAACTGCTGGGACAAGATGAACTGGCGGGAGGGGACGGCCTGCGATTTCACAGCCGCGGAGCCCTGGGCCGACCTGGGCCCGGTTTGGTCGCAGATTCCGGCGGGGTTTGCCGCGCTGAAAGTAACGGCGCTTGACAAGGACGGCAACATCGTGGGGATCAGCGGGTTGCGTGAATTTTACAAGTCTGTGCCATTCTCGGGACCGCCGCCGCCGCCGGCCAGGGATTTCCGGGAATGCGCTGGCATGGCGCTTGACTATTTTTATCAGCTTCCACAGGTTCAGTATTGGGAAAACAAAGCTCCGGACCCCGGCTACAGTGTTTATCGTTTTCCGGCCAAGATCATCGGCGCCGTGATTGGCGCGATGGTTGCCTATGCCTCGTTGAAACCGGATAAGAAGGATCGGGCCCTGATGCTGGCAATCAATGCGGCCGATTATTTGATTGCCGCCGGCAATCCGGCCGGGCATCCGCTGCAATATCTGCCGCCGGTTTATGATTTCAAGAGACTGGGAGCAGAAAACAAGTTTTTCGGCAAGTTGATGTTGACGGAAGCGCTGCTACCGATCAGTTCCTATATCAGTCTGGCCAGGGCCACGGGGCTGGGGAAATATCGGGAAGCCGCGCAACGCATTGCCGATACTTATGTCCGGTTGCAACTTCCGAACGGTTCCTGGCCGTTGATGGTCGACAGCGACACCGGTAGTCCTGTCATGGATAATACCTGTCTGCCGATCAGGATGATCAACATGTTCGATGTCTTGCTGAACGAAGACGACCGTGAACCATATCGCCGCGCCCGGGATAGGGCGGTTGCCTGGATAATTGAGCATCCGGTCAGGGATTTTCACTGGGAAAGCCAGTTTGAGGATATCATGCCGGGCTCCGAAAAATACAAAAGCATGACGGGGTTTTACGCGGCGCAGGTTGCGCTATACCTGTTGGACCACGGCGACGACCATCCCGGCTGCGGGGATATTGCGATGGAGATCATCCGTTATGCCGAAGACCAGTTTGTGGTCTGGGACAAGCCCATGCCCCGTCCAGGCAGGCATGCGCTTGCCGCTTCCACCGCTTCCTGGCCGATACCCTGCGTCCTGGAACAGTACGAGTGGGATTATCCGATAGATTCGTCCGCCGTGAACATGATTCGACTGTATATGAAGGCATACGAAAAGACCCGGCAGGACATTTTTCTGGCCAAGGCGCTGGCGCTGGGATCGGCCGTGACCGCCGCCCAGGACTCCGAAACAGGGTGCCTGCCCACGCTGTTGGGGGATATGGTTGGTGACAAGAATATTGGTCAGCGAACGCTCTGGCTGAATTGTCTGGCTTTCACCGCCCTGGGCATGATGGAACTGGATGCTTTTTGCCGACAGGAATGGGCGCAATTGAAAGGATGGTACCATGGCCGGGCATAGTCCATATGTGTTTATGGATATCCGCTCGTCGGCAAACAAGAAAATCTGCAAACTGAGTGCGCCTTGGTCGGAAACCAAGGATGAACAAGAAAGCCTGCGCCATGATCACTGTGGATAACAGCGCGAAATGAAGAACAATCGGGGCGGTAATATTGTGGATTATGACAGGGAAAAATAACCTGACGGGAAAACCTGTCGCGCAGTCAGGAGATCAGCATGGACCGGAATCTCAGCACAAGAAGCCATGCCGGACAAGCCGGTGGAATGTTCCCATGTTTCAAACATGGACAGATAAACAAAACCATAGGTACATTCATGAACATCTGGAGACTTCTAGCTGGAATTTGTTGCGGTTTGACGATTGGCGCCTTCGCCACTGAACCGGCACCAATTATGATTTCGGAGACAATAACGCCGCCGACATTGGACGGCTCGCTGGATGATCCCGCCTGGAAAAATGCCGCCAAAATCGAGACATTATACGGGGAAAACGTCAATATCCCCGTCAAGAACACGACGGTTTACCTTGTCCGGGACGATAAATGGCTGTACGTGGGTTTCAAATGCGTCAATTCCAATATGATCCACGTCATCCAAACCGCGTTCAAACACGATGACTATCTTACCATCAGCAGAAACGACACGGTGGAAGTGTGCATTCAACCGGGTGAGACGCAAGACCGTTGGTATTGGTTTCTGCTCAGTTTCGCCAACGTGAGGTGTGAACAGCGCGTTACCGGCGAGTCCGGGGCAAACATAGGATGGAATGCGCCCTGGCGGAGCGTGACCAAACGCTTGCCGGACGGCTGGACCGCCGAGGTTGCCATTCCTTTGTATGCCTTGGAATGTGATGATCTAAGCGGGGCGAAAATCAATGTCATCCGCGATTATGTTGCCATCACCCTCGACTATATGGGGGCAAGGCAAAGCGAAGAAACTCTTTTTTACGGGCTTAACCCGGGCAATAGGCCCAGCTTCCACAAACCCGGGAATTTTGTCGCGGTCGCCGGTTTGGGCGGATTCAAAGCGGAGGTTCCTTTCGCCCCGCGGCTTCAGTCCGCGAGCGTGACCGGCTTGCGAGAGCAAGACGGCCAATACTTCTACGATGTAAAGGTGACGCTTATGAGGTTCACGCCGGTTGCCGGCAAAGCTTTGGTCCAAGTTGTTGAGACTATGGATGACAAAGACGTCGAGAAGGCATCCGAACTTGTTGATCTCAACGTTTCCAGGCGTGATCTTGTTTTGAATGTGCCGGCCGGGGACGTGCGCGAGTACGAGTATAAGATCAGAGTGGCGGTTGTGGACCCGCTGGGCGGAAGTGTGCTGGCGAGCACGGCGATTGAAGACACATCCGCCCTGAACCTGTTCAAAAAGGCGTTTGTCGGACGCAGTTATTACACGACCGAGCCGACCGCGAAGATCCGGTTGGAATTCGGCATCCCGGAAACAATGGCGCGGGAGATCACGTTGATCCTTGAAGTCAACGGTGCCATAATTTCGGAGACCCGGGGCGTCAGCACCGTGATGACGCCGGAAATCCCCGTGGACGCGTTCAGCATCGGCCATAACCCCCTGATCGTTCGTCTGATTTCAGCGGGAAAAGAACTGGCGCGCAGAACTCTTTCTGTTCAGCGTTTGGAACCCCGCCCCGGGTTTGAGGTGAAAACCGATTTCATTAAGGGCATTCTCCTGAAGGACGACCGGCCGATTTTTCCCGTCGGGATATATGTCCCACTGTGGAGCGATCATACGTGGAGCAATCCGGAATCCGCGGCGGGCGGCTGTGAAGAGGATTTATTCAGGTATTTGAAAGACGTTGGGTTTAATACGCTGGTAAACGCGCATCCAATGAATACCAATACGCATTGCCGATCTGCGACCACCAATACCGATATATTCGCGAGACTGGCGGACAAATACGGCATGAACGTGGTTGAATGGGTTTCGCCGCACCCGAGAACACGAGACAAGACACTGCCGTTGAATGAGCGGCTGGCAATTTTCAAGGAGTGGTACGAAAAAATGGGACCGGTCTTGATTGACAATTCAAAAATTCTGAGGGAACACCGGAACATGCTGGCCTATTACAATGTGGATGAGCCGAATTTGGGCGATCAGGACGTGAAGATTGCACTCGCCGAATGGTATTGGAATACCGTGAATGCGATTGACCCCTACCGTCCGCGGTTTCTGCTGTATTCTCAGATGATTCCCCATGGCGATAATTGGACACGGTGGGGGGAGATGTTGGGTTACGACATTTATCCCGGCCCGTTTATGCCCCGCATTCAAGGCAACCCCGGATTGTACACGGCCGCTTTTGCGTATAACCTGCGGGAACGCTGCCGCCTTGACAACAAGGTAATGTTTTTCGTGCCTTTGGCGAATATGCTGGATCTTCGCCGGACGCCGGTCGGCATGAGCAAGGCTCACATTCTCTGTCAGGCATATACGGCGGTGATTTACGGCGCCCGGGGCTTGTTGTATTTCTCCCTGCAATGTGTCAAAAACGAGGATGCTTGGGATGGGTTGCGGGAGGTTTGCGCGCAATTCAGGGAAATGACGCCTGCTTTGGTCAACGGTGATATTGCCCGGAATATTCGCTACACTCCGGACGATTTCCGGCCAAGAGAGCGAATCTTCCCGATGGTCAATGCCGCGGTGTTCCAATACCCGGACGGTGATTACCTGCTTTTGGCGGTGAACATCATGCCGTATGCGGTGGATACGAAATTCACGATCGGCGGATTGCAAAGAGTGGCGCGGATGTTTGCGGCAGAGGGGCAGAGGGGCAAAGGCACAGAGGGGCAGAGGGACAAATGGGCAGAGGCACAAAGGATATTGGGGTTGGATGAGGAGGCGTTCACTGACAAAATCGAGGGCTACGGCACGCGCGCGTATCGGTTGCAACTGAATCCGCGACCAGCGGAAGCGGCTGAAGTCCGGATTGCCGCACCGGTAAAAGTGGCGGTGGATATGACCGCATTGAATGCTGAAAAGGCGCCCAGTGTGGATATTCCGAAAATCAGACAACAGGTGTTGCACGGCAAGAACCACGTGCTCAATCCAGCTTTCAAACTGCAGGTCAACAAAGGCGTTCCGGATTTCTATATGCCCAATTGCGCCTATTGGCTGCAGTCGTTTTACGCGCCATTTAATCCAGACGGCGGCAAGCCGGGATCATTCTGGTATCTGGATGAAGCCAATCCCTGGAATGGAATGCCATCCCTGCGCATGGAATACACCACGTCGTGGGGGTTCGACAGCATGTCCGGCCTATGCTGGCCGCCGGACGTGACGTCCGAACCGTGCAAGAGGGTGTTTTCCTTCTACGCCAAAGGCGCGAAAGCCGGCGACAGCGTGATTGTATCTTATGATTACCTGATTAAGGGCGGGAGCCGTTCCGGGAACCGATTCGCCTTGACGACGGAATGGAAACGCTACCAGGTTGCGGGTGATGCGCCGGCGTTGCGTGAATACACCGCCGCCTATGGGCCGATGCGGCAATTCAAATTTGCCCCGGGACCAAACTCCATCGTCTGGGTCAATGGTCTGCAATTGGAAGAGGGCGAGACGGCGACGGCGTTCCATGATGATTCGGTGCAGTCTCAATAAGGCGTTGAAAACAGTTCCGGCCGTGAGGAACGAGGGAGTCAAGCGGCATGTTAAATAATCGAATACACGGGATGACATGCATTCGCCTGTAACTAGCAATAAAGGAGAAGGGATGATGAAAAAATCGTATGTTGTATTCTGGTTGGCGCTGCTGGCGATAGTTCCGTTATCACAGGCGGACAAATATGTCAACGACGCTACCGGCGATGACGCCGGCGCCGGCACGGCGGGAGATCCCTATAAGACCATCAGCAACGGCGTGTTTAATGCCGTTGCCGGCGAGGTGGTGCATGTGGCTGCCGGCACTTACACTCTGACGACCAATATCCTTGTCACCAACGCCATCACCCTGTGCGGCGCCAGCCGGACCAATACGATCCTTCAGGGCCAGTTTCCCGCCATCACCAACCGCGGAATCTACCTTAACCACGCCGGCGCGACGGTGGAGGAGTTCACTGTCACGGGATTCGGCATGACCCAGAATACTCCCGCCGGCAGCGGCGCGGGAGGTGGAGTGTACTTGGTTGACGGAACGTTGCAGGCCTGCATTGTCAGCAACAACGTCGGCGCAGACCGCGGCGGCGGGGTTTACCAGACCGCCGGCCTGATCAGCAATTGCGTGATCAGCTTCAATACCAACATAAATTTTTCTTCGTCCGGCGGCGGCGGTGTGACTGCGTACGGGCAGGTGTGGGATTGTTTCATTCACGACAATGCCGCCACCCGGGCCGGCGGGGTGGCGATGTATGCCGGCGCGTTGCTGGCCAACAGCGTGGTAAGCAATAACGAGTCGTATTATTACGGCGGCGGAATATTTACCGATGGCGGCGTTGTTTCCAATTGTACGGTTGTGAACAATTCCATTCCGATATCCAACAGGGGCGGGGGGATATTTTGTCAAAACGATGCGGTGATTTACAATTCATTTATCCGCGACAATTACACGGCGCAGCAGGGGGGCGGAGTGTGTTGTTACTCGCCCGGCACGCAGATGATTTTCAACACTGAGATCAGCGGAAACCAGGCGCCGAACAATTATGGCGGCGGGGTCATGCTGGGCGGGGGTGGGTTAGTGCTGTCCAATTGCGTGATCAGCAATAACTACGCGCGTTCATACGGCGGCGGCATCGAGGCTTCGCAGTATGCCCACCTCGGACTGACGGCGGTTGACTGCCGGATTGTCGGAAATATCTTGAGCAATGGCTGCGGCGCTGGGGTGGCGCTTTGCTCGAACAGCGTGCTGGAAAACTGCGTCATCCGGGACAACATAATCACCAACCTGACTACGGCTTATAAATTTGGCGCGGGAATATTTTGCCGCGCCGGCGGCAACGGCGTCATCCGCAATTGCCTGGTCGCCGGCAATCTGGGCGATGATGCAAATAATATCACCCGCGGCGGCGGAATTTACATTGGCGCCGATTCCACCAATCATGTTTCCGCCTGCACTATCGTGGATAATTACGCCCGCGTGGGTGGCGGCGTTTACCTGGATATTGACGGCGATGACAGCTTTACTAATCCTAAAATAAGCGAGGTTGTTCGAGCGCTCTGATTTTTCGCGATTTATGCACCCAAATTGATTTCCCGGTGCAATTAATTTGATGATTTGCGTCCGTTTTGCCCGGTTCCATCAGCACACACCTTGCTTTCCTCAAAATACAGCCGGTTTTAAATACACCTCGACTGTAACTTGCGTCTCGCTCCAGCCTTCTGCCCGGGAAAATATGTTGTCAGGCGAATTTCGTTCGCCGGATATATTCCCATGCCGCAAAAAAATCCGTCAGCCAGGAATTGTACGCCAAAAGCCGATATGTAATCCGGCGCCCCTGCACGATAATTTGTGTTGGCAATAATATTATGGCGTGTAAAAACCGGCGAAACTCCATGCGCAGCAATTCCGTCCGGCGATCTTGACGCCGAACCATCATCGCAAACCACGCCTTTAAATTCCATGCCAGCGCCGCCATTACCATGTACGCCCAATTGCTGACCAGGTCATCCACCGGCATACGCATCGCATTCACGCCGTTTTTCAGTTGCTCGATCACGTTTTCCTGGTCGCAACGGCCGTTGGCCAACTCCACCACCTGCGCCAGCGTCAGATCTTCACGGGTGGTGACGTAAAAGAAATATCGAATCTCGTCAAAAAGCATCGCCTCGCCTTTAATGTGGCTGATGTTTTTACGCAGCGCTATCACGCGATAATCCCGCCCGCATTTCCCAGGACGATACCGGAACTCCGCCACCTGCTCCCCGTCCAAACGCAGATTCTCGAACTCGCGCCGCACCACAATCTGCTCTTTGACTTTTTCCGGACGCCGCCGCGCAGTCGTGGCAACCTCATACCTGGCCTTCCGCTTTAGCGGCCGGTAATCAGCCTCTGACAACGCCTCGGCTCTTTTGACCAACGCGGGATGCGCGTCCATCCCAAACACAAAATCCACCCGCTTCGCCCAACCATCGAATTGTGCCGTGAGCGAAAAATCCGTGTCGCCCCGCAAGGTGATCGTCCGGGCATGCGGCCATACCAGATCGATCGCCTTGTCAATCCATTTAACGCATCCTGCGTGACTGGCGACATTCCCCGGACGATTCTCGATAAACAGCACCTCTTTGGTGTTCGCCAAACTCACCACCAGCGGGTGATACCCCCACACCCCCTTGTAGGATATTTCCATCCCGCCCTTGCATTCCCCAAGCGTCCCGGCAATCGTGCCGTCAACATCAATCAACGCGTCCCTCAATAACTTGCGCCCGCGCCTCTTCCATACCCGCCGCCGCCCGGCATTGAAGCACTCCATCAACCGCTCTATGTCCATCGGCGTAAAACGCCGGGTAAAATCGCCCGCCGTCGTCGGATCAGGCATGCTCTCGGTTTGCAACGCCTTCAGAAACACCTCATCCTGGCGTCTTAATTCAATATCTTCCAACCGTACGCCGCCAAGTAAAACGTTGTAGCCAATATTTAATACATGATCGGATTCATGATACGGCATATGCAGCTTCAGCAATCCCATTCGCCGGTCAATCTCGTCGGTCAAGCCAAGGCGCTTAACCATCTGGTGGATCGCCCCAATCCCCCCGCAATTCATCCCCTGCGCCTTGTCCGCCATCTCGTAATGGATGTTGCTCGCCGACAAGACCGGCACCGTGTTGTCAACATGCCCGCCGCGATAATTTGCCAGTTTGCGCTCAATTTTGTTCTTGCAATTCCGTATGATTTCCCGGTAACCTTTGCTCACTTGAAATGCCCCCTTTCGTTGGTCTTAGTGTTTTATATCAACTTCACTTTAACCAATACTGGCGGGCATTTCAAGCATCTTATCCTCTCATTTCCATAAATTCTTCGCTTGGATCAGGACTAATTGCATCGTTGTCTCCAACCGCATTAGCCAGCTTTACCAGGACATCTATGCGGGCGCCGCCGCGCGGAGCAATGCGTTTTCTTATTGTTGCAACGCAACCCTGACCAACGCGGCCCTTGGCAATGTCACCAACGCGCCGGTGTTTAACGCCTTTGCCGCCGGTGATTATGGGTTGAATCACGCATCGCCCGGGGTGAACGCGGGTACCAACGAGGACTGGATGGCGGGCGCGCTGGATTTGGGCGGTGTGACGCGGATTGACCGTTATTCCCGGCGGGTAGACATGGGCTGTTACGAATACCTGCCGCAAGGCGCTCTTTTCAGTTTCAAGTGAAATTGCTTTCAGCCGGCGCAGATCGGGAGCGGTTGCCGGCCGCAGTTTCCCCACCCGGGCGGCCGCCGCCTGGATTCACGCGGTGGAATTAAAAACATGCAATACTTTGGTTGTGCTTATTATCCGGAAAACTGGGGATTGGAAAATTTGGAGACCGATGCCCGGCTGATGCGGGCGGCGGGCATCAACATGGTCCGGATCGGCGAGTTCGCCTGGTCGCGCATGGAGCCCTGCGAAAACCACTTCACGCTGGATTGGCTGCATGCGGCCATCCGCGTCATGGCCGATCACCAGATCAAGGTCCTGTTGTGTACGCCCACGGCGACGGCGCCGGCGTGGCTGGTAAAAAAATATCCCGATACGCTGATCATCAGCAAGGACGGGCGGCAGGCCTATCATGGCGTGCGCCAGCACACCTGCTATTCATCCGCCGTCTACCGCCGGCATTGCGCCCGGATTACGGAAAAGCTGGCCCGCGAAGCGGCGCAATATCCGAATGTCGTGGCCTGGCAGATTGACAACGAAATCGGCTGTTCGATTTTCGGCAACTGCCATTGCGCCCATTGCCAGACCCGGTTCCGCGCATGGCTGCGGGAACGCTATGGCACGCTGGCGGAGTTGAACCGCGCCTGGGGCAACGCCTTCTGGAGCATGGATTACGGCGATTGGGAAGAGGTGACCCTGGGCGACACCGGACTCATCCATTCGCCGAGCCGGGTTTTGGATAGTTGCCGCTTTTACAGCGACACGAAAATTGATTATGCCATGGACCAGGCGCGCATCATCCGCGCCCATCACCCGGGGGCCTTGATCTGCACGAATAATTTCAACCGGGTGGATCATTTCAAGGCTTTCGCGGGGCTGGACCGCGCGGGCGGCGACATTTACCAGGCGGATGGGTTTACCTTTGCCCATACGCTCGACCGCCACCGGAGCTATAAGGCCGCTACGCCTTTCTGGATCACGGAAACCGGCGTGGGCGGCGAGGGCTGGCCGGGCCTGCCGCATGATGCGCGCTTCCGGCCGCGGCTGTGGAGCTTTTACGCCCACGGCGCGGAGATGCTCCTGGTTTTCCTGTGGCGCCCGTTCCTGTCAGGCCAGGAACAGCAAGCGCTGGGCTTGCTGGAACATTCCGGCAAGGCCGGCGCGCGTTACGAGGGGGTCAAAAGCGCCTTCCTGGAAATGCAGGCGCTGGCGCCGCGTTTGAAAAATCTCCCGCTGCCGGCGGCCAAAGTTGCGATGCTTAAAGATTACGACAGCGAATGGACCATTGCCGGCTGCCGGCTGGCCGATACCAACGCGGCCGCGGACATTGCCGCCTGGCTGTTCCGGCGCCAGCTCGTGGCCGATGTCATTCCGGCCGACCGCGACCTGGACGCTTATCGCCTGCTCTTGATTCCAGCGCTGTTGCATGTCAGCCGGGCGGCGGCTTGCCGCCTGGAGGAATTTGTCAGGCGCGGCGGCGTGATCGTGGCCATGGGGCAGTTGGGCCAGTTCGATGCCAACGGCAATTATTTGCCGCTGGCCGGCCCGGAGCCCCTGCAAACGCTCTTTGGAATGACGATGGAGAGCGGGGTGCGGCTGAATACCGCCCGGGCTCACGCCGAAATCCGTTCGGACCAGGACCCGGACCTGCCGTTTTCGGGAACCATTGCCGGCCGGCGCCTCCAAGGCTTGGCGCGCAAGTGGGCTGGCGATGTCACGGTCCAGGGCGGCGCCGCGCTGATGCGCTTTGATGCCAGCTTTCTCCAAGGCCAGCCGGCCGTGGTCGAGCGCCAGACCGGATTGGGCCGGACAATCTATCTTGCGGCCAACGAAGCGGACCGCGACAGCCTGGCGGCCATCCTGGATTACGCGTTACAAGCCGCCGGCGTGGCGGCCGGCCCGGACACTCCCGCGGCCGTCGAGCTCGTGCAGCGCGGCCCGGTGACGTTTATCATCAATCATGGCCCGGATTCCGCCGTCGTGCAGCGCGCCGGCGGGGGACGGGCGCTGTTGGGCGATTACCATGCGGGCCGGGTTAACCTGGCGCCATATGATGTCTGCGTGATCGCGGAGCGCGGCTGCAAGGAAAACATCCGTCAACCCAAAGTCCGCCGGGAAAAAAACACCCGGAGCAGCGCGCATGAATAGGCGAGGTCTGGCCCTGGGCATATTTTGCGGCGCGGCGATTGGCGCGCTGGCCGCGGATCAGGAATTGCCGCTTATCCCCGCCGTCAGCCCGCCGAAAATTGACGGTGTCCTGGACGAACCTGCCTGGCAGGCGGCGGCCAAAATCGGCCAATTCTACCTGGAAAACACCAATACGCCGACGCCGGACACGACTGTCTGGCTGGCACGCGACACAAAGTTGCTCTACCTGGGATTCCAATGCGCCAATTCCAACATGGCGCATGTTCTCCAAACCGTGTTTAAACACGACGACATCTACCCGAACTTTTATGCCAACGAGTCGGTGGAAGTGTATCTGCAACCGGCAAAGTCGCAAGACCGCTATTACTGGTTCGTACTCACCGCCGACAACGTGACGATGGAACAGCGGATCCAAACGACTCCCGTGCGCAAGCAGGAAGTCGGCTGGAATACGTTCTGGCGCAGCGTCGCCAGACGCCTGCCGGACGGCTGGACGGCCGAGGTTGCGATCCCGCTGCAGGCCTTGGAATGCGACGACCTGGGCAGCGCGCAACTCAATCTCGCCCGCAACCTCCGGGCCATTGCCCTGGACCCCATGGGGGCGAAACAAAACGAGCGCACGGTTTTTTCCACGCTCAAGGCCGGCACGCCGGGCCGGGGCCAAGCGCACGATTTAAATAATTTTTGCGCTGCCGCCGGTTTGGGCGGGTTCAAGCCGGAAGCCCCTTTCGCTCCGCAAATCGCGGCCGCGGAAATCGCCGGCTGGCGGCAGCAAGCCGGTCAATACTTCTATGATGTGCGGATAACCTTGCAGAGGTTTACGGGAGTTGCCGGCCGGGCGAAGGTCCGGGTGCTGGAGGATTTTGGCGCGGGCGGCGTCGAAAAAGCTTCGGCAATCATTGACCTGGACGGGAAAACAGGGCAGCGCGCAGGAGCCGAACGATATCAACGCGCCCTGGTTCTGAGCGTTGCGGCCGATGATTTGCGCGAACGCGAGGTCAGCGTGGCGCTGGCGGACCCCGCGGACGGGAACCTGCTGGCGGTGATGGCGGTTGAAAATATGGCCGCGTTAAAAGCGATCAAGCGGGTGTTTGTCGGGCGCAGCTACTACACCGTCGAAGAAAACGCGGAGATCAGGTTGGAATTCGGCCTGCCGCCGGCCATGCTCCCGGAGACCGCCCTGGCCATCGAGGTCAATGGGGCGGCCATAGCTGAAATCAAGGGGCTGCAACCGGTCATGACGCCCGGCCTTCCGTTAAGCGCGTTCAAACCTGGCGATAACACCGTGAATGTTCGTTTGGTTGCCGGGGGACAAACGCTGGCGTCAAAGCAACTGAATGTCAAACGCCTGGATCCGCGCCCCGGCTTTGAGGTAAAATGCGACTTTATCAAGGGTGTGATCCTGAAGGATGGCCGGCCGATATTCCCCGTGGGGATATATAATAACGTCAAAATATTTGATGAAAACCTGATCAAGCATCTCAAGGATGTTGGGTTTACCACGCTCGTCAACGAGCATATTACCAAAAATCCCGACGCGGCCGGGCCGGCGAATGCCCAGGTCGGACAGTTCGCACAAATGGCGGAAAAATACGGCTTGGACGTGATTGAATGGATTGTTTCCGCGGCGCCGTGGGCGGGATACAAGCCGGGCGACTCGCGTCCGCCGATCGCCCAGCCGTTGATCGAACGGCTGGCTTACCAGCGGGAAGGTTATGCGAAACTGGCGCCGATGCTGGAGGCGAACGCCAAAATCCTGCGGGAACGCCGCAACATGCTTTGTTATTATAACGTGGATGAGCCGAACCTGGGCGATCGGGACGCGAACATCGCTGTCGCTGAATGGTATTGGAATACAGTCAACACCCTTGATCCTTACCGGCCGCTTTTTTTGCTGTATTCGATGAGCATCCCCCATGGCGACCATTGGACGCGCTGGGGGGAAATCCTGGGATTCGACATCTACCCGCGCCCGTTCACCGGGCGGATTTACGGCGAACCGGGTTTGTATACGGCCTATTACGCCCATATCCTCCGGGAGCGCTGCCGCCAGGACAACAAGATCATGTTTTTCGTGCCATTGGCGAATAAGCTGGATATCTATCGGACGCCGATCTGCATGAGCAAATCCCACATGCTTTGCCAGGCCTTACCCATCGGTTACGGCGGCATGTTGCTGGAATCCATCCTGGCGGTGCTGGTCGTCATGGCCGTGGGCGCCGGATTGTCGCTCGCCCAGTTTCAAGGCATCGTGTTTCCGACAGCGCCCGGCGCCGCCAGCAATCCCGTGCTGGCATTCGCTCTGGGCATGGGCGGCCTGCTGCATAAATCTTTGAATATGCCCATGAGTTATGGCACGGTCTTTGGGTTGTTGATGGTGGAGGGCTTTATCGTGACCACCCTGGACACCGCTTCGCGCCTGAATCGCTACCTGCTGGAGGAGCTTTGGCCCGTGCTCTTTAAAAATCCGCCAAGCTGGCTGCGCAGCCATTATTCCAACGCCGCCGTGGTGGCGGCGGCCATGTTCTTTTTGTGTTACACCAACACTTTTAAATATATCTGGCCGATCTTCGGCAGCGCGAACCAGTTGATGGCGGCGCTGGCCCTGATCGTGGCCGCCGCCTGGCTGATGGTCCGGCGGCGCACCCGCTGGTTCATGCTGGCGCCGGCGGCGTTCATGATGGTCACCACGCTGGTGTCGCTGGCGCAATTGCTTTTCAATAAATACCTGCCCGCCGGCAATTATCCGTTGTCCGTCACCGCCCTGCTGCTGATCGCGCTGGCCATCGGCGTCATCCTGATTGCCGTGAAAAAATTCGTCTTCCAACGCCCGCCCGCCGGCGTGAATTAGGCTTTGCGGCAAGCCCTGGCGCGGCGCGCAATTCAGGTTTTACATTGATTTTCCCGGACGCCGCCGGTAAACTATGCCCTATTTCGGGGTCTCAAGGACAAGACGCGCGGAGGCGCGGGGTCGCATGGCATTCAAAATCTACAATACATTGGCGCGCCGGCTGGAGGTTTTTACCCCGGCGCAGCCGCCGGCGGTGCGCCTGTATACCTGCGGGCCGACGGTCTATAATTACGCCCATATCGGCAATTTCCGCGCTTACATCTTTGAAGACTTGCTGCGGCGGTATCTGAAATACCTGGGTTTTGTCCCGCGCCAGGCGATGAACCTGACGGATGTGGACGACAAGACGATCAAGGGCGCGCGCATCGCCGGCCAGTCGTTGCGGGATTACACCCAGGTGTTCAAGGACGCCTTTTTCGCCGATTTGAAGACGCTCAACATCGAGCCGGCGGAGTTTTACCCCGCCGCCACCGAGCATGTGCCGGAAATGATCGCGCTGATCGAGACGCTTTTCCAGAAGGGTTATGCCTACCGCTCGGAGGATGGTTCGGTTTATTTCAACATCAGCCGGTTTAAAAATTACGGCCGGCTGGCGCACCTGGACATGGAAGGCTTGAAACCCGGCGCCCGGATCGCGCAGGATGAGTACCAGAAAGAAAACGCCGCGGATTTTGCCCTCTGGAAGGCCTGGTGCCCGGAGGATGGCGATGTGGTTTGGGATGCGCCCTGGGGCCGGGGCCGCCCGGGCTGGCACATTGAATGCTCGGCCATGAGCATGAAATATCTCGGGCCGGGATTCGACCTGCATACCGGGGGCATGGACAATATTTTCCCGCATCATGAGGATGAAATCGCCCAGAGCGAAGCGGCAACCGGCGTGCCGTTTGTGCGTTACTGGATGCATTGCGCGCACCTGGTGGTGGATGGTCGGAAGATGTCCAAGTCGCTGGGCAATTTTTACACTTTGCGCGACCTGCTGCAGCGCGGTTTTTCCGGCCGGGAAATCCGCTACGTGCTGGCCTCGGCGCATTACCGGCAGTCGCTCAATTTTACGTTCGAGTCGCTGGATGCGGCCCGGGCGGCGCTGAGCCGCACGGATGAGTTCCGGGAACGCCTGGCCGCCTTGGCCGGGCCGGCGCCGGCGGCGCCAGCCGCCACGCCGGACTGGCTGGCGGCGGCGCAAAGCGCCTTCCGCCATGGGTTGGACGACGATTTGAACACGGCGGCCGCGCTGGCGGCGCTGTTTGAAGTCGTGCATGCCGGCAACTGCCTGGCGGATGCCGGCAAATTGACTCCGGCCGATGCCGGCGCCGCGCGGGCGGTGCTGGACGACATGGACCGGGTGTTCGGCTTCCTGGCGGCGCCGCCGGCGGCGCCGGATGACGCCGGGTTGAAGCTGGCCGAGGAGCGGCAGGCGGCGCGGCAGCGGCGCGATTGGGCGGAGTCCGACCGTTTGCGCGGCTTGCTTGCGGAACGCGGCTGGGCCGTGCAGGATGTGCCGGGCGGGTATAAGCTGAAACGCCGGGGTGGTCCGGATCAATTGGCGAGCGGGAGTCAGCATCTCCACAAAGAAACACAAGAGGCGCAAAAAAGAAAACCATGAGAGTTGCTTTCAAAAGTCAGCTTTTGAAAGCAGTATTCAGAAGACAGAAGTCAGTAGTCAGAATTGCAAAACAATATAAGACGTTTAACACAAACCATTTGAATTTATTCTGAATTCTGACTACTGAATTCTGAATTCTTTCAAAACGTGAGTTTTGAAATTTGTCATGACAGACAAACGCGGCAAATTGATCACCTTTGAAGGGCCCGAAGGCGGCGGCAAATCCACGCATGCCGCGGCGCTGGCGCAAAGGTTGCGGACTTCGGGCATGGCGGTTAAACTGACCCGCGAGCCGGGCGGCACCTGGCTGGGCGAGGGGGTGCGGCGTCTGTTGAAGGATCATCAACAGCCACCGCCGACGCCCCCGGCGGAATTATTGCTCTTTCTCGCCGCCCGCGCCCAGTTGGTCGGCGAGGTGATCCGGCCGGCGCTGGCGGCCGGCCTGCATGTGATTTGCGACCGGTTTGCCGATTCCACCGCCGTTTACCAGGGTTATGGCCGCAATTTTGACCTGGAACAGGTGCGGGAATTGAACGCCATGGCTACCGGCGGCTTGATGCCGGATATCACTTTTTTACTGGACTTGGACGTCACGGCCGGTTTGCTGCGCGCGCAAAACCGGCAAAGCGCCAATGGCGGGGGCGCCGACCGGATCGAGCGCGAAGCGCGGGAGTTTCACGAACGCGTGCGCCAGGGATACCTGGCAATCGCCCGGCAGGACCCCGGCCGGTTTCGTTTGCTGGATGCCACGCGGCCGCCGGCGGAATTGCAGCAAGCGGTGTGGGAAGCGGCACAACATGTCATCCAATCCTGAAATCAAGCAGTTGTTGAATTCCCTGCGCCATGCCCTGCTGGGGGGGCGCCTGGCCCATGCCTACCTGCTCTGCGGCCGTTCCCGGGAAGTGCTGCGCGAGGCGGCGGGCGAAATCCTGGCCTTGCTGTATTGCAAGGCGCCGCCGCCGGAAAGCCCTTGCGGCAAGTGCCCGGGCTGCCGCCAGGCGCTGGCCCGCCAGCATCCGGATTCGCTCTGGATCGAGCCGGAAAGCAAATCCCGGCGGGTGGTGGTGGATCAGATTGAACGCTTGCTCCAGCATATCGGCCAGACTACATTTGACGGCGGCTGGAAAACCGTCGTGCTGGCGGATGCCGACCGCCTGAACGAGCAAGCCTCCAATAAAATCCTGAAAACCCTCGAAGAGCCCCCGCCCCGCTCGCTGTTTCTGCTGCTGACCGACAGCCCCGACGAACTCCTGTCCACCATCATTTCCCGCTGCCAGCGGCTGACGCTCAACAGCGCCGACCCGGCGGCCAGCCGCGAAGGCCGCGACCTGATTCTGGCGGCCATGACGGAAACCGGCGTCGGAGGGCTGGTGGCCGCCATTGAGCGGGCGCGGTTCATCCTCGACCGGCTGAAGGCCATCAAGGCGGAAATCGGCGAAATCGAGGCCGGGGCTCTGGCGGAAATGAACTTGGACGACATGGACAAGAGCGCGCGCGAAAAAATGGAGGCGGTCATGGAAGCCCGCATCGAGGCCCGCTACCGCGGCCGGCGCGAAACCGTGCTGGAGTGGCTGCTGCTCTGGCAGCGCGATTTGCTCATGTGCATCGCCGGCGCGGACGATGCGTTGCTGGCCTTCCAGGATGCGTCCGCCACGCTGCGCCAGGCGGCGCAGGGGCTGACCTGCCGGCAGGCGCTGGCCCGGCTCCGGGTGGTGGAGGAGATGCAAACCCAGTTCGAGCGGAATATCCATGAAGCCATGGTATTCGAGCATGGCTTTGTCCGGCTGGCGGCGCCGGGGGCGGCCTGAAAGCAGTCATCAGTGATCAGTTATCAGTGGTCAGTAATCAGTGATCAGTCATCAGTGATCAGTCGTCAGTAGTCGGAATTGCTTATGTTTCGCATACTTTACATCGATTGCAACGAGCCGCATCCGGTCAAGGCCTTTTGCCCGCTGGACCTGGCGATTGCCGCCGGCGATACCTGCGTGTTGAAGGCCGACGAACTGCTGGAATGCGGGCGGGTGGTGATGCTGGCGGACGAGCCCGTGGCCGCGCCGGGCGATCTGCCGCAGGTGCTGCGGCGGGCCACGCTGCAGGATCAGTCGCAGGCCAGTGAAAACGCTTTGTTTGCGCGCACGGCCTGGAAGCGGTGTCAGGAAAAAATCCGGGAATTGAACCTGGAGATGCGCTTGTTGAAGGTGCGGTATTCGCTCGACCGCTCTTTGATCAAGGTGCTGTATGCGGCGGAAGAGCGCGTGGACTTCCGGCAACTGGTGCAGAGCCTGGCGGCGGAATTGCGCGCCCGGATCGAAATGCGCCAGATTGGCGCGCGCAGCGTGGCGGCCATGATGGGCGGCTATGCGCCTTGCGGGCGGCGCCTGTGCTGTTCCACCTGGCTGAGCGAGTTTGACAATGTCACCATGCGCATGGCCAAGCAGCAGGGGCTGGCTTTGAATCCCGCCAACCTGAACGGCATGTGCGGCCGGCTGAAATGCTGCCTGCGCTTCGAGCATGCCTGCTACGTGGAGCAATGCGAGGACCTGCCGCGGTTGAACGATCGTGTATCCTGTCCCGAGGGTGAAGGGCGGGTGGTGGACGTCAAACCCTTGACCCGGAAGGTGCGGGTGTGCTTGCCGGACCAGCGGGTGGTGGAAGTGGATGCCGCGTCCGTCAGCCCCATTGCCGAAGATCGCCCGGGTCGTCATTAAAATGCTTGGCAGCGGCTCATGGAAACTGGTAAACTCCCTGCAATCGAATGCAAAAACCAAGCCGTCAGTTTAAAATACTGGTGTTGAACGGGCCGAATCTGGGCCTGCTCGGCGCGCGCGAGCCGGCCATTTACGGTACGGCCACGCTGGATGAAATCATGCGGCAACTCGCCGCCTACGGACGGGCGCGCGGCGCGCGCGTGGAGGCGGCGCAGAGCGATGTGGAAGGGGTGTTGGTGGAGCGCATCCTGGCGGCGCGCGGCGTTTGCCACGGGCTGATCGTCAACCCGGCGGGCTTTACGCATACCAGCGTGGCCTTGCGCGACGCCTTGCAGGCGGCGGAACTGCCTTGTGTGGAAGTGCACCTGTCCAACACCGCGGCGCGCGATGATTTCCGCCACCGCAGCCTGACAGCCGGCGCCTGCCTGGGCCAGATCATGGGCTTCGGCCCGGCGGGTTATCGGCTGGCTTTGGACGGGTTGTTGGAACATCTGGCCGGCAGTCCGGCGGCAAACAAGAAGGGGCATGTATGAAATTGGACGAAATCAAGGATGTCGTGGAATTGATGCTGGCCAACGACCTGGTGGAATTCGAGATGGAGGAAGAAGGGCGGCGCATTGCCATCAAGCGCGGCGCTCCGCCTCCGGCCGTGCCGCTGCCGGTGCCGGCGGCGCCCGCCGCGCCGGCCGCCGCCGCGCCGGCCGCCCCGGCCGAGGACCCGAATTGTGAAGTCGTCAAAGCCCCGTTCGTCGGCACCTTTTACGCGGCGGCATCGCCGGATTCGCCGCCCTACGTGAAAATCGGCCAGGAAGTCACCCCGGACAGCGTCTTGTGCATCGTGGAAGCCATGAAGGTCATGAATGAAATCAAGGCGGAAGTGCGCGGCGTCATCCGCGAAATCCTGGTGGAAAACGCCCGCCCGGTCCAGTATGGGCAACCGTTGTTTAAAATCGAAAAGATTTAAACCATGTTCAATCGAGTGCTGATCGCAAACCGCGGCGAAATCGCCGTGCGCATCATCCGCGCCTGCCGTGAGCTGGGGGTTAAAACCGTCGCGGTTTACTCGGATGTGGACGCCAATTCCCTGCACGTCCAGATGGCCGACGAAGCCATCTGCATCGGGCCGGCGGCGGCCAAGGACAGTTATCTGAAAATTGCCAACATCATCAGCGCCGCGGAAGTGGCGGATGTGGATGCCATCCACCCGGGCTACGGGTTCCTGGCCGAGAACGCGCACTTCGTCCAGATTTGCGAAAGCTGCAACATTACTTTCATCGGGCCCTCCGCCGATAACATCAAGAAAATGGGCGACAAGGCGGTCGCCCGCGCCACCATGCAAAAAATCGGCGTGCCGACCATCCCGGGCAGCAAGGCGGTGGTGAAAACCCCGGAGGAATCCCTGGAAATCGCCCGCCGCTACGGGTATCCGGTGCTGATCAAAGCCGCGGCGGGCGGCGGCGGCAAGGGCATGCGGATCGCGCATAACGACATCAGCCTGGCGCAGGGATTCATCATGGCCAGCAACGAAGCCGAGCAGGCTTTCGGCACCCCCGACGTTTACATCGAAAAATATATCGATAATGCCCGGCATGTGGAAGTGCAAATCCTGGCGGACCACCACGGCCATACGCTGGCCCTGGGCGAGCGCGATTGCAGCATCCAGCGCCGGCACCAGAAGCTGCTCGAGGAAACCCCCTGTCCCGTGCTGGACGCCGGCCAGCGCCGGAAAATGATCAAGGCCGCCGTGCGCGCCGCGGAGTCCATCGGCTACCGCAATGCCGGGACGATCGAATTCCTGCTCGACGGCACGGGCAATTTTTACTTCATGGAAATGAACACCCGGGTGCAGGTGGAGCATCCGGTGACGGAAATCGCCAGCGGCATTGACATCATCAAGGAACAACTGAAAATCGCCGCCGGCGAAAAGCTGTCCTTCGAGCAGCGCGATATCCGGCCGCGCGGGCATGTGATCGAGTGGCGCGTCAATGCCGAAAACCCCTTCAACAATTTCGCGCCGTCGCCCGGCCGGGTGGAGTGGGTGCTGTTTCCGGGCGGGCCCGGGGTGCGGGTGGATTCGCACATTTACAGCGGCTACGAGGTCTGCCCGTATTATGACAGCATGCTGGCCAAGATCATTGTCTGGGCCGACAACCGCGAGGAGGCCATCAGCCGCATGTCGCGGGCGCTGGGTGAATTCATGATTGAAGGCGTCAAGACAACCGTGCCGCTGGGGCAGGCGATCATGCATGACGCCTTGTTCCGGCGCGGCATATATCATACGGCGTTTTTGGACAATTTTTTAAAGACCGACCCATCGTTTGGGGCGGCGAAATAAAAATTACCGGGAGGCAGGTTTGAAAAATCACAAGGAACTGACGGTTGACCAGTCCGCGGGGGCGGCGCCGGCGGCGGAAACGGTTGGCGAATACGGCGCGGTGCGGATTCACCACGGAGTGATCACGGTGATTGCCCGCAATGCCGCCCTGCTGGTGCCGGGCGTGGTGGAGCTGAGCGGCTCGTTTGCCGAAGGCCTGGCCAATATCATCGGCAAAACCGACCGCGGTGTGCGCGTGGCCATGGACGAACAGGGCCAGAGCCTGCGGATTGAATTGCATGTGGCGCTGGAATACGGCGTGCGCATTCCGGATGTGGCCTGGCAGATTCAAAATGACGTGCGGCGGGCGGTGGCGGAAATGACCGGCAAAACCGTCGCGGCGGTGGATGTGATCGTGCAGGAGGTCCGCATCCTGCCCAACAAGAAAAAGGAGGATAGGCAACAATGAAAATCTTACATTTCCTGGTCAGCGTGGCGATTTCCGCGGGACTGCTGCTTTTGGGTTGGTTCCTGCTGGCCGACTTCCTGGGCGTCAAGTATTCCTTCGGCGAGTTCCTGTTCACCGCGCCCGCCGGCCGGCTGGCGCTGGGAGCCGCCTTCATTATCGCGGTGGCGTTTTACTGGATCACCGCCGTGCCGGCGCGCGCCCGCAAGGAGCGCTTCCTGTCGTTTGACAGCGAAGGCGGCGCCGTCAGCATCAGCATCAGCGCGGTGAACGAGTTTCTGGCCAAGCTCAGCCAGGAATTTGCCGGCATCGTCAACCTGCGTTCCGATATTTCCGGATCGGGTCGTGACGCGGTGGAAATCCGGCTGGACCTGACCGTCAAGGCCGGAACGAAAATCCAGGAACTCTCGCAGTTGCTGCAGCAGCGCGTGCGCGACAGCATGCGCGACAGCCTGGGCATTTCCGAGATCGCCGCGGTCAAGGTTAACGTGACGGAAATCGTCAGCAGCCAGGAAAGCACGCGCGCCGAACGCGACGAGTGGCAAAACACACTTTGAGAACGCAATGTTGCGAGTGAACCCATTCCGCGCCTGGCGGCCGGCGCCGGAGCGCGCGGCGCAGGTGGCCGGCGTGCCTTACGATGTGGTTGACCGCCGGGAAGCCGCCGCCCTGGCGGCGGACAATCCCTACAGTTTTTTGCGCATCTCCCGCGCCGAGATCGAGCTGCCGGAAAACACCGATCCCTACGCACCGGAAGTTTACGCCCATGCGCGGAAAAACTTTGACGCCTGGCGCCGGCAGGGCATCCTGGTCCAGGAGTCCGCCCCGGCGTTTTATCTCTACCGCCTGCAACAGGGCGCGCATGCGCAGGATGGCGTGATGGCCTGCTGCCATGTGGATGACTACCGCGCGGATGTCATAAAAAAACATGGCTCCTAACCAGAATTTGTGGGTAAAAAACAGGTTTTAAAGTTTAAGAAGTTCTCCAAGCAATGGCGCCAAAAGATGGTGGAGTTATTAACAGCCTGCCGCTTTGGGCGTTTGGCGGCCCCGCAGCAGCCTGATTAATAACTCCTGATTGGCGCGATGGCGGAACGGAGATAAAGCGGCGGCAAAAAAATAGGCTGGCCTTTCCGTAATCCATTGCGTATGCAATGGGTGAACACAAAAAAAGGAGGACCAGCCCAAGGTGAAACTTAAAACAATTTTGAATCGTTTGCAACCTTTGAAACGTTTTATTTATCAGGAAACTTGTATGGTTTTGGATCGTCGCGGCCAATGGAAAGTGGATATAAGCATTCGTCCGCATCGCCAACGCGCGGCATGCTGCTCGCGTTGCGGGCGACCGCTGGCGACATACGACACTCTGCCTGAACGGATATGGGCGTTTGTGCCCATTTTGAATGTGCCGGCTTTTTTGCATTATAGTCCGCGCCGGGTAAATTGCCCCGAACATGGCGTGGTGGTGGAAGCGCTGCCTTGGAGCGATGGCAAACGACCCTACAGCAAGGCGCTGATGCTTTTTTTGGGGAACTGGGCGCGGAGGTTGTCCTGGAAAGAGACGGCGCTGATTTTCAAAGTCAGTTGGCAGGCGGTTTATCGGTCGGTCGAGTGGATGGTGGAATGGGGCTTGGCGCACCGGGAATTGGCCAATATAACGGCGATTGGTGTTGATGAACTCCACGTAGGCAACGGTAAAAAGAGCAAGAACTATCTGACCTTGATCTATCAGATTGATGCGCAATGCCGCCGATTGCTCTGGGTCGGCCAAACCCGCCGGGCGGCCGCGCTGCGTAAAGGGTTGCAATCTTTGGGAAAACCCGTGCTGGCCGGCATTCGACATATATGTAGCGATATGTGGCGACCTTATCTGAAAGTCATTGCTGCGAGCCTCAGCCACGGTTGCCACATGATTGACCGCTTCCATGTCGTGCAAACCTTGAATGCCGCCGTGGACGAGGTCCGGCGCCGGGATATGGCGGCGATGACAGCGCGTCCGGCGGCCAAGCAAAAACTCAAGAAAATGCGCTGGACCTTGCTGCGCCGCAAAACCCGCGTGCGCGGCAAAGCTCGCGAAATGCTTGATCGGATATTGGGCACAAGACTGCAAACCGGCCGCGCCTATTTGTTCAAGGAAAGCTTTCAGCATTTTTGGAGCTATCACAGCCCAACCTGGGCGCGTAATTATCTCCAGGCATGGGTCAAGCGCGCCTGTCGTAGCCGCATTGCGCCAATCATTAAGGCGGCTAAAACCATTGCTAAACACGAGGAGCTGCTTTTGAACTGGATCAGAGCCAGAAACGAGGTTTTTACTGGCGCAACCGAGGGCTTGAACAATAAAGCTCGAGTGGTTACCAAACGATCTTATGGCTTCAGAACTTTTCATGGCGCGGAAATGGCGCTATATCATACCCTTGGGCAATTGCCCGAACCGGTAATCACCCACAAATTCTGGTGAGGAAACAAAAACGGCTCCTAACCAGAATTTGTGGGTAAAAAACAGGTTTTAAAGTTTAAGAAGTTCTCCAAGCAATGGCGCCAAAAGATGGTGGAGTTATTAACAGCCTGCCGCTTTGGGCGTTTGGCGGCCCCGCAGCAGCCTGATTAATAACTCCTGATTGGCGCGATGGCGGAACGGAGATAAAGCGGCGGCAAAAAAATAGGCTGGCCTTTCCGTAATCCATTGCGTATGCAATGGGTGAACACAAAAAAAGGAGGACCAGCCCAAGGTGAAACTTAAAACAATTTTGAATCGTTTGCAACCTTTGAAACGTTTTATTTATCAGGAAACTTGTATGGTTTTGGATCGTCGCGGCCAATGGAAAGTGGATATAAGCATTCGTCCGCATCGCCAACGCGCGGCATGCTGCTCGCGTTGCGGGCGACCGCTGGCGACATACGACACTCTGCCTGAACGGATATGGGCGTTTGTGCCCATTTTGAATGTGCCGGCTTTTTTGCATTATAGTCCGCGCCGGGTAAATTGCCCCGAACATGGCGTGGTGGTGGAAGCGCTGCCTTGGAGCGATGGCAAACGACCCTACAGCAAGGCGCTGATGCTTTTTTTGGGGAACTGGGCGCGGAGGTTGTCCTGGAAAGAGACGGCGCTGATTTTCAAAGTCAGTTGGCAGGCGGTTTATCGGTCGGTCGAGTGGATGGTGGAATGGGGCTTGGCGCACCGGGAATTGGCCAATATAACGGCGATTGGTGTTGATGAACTCCACGTAGGCAACGGTAAAAAGAGCAAGAACTATCTGACCTTGATCTATCAGATTGATGCGCAATGCCGCCGATTGCTCTGGGTCGGCCAAACCCGCCGGGCGGCCGCGCTGCGTAAAGGGTTGCAATCTTTGGGAAAACCCGTGCTGGCCGGCATTCGACATATATGTAGCGATATGTGGCGACCTTATCTGAAAGTCATTGCTGCGAGCCTCAGCCACGGTTGCCACATGATTGACCGCTTCCATGTCGTGCAAACCTTGAATGCCGCCGTGGACGAGGTCCGGCGCCGGGATATGGCGGCGATGACAGCGCGTCCGGCGGCCAAGCAAAAACTCAAGAAAATGCGCTGGACCTTGCTGCGCCGCAAAACCCGCGTGCGCGGCAAAGCTCGCGAAATGCTTGATCGGATATTGGGCACAAGACTGCAAACCGGCCGCGCCTATTTGTTCAAGGAAAGCTTTCAGCATTTTTGGAGCTATCACAGCCCAACCTGGGCGCGTAATTATCTCCAGGCATGGGTCAAGCGCGCCTGTCGTAGCCGCATTGCGCCAATCATTAAGGCGGCTAAAACCATTGCTAAACACGAGGAGCTGCTTTTGAACTGGATCAGAGCCAGAAACGAGGTTTTTACTGGCGCAACCGAGGGCTTGAACAATAAAGCTCGAGTGGTTACCAAACGATCTTATGGCTTCAGAACTTTTCATGGCGCGGAAATGGCGCTATATCATACCCTTGGGCAATTGCCCGAACCGGTAATCACCCACAAATTCTGGTGAGGAAACATTAATAACAACATGAAATCAAACGAATTCAAAAACGCATGGGAAGCGGGTTTGGCCGCGCTTAAGCCATCTGCCGCGGAATTGGAGCATGGATTGGACCTGCATGCCGGGTCCCTCGTGTGCGATGTTTACGGGTTCGCCCCGCGCGCGATCGTGACGGAAACGGATTTGGCCGCCGCGGCGGCAGCGGGCGGTACGCTGGATGACCGGCAGGCATTCTGGGAGGAAAAGGCCCTGGCCGGCTTCGTCAACGACCCGGCCTCCCGCGCCTGGGTTGAGCAGGCCTGGCAAACGTCGGGCGTCACCAGCGTGGCTTTGAGCGCGGGCGAAGAACGTCCGGCAGTCGGAATACTGCTCAAGCGCATGGCGCATTTTACCCATGCCGCCGATAATTGCCCGGAATTGCTGGCCAAGGTGACGCGCGCGGAGCAAATCCCGGAACTGAAAGCCGCCGGCCGGCACGGGCTGATTCTAGGGGTGAACGAAACGCCGGTGGCCGGGGAATTCCGCACGGTGGAGTCGGAATTGCGCTTTTTATCGGTATTCTTCCAACTGGGCTGCCGGATGATGCACCTGACCTATAACCGGCGCAACCTGCTGGGAGACGGCTGCGGGGAAGCGTCCGACGGGGGCTTGAGCGATTTCGGCCGGCTGGCGATCCGTGAAATGAATCGGGTGGGGATCATGGTGGACGTGGCGCATGCCGGCGACCGCACCAGCCGTGAAGCCGCATTGGCATCCGACCTGCCCATCATCGCCAGCCATACCGTCTGCCGCGCGCTCAGCCCGACTTGCCGGGGCAAGAGCGATCCGACCATGCGCGCGATTGCCGACAAGGACGGCCTGATCGGCATTGTCGCCCAGGGCGGCTTCCTGGGGCGCAGCGGCGATATCCATGCGCTTTTGGATCATATAGATTACGCGGTGAAGAATTTCGGCGAGGATCACGTGGGCATCGGGACGGACGTGGTGTGCGAGCCGGAGTCCACCCGGCGCGTGCGCAAGCAACTGGCCGCCGCGGGGCAATGCCAAGGCGCGCATGCCTGGCCGAATTTATGGCCGCCGGATGCCGTGGTAGGCAAATATTCCGCGGAGGCGGATGCCAGTCTGGCGTGGACCAACTGGCCGCTGTTTACCGCGGGGTTGGTGCAGCGCGGATACCGGGACGATGTAATTCAAAAAATCATCGGGGAAAATTTCATGCGGGTGATGAACGCCGTCATCAGCCGGAGCCGGTGTTCGGGGCATTGATATTTTGGGAGAGACAATGATCTGGGCCAATTTAATCCACTTGAGTTATAACTTCTGGTTTGATTGCCCCCCGTCCGCCTTGCCGGCCAAACACCACGATGCCATTGCCCAGCCGCGGTTGCGGTTTGACGATCGGCTGTGGACGGAAATTATTCAGGCCATGGCGCAGGCCGGCATGAACATGGTGGTGCTGGACTTGGGTGACGGCGTCAGATACTCCCGCCATCCCGAAATCGCCGTCCGGCATGCCTGGTCGCTTGCAAGCCTGCGGCGGGAATTGGCGCGGCTGCGCGATCATGGCCTGGAACCCATCCCCAAGCTGAATTTTTCCGCCGCGCATGATGCCTGGCTGGATCCGTATGAACGGCAACTTTCAACCGCCGTGTATTACCGGGTTTGCCGCGACCTGATCGCGGAAGTCATCGAATTATTCGATCATCCGCGTTTTTTCCATTTGGGCATGGATGAGGAAACCGCCGTTAACCAGATCTACAATCAATTTGCCGCCATCCGCCAGTTCGACTTGTATTGGCATGACCAGGAATTATTGTTCGACCAGGTGCGCCGCGGCGGCGCGCGGCCGTGGATTTGGTCGGATTATCAATGGTACCACCCCGCGGAATTTGCCCGGCGCATGCCCAAAGATGTTTTGCAAAGCAATTGGTGGTATTATAAAAACATGAGCCCGGAAGCGGTGCTGGCGCGGGCTAATCCGCAGGATGGCAATATGACCAAAACCCTGCGGTTAAAGCCGGTCAAGGCCTGGCTGGAATTGGAAAAACTCGGTTTTGACCAGGTGCCCGCCGCCAGCACTTGCTCGCGGCCCGACAATTTTAAACGCGTCGTGGCGCTGGGCCGCCGGCAGATCGCGTCCCGGCGCTTGTACGGGTTTATGCAGACCACCTGGCTGCCAACCTTGCAAAAGTACCGGCGGCAGCATCTGGATGCGATTGCGGCGGCAGGATCTGAAATCGCCCGATGGCGGTAAGTTAAAGCGGGTGTTACGCGGAATCTGTGGGCAAAATAATAAGAATTCACCACGGAGGCGCGGAAGCACGGAGAAAAAGTGGAGCGGATGATTGAAAACGAGTTTTATTCACGGGGTTGCCGCGCGATCTTTACTGCTGGTCTTGCGGCAAATCCTTATTTCGGCGTTATTATTTAACACCGCATCTGTTATGGCCGGCGTGGTTTTTGACCGCGCTGCCAATACCTTGCGGGTGACCGGCTACCCGGAATCCAATCCCTGCCGGCCCGAAACCTTATTGCGGGTTGACCGGATGAACAACTGGGGGATTGTGACATATAATCAGAGCAATGGCGATTACCGGGTGGATGCCGATTTGCAGGTCGGGTGGAATGACGGCTCCCGGACTTATTTCCAACTCGGCGATAAGGACAACCGGGCAGAAACCATGGTGGTTAACGGTAATGTGATTGTTTATCCCTTCCGGATCAAGGGTGAAAATCCCAGGGATGCGGCGCATTGCGTCAATCGGCTGACGCTCGGCGTTCCCGGGGCGCCGGCCGCGCGGGCGGTATTGAAAATCGAGTCCGCGCCGGACAAAAGGCACGGACTCTATGTCAGGGAGTGCCCGGCCTTGGCGGCTGGCGGAAAAAAGTTTTCACGTCATGCCGCGCAGGGCGGCCAGTTGCACGTTTACAACAGCCGCATTACCGCGGCAAGGGAAGATGCCAAACATGCCTTTGCCGGAGGTTTGCTCTACGGCGAGTCCGTCGTGTTAAGCAATGCCGTAATTGCCTGGTTTAACGGAGTGGCAACTTACGGGCTGCATCGTGATTGTTCAATTGTTGCGCAGACCGTTTTCGAGCATGGCGGCTCGGCCATGATTAATTACGGGTGGGTGGCCCGTGGTTGTGTCTTTCGCGATTTACAGTCCGCGGTGCGGGACTGGGGCGGTCCCATTCATGCCGAATTGTACGACTGTCTGTTCGAAGGCAACCGGCAAAACCTGCGCTTGACGATTGCCGGCAGCGTGGTGAATGCCGTGGATTGCGAATTTGGGCGGGGCACATTGCCGGACCTGATACGCAATGAACGCCAAACCCGGGAAGGCCGCGGGTTGCCGGCCCTGGTATCCCACCGGCATGTCAGGATGGCGGTCACGGATGAAGACCGCCGCCCCATTCAAAATGCACGGGTGGTTTGCCGCTTGCTGGCCGATGACCATGATTTGAACGCCATTACACGCTGGGAAGGGGTAACCGATGCGGCCGGCATGACGCCCGGGCGCGGAGACGCCGGTGCGGTTGTGTTGGCCGAATATCGCGTGCGCGCGGCGGAAAACACCAATGCGCCGCCGGAACGGACGGATTTCGAGTATGAAATTAACGTGCAGGCGGATGGATACGCACCGGCGACGCCGAAACTTTTCAAGCCGGTTTCGTCCTGGATGAAGGTGGATATGAGATTGGTTGCAATAAATCGGGATGCCGGAAAATTTAACCACGGACACGAAGAAGAAAATGACCGATAATAATCGAATTAAAAAGATAATTGGATTTGCCGGTTTGGTTGCCATGGCTGATATTGCCTTGGCGGCGGAGACTACGCCAGATAACCCGCCGGAATATGCGGTTTATAAGGCGTCAACTCCCATTGTGATTGATGGCCAATTTGACGAGGCCGCCTGGCGGGACGCCGAACCGTCGCCGGTGTTCGCGGATATGGCCGACGGCTCCCCGGCGCGTTACCCGGTAACCGCCCGGATGTTATGGGATGATGAATGCCTGTATTTTGCCATGGCCGCCGGCGATCCGGATGTCTGGGCCGCCAAAATCGTCCGGGATGATCCCATGGGATTGCAAATTGAAGGGTGGCAAAACCCCGGCAAGCGCAAGCAGGCGTATACGGAAAGTTTTTTCAAGATATACCTCGCACCGGACGGCCTGGGGCAGCGCTACACGGAAATCCATATCAATCCCCTGGGCAAAATCTGCGATAAGTGGCACAAGTCCCCCTGGAAAAGGGAAGTCAGCGACCGCATCGGAGTAAAACACTTTGAAAATCCGGATGTGCCGGAATGGAATTGTGAAGGAATGCAATGCGCCGTGATCACCCGGGGGACGCTGAACGACCCGTATGACATTGACGACGGATGGCAGGCGGAAGTCGCCATTCCATTAGCCGCTCTGACACACCTGGCAGAGAGAAAGAATTATCCGCCGCGGCCCGGCGACCGGTGGCTGGCCCATCTCGGACGCCGTTATGCCGCGCGTGACGGCCAGGCCAGTTACTGGACCTGGCCGGTGATCGGCGTCCGCGATTGTCACAATCCGGACAAGTGGGGCGGGCTTCTTTTCCAGGCCGAACGGACATTCGCGCAAACAGCCAAAACCGCGTATATACCGAAAGCGGAATTTGCATGGCGCGCGATGTGGGTGCACCATAAGGACATGCTGACGCTGGAATCTGTCAGTAATCTGGTGGCTACGCTGGAGAAAATGCATGTCAATGTTGTTATTGCCGCAGCTTCCGCCGGCCACGGCCGGGTTTGTTATGAAAGCGATATTTATCCCAAACCCGATGGTATGACCATTGATCCGTTGGGCGAACTGATCCGCGCCGCGCGGGCGAAAAATATCCAGGTTTATGCCTGGACGATCAATCTGCGGGCGATGGATCAGCAATATATCAAGCAACATCCCGAACTGGCGCAGACAATCCAGCCCTGGGAAGCGCAATCAATCAAAATGCCGCGCGTTACGCCCGATCGTGTTAATGCCCATTCCGGCGATTGGCTGTGCCCCGACCGCGGGCTGGACCCGGAAGAAGCCAGGTATTTAACCGAATTGTTTTCGAAATACGATCTGGATGGCATCGGTTTGGATTATCTCGGTTACCGCAATTATTACGCCTGCTTTTGCGATTACTCGCGTGCGGAGCGCCTGAAATTCGCCGAAGCCCACCCGGAAATGGATGCCAGGGAAGTGTTGACGCATTATTCCGAATCCCGGCTGGTAGAATGGACCCGGCAAGCGCGGGAATTATTGTTGAAAATCAAGCCGGATTTGAAGCTGGCCATCCATATCTACCCGGATTTCGATTTGAATCCGTTGTATCCGGCAAAATTACATGTGGATTACAGCGGCCAGACGGTAGCGTGGTTTTACAAGCCATTCTGGTCTTACGGCAAAATCCTGGATCTGTGCGAAGCTTATCAGGGTGAGTCGGGCAAGCACTTCGGCTTGAATCGGTTCGTTCCGTTTATCGGCGCGTATGGCGGCGACAAATTAAAAACGCCCGAGCGGCTGCGCCGGGAAATACGAATTGCCGGCTCGGTCGGCGCCAACGGCATCATGCTGGCATTTTTTGAAACGTTTCGGGATAATCCGGAGTTGGTTGATGTAGTACGGGAGGAATTTGCGCCATGAAACAATTTTGCATCATCATTGCCGCTATCTTGGCATGTATTTCAATTCACGCCGCGGAAATCCCATCCGTTGCCATTCCGGCATGCCGGATGCCGCCGCTGATTGACGGCGGATTAACCGATGATTGCTGGCGGGATGCGGCGGAGATTAAACACTGGTTCATCGTGGGCGAGGACGGGCCGGTCGGCGAAACGAACAGTCATCAGGCATGGGTGGCCATGGATGCGCAATGGCTTTACGTTGCCTTCAAAGTGGCGCATCCCTATGCCGGCAGCATAGCGCCGCAGGTGGAGCAGCGCGACGGCCGGGTGCAGTTTGAGGATTGCGTCAAGGTGCTGTTTGACCCGGGAACGGGTTTTAACCCCTGGTACCACTTCCGGCTGAGCGCGGGCAATGTGCAGTCGGACCAGAAAAATTCGATCGTGGCGAGCAGCGATACAGCATGGGATATCCCCTGGCGTTCGGCGGCCAAAATTACCGATGCCGGCTGGCAGGCTGAAATTGCTTTGCCGTTTGCATTAATGCTGGATGCAGGTTCCCTGGATTTGGCGCGCGCCCGGCTGAACCTTATGGTTCACTGCGTGATCCCGCTTTACGACCAGATGCATGTTAAAGTTGATGAAAAACGCGTCATGTTCAGTTGGGCGCCCGTGCGCCGCCGCTTCTGGTCCGACCCGGACAAATTCGGCCGGATCCTTAACCTTGCCGGGCACGAATTCAATGCGCCGTTTCTGCCCGGATTCCGCAATGCGCGGGTGGGCGCCTATTACCAGGCCGCGGGGCAGTCATTTTATGATGTTGAGCTGGAATTATTCACGCGCACCAGCCCGTCCGGCCGTGTGGAATTGGCGGTGATTGACCAGCCGGCCGGCGGCATTCCCCGGGAACATAAAAGGTTGAGTGACTTGCAGGGTGATGCGATTATGCCGGTAAAGATGCCGGTCCCGGTTGCGGCCATGGGGAAGCGCGCGGTGCGGGTTGCCATGCGGCAGCCCGGCGGCCGCGAAGTATGGCAGTCGGATAAGATTGTCAATACGGATGCCCTGAATATTTTCGAAGCTTATCTGGATCGGTCATATTATACCGATGAATCGAGCGCTTTCGCCATAGCGCAAATCAACCTTCCGGCGGATATTTTGCCTGGCATGGTGCTGCGGGCTTTGGATGAAAAAGGGGGCGAGTTGTCCGCCATGCAAAACCCCGGCGTGCGGGCCAAACTGGCGATCCCGTTGAATTTGCTGCCGGAAGGCCGGCACAAGATTACACTTGATTTGCGCGACAATCAGGGGCGCTGCATTGCCGGGCAGGAATTGACTTGCGTCCGGCGGCCGCCCAGGCCGGGCTGCGAAATAAAAATTGATCTCGAGCGGTTGTGTATCTTGAAAAACAACGCGCCTTTTTTCCCGATGGGGCTGTGGGGAGTTATTAACGACAAACCTTACATGGCGGCCATGGCGGAAGCCGGCATGAACGCCATTATTCCCTCACCCAACGCGGATGAGCCCGCCTGGATTGAAAAATTGCTCGAGACCGCCGCCGGGCAGGCCATCCAGGTAGTGGTACGCCCGGACAAATTTGACCGCATGACGCCGGTGCCGGACGCCGCCAATGTATTGGGCGCCGAATTGTTTGAAAAAATCAAACGCCAACCGGAATTCCGGTATGACCCGACGAATAACGTTTTATGGGGCATCCCCTCCAAGGAGTTGATTCTACGCCCGGAACTTTCCGGGACCGCCGGGCTGGGCAGCCAGAAGGCTACCTGGCTGTTTACCGAAACCGTGCGCGGCAATCTGCCCGTTTACCGCGAAGTCGCCAGGCATGCCATGCGGCATGAGAACCTGCTGGCTTATTTCATTTACGATGAGCCGATTATTCCGCTGCTGGGGCAGGATGTCGCCGGACAGCTGGCGCAGGCAACATTGAACGAAACCGACGGATATCATCCTTTGCTGTATGTTTACGGCGGCAGTGTTCCTGACGTGCCGCAGGCCACGTCCTTCCTGGATATTTTGTGCGTGGATTGTTATCTCAGCACCGGCGGCGGTTCCAATTACGGCATGCAATGGCTGGCAAAAGAGACGGCGTTGATCAACCGGCGCTGCCATGCCGAGAAAAAAGTATTCTGGCTTTTGCTGATGGGCGAACGCCTTTATATGACCCACAAGCGTTTCATACTGCCGTCCGAGCAGCGCTGCCAGACTTACCTGGGATTGATTAACGGCGCGCGCGGCATGTTTTATTTCAATGCCCCGGTATTTACCGGTCTGATGTGGGATACCCTCAGCCGGTTAGCGCGTGAAATTCAAGTGCTGGCTCCAGCCTTGATGCGGGATGCGGCCTCTGGCGCGATCGAATACACCCCCGGCGAGTTTGACATTGGCAAGGGGATTGTTCCGGACGTGTTGATGAACTTTTTCCGCTATCCTGACGGCCGTTGCCTGCTGCTGGCAGTCAATATTGCCAACTATCCCGTGACGGCGAGCTTCACCAGTCAGTCATTGGCCGATGTTGCCGCGGTTGACCGGTTGCTCGAGGACGGACAAATGGCGGTTGCCGATGGGCGGTTGACAGAAAAACTGGCGCCTTTGGCGACGCGCATGTATGTCTGGCGCGAATCCGCGCCGTCCGGGAATGCCCGGCCGGACTGGCGGGTGGAAATGACGCCGCATCCGGAACAGGCGTTGACGGAAGCGCCCCTCTTCGCGCGTTTTACTGGCAAAAAGAACATGATTGCCAATCCCAGCTTTGAGGATAGCACGTTTCCCGGCTGGCCGGATTATTACATCCCCGTGCGCTATGGGCGCGCGGAAATGGAGAAACGCTACCTCCTGGACGATACACAGCGCATGCATGGCAAACAATCTTTGAAGATCATGGCGCCCCAAGGGGATTATGCCGGCCTGGCAATCAGCCAGGGGGAATATGTCGATCCGTACAACGGCGATCCGGAGATTGACTATCTCTTCTCCATCTGGATCAAGGCCGACCGGCCCGGCGTAAAATTCCAGATCAAAAGCGGCAAGCTGGCCGAAACGGTAATGTTGTCCGCTGATTGGAAAAGGTATTCCTGGCGTATCCGGATGCCGACGCGCATCTGGTTTTCCGTGACGCCGCATGAAGGCGAAGCGGCGGCAGTCTGGCTGGACGCGCTGCAATTGGAAAAGAGCGAGGAACCCACGGAATTCGAGCCTTGATATTGTTTTTTATGGCTGCTCCGCATAATCTATGGGAGACCAATCTAAGATGAATGCTTTAATATGTAGCAGTAAAGCTTATTACGACAATAGCGACGCATATACTGATTTGTATCCGAACGAACACACCGCTGACCGACAGCAGATTCACCACGGAGACACGGAGGCACAGAGAAGCCCAGTCTCCCCCATACTCCTCCCGTGCTCCAGTGGAGGCGTTGCGCGAATTTGGCACAGGGCGATCATTGGATCTAATCCATGCAGGCCAGGATGGGATCGCCCTGCGCCAAATTCGCGCAACACTCGTTCCGGGAGAGCACCGGAGCATGGCATGCAACGCGCCATGCGTTTCCTCTCCGTGCCTCCGTATCTCCGTGGTGAATTCCCTATTCAATCCGCATTTTCTGGCGAGGAACCTTTTTTATTGAGGTGATATGAAGAGGAAACAGAAAAACAGTTTTGCATTCATCGGCGAATATTTCACGAATTACAAGATTGCCGGGCCGAAATACGAGGATAAAAATAACCGGCGCGAACTGCAGCGGCAAGCCGCGGAGATTGAAACCGAAGCCGGGCATGTGTTCCGGCATCAATTGGGCACTGGCTTCAGGATCATGAGCGATGCCTGGGGCCTGACCGGCGGTGAAATTGACGGTTTGGTTGCCAACTCCGACATGCTCATCATGGATTTGTTCCGGCTTTCCGTTCGCGGATTTCAGTTGGCGGTGAAAAAAATGCGGCAGCATGGATTAAAATTCCAGGGCTGCGCCTTCGGCGAGCGCGACACCGGCTGCAACTGGAATGCGCACCCCGGATATTTTCGCGGCCGGCGCGAGGCGGCGGCCTGGTATAAAAAATGGCTGATCGAAGAACCAATGAATAAATTGCCGCCGGTCAAAGGCGGCGGTCCCTTGAAACGACTGAAGTCGGCTTTGCTCCCCGGCGGCAGCCTGGCGGAGTATATCCGGCGCGGGTTGCCGGGAAAGCCCATGCATTTCATCGCGCATGCCGCCAGCACGATGCTGCTGCATCATTACCTGGAGTGGGGCTTCGATTCCATCTGGTTGGAACGCGGCAATGGCCTGTCCAATTACCAGTTCGGGATCGCTTTCGCCCGGGGCGCCGCCCGGCAGTATCGGCGCCGCTGGGGGCTGGACATTTCCGCCTGGGAAGCGGTGTGCGGTCTGCGCATGCCGGTGCATTACACGGCGTCGGGTAAATGCGTCAATGGACCGACCGCGGATTTGATGTTCCGGTTCTGGATGCTGGGCTACCTTTCCGGCGCCGATTTTGTCATGCAGGAGATGACGGATACGGCCTTCTGGCGGCAGCCGCAGCGCCAACGCCGGCTTTCGCCCGCCGGTCGGATGGCGCAACGGTTCATGCGGTTTGTCAAAGCAGAATGCCCTGATCGGGGCCGCCCGCATGTACCGGTGGCGCTGATGCTGGAACACGACCATGGCTGGGACGCGCCGCGCTGGAAGTATCGTTACCAGGTCTGGGGTAACAAGGTCCCGTATGAACACGGCGATTTCATGATCGAGAATTTCTTTAAATGCGCCTTCCCGGGCTGCCTTGATGTCGGGCATGAGTTCATGAAAACCTTTCATCCCGGACTGCCATGGCAGTCCAACCGGGATTATCAGCGTAAAATCCGGCAGGGATTCGATGTCCGGCCGTTCGAAAAAGCCCTGGCCGCGTCGCGCTGGGGGGATTCATTCGATGTGGTGCTGGAAAATTGCCCGGCGCGGATTCTAAGGCAATACGGCGCGGTGGTCATTCTGGGGCGGTTGATGTTGAATCGGGTGTTGTGTAAAAAATTGTTAAATTACGCCGAAGACGGCGGAACGCTGGTTGTCAATGTCCGGCAGGTTCCGGATGACCTGACGCGGCTGTTCGGATATACAATCCTCAGCCGGGTGCGCTGGACCCAGCAGGATTCGGTATGTAAAATCTGCGGGCAGGCCTTGCCGGAGGGCAATTACGAGTATACCGCGGTAGCGCCCCAAAACGCCGAGATAATCGCCATCAACAAGGATGAAAAGGACCCCTTGGCGCTGCGCAAGCAAACGGGGCGGGGCAGCATCTGGGTTACCACACCGCATTACAATCATGAGATTGGCTGTTATAATTTTATGAACATCTGCGGGCATGTGCTGGATCATGCGTTCCAACCGCTGATGCCGGTGGAAATTGAGGGGCCGCCGGTGGAATATCTTGTGAATATCCGCGCCAATGACATGCTCCTGACTTTAAGCAATAACTCTCCGGATGCATGGCGCGGGCGGATAAGACTGCCGGCGCACCTGGCCCGGGATTGTCGCGCGGTCAGGGAGTTGCTGGGCGGCGCGGTGACCGCCATGCAGCAGGAAAAAGGCGCGGTGGTTTTTACTGCGGAGATTCCGCCGTTTAAGTTGAAAGTATTTATCCTTGCGGGAGTCCGGCATGAAACGTGAAACCGTTAAAACAGGATCAAACGCGCCGCCTTCAATAACGCCCGCGGTACCCGGCGAACGCGAGCCCGGGCGTATTCCGTTGTGGCTGCATGACGCGGTAATTTACCAGGTTTACCCGCAGAGTTTTTGCGACTCCAATGCCGATGGGATCGGCGATTTTCCCGGGCTGACCGGCAAGCTGGATTATATCAAGTCATTGGGCGCGACCGCCATCTGGCTTAATCCCTGCTTTGAGTCGCCTTTCGGCGATGCGGGCTATGATGTCAGCGATTACTACAAAATTGCGCCCCGCTACGGCGCCATGGAGGATTTCTCACGGTTCTGTGACGGCGCCGCCGCGCGCGGCATCCGGGTGATCCTGGATCTGGTGGCCGGCCATACCTCGAACGAACATCCCTGGTTCAAGACGTCGGCGCGCAGGACGCCGAACGAATATTCGAGCCGGTTTATCTGGCGAGACCGGAATTACCCGGATGAAAATTCCCCGCCGCGCGACAGTTATGTCAGAAACTTTTTCTGGTTTCAACCGGCATTGAATTACGGGTATGCCCGGCCGCGGGAACCCTGGCAGGATGCCGCGGACGCCCCCGGCCCGCTTGCCAACCGCGCGGAACTGAAATCCATCATGCGGTTCTGGATGGAGCGCGGCGCCGCGGGGTTCCGGGTGGATATGGCGGCGAGCCTGGTCAAGGACGATGACCGGCTGCGCACCGCCAATCGCCGGCTCTGGCGGGAAATCAGGGCTTGGTTTGAGTCTGGTTATCCGGAGGGCGTGCTGATTGCGGAGTGGGGATTTCCCATGCTGGCCGTGGATGCCGGGTTCCATATTGACTTCATGCTGCATACCATGGAAAGCTACCGCCGCCTGGCGTTTAATACGGAGGGAACTTTTAAACAGAAGCTTCCCTGCTATTTCGACCGCGGCGGCGCCGGGGACATTAATATATTCCTGTCGGAATATCTGGCGCATAACCGGGCGGTCAACGGCAGTGGCTATATCGCGCTTCCCACGGCCAACCACGATTTTCAACGGCCTTGTTGCGGGGGGCGCGGCGCCCGCGATCTGAAGGTCATGCATGCCTTCTTTTTCACCTGGCCGGGTGTGCCAGTTTTGTATTACGGCGATGAAATCGGCATGCGTTTTCTGGATGTCGCCGGCAAGGAGGGCAGCACCCTTTATTCCGCGAACGGCGCTTTTTTCGGTGAGCGCGCCGGCTCGCGGACGCCGATGCAGTGGGATCGGACCGACAACGCCGGATTCTCCAGGGCGCCGGCGAGTCAATTATATCTGCCGCTTGATCCCGTTGCCGACCGCCCGGCGGTGTCCGACCAGGATGCCGACCCGGATTCCCTGCTTAATTTTACCCGCAAGTTAATTGCCTTACGCAAGCGGCATCGCGCGCTCCAGGCGGACGGGCGTTTGGATATATTGTATCGCGAACAAGGCGGTTATCCCTTTGTTTACAAACGTTCCGCCGGCAACGAGTTATTCGTCATCGCCTTGAATCCCTCGGGACGGGAGCAACGCGCCGCATTCGAATTTGAGGGACCAGAGCTGCAATGCGTGCTTGGAGAGGGCCGGCTGGAGCGGAAGTCGGCGCAGGCCGCCGGCATAATCATGCCGCCGGTATCGTTTGCGGTATTCAAATCCGATTCCCGGGGAATATTAACCACGAAGGACACATAGAGTACGCAGGAGAAATAACCAAATTGATTGAAAAAGGCAGCGCGCGGTCCGCGCCGCCCCGTCTTTTTCGATGATGATGTTTGCATCACAGCCGCCGCACAGTTGACAATTGCGAGCCGGACATGTAACCTTTGAAACTCCAAAGGCCGATCGAGTGTTCGTTTTCCAAAGCAACCGCAACTATGCAGCGAAGAATCACCTTTTTGAAAAAATCAGACCAGTATGCAAAAGACCAAATACATTCGCCGTGAAAAAATCGAGTGGTGTTCGATGCGGTGGAGCAATGCGCCGGATATGCGCAAGCCGCGCGCGCTCCTGATCGGGGATTCCATCGCCAACGGTTACCATCGTTTTGCGGCCGAACAATTAAACCGCCGGTTTAATGTTGATTTACTGGCAACATCCAAATCGCTGGATGATCAGGGTTTGCTCCGCGAATTGGAATATATGTTCAGCGAGTGTAAGTATGCAATCGTGCATTTCAACAACGGCTTGCACGGCCTGCATCAATCGGTTAAAGCTTACGAGCGGAATTTGAACAGATTGCTCCGAAATTTGCGGCAGCTCGCCGGCAAAGCCAAGCTGCTCTGGGCGTCTTCAACGCCGGTGGTTTGCCTCGGCGGCCGCCGCCGGCTGGATCCGAAATTGAACAAGCTTGTCATCAGTCGCAATCTGGCGGCGCGGCGCGTCATGGAACGCGCGCAAATTCCCGTGAACGATCTTTATCAGGCGGTCGCCGGCCGCGTGGAATTGCGGGCCGCCGATCAACACCATTACAATCCGGCTGGCTATGAATATTTAGGAAACATGGTTGCCGTCGCGATACTTAAAGCGTGTTAGATAAGATTATAAACTCAAAGCTAGACATTCATTGGAGGGCAAAATGAGCATCAAATCGGCAATAATTGTTGCAGTGTTCTGTGGTTATGGTTTGCTTGCGCCGGCCGCCACGTATTACGTGGCCACCAACGGCAACGACACCGCCGGCGACGGCTCGGCCGGGAATCCGTACCTGACCATCAGCAACGGCATTGCCAAGGCGTTGACCGCCGGCGACGTGGTGCTGGTGTCGAACGGCGTCTATGTGTTGAACGCGTCCTTGGGGATCAGCCGCGGCATTACCCTGCGCGCGACCTCAACCAATCCGCTGGATACCGTAGTGGACGGCAATTATCCGAATGTCACCAACCGCTGCCTTTTCCTTAATCATGCCGATGCCTTTGTCGCGGGATTCACCTTCAGCAACGGATTTGTGGTTACCGGCGGCAGCAGTGTCGGCGCAGGCGCGTATGTCGGCGCCGGCACGATTTCCAATTGCTGGATCGTTGACAATACCGCCACGCTGTCCGGCGCCCAGGGCGGCGGCTTGATGTGTCTTGGCGCAAATGCATCGGCCTGGAACTGTGTCATCAGCAATAATCATACGACGCTCGGCACCGGCGCCGGCGTTTTGTTGCGGGATGGGGCGGGATTGTATAACAGTGCGGTAGTCAATAATTACACTGGCGGCGGCAATGGCGCCGGCGGCGTCTACTCCTATGGCAGCGCCACCTGCGTGATTTCCAACTGCCTGATTTCAGGCAATCAATCTACCAATACGACCGGCTTGGGGCGCGGCGGCGGAGTATACACCACCAACGCCCTGCTGGTGGATTGCGAAATATCGGGCAATTATTCGTCCGGGCAGGGCGGCGGCGTTTATTTGTACTTTGGAGGCACATTGGACCGGTGCCGGGTGGTGTCCAACACCGCCTATACCTCCGCCGGCGGTGCGTATGTGTATCGCGGCGGCCTGATGCGCAACTGCCTGGTGACCGGAAATCGTCTGACCGCCGGCGGCTCATATGGCGGCGGGGTGTGCGCAAGCACTTATACCCTCGGCGATACCCCGATCTTGATTGATGCCTGCACAATTGCAAGCAATCAGGCGCGCACCTGCGCAGGTTTGAGCCTGGGCAACAGCAGCGCCGGCACAAGCAATGTATTTGTCACCAATTGCATTGTCTGGCTGAATTCGCATCCGGATACGGGCGCGGCCAATGATCTGTTCAACCCGTCGCCGGCCAGCAATGTCATCGCTTATTGCAGCCTGCCGGTGGAATTGAGCGCGCCAAACTACAGCAACATCACCAATGCGCCGGTTTTTATGGACGCCGATACTGGCGATTACCGATTGGCTTCAGGATCCCCCGGGATCGATGCCGGGACCAATCTGGGTTGGATGGCCGAATCCACCGACCTGGCCGGCCGGCGCCGGCAGGATTATTTCACCCGGCGGGCGGACATGGGCTGTTACGAACACGTGCCGGGGGGCGCGCTTTTTGGCGTACGGTGAAAGCTCGCAAAAACGGTTCCTCGCCAGAAAATGTGGGTCGAATGGGGATTTTACCGCGGAGGAACGCTCCGTGGTGAATCTGCTGCCGGTCGGCGGGGTGTTCGTTCGGATACCAATCCATATTCAACCCCCTGCCAGCCACTCGCGGAAGGCGCGGATTTGCCGGGGCAGTCCCAGGGCCAGCACCTCGTCGCCGGCTTGCAGGGTTTCCGCGGCCGGCGGGTTGATGTGCTCCGTGCCGGCGCGCCGGATGCCGGTGATCTGCACGCCGAGCTGGCCGGCAATCCCCAGGTGCATGAGCGTCTGACCCAGGTGCGGGCTGTCAGGCGGCACGCCGATGGTCTCGAAATGAATGTCATCCAGGTCGGCGTCATCCGGCGGCAGGGGCGCTCCGCCGGACAGCCATTCCCGCGCCGCGGCGAGTTGCTCCGCCGCGCCCAGCAGCAGCAGCTTATCCTGCGGGTAAATCACCACCGTTGCCGCCGGGTTCATGATCAGGTATCCCTGGCGTTCGATGGCGATGATCGTGCAGCGGAACCGCGCGCGCAAGTTCAGGTCGGCGATGGAACGCCCGCCGTGCGGGCTGTAATCGGCCAGCTCGCATTCGCCGATGGTGACGTTCCACTCCGCCGTCTTGTCGCGCCAGGCCTGGGCGTGCTTATGCTCGCCGCCCTGGAGCGCGCGGTAGAGGCGGCCTTCCATCACGCTATGCCAGAAAATCATCTTGCGCCAGAAGAGGATGGCCATGACCGCCAGCCCGCCCGCCAGGATCACCGGAATCCAGAGGGAGGCGAAATGCACCGGCCAGAAAAGCCACAGCCAGCCGGCCAGGACCACCGCCGCGATCAATTTGATCAGGTTTTCCAGCAGGGCCGAGCGGTAACTTTGCCGCGATTCCTCCAGGGTGGCTGCCTGGGCGTAAAACATCGCCAGGGCGCCGATGTTGCGCCAGATGGCGATCAGCGGGGCCAGCAGCAGGAGGCCGAAAGCCGACCAGAAGACCAAGGTGATTTTGGCGCCGGGCGCCGTGCCAGGCCCCAGCCGGGCGAAAATCTTTTCGCATAAGGGCTCGGCAAAGATGAGCAAGCCGGTCACAAACAGGATTTCCACGCCGATCTGCCAGACGCGCTTGCGGGCGAAGCGCCAGAGCGTGCTGGCCTGGCCGCGCCGCCCCAGGGCGGCCAGCAAGTTTTGCCAGCCATTGATCGCCCGCGCCAGCAAGCGGGGCTGGTGCGCGGTCAGGAAGGCCGTGACGCGCTCGCTGCGCGGCACGGCGAATGAAGCAAAAGCGGCCGTCACCACGCACACCCCCACCGCCAGCGCCTGGGCGGATTCAGGCAGCACGCCGCGGCTGACGCCCAATTGGGCAAAGATGAAGGAAAATTCCCCGGTCACCGTCAAGGTCAGTGCGGCGGGGAAAACATCCCGGCCTTTGTACCCGGCCAGCAACATGCCGGTGGTGGCGGCGGTCAGGCGCACGGCGATTGCGCCGGCGGCCAACACCGCCAGCCACAGGATCAGCCAGGGATTGAGAAATACATGGACATCTATCAGCATGCCGATGGAGACGAAGAATACGGCGGAGAAGATGTCGCGCAGGCCGGTAAAGGTGCGCTCGATGCCCGCGCGCTGCGGTGTGCCGGCGATGATTACTCCCAGCAGAAAGGCGCCCAGGGCCGGAGAATAACCCGCGCGAGTGGCCAGCACCGCCAGCAGGCACAGTGTGCCGGCCACCAGCAGCGTCCGCAATTCTTCCTGCAGCCGGCGCTGGATGGCCGCCAGGAAACGGGGCACCCATAATAACGCCAGGGTGAGCACCAGGGCCAGAAACGCGAAGAATGCCCCCGTCTGATGCACCAGCGGCGCTTGGGACGCCGCGGCATAGGAGCCGACGACGCTGAAGAGGATCAATGCCGCCAGGTCTTCCAGCAGGGTAATCGTCATGGCCAACTGTCCCGCATGCCGGTGGATGAAGCCGCCTTCGTGCAGAATGCGGCTGATGATCGCCGAACTCGAACTGGAAAGCATGCCGGCGATGAACAAGGCGGTCAAGGTGGAGGTGTGCAATATCGCCCCGCCCATCCGCATGATGGTGATGATCACAAAGGTGCTGCAAAGCACCGCGGCGAACAAGGCCAGCCCCAGACGGCTCAGCTTGCGGAAACTCAAGCCCAGCCCGGTGGAAAACATCAGGAAAATCAAGCCCAGTTCCGAGAGGGTTTTAATGCTATCCAGGTTCGACACCAGATCCACCGGCGGGATGTAAGGGCCGACCACCATCCCGGCCAGCAGGTAGCCGATGGTGGCCGAAGCGCCCAGGCGCCGGCAAATGGCGCCGGCGATGCCCGCCACCAGCAGGACCACGGTAAAATCCTGAATGAATTCAATGCCCATGAAAAACCATCACCTTGCCCGGTTTTGCTAAATCAGCGGCAACATTATAAATGCCGGTGGATGGATGTCAAGATTGCGACAGGCGGCTGATCCAGCGGGCAGGGCTGCGTCATTCTCAGAGCAGACGGCTCGGTACGGAGACCTCGCCCTACCGTTTTACAAGCATTTGTCGTAGGTAGGGCGAGAACCCGCTCAAAGCGGGGTAAACCTCCGGCTTGTCCCGCCTGGAGCGGGAGCGAGCCGCCGAGAATGACACATTCCGTCCGCGGGGGCGGAACGCGGTAAAATCCAACTGTCGCGGTGCGCGCAAAAACCACCTTGACATCTTATGCAAAACCGGGTATCCCCATCCGCATGCCAATTGCAACCGCAAGACCGCAATCTGGTTGGCGCGCGTTAAGCGCGCGCGCCGGCGGGAGAGTCCATTGGCCGCGCCGCGGCCTTATCCAGTGACTTTGCGGCCGCGGCAGCGTGCAACGCCAGTCTTGATCGGAAGAAAGGAGATAGATGGATTCAGAATGTGATCAGGCAGAAATGACATTGGCCGCGAGAGTTGAGTATGTGCTCAATAACCTTGCGGGTGAAATGGTGACTTTGCGGGAAATCCTCAATCTTATCGGCCGCGAAGGAATGTTGGCTTTCTGCATCTTCCTTACGCTGCCTTTCATGGTGCCGGTATCTATCCCGGGAGTTAGCACCGTGTTCGGATTGGTCATCGGACTGGTTGGCGTCGGAATCATGACCCATCATCCCCCCTGGCTGCCGGATCGTCTGATGCAGAAAAAGTTTCCAGCCCACAGGCTGCGTTTGGCGTTGGAGAAGGGCGCCGTTTGGATTCACCGTCTGGGGCGAATCAGCCGGCCTTCGATTCCCTTTTTAACACACGGAATTGGAATGGCGCGGATCAACGGGCTGATGCTGATCGTAGGTGCGATGCTGCTTATGGCTCCTTTCGGGCTGATCCCATTCTCAAATACGCTGCCGGGATTGGCCATTCTCTTCCTGGCGATCGGAGTGCTCCAGCGAGACGGCCGGTCCGTCCTCCTTGGATACACGACTCTTGTTTTGACAACACTCTATTTCGCCTTTCTCCTGCTGGGCGGGATTGCCGTCCTCCAGAGAATGATTGAATGGATTCGCGCCGCATAAGAGGCGTGTCCAGTGAATCATGCCTGGATTAGTCTGCTGATTTTTGTCGCGGCGTATAGGGCACACGGTAAGGTTCCGCGAGTTTATGGAGATAGGTGTTCCTTTTACGGTGGCGGCCATAGTACCCGCCGGCATCTTTGTCTGGTGGATATGAGGGGTGATGCTGCATCAGGCATGGCCGACGCCGGCGCCGCCACGGCCCCGGCCTGAGGGGCTCACATCCTGGCGGCGCTGGGCGGTGTTGAACAAGGCGCCCAGGCGGTTCTACGGCAGCGCCAGGTCCGGCGCCAGCATTTCCGCCTGGTAATTCTCCGGGAAAGTTTTGCCGCACACCACTTCCGCGCGGACGGAACGGGGCAAAATCCACCTTGACATATGGCGTTAAACCGGGTATCCCCATCCGCATGCCAACTACAAACGCAAAACCGCAATCAGATTGGCGCGCTTTAAGCGCGCGCGTGCTGGCGGGCGAGTCCGTGGACCGCGCCGCGGCTTTATCCATCATGGAAACTCCGGATGACGGCCTTTTGGACTTGCTGTCGGCCGCTTTCGCCATCCGGAAAAAGTATTTCGGACGGGGTGTCCGCCTGCACCTGCTGCACAACGCCAAGAGCGGATTATGTTCTGAGGATTGCGCCTATTGCAGCCAGAGCGCGGCGGCGCAATCCGCCGCGCCGCAATATCCTTTGCAGACGGCGGATGAAATCGCCGCCGGCGCGGAAGACGCCGTGCAGGTCCATGCGGTGCGTTATTGCATCGTCATCAGCGGCCGCAGTCCGGACGAAGCAGCCCTGCGGAACATCTGCGATGCCGCCCGGTTGATCAAGCGCCGCCATCCTCATTTGCAGGTTTGCGCTTCGATGGGATTGCTGGATGACGCCCAGGGCCGGCGGCTGAAAACGGCGGGCGTGGATCGTTACAATCATAACCTGGAAACATCCCGCCGGTTTTACCCGGAAATCTGCGGCACGCATTCCTACGACGAACGCGTGGCGTCCGCCCGGGCCGCCAAGCGCGCCGGGCTGGAATTATGCAGCGGCGGACTGCTGGGCATGGGTGAAACGCCGGAAGACCGCGTCGATCTGGCATTCGCGCTGCGGGAGATTGACGCCGATTCCGTGCCCGTCAACCTGCTCGACCCGCGCGCCGGTACCCGGCTGGCTGGCCGGCCGCGCCTGTCTCCCATGGAGGGACTGCGGGTCCTGGCGATGTTCCGGTTCGTTCTGCCGGACCGCGAAATCCGGATCGCCGGCGGGCGCGAGGCGGTCCTGGGGCCGCTGCAGCCGCTGGGACTGTACGCCGCCAATTCGATCTTCACCAACGGCTACCTGACGACGGCCGGGCAGGGTCACTCCGCCGACCTGGCCATGCTGGCGGCGGCCGGCTTTACGGTGGCGGAAATCCATGCCTAGGTTTAAAATGCCTGAGCGAGTTTTGTCTAATAAGGAGGACCAGTTCATGCCTGCAATGACTTCACGGGAACGTATCGGCAATTTGCTGGAACGGCGGCCGGCGGACCGCGCCGGCTTCTGCGAGTCCTTCTGGGGCGAAACCACGCGGCGCTGGTTGGACGAGGGGCATCTTCCGCCCAAGGGATTAAACGAGTTTTTCAATATGGATATCGTCCGGGCCGGCGGTTTTAACATGATCGCCAATCTTGACATTCCCGAAACGATTTTGGAGGAGGATGGGGAAACCAAGCTGGTGCGCAACGGCAATGGCGCGGTCTTGCGCCAGTGGAAGGCCAAGTCCGGCACGCCGGAGCATGTGGACTTCCTGGTGCAGGATCGCGCCGGGTGGGAGCGGCACATTAAGCCGCATTTGAAGCCCGACCGCCGCCGGATAAATTTTGAGGCCTACCGCCTGACCCGCCAGGCCGCGGCTGATAAAAACCGCTTTTTCATGTGGGCCGGCACGAATGTTTTTGAGCAACTCCATCCGGTCTGCGGCCATGAACACCTCCTGGTCGGCATGGCGCTCGATCCGGAATGGATTCTGGAAATGGCTTCCGTTTATGCCGACTTGACCATTAACCTCTGGGAGATGCTGTTTAACGCGGAGGGCTTGCCGGACGGCATCTGGTTCTGGGAAGACATGGGCTTCAAGGAAAAACCGTTCATGTCGCCGGCGATGTACCGCGAACTGATCATGCCCGCGCATAAACGCACTATTGATTGGGCGCATGCGCGCGGGATGAAGGTGATCATGCATTCCTGCGGTTTTGTTGAGCCGCTTGTGCCGGGGATGATCGAAGCCGGCATTGACATGCTGCAGGCGATGGAGGTCAAGGCCGGCATGGACATGGTGCGGTTGAACAAGCTTTACGGCGCCCGCCTCGGGTTCATGGGCAATATTGACATCCGCGAACTGATCTCCAATGACCGGGCGCGGATTGACGCCGAACTGCGCAAAAAGATTTTGCCGTTGATCGCCACCCGGACGCCCTATATCCTGTCTACCGACCACTCGACCCCGCCGGAAGTCGATTACGAATCGTTTGTCTATTTCCGCGATCGCGGGCTGGAACTGGCGCGGTACTGAACCGGCCGCGCGCACGCCTGTCAGGCGCTGGGCCAAATTATAACCTGCGGAACTAAAATCATGCAAGATACTACTCTGCCGGAAAAATGGTCTTGGTTTCCCGAAGCGCGCTTCGGGATGTTCATTCACTGGGGGCCGTATGCGCAGGCGGGGCGGGGCGAGCAGGTCCTGATCCGCGAGTGGCTGGACCAGCGGGAATATGCCGCGGCTGCCTGCCGTTGGCGGCCGCTGAAGTTCGATGCCCGGCAGTGGGCGGAAATTGCCCGTGCCGGCGGATTCCGGTACGCGGTCTTCACCACTCGCCACCATGACGGATATTGCCTGTGGAATTCGCGGCTGACGGATTACACCAGCGCGGCGCAGGCGGCTCAACGCGATTTCGTGGCCGAGTATGTTGAGGCCTTCCGCGCCGCCGGCCTGCGGGTGGGCCTTTATTATTCGCTGGCCGATTTTCGCGTGCCCGCTTACCTGGAAGGGCCGGACATCAACCCGGCCGGCTGGCGAGCTTTCCGCGAATACGTGCACGGCCAGGTGCGCGAGTTGCTGACCAATTACGGCAAAATCGATGTGATCTGGTTCGATGGTTCCTGGCCGCGCACGCGCGAGGATTGGCGTTCGGAGGAATTGGTGCGGATGATGCGCGGGTTGCAGCCGGAAATCCTGATCAACAACCGGCTCGGTAAGCCCGCGGTCAAGGCTACCGTGCCTGGTCCCTACAAGAACATGCTGGAAGACGCCGGTCATTCCCAGGAACTCGGCGATTTCGGCACGCCGGAACATAGCCTCGCCGCCGATCCGGATCGCTTGTGGGAGTCCTGCCAGGTCAGCACCTGGCGGCTCTGGGGGCATGCCATCGGCGAACATTGGCGTCCGGCGGACTTGCTGCTCGACATGCTGGTGGAAGCCGCCAGCAAGGGAGGGAATCTGCTGCTGAACGTCGGGCCGGATGCGGACGGGGTAATGCCTCCGGAGTTCGCCGAGCGCGCCCGGGTGATTGGCGATTGGCTGCGCGTGAACGGCGAGGCGGTTTACGGCGCGGAAGCTCGGGATTTGCCGGACGCCGTCACGCTGGGACGCCTGTCCTGCCGCGGCAACAATCTCTACTTGATTATGCGTTTCTGGGACCGGCGGCCGTCGCTGCGCCTGCCATGGCTGCAAACCCGGGTACGGCGGGCCGCGCTGCTGGGATCGGACTGCCCGTTATCCGTCAACCAGAATGATTGGGAATTGACGATCAACGGGCTGCCGCCGCAAATGGAGCGCATGTTGTTCCCGGTGATCAGGCTCGAATGCGATGCGCCGCCGGCAGTGCATCCATCCGTCGGCAAATCTCCCTTGTGGAGCGATCATCCCCTGTGTTACGTTCCGTGGGCGCGCCGGCGGGGCGAGTCAGTCTGGGCGGATGGCCAGGTCCGGTAAAAAAACAGGGCGCCCGGCAGCCGTCAACGGCTGCCGGGACGCCCTGTGTTTTATCGTAATGCGGCGAGTTATTTCTTGAGCAGCGCCTTGGCCAGATCGGCGGCCGAGGCGGCGTCCGGAGCGTAGCCGTCCGCTCCGATCTCATCGGCAAACGCCTGGGTCACCGGCGCGCCGCCGATCATGACCTTGACCTTGCCGGCCAGTCCGGCGGACTTGACGCTTTCCACGACGTTTTTCATGTTCACCATCGTGGTGGTCAGCAGCGCGGAAGCGCCGATGACGGCGGCCTTGTTTTCCTTGGCCAGTTCGACCATTTTGGCCGGCTCGACGTTAATGCCGGCGTCCACGACGCGGAACCCGGCGCCTTCCAGCATCATGCAAACCAGGTTCTTGCCGATGTCGTGCAGGTCGCCCTTCACCGTGCCCACGACCACCGTCCCCAGCGGCTCAACACCCGCCGACGCCAGCATGGGTTTCAGAATTTCCATGCCCGCCTTCATCGCGCGCGCTGCGATCAACACTTCCGGCACGTAAACTTCGTTGTTTTTAAAGCGCTCGCCAATCACGCCCATGCCCGCCAGCAAACCCTTGTTCAAGATATCGGCGGGGTTGACTTTGTCGTCCAACGCCTTTTGCACCAGCGCCTTGACATCATTGGCCTTGCCCTTGATCAGGTTTTCCGTGATTTGTTCCAAGATTCCGCTCATGGACTGTCCTTTCTTTTTGCCGGCTGGTTTAAGCCGTGTGCCGCATGCCGGCGCTTATCCTGCATAATAATGCTGCGTTAACCCACCGCCCTCACCGGGCGGTTGTGTCCCAGCCCGCTGACCTGGCGACCGTTTAAACTGGCCGGAATTAAACCGTATCCGGCGTTTTAGGTATAGACAAAAACAGTTTTTTTTATAATAATCTTGCTGTTTTCAGAGGTGAATTGTGAAAAAACCAGTTCCTGGTCCTGCGCGCCGCGTTTTGCTGGCGGTGTGCCGGGATTATTATCGCACCTTCCGGCTGCATGCCGTGCCGGTGGGTGTGGATGGGCGGCCGTTGTTGCCGGGGCGGTCGGCCGGGCAATTGCCGGGGTTGCCGCCGTATCATGAGGCCCTGGCCTGTTGCCTCCAGGAAGCGCTGCATTGGGGCGAGCCGTACGTCTTTTACCGCACGGGCGGCATTATCAGCTGGATTGTGGGGTTGGTGAACCGGCGGGAACTGGCGGGCGGGATTGTGGGCGGCGAAGTGCTGGCGTATGCCGGCGCGGACGAGGAAGCGTTGCGGGATCTGCGGCGCCAGGGCGTGCCGGCGGAGGCTGCCCGGCGTTACCTGGCGCGGCTGCGGCCCTGGCCGGCGGCGCGCATTCGCGAGGCGGCCTGGGCGCTTTCGGCCGCCTTCTACCAGATCAGCGGCTGGCAGCCGGAGTTGTTGGATGAGAATCGCCGGAAAGCCATGCAGCAGCGCCAGATTGCCGAGGCCATGGATGAGCAGCGCAAGCGCGGGGCGGACGCGCCGGCGCATTACCCGGTGGAAAAGGAACGCCTGTTGCTGTCGTTGATTAAAGCCGGCGACCGCAACGGCGCGCGCCGGGTGTTGAACGAGACGCTGGGCGTGATGTTTCTTTCCTCGCCCAAGCTGGTGGTGCTGCGCGCGCGGGCCATTGAAATGATGGGATATCTGACGCGGGCGGCGGTGGAAGATAACGCGCAGATGGAGCCGCTGCTGGAACAAAACCACCAGTGGATGCGCAAATTAATCGCCGCGCGCGACTTTGAAACCCTGGCGCATGTCCTGATGCAGGCCTTGGACGCGTTTATGGAGGGTATCTATTCCCGCAGCCGCGGGGTCGGTCATCCGGCCTTACTGCGGGTGCTGGATTACATCAACCGGCATTACCAGCGCAACTTGTCCCTGGAAGAGGCCGCCCGGGCTGCGGGTTTGAGCGCGTTCCATGTCAGCCACCTCCTGAAGCAACGCACCGGCCGGACTTTTTTGCAGCACTTGACTCAGCGGCGGGTGCGCCAGGCCATGCAATTACTGGAACAGACCGATCAATCCTGTCCGGAAATCGCCTATGCCACGGGATTTTGCGATCAGAGTTATTTCATCAAGCAGTTTAAACGAGTGGCCGGCGTTACTCCCGCCCGGTATCGCCGGGATAATTTATGCCGCCGGCGCACAGCCGAACCAGCGCTCGAACCTGCATCCGCTCAATGAAAACGCTATTGCATTCCAATCGGGCCGCGCGCATAATTGTTTCCCGATGAACCGGCGCATCCAATACTACGGCAAAATCTGGGCTGGTTGCCTGCTGACGGCGTTGGCCCTGCATGGGTTGGCGCAGTCCCCGCGGACAGAGGCGGAGTTGACCCGCCTGGCGGAATATTCCGCCGGCACGGCCAGGCTGCCGGAACGCGCCGCCTGTCCGCCGGTTTTCAGCATGGAACCCGAACGCGATGCGGCCCTGCAAGCCGCTTTAATCCGGCTGTTGGAAACCGGCGTGCCGCGCGTTGCCGGCCTTTACGCCGTGGACGAACAGGCGGTGCGCGGCGCCTTGGGCGCCGGCCGGCCGCAGGCGCGGCGGTGGACGGCCCGGGTATACCAGGATTTGGATGCCGGCCGGTTTCTGGCTGGGGCGGAACTGGAATCGGCCGCGGATGGCATCAACGCCGCGGCCTGGTTTTTTTACAACAATTATTTCGCCGCGTATGCGGGATTGCATGAGGAATTCCGCCGCGCCGATTCCCCCCTGGCGCGCGGCGCAGCCGCCCTGGCCGCCCTGGGCAACACCCGCTTAAGCAATCTGGCCCTCTTGCCCGATTGGATGCCGGAAGCGGCGCTGGCGGCCCTGGTGTTTAATGCCGATCCGGAATTGCCCGGCGTCCTGACTGCCGCCGCTCCGACGGATGATGCCTTGCACAGCCGTTTGGCCGCGGCCATGCAGCGGGCCGGCCTGGCGCATGCCCCGGACAAGACGGCCCTGGCGCTGGGAGGGCCGGTATTGGCAATTACCACGGCGCCCTTCGAATTGCGGCGGCTGCTGCCCGACGCCCCTGCCGCCCGCGATCAACTCTGGACGTTTGCCTTGCAAAATATCTCCCACCCGGGATTGCTGGCGGAAATTGGCGCCACGCTGTGGACCCGGCGCGAGCCGGCCGGGCCGATGTTGGCGGCTTTGGATGCCATCGTCTCCACCCGGATGTTGGCGGTGGTGGAACAGGATTTGCGGGCGCGCGGCGTCGCGCCCACGAATGCGGCCCGGCAAGCCGTTTTCGACGCCGCCGTCCTGCCGGCCATCTTCGGTTTTATCTGGACTTACCGCCCGGAGTTCGCCGCCTGGCGCAAGGCGGCCCTGGACGCCGCCGCCCTGCCGGAGGAAAATTCCCGGAAGGCGCGGCTGCGCGATCTTGAACGGGAACTGGCGGCGATGCTGGCTCCGGGCGGCGCCGCGGCCGTGCCGCCCGCGGCGCGTTTGGCCGGCTGGCTGTCCGCCGCGCCGCCGGGCGCCGCCGCCCAACCCCGGATCGCGCTGACCTGTACCCTGAGGCCGTCCGCGCCGGCGCCGGAAGGCCAACCGGAGCCGCCGCCCAGAATGGCCGTGCGTTTGACGCTGGCCTGGCAGGCGGTCCGCCCGCTGCCATGGGGCGATGATCCGGAGGAAATCGTGTTTGCCGGCGCGGCTGGCGAGTTGTTGCCGGGCGATGAAACCGGCGAGTTGGACAAAATCCGCGTGGCATTTGTCCAGCCGGGATTGGAAGCCGGCCGGCGCCGTTTGGAGACGGAGGTTATCCGGTTTTCCGAAGCGGAACTGCTGCGTCTAGCGGAAAGCCAGCGGCGCGTGCGGCAGGCATGGGACGCCGCGCGCTGGCGCGCGGGCCAGGTCCGGGACGCCGAACGTCTGCGCCGGTTAATGATCCTGTATTACGGAGTCGGCCAGGCGGCGGCGGGCCGCCCGGAAGATTTTGCCGCCGCCTGCCTGCAAGTTTCCGGAAGGGCCGCGCCCGCCTGGGCGGAGAAAGCATTCCAGGAATGGCTGGCGGCCCGAACGGTTTGCCTGGAACAGGGCGACCCGGAAGGTTTGTACGAATGGACCGGCCGTTACATGCTGCTTCTGGCGCTGGCTTATGAAACCGGCAATACCGCTTGCGGCGACGCCCTGCTCGGTGATTTTCTCGGGGCGGCCCTGACTTTGGCAATGGCGCCAATGCCGGAGCAGCCCGAGCGGCCGCGCTTTTTTGACGATCCGCGCGGGGGTATAGCCGTCGCCTGGCACTGGTCCCGCGATGTGGTTGCGATTATCCGCAATGGCGGCGGCGGCCGCGAGGCCTGGGCGCCGCGCGCCGCTCCCTGGGAAGATTTGCTCCAACAACATTTACCGGACCTGGCCGGCGCCGGCGGGATGGATGCGTTGTCCCGGCCGCGCGGCGGGGAAGTTGAGCTGGGCGGTCTCTGGACGCAATTGTACAAGCTGCGGCATGGCGCCGCCGGCCCGGCGGCGGCAGATGCGGCGGCGGATGCAGTTAAAGATCTGGACGCCATTGCCGCCGGCGCGGACGAATATCGTTTCAGCTATCTGCTGGCCGCGCCGACGCAGGATCCCGCCGATATTTTCAGCCTTGCGCCGTTCGGCGATGCCGGACCCTATGCGCATCAAGCCGGCCTGCGCGCCGTGCTGGGGATCCGTGCCGGCCTCCGCGAGTAAAATCCGGCTTGCGCCGCAGTTCTGCACTGTAGTAGCCGAACGGTGTTCGGCATTCCGGATTGCGCCATTCTCGGAACAGACGGCTCGGTACGGAGACCTCGCCCTACCGTTTCACAAGCATTTGTCGTGGGTAGGGCGAGACCCCGCTCAAAGCGGGGTAAACCGCCGGCTTGTCCCGCCTGGCGCGGGAGCGAGCCGCCGAGCATGACACAGCCCTGCACTGCGCCCAGATCGGGATAGGCGGGCTTGACATGCCGGCGGGGGTTTGTCACTATGCACTGGACGCGGTAGATTGTGCCACCTTCAACAAGGGGAATAACCATGCATAAAAAAATGATCGTCTCAGTCCTGGCGGGAATCATGCTGGCGGGGATGACTTCGGCGGCGGAAGGCTGGCTCACGGACTTTGAAAAAGCCAAGCAAACGGCGGCTGAACTCAAGCGGCCTATTTTGCTGGATTTCACCGGGTCGGATTGGTGCGGCTGGTGCATCAAGCTGGACGAAGAAGTCTTTTCGCAGCAGGAATTCAAGGACTTTGCCAAGGATAACCTGGTGCTGTTCATGGCGGATTTCCCGCGCAACAAGCAACTGCCCGAGGCTGAAAAAAAACAGAACGAAGCTTTGATGAGGCAATATAAAGCGCGCGGCTTCCCCACCATCCTCTTGCTGAAAGCCGATGGCGAAGTGATTGCCCAGACCGGGTACCGGCGCGGCGGGGCCGCGGCCTACGTCCAGCATTTGCAGGATTTGCTGAAAAACAAGTAAATCCGCGCGCAGCTCAGTCCGCCGGCCGCGTCCGATGGCGCCGTCAGGATTAACTGCCCCGGGGGAGGAAATTCATATGGGATTCATGCCTGGAAAATTGATCAGATTGGAGCGGATCATCAACCGCGGCACCATGCGCACGGTGATTGTGCCGATGGACCACGGGGTGACCGTCGGTCCTATCCCCGGCATTGAGAATATGCGCGATATGGTGAATGCCGTCGCCGAAGGCGGCGCCAATGCCGTCCTGGGGCATATCGGCCTGCCTCTGCACGGCCATCGCCGGGAAGGCAAGGATGTGGGTTTGATCCTGCATCTTTCCGGCAGCACGGTCTGGAGCCCCGATCCCAATGCCAAGGTGCTGGTGAACACGGTGGAAAACGCCCTGAAATTCGGCGCCGACGCCGTCAGCGTTCATATCAATATCGGCGCGGAGAACGAGTCGGTCATGCTGCGCGACCTGGGCCAGGTGGCGGTGCAGTGCATGGAGTGGGGCATGCCGCTGCTGGCGATGATGTACGCGCGCGGCAAAAAGATCAAGTCCGAGAGCGACCCGGACAGCGTCCGGCATGCCGCCCGCATTGCGGCGGAACTCGGGGCGGATATCGTCAAGGTGACTTATACCGGGTCGGCCAAATCGTTCGAGAAAGTCGTGGCCGGCTGCCCGATCCCCGTGGTGATTGCGGGCGGGGAAAAGCTCACGGACGACCGCATGCTGCTGCAGATCATCCGCGATTCGCTGGATGCCGGCGGCAGCGGGGTGGCCGTGGGACGCAATGCCTTCGGCCATGCCACGCCGGTGCGCATGACGCGCGCCATCTGCGCGCTGGTGCACGGCAACGCCGGCGTGGATGCGGCGCTGAAAATCCTGCGCGGGCGGAAATAGCCGCCGTCAGCGCTGCCAATGCGCGCGCAGGTAGTTGATGTAAAGGTCCATCATCTCGTCGGGGATATTGGGCGCGAGGTGGTTGCCCACCGCCCAGATCAACCCCGCGCAATCGCGTGACAGCGCCAGGGTTTCGTCCATTTCCCGCTGGACCTGTTCCCATGACCCCGTGGCCAGGGTGCGGCAATCCACCTTGCTGCCGACCAGGCAGCAGCGGCGCCCGAAGCGCTTAACCACGCCGGCAAAATCGTTGGACGGCTCGAAAATCAAGCCGTCGGCGCCGCAATCGAGGATGTCCTCCATGAACATGTCGTAGGTGCCGTCGGCGCAGAACATGATTTTTTTCCCGGCTTTTTTGAGGGGCGCCCACATGTTCCGGTAGAGCGGGAAGATTACGCCGCGGTAAAAGTCCGGGTGGATGAAAGGGCCGTCGCTCCAGACCATGTCGTCGTGCTGGATGAAAACCTCGATGGAAGTCTCCGCCCAGGCGGCGACGTAATGTTCCGTATAACGGCCGAACCGGCGCAGGACTTCGGCGAAACGCGCCTGGTCGGCGGCGGCCAGCAGCAGCATGTCCCAGCCGAACGCCTGGATGGCGCCGGAGATCACGGTGGGGTAATAGCCGCCCGACCAGAGTTGGTTGGGGTGTTCCGCCATGTGGGACTGGTGGACCTGCTCGTAATATTTGACCAGTTCGCGGTGTCCGGGCAGGCCGTAGTCGCGCGCCGGATCGAATTCGTAAATCTCTTCCACATCGGTGAACGGGCATTCGCCCACCGGGCGGAAGTCGCTGCTGTCCACGGCGTAGCCGGCATGGCCCATATCGGTGGTGCGGCCGACATCCTGCCACCGGATGGGCCCGCCGTTAGTGGTGAACGGGAAGTCAATTTCCCAGGCGTCCAGGATGGACTGCGGCATGAACTTGGCGGCGTAGGTCTTGTGCAGGGCCAGCGAATATTCGGTGTGGGCCAGGCGCGGGGTGGGTTTCAGGTTGATGGCGTCACGGGCGATTTGTTGGCTCATACTGTCTCCTCTGGCCGCCGGGGTAGCGTTATGTGTGTCTCAAGCATCCCGGTGGGGTTAGCCTGGCGCCGGAATGTTGCCGGGCTGAGCCCGCGCATTTGGCGGAATTGACGTGAAAAATAGTACCGGTCGCAAAACCCCGCGGCCTCCGCGATTTGGGCAATGGTGAGGTCGGAAAAGTGCAGCAACAGGCAGGCGCGTTCGATCCGTTTGACCAGGCCGAAGGTATGCGGCGGCATCCCCAGCACACGGTGGAAATAGCGGCAGAAGGCGGTGGGATGCATGGCGACCTGCGCCGCCAGTTCGCGGTTGGGCAGCGACTGCCATTGCCGGCATTCCCACCATTGCAAAAGTTTGTTCAGCCGCGCATCGGTTGACTCCGGCGGCAGCAGGCGGGGCGGCAGCGCGGACAGGGCGAACCAGCACAGGGTCATGGCCGTGGCGGAGCGCCGCGGTCGGTCTTCCGTTGGGGTGTCAATATGGGTGGTGGTGTAATCGCGCCGCATGGCCTGGACCAGCACTGGCGGCGCGGGGCAGCGATAGACGCAATTATGGATATGTTCGTAAGGCGGGCCAACTGTGAAATGGGTGAAAAAGTGCTCCACCGGCCGGGTCAGTTCCCGAGCCAGCGCGGTATTGGGCGCTACTACCGTGAAATGAACCGGCCCGAGATTGTAACCGACGGCAGCGTCCGGTGCGCGCAGGCATGCACCGGCGCGGTTGTTCCAGTACAGGCGCCAGTAGGGTACCTTGACATTAGCCGCTTCCCACCAGCTTTGCAGGTGGGTCCGGCCGCAATAGAGCAGCGTCAATTGCGGCGTATAAGCGATGTTGATATGGCGGGGCATGGCTTGATCGCAAACACCGGCGTGCCTTCAGCCGTTTACACGCCATGCGCAAATGATAGCAGGCCGGTGGATGCATGCAAGTGAATCCGGGATGTTTTTCCATTCGGGCTAATATTAAACACAAAACAGTCAATTTTGTTCATAGGGCGGCACGTACAGGCATGAACCAGAGTCTCTTTCAAAAGTGTTCAGTGTTCGGTAGCCAGAATTCTGTGACAACGTAATACCTTGATATAGAATTATATTATTTTTCAGTGGAAGGCAGCAGCCTGCTGCCCTTTTGTGCGGACCATCCGTCCGTGAAGTGGCGAATAACTGCATGGCGAACACGCGCCGCTGGATGGCAAGGATAAGGCCGTGCAGTTGGTTAAAGATTGCGCGGCAGAATGCGGAATCCCTCTCTGTCTGCCGCCGCGATCAAGCGTTGATCCAGGCATATGAAATCGAGTGAAGATGGAATTTGCTCGGCGGCAACAATGGCAGCCGCAAGCTGCAATGCATCCGCCGCGCGCAAATTGTATGTCCGCAAGAGGCGGGTGGATGTTTGCCTCACCCTTTCCGTCGGCGCGACTTCATGCCAGAAAATTCCCAGTTCGTCCATCCTTTGCAAAGCCAGGCGCATATTTCGGGTTGAAAGATTATGTTCACGTTCCAAACGCGCCAGCGCGGAAACGCATTCGACGGTTGTGCCCCACCACACCGACATTGCCTGGGTGGAACGCAGCAGCCCCAGCATGATTGAAGTTGTGGTTTCGTTGACCAATAAAGGCAATATGGCGGAACTGTCCCAAAATTTCATCGTTCATTTGCCCGGTTGTCCAGCAAAGCCTGCACGGCGCTTGCTGTGTTTTCCGTGGAGGGCGGTTTATGCGCCAGAATGCTTTTCGGCAATGTGTCATGACGGGATGGAATTAACCACCCGGCGCGTTCCAGTCGTTGTACCCGTCCGACAGAGGCTTGGGATGCGTTGCCATTCACGATGGGCGTCAGGCGGGCAACGGGACATTGGCGATCCATAATGATAATGGTCTGTCCATGCCTCACTCGGTCCAGCAACTGGCTGAATGCGTTTTTCGCTTGAGTTATATTGGCTTTATACATGAGGCTATAATAGCTGTTTCCGTTTGTAGGTCAATATTAAAGCATAACTTTTGTTGGGCGGACAGTTGCATGTGCATGGCGGAGCGATCACGGCGTTGACGCCGGATGCGGCGCGCCGGCTGGGAGCGGCCGATCAGCCGGCATTGGGAATGATATTGCAGGCGGATGAAGTCATTTTACGCAATACCGAATTGTCATGAATCGGCGGCATCATGTGTTAAGGCGCCCAGGCGTTCTGGGCTACCAAAGACATGCTCGAGCGTGCCGGAAGAGCGGCCGGGGTTTGCCGGACGCCGCAAGCTGCTCTGGCTCCAGGCTAATATTACACACAACTTAGTCAATTCCGTCCATTGCCTCCCGTCCAGAGGCATGCTAGTTTCCCGCGTGTTAGCAAGTGATGATCGAAATCGGGATCGTTGCCTGGATTTCGATTTTGGCTGCGGGCTTGCGCCCGCCTTGGGGATGTCTGGACGAGGCAAATAGCCGATACATGGAGTAATTTATGCACCAACCGAAGCGCGCGCTGTTTTTCGACTTCCACACCATGCCGGCCAACCCGGATGTGGGCAAAAAATTCGACATGGAAGCCATCACCGGCTGGTTCCAGGAGTGCGGCGCGGATTTTGTCGTTTTCCCCGCGCGCTGCAACCTGGGCACGGCCTATTACCCCACCAGGCTGGGGATTCCGCATCCAGCCCTGCAACGCGATCTGTTCGGCGACCTGGTCAAGGCCTGCCATGCCCGGGGGATTGCCATCTCGGCCTACATCAACGTGGGCTTAAGCCATGAGGAAGCTTACCGCCGGCGCGATTGGACCGTTCTCCGGGCCGATGGCCGGATGTATGACGAAAATTTCAACAATTCGTTCTGCCGGCAGATGTGCTACAACACCGGGTATGCGGAACATGTGACCGGCATGGTCAAGGAAGTCGTTGAATGGTACAAGGTGGACGGATTGTTTTTCGATTGCTTCCACACCCAGGCCTGCATCGGCCGGGAGTGCATGGAGCAGATGAAAGCCGAAGGCGTGGACTGGAACGACCCGGTACAGCTCAACGATTTCAACTACCGCAAAATGCTGGCCATGGGCCGGCGGCTGTCGGAAGCCGCGCGCGCGGTTAATCCGGAAGTGCTGCTGTATTTCAACGGGATTGATTACGAGGCGCAGGCGGATTTCGGCAATTACCTCGAGTTGGAATGCCTGCCGCAGGGCGGGTGGGGGTACGAATTGCTGCCGACCATCGGGCGTTACATGCGCACCCTGGGCAAGCCGGCGCTGAACATGACCGGCCGGTTTCAGAAGAGCTGGGGCGATTTCGGCGGCGTACGCACGCCGGCCAGCGTGGAATACGATTGCATCCTCGGTATCGCCAACGGTCTGCCGCCCAGCATCGGCGATCATTTCCATCCACGCGGCGATCTGAACCGGGCGGTGATGAAACTCGACCGGACCGTCTACCAAAAACTACAGCCGCTGCAACCGTGGATTGACGGCGCCGTGCCGGTGGTGGAGATGGCCAATGTCATGTCGTGCGGCTATCCGGGATACCAAGATATCGGCGGCGCGCGCCAGGATTTTAAAAACCGCAACCGCCAGGTGATTAAATCCGCCACCCGCATGCTTTCCGAACTGAAAATGCAGTTTGATAACGTGACCCTGGCGGCGGACTGGGGCAAGTACAAAGTCCTGGTGCTGCCGGATGATGTGGCGATTACCCCGGAAATACATGCCCGGCTCAAAAAACACCTGCGCCAGGGCGGCGCGCTGATCGCGTCGTATCAATCCGGGCTGAACCCGGAGCAGACCGGATTCGCGCTGGAAGAGTTGGGCGTAGAATATCGGGGGGAAGACCCGTATGATCCGGCCTATATCGAATTCGCGCCGGAATTCGCGGCCGGCATGCCGGAGATGCCGGTGACGCTTTACGAGCGCGGCCTGGCCGTCGCCGCCCGCCCCGGTGCGGAGGCCATGGCCACAATCATCGCGCCCTATTACAACAACGAATGGGACGGCAGCCATGGATTCCGGTATACTCCGCCCGACAAGCCCGCCGGCCGGCCGGCGATTGTCGTCAAAGACCGCGTGGCCTATATCAGCCATCCGATCTTCAACGCCTATTACACCAGCGGCGCGCTGCCCATGCGCCAGATTATCGCCAACCTGTTGGCGCGGTTCCTGCCGGAGCCGTTGATCCGCGCGCCGGGCGCGCCATCCTACAGCCGGGTGACAGTGACGTCGCAGCCGGGCCGGCGCATGGTGTACGTCACGGCCTACCTGCCCGAAGCCCGCGGCGCGGGAATCAACATGATCGAGGAGCCGCTGGAGCTGCGCGACTTCGAAGTGCGCCTGCGCCTGGACGGGCGCCCGCCCAAAACGGTCTACCTGGCGCCGTCCCGGACGCCGCTGCCCTTTACGGTGGAAGGCAATTATGTGTGCGTGACGATCCCGCGGGTGACCGGCTGGGCCGTGGCGGTGTTTGAGGAATAGTGATGAAGAGGTTTGGTTGGCTATCCTGCCGCAATCCCGGCCTGAGAGGCCAAACATGATGCCTGCCATCAAACAATGCCCTCGCCGCGCGGTCCACATGGATTTCCATACCATGCCCGGCGTGTATGACGTCGGCGCGGAATTCGATCCTACGGCTTTCGGGAAGACTTTGGCCGATGCCGGGGTGGATTACATCACGGTGTTTGCCAAGTGCAACCTGGGTTTCGCCTATTATCCCACCAAAATCGGCCGGCCGCATCCGGGCTTGAAGCACCCCGACCTGCTGGGCGGTATGGTGCGCGTCTGCCATGCGCGCGGCATCCGGGCGGCGGCCTATTTCCAGGCCGGCTTGGACCACGAACATGTCCTGCGGCGGCGGGAATGGTGCAAGGTGGACCGGGATGGCAAGATCTACGACATGGCGAAGATGAATCACTGGTTCCGCCGGCCCTGCCTGAATACCGGCTACCGCGATTACCTGCTGGGCATGGTGCGGGAAGTGCTCGCGCGCTATCCGGTGGACGGCTTGTTTTTCGACGGCCTGGGCCCCGCGCCTTGTTACGGGGTGGAATGCCTGGACGGCATGCGGGCCGCGGGTTTGAACATTGATGACGAGGCGCAGGTAAAACGATTTTCGCTGGAGGTAATGCGTAAGTTCCAGCGCGATGTGGAACAACTGGCGCGCGCGCAGGGCAAGCCGGATTTGCTGCTGTTTTTCAACGGCATGCCCTGGCGGGAACAGCCCACGCATATCGAGGTCGAAGTCATTCCCACGGCGCCGGAATACGGCTATGACGCCATTCCCTTCATGGTGCGGTACGCGCGGTCGCTGAAGAAGCCGTGCCTGACCATGACCGGCCGGTTCCACCGCAGTTGGCGCGATTTCGGCGGGCTGCGCTCCAAACCATCGCTGCTGTTCGATTGCCAGCAGGCGCTGTCGCTGGGCAGTGCCTGCAGCGTGGGCGATCACGCCCATCCCCGGGCGCGGCTGGAGCCGGCGGTGTACCGCCGGATTGGCGAGGTGTATGACGAGGTTAAAAAGATCGAGCCGTGGGTGGCGGGCGCCGCGCCCGTCTCGGAAATGGCGGTGGTCTGTCCGGACCTGGCGGAATTCCCGCGGAATTTTTACAGCATACAGCACCTGCGCGGCGCCGCGCGCCTGCTGAATGAGTTGAAGTATCAATTCGACCTTTGCGATGGGTTGGGGGACTTGTCCGGTTACCGGGTATTGATCCTGCCGGACAATGTCACCGTGGATCCTGGGTTGCGCCGCAAACTGCAGGCGCATTTACGCCGGGGCGGGCTGCTGGTGTCGTCCGCCACTGCCGGCTTGAACCCGGAAAAGACCCGGTTCGCCCTGCCGGAATACAAGTTGGATTATCTCGGGCCGGAGCCACACCATTTTTCGTTTTTCAAGGCCGCCAGAAAAGTGGCGGCCGATGTGCCGGACATGCTGACCACGATCTACCAGCCCGGTGCGGCCGTGCGGCCGCGCGGCAGGGTGGAAACGCTGGCGGCGCTTTACCGGCCGTATTTTAATCAGCAGTCCTGGGACGGCTACCATGAAAATCTTTACATCCCGCCCGAGAAGCCGGCCGGCCGGCCGGCGGCGGTGCGGATGGGCAACATTTTGCATTTCAGCTTCCCGGTCTTTACGGCGTATTATGAATTCGCCGTGCCGGCCTACAAATACCTGTTCCGCAATTGCGTGGAACTTGGTCTGCCCGACCCGCTGGTGCGAGTGGAAAACATGCCGGCTTGCGCCCAGGCCACGGTCATGCGTCAGGGCCGGCGTCGGCTGATTCATCTGCTGGCCTACATGCCCGAACTGCGCGGGCGCGCCACGCAGGTGATCGAGGAGCCGCTGGATGTGCGCGATGTGACCGTCTGGCTGCGCCGCGACGGGCGGCCGGTCCGGTCGGCGCGCCTGGCGTTATCCGGCGCGCCGCTGCCGGTGCGGACGCGCGGGGAATATGACGGCGTGCTGGTGCCGCGGGTTTGCGGCTACGAGCTGCTGGCGCTGGAATGACCGGGAACACGATTCTTCGCTGAAATTATTTCCATTCTTCGACCTTGAGGCCTGGCACTCGCATGAACTCGCGGACGTTTGCCGTGGCAAGCTTCAGTCCATGCGCAAGACATGTGGCCGCAAGCCATGAGTCGTGAACCCCAATCATCTCTCCGCGCTGGGTAAGTTGGCTCCACAATAGAGCGTGAGAACGGGCCGTCGCAAGATCAATCTCCAGCAGCGGGAAAGACGCGAGAACGGCCTCGACGAACGCGAGGCGATTTGCGCGCAACTTGGGGGTGGCGGCACGATGGACACCATGCAGCAACTCGCTGGCCGAGATGACGGAGAGGAATACTTCTTCTTGCTCTCGTCCGGCGATTCGGGAGGAAAGTTCCAAGCCCTTCCGCTCCAGCGCGATCAACACGTTACTGTCAATCAAGAGTCCCATGGGTCTCGCCATCCTTCACGCCGCATGCCCATGCGGGCGTTGCAAACGTCATCGGCGAAAGCCTTCGCGTCTGACTCGGAAAGGGCCGGCAGCGACGCGATGATTCCCGGCAAATCTCCCAAGCGGCGGGCGCTCGGCACAGGGCGCAGTTCCGCAAGTGCCAGCTTGCCCCGCCGCAATACGAATGCCTCCCTGCGGTAGGCCACCCTGTTCACATAGTCAGAGAAGTGTCTAACCGCCTCCGTAACACTCAGAACTTTAGCATGCATATATATCTCCAATCAGATAATCATAGAATATGATAATAAGATTTAGTGGTCAATCATATTTTTGCCCAAGGGTGTATGCCCGCAACCCAATTTTGCTTTGCTTCCTCGCCGTCGCAGTGTTTTGAATTCGGTTCAAAAAATTGCGCTTCGCCGAATACCCCGAATCGCAGATGCGCGGCCGCTCCGGATTGATGCGCAATGTCGCTTGACAACTTTTGTCTGCCTCCTATACTCCGCGGCAATTATATGGAGTCAAATTCTTTATCATATGGATTAAAGGAACGCGGGTTATGAAGAAAGCGCTGGTCTCAATCGCCGGTATGTCAACGCTGCTATGGTTTGCCGGTTCCGGCAGCGGGGCCGTGCCGACGACACGTCAACAGACGATTTTGCCGCGGCTCCTGCCGCCGAACACGCCGCCGATTGCCCCGTCCAACGTAGCCCAATACGCGGTCCTGGGCTACAGCGCCTGGAATGTGGGCGTCGGCACGAATGAGGGCCGGAAGTTCACCCTGATGCCGGATGGCTACATGGGTTCCGGCAATGCGGCGCGGCTTTTATCGTTCTTCTCCATCAGCGACATTCATATCACCGACAAGGAATCCCCGGCCCAGGTGCCCTACCTCGGTTGGAGCGCGTCCTTTACCGATCCCGGACCGGGCGGCCTGAATATGTCGGCGTATTCCCCGATCATTTTCGATACGACCCACCACCTCGACACCGCCGTCAGGACCATCAACGCCTTGCATCGGCAGACCCCGTTCAATTTCGGGCTGGCGCTCGGCGATCTGTGCAACGCTTCGCAATTCAACGAGCTCCGCTGGTTCATGCAGGTCATGGACGGCCAGTATATTACGCCCAGCTCCGGCGATCACCGCGGCGCCGACACCATTGACTACCAGATGCCCTTCCAGGCCGCCGGACTCGATCCCGCCATTCCCTGGTATGGGGTGATCGGCAACCATGATCAGATGTGGATGGGAGTGGGCATGCCGACCGACAAAATCAAACAGGCCTTGGTGGGATCCAATGTGCTCAATATTTCAGTCAACGGCCCCCTGTTTCCCCCGGGCTCCGAGGGGACCGGCATGTATGTGGGCGTGGTAGACGGGACCACCCCCTACGGCGCTGTGGTTAAATGGGGTGTGACCAACCTTTACGATTCACCCCCGACCGTCGCCGCCGATCCGGACCGCCGCAGCCTCACGACGGATATTGCCACGCCCACGAACTTTGTCAACGAGTTCTTTAACAGCACATCTTCCCCGCTGGGGCACGGCTTCAATCCGGCGCACACGGGCAGTTTGACGGCCTGTTATGCGTTCGAGCCGGTGGCAAACATGCCGATCAAAGTGATCGTGCTGGACAATACCTGCAAGTCGAACGAACCGGGGCAAAGCCCATTCTTCTATGGGGCCGGCTGGATGGACGCGGTGCGCAACGCCTGGCTCACCAACGAGTTGCAGATGGGGCAGGATGCGGATCAACTCATGCTCATTGCATGCCATATACCCATAAGTCCGCAAGCGAGCCTGACCGACACCAACCGTCCGCCGGGAGCATTTTACGATGCGCAAGTCGAATCGAACTTGATCGCCACGCTGCACAATTATCCGAATCTCCTCATGGTGATGGCGGGGCATCGCCATATGGGCGTGGTGACCCCTTTTCCGTCGCCGGACCCGGCCCACCCGGAATACGGCTTCTGGCAGGTTGAAACCCCTTCGTTGCGGGACTTCCCCCGTCAGTTTCGCACTTGGGATATCCGCCGCAACCACGACAACAGCATCTCCATCCTGACGACCTGTGTTGATCCGCAGGTCGAGTCCAACTCGTGCGCGTGGAAGTCGCTGGGGTATGGCATCGGCGCCAGCCGGGTATTCGGCAATCTGTCCTTAACCGACACTTCGTCGCATACGTATAACGCGGAACTGGTCAAAAAATTGACCCCCGCCATGCAGGCGAAAATCGCGCAATACGGAACGCCGCTGCAACTTGGCGGCCATGACTACGATGGGGATGGCAAGTCCGATCTGACCGTATTCAGCGCCGAATGTGGCGTTTTTTCCCTGTTCCAGTCCGGCGATAATTATGCCCGGACCATAGCGCCCCGCCCCTTGAGCGTTCACCCCGCGGCGATCGGCGTTCAGCCGATTCCCGGCGACTTTGACGGCGATGGCAAGGCCGACCCGGCCGTGTACGACCCGCTCGCCGGCAAGTGGCAGGCGCTGTATTCCTCGCAGGCCTACGCCCTGCAAACGCGGATGATCGGCGACTCCAGTTGCGTCCCGGTCAGCGGCGATTTTGACAGTGACGGCAAGGCCGATCCGGCGTTGTACTCCGCGGCGGCCGGCCAGATGGCCGTCTGGCTTTCGGATTCCGGGTATGCCTTTGCGAGCACGCCGCTGGGCGGCGCCGGCTGGCTCAATGCCAGCGCCGATTATGACGGCGATGGCAAAACCGATCCGGGCGTGTACAATCCTGCCGCCGGCGCCTGGATGGTCTTGTTGTCCGCCAGCGCCTATGCGCCGGCTTCGCTGATGACGATGGGAGGCGTGGGTTGCGTGCCGGTTCCCGGCGATTACGATGGGGATGGCCTGGCCGATATCATGGTCTATCAGCCGGCCGGCGGATTCTGGCAGTGTACGTTTTCGGCGCAGGGCTATACCGTCACCGAGAGCGCGGCTGGATTCGGCGGCCCGACGGCGGCGGCGTGCGCCGGCGGGGACTACGACAATGACGGACAGGCCGATCCGGCCGTATACGATCCGGCAACGCGAACTTTTTCGGTCATGTTGTCCGGCTCGAATTATAGTGTGTCCAGCTTGAATTGGTGAAAGTTGCGCAAATAAAATTCAGGATTGACATGACGGCGTGGCTGCTTACATACTTCCGGCCCGCAATCATCAGGGCGCGGAAATATGGAAGACGATGATATCACAATTGCCGCCGCCGCGGCGGGCGATCAACGGACGATGCGCCGGGAGATCGCCCGCCGGCGCACTTTTGCCATCGTGTCGCATCCGGACGCCGGGAAGACCACGCTGACGGAGAAATTCCTGCTGTACGGCGGCGCGCTGCACCTGGCCGGGTCCGTCAAGGCCCGCAAGAACCAGCGCGCCACCACCTCCGACTGGATGGAATTGGAGAAAAAACGCGGTATCTCGATCAGTTCGACGGTGCTTCAGTTTGATTACGACAATTTCCGCATCAACTTGCTGGACACCCCGGGGCACAAGGATTTTTCCGAGGACACCTACCGCGTGCTAACCGCGGTGGACGCGGCGGTGATGGTGATTGATGCGGGCAAGGGCATTGAAGTCCAAACCCGCAAGTTGTTCGAAGTCTGCCGCCGCCGCGGCGTGCCTATTTTCACCTTCATCAATAAACTCGACCGGCCCACCCTGGAGCCGTTGGCGCTGCTGGATGAACTGGAAAGCGTCCTGGGCATCGCTGCCTACCCGATGAACTGGCCGCTGGGCACGGGCTTCGATTTCAAGGGGGTATGGGACCGGCAGACCCAAATGGCGCATTTGTACGAACGCACCACTGGCGGCGCCCGCCGGGCGCCGGTAGCCACCGCCGGCCTGAACGACCGGCTGGTGCGCGAACAACTGGACGCAACGACCCACCGGGCCGTTTGCGAGGAGGTGGCCATGCTGGAGGCCGCCGGGGCGCAGTTGCATCCGGCGGATGTGCTGGCCGGGAAGACGACCCCGGTTTATTTCGGGAGCGCTTTGAATAATTTCGGCGTCCAATTGCTGCTGGACGGATTCCTGGACCTCTCCGCGGCGCCGGCTGGGCGTCGTTCCCGGCACGGGGTGGTGCAGCCGGAGCATCCGGCATTTTCAGGCTTTGTCTTCAAAATACAGGCCAACATGGACCCGCGGCACCGCGATCGAATCGCCTTTGTACGGGTGGTGTCGGGCAAATTCGAGCGCGATATGAATGTCACGCTCGCGCGCGCCAATAAAACCGTGCGCCTGTCGAATGCCGCCAAGCTCTTCGGCCGCGAGCGCGAGACGGTAGATGAAGCGTTCCCGGGCGATGTTGTGGGGATCGTCGGCAGCGCCCAATTCGCCATCGGCGACACTTTGACCGAGGATCCTGCCATTGCGTACGAGGAAATTCCCTGGTTTGCGCCGGAATGTTTTGCGTACCTGGAAAACCCGGAGCCGGCCAATTTCAAGCGCTTCCGCGAAGGATTGGCCCAGTTACTGCAGGAAGGCGTGGTGCAGTCCTACCAATTGGATGGCCAGTTCCGTAAGGCGGTGCTGGGCGCGGTCGGCCCATTGCAGTTGGAAATCGTCCAGTCCCGCCTTGAAAGCGAATACGGCGCCGCTTCGCGGCTGGAGCCGGCCCCGTGGACCGTCACCCGCTGGGTTGGGCCCGGGACGGACCTCGAGGGAATGCAATTGCCCACCGCCGCCCGGCTGGCGCGCGACAGCCGGGAACGCCCGGCCATCCTCTTCCCCGACGAATGGAACCTGCGCTATTTCCAGGAGCGCAACCCGGCTGTCCGGCTGTCCGAAATCCCATTTTGAAGCGGCATCCATCCCCCTCCCGGCGCTGATTATTTTGCGGAAATCGCGCGGATAATGTTTGCTTTTAAGCTTGTGGCATGCTACACTATCCTGATTTGAGTTCCTAAGGAAAGCTTTATGCCGGATATGCCGCAGCCAGACGAACCGACCCCGCCCGCGGCGGAAACCGTGGCGCCCTCCCGCGAAGTTTACGACTCCACCACCATCACCGTGCTGGAAGGCATGGCGGCGGTGCGGATGCGGCCGGCCATGTACATCGGCGACACCGCGGTGCGCGGCTTGCATCACTGCGTCTTTGAGGTGGTGGATAACTCGATTGATGAAGCATTGGCCGGGTATTGCACCGCCATCCAGGTCGCCATGAACGCCGACGGCTCGGTGACGGTGAACGATAACGGTCGCGGCATTCCGGTGGATATGCACGCCACGGAACACAAGCCGGCGGTGGAAGTGGTACTGACCACCCTGCATGCCGGCGGCAAGTTCGACCGCAAAAACTATAAAGTCTCCGGCGGGCTGCACGGCGTCGGCGTCTCCTGCGTCAACGCCCTCAGCGAATGGATGGAAGTGGATATCCGGCGCGACGGCGGCGTTTATCACCAGCGTTACGAAAAAGGGCATCCGGCATCCGCGCTGGAAAAAATCGGCAAAACCCGGGAGACCGGCACGAAAGTCACTTTCATGCCGGATGGCACGATTTTTTCGACCACCCGGTTCGAGTGGGACATTCTGGCGGCCCGCCTGCGCGAACTGGCGTTCCTCAACCGCGGTCTGGAAATCCTGCTGGAGCACGAGGAAACCGCGCGGCGCGAGACGTTTCATTTCAAGGGCGGCATCACCGAATTCGTGCAGCACCTGAACCAGAACAAGAACCCGGTGCATCCCAAGGTGGTGTATTTCACGCGCGCCAAGGACGGCGTGGACGTGGAAATCGCGCTGCAATACACCGAGGCTTACACCGAAAACGTCTGCTGCTATGTCAACAATATCAACACCATCGAAGGCGGCACGCATCTCAGCGGTTTCCGCTCGGCGCTGACGCGCACGCTGAACAATTACGCCAAGAACAACCGGCTGATCAAGGACGACTCTGAAACCATGTCCGGCGAGGATGTGCGCGAAGGGTTGACGGCGGTGATCAGCGTCAAAATCGCCAATCCGCAGTTTGAAGGCCAGACTAAGACCAAGCTGGGCAACAGCGAAGTCCAGGGCGTGGTGGAGTCCATCGTCAACGATGAGTTGGGGGCGTTTTTCGAGGAAAATCCGTCCGTCGGCCGGCGCATTATTGAGAAGGCCGTGCTGGCCGCGCGGGCGCGCGCCGCGGCGCGCCGGGCGCGCGATCTGACGCGCCGCAAAGGCGCGCTTGACAGCGCCTCGCTGCCGGGCAAGCTGGCCGATTGCTCCGAGCGCGATCCGGCGCTCTGCGAACTGTACCTGGTAGAGGGCGACAGCGCCGGCGGTTCGGCCAAGCAGGGTCGCAACCGCGAATTCCAGGCCATCCTGCCCCTGCGCGGCAAGGTGTTGAACGTGGAGAAAGCCCGCCTGGACAAGATTTTGAACAACAATGAAATCCGCACGCTGATCACCGCCATCGGCGCCGGCATCGGGGAAGATGAATTCGACGTGGCTAAGGCCCGCTACCACAAGATTATCATCATGACCGATGCCGACGTGGACGGCGCCCATATCCGCACGCTGCTCCTTACCTTCTTTTACCGGCAGATGCCCCAGTTGATCGAACGGGGCTACATTTACCTGGCCCAGCCGCCGCTGTACAAGATCACCGCCCGGAAACAGGAAGAATACATTGATTCCGACGCCCAGATGTCGGCCCGTCTGCTGGAATTGGGCGCCGGCAACCTGACACTGGAAATCAACGGCACGGGCCAGCGCTTTACCGGCAAGGAATTACTGGGGATGCTGAATTCGCTGGCCGAACTGGAGCAACTGCTCCGTGCCGTGCAGGCCAAGGGCATCCCGCCCGCCGAGTACCTGAACCGCCGCCATCCCGCCACCAAACAGTTCCCTAAATACCGGGTGACGGTGACCAACGGCGGCGAGCCTTCGTACCATTATGCCTACAGCGACGAAGAGCTGGCCGGCCTGCGGGAACGGCTGGAATTGCATGTAGGCCATCAACTGGAAATCCTCGGGGATGGCGCGCGGCCGGCCGGGGCGCAGGACCCCGCGAGCCCTGGCGGCTTGCGCTGGCAGGAGATTTATTCCTCGCCGCAGATTGCGCGCCTGGTGGAACTGCTCGAAAAACGCGGTTGGGTTTTCAACGAGCAGGACCCGGATGCGCCCGCGCTTTACACGCTCGTGGATCATGACGGCGCGCCCAGGCCGGCCCCCTCGATCTTCAGCCTACTGGAATTGGTGCGCGACGCAGGGCACAAGGGTTTGGCCATCCAACGCTATAAAGGGTTGGGCGAAATGAACCCCGAGCAGCTTTACGAAACCACCATGAACCCCGATAAACGCAAACTGCTGCAGGTAGTGTTGGAGGACGCCGTGGAGGCTGACCGGATTTTTACCCTGCTGATGGGCGATGAAGTGGAACCGCGCCGGGCGTTTATCGAAGAAAACGCCCTGAATGTGCGGAATTTGGATGTTTAGCCGCGGTCCGGACCCTTGGAGATCAAGATGTTTGCCAGAAATGACATTGTCGGCGCCATCAATATCGAAGACGAGATGCAGCGCGCCTACATTGACTACTCCATGAGCGTCATTATCGGCCGCGCGCTGCCGGACGTGCGCGACGGGTTGAAGCCGGGCGCGCGCCGCATCCTCTTCGCCATGCGCCAGCTCGGACTGCTGCATAACCGGGCTTTCAAGAAATCAGCCTACGTCGTGGGTGAAGTGCTCGGCAAATATCATCCGCACGGCGATTCCGCCGTCTATGACACCCTCGTGCGCATGGCCCAGCCGTTTGCCATGCGCTACCCCCTGGTGGACGGCCAGGGCAATTTCGGCAGCATTGACGGCGACAGCGCCGCCGCCTACCGCTACACCGAAACCCGCCTGCGCCAGTTGGCCGAGGAAATGCTGGCGGACATTGACAAGCAGACCGTGCCGATGGTCAAAAATTATAATGGCGAACTGGATGAGCCGTCCGTCCTGCCCGCCCGCCTGCCGAACCTGCTGCTCAACGGCAGCACCGGCATCGCCGTGGGCATGGCTACCAACATCCCCCCGCATAATCTCGGCGAAGTCGTGGACGCGGTGGTGGCGCTGATTGACGATCCCCAGGCCGAGGTGACGGACCTGATGCGGCATGTCAAGGGCCCGGATTTTCCCACCGGCGCGTTGATTTGCGGCATCAAGCCGATCCAGAGCATGTATCGGACCGGCCGCGGCCAGTTGCGCGTCCGCGGCCGGGCCGGCGTCGAAGAAGGCCGCCAGGGCAAGGAAAGCATCGTCATCACGGAAATCCCCTATGTGGTCAACAAGTCAACGCTGGTCAAGAGCATCGCCGAACTGGTGCAGAACAAGATACTGGAAGGCATCAGCGATGTGCGCGACGAATCCGACAAGAGCGGCATCCGCATCGTGATCGAACTCAAGCGCGGCGTGGTGCCCAAGGTTATTCTGAACAACCTCTACAAGCACACCCAGCTTCAGACCACTTTCGGCGCCATCATGCTGGCGATCGACAAGGGCCGGCCGCGGATCATGAATTTAAAGCAGATACTGGAAGCCTTCCTGGCCCACCGCGTGGAAGTGATCACCCGCCGCACCAAGTTTGAACTGGAAAAGGCCGAAGCCCGGGCGCACATTCTCGAAGGGCTGAAGATCGCCATTGACAACCTGGATGCCGTGGTAAAAATCATCCGCGGCGCCAAAAACCGCGACGAAGCCCGGGCGGAACTGATGCGCCGGTTCGGCCTGACGGAAATCCAGACCAACGCCATCCTGGACATGCGGTTGTACCAGTTGACGGGCCTGGAACGCAGCAAGCTGGAGGACGAGTACCTGGCGCTGATCAAGCACATTTCCTGGCTGCGTGAATTGCTGGCCAGCCGCGCCAAAATTCTGGCGGTGATCCGGGAAGACCTCCTGGAAATCAAGGAGCTTTACGGCGACGCGCGCCGGACGGATATCGTCCCCGATGAGGGCGAGATGCAGATCGAGGACCTCATTGCCGACCGCAGTTGCGTCATCACCATCAGCCATTCCGGCTATATCAAACGCGTGCCGGTCAGCACCTACCGCGCGCAGCGACGGGGCGGCAAGGGCGTGGCGGGCATGGAAACGCGCGAGGAGGATTACGTCGAGCACGTTTTCGTGGCCAGTACGCACGACTACATCCTGTTTTTCACCGAGAACGGCCGGTTGTATTGGGAGAAAGTCTACGAGATTCCCGAAGCCGGCCGCGCCGCCCGCGGCAAGGCGATTGTCAACCTGCTGGAACTGCAGTCCGGCGAGAAAATCGCGGCGATGGTGCGCGTGCGGGATTTCCCGGAAACGGAATTCCTGGCCATGGCCACCGCGCGGGGCATCATCAAGAAAACCCGCTTGAGCGATTTCGGCAACCCGCGCCGCGCCGGCATCATCGCCATCAACATTGACGAAGGCGACCGCCTGATCGGCGTCAAGCAAACTTCCGGCAAGGACGACATCATGCTGGCCACCCGCCAGGGCATGAGCCTCCGGTTCCAGGAATCCGAATTGCGCATCATGGGCCGCGCCACCCGCGGTGTGCTCGGCATCCGCCTGGGCGAGGGCGACTGCCTGGAGACCATCGAAATCGTGGACCCGCGCGCCACGTTTTTCATCTGCACCGAGCACGGCTACGGCAAACGCACGGCATTTGACGAGTATCGCGGCCAACACCGGGGCGGCAAGGGCATTTTCGCCATCCGCACCTCCGACCGCAACGGCCTGGTAGTCGGCGCCCACGCGGTCATGGAAAATGACGCCTTGATGCTGATTACCGCGGGCGGCAAGATGATCCGCATCAATGTCGCCGGCATGCGCGTCATCAGCCGGGTGACCCAGGGCGTGCGCCTGATCAACCTGGACGAAGGCGATTCCCTGGTCTCCGCCACCAAGGTTGAGCCGGAAGACGACCAGGCAGAAGCCGCCGGTGAAAACGGCGTCAATGGCGCGGAAGGCGCCGCCCCGGCCCCGGCAAACAGCGAGCCGGCCGCCGCGCCGGATGCGCCCGCGGAAGATCCGTCCGCTCCCCCTCCGCCGGAATCCTGAGCCGGCGGCGCCGCGGCTGACCGCCGGAACCCCGACCGTCCCCAGTTACGTCGCGCGTGAATCCAGCCGCTCCGGCCATCCCTTTAGCCGGCCCATAAAATAAATGCTTGACGAATGCAGAAAAACTGCTACTTTTTACTTTTAGTTAAAACGTTTTAACCTTAGTTTTCAAAAGGGGCCGTATGCAAATGCGCCAACAGAAGACTTTCGAGTATGTATACGGCGGGCCGGCATTGCGCGTGGTCTCATCGGATCCAATTACCGCATGACGAGTGTGCCGCCGCGTTGGCCCTGGCGGATGTGTTTGACGATTTTTTCGGCGCCTTGGACGCTATCAGCAGTGATCTGGAGCGTGGCGATGAGGTGTTCGGAAAAATTCACCACGAAAGATCACAAGGAAAACTAAGAAAATAATTCGGTCTTTGTGATCTTTGCTTTCTGTTGTGGATAATATTCCGGATTCAGTAACGAGGAGAAATGTAATGCAAATACAAGCGTTAAAATTGTTGGATGAACGGTTTGGCGATCAGTGGAACACGGAAGTTCTGGATCGCTGGAATTACGACGATTTTATTACAAACGAAAAATGGCGCAAAGGCTGGATCAGTTTCGACTGCTGCCGCCATGTTCCCGCAACCGACCGGGTGTATTGCGGCATAACATCCTTCGCGGCGGATATCTTTTACGCCTACGACCGCAGTTCGCAAAAATTCGTGGATTGCGGCTACGCGCGCATCCGCAACCCGTTTGACGCCAAATTCCACCGGTCGCTTGAATTGCGCGACAAGGACGGCTGCCTGTATGCCGCCACGGCGTTGTTGCATGACATTGACCGCTACTGGGAAGCCCCGGGCGGCTCGGTTGTGCGCTACGATCCCGCCAGCGGCGCTATTCAAAAACTGGCGATTCCCCTGCCGCACCATTACATCCAGGCCATATGCCTGGATCAGAAACGCAATGCGATTTACGGCAACACTTTTACCCCCGAACGCATGTTTCGGTATGACCTGGCAACGGGCGAGTCGCGGGATCTCGGACCGATCGGCAGCGGCATGGCTATGGGGCAGGGGGAAAACATCGAATTGGATGATGCCGGCAATGCGTGGAGCGGATGGTCGCTAACCCGCGCCTGGCAAATGCAGCCCGGCGCCGATTCGCACCGGCTGTGCCGGTATGACGTCCGCCAGGATAAAATCATATATTTCAACGCCGGCCTGCCGCGCCCGGACGGCGCTTACGGATACGCCAAGGTGGAAGGAATCTTCAATCTCGGGCCGGGCAAACTGTTCGCCAGCGGCGGGAATGGGTCCATCTACCGCGTTGACCCGGATAGCGGCATGGGCAAGCTGATCGGAACCCCGATCACGGATCGGCGCAGCCGGCTGGCGTCGCTGCGCCTGGGGCCGGATGGCATGGCGTATGGGGTAGTGGGCCGCGATGGCGCCTGTCAGGCGATAAAATTCGATCCGCGCGCCGAAAAATACGAACTGCTGGGCGCAGTGCGCGCCGGTGAAGATGTCTGCTGGCAGGTGCATGACGTGGCCATCACGCCCGACGGCGTGATTTACGCCGGGGAAAACGACAACCCGTACCGCAGCGGGTATTTGTGGGAAATCAGATTTTGACCTGATATTACCCGAATTTTACCCCGCTCAAGTTTGACGCGGGGCAAGGCGCAAAGATTTTTACAAATGACAGCCCGGAAAACGCCAGCATGAAGCAACAAATGGAATGGAATAAAAGCGCGGTGTTTGACGCCAATATCGGGCTGGGCCGATTTGCAGCCGGAATGTATCCGGCTCTTCAAACCGCGGATGAATTGCTGGGTTACCTGGACCGCGCGGGCATCGGGGAAGCGCTGGTTTACAGTGTGCTGGCGCGCGAATGCGGGCCCGACCTGGGCAACCGCCTGCTGCGGGCCGACATCGCCGGCAGGCCCCGGCTGCATCCGTGCCTGACCTTGGTTCCAGAAGCACTATCGCTGGATGCCGCGCTTGTAATCATGCGCCGCGAAAACATTTCATGCGGGCGCGTTTTCCCGCGCGCCGGGCATTTTCCCGTCCGCCCATGGTGCCTGGCCGGCATCGCTGAAAGCCTTCTCCAGCAGCCGCACCCGCTTTTGTTCGTGGATTATGAAACCACCCATTGGAGCGATGAATCCATTGACTGGGAAGGCATCCGCGACTTGTGCCAGGCGTATCCCGCGCTGCCGGTGGCGGTGGTCGGGCCCGCCGCCATCGCGCCGCGCCTGTATGTCCGGTTGCTTGAGGAATGCCCTAATCTTAACCTGGAAATCAGCCGGTTGAATGTGCCGGGCGAATTGGAACGGCTGTGCCGGCGCGGATTCGGCACGCGCCTGTTGTTCGGCAGCAACAGCCCCGTGGTCTTCGCCGGCGGCGTCTTGTCGCAGACGGCTTTGGCCGCTTTGTCGGACGCCGATCGCCAAAACATTCTGGGCGCCAATCTGCGCCGGTTGCTCGGGTTAAAGCCGGTTTCCTCAAAGTCCACCCAAGCCTTTTTCACGGCATATCCCGCCATTGACATGCATGTGCATTACGGCCGCTGGCAGCATTCATATTGCGGCCCGGGCGATGCCGACGGCATGATCGGCGAAATGAATCGTTGCGGGATTGACAAGGCGGTACTGACTTCCATTGACGCCTGTTACGGCGCGGCCCGCGCGGGCAATGCCGAAGTGGCCGCGGCGTGCCGGCGTTATCCGGAACGCCTGTTCGGCTATATTACCGTTGACCCCAAGCACCAGGCGGAAATACGGGACGAAATCAAGTTGTACGGCGAAAATCCGTCATTTCGCGGCTTCAAATTCCATGCCGATGTTCACAATACCACTTTGGCGGATGAAGGTTATGCCGCGGCCCTGGAATACGCCGACCGGCGCGGCTGGCCGATCTTGATCCATGCCGGCGACAAGCCGGCTGTCTGGCGGAATATGTGCGTGCGTTATCCCAACGCGAAATTTCTGGCGGCGCATGCCGGGGGAATAAATCTGCGCGATGGCGTCGGACGCGAGCTGGCCGACGCCTGCCGCGATCATCCCAATCTGTTTCTGGATCTCGGCTCCAGCCGGATGGTGCCGGGTGTGGTGGAATGGCTGGTTAAAACGGCCGGGATTGACCGGGTAATTTACGGATCGGATTACCCGATATTCGATTTCGGTTACGAGCGCGGACGGGTGGATTGCGCTGCACTGGAGGCGGATGAGCAGCAGCGCGTTTTATACGGCAACGCCGCCGGATTGCTGCGCCTGCAGTGATGAAAGCAAAACTACATGAACAAGCGCTATGGAATATGCGATATCGCCCGGGAAGTTGGCATGTCGCCGGCGACGGTTTCGCTGGTGCTTAACGGCAAGTGGCGCAAAAAGGTACGGCCGGACATAGCCATAAACATTCAGGCGCTCGCGGCCCGGCATGGTTACACCGGCAATCCGGCGGCGCGCAGCCTGGTATTGCGCCGGCATTTCCGGGTCGCGCTGTGCATTTCCCAGGCTTTCATCAGCCGCCCCGTGATCGGCGCGTTCAGTTATCACGCATTGCTGGCCGAATTGGCCGGACGGCTGGGCCAGCAACGTTACGCCATGAATGTGGTGACGCTGAATCCGAAGGATTGCCGCCGCGCGCTGCATGCGGCTTCCAATGAAAATGACGCGCTGGTGTTTCTCGGCTGGACCGAGCGGGACCTGCGCCGGATGCTGCGCGGTTGGTCGGCTCCGGTCCCCGTGATGGCGCTGGATTGTAAAGCCAGCCCGGCTTTGGCGGCATCCATCGTGGTTGATCCCGGGCCGGGAGTTGTGCAAGCCATGGAACATTTTGTCGGCAATGGACACCGCAACATCGCCTTTGTGCGGGGTGAAACCCAGTCCGAACGTTTTCAAATCAAGATGGCGATTGCCCGCAAGGCGCTGCAGCGGCGCGGCATCCCATGGACGTCGGTGGCGGTGATTAATGATCCCGATCTTACGCCGATGGCCCGGGGATATGCGGCGGCCGAGCGGCTGCTGCGGACGAACCCGCGCCCCATGGCGGTGTTTTGTTCCGATACCGTCTGCGCCATGGGCATGGTGCATGTGCTGCGGGGAAACGGCGTGCAGGTGCCCCGCGATGTCGAAATCATTGCCTATGGCGACCGGCCGCTGGCGGATTTGTGCGTTCCACCCTTGTCGTGTGTGCAGTTGCCGACGGTGGAAATGGCGGAACAGGGCATAGGACTGCTGATGGAAATGATGGAAAACAAGGCGCCGCCGCGTGTGATGCCCTGTCCGGCCCGTTTGTTGTTGCGCGGCACCACGCGGCCTGCCCAACAGATTCCAGGGTGAAATGGCCAAACTGGCAGCGGTGGAAATACGGCGTAGCTGGAGGATGCCGGCCGGCCGTTAAGCCGGCTCAGCATGCGCGCCTTAGAACGGCGGAACACCGTTAAGATTGTCGTGGGGGGCAAGCTCTTCGCGGATTGGCGGGCGGTCCCCGTCATCCGCATCGGGCGCGGCATCCCCGGCCGCTTCTATACGCCAGGCCTGCAGGTTGTTAAAATAGCGCCCATTGTATTCCCGTCCGCGAATATCGAAAGTCACGTTCACCGCCTGACCTGCTTTGAAATTGTCAAGTAATTGCGTTTTATCCTTGATGCATTCCAGGGCAATCTCCTGCGGATATTTACCGTCCTCCACGGTCACGACGAATTCGCGTTTGGTGAACCCGGACTCAAAGGTCTGGACGTCATTAATCAGTTTTATTTTTCCAGTCAGTTCGTAAGCCATGGTTGCTCCTGTTGGTAATGAATGCGTTTAATATAGAATACAATGCGGCAAAATTCAAGAAAGAGTAGGGGCAGCCCTGATAATACAGGACCCCTAACGTGTTATTCCACCACCACGGTCACGGAATCCATCAAGTAATATCCCGGAGTCAAATTCAACACCCCATCCATGGGATAATCCACGGCAAACCAGACGTTGTACGTCCCGGGCGGCAGGAGCATGTTTTCAACCAGCGTTTGCGACGGCACTTCATACAGCGGCCCCTGGTAGGCGGGATGGCAATTAGCCGGATTCCCATCGAATGGCGTCAGATTAAAGGCGCTGTCAAAATAAAACCATAACCCGCCATTCTGGACGTATGCCGCTACCCACCAGTCAATGTTTAAGCCAAGGTATTCAACAGGTAGATTCATCATTTCCACGGCTATGGTAACGGGATCCGTCGTGCGGATACGGATGTTGTCGCCCGCCATGCCATTTGCCGTAACTAACGGACCGATTACACCAAGATAGCCGGTGTCGGGGGTGCTGAAGGCGCTGGCTCCGGCGGCATTGACCGCCTTGACCCAGTAATAATATGTTTTATTCGCCCTGGCAGTCATATCGTCGTATGTTGTTCTGGAAGACGTTCCAATCTCTTCGGCAGCGGCGTAGTGGTTGGAGGTATGCCGGAATATCCGGTAGCCAGTTGCGCCATCCGCTACAGTCCATTCAACGGTGAGTTTATTTGTGAATACGCCATCGGATGCGGATACGTTCACGGGTGCGGCTGGCGGCTGGGGCGCTGCTGTGTATCTTGCAGATTTCACTGCGCTCGGATGCATGCCTGTCTTCCACGCTTTCGCCTTGAGCGTGCCGGGAAGCGATAACGACACGGAACCGCCGGAGGCCACTGTCGCGCTGTTGGTTGTGGGTTCATTGCCGTTGTTTGTGTAGTGAATTGTGGCGCCGTCGGTCGCACAGGTTATCGTTACGTTTACGCTGAAGCCGGGATGCGCCCCGCCGTCAGGATTGAATGCCGGCGCGGCTGCAGTTTCCATAGGGATTACAGTAAGAGAAGCAATTGTGCTGGTAACGGCACTGGCGAGATTGCTCACTATGCAACGAAATTCCCCGGCATCACCTAATGTCAGTGCGGCAATATCATGCGTGGCGGCATTCGCAGCCGAAATATTTGAACCATCCTTCTGCCATTGGAAATAAAGCGGTTCAGAGCCAGTGGCCGTTATTGAAAAACTCGCGGGTTCGCCTTCATTTCTGATCAGGGATTGGGGTTGCGCGGTAATCTCGGCGGCCTGGCTGCGCCAGCCGCTGTCCGATACGCTAAACTCGCTGATGCCGGCGGTATTTGTCGCTTTGACCCAGTAATAATATATAACTCCCGCATCCGCGGCGGTATCATCATGGATTGTGCCGGTTTCCGCCGCAAGCTGGCTGGCTGCGCCAGCGTTGTCGTTGCTGTTGCGCCATACCTCATAGCCGGTGGCGTTAGGGTGAGCATTCCACGTCAAGCGTACCTTGTCGGCGCAGGCGCCATCGGATGCGGAAACGCCCAGCGGGCCGGATAAAGATCCGTATTCGTATGCCCCCATATCAACTGTGCCATCCCAAATTCGCAAATTCCCGTCCAGATCCCGCGGGGTGATATTTGTAGGCGCCATGGAGTTATGTCCGGCGTTAATGCATGGCGAACCGGCCGACAGCCTGTAATTTCCGTTGTTGGCATCAATGAACAGCGGCGCATTGGTTATATTGCCATCGGAGCCCGCCGCTGCATCAGGCGAACAGGTGTATTTCACTGTGGACGCATGAATGTCGCTCCCTGGATTATGATACACAATGCAGTTGTTCAATGAACTGTAACAAGCCCCGCCGCCGTTGACTGCGGCCGAGTTTCCGGAGAGCGTGCAGTTGTTCAAGGCACAGTAATACGCGCCGCCGCCGCTCTCCCCCGCTGTATTCCCGGAAAGCGTACAGTTGTTCAAGGTATAGGCATGCTCCAGAGAATACGCTCCCCCGCCGCACATTGTGGCTGAGTTTCCGGAGAGCGTGCAGTTGTTCAAGGTGCAGTAAGACGCGCCGCCGCCGTACTCTCCTGAGTTTCGGGAGATCGTGCAGTTTTCCAGTGTCGCATTGAAAACTCCGCCGCCGTAATTTGCCGTGTTTTCAATAATTGTACAATTGTGCAATACGCCGCCGGAAGCCCCGCCGGCAGTCCAAGCTGTGTTCCCGGAGATCGTGCAGTTGTACAGCGTGCCGCCAACCGTTCCGCCGCCGCCTTCTTCTGCGGTATTTCCCGAGATAATGCAGTTGGTAATGGTAACAGTTTCATTGACGCAATATACCCCGCCTCCGGCTTGGCCTTGTGGAGAATGTCCGTTTGTTACGGTAAAACCATCAAGCGTGCAATCTGCTTCCAGGTAAAAACATCGGTTGGATGTTACCGGTCCATTCCCATCCACAATTGTTGTTCCCGGTCCATTGACGCTGCGGATAATGATTGGCGCATAGGCGTTGATTTGCTCCGTCAAGACGTAAGTGCCATCGTTAACAAGAACCGTGTCGCTAGATGCCGCCGCATCCACGCCTGCCTGGATGGTCTGTTTTGCCGTTGCCCAACTCGCCCCATCGTTGGCATCATTGCCGGTGGGGCTGACGTGCCATGTGGCGGCGTTAGATGTATGCGCCATCAATCCAACCAGGCTGACTACAATCGCGGGGGACAATAATTTCATGAACTGCATGAGTGCCTCCGTAGCTCTAGATTTGTATAAATTACAAACAGCGGACCCGGCATCCATTTTATATCCTTGAAACTCCATTTTTAATACGCCCCTGTTATTTCTTTGTCAAGTTCTGAATCCCTCATCCACCCGGCAGGGGCGCATCTGCGATCAGGTACAATCAAGCCGGCCCAGGCACGCTTTCGTACCTTTCGCACAGTCTTCTGCCGCGCAGCGGCTTGGGAGTGCGCAGGCTCGACTGCGCGTTTATAGGCTTGCATGTAACCCGCAAAATCCGGCGTAGCCGGCCGCACTCCAAAAAGTTGCACTTAGCCGAATAAACTGAATCGCAGATGCGCCCGCCGGCAGATAAAAAAAGTCCCACCCGCAATGGATGAGCCTGAAGCTGTTTTTTAGTTCGTAATATTTTAGTCCGAACTTGACATTATGTATGATTACGTCTTGGCATATTTTTCTTCATCAAAGTGCGTTGCAGTCCGGTGTCAGCCTGTCTGCATGAGTACGGTCACACACCGGCGGGCGGGTTTGTGTGCCCGGTCACCCTGAAAAGCGATTTCTTATCAATTACATCTCCCTGCCGGACAGTCGTTGCGAGGTGAGCATTACCGGAACCAGTAGCGGTTCGTTCCACCTGGTGGCGGGTGCTGACAAGGGCGTCGTCAACTTTGGCCGGCAGCCGATAGACCTTGCGGATCGGGCGACCAGTACAATTTCCGGATTTTTCTCTCCGAGGGCTATGGGGCGGCCGGCCGCAGCGAGCCCGTCACCATCAAGCCCTGACGCATTGCGGCTTATGGAGGAATGTAGCCTCCGAACGTAAGCATTGTGCTGCTGCCCGGGGCGCTGGCAGTTCGTTCTCTCCATTGCTTTCATGCCGGCCTGGTTCATTTGCACGCGGGGAATACAGAGCACCTCCAGAAATCTCCTTTGGCCGACTTGCGCCGGCGTATGGGCTGGCCGCACAAAGGGCAGGCGGGCGACGGGGGCATCGTTTTTCCCGCGCCTCGATGCGCCTGGCCATGAGCCGCTCGCTTAACCCGCCGGTCTCTTTAAAGGCCTTGCCTTGCGCCTCGGTCTGGCTCTTGAGCATGTTCAGGATACAACTTGTTGACAACACAAAAATTTCGGACAACAAGATCATCCCCGGCCAACCATCCCCGCTTCGTCATTCCGGTCAATCGGATCAGCTCGTGATTTGCCTGGGCACAGCAGGAACCGCGACTTGACGCAAATCAGAGGGAGCAAGGGTGGAGCGGGTGAAGGGAATCGAACCCTCGCAGCCAGCTTGGAAGTCGAACCAGCAGCTTGTTCGCCCACCTCTAAAGTGCCCGCCAACTGCATTGTAATATGTTTATATTAAGCAAGTTATGCTGTATTATACCGTCTGCGCCACACCGGGCAATTTCGGGCGTTTACGGGCTATAAATTCCCCTAATTGTACCCTAAACTGGTTAGAGGCGCGGAATGATTTCACGTTCCAGAACCTCAAAACCATCAGCCTGTGCGTACCGAAAGTCGCCAGGCAGAAGCCCTGCAAGATCGCTGTTAAAATTATCTAAATTCTGACTCCTGACTGCTGAATTCTTTCAAAACGTTTTTTGAAATTTACTCTCATTTTTAGATATCCGGTTGGATATCCGTATTTTCGATGATCCGCCATTTAGCATTGCGATTGCCATGCGCCGGCAGTTGCGTGGCCAAATGTACCCAGTCGCGGCGGCGCCGGCTCAGTCCTTGCGCCAAGCCCTCCGTCAATTTGCTCCAACCCGCACGGTCAAGCATCCAGCCCAGGCGTTGCAGGACCGGCGTTTCAAACCCGGCCTCGCATAGCTCTGCCACCCGCCGGGCGCGCATGGCTTCTCCCAGTTCGACATAAACCGTTGCCGCATGATCAAGCGACGGACATGCCTTGCGCAATGAAAGAAGATCGTATGCCGTCAACTCTGGAGTGCTTACGCGAAAATATCCGGTGGGCACTTTCTTACGTTCCCACATCGCTGAAGTTATCTTCTGGCGATAGAGTAATTGGACCGAGAGGGAAGGCGAGCGGAAGGAACGCATACTGCGGTTGACAACCACTTGAAATACCTGCGGCCGTTGATGCGCCGCGCCATGAAGTTCCGCGGCGCTCAAGCCCGCCACGTAATACTCGATCCCTTTAAACTGCGCCCATGCATCAATAAACCATGCCGGCGGGATATGCCCCAGGCTTTTGTTCTGAGGGTCCACAACCGTAAAGAAATCGCTCCCTATCGGAAATACCCAGCCGGTGTGCTTCAATCGCCCAAGAATCTTGTTCAAGGGGTCGCCGCGTCGGTTCAGCGCCTTGGCCGCCTCGGAGCGGCTAAACGTGTATTTTCCTGCAGCCAGCAAGCTTCTGGTATATACTATGCCCACCGGTTTCATATGCGTAAAAGGACTTTAAACGTCTTTTTGTGCAAATTAAACCGTATGGTTAGGTGTTGTCAATATTTAATTCTCTAATTGGGTTGATCAAGTCCTGCCAGACGACTAGAAGGGAAATAATGCACAAGGAGACATACAATGACCAGCAGCGAAATCAATCCATTAACCCCGGAGACCCGCAAGCTGAATCTTATAACATGGATTCTGACCTTGCCGGAAGATGCTGCCCAGATTGCCGCCGTGGAAGCGATCCGCCGCGGACAACCACCAAAAGAAGTAAATGAAGGCCGAGCCTTGAATATCTCTACAGCGGCCAAGCGGACAGGCCTGTCGCGTACCATTTTGTATAGGGCGCTTTCCACTGGTGCGCTGAAAGCATTCTATCCCTACGCAGGAGCACACGCCCGGATCACTGAAGGCGAACTTGCAAGATGGATGATGCGGAGGGCGTAAAATCCTTGTTCGCCGGCGCGCGTCTTTTTTTTAGCCACCCTGAAACTTCAGCGTTGTCAGCTTATAGACCATCAGAATCTGTCACCAGTACAGCGCCTGCTATCCAGACGCCTTAAAGTGAAAATGTAGATATAGATAAAAAGAGTGAGTGTCTGCGCAGGGTGCCATCGAAGTATGGGGCTTGCATGCCGGCAAATCGGTTCGGAGGCGGGAAACGAGCGACAAAAGGGGCGAGACAGCAGTAGTGCTGGAGCCAGCCGGGTGTAACATGGTGGTGCCGCGGAAATCTTTGGGTATTAAACGACGCCAGGTGATCCGGAGCGGCCGGCATTAACGCCGGCCGCTGGCGTTACACCTGAATCCGTGATGACGTCAGTATGCCGCAGATGCGAGGCGCGAAGGATGAAGCTGTATAAATATACCGCGAATCCTTCGCAACAAAGCAGATGCGGCATAATGGCCTCACCCGCAGGGCGGTCTTTTCCGCCAAACAGCGCCGTGTGTTTTTGGTGATATTTTAAAATGCCATAAATTGTTGTTTGTACGCACATTATCTTGACAACATAAAATCCCGTCACGGATTCAGGTTGCAGCCAATAGGGAGGGCGCTCCACCTGATTCGATAAACAGTTGATATTCAAGACATTAAAATTTCAACGATTTTGATGATAATTTACGCGGGCCTGACGTCTTCTGCAACATGTTCAATTTAAAATGGTTAAGACTTTGGCGAATTAGACACTTGGTTGATTATGCGACCTTGTTGCAAGCTGAGCAATACTGACAAATGCACTGATCGATGACTGTGGCGATGAAACTGTTGGCCGGCGTACGGCACGTAGCGCCATCTTAGAGGCGTCTTGAGGCCCGGCAGGACCACAATGCCTTGACGTGTCTATGAGGGCGGCAGACGCCCGCTCCTGGCGCCAGGAGTGCCTCCGCCGTCGCCGTGCATCTAACCAAGCGTCAAAACGCGAAGGTGCTTCACGCTGTATCTGAGTCAATTTCATTCAAAGCGGGGAAAAGCCACCTATCAATTTTGTGCCGTGCGCTACACCATCAGCCGGCAAAATGGGGGGCGGGGGGGGCACGCGCGCACCATACCCGCCAAAATAGTAAATGGATTTACTCCGGACAGAATTTTGTTCAAAAGCGCATACAACCCGAGATGGATGCACGCGCCCCTTAAAGGGGGGGCGCGTATCTATCTCCCCGCTCGTACCGGAAAGACGACAGCCAGATCTTATTCCGGCACATTATCACCGACAGAAAAACGGGAAAGCATCATTTCCGGTCGCGTGCCGGACCGCGGTCTCGAAGACTGAAATATCTTTTTCTTATCCAGCATTTTCTTGACGAGTGAAGTTACCTTCTTTATCCCCACGCCGTGCTTTTGATTCAAATCATAAATAAAAACGGTTTTCGAGACCGACTCGCTCTCCGGCAGCAAAGCAAGGATATCATTTTCTGACAGACCTTTTTGCGTACCGGACTGAATCTCGTCATCCGTGGCGCCTTCCCAAAATATTACACCTGATTCCCGGGCGTGTTTAAAATGCCTGATGTTCGCTGCTGCACCGTGTTTATCAGTCCAGCCAATTCGCCCCCCACGTTTAGCGGCAATGAATCGGAATAACCCGGGGTCGCCCTCGCATGGATCGACAACCATAATCGCACGTGCCCAATTAGTCAAAACAGCCGATCCAGCACCGGCATACTGCCAATCCGAAGCCTTCCACGCCGTTGTATCCCTGCGATGCGTCTTGGGCGTATGGTGGCAAATAATGCACCCAAAGTTGTACTGTTGCAAAAGAGGGTTCAAGCCGGCTTGCACAAAAGATGTCACGACATCAACCATTGAAACATCCCCGCCAAGAAATGATTGTAGCGGATCAATGCGGAGAAGATCAACCGGCCGGTTTGCTAAAATCTCGCCAAGCAGACTAATGAACTTGTCGCCTATTCTAAACCGCTCGGTAATATACAAGGTGTTTTTATGAACGTTGGAACGCTCATGGTCGCTCAAGCCTAAACCATGCATCACGCCCCTGGCCATTTCTGCTAAGTCACCGTCGTCATTTTCCGCTTGGACCGTAATGATTTTCAACGGCCTTGCCGGTTGAATCCCGAATGCGGGACGTCCAAGCGCCCAGAGGATATCCTGCTGCACGGACGCGGATGATTTACCGATGCCGGAAGGTCCAACAAACAAAAGTCCACCGCCTCGGCACAGGAACCGGTTCCCCAACAGCGTTGAGAGCGATCACAAAAAATGATGGATGATTTGTCGTGATAATTGATGGATATGTGTTTGGCCTGGCTTGTTTAATGAGAGCCTATTCGCTTTTTAATTGGGCGTGACGTGTAGGCGCCCCGTCTTTACTTGTCGTGTTTAAGTGTTGTTGCTTTATTGGGATTTTTGCGTTGATATGGCACGGATATTGAACACATCGAAGAAGAGTTTTTCATCAATTTGGTCGAGTTCACGTTGTAATGCGGCGGCCAAGAGGTCGTTGGCCATGTTCATTAAAGACCGGTAATTTCCGGCGGCATGTTCGCAAAGCGCGGCGATTACGGGGTCTGAAAGCAATCTGGTGTTGCCGGCCTGTTTTAGCTGATGGTTGAGGCATTCGCGTAGTTGTTGAGGGGTGGCGGGGTCACAGGGCAGCCGGCAGCGGATACGGCTGGCCATTGGCAACAGGTCGTCGCTGCGCAGTTTGTTAACCAGTCTTTCATCCCCGGCGAGCACCACGGTGAGGATGCTACGCGAGTCGAGTTCGGCGCTTGCCAGCATGCGCAGTTCACCCAGTGTTCCCGGCGTCATGAGTTGGGCTTCATCGATGAGGAGGACGGGGCGGTAGAGCGAGGCGTCAATATGGGTCAGCCATTTTTGACGCAACGCCTTGGCGCCGCCCCAACGGTTGCTTGGCGTCAGCGTAGTTGCGAACAGATCGCCCATTTCGCGGTAGAAGTCGGCCACGGATGCTTGTGGTCGGGTGATGATGCCGACGGTGATATCCGGGATGCCGCGCAGCCGGTCGGCCAGAATACGCAGCGCCACGCTTTTGCCGGATCCGGGCGAGCCGGTAACCAACGCGAAGCCGCCTTCGCCGACCTGATTTTCAATCCGCCAGCAAAAATGTTCGACGGCCGGCGTCCTGAATAGTGCGGCGGTCGGCACTTCCTGGCAGAACGGGTTGTACTTCAGGCTGTATAGCGCAAGTAGTTTTTTACTCATGATGTTTGATTACTCCTGTATTTTGAGTTCATCCTTTGGCAGATAAGCTGGCGGCAGCCCGGTGGCGGCATAATCCGCGATGAATTTGCGCAACAGTGGCGCCATGCCGGTTGACCGCGGCGGCGGCGATGTTGGATCGGGATGGTCGCCTATGGTTTCCTTTTGGCGGCGGTGGCCGTCGGCGTTTTTGTGTTTGTCTTGCGGAAATAGCCGCGTCAAGATTTGATCGCTACGCGCGTCGGCCAGATGAACATAAGACAAGTCCCATGCGGCGTATCGCACGCCGATGCGTTTGATATGGCGGTAGCGGGAAGGCACCTCGAAGCGTACGCCGTCAATGCTAATGGTGCCATCACTAAAGCGTTGCGTTCGCGAACATCCGGCGGTGAATGCCTGGCGCAAGACTTCCGCGGATGGGCAAGTTCTGCCCACGTCTTTGACATTGACAAAACGATCAACCGGCGATCGGGCGGTCGCGGAATGCACCTTGCGGTTATATTCCATTTCGACCCAGGCCTGTGTCGCCTGGTTGAGCTGTGCCAGCGTCAAATCAGGGCAGCCGCCGAGCATGGGCAGCAACCGCCCTTCTATTTGCCCCCAGAAGGATTCCTGTTTGCCGTTCTGGTAGGCGCTATAGGGCAGCGTCTTCTCGTGTAAAACACCTAAACGCGCGAGTCCTTGCGTGGTTTCGTCGGCCGTCATGGCGCCGCCGTTGTCCGTCATCAGCGCCCTTGGCAGACCGCATTTTTGCATGGCTTGGCTTAACCCATGCGTCAGGTTCTCGGCGGTTTCCGCCAGGTACCACTGCAAGTGGCAGCACATGCGGGAATGATCGTCCAACACTCCAAGTAATTGCGGCCGCAACCACTCGCCGGGCTTGGTCAAGACCGGGATTGATCCCTGATGAAAGTCCAAATGCCATAGCGCATTGACGTACTCGCTTTCGTAGGAGCGCACCTCTAAAGCCGCAAACCGCGCTTCGGCGGCCCGGGCGCCGGCGGTATCCCGGCGCCCGCCCAAACGGCGGCGCTTGAACATCCCCGCGGCACGCATATAACGGCGCACCGACACATAAGACGGTAACGCTCCCAGTCGCGAATCCTCCGCCACGCGCACCGCCAGGTTGTCGTAATGCAGTTGGCAACTCCACTCCGGGTGTTGTTGGTGCTGGACGCTTATTGCATTGCGCAACTCAAAGCTCAAACTGCGATGGGCGCCATGATCGTTGCGCACCTTGCGCGTCAACACGCCGACCGGGTCTTTGGCCCCATGTAAAGCCCGGTAATACCACCGCTCAATCGTGGAAGACCCAAACCGCACCCATTGCCCCGTCACCGGATGCCGCCATTGCTTGCCGGCCAGAAGCGCAATCTCCGCCTGCAAATCGCCCCGCCCCGGCGGCGCCGCCAATAATGGGCCAATTACGCTGAAACGAAAATGCGCCCACCGCGCGCATCCCCCGGAACCACCGCCACCCGCGCTATAATCCGCATCCTGTTTTGGCATTGCGCACCCCTCCCGTCTGGCCCGCCGCCAAGCGAAATCCATTCCGCTCCGCCGACCATTCCGTTGCAATGCCGCCCAAGGTATAACGCCCTCGCGCAAAGCTCCAGCGGCATGCTCTGCGGGAGAAAAACAACCATCACATAACCACCGCCATTTCACACGAACCAGTGGTAATCGGCGCAATAAAAAGTAACAGCTTGAACATCCCGCGGCGCCGCTCCGCGCCAAACGCCTCCAATAAACTCAACGGCATCCGGGTAGCCTCAACCTGTGGCATAAAACTCGCCCGAGCGCCCTTCCAAAACCCGCTCGTCACAAACACCGCGCGCCACCATGCAAGCCAACGCTTTAATGTTCGCCGGTCAATGCCCAGTTTTTCAACCAATACCTGCGCGCGCCCAGCATTCAGACCATGCATCAGCGCGCTCACCAGCGCCACCACCACGCCCGCATAAACCCGGCGCCCAAGAAAACGCACGCTGGGCGGCGTCTTGCGCCGCCGACACCGCGCACAGTTAAAACTGTGGCGTTTATCCCACCCGACAACACCGCGCGGCTTGCGCGCATAATCGCCGCAATGCAGCTTGCCGCCGCAATACCGGCACATCTCCGCCTTGGCGGCCTGCGCAATCTTCCCATCAAATCGCTCTAAATACTTGATAAAATGACCGCTGTTGAGTACCTTATGCATATGCGTGCTCCCATAAATATCGCGGAATATATCGCAAATATCAGAAAACAATACCCGCAAATCCGGCCACTCGAGGAAGAAGACGACATCGAATGGTGGAATCAGGGACTCGATCTGATTGACGCCGGCAAGCTTAACGACGCCGAGGAAATTTTCAACAAACTTATGCTCGCGCAACCCGATGTGCCCGACGGATTTAACGGGCTGGGAATGGTCTACGAAAAAAAAGGTCACCCGGCGCTCGCCGCGGCATTCTTCCGGGAAGCCCTGGTCAAGGCGCAAAAACAGGTGCAAGACGGATTCATGGATATAGAACTGCTCCAACCAATCCAAGCCGACCTCGACCGAGTCTTAAAAGCGTCGCTGCCATAAAAACGAAATCGCCCACGGCACGCTGCAAGGAGGCAGCGCCCCCGCTGCTGACGCAGCAGGCTACCGCATGCTCAAAAATCAAGGGGAGCAAAAAGAAGCACTTTATCTGATGGACGCTTGCCCACGTCCATCACTTAGCGTGACTCAAACAACCCGGAAAAACATCAATTACTCCGATCCTGCTCACGTCGCCCCAGCATCAACCTCCATCTTAGCGTAATCAGCTAAAGATCGACCATTAAGCTGTGTTATCTTAAAATCCGCAACTTGGGCCTCCAGGCACTCCAAAGCATTCATTTGCCAATCCTCCGGCCTTCTGGAGACAAATACAAGACCCGCTGAAAACGCCCCCGTTCAGATCGAAAATGCCCCGGCATACGAGATAGCCGTGCCTCATTGCGGCAGGCTGAATCGCACCCCAGCGGCACCAAATAAAGCCTAAAAAGCTTTTCTTCGACCAGGCAGGTCCAGGTATCCGTCGAATTTACACCTGTAATCTTGATCCAGGCATGCAACGATTTACCGCCACTGTCAATCAATGCACATACCGGCAAATTCACTGACCACCAGAAACGCAACTGGTCCTCCCGGCTTAGATGGTCAAACTCGGCCACGGCAAACCGGAAGGATTTCACACATGCATCCGCCCTTTTACTGGGCCGACCATCCTTGGTCATCGCAAATGCGCCTGATAGCGGATTGGGAATGATATGTGGAGGGATGGTGTGCCCAGCCTTGAAATCAGCCAACCACTCATAAGCATATTTGACCTGTGTACCAAACCTATCGCCAATGAAAAGAATATCTCTGGGATAGTAAAGCCATGACAACAACTCCTGCGCGTCATTCTCGGGAGGCCACTCAATTTTCACGGGCGAGGCCTCATGAATATCGCCTTCCCCGATCCCCTCCGCATTGGCCAGACATGTTGACATAAAACCTTCTGCGTCAACATTCCGGTCTTGAGTCGAAGTCCTTGGGCTCCAGGATTTAATATTTACACACCGGCCGCATTCAGACACAGCTTTCATTACCGCATCCTGGATTTCCTGATCGGGAACGCGGCGCCCGCCTGGCGGAGTATACTGACGGATCAGGGCTTTCAGTTCATCCGCAGACACACCGGCCATGGCACCCAGATTGGCCACTCCCAGAATACTCGTATGATATCCGTTACCGCCTGGTTGAGGCAAGGAGCGCAGCGCGTCTTGAAATCGTCGTTGAAGTGCATTCATAACGACCGCTCTTTCTCCAGTTTCCGGCGTTTACGTCTGAGTTCTTCCCGGATTTCCATGCAGGCAGGGGATTTCAAATATTCCTCCGCCGCACTTCGACGGTATCGAAGGCGACCGCCAGCCCAAGCTTGACCTGCTCTTTGAATTTTGAGCTTATGCAGAGCTGTGTAATGTTTAAAACCTAGAGCTTGTGTTAATTCCGCCAGTGTTAAAAGCGGCTCATTTGTGTTGCTTTCCGGGACTTCATCTAAGACTCGGATCGAGGCGGCAAGCGCCGCTTGTTGTCGGCTATAGGGGGCGGAAGTGTATCGACCTATGAAATAATCAAGAGTCAGCGGATCAGTTTTCATTGCGCCACCTCCTGTTTTAAAACGAACAGGATAGAAGCGTGGACACCCAAGGCGTGAGCGATTCGCGGTTGTGTATCTGAAGCGGGACAGGCGCGGTTGTTGATAAGAGGGCTGATTAAGGCCGTTATCCAACCGGTCCTGCTGGGAAGAGGATTCCAGTTGAATCCCTGATGCGCCTTTTCTGATAGAAAGGCCTGATTCTGTCTTTGATGCGGTCTTTTTGTGTTCACGACAAACGCTCCTGCGTTGCCGTGCACCCCAAACAAAAAGGGCGCACGAGGTTATTCCTCGCGCGCCCCGTCAAAGACCGCCGGACGTGCAATTTGTCTTTCAGGTCGTCGTTGACACTTGTTCCCGAAAGTGATAATATATTTGCATGAATGCCGATAATTTGTCAAGCGGAAAAAAACATTTTTATGACGACACAACAGACACCGCATTTTATCTGTGCCCGCAATGCGGCAAAGATATTCCAGAAAACCAGGTGGCGAAGGGCGTGCTGTTCTGCTCTAAGCGTTGTCAGATTGCTTTTAAAAATGATAGACCAAACACATGGGGCACAGAATTTGCCAACTATAGACGGTGGGTGCTGGGCGTTGGTCTCGGTCGTGGGCCAAAAGGAATAATGCCGACAGATGGCGAAGGTCGAATAAAACCCATAATATCTTGGCCTGCTACCGGACTATTGCTTGATGCCTTTCGTCGTGTGCACGATCTCGGAGTGTTTTTAGGGGAACGAGCGGAAAAAGAAGGCCGTGAACCTTTTGTTTCTGGTGGAGAAAGGGTGGCGAGGTTACACCGCCTTATGGAACAATCTCCGCAACAATAAATGTTTCATCCCCGTCCGATGCGATTACAGCGGGGAACGATTAATATCTCAACCCCTTTTTCTTTATCTAAACAGGGCCCATCCGCAAGCATCAATCCCAACATCCGGCGTCTAACAGCGCCATTTCAAATATTCCACGCCGCGGACATAGATAGCGAACCTTGGGCATGGATTCGACTTCCTCTTCCGTATTGTCCAAATTCCAGGGATAGTCCACCTTGAGCCGTTTCAGCACGTCCGCCGGGATGAAACTTCCGCCCTCATGCAGATAATATAGAGCTGTATGGCACTTCCGGCAGGTGCGGCAACCACGCCGCGAGTCCACGGTCCATATTACATGACAAGCCGGACAGGCGACCGGCAGATAATATGGATGCGCGTGCATCATCCCGCGCCCCACGGTAAGTTCCCGCGACTTGAACCCGCACTGGCATTTGGCTGTAAATATATCTCCCATACCACCTTCACTCGCCGTTTACTAATTCAACGTGCAATACACGCCCAGATCGCTTTGATATGCAGACCATGATTGTTGTGCCACCCAGCGTATCCGGGGGAAGACACCCAGCGCAACTCACAAACCAGCAGTTCTTCGGTGGATTTCGCGGCCTATATCCCGGCAGACTCCACATCGAAAGATCATCCGATACCTCGCACCGGATCATCATCCGCGCCGCGCGCGTCCGTGCAATTGCCGCCGCGCAAACCCGCGACACGCCTGCCACCCGGCTCCGGCTGGATTTCGGGCGCAAGGTCTGTTTAATTAACTTCATGTTTTTTGTTTTGCCATCTTCCGCACCCGCCACGATAAGACTGCCAGCTCAATTTCCCTCCGGCATATCGCTTCGTCCTGCCAAAAAATCGTTTGCATGGTCAGAATGCCATGCTTTTCAACGTGCTTCAGTCGGTCTTGATACTGATCCTCAAACCCCTTGGGGGGCTTGAACTTCTTGGCAATGTTGAAAAATTCCTCCTCTTTGTCAAAAAACCGTGACGCCAGTCCTGCCGCCATGAATGGTCCGCAGAGTGTATCCGCTAGGTTCTTAAAGAGGCGGAGGGTTGCTTCTACGCGGTCAAGCCAGGGAACCGTGAACCAACCGATTTCCATCATCCAGTAACGGATTGACGAATTATGATGATCCAGGTTGACGGTCAGATTTGCCACGGCTTTTGTATCCTTTGGAGCCGCCTTCAGGCCGACGGATTGACAAAGCTGCCAAGGGAGCTCATTCATCCATGAAGGTTTCGCGTGCCCGGCAGCGGTGATCCTGTTTTCCTCCATCTGTGCGTGTGCAACCCTCGTAAAATCTTTCCCCCATTCAACAGCCAACAGCAAACACGCTAATGCCAAATCCCCCATGTGACTTGTTAGACACTTGGGCGGAGTTTGACCTTGATATTCCGCCAGCCATTCACGGGACAGCGACAGAAACGCGCGTTCCGCCATGCTCGGTGCCGTCACAAGTGCGGGAAAATCCAGTTGCCCCGCCTTTCCTTGTTCGATCTCTTCCCAGGTCAAAACCGGCGGCGGGGGCGGACTCGGCCTATCTTCGTCTTTGGGTTCAGGTGCGGCAGTCGTGGCCGTCGGCCTAGACGATACCGGCAACACGGCGGAAACAAGCACCTTATAAGATAGATCCTCCGCAATACCTATACACTCCAGCCATGCCCCCAGTAATCCGCTCTCCTCAAATCTACCGTCCGCGTCAAGTTCAAATGAGTAAGTGCTGTTATGGTCATTCATCTCGTCGAACTCGCCCGCATACAGATGCAACTCGCTTGGCGACAATTCACACGCAAAATAATGTTTAAGCATTCCTTGATTCTTCGGTTGGGGGCGGTAGGTTAAACTGAAACTGCTTTCGGTTGCCGGGCGACTTTCAGGTAAACCCACCAAATCCTTTTTAAACAATTCCAAGGTCTGTCGTTGGTCGGGCGAAAGATCGGAACGCTTCGCAATATTTTTCATCACGTCTATAACCAAATTGACCAATAATTCGAAGCCGACTATTCCGGGAAAAAGGTAAAATTTGGGCGGGTGATACAACGAAAGCGGCATGCAATACCGTGTAGCTAATCGAAATATTTCATCATCTTCAATATTTTCGTCCTGCATAGCACTAAGTAAGTCGCAGTACTTCCCCTCCAATAACAAATCGTTTTTGGGCTGAGCGGCCATGGCCGCTGCAAAGTCATCATCCGATATTTCAAGCCTGGTTGTCATGTTCCGGCACCCATGATGGATTAAATGTTAGATCAACAAGAAAACATGCTTGACATTAATGACTGTGTAGGACATACTACACATTGCTATGAATTTTGGCAACTATATTCGTGATAAAAGAGAAAAATTGTCGGAAAACGGACCGACCTACACTGTCCGTAAAGTGGCTGCCCGGATTGGCTTGGAACCATCATATTTAAGCAAAATTGAACGGAATATAGCTGCCCCACCGTCCGAGGCCACAATCCGGCGCCTGGCGGTGGCGCTTCAGGAGGACCCCGACTTCCTGCTGGCCATGGCCGGCAAGGTGTCATCCGACCTCCGCGAAATCATAACGAAACGCCCGCGCCTGTTTGCCGAAATCATCCGGGAATTGAAGGACATGCCGGATCACGCCGTTTTGCGTGTGATCAGGGAGGTCCGCGATGGAAAATGGTGATACAGGCGTAGTTGCCGGGTAGAAAGGAACCGCCGTGATTTTAATCGAAAATAAACAACTCGTATTCTCGTTTCCCGAAGTCCATCCCAGCGCTGCAATGCGGGTGGCATTTCAGCGCACGCGGCGCTCGCGCGATGATAGAAAAGGCGATGTCCTGCCAAATGCCACGGACCGTTGCCCTTTATACCACGTAGATGATTTTGCCGGAAAAATCTCCGCCGCCTGGCTGGAGCATGGCGGGGTCATGCTGCCCATGGCTCAGTCAGAAGCGCTGCGCTTGACCTTTAACTCGGCATACATTGAGGATAGTGGTTCCGCGTATCCGTTTGCCGTGCTGGTGGCTGCCGGCAAAATCAATGCCGTTACCGGTCAGCGATGGGAAAACACGCTCAGTCGACATCCCCAGAATTATCTGGTGATTCCCGAACAGCGTAAATTAGACGGCTATTGTTCCGGCCCCGGAATCGTTCGCCAATTTGTGGCGGCGCCGATGGGATCCGGACAAACCGTGGAAGAGCAAATAACAGGGCAGTCAGTCTATGGCGGACTGCAAATCATGGTATTTCCCATGAAAAGCGCGGCATTTATTCGGCGGTTTCCGATCCGGAATAAGACAAGATACAACATGGTTGGCGAACCCAGCCCAGCGTATGGCATGGGGCTGGCGCCTGGCCGGCGGAAAAAGCAAAAACATGCCCAGGATCCATACGATTTAACAGACTGGGACACCACCCACACCAGCCGGTGTTTCGTGCATATTGCCGATGCCGGGGAATGGGAAAAATCTTCGGGTAATTAAATATTGCCATAATTTGCATTAAAATCCCTGATTCTGTTCTTTTCTCTATCCAACGCGCAATAATAACTGTATGGGGCACCATAAAATGGTTCAGGGCGTTTTTCTTTATTTCGGCCAGAAAACTCATTGTTTTCGACAAAATTGTCATTATTTACGAGCCAATATTTAAATTTACGCGATGCAATCTCTCTATGGCGATCCAATTCCCGCATTTGCTTTTCTGTCCATGGATTCCTTTCGATCAGAGGGAATGCGTCAATCCAGCATGGCTCAGCGATCGGATGTGTGCCTGCTTTAGGCCGGCGGTCGCCAAGCCCTGCGCGAACAAGGCGCATTATCACTTTGCAATATATTTTTTTCGGGTCCAGTTTCAACGGAATATTGTTTTTTTTAGATTTGTGAACAATCTTCCGAGCTGTAGCAACGACTTTGTTTATTGCCATTTTTTGATTATTTATACTTTGTTTGCGAATTCTAATTATTCCGTCCCTGTGCAGTTGATACCCAACAAATTGTATCCACGGCATAGCCTTTTCCATGGATTTATCGTCACCCCAAGGGTAAGGTTTGCGGGATTTTTTATTGTAATGAGATTTGCTGTATTTTACAACAATCTCCGCTGGGTGTGCCGGCAGACGAAGTTTTGTAATGGCGTGATAATAAGCTTTCAAGCCTGAATCACATATTTTTCTGTCAGGATGTAAAAGAATTATATCATCACAATAGCGTGCGTAAAAGCCTTCGGTTCCCAATACGGATTTAACTTGTTTGTCCGCAAAAGTTAATGCTGCATTTGCCAAAACAGGAGAAATCGGATTTCCCTGCGGGATACCTATGGCGGTATCTGCAATTTTGCCATATATTTTATTGCGCTCTTGTGGAGACAACCAGTCAATGCAACCTGTCGTATTATCTTTTAATTTTTCAAGTGCTTTAGGTAACGCATAACCCGGAAAAGAATATGAGCGCAAAAGTGAATTCAGCAAAACCATGGCTCCGGGATCAATGGTTATGTGGCGAATAGAAGCCAAATATTTTACGGCATCAATGGCAACATCATGGCATAGACTGTCAAAAAACCCACGCAAGTCGCATTCTGCAACATACAGCATTTTGTCGGTGTTGTTTTGGCTATATGTCTGTAGATTCAAAATTGCGTCGTGGAGAGTTTGGCCGTTCATGCGGAAGGAATAACACGAATCATCCAATACTGATTCAATTAAATCTTCAAAATAGCGCGCCAGAATACCACTGATTATACGCTCCTTTATGTTTGCGCAGGGCGCCATTATGCGATACTTGCCGGTTTCAGCTTTTTTTATTAACAAAACGTCAGGTGGTGTAAACACAGTGTTTTCAGGCGCATTAAACGCTTCCTGTATTTCAGCGTGTAAAGAAAGAAGTTGTTGTCCCCAGAGGGTGCTGTCGAGCGTGCCACCACGCAAATGTGTGGCTATTGTTTTCCATATCCCTTTGCGCACGACAGCATCGTGATTCAAACCGGCTCTGTCCGCTCGGGCAGGACGTATCCATTGCCGGCGTGGCGGCAAATAATTCGCTGCGCCGGACTCGCGCATGGCCTCTTCGGAAGGCGCCGCATCACTGATTTGATAATAAAAAAGGCAATCATGGCGCGCGCGCATATCCTTTAGGCGCAACCCTATCAGAATATTAGCAACTTTATGCAATGTTACGCTGGCGATCAATTCACTCATAAAATAAAGAGACGCTGCAGAGGATTTAACATCGAATCGACATTGGGTCATACTGACCCGTAATAACCGGCCGAGCAATTGCATTCATCGGCCTCAAACACACCTCTACAGCGTCTCAAAATCAATTTTTATCGGCTTGAATAGTTTCCCACTTGTTTTGCGCGGTTTCAACCGCTGTCAGGCTTACCTTGTCGCCTTTCATTAAACCAAGCTATGCGGTCAGTCTGCGCGGCAGAAAAGTATCATCATCAACCCAAGCGCATCCTTCATTATTAATTTGCAAAACGACACTGGTTGTCTTTTTTACAAAATCGGGGGTTTTATGTGATATTTTCGAGGCGACAATTATTTCCTCGCCATCCGCGCGCAAGATTTTAATTTGCAGTATGTCGCCTAATTCCCAATTCACCGCTTCCCGCCATATCCGCGAGGACACAATCAGTGTTTTCCCCTTTACTAAAGCCAATATTACGCTTTTGCGAGCTGAATATTTTTGCACAACAACTGCAAACTCCCATGGCAAAATACTCCAGTCTGATGCACGTCGTATTTTAATGCAAAGAACCATGATGTCAGGTGCGTTCCCCGTGATTTTTACGCTAATAGAAGCGCCGCGTTTAAGGTGTGACCATTTGTTGTCGTTTAGTGTGCCTTTCGCGCACAAATACATATCATCTTGTCGAAATAATACGCGGATATTGCTTCCATCCTTGACGCCCAACACAACAGCCGGCAACCAATTAAGAGTTGTAGTCGCGATTGCATCGGCTGGAATAGCGTATTTCTGATAAAGCGGTAAATTGTCGGATTCAGTGTTATATTCTGGGTTGTCTTTAAATATGTCGCGCAAATCCCTGCGCAAAGGATTTAGATATTTTGCGTCTTCGGGCCGGGCTGTCAATATCGCCTTGCATAGACATGCCTGGCGTTTTTTGTCGTCATTGTTTTGGAAAGTATCAGCGAGCGTTGTCCAAAACCAATATTTGTTGGAAAGACTAATCGCGTCTTCAAGCAACACTGTTTGTGCCTGATTTTTATGATCAGCGAATAAAAGCAGTTTTGCGTAGTAATATGCCGCGTATGTTTGTTGTGAACACTGCTTGTAATAGCGTTGGACAAAATCGAGCGCGAAAGACAAATCAGAAATATCGTCTGTGCTATCGTCCGGGCAATCCAATTCATCAACTGGGGCGCATTCGTCTTCGTATGCGTCAATTAGCGCCTGGTAATCTTCTTCAGTATCGGCGGTCTGTTTTTTGATCTCTATATCGAAGTCATCATTTCCGGCTTTTGAAGGCGCGTCACCGGTATTCTTTACTTTTTGCGTGTTATGCAACTCCGCAAGGCGATGTTCTGCGTCATCCTTCTTCGCAGTGGTTTTTGATTCATTATCCATCTTAATATCCTGAATATTTGGCAATACCAATTACGAAGGCTAAACTATACAAGAGCAAGCAAAGAGATCTCTTTAAAAATCACCCACCCCCGTCTATACGGGAGTGGGTGTATTATGGTTATAGCTCTACGGATGCTTCATCAAGTGCTTCCGTATACTTTACGGCCTATATTTTGGACTATCCCCATTTTTTATCCTGAATCAAACAAGGCTAATTCCAATTGGTGTGAGACAGTGTTTCGGGCGGGGCCATTCCAGGCGCCGTGCCATTTTCCGAAACGGCGCAACAAGGCGGCAATGCCGTCAGCGATAGCGTAATAATGGAACTCCACTACACCGAAAAGTCGCTTGGAAACGCGGGTGATGTTGCCGACCAGAATGCTTTTGCGTAAAGATTTGCCGAGCCACACGGAAGCAAAGAAAACAGTGGCCAGCAGCATGGCCATCATGTTGCGAAGCCGCGTGTAATCCATCAGGCGGATGTCCTCAAGGCGATAGCTTTGCTTGATGTAGCGAATCGCATCTTCGACCCGCCAGCGACTCAGGTATCCTTCAATGACCTGCCAGAGACCTTTCCGGGAATCTCCACCGGCCAAGTCCGTCAGGAGCATCATGGGCTTTGCTCCAAATCCCTTCACAACGACCATGCGCAATGGTTTATCGGGATGTTCCGGCAGAAACACATTAATTGCACCGTATTCAATCCGGTAAATTTTTTCACCTTCGGCAGTTTCACGACGGATGGTTTCAACGTGAGAAATCCGGCATTTACCAACTAGCTTTTCAGCCAGGATGGGGCGTTTTCTCCACAACAGATGGCGGTGGCCAATCAAACGCACAATGAATCGCAAGCGTCTGTCAATTAACACATTAAACAGCTTGTCACGGTCGCCGCCGCGGTCCACAACGTAAATCCCGCGTCGTTTTGCACCCGCGCAGATAGTGCTGACGATTTGTTCAATCTCATCGTTTTCACTTTTGAAATCAGGCGCGGTGCTCGACCATAGGCGCAGATGCAAAGGGACTATACTGCGTCCGCCGCTTTCGCAAGCCACTGCAACACCGCAATGATACCCGTTGCCGATCTCGCCGCTGCTCCCGTCTCGCACTTTTGCCAAATATGGCATTTTCCGGGCGTAGAGCTTCCGAATATCGGTCGGATCTATCACAATCAAGGTGTCATTCCCTATGTGCCTGGCGCCTTCACACGCCAAACAATCCGATACCCTCTGAGCCAGCCCCTCACATCCCAGATTCCGGCTTAATCGCTCTTCGGTTTTCTTGAGCGAAATCACCTCGTCCAGGCCCCTGCCAATGCAACTCAGCTTGATATCTTTGGATGCCTGGATCCCATAGAGCATGTCACCAAGAAAAGCCAATGCTGGTTTGGAAAAATGGGGTGAAAATATCCCCAAATATTTTAAAAGTTGAGATCGCAATTTGAATGCCGTCTGACTATTATTCATTCCGGTGGTCTCCTTCTTGGTTGGTTCAACCCCAATTATACGGGATTTCCAGTTGGAGACCACTATTTCACTTTCCAGATGGTCAGAAAAATCCGTTTTTCACTCACTTTCTTAGAAAATAACACTATCCGCGCAAAATCCCACAGGATATTTTGGGGATAGTCCAATACGGCCTATATTGCCTTGACGGTGGGTCTTGCCGATTCCATAATACGCCATTTTTGATGTTTTATTGTTTGATATAGGCATTTTATAGTGTTATCAACCAAACTGTTATATGTGCGATTGCCATAAACTGTCGTCTTGAAATCCTCCGGGCGGAAAGTAGCCATATCTCGTGTACGCATAAATTTAATAAAACCAGTCCAAGATGAACCAACACGTGTTGCGTATTGCAACATCATGGAATGAAGCAAAGACGGCTTTTCTATTTCCGATAAATGAGCATATAGTTCAAGCATGTCAATAACCATTATTGGGTCAGTTTTTATACAAAGCTTGCAACGGCGATAAATTTCCCAGGCAATTTTATTTTGAGCATGTTCAGATATGGGCAAGGGTTCTGGCAAATCTTTAATAATGGATGCGTTGTCTTTTGAACGTCTTGCCTGAATATGTCCAATAGCAGCCCATAATTTTAATTCAGCAAAATGGGCTGAAACAAAATTATCCGCCGGTTTTAGTTTGTCAAAAATAATTATAAGCGCATTTAGGGCGAGGTTGATCTCACATTTGGCGTTAGACAAATCCAAGGTTAAAGAGTCGTAAAACAAGCAAAACATGGCTTGCTTGTATGTGTCTGAAAGAATGTGCAAATTATAAATATCAACACATACTTTAGCGGCGTCTTCATAACGTTTTTCCCGGCAAAACACTTCAACTAAAGGTTTAGCAAAAAAGAAAAGTCTTTTTGCTGCACCATTATCATCAGGGTGATAATTCGTCCATGCCTTGAATTCTTCATATTTGCTTAAATAGTTGTCGTCTATCCCTACATAACGCAACAAAGCCTGATCACGTTTTTGTTCAAGCCAGGAATCCTCAATGGAGCCCAGCGCCTGCCAATCACGTATATAACGCAATATGGCGTCACCCAGCGGCGTTGCACCTGGAACTCTTTCCATTAATTTACCCAACAGATCAACGCCGGCATCCAGCGCTTCTGGGGTTTTCTTCTTGTCATTAGCGGTTGCCTTGAGCACAATTTCACATCCAGCGACTATGTTTTCGGCAAATATAGATGAGTGTATTTTGTTTCTCTTCATTGCCGATATTATAGAATTATACAACAATATGTTGTATTGCATGGCCTTGATCATGACATTCTTTTTGTACGACACAACACATCGTAAAGAAACATAAAATGCCGCAAGACCAGTCAGGATGTCTGCGGTTTCGGAGTTAATAACAAGAGTATTACGCTCGATATTCTGGATTAAATCAAAAAACATATTGGCAAATTGTTGATATTCTTTCGTCCGCTTGATATCCTTGCGCTCATCATTGGAAATTCCATCGTCTCCCAGAAGAATGTAACGTCCGAGCAAGAGCCAATCGCAAAAAGGCTGATGCTGTTGAGATAGCCGTAATAAAGCATCAGGATAGTTTCCGATGCCACACGATACTTTGTTTGAGACAGGCATAGCGTTTGTCTTCATGGTTCAGATAAAGGGGGGAGCGTAGCTGAAGTATTTGCAAGAAAGCTTGCTATATTTTCATGAGACCCTGGAGTATTAGAACAATCACTGTCACAGCGCAAAAGGCAAGTACCTTGGCGCAAATAAAAAGTATTATGGCGCATAAAATGTTGTTCAGGCACATAAAATATCTGCTCAAATGGCGCTGAAAATACCAACGCTACAAACCGGTGTGGTGATCGCATGCCCTGCTCTCGAGGATGTGAAGCAAATACAATAAACCGATCATGCCAAAGCCCTTTATGCTCTTTTGGTAAACTATCAGTGGTAATTATATTGATATTAAAATTGTTTTGTTTCCATAAAGCCAAGGTTTTATTTGGTGGCTTGGAGGATTGTATTGCGTAGACATGCGGAAAGCATTGGCGAATAGGGTTTAACAATTTTAAAAACTCGGTCACCGGTATTCCCGCTAAATTTAGGCCTATTGAAAGATTTATCCGGCGGTCAAACCGTTCCACGCTTGAAAGCAAAAACCACGAATTTTCGAGGACCTCCAAGTTGCCGCTCAACTTCAAGCCGCTTGCTTCAGCTTGGTTCTCTACGGTTACGCAGTTTCGCCGATACTTTTCAATATAAGCGCTTGTTTCAGGGGTAAGCGCACATTTAAAATGGTTAAGTAGCGCATTCAGCATTTCAACCGTCTTATGGTGCGCAATAATTATTGTTATATCGTCGGCGGCGCATCCTGCCAACAGGTAGCCCATTTTCATGGCCCAGTTGCCCCAGTCATCAGCACCCGCAGATGATTTTGGGCAAACATCCGGGCATATTTTCGCAAGGCGATCCTTATCACGGAAATTCGTAAAATCTGTTTTTAATCGCTCAAAATGTCGAGCCAAAGAAAATTCCCGCCAGTAGACGGCAAAATGATTTTCACCGGCAAAAACTATGTCCTCAAAATATTTTCGATATTTACACGTTCCGGATCCACTCACTCCCAGGAAAAAGTCGCACAAAATGTGCCGGCTGGCAACTCTCTTCAGAAAATATCGGATTGAACTGTGACCAACCTGTCTGGGGACAGTAGACGAGGGAGCTGGTTCCGAAGTAGTAGATATTTGTATATTGTTACCCGATGAGGGGATTGTTGGTGTTCTCGCCATCGTAACGAGAAATGGGTCTATGGTGCAATAATTGAGCATAGCAAAATCAGTAGTAAAGGTTTTCTTGACGTTCAGGGAAGAATCCTTTAGGCCAATAATCCATAAAATTACCCTCGCTGTCAATTCGGATGTATGATATCCGGGGAGTTGCCTCAACGTTTGCCTGTGGCTTTTCCGCGTCGGCTTCAATATCTGGCGTTGCAGTGTCCTGTGAGTAATCAACGTAAAGCGCCAAAATGTTATCAGCCCATTTTTTCGCTGTTTCTGCATCCGCTTCAGCCATATCATGAATATTGCGTTTAATTTGCAAAATAAGATTTTCACTATGACTTTCTATTATAAGTTGCCGCATCATATCAGCAGATGCTGATTGTTTTAAAAACAATGAACCAAGCTTGGCTTGTAAACGCGGATGCACATGTGCTTCTGGCTCCTCGATCATGCATAGTGGATGCTCTCCGCCAAAAAGCAACAAAAGCCTCGGGACAAGGTATTGGATACCATAACCAACTTCCGTCAAAACGCTCCCTTTTTCAGATGTTTGCTTGCGCAGATCAAGAATGCCTTTCTTTGAATCCAGACGATGTGGAGTATCCAGAAGGTTGAGAGCTTCGTTTACCTGGTTTATAACCTTTTCATTATTTAGGAAATCATCAAATTCTTTTTTTAAATGAAATCTTACGTTAGTATTTCGAATATCGTGCCCTATATAATGTTCATCGGCGGATATATGTCCGGAATAAAACCCCATCAAGAGTGCTGGTTTAAGATAATCCTCTATTTCTCCCCACGCGCGTTCAAGCGAACCATTAACCCATTTGTAGGCCTTATTAAACGCATGATCATTATTGGGATATTTAGGCTTTTTGTTAAAGGATTTAAAAAAGGGCACCTCGCCCCAATTCAAGGGTAATGGGCTATTAAAATAATCCCGGAATATTTGCTCGCTTGCGGGACTATATTCCCTGCAAAACCAATCCAACAGGGTCGGTGACACTTGCACAAAGCCGAATTGCCGGCTAAAAACGCTTTGTTGGTTTTCTGGCACGCGATTGTTTATCGTGATCGTTAAATCTAAATATTTGTTATCCTTGTCGCGGAACGCATCAAGTTTGCCATATTGAAAGCCAAAAACAATTTTGTCCGGCAGGGAATTGCCGTGTTTTCCTAAATCCCACTTATTACCAACAGACATATCTGTGGTAATATAGGTGCTTCCTTCTGTGCCATCTCCTTCCAATTTCAATGTAAAGCCAATTTTAATGGGATCGTTTTTGTCCCGTTGCATGGCTGAAATGCCACCGCGAAACCAAGGGATCCGTTTCCAAGCATCCATTCCGATATCTTCATCTTCGCGCGACTTGTCTTGTTCCTTGTTTTTGCTGTATCTACTCTCTTTTTTATTAAGTTGCATAATGACCAGCCGGATCAGATTAATTGCCTGAAAAATCGTGCTTTTACCGGAACTGTTTTGTCCATAAATAAAGGTCAAGCGGCGCAACGGCACAATAGCCTCTTCAAAACATTTAAAGTTATTTATCCGCACTTGTGTCATTGAAATTGTTTTTTCTCTGTATCGCTCATCTTCCCTCCATTATATTCTGCCCCGCAAATTGATGGTTGTGCTCGCAAATGGCGGCAATGCCGTCCGCCCAGTAAATTGGGCCGGGTAATGCGTGTGGCGCTAACCCGAGTCCCGAAGTATAAGATAATCCTACCACAATCTCGCTGACTCTGTCAATTCCAAGCCCCAGGCCATCCCATGCCGGTGGCATGTTGATTTTGAATGTCCGGGATAAATCACTGCTCATGCGCGCTGACACCGGAGTGATAAATGGTGTGGAACTACCGGTTAAAAGGCACTCTGTTCCGGCTTTGGCGGATGCCGGGCATGCACCCATAATGAACATTTCAGGCGTGTTGTGTTTGGAAAATTCAATCAATGTTGTCTTTGGCCCCAGTATCTGGCTGTAAAATGTGGGGTTTTCGCCTTTATGCAACCTGCCATCGCGCAGCACCAGGAATGATGGGGTTGCGTTTGCAATATTTGACCGTGCTTTTTCAAGCGCCCACGTCAATCCATTTTGCAGCGTTTCGGTGTGAATTGTCTCATCACGCGGCTGGGATTGGCGCCAACTCCCCAGCAAAACACCTTGATGATCCATTAAACTAATGACAACCTGGCTTTCCTCGCCTGTCGGCGGGTGCCCAACATCCACTCCCAGAATGAATGGCTCCCCAATATCATCCGGCCAGGGTAATTTGGTGATGAATGGAATGCCGCCCGCACCGGTAATCAACGATCCGGCTTGATCCAAAGCCGACCAGTTCAGCGCCGGATTGTCAACGGAGAACATGCGAAACGGGATGTTGAAATTAGCCATGAGATTTATCAGCGTCTCGGATTCCGGGGCCAGCGGCAGGCCTTTTTTGCCGGTTACAGCGAGCAGAATACAAGTGCCGGGCGTCGCTACCGGCGTTCCGGATTGTAAGCGTGTCAGCAATTTGTCGTAAGTCAACATCGAGATCACGCCGTGGCATTTACAGCGCTTCAAGGCATTTGCCAAAAGTGTTTGATATGTTTTTGTTTTGCCGGCGGCGGCGGAGGGCGCCACGAGTTCAATCTGAAGCCGGGCAGGCGTGGAATAGCCTCCGTGGCTCATCAGTGCCAAACTGATTTTAGAACCGGGTGTGACAACTGCGCCGCCGCCAAAAATCAATTGCGTTGATTTGTGTAAATCATGCCGAACTCGTCCGACCGTGATAGGGTCAGGACCAAATCCATCAATATGTTTTGATAAAATCCCGGCCCATTCCAAACATGAGCTGATTCGTTTGTCCGGGCTGGGCAATGCCGGACGTGCGCCTTCAATCAAAATCCGTTCCGGCTTGATACTGGGGGTATTTGCGCCGGGTTCAAAATAGACGCGATGAGGGATAATGGCTAATGCGTTGCGGCGTGGGCCAAGCCATTCCCGGAAAATTTTAACGCCATCGGCATAATGCAAGTTGGTTTTGCGCAAGGGAAGTAACTGGTTCGGCATCCAGAGCTGGCAACCGGCCCCCTTGCGCGTGATGCCGGCGCCGGCGGATTGTGCGGCCGCTTCTATCCGATTTTGCCAGGATTCAAACGATTGCAGTTCGAACACTGTCATGCCGATATTTTGATCTGTTGCTGCGGCCATAAATAATAAAGCCCGCTAATACTGTTTCTGCTTTTTTGTTTCAACACGGGCAATGTATCAATTGCCGATATTATTATCCAGTGCTAATATCGCATAACACATTACTTTATAGTCATATTAAGATTTTGTGTAAGCCACTGTCGTGTTTTTTCCCATTCGGGACATAAATCAACCTTGCGTTGCAGCCAGGCCAGACTTATTTCGCGCGTCAACGGTTTAAGCAGTGGCAAAGTGATTTTGTCGGTTTGCTCATCCATGGCGTAAGCGGCCAGATCGGGCAGGATGGCCGCGTATTCTCCGGTTTGGACCGCCTGTGCCAATCCGGTAAAAGTGTCACATTCAAGCCGGACATTGAGACGGATATTGGCTTTTTCAGCCAACTGGTGCAAATGCCGTCCGAACGATGAATTGCCGGGCATTGTTGCGACCGGCAGTTTATTCAACAGAGCAGTCTTTTTAGCGACAGAGCCCGAGAACAATGCTTTCGGGGCATATAGCGAGTAAACGATTTTACCAATCACATGATGCAAAATGGTGGGCGCAATGGCATCTTTGCGGAGAATGCCAAGGTCTATCTCCCGATCAACCAATTTTTGATTGATCATAGTGGAAGTCAGGTTGATCATTCGCAGGGTGATCCCGGGCAATTCGCGCTGTAGTTTGCCGGCAAGCGGCAACAACAGCCAGTGGATCAGGCTTTCACCCGCGCCGATGAAGACCGGCACCGGTTCGTTTGCCACGCGCCTGTTGAAATTGCCAAGTGCCACAAAATGCTCTTGCACCAATTTTGCTAATTCTTCGCCCGCGGCGGTCAATACCAGATGCCGCCCCTTGCGACAGGTCAATTCCACACTGAAATATTCATCCAGTTCCTTTAATTGCCGGCTATACTGGCTTTGCCGGACCGGATCCCCCCCTGCCGCCTTGACGACGCTGCCCGCCTCGCGGACTTCCAGTAAAACCCGTAACCGATCCAACGACAACCCGCGCTTGGCGAATAGTCTTTCGAACATGATTCATTGCTCCATCAAAATATATTCCTATACGGCAGACGCAATACCGGTTTGATGTATCTTTATTCCAGTTTTATATTCCAGAGTGTCAGTATTTAGCAAATACGCAGAATATTACTTCGGGCATAATTCAAATGCCTGGGTCATAAACTGGATAAATGTTTTTGATTTGAGATCAAAATCAGCTTTCACGCGAAGACGAATACGATCGCGCGTTTCGTTTCTGTTGCGGACAGTAACAGAACTTGGCAGGTTCAGTTTTTCCGACATAGTTTCATCTTTATCGAATTTCACGACACCCAAAGTCTTGGCAAGAATATCGGACTTAAACGTGCCGGCTTTCACATTAAAATCAAAAATCAGCGTTTTTGGCAGAGTATGGATACACAACCAATTATAATTGTTTTTGCGATAAGCAACATATTGTTTCTGATCCCAATGTGGACCATCAACAGGAAGAGCTTCTCGGATGTCTTTGTCGAACACCATTAACATCTCTTTTGTTTTTGGGCTGCATCGTTTTTCAAGATGCCAAGTTTGCCCATCTGTTTGCCAGGCCGCTGTGCCTTTAGTAGGCCCTTTCCCTACTTTAGCAAATCTACTGACAGGAAGCGGAACAATGACATTGGGCTCGATAAAAACTGTTTCACCTTCCTTATAGGCTGTAACCTCTATGAGTTTGATGTCAATATTATGATCTCTAAGCCATAAAGCGACGCTACCAAGCTTGTCCCGCACGGAAGAACCAACGATAATTACCCGTTGGTCTTCGTTTAAGTCCGGGACTTCATCAGAACCGGATTCCTGGCAGAAAGTTTCGAAAACTTCGTTAAAGTTAAATTCCGAGTCGCCCGATTTTCCGAAAAAGTTACGTGCTACGCTTTCAAATTGATCAAATTTCCATTTTGAAATGTAGCTGGCGTATCGAAGCGCTTGAATGTCAACCGGGTCTTTAATCTTGCCGCGTTTAAGCTCAATAATAACGGCTTGACCTTGTGGGTCCAGAGCGAGCAGGTCCAATCTGTCCTTGGTATCGGGGATTATGACTTGCCGGCCTATAATTAAAAGAGGCTCACCCAACAAGGTTGGTTCCATCTGAATCCAATTTTCAAGATGTTCCTCCAATAGTTTTTCCTGAGGCAAGTGTGTCTGTTTTACTTTTAGGGGTTTGTTGCCGCCAATTTTCCAAAGCGCCATAATGTCTCCTTCTTGGCCTATGAATTGCGCAATACTTCAATCAACTCCCCGATCTCACGCAAATCCACCAGTTGCACGGTATTGAGAACTATAGGACTGAATTCGGGATTCAGCCGGATAGTTCATGGGTGCCCTCCCTGCTTGAGGATTGTCCAGCCTTTGTCCGTCAGGCGGTATTTTTGCAGACAACTCTTGGGCTTGTTGGATATCCGGCATGTGAAATTCAGGAAACGTGATAAAAGGTTGAGAATAAATACATTATGCTTGAATAACCCTGCGCCTATTGGGTGTAAAAAAAGTTTCCTGAATTTTAAACACGGAAGGGGGTGGCGATTTTACTGCATCTGCTTTGTGACGAAGGATTCGCGGTATGCTTATACAGCTTCATCCTTCGCGCCGCCTGCTTGCGCGAAACGTAGGCAAGCGCATCTGCAGCAAACTTGCCAACTGCCGGATATAGGTTTATGAGATCAGGTCTGCCTCCCGTAACGGTTCCAAGACGCCGTTTTGAAGTTTGCTCTTGTCAAAACCTTTGTTGGATTCGGCGGTAATATTGACTTTCACCGTGCCGGCCATGTCGGCCAGGTTGGCAATGGCGTTCCATGCGGTGAAGAGTTGGTCCCGGTTGGCGGTAAATTCCAACTGGACGTAGTTCTCCGTCGGCGGTGGCGGCGGCATCGGGCCTGGTCCGGTTCCATGTACAGGAGGCGGAGTCGGTCCTGGCGGTAGAGTGGTACCTGAGATCGGGGCCGCCCCCGCCTGCGCGGGGTCTCCGGCAGACATATCGGCGGGGATTACCGCTGGCAGCATGATGAAACCGGACTCGAGGTCAACCTCATCCGCGGCAAGTGGAACCTCAAACCGCACCTTGCTCCGCGCGACTTGGTACTTCCCACCAGCGTCCATCGTCGGGGCTGAACCGGTGAAGTACCCGAAAACACCTTCCTGAACGCCGCGAGCAATGGCAGCCTGCACGATCTCCTTGGTCGTGAGCCGGGTAAAGCCAAGGAACGAGTAGAACCCGCTCACAATGTCACTGCATCGAATGCCCATCTTCGGCGGATCTTCTTCGCCCAGTTTAAAGAGTTCCACAACCTTGACGGGGTTCAACTTGGAGAAGACGCGAGGTTGGACTTGAGTCAGCAGTTCCATGTTCCGTTCGAAAACCATCGCAAGGTGCTGCGCGTTCACGGTCGTTTGAAGAGGGCGTCCGCCAACCGTGATCTTCTCGAAGCCGATATTCCCTTGTTCCTGCTTCGGGAGCCAGACCTCGGGGTACAGTTTTCCGAAAGCGGACTCGACGGCACTGCCATGTGTGGCCTTCCGTTCCCGTAGTTCGTCGGCCTGTTCCTTGGTCAGATTATGCTTCTTGGCCGCCTTGCTGACCCTTTCCACCGCGCTGAGGTATCGGACTTCCCGTCGCAGACTTTCTGCTTGGTCTGTTGCCGGGATCGCCAGCGCGAGGCCATTCCGGTACTTGCGGGGGGTGCCGCCGTATTTCTCGACCAGATCGAGCGCCGCGGCGTCCCGTGCCTTCGCCGACAACCCGCTGAACGAGAGGGGAAGATAGGCGATTTGGAAACGTGGCTGCTCGTCGGGGATCTCGCCTGAGGCCGCAGGCCAGGCGATGGCACCATGATGCCCCGCCAGCCGCTCTTCGAGCATCGTCCTGATTTGCGTAGTGACGAGGCTCTCATCTCGTGCCACCGCATCGGCTTCCTGCTCGATCAGCAACGTGACGTTGGGGTCCTGCTTGAAGCAGTAGCGCACGCCGTCGAAGTGCAGGTACAGACAAGACTGCTTGAGTTCCGACAGGCACGCCTTCGCCGTCAGACTGTCGAGATCGGGTCCCACACATCCGGCAAGCAGATCGGCCTCCGACACGCCGGGAGGGAGGACTTCCGTTGAGCCCGCACCCTCTCGCCGCAACCCGCCGAAGGAGTAGAGGAAGATCGCAGACGCAAGTCGCTGGGCAACATTCTTGCCAATTTCGGCAGGGTTGGACTTGGCGCGGAGTTTGTCAATCCGCCCGGCAGTCGAGTTTGCGCCCACAAGGTCCGATTGGAACACGGCGTCGAACCGGTTCATCAGGCCGAGTTCCTTTATGATGGCGCGCCGGACCTCGTGGTCGGCAAGCATTACGTCACCAGGGCCAAGAACGACGCCGCTCTTACCCGCCTTGTGGTGCGCCCGCAGACAGGCCGCCAGGAAGCGCAGGGCGCCCCGCGTGCGCTGGTATTCCGGCAAGGATGCCCAGCGTTGGCGCATCAAGTCGAGGATGGCCGGATGGAACGGATAGGCCATCCGCATCCGGTCCCGGAGTTGAATACCCTCTTCACCGGCTTGCTGTTCTTCCGCCGGGTTTGCCGCGTATGCCTTCCGCATCTGCGTGAAAAGCTCCTGGTAAGCCGACGCGGCCAGCCCCGCCACCTCGTCATCCGGCATCTTCTCCAGCAATCGTCGTTGAATAACCCTGAACACCTCGTCCTGTTCCACGGGTTCGCGAAGAGAATCCTTGCGTCCGATGAAGTGGTCCAGGGTTTGTAGCAACTGGAAGTGGTGCAGAGTCTCGCCTGGTTTGCTCGATGGCAACGCCATGACCAGCGCAGTCCGAGGGGCATTGGCAACGGCAACAGACAGTTCCTTCAGGAAGTTCAGCGTCTGCTCCCGAAGATCGGTCTTCAGAACCTTCACTCCGCCAGCGTTGATCAAATACTCCAGCGCCTCGTCGAGCAGAATCAGGTTCGGTTTGTCCCCAAAGAGCTTCAAGAGGTCGTCGCCGCCGGGCGACACCCGCGCCTCGTCATTGGCGCGCATGGTTTCATAGCCGGCCTTCCCACCAAGTTTCAACGCGAGCCAACCCCAAAGTGTCTGCACGCGGACGCCATCGGCCTCTTTGCCTTGCTGGGCGTTGAAGAACTGTCCGTCCACCACAGCGACACGCACGTCGGTCGGGCTGGCAAGTCCCTTGGCTTCGGGCAGCACGTCGAGCGCCTTGCGGTCGCGCGACGCATGCAGCAGGGCTGCCATCGTGTGGGACTTGCCGCCGCCGAAAGGCGTCATGAGTTTGAGCACAGGCGCGCCGCCCTTGCCTGACAGCCGTTTAAGAACCTCATCGAGGAGCGACTTCAACCCGGCTGTCACGTAGGACGCCCGGAAAAAGGACTCGGCATCACGGTACACCGACGCAACCGTGCCGGACCCGTCGGCCAGAGGGCCGAGATCCAGGGCGAAGATGTCAGTATCGGCGTTTTCCTTGAGCACGTCGGGGTGCAGGCGGACCGATTCAATCCAGGGCTTGGGTGTAGTCATTTCATGTCTCCATTCTTGCTGATAACAAAGTAGTTCATGTCCGGTTCCGCCCTTTCCGGTCGCGTTCGATTCGCCCGCGCAGTCCTATGCCTGATCGGTAGATTCGGCCGGAACGTCGATAGATTGTCGGTGGATTCATTGGAAACAAGGATGAGGGGGTATGCCGGATCGGTCCATTCAGCCCGAATGTCGGTCGTTTATCAGTCAATTGCTCACACTGTGGGGACTTGCGTGGCGCGAACGGGTGCTGGATTCCGGCGGTTGGGTGATTGAAAGGTGATAGATCGGTCATGATTCTACCTCTTTTGGTCTTCTGGCGTCCCCTTTTTTGAGGGGTCTGTGATGAGTCCCCGTTGTTGCTCTGTGAGCCATTTGTGAGCCATTTCCTGTTTTGAACTCGGATGAGCCGTTTGAGCCATTTGTGAGCCGTTTCCGGAGCAACTCGTAGCGGGCGCCGCGTCCCGCCCCTGCCGGTGCCACAACCCCCTTCGCAACCAAATCCTCCAAGTCGCGCTTCGCCGTTGGCCGACTGGCATTCGCGACTCTCTGGTAGACGGCATTTGTGATCCTGCCATCCCTCTTGATCACGGTAAGTACCTGCCGTTGCCTCTCATTCAACTCCAGTCCCGCTAAAACCGCATCCGTCAGCCAGTCCCGCCAGAGCACGACCACGAATCGTTCTCCTTCATGCCGGAACTCCGGTTCAGGCAGGTCGGCCTCGCGACACAGCCGGATCATATCCAGCGTGCCCGTACCCGCCCGCTCGATGTAGTGTGCCAAATAGAGAGGCTCGCAGATCAATCGGTTGCGAGGAACCGAATGGTGTGGGCGATGGAGTTCCTCTACCGTTAGGTTCTCGGGCAGGCCGCCCGGATTCCATACCTCGATCCGGTCAGCGAACACCATCACCTGCACCGCCGCCTTCGATGCATAGTTGCGATGGGCCACCGCGTTCACAACTGCTTCGCGGATCACGCCGTGCGGCACCTCATAGGTCACGGTGCTGGCCACCGACGCCTGGCCCGGCTCCACACGCCGCGCCACGCGGTCCATGACGAAATCAACCGCCTTGTCCACCACCTCGAACAAGGGACCTCGATACACCTGCTGGCTCGGGATCGGCTTGGCCACCTCGGTGCCGTGGAAATGCAGACAGGTAACTTCCGCCGACGGCATGAACCGCTCAGGCCGCTCGCTGAAGAGCAGGACCGCGCCCCTCGACGGAATCCGACCCGCGAGCAGGTTCAGGTGCGCCAGCGCCTGCTCGGGCGCGGTCTCCAACGGCAGAGCATACTTGCGTTCGGCCCGCGCCTTTTCGATGAACCGACGAACGTTCACCACCGAGATGTCGTTAAGGGTCGCGTTCTCGCACGGCGCCGCGTCAAAATCCTTCGCGGCCACGAATCCGCGGTCCTGCAGGTATTGAATTAAGCTACCGTACAGCAGGCGCAGCAGTTCGTCGGTGTTCTCGAACCGCCGGCGGACCAACTCGTCGCCCGCCCGCCGGATCAGCGCCGCCATCTTCGGCTCGCGATTTTTGTCATCCCGTCCCTCGACCAGGATGAGCCGCCGTTTGCGCAGCCGGGTGGCGCAGTCGAACTCCTGCTCCGTGGCGGAGATCCCCGCTGTGTTAGCACGCCCATACTCATGGCCGAAGAGCCCCAGGTAGATCGGACTTGCCTTGACTTGCTCCAAGTACACGTCATCCGCGCGCCGATCCGCAGGAGGCAGGTCCTCGAACAAAAACACCTTGAAGAACTGCCGCAACAAGTCGTTCCCACGCACGAAGTCCCGCACGGCAATCCGCTCCGTCTGAAGTTCTTTCTGCACACTACTGACGAATATTTGTTCCATGTCCAAACCTGTCGTTTCTAAAGCAGTTGCTGCTGTCCGGCCCGCTTGTCGGCCATGGCGGCCTTGCCGACCATGACCGCGTTCCAGTTGGCGAGAAGTTTTCCCAGGGCGGACTGTTCGGCGGAAGGTGATACGTCGGCCAATTCGCCGCCTTTCAGCGCCGGGCCGGCGAGGGCTTGCGCGACGAGGCGGAGTTGCTCGACGTTCGGTTTTGTCTCGTTCAGAAAATCGGGAATCTTCGGCGGCTTGTGTGCCACGAGCCACAGGATCCGATGCAAGGCGTCAACGGTAGGACTCCCAGCCTGTGATTCTTCCGATATTCCAAGCTTTTCGTCTTGCCCCCGCTCTGTGAAGTCCAGCAATTTGTACTTTCCCTTCTTTTTCTCAACCAACCGGCGTACACCCGTGCTAAGCCCATGCGGGCCATCTAGTTCGACGTGCGTGCCGTTGGCGAAGATGATCGCCTCCCCGGCGTCCAGTTCCGCGCCGCCATAGGTGTAGCGCCAGAGAACGTAGAAACGCGTAGCGGGATCGAGGCCGGACAGCGTCGCTCCTGCCTGCGCCACGGACCACGCGGCAGGCAGGCCCGCTTTCGCGCCGACCGTCTTCGAGAGTTTTCCAAGGATCGCTTCGAGGACCACCGTCTCGACTTCCATCAGGAACCGCTCGGCCGGCACTTCCTCGCCGTTGGCGAACTCGACGCGGGGGTACTTCGTGAACGCCCGCAGTCCCGCGCCGACACAGGCAATCACGAGGTCCGCGCCGGAAATTCCCATATCCCAGAGCGTGTCCACCCGCTCGCGGACGATGTTTCCAAGCTCTGGAACCACGTCCGCCTCGTAGTTCCCAGCCTTGGAAGTAGCATCGCGCTTGCGGGCGACGAGGAAGATGGCGTCTGCGAGCATTGCCTTCCCCACCTTCACCTTGCCGCCGGAAATGGTGATAATGACGGGCCAAGCCTCAACAACGGTGAAGCCTGAACCGCGAAGAGCATCAACGAGCGTGGACCAGCCGAGTGTCGTCTTGTGGGCGTAGACCACGACCATTTCGCCGCTGGGTTTCAGCGCACGGTGTGCGCCCGCGAATGCGGCGGCCATCATCTTCTCGTATGCCTTGCGTGCCGCATCCTTGGAACCGCCGTGTCGGGTGGCGTCCGCCACTGCCTCTGACTTTTTCGGCGTAGCGGTTCCCGCGAAATGCGCAGGATATAGATGGCCGATGGAACGTTTCATCCACGCGAAGAAGAAGTCCGAGAGATTGGCGTAGGGAACATTGTCGTAGTACGGCGGGTCCGTAATCACTGCGTCAATACTGGCGTCAGCATATGGCAGTTCCACCGCTGACCCGCGGTTCAAAGCCGCCGTGTTCCGCACCTTCTGCAATTCCTCATAAACCGCCACAATCCAGTCAATCTGGTTTGCCGCACTGCCGGTGACGTTTCCCAGGGGATTAGCTTCGACAAAGTCCCACGTCAACGGGAGTGAACGGGCTCCGAGGGAGTTTTCAATCTTCTCTCCCCCTGTGTGGTAGATACAACAGGTGTTGCTCTGACTAGCAACGCGGTCCACCAAGATGCCCAAAGACGTGGCAATGGCTAGTGTGTGCTCCTGCGAGATGCCATCCTTCTTCATGTGCTGTTCGGCGCTACGCACGGCGCAACAGAAGTGCAAGAGGCACAGTTTCTGACGAGGGGTGAAGATGTCGCCGAAGGTGCTGAATCCGTACAGGGGCGTCCAGCAACTGTTCTTTGCGTCCGTCACGATGGGTTCATTCGGGACGGTCAGGCCAGTCTTGCCACATAGGGCCTTGAGTTGCTGCACAATGGCCTCTTCGTGGATGTCAGCGGTTGGTGCATCCGCAAGGGAGAGATAGACCTTTCCCCGTGCGCCTGGCCGTGTACACGCGATTGCCATGAGTTGTTCGCCGATGCGCTTCTCGCAACCTTCGACCTTGACGTAGTCGCTGTCCGCGACGGTGTTGCAGAACGGGCAAGAAGCGTTTCCGGCCTTGGAAAAAGCGGTGGGATCGAAACCCAGTCTCGCTTCCGATGGAGTTTCGACTATCTCGAATCGGACTTCCTTTTTGCCCTTCGGAGCGATCATTCGCATGGCGATGTACTTGCCGTCCTTCTTGCAGAGCCACGTCTGTTTCACCAGCGGGACCGTCGCCCGACAGGATGGGTTTTTGCATCTGACGGTCCTGGTCCAAAAGTACGCGGCGGGCATCAGGTAGCCGGCGGGCACATCTTCGGTGTCATGTTCCTTGAACCAGTCCGGTTGAAGGGCAGGCTTCTTACCTTTGTAGTCGGGGTCGGGAATCAGCGGGTATAGATCACCGATCTCCGCCTTGACTTTGTTGAGCACCCAGTCGCCCCAACAGCGCACCTCGTCCGCCAATCCGCCCCAAGTGGTCTCGCCCTTCTCGTTCTTCGGACCGGTCATGCCACGCGCCGTCGGGTCGGGTTTGCCGTATTTCTGCGGATAGACCAGTGTGCAGAGTTGGATGATGTGCGCCACGGGGTTCAGGTCGTTGGCGTAGGCTTCGCAACCAAGCCGCAAGGCTTCCAAAGGGATCGTCCCGCCGCCAGCGAACATGTCCATTACACGCGGGCGCGGGGCGCGGCCGGCGACGATGTCCTCGATCGTGACGGTTTCGCCCCTGCCTGCGCCGCATTCGGTGTCGCAGCAGGCAGGCTTCCACTTGAACTCGTCCACCCAGCCGGGCTTTCCGGTCTGTCCGGCCTTCCAGTCGGCAAGTTCGGCAGTGAGTCGCTCGGCATGGGTGGCAAGGACATGCCGCTGAGCTTCCTGAATTGCCCTTTCAATGGAAATCTTGTCCTCTGGCTTGGTCTCACTTGGATACCGGCAGAGTCCTTTGACAAAGCGCGCGGAATTGGCCCGTCCCAGAGACTTCTTCTTGTTGTCTGCGCCGTTGTTCGGTACGAACCGTGAGGCGGGCACAAGTGCGCTGTATATGGCTGCGCGGCAGGTTACAAGGGGAATACGCGCCCACCAGAGGTGTAGCGTCGAGATGTGGCCCTTGCGGATGGACTTCTCCCGGCTCGCCTCGGCGGAAATCGCCTCGATGGGCAGGTAGTCTTCGATTAATCTGCGGTCGCTGTTCTTTTGCATTGCAGTGGGCTACTCATCCAGGTCATCGAATCGTATGTTGCGACGTAGATGTGGATAGTCAGCCAGAAGTCGCTGGCCGAACGCCAAATCCTCTGCCGCTTCGGATTGTCTATTCAGCCTCCTGAGGTTGATGACGCGAGTTCGCAACGCCATCAGCAATGTATCGGACGGGGGCGTATTGCCCTTTTCAGCGTCGATGATAAGCGTGAACTGCTTCACCGCTTCCTCCGTGCATCCGGCTCTACTCAAAGCCACGCCATATTGGTGCCTTGTAATCCGATCGTCCGAGTACTCAAGCGCTTTGGATAGGGCATCGACACGTCCGTATCGATCCCGTTGGGCATCCATGATGCGAGCCTTGATTGTGAAGCAAAGCGCCCCGGTGGCCCTTGTCGCTCTCCGGCACGCCTCTTCAATGTGATCGAGCGCCGCTCCAATCCTGTTTCTGTTTAGGTCGTTACTCGCGCTCATGGCATGCACGTAGGCGCACTGTGGAGCCAATTCGCGTGCCTGCTTGAAAAGCGAATCGGCAGCATCGACGTTTCCTGCAAACACCTCTGATTCCCCGCGTTGGCACAGGATCGCCGCACGCTTCTCATTGTCGGTGGCCAGCCCGTAGGTCTCAAATCTGTTGCGAAAGCGGTGCAGTTCGGATTCCTGCAATTCCATCTGCTCCGAAAACTGCATGAAGCGTCTTCTCGCCATGACCTCGAAGTCCCCCATATCGCTAAGTTGGTGGCGGGCAAACGACAGTGTGATAGGAAGCGCGATGTGTCTGGCGATACCGTCCTCACGACCTATCCGCCGATCCACCAAAGTGACATCAGAAATTTCAGCACAGGCCGTTTCAACCCGGTCAACAGCGAAGCCTGTAGCCACGGAGATCTGCTGCACGGTTGGCGGGTCGTCGAATATCGTCATGATGGCAAGTACCGCCTTGCCGTCCGGTGAGAGAACTTGCCAAATATTTCGGAAACTGAACTCAAGAACGGGTGAATCCTTTGCACCGACAGCCTGAAGCACCGCACCCAGACTGCCCGTGGCCCGGTAGCGACCGAGAATCCATTGAATTGCAAGCGGCAGACCTCCGCTGGCGTCGCGGACCTGCTTGGCCGTCTTCTCATCGGTGGGACAGTCCATCCCGAGTTCGTCCACGCGCACCTTCATGAACTCCCGTACCTCGTCGTAGGTTAGTTCATGAACGTAAAGCGGAAGTTCCCATGCGCCGCTTTTTTCGCGGCTGGTCATGAGCACTTTGGCTCGCGTGTCAACAGGAAGTTCTTGGATGAAACTCACAATACGGGAGTCCTGCACGGTTTCCATGTTGTCAAGGACAAGTAAGGTACTCCATGCCGAAAGAATCTCTCTCGCGAGAGAGCGTTTCTTTTCAAGCTCAAGAGGGACATCTTCCCCAAAGGTCATCAAGATGTGATCCAATAGGTTCTCCAGCGAGTACAGCGAGCGCCCATAGCGCACGATACCTTGCGGAGTCAGAACAGTCTCCTTGGCTGTGAGTTGGACGATGCACTCAAATGTGCGTCGAGCATAGAACTCGTAGACAGCCCAGTTAACGAGAGCCGATTTTCCCACTCCTCCCGGCCCGTGTACATTGATGATCCAGATACGCGGATCCCGTGTAACGGCCTCCAGCAATTCCTGCCTCTGGTTCTCACGGCCGACGAACTGATCAAACCCCTTCTCCAGGAGGCGATACAGTCCATCTTCTACTGCAAACGGCGAAGATGCTCCCGAGCCAGTCAATGCGACTTCGTCGGCTTGCGCCTCAAGCGCGTCGAGCAGGTCTTCCAACTCTGCTTGAGAGGAAACCTTCACCGTAGAGTCACCTTTGCGAACGTAGATCTCGCCACGACGCAGCCCAAAACCAGTCGATGCGCAAAAATCCTTGCTGACAACAGTGGGTGACCGCCTCTTGGTTCTCTTCCGACTGGAACGGACAAGAATCAGTGCGAAGTGTCCAGTGGAACCTGCAATCCTGATGTGGTGCGCAACAACATCAACACTGAGCTCGATCCCAGCGGCGCGACGTATCTGATCCCGTAGCATCTTGCTGTCATATGGGAGATGTTCCGTCAATCCGACAGGCTTCCACGTTTTGTCTTCAATTCCGATGAGGATATATCCACCTCCAACATTCTTTATGGCCAATGCATCCTTGGCAAAGTCACAAAGCTGCTTGTCATGTTCCAGCGTGAGTAGTTGCTTGTAGTCCAGCCATTCACATTCGCCACGACAGTTGAGCAAGTACGTTGCAGCATCAATACTCAGATCTCCTTCACGTGCCATTCTCTCAATGACTGACAGATTCATGTTTCCCTCTCTCTGAGTTTCGTGCCTACTGAGACGATGGCAGATGCTGGAACATCATAGAACCTCGCCGAAACCACCGGCTTCGCGACGTGCTCCAGGACCTTGGCCGGATTCTGGATCATGACCGGCACGGGGCCGGGGTTCTGTAGCGGATTCCAGACGACGTAGAGCCAGAAGGAATCGCCGAGTTGCTGGGCCTTGTACCATTCATTCGTGGTCAGCCGGATTGGTTGCCCCTTCTTCCTGCCTTTGACTTCGATGCGGCGGACGCCGTGGACCGGATCGCGGTAACCTGTCTGCGCATCGGCTGGACCGAGGCTGCGGATGTCAAAGCCGATCTTGAGATGGCCCACGCGCTCGGTTTCCCATCCGCGTCCGGTCTCGTAGGCGATGACTACATCTTCGGCGGCCAGCTCGATTTTGCGCTTGGTCTCGGGGTCCAGATCGTCGAGAAGCGCTGTCTTCGCCTCCGTGTCTGCGGGCACGTCGGCGGCAGGAAGCACGATGGCGGTCGCCAAATGGCGCAAGGGGCCATGTCGGGCCACTTCCAGCCGTTTCAGGCCGTCGAGCCGTTCCTGTCTGGTCCGCTGTAGATCGGCAAGGTCGTTCTCGGCACGCTGACGCGCAATGGCGATTTCTGGGGCCGCGGCTTCGCGGGCACGTAGGGCCATGACGCGGTTCTGCGCGGCGCGGATACGGGCGGTGAAGGATTGTTCGAGGTAGTCCCGGCAGACGGCGACGAAGCGTTGGCGCTCTTTCTGGCAGGTCTCGCGCCGCTCGGTCTGGTAGGTGGCCTTGAGGAAGTCGGCCGCGCCGGCGGCGTCGAATCGCCGCACGCTGGCCGGCGGCGCGGGATGGACCGGGAGGTCCAGCAAGATGTCGGCGGGTACCACGCTGAACTTCTCGGGGGCGTCGCCGGCCGTCTCTTCCCGGACGGCAACCAGTTCGCCATAGAGCGCCTGGGAGTCGCCTTTGGTGTTCTGGCCGCGGACGGAGAGTTCAAAGAAGTGGAGCAGATACGGGGTTTCCGCAGCCGCCTCGACAAAGATGGCGGTTGCGCCGGTGAGGGCAGCTAGACGTTCATTGAGTTTCTCGTCTACGGCGGCATAGAGGGCGTGGCCGGGGCCAAGAAGGACGGCGTCAACGTGCTGGTCCTGCTCCAGATGGCCCTTGTGGAAGGTGAGTTTGCGGTAGGTCGGCTCGGGTTTGCCCATGCGTCGGACGGCGTCCAGCCGCTCGGACCGCAGGTCGGCGAGGACGTGTTCCACCCGCCAGAGGCCGTCGGCACGGGGCTCGACCTTGAGTCCGACTTCCTTGGCGGATTTGACGAACTGGTCTTCCACGTAGCGCGGCATGAGGCGGCGTTCCTCGGCCTCAACGTTCGCCTTTTGGAAGCCGGAGAAGTCCACGTTGGCGCGGGCCAAGGCGATGCCGGTCGCTTGCTCGTAGCGCAGCAGGCGCGAGGGGTCCACCTTCTCGATGATGTCGAGGTATTCGTCGAGGCGGCGCGGATCGTGGGCCGCCTCGCGCAGCATCTCGGGCAGGTTTACGTCGTTCAGCGAAAGCACTTCGCCTACAACGTCAAAGACACGATCAGCAAGCACAACTCGCATCTGCTCCAGTTTTTCCAAGAGCCGTTGAAGGATGCGGCCTTCGATGATCGGTTGACCCTCTACGGACTCGGCGGCAACGAAGTTGTAGGCGTGGCACTCGCGATCCTGCCCGATACGATGGATGCGGCCAAGTCGTTGTTCCAGGCGGGTCGGGTTCCAGGGCAGGTCGTAGTTGATCATCAAATGACAGAACTGGAGGTTGATACCTTCGCCGGCGGCCTCGGTGGCAACGCAAATCTGCCGTGAAACCCGGAAGTCCTCCTGCGCCCGCTTGCGCTCGTGGGGATTCATACCGCCGTGTATCTCGCACGTCGAATATCCCCACCGGTCCAGATGGTCGCGGATGTATGTCATCGTGTCGCGGTGTTCTGTGAAAAGGAGCAATTTCCCGCGTCCGTCTTTGAGTTCGTGGAACTCGGCCTTCTTGAGGCACGCCTGTAGGGCGGCCAGTTTGGAATCGGCGTCCGGGCCTTTGTCCTTGAGACGACTTGCGCGCGCAGTGATCTCTCCAAGGGCGGCGATTTCGGCTCGGAGTTGATCCAGTTCAAGAGCGGATGTGGTTTCGTCAACGAGCAAGTCCCGCTGCGAGTCGTCGAGGTCGTCTTCTTCCTGTTCGCTGTCACTCAGGCGGCCTTGCAGTTGCGCCAGCCGTTTGGCGCGCTGGGACGGGGACAGGGACTCCAGTTCCTGGAGCAGGTCTTTCTGTTTGCCCAAGCGGCGGTTCAATGACTGGTAGATCGCCATCGTCGAACTGGCCAGCCGGCGCTGGAAGACTGTCCGGGCGAGGGCAACGCTCTGCTTTTTGCTGCCGCTGGCCTGCGGCAGAAACTCGTTGATGTACGCCGTGACCGCCTTATAGAGGTCGTATTCCTCACGGTTGAGACGGAACGTCACGGTATGGGCATAACGGTCGGGGAAGAGGCGTCGCCCCTCCATGTCCTTCAAATCTTCCTTCAGGCGCCGCAGCGCCCAGGGGCAGTCCGGGCCGAGTTTGAGAATGTCGCGGCGAATCTCGCCTGCCTTTTCGGCCAGGCGATGCGGTTCTGGGAAAAGGTCCGGGTCCAGCAGGCGAATGAAATGCGCAAAACGGTCATCGTCGCCGTGATGGGGTGTCGCCGTCAGCAAAACAACATGGTCGGCCTGGGCCGTCAGTTTTTCGGCCAATTGGTAGCGCTTGGTCTTCTCCGCCTCGTCGCCACGGGTCGAGGACTTCTTAGTGTAGGCGCTGCACTTGTGGGCTTCATCAATGATGATGAGGTCCCACCGCTGTTGCCAGACGCGCTCCCGCACGTCCTCCTGCTTGGCATAGTCAATCGAAGCGACAACCTGGTTGCTGCGTTGCCAGGGATTCGTCAGTTGTTGCTGGTCCACAGCATAGAATATGATGCTGAACTCTTCGCCGAACCACCGCTGCATTTCATCCTGCCACTGAATAGTCAATGGCGATGGGCACAGGATGAGAACGCGGTCAATCGCCTCGCGAAGTTTCAGTTCCTTGATGAGCAGTCCCGCCATGATCGTCTTGCCCGCGCCGGGGTCGTCGGCCAAAAGGAACCGCAAACGGGGTTGCGGTAGCATCTTCATGTAAACGGCCTCGATCTGGTGCGGCAGCGTACGGATGCCCGAGAGGCTGACGGCGAAATGCGGGTCGTGGGTGTAGGCCAGACGGATACGGGTTGACTCTATCAGCAACCGGACTTGTTCGGCGGCGGCCGGCGTAGTCGTCGTTGCGTCACCACCAGTCTCGTCGGCGAGGGCATTGGCTTCTTTCTGTGAAATCACGGTCTCGTCGAGCGCACCGGACGCCAACCGGACACGGCACTCGAAACTATTCCCGAGAGGGCGAACGCCTTCCAGTGTCACCGCCTGGTCAAAATGTCCCGGCAACAGTACCTTCTGCCCGATCGGCAATCTGGATGGGTCAACCGCCATTCGGTTTTGCCTCTCGACACATAGACAATCTCCATTTTTAGCGCGCGTCAGGATGTCCGCTGATCATTGCTCGCAAGATATTTAGAAATGTAACAATCAATGACTGTAAAGACAAGGGAATATCCTCAATGAATATCCTTAGAGGGGCAATTGGGGTCAGTCAGTATTTATTTAAATATTAAGCAACAGGTTCATCCTACAAGGGAAAGACAGCATCTCTGCGGATTCCCCTTGGCCACGAAATAGCATGCATAAAGCCCCTTGCCCATGCGGAAAAAGTAATTGTCGTTGACTAAACTGGGCTCCATTCCCATGGACAAGCGAGGGGCGGACCTGCTCTTCCAAGTCATCAGCGCCCGCTACGAGCGCAGCGCGATCATCCTCATGACCAACATGGCCTACAAGCACTGGCCGCGCATCTTCAACAATGACACCATGCTCACCACCGCCATCCTCGACCGACTCGTCCATCACTGCGAGACCGTCACCATCGAGGGCAAAAGCTTCCGATCCCAGAAAGATGAATGAACCGGCGAGGAACACTCTCACCGGCGAAATCAGGAACTTTCACGCCGGCCGACGCCCCGAAACCCGGTAAAAAAATGTTATCACAACATGCCTACAAAGACCAGACAAAAGGCCGGAGCCCTATCCATAATCATCTTCTAAAATCACGATGATGCCTTCCCGTCCAAAACCGCCAGCAGGCGTTTCTGATCCTGGCGCCAGGTATTGGCGGTCATGCCGTGGATGATTTCGCGCAGTTGATCGTCGCGGGATTTTGTCTCGTTCATCAGCAGTTTGGACGAGACTTTCTCGAATTCACGCCGGAATTCTTCGCGGCCGGGCTTGAAATAGTGCTTCCGCACTATGTCCACTGCGGTGTGGCCGGTGACGCGCCGAACCATTTCTTCCGGCATGCCGGCTGACAACGCGCGGGTGACAAACGTCACACGGAAGGAATGCCAGCCGCGCACACTCCCTCGCTTCAACCGCTGCCCGCCACATTTCTTTGAATGCAGCAAGCCCCGTGTCACGGCGGGGATCGCCGGCGGCGCTGGACGGCGGAAGACGGCCAGGCCGAGCATATCTTCAATCTCATGCAGGTGCAGCGATACGGTGCTCTTGCTTAAACCAAATTCACGGGCAATTGCCGGCAGGCTTTTTCCGTCCAAATAGGCCGTGAAAACAACTTTCATTCGCTGGCGTTTTGCCTCAAGCATGTCCGTGGCGGTAATCGCGTCCAGTCCACGTTGGCGAAGTTCGTCCCGTGGGATTTCCGGGATCGGCGGTTTTGGTTCCGGATTTTTGCCGCCCGCGTTTCCGGTGGCCGGCGGCGCCGGGACATCCACGAACCCGGCCCGGGCCAGAATTACCTGCAGGCGCCGGTCAACGGCACGCGGATCGGTCTGGTACAATGCTGCGGCCTTGGGAAACACATATTCGCCGCCGGTCTGCGACAGAGTTAAAAGCTCCTGGCGCAGTAACGGCAGGATGGGGATTTCCGCCGTCTCGCCGGTCTTGCTGGTGCAGACTTCGATGAAGCCCGCGCCAAGGTCCACGCTCTCCCATTTCAAGCAACAGCAATCTCCACGCCGCATGGCCGTGCAGAGTGCGGTCACCAGCGGTCCGCGCAGAATCTCATCCTCACGCGTCGCAACAAGGATTGCGTCCAGTTCCTCGTCGTTGAACGGCTCCCGGTGTATGGTGTCTTCGTCCTTGAAGGCCGCATTCTTCAGGAAAGTACGGTATGCGTCCGCATTCGGCTCCAACTTTGCGAAGACGGTTTTGAGCAGTTTTAGCGTAATGTTCCAGGTGCGCGGCGCAACGCCGCGCGCGGATTCCGTGTCCAGGAATGTGCGGACATGCTCCGTGCGGATAGCGGCCAGGTCTTCCACCGCGGGATAGTTTTTCCGCATAAAGGTGGTAAAGCACCGCAATTTGGATTTGCCGGTCTCAAGATATTGCGGTGAAGGCGGGCGTTTACGTGGTAGGGATGCCCAGGCATCCGGAACCGATTCAACCTTCACAAAATCAAGCCGCGTGCCGGTCTTCGCCTCGACAATCCGTTGCGCCAGGTCTTCGACAGAGTGGCGCGTCAGTTCTTCCTCGGACAGCCGGTCATGCGCGGCGCGCGCGCGGTGATACGATTCGAGGAAGGCCGCATCGCCTTGCTCGGGATGCTTCAGGCTGGCCGGCCGGCGGCCTTTGATTTCAACCCGCTGTTCTTGCCCGCCGCGCCGTTCCATCAGGGGAAAGCGCCGCAACTTGCCGTTCACCAGGAAGCGCGCGTACCACCAGCGGGATGTAAGTTTCATTTCCAGCGCCATGGCCAGCCTCCCGATCAGGGTACAAAAAGGGGAACCAACATTCCCGGGCTACACTGGGCAATCTAAGGCAATGCCGGGCGCCGGTCAAGAAAACAATTCCCCTAATTGTACCCTAAATGGCAATTACAGGGCTGCCGGGAAACAGGGAAACACGAGAAAAGGCTTGTTTTACAAGGGTTTTAAGGGAGCGGGTGAAGGGAATCGAACCCTCGCAGCCAGCTTGGAAGGCTGGAGCTCTACCATTGAGCTACACCCGCGGTAAGATTCTTTTCATTGTAGCCGGGCCGGCGGAATGGTCAAGCGCGGATTTTTTCGCGGACGTAAAATTATAGGATAAAATTGTTGATCAGAAAAGGATTTTGTTGTTTCATTGAATTCTCTCACTAAAATTGCATAAAATCCAATATATCCTTTATATTTCCGGTTAATTCCGGCAGGGTGCTAAAACCATCCCCGCCGGAATTGGTGCGTCGCGCGGGTGTCCAGCGTCAGACGGGATAGAAGATCAATGCAGTGCCGCACTGCGACGGCATCCGGCCCGTTCCTGTAGTGCCGCACTGCGTGCGGCAGCCGGTCTGCGGATTGTGACGTTGCCGGATTGGCAATGACAGGCAGGCGTCTCGCCGGCGTTAGCCTCCGGCGGGTAAAAACAAACAGTGTACCGTAACGGGGAAGGCGGCCAGGAATCTAGCCGCCTTACAGGAAATGGAGCGGGGCGCGGACATTACTGCCCGGCCCCTCCATTTCATTCCGTCGATTATTGTTTGGAGTTTTCGATAATTTCCCGGGCTTTGTCCTTGCCGCCCAGGCCGAAAGCCAGCCCCAGCGCCAGGGCCGCGCCGCCCAGCACGGCGCTGACAGCCGTGATGACGATTTGTTCGCTCACCCCGAGCTGATCCAAAGCCATGCCGGCGCCAAGGAAGATGATCGCGTAGCGTGCGATGATGGCCAGCAGTTTAGCGTGTGGCGAGCCGGAAGCGGCTTGCGCCACCAGGCCGCCGACGTATTTGCCGAGGCTCAAGGCGGCAAACAGGATTACCAGGCCGACCACGAGATGCGGCAGGTAGCGCACAATGCTGTCTGCCAATGCCGCCAATTGCGCGAATCCGAGGCTGTCCAGCGCCTGTTGCGCCGTCAGCAGCAAAATAACCGCCATTACGACCGTCCCGGCAATGGCGGAGAGGGTTGCCTGGCCCTTGGGCCTGAGGAATTCCAGGCCGACCTTGTCCGGCAGCGCGTCGAACCCGATGCCGCTCAACAGCGACGCGACCAGGCCGCGCACCACCTTGGCGATGGCGTATCCGATAATAACGATCACCGCAGCCACGATGACGGCCGGCACGGCCGCCAGCACGGCTTCCAGGGTGGTCTTGACGGGATCGGCTATCGCCTTGATCTGTAAAGCATCCACGGCGGAAATGATGATCGGCACCAGGATGAAGAAATAGGCGATCAGCCCGATGATACCGGAAAGTTTTTTCCCGCCGGCCATCTTGTCAAAGCCCAGCTTGCGCGCGCCTTCATCGGCGCCGACCGTCGCCAGGAAATTAGTTGTCAATTCGCGGACAATTGTAGCCACGATGCTGCCGATAAACACGATAATGGCGGCGGCGATGATGTTGGGTAGGAAGGCCAGGGTCTTGGCCAGCATTTCCTGCAAGGGGGCGACCAGGGATTGTTGTCCCAGGGCATCCAGGAACGGCGGAATGCCGAAGAGCAGGATCACGTAAAACAGCAACCGCCCGAGCATGGCGCTGGGACCGACCTGCTCGCCCTTGATTTCGCGCGCGGGGAAATATTTGGCTGCCCGGGTATCGAATTTCAACGCGCCCAGCCCCTTGGTTAAGCCAATTTTCACCAGCGTGGCTACGGCCCAGTACACAAACAGGATCACAGCCGCCTTGAGCAGATTAGGGATGACTCCCACGATTTTATCAACGATGTTCTGCAGCGGTCCGGCCACCATCTGCAGGTTCAGGGCATTGAAGAATGCAATGAAGCCAAACAGCAGGATCACCCACTTGACCAGACTGCCGGCCATGGCCTCCAGGGAGCGCCGGGTGCCGTCGGGCTTTTGCAGCATCTTTTCCAACCCGAGTTCCTTGGCGGCCCGGTTGTCCAGCCGGGTCATCCCCAGCAGCTTGGCCACCAAGCCGCCGACGAGCCGGGCGACAATCCAGAAGGCAACCAGCAGGATAATGGCCTTGATCACCCCGGGCAGCGCGCTGGAAGTGCGTTCCAGCGCCGGAATGACGGTTTCCCGCCAGATGCTCTGGCTCTGTTCCACGACTGTGCCGCCGCCGCTTTTCAGCGCTCCTCCGATCTCGCTGCCGGCTTCTCCTACACCGCGCACCACACCCCGGGTGGTTTCAGCGGCAGCGCCGCCGATTTCCTTGCCGGCGTCGACGACGGCTTTAACCGGAGTTTGCGCAGCTTGCTCGTCCGCGGGTGTTTGGGCAGTGGCAAAGCAGGCGGCCGCGCCCAGCGCGGCGGCGAGCGCCCATTGCAGTTTCAAGCATTTTTTCATTCGGCATTCTCCTTGTGTTTGCGCCGCGCGAATACACGGCGAGTTTGTTAATCAGGGCTATGCCATCCGGCAAAATTCATCCCGCGCCGTTTGCGCAAAAAGATTTTTCAGCCCCGCGTACGGCACTTATCCGGCACTTGCCGCATTCTTATTATTTATAATATGTTTCTTGCTGGTAAATTGTCAAGAAATAAACCACAGAAATAAACGAAAAAAGTCGAAATATTCATTGGAATCCTGTATAAATCATAGGCAATACCTGAATCCGTGACGGAATTTTATGTTGTCAAGATAATGTGCGTACCAACAACAATTTATGTCATTTTAAAATATCACCAAAAACACACGGCGTTGTTTGGCGGAAAAGACCGCCCTGCGGGTGAGGCCATTATGCCGCATCTGCTTTGTTGCGAAGGATTCGCGGTATATTTATACAGCTTCATCCTTCGCGCCTCGCATCCGCGGCATACTGACCTCATCACGGATTCAGGCAATAGACTTGGCTGGCGATAACGCATGGCTTTAATTGTCAGGAAATTTAATGAAATATCGCGATTTGGGCCGGACAGGACTGAAGGTATCTTCGCTCGCCTTGGGCTGCATGCGGTTTGATCCGGAACAGCCGGAATTGGCGGCGCGGATTGTGGACGAGGCGATTGCCGCCGGCATCAATTATTTCGAAACCACGCGCGGATACATCGGCGGCCGGTGCCAGCACCTGACCGCGCCCGGATTGAAAGGCCGCAGCCGCGGCTTGATTGTTTCCGGCAAAGCGGGCGTCAACGAAGCAACCACCGCCGCGAGCTACCGCGCCGAGATTGAGTTGCAAATGCGGATTTTGGGCGTGGACTACCTGGAGTTTTTCCAGGTCGGCTGGTTCAGCCTGGCCAAGCTGGCATTGCTGACGAAAAAGGGCGGCGCGCTGGAGGCCTTGAACCAGGCCCGCAGCGAAGGCCTCGTCGGCCATATCGGCTTCACGGGGCACGATACGGCGGAAAATTTCATCCAATGCATCGAGACCGGGATTTTTGACAGTATCACCGTGCCCTACAACATGCTGAACCGCGCCTATGCCCCGGTGATCAAGCGCGCGGGCGAGTTGCGCATGGGTGTCGTCGCTATGTGCCCGGTGGCGGGGGGGATGCTGTCCAGCCCCGCGCCCCGGTTGCAGCAACTCATCCCCGGCGGCGCGCAAACCATGGCCGGCGCGGCCTTGCGGTTTGTGCTGGCCAACCCGGATGTCAGCACCGCCTGCTCCGGCATGAATACGCTGGCGATGCTGCGGGAGAACCTGAAAACGGCCGAAAATTTCCGCGGCGCCCACGCGGAGGACTGGCGGCGGATGGATGCGATCCTGGATGAGTTTCAGGCGCTGGGCGCTAAGTTTTGCACCATGTGCGGCTATTGCATGGAATGCCCTCATGGCGTGGATATCCCTGGCAACTTCCGCCTCTACAATCATCATAAGGTATACGGCATGCAGGACTGGGCGCGCGCGCAGTATGCGGCGCTGGAACCCGGGAAGCGGGCCGATGCCTGCCGGCGCTGCGGCGCCTGCGAGCCGAAATGCCCGAATAAACTGCCGATCATGGACCAGTTGGAAGAAACCGCGCGGATATTGAAGTGAAATTAAATTGTGCAATTCAGATTATACGGTAATTTTCATGATTTTATACGGTAACAGCAATAAGGGAAAAGCATGGCAAATCAAACAGATGTGAATGTTCAAAAGCAGGATGGCGGCCGGCCCGCCGGCATGGAATACCGTCCGCTCGGCCGGACGGGATTGCAGGTTTCCGCCGTCAGCCTGGGCGCGTGGGAAATCGGCGGCGCGGTGAATCTGACTTTCGACAAGCTGGGCACGATTGCGCACGGCTGGGGGCGCACGGACGATCGCGTTTCCCTGGATTTAATCGGCCGCTGCCGGGACACGGGCGTGAATTTCATTGACACCGCGCCGATTTACGGCGATGGGCACAGCGAGGAGCTGGTTGGCCGCGCCTTGCGCGGCTGCCGCGACGCCTGGATCGTCTGCACCAAGGGCGGGCATGGTGCGGAGCATGGCCGGGCTTGGTCGGATTTCAGCCGGGTGCGCATCCTGGCGCAGGCGGACGAAAGCCTGCGGCGGCTGCGGATGGATGCGGTGGATGTTTATTTGCTGCACGGCCCCAGCCGCGCCGACATCGAGCGCGGCGAATGCCTGGAAGCCCTGCAGGAAATCCGCCGGATGGGCAAGGCGCGTTTCGTGGGCGTGTCGCTGGGCCCGAACGACCTCGGTTGCGCTCTGATCCGCCAGGGCGCGGTGGATGTGTTGCAGCAGTCCATCAGCCTGCAGACGCCGGCGGCGATCGCTGAATTGCTGCCGGTAGCTGCGGCAAACGGGGTGGGGATCGTGGCTCGCGGCGTGTTTGGCGCGGGATTCCTGGCCGGCAGTCTGTTGGCGGACAGCGCCTTTGCCGCCGACGACCGGCGCAGTTGGCAGGACCTGGCCGGCAAGCGCGCGCTGGCCGCGAAAGGCGCGGCTTTGCAAGCCCTGGCCGGCGGAACTTATACGACCGCGCAACTGGCGCTGTTGTATGTCTTGCGGCATCCGGCGGTTTCCACCGTGATTGCGGGGACCAGCCGCTGGGAGCACATGCGCGAGAATATCGCGGCGCTGCAAGCCCCGCCCTTGTCTGCGGACCTGGTTCGGCAACTGGAGGCATTGGCCGGCCAGAAGGCGTGATTTTTCCGCCGGGGGCGTCGCACATTTACGCCAGCATTTGCCGTACTGCGTCAGCCAGGACGGGGTGCGCCTGCAGTTGCTGCAAGGCGGCGTCCATCCGGCGGAGTGCCGGCGGGATGAAGCGGAGGAAGCGCCGGGTGGCCGGTTCGGCGCCGAGCCGGCCATAGGCGCCCAGCGCCTGCGCCAGGCGTTCCACGGCGGCATGCCAGAAAATCTTTTCACCGATGCGGCGGCGGGCCGGCAGATGCCGGTTGTAGTATGCCAGCAGTTCGGGCAGGCAGGCGGCGGGTAATTCCACGTAGGGATCGCACAGCAAGGATGCCAGGTCGTATGCGGCCGGGCCGGGCCGCATCCCCTGGAAGTCAATGAAGCATGGCGTGCGCCCCCGGTAGAGGACATTGGTGGATTGCAGGTCGCGATGAACCAGGGTGTATGGACTGGCGCGCAGGATGGCGGCGGACTGCCGGAGTTCCGCAAGGATGCCCCGGATAACGGATTCCCCGCAGGCGGAGTGCCGGCGCAGAAACTGCCGCGCGAAAAACCCGCGTTCCCATTTGTAGAGCCGTGGGGTGAAGCCGCCGGCCATCCTGACATGGCGCCGGCTGGCCGGCCGCGCGCCAAGGGCGTGCAGCCGCAGCAGGTTGTCCAGCACCGGCTGATACAGCCGGCGGATGTCGGCCGGCCGGCGCGCGCGGAGTTGGTTCGCCCGGTCTTCCAGCGTCTCCCGCCCCAGGTCTTCCAGCAGTATTATTTTGCGGCGCGGGCAATCGTAGATGAGGCGCGGCACATCCACTCCGGCCGACTCGAGCAGCCGGGCATGCCGGGCGTACCAGCCGTTTTCCGCGCGCTCCAGCCGGTATTGGATCATGATGACGCTCCGGTGGCCGCGGGCCAGGCGCGTGAAGACGCGCGCTGAGCCGCGCGGTTCCAGCGGAATCACGGCGGTGTCTGCCGCCGGCCACCCCAATTGCGACAACGCTGTTTGGATGGCGGGATCGCGGGGGAGGCAATCGGCCCTGACGGCCAGGCTGGGCACATGATGGTTGACGGCGCAGCCCCGCCCGATAATGGCGTCATGCGCAACGGCGTTCGGCCCCAGCCGCGCGCCGCTCCAGATGACGGCGCGTGCCGTATCCGCCCCCGGAACAATTTGAGCGTCCGACGCCGCCGCGGTGAAAAGCTGCGGCGGACACGCTCCCGGCCGGCGCGGGGCGCTTGCCGCATGCGCTTCCAGGTAAGCCGCGGGGGTGCCCAGGTCGCTCCAATATGCGCCGGACGGGCAGATGCCGGCGATGCGCCGGCCGGCGGCCAGGGCTTTTTCATAGGCATCAACAATGGAAGCATAACCGGCCGGCGGCAGGAATTGCAGAATCCGCGGCGACAACAGGTGCAGGCCGGTGAAGGTGAAAGTATCCGGCGCGCCCGGGGTCCGGCTGCGGAAGTTGTGAATCCAGCCCCGTTGCATGGCCACCGTGCGCGGTCCGGCGCGGTCGGTCAGCCAGAGGGTTGCCAGCGGTTGAGCGCGGCGCATGCAGCGCAGCAGCGGGCGGATATCCACGTTGAAGACGATATCGGCATTGACCATCCAGAAGGGATGTTGGTCCAGGAACCAGGCGGCGCGGCGCAGGGCGCCGCCGGTGCCGAGAATTTCCGGTTCGAAGGACAAATTAACCCGCAAGCCCGCGGGCGGCCGGCGGCGCAGGTGTTCCAGAATGGCCTGCGGAGCGTGATGGAGGTTGATCAGGATGTCGCGGACGCCCCAGTCGCGGACATGCGCCAGGACGAGGTCAAGCAGGGGTTCGTTCCAGAGCGGCATCAACGGTTTGGGCGTATCGAAGCTCAGCGGGCGCATGCGCGTGCCGAGTCCGGCGGCCAGGATGACGGCTTTTTTGGGGACGGGGATCATGATGGTGTTAAGCGACGGCGGTCAGGTGGTTGCCGGACTGTGGTCCCAGGCCGCCTTGCCTGTTTTGGAGAGACGACTTCCACGTCGTCCGAGACTTTTAAAAGCAACTCAGGTAAATTTAAAAAGACGGTATCATAACCGCCGGCCGATTTCCATGGTTGCGGCGGCTGGCGGCATCAGGTATAATGCCCAAACAAAGGGAAAATGCAATGTTGTACTTGGCGGTAGATCAGTCAACTTCCCGCGGCAGCCTGGCGGTCATGCGCGGCACGGAATTAACGGCGGAACGCGCCTGGGATGATGGCGCCGGCGCCAACCAGGCGCTGGCGCGGGAATTGACCGCGCTGCAGACCGCAGGCGTCTTGGACCTGGCGCGGGTGGATTGTTTTGTTTTGGGTGTAGGTCCGGGCGCTTACAGCGGCTTGCGCAGCGCCATCGCGCTGGTGACGGCTTGCGCCTTGCCCGGCCGCCAGCGGCTGTACGCCTTGAGCAGCGCCGAGGCGCTGGCCTGGCAGTTGGCGCCGCAGTATAATGGCTTGCCGATCATGGTCGTGGGCGACGCGCGCCGCGGCCATTTGTGGTATCGCGTGTTTCGTTCCCGCGGCCTGGCGCCGTTAATTACAGAAACCGGCTGGGAATTATGCGCGCCCGATGCCTTACCCTGGCGCCCCGGCCTGGTGGCCGCGACTTCCGATTGGCCGCGTCTTGGCGCACTGCTACAGGCCGCGGCGCCGGGGCAAACGGAGTTGATCCAATCCGCTGTTTATCCGACGGCTGCCGCGCTGGCGCGGCTGGCGGCGATGCGCCTGGCCGATGCCGTGGCCTCGGAGCCGGTGCGGCCGATCTACCTGCATGCGCCGGTGAAAACGCCGGTAAAAAATGCTTGACAATTGCGCGCACCAAGGCGATATTTCCAAAAAAAGAAGCGGGGGTAGCCCCGCAGGCATGCGGCAACTTTTTTTTGGGTGATACCTGCCAGTTTATAATGCTGGTCGTTCGTTTCAGCAAAAAAGGAGTCAGCGAATGAAAACGCCGGTTTTGGTGGTTATTGTGGTGTTGTTGCACGCGGCTGCGATTGGATCGCTGTTTTTCATCCAGGGTTGCGGAACCACCAGGGATACGACCATGCCGCCGACTCCGCCCGTTATGCCGGAGCCGGTGATTGACCAGCCGGCGCTCCCCCCGGAGGAATTGCCGCCGCCGCCCAAGCCCGTGGTCAAGCGTCCCGCGCCGGCCCCGGCCGCGCCGGTAGAAACGGTGGAATATGTCGTGAAGTCCGGTGATGCGCTGTCCAAGATCGCCGCGCGCCATAAGGTGTCCGTCAAACAAATCATGGATTTGAACAAGATCAGCGAGCCCAACAAGATTCGTGTTGGCCAGAAGCTGATTATCCCGGTGCGCCCGGGCGTGACCTTGCATCAGCCTGAGAAGCCCAAGGCCAAGGCCGCGGGCTCCGCGAAATCCGCCGCGGCAGCCGCCGGGCCGAACGAATACGTGGTGCAGGCGGGCGATACCCTCAGCGGCATCGCCCACCGTTATCAGACCAAGGTCAGCACCTTGCGCGAATTGAATAAGCTGGACGGCGACCTGATCAAGGTTGGACAGAAACTGACCGTTGCCGGTTCGGCGCCGGCGGCGCATAAGGCATCGCCTGCGTCTGCTACCGCGGAAACCGCGCCTGCGGCGGCGCCCGCACCAGTCAGCGCGCCGGCGGCGCCCGCCGCGCAGGAGCCCGCTCCGGCCGCCCCGGCAGTCAGCGCGCCCGCCGCTGCGGCCGCCCCGGAAGCCCCGGCTGAAGGCCCCGAAGCCGCCGCGCCCGCCGCCGGCCAGGAAATTGTTCACGTGGTGCAGGCCAATGAGGACTTGGAATACATCGCGCGCCTGTACGTGGTATCGGTAAACGATATCGTTAAACTGAACAACCTGCCGGAAGCCAAGGTGCAGCTTGGACAACGCTTGCGCATTCCCTGATGACAAGCGAAGCGTGATGTGCGTGTTACCACCCTGCTGTTGCTGATCGTAGCCGTTTTGACGGCCTTCGGACTGGTCATGCTGGCCAGCGCCAGCGGGGTCAAGGCGATCGAGCTTTGCGGCGATCCAATGTTTTTCGTCAAGCGCCAGCTCTTATGGCTGGCCCTGGCCGTGCTGGCTGCCGGCGTCATCTCGCGGATTGATTATCACTGGTGGCGGACCCTGGCGGCGCCCATCTTCATCGTCAGCGTGATCCTGTTGGTGCTGGTGCTGGTGCCCGGCATCGGCGCCAAGGTGGGCGGCAGCCGGCGTTGGTTGCGCCTGGGTCCGATGCAGCTTCAGCCATCCGAACTCGCCAAGTTCGCGATGGTGGTTGCGCTGGCGTGGTGGATGGCGCGGGAGCGGATGCGTTCCCGGGAATTCGGCCGAGGCGTCCTGGCGCCCATGGCGATGCTGGGCTTGATCGCCGGATTGATTTTCATCGAGCCGGATTTCGGCACCACCATGCTCTGCGGGCTGGTGGGCATGGCGGTCATGTTTGCCGGCGGGGCGCTGCTGCGTTACCTGGTGTTGTTTGCCGGTTCCGGTTTTACGCTGTTTTGCGTAGCCGTCATGCACAACGAGGTCCGGCGCAGCCGTGTGCTGGCATTCCTGGACCCGGAAAAATACGCGCAGACTTATTCCTTCCAGCTGATCAATGCCATTAACGCCTTTGTGGCCGGCGGCTGGCGGGGCGTGGGACTGGGCGCCAGCGTGCAGAAGCATTTCTACCTGCCCGAGGCGCATACGGACTTTATTTTCGCCATTATCGGCGAGGAATTAGGCATGCTGGCCACCCTGGGCGTGGTGCTGCTGTTCGCCGGCATCTGCGGATGCGGCCTGCGCATCAGTTTCAAGGCGCCGGACTTGTTCGGACGGCTGCTGGCCTTCGGATTGACGATGTTGATCACGATGCAGGCCATGTTCAACATCGGCGTTGTTACCGGGTGCCTGCCGACCAAGGGGCTGACGCTGCCGTTCATCAGTTTCGGCGGATCGAGCCTGATGATGTCCCTGGCGGCGGTGGCGGTGCTGTTGAACATCGCCCAGCAATCCGGCGCCGGAAATGCCCGTCCGCCTTGGCGCAAGGCCGCTCCGGATGTCGAAGACGGCTATTGAGCGGTCAGGCCCGGCCCAGACTCAGGTCGCCGACGAGGCGATACATTTTGCCTTCGTGCACTACCTGCAAGTCGCGGTCCGGGAAAAACTTCGGCAATTCTTCGCGCAGCATGCCGATGGCGTCTTGCTCGATCCGGCGCCGGGTATCCGCGGGGATATCCGACAGGGTCATGATCCGGATTTCCACGGCGTAATTCGGGCCGTGGCGCGAGCCGTATCCGGCGGAGAACGCCGCCCCCAGGTTGAATAAGCCGTCGTGTTCGCGCCGGGCGGCGGCGCCATGGTCCGGGCGCGCCGGGTGCCGCGGGAAGAGTTTCCCGTACCTGGCTTCCAGGCGCTCGTCCACGCGCTCGAAGGCCGACTGCAGACGTTGTTCCCACTCAATGACCTTATGATGGCGCATGTTTTCTCCAGCCTGCCCGGCAATGCCGCGGATGCCGATCGCACTGGCGCCCGGATTTGCCGAAATTAATTGACCTCCACCGATAAACCGCTATGATAATGGCCGTTTTTTTATTTGCCAATGTTTTTTGTGTTCGATTGAACACGGACGGCAGCGGCGCAAGGTAAAGGGAGGATGATGAAAAACGCTTGGGCAGGATTGATGGCGGTGGCGGGATTGTTGTTGACGACGGCCCCCTGGGCCGCTGCCAGCGAGGCCAACCTTAACTTAACCCCGGGCATTTGGTGGCTGGCGCCGGTGACCGCGGTCATCGCCCTGGTGTTTGCGGTATATTTCTACCGGCTGATGATGGCGGCCCATCCCGGCAATGCCCGGATGATTGAGATTGCCGGGTATGTGCGCGAAGGCGCCATGGCCTACCTGTTCCGCCAATACAAGGTCGTGCTCTGGGTGTTCGTGGCCCTGGTGGCGGTGTTCGCGGTTCTGGCCAAAATCGGCATTCAGAATCCGTTTGTGCCGGTCGCTTTCCTGACGGGCGGCTTTTTCTCCGGGTTGTGCGGTTTCCTGGGAATGAAAACCGCCACCCATGCCTCCTCGCGCACGGCGCAGGGCGCCAGCGAAGGCCTCAACCGCGGCTTGCAGGTGGCCTTCCGCTCCGGCGCTGTTATGGGGTTGGTGGTAGTAGGTTTCGGCCTGCTGGATATCTGCCTGTGGTACCTGATTCTCGATAAGCTGGTCTTCACCACGGCCAACATGGCCAACGGACTGCATTTCCTGGGCCTGGAACTGGTGCATGCGGGCTGCACCGTGGATGAAAAACTGGTGCATATCACCACCACCATGCTGACCTTCGGTATGGGCGCCTCCACCCAGGCGTTGTTTGCGCGCGTCGGCGGCGGCATTTACACCAAGGCGGCCGACGTCGGCGCCGACCTGGTGGGCAAGGTGGAAGCGGGCATTCCGGAAGACGACCCGCGCAATCCGGCCACCATTGCCGACAACGTCGGCGATAATGTCGGCGACGTAGCCGGCATGGGCGCCGACCTTTACGAATCCTACTGCGGCTCGATCCTGGCCACCGCCGCCCTGGGCGCCTCCGTCGGCATCCAGGCGCATAATCCTGCTCTGGCCATCAAGTACATTACCGCGCCCATGGTGGTGGCCGGCATCGGCATCGTCCTTTCGATCATCGGCATGTTCATGGTGCGGTGCAAAGAAGGCGCCAGCCAGAAGAACCTGCTGCGGGCCCTGCTGACGGGGACGCTTGGCAGTTCAGTGCTGATCGTGGCGGCCATGGCGGTGTTGGCGGCCACAGGCGTGGTGCCGTGGGGCATTTTCGGCGCGGTGATTGCCGGGTTGTTCGCCGGCGTGCTGATCGGGCAGGCGACGGAATATTATACTTCCGATGAATACAAGCCCACCAGGGAAATCGCTACACAGGCCAAGATGGGCCCGGCGACGGTGATCATCGAGGGCCTGGCTACGGGGATGCTTTCCTCGGCCGCGCCGGTGGTGATCATTGCCATCGGCATTCTGTTCGCCTTCGGGCTTTCCGGCGGATTCAGCAACTTCACCATGGGCTTGTACGGCATCGGCTTCGCCGCGGTCGGCATGCTTTCCACGCTGGGCATCACGCTGGCGACCGACGCCTATGGGCCGATTGCCGACAATGCCGGCGGCAACGCTGAGATGTCGGAATTGCCGCCGGAAGTGCGGCAGCGCACCGACGCCCTGGACGCCCTGGGCAACACCACCGCCGCGACAGGCAAGGGCTTTGCCATCGGTTCCGCGGCGTTGACGGCTATGGCGCTGCTGGCCGCCTGCCTGGAAGAAGTTAAAATGTGGATCGGCAAGTATGCCGCTGGCGCGGAAGGGTTTTCGATCGGCAAGGTTTCCGTGAATGCCGCCGCGGCCGCGCGTGAAGATATCCGGTATTTTGTTGATGCCTACGATATCAATCTCATGAATCCACTGGTGCTGTGCGGTATTTTTATGGGCAGCATGATGGTGTTCGTGTTCTGCGCCCTGACGATGAAGGCGGTGGGCCGCGCCGCCGGCGCCATGGTCAATGAAGTGCGCCGCCAGTTCCGGGAGAAGCCCGGGATCATGGAAGGCAAGGACAAGCCCGATTACGCCACCTGTGTGGCCATTTCCACCGCCGGCGCTCAACGGGAAATGATGGTTCCGTCGCTGCTGGCTATTGTGGTGCCGGTTGTCACCGGTCTGGTGCTGGGAATAGGCGGTGTAATCGGTCTGCTGGCCGGCGGCCTGGCCACCGGGTTCGTTTTCGCCACCATGCTGAACAACGCCGGCGGCGCCTGGGATAACGCCAAGAAGTTTGTCGAAAAGGGGAATTTAGGCGGCAAGAAACTGCCGGATGGCACGAAGAATCCCGTCCATGGCGCGGCCGTGATCGGCGATACCGTCGGCGATCCCTGCAAGGACACCAGCGGCCCGTCGCTGAACATCCTGATCAAACTGATGAGCATGGTGTGCATCGTCTTTACGCCCGTATTCATCAAGCTTTCGCCGGTCATCCAGGGTTGGCTGGGATTGGTGACGAAATAATCGTCCCGGAAGGACGCCGGTGAAAATCGTCTTCCTGGGCACCGGCACTTCCATTGGCGTGCCGGCCATCGGGTGCCAATGCCCGGTGTGCCGGTCCGCCAATCCGCGCAACCGCCGCCGGCGCGCCAGCCTGTACGTGGAGGCCGCCGGCCGGCATATTGTCATTGATACTCCGCCGGATTTCCGCGAACAGGTCCTGGCCTTCCGCGTGCCGCGGGTGGATGCCGTGCTGTTCACCCATGCGCATGCCGACCATGTGTTCGGGTTTGACGATATCCGGCGCTTTTGCGATATCCAGGATCAGGCCATTCCCGTTTTCGGCGCGCCGGACACCGTGCGCGACTTGAACCGGTTCTTCCCCTACGTGCATAGGCGCGCGCAGCCCGGCCTTTCGTATCCCCGGGTCATTTTCACCGAATGCACCGGGCCGTTCCGTGTCGGCGCGGCGCGGGTGACGCCCTTGCCCGTGGAACATGCCGGGATCGCCACCTATGGCTACCGGCTGGCGGCGGAAGGGGTTAAAATCGGCTATGTCCCGGATTGCCACACCATGCCCGCGGCCGCGCAGGCGGCCTTGCGCGGGATGGATGTGCTGGTGCTGGACGCCCTGAAACGCACTCCGCATCCTACCCATTTTTGCCTGGATGAAAGCATTGCCATGCTGCAGGCGCTGCGTCCCCGCCGGGCCTATATCACCCACATGGGGCACGACCTGGACTACGACCAGGTCCGCCGGCGGCTGCCGCCGGGCATTTTTATTCCGTACGACGGCCTGACCGTGCGATTGTAGATGTTGAATGAGCCGGCGTCCGGCAATCTCAGGCGCGGAAGTCTTCAGGGCGGCTTTTGGCAAACCAGCGCCATGCGATCGCTGTGACCAGTAGCTGGCAGACGCCGGCGGCCAGGAAAGGCGTGCGGATGCCCCAATCCCGGGCCAGGTATCCGCCGGCCAGCGGACCCAGCGCCAGGCCCAGCATGCTGATGGAGGAGGAAAGTCCGTAGGCCTTCCCGATGTGGCGCTGATCGGTTGAGCGCTGGATGATGCTGTTGATGGACGGCAGGATGCCGGCAATCATCATGCCAAAGCTCAGATGAATCACCGTCAGCGCGGGAATGGTGTGCGCCAGGGCATGGGCCGCCGCCGTCAACGCCGCGCCCGAACTGCAGAAGATCAACACCCGCTGGTGTCCATACTTGTCGCCGATATAGCCCAGCAGTCCGGCGGAAACGGCGCCGGCCAGTCCGGCGCAGGCCATGATAATGCCGGTGACGCTGTTCAACTTCGCGGTGGAGGTAAGGATATCCTTGATGACCAGCGGGAAGGAAGGATTGACGATGGTGTTGGCGAAGCGCACGGCCAGCAGGGTTAAGATCGCAAAGACAAACCCGCTGGTTTTGAGTAAAGTCCAAAAACTCATCGGCCGCGCCATGGATTCGTCTTCCTGGGCCAGGGATTCGCGGGCGCCGAAATAAATCAGGAAACCGCCCAGCAGGATGACCGCCGCGCCGACCCGGAAAGACATACGGTAGCCGTAGTAATCCGCCATCATGCCGCCCAGCAGCGGGCCGATGGCCGAGCCGACAAACACGGCAGCCTGCATCATGCCCAGCGCGAATCCGCTGCGCTTCGGCGGGGTAACGCTGGCCACCAGGGCGATGCTGGCGGAAACCGTGCCGGTAAACATACCCTGCAGCAGGCGGCAAATCAACAGTTCGCCCATGTTGCGCGCATAAGACATCAGCAACACGATCACCGCGCCGCCGAACATCGAGCGCACCACCATGCTCTTGCGTCCGAACCGGTCAGCCAGCAAACCCCACAACGGGGCAAACAGCGCGAGGGTGAAGCCGGAGGCTGCCAGCAGCACACCCGACCACCAGGCTTGCTGGGCTTTATCGGTGATTCCCAGGTCCTGGATGAAAAACGGCAAAAAAGGCAACGCGAACGAGAATCCCAGGATTGACAGCACCTGCGCCGCAAAAGCGCATGCGAAAGTTTTTTTCCAGTAAGTCATTATTTCAGCGGGAGTCGGAGGGACGCAAAGCGCCGGTCAGCGCCTGGCTGCGCGGACGCAATACAACTCGAATCATTAAAGCAGTTTGCGCCGGGGTGTGCAAGCCGTGATTCCGGCGCGCATCACCGCGGTCACGGCTGCGTCATTCTCAGAACAGACGGCTCGGTACGGCTTGCCTTGCATAGCTTCAGCGACGCAGGGAGACCTCGCCCTACCTTCAGCAGATTCCCCGGGTAGGGCGAGACCCCGCTCAAAGCGGGGTCAACCTCCGGCTTGTCCCGCCTGGCGCGGGAGCGAGCCGCCGAGAATGACGCCGCCCTGGCTGGCGCCCGAACGCGCGCATCCTGGCGGGGAGTGATCAATTTTTTACCGCCGCCGCCGGCTGCAGCGGGATTTTGCGCCAGCCGTCGCTTTCGGTAAATTCACGCGCGGCAAAACACCATACCACCCAGCGCCGGTTGCGCCAATAGTCCGGATTGCGCGCGGCGCGGCGGTACAAATTGACACGGGCAGGCGTGGCGCCGGAGCCGCGCACCGCGACCAGTTCCACCGGCTGACCCAGTTCCAGCGCCAGTTGGTCCGGCAGCCCGGCGCCCGCGGCGTGCATATCGCCCCCGGCGTGAAAGACCAGGTTATGACTGTCGCCCAGCAGGATCACGGGGCTGTCCGTAGCCGGCGCCGCCGGCTCGAGCGCAGCGCCGGCGCGCCGGCCGACGCGCCGCAGCATGATTTTTTCCGGCGCCGCGCCCTCGCCTCCCGGCATGCGGGACAAGTCGCCGCGGATTTCCACTTCGCTCCAGGCGGACTCCAGCCCGGCGGCCGCCTCCGCCGTCGCGGGATCGGCGATGATTTCAGCAATGGCGCGGGCGGCCAGGACGCAGCCATTGCCGGACCAGTGCGAATCGGTGCGGCAATAAGGCGCGCCTTTGGCATCCACGCGGTGCTGCCAGAATAATTCCGCCAGGTCCAGCACCTGGATGCCCCGACTGCGTAAAAGCTCGTAAAATCCGGCATGCACCGGCGCCAGTGGCAACTCCGCGGGTAGAGGAACCGCCGCGCCGGCTGGCGCCGGCAGCGCGTCCGGGAAAATCCGGGCCTTGGGCGGCACCGGCACCAGCAGCAATTTAACTCCCAATTGCTGTAATTGATCGTGGCAATCCAGGATGGCGGGCAGGGGGTCGGCGAATTCCGGCTTCACGCCGGTGCGGACGGCATCCGCCGCCGCCGCGCCCCAGAATTCGCCGGCGGCAATGTGCCGCAAATCCGCGGCCGGAAACAGCCAGGCATTGTCGCCGGCAATGGCGCCGCGATGATCCCGAGCGGCCAAATCCGCCAGTTGGCCGCAGCGTGCCTGCCAATCCGCGGCGGCGGCCTGGCCGGCGGGGCGCCCCAACGTCAACAAGAGCATGGCAATCAAACAGCGTCTTCCGGCAAACACCCGGCGTGGCCACGATTTTAAAATGTAATGGATTGCGCCAAGCATGATCTGCCTCCTATTCCGGGGGGATGAATCCGAGTCCGGCGATTTCCGCCGCCCAGCATGGCTCCTGCAGAAGCAATTCGGGATCATCCAGTTCCGTGCGGTTGATGCCATCGAACTTGCCGGCCACGTCCGGCCACGGCCGCAACAGCGCTTCCACGGTCTCGCCCGGCCGCAGCCGCGCCGCCGGCGTCCAGACGTTGTCGCGCATGCTCCAGGCATAGGCCAGCGCCTGCGCGCCGCCGCCATTCGCTTGCAGGTCAACCAGGTGCAGACCGATGATATGGTCGGCATAAGGCACGCTCCCGGGCCGCGGCGCAGGGGCGATGGCCGCTACGACGCCGCGCGTCTTGAGCATGGCGCCGGCCGGCAGATGCAGGAATCCGGCCGCCGCCGGCGCGCCCAAGCGCAGGTCAGTCAGGCGCCAATCCCCGGCCGCCAGTTCGCGCGCGGCGAATTGCCAGATTACCAGCCGCTTGCCGGCCAGCCGGTCGCGTCCGCGCGCCAGTTCCCGCGCCAGCGCCGCTCGCGCGGCGAAGGCGCCGTTGTCATTCACCAGGATGCGGTCTACCGGCCGGGCCAGCGCCCGGCTGAGGTGTTCGACCAACCCGGCGGCTTCGCCCCAGCCCATGGCCTCCAGGGAATAAATATTGCAGAAACTGTCGCCCAATACCAGCACATCGGCATCCTGCGCCGGCCGCCAGTCATTGCCGGCGGCATCCCGCACTTGCCGGATTTCCACAGCTTCCGGCTGGTAAAAATCCTGCCAGGCCGGCAGGCGCAGCATGGCGGCGGTATCGCCCGGTTGCTCGACGGTCATCGCGTGTGTCGTGCAAGCGGTTGGGGGTGCCGCGGTCAGCCAGCCGCGGGTGGTAATGAATTGCGCCAGGTCTTCCGCCGTCCGCTCCATGGCTTCCGGACGCCAATGGGTGTCGGTGGCGAGAAAGGCTTCCCGGCCGGCGCCGTGGAAATCGCTGGCCAGCATGGAAGCGGGATCGAATACCGTCAGACCGGCGGCTTCCAAGTCGGCGGCCAGGCGGCGGTAGGATGGATTTTGCAGCGGCGCGCCGGCGCCGGCCGGCGCCAACCGGTCGGGATGGATCATGGGCTTCACCGGCGTGGGCATCAGCACCAGTTGGATGCCGCGCGCCGCCAGTTGCCGCTGGAAATCCAGGATGGCCGGGCGCGGATCGGGCTTGGGCGGGGTCTGCCATTCTTTACCGGCTGCGGCGCGGCGTTGCATGACCGCGGGTTCCAGGAATCCGGGCGCCGTCAGGTAATCCACGTCCGGCCGGAAAAACAACCAATCGCCCCGCCCGCAATAGGCTTGCTCATTGCCCGCGCCCAGCCAGCGCGCCAGCAGGTACTGGATAGGCGGCCTGATGGCGCGGCTCACGATGGCATTTTCCTCCAGCGCAGTCTCCCAGGCATGCATTTCACGCAGCAGGCGCCGGTTAGCCGCCAGGAAGCTTTGCAGGCAACCGGCGCTGCCGGCAGGTTGCGCCTGCGCGGCGGCGGCCAGGCTGTGGCCGAGCGATAGGCTGTGCGGCAGTCCAGGTTCGCTTAATTCCGCCGCTAACTGCGCCAGCGGCACGGCGCAAATCAGCGCCAGGAACACGCCGGCGAGAAACATCGCGCAAGCCGGCGTAATCCGGGTGCGGCCGGCTTCCAGTATGGCGATTTGCTCGCGGGTCAATTGCATTTTAAGTTCAGCGGCCATAATGTTCAAACCGCAATTTTGCGCCGCGCAAGTTTGGCGCGGAGCATAATTCAGGTCAAAAGATGAAGTATATGAAAGGATTATAAGCCTGCGTAGCCAGCACGGCCGCGGCCAGCAGGAGCAGCGCCGCCGCCGTGGCGGCTTTGCCCCAGCCCATGGCGCGCGACCAATCCCAGGTTTGCGGGGCCAGCCAGACGGTCAGCGCCGCCGCGATAGTTACTCCCAGGTAATACGGTTGCCGGATGACACCGCGCACCAGCCAGGCATTGGGCAGGCCGCCGCCTCCGCCGAACATGCAGGCCAGGTACCGGCCGGCCGCCGGCAAGTCCGCGGCCCGGAAGAACACCCAGGCGATCAGCACAATCAGGAAAGTCACGCCAATCCGGGCCGGCCGGGGGAGATGCCGGTAAAAACTGGTTTTGCCGGCCAGCCGCTCGAGCGCCAGCCAGGCGCCATGGATGGCGCCCCAGACCACAAAATTCCAGGCCGCGCCATGCCACAGCCCGCCCAGCAGCATGACCAGCATCAGGTTAAGATAGGTCCGGCCGGCGCCATGGCGGTTGCCGCCGAGCGGGATGTAAAGATAATCCCGCAGCCAGGACGACAGGGAAATGTGCCAGCGCCGCCAGAATTCCGTGATGGATTCGGAAAGGTAGGGCGAATCGAAATTTTTTGCGAAGACAAAACCGAGCATCAGCCCCAGCCCGATGGCCATGTCGGAATAGCCGCTGAAATCGAAATAAATCTGGAAAGCATAGGCGGTGACGCCGTACCAGGCGTCCGCCGCGCTCAAGCTGGCGGCGGCGAAGGCGGTGTCGGCCACCTTGCCGCACGGGTTGGCCAGCAGGATTTTCTTAGCCAGGCCCAGGCTGAAAAAAGCCGCGCCGCGCGCGAATTTTTCCAGGGTGATCGGGTGGTGGCGCAACTGGTCGGCCAGTTCCGAGAACCGGATGATCGGTCCGGCCACCAGTTGCGGGAACATCGAAACGAAGCAGGCGAAATCGATAAAATCGCGCAAGGCCCGGGCTTGCCCGCGGAAGACGTCAATCGTGTAACTCATGGATTGGAAGGTGTAAAAACTGATGCCCAGGGGCAACGTTATCCGCAGCACGGGCGCCAGGCCCGGCGCGCCCAGCCATTGCGCCAGCGCTGCCAGATTGTCTGAAGCGAAGTTGAAATACTTGAAGAAGCCCAGCAAGCCAAGGTTGGTGGCGATTGAAAGCATCAGCATGCGGCGCTGCAAACGGCTGCGGGGACCGCCGGCGGAGGGCTGCGGGGCTGCGCCGTGCCAGCGGAATCCATCGTAGGCGATGGCGAGGCCGCAGACGTAATCCACCGCGGTGGAAAACAGCAGCAGCAGCACAAACAGCGGATTCGACCAGCCGTAGAAGAGGTAACTGGCCAGAGTCAACAGCAGGTGCCGGCCCCGTCGCGGCGTCAGCGCGTAAAGCGCCAGCGCCGCCGGCAGGAAATAGAACATGAAGATATGCGAACTGAAAACCATTCTGCTCCTTGTGCCTCAACGCGATCAAGAGTCTGAACACCCTGCCGGCATGCGCTCAATATCACACCTCACTATTGTTAAGTGCCGATAAATTCGGTTCACCCCAAAGCGGCGCACAGGCCGCAATCCTACTTAGCCTTCGGCTACGAAGGACAAGTCTCAAATTACCAACGTTCACTCCCGCGCCGCGTTAAAGTTTTAAGTTTTATGGTTTTAAAGTTTTATGCCTGAAACCTTAAAACGTAACACCTTAAAACCACGATAATATTATGCCATGCAAAAATGCTTGTCCCATACAATGGGATATTAAGTCGAAACGGAACGGTCTAATTCAGGCGTCCGGCGGATAATACATAGGCAAATCCCAGGCGTCGCCTTCCATGATCAGGCGTTCGCCTTCCAATTCCGGGTGATCGTCAAAACGCTCCAGGCGTAGCCGGTAAACCCGGCCCGGCGTCCGCCGTGCGTCGGACAGCACGGCGCCGTCCATAATCACCCACTCGGCCGCCAGGAATTCCGCGGGGAACTCCGCGCCGTCGAGTGCCTGGGCCAACTGATAGCGGTTGACCGCCAGGGCGCGGCGGTAAGGAGCGATTTCCGCCGGGTCGGGAATGTCCGGCGCGGCAGTCAGGCGCGCGTCCACCATGACCGTGGGCGGCGCCGGCGCGCGGCGTGCAAATTTTTCCGCGTATGCCCGGTAATTCCGGGCCGCTTCCTCCGCCGTCAGCGCCCGGCTGAACAACGCTACGCCTTCAATTAAACCGCTCCAGTTCAGGCTTTTGTCGGGCGCCGCGCCGAACCGCAGGATTTCCGATTCCCAGCCGTCTAAATCCGCATCCGGCAGATTGGTCCGTAGGATTTCCCCGCCGTTCAGCCGGCAGGTTAGAGCGCCGTCGGCATAACTCAAGGAGATGTGCGCCGGCCGGCCGGCCGGCAGCGCGCCGAGCGCAATTTCCGCGCCCGGCGCGCCGTCCTTGCGCCGCAGCAGGCATGCCAGACGCGCATCGCGTTCTCCCAGGAGCAGGCTCCACGTCCGGCCGGCGGCGCCGATGGCGCAAATGATGCCCGGCGGCCGCGGACCGCCGGCGGCGGGGATGGCGACCAGTTCCAGCGTCATGGCGCCGGACGCCCGGCAAGCCGCCAGCGCGCGGCGCGCCGGCGCGGGATGCGCCGCAAAAGCGCCGCGGGCAATCAGCATTTCGTAATGCCGGCCGTAACGCGCTTGTCCGGCTGGTTCCACCCCGCAGATCAACGCCGTGCCATCCGCGCCGGCGACTTCATTCGGACGGGCGCGGTTCTCCCAGATGAACTCCAAACGGGTGCGGTCCGACGGCCAGGGCGGCAGCGGTTCAGCGGATGCCTCCGGCGCGGGAGGAGGGGCCGGTGCGCGGTCCGCCGTGCCGGATGCCTCCGGCGCGGGCGCCACCCAGAGATCGGGATAGAAATCGCCCCGGTCATTGAAACTCAGCCGGCGCCACTCTTCCACGCGCCGGTAATCGCCGCTGAACCGCCCGGCGTACACTTCCACTTCCAGGCCCCCGCCGCGGATGCGGTTGTCCCCGGTGCCGACCTTGAACGGGCCGGTCATGACCATGAACCGGGCCCGGTTGCTCCAGCGGGGATAATAGACTTCATATCCGCCAATCTCCGGGGCGGTGTTAATCGGCACCTGCCAGCGCTCATCGGTGCCGGCCCGGAAGAACAACAGGTTGCGATGCGCTCCGTCAAAAATCCAGAGCAGGCCGCTATCGTCCGGCGCCAGCGCCGGATAGCAGCCTTTGCCGTAAATCCGCAGACCGCGGTCGGGCAATTCCGCGATGCCGCATTCCGGCCAGGGAAAGACGCCGCCGGCGCGCCGGCCGTCGGCCGATAGTTGAAAATTGTTCAAGCCCGCCGCCGTCCGTTCCCAGACCGGCTCAACCGTCGCCGGGTGATCCGCCAGGCAGCGGTAAATTTTCGGGACCAGCCGCTGCATGCCGTGCTCTTCGCCGTAATAAATCCATTCCCGTCCGGCGTCATCCGCCCAGACGGCCAGCGCCAATCCAGGCCGCAAGGTTCGCAAGCTGGTCCCATCCCAATGCGCCAGCATGATCCGGCGGGTATGCCGGTCCGAAAACACCACGCGATCGCCGCGCGGCATGATCAAGGGCCGGGAATAATTGGCCGGTTCGGCCAGGATGGCGCGTTCGCCGCGGCCGTCGTCGGAATCCAATCCCATCAGCCGCAGATTGGCGGATTCCAGGCCCGTGTCCGTGCCATCGCTCAAGTCCTGAATCCAGACCGCGCGCGTCTGCGCGCCGGTTAGTTCCCGTAATTTCGCGCCGACATTCGCCCCGCCGCCGCCCGCGCCGGAGGGCGCCGGCGCCGCGGGACGGGATGGCATGGATTCCGGCGCGCAGCCGGCCAGGGTCAGCATGATCGCCGGCAGCGCGGCGCCGGCCATGCGTTGGATGATGCAATGGAGCGGCTGTTCAATCATCTTCGCCATAATGTTATCGCCTGTTCCCGCGGGGATCGTACTTCGGTTGCGATTGCAATCCGGGCTGCGGGCATGCTCCCGCCGGAAGTTGGTTGATTAACCGGCTGCGGGCGCCGGCGCGGCGGAAGCGGAGTCATGCTGCGCGTCGTTCCGCCGGTTGCGCGTTACGCGGGCCGGCACGCCCACGGCCACGGAGAAGGATGGCACATCCCGGGTGACCACCGCGCCCGCGCCGATGATGCTGTCATTGCCGACGGCCACGCCGTCCAGGATTTTGGCGCCCGCGCCGAACCAGCAATTCGGACCGACGGTGATGCCCCGGGCAGTGGTGCCCTGCCGGTTAATGGCCGCGCCGGCATCGGCGCTGGCATGATCGCCGCCGATGAAGTAACAGTAAGCCGCCACAAGGGTATCGGCGCCCACGGTGACGCGGTTGCCGGAAAACACCTCCGCGTTGAAGCCGATATTCACCCGGTCTTCCAGGACGATGTCGCCGTTTTTGCAGCTCAAGATGGAATTGCGCCCCAGGAAGACCCCGTTGCCGATGCGGATGCCCTGGTTGTCCAGGCCTTTGGCGTCCAGCAGGCAATTATCGTCAATGATCACGTTGTCGCCGAGATGGATTTTATGCGGATGCCGGAGGGTGATATTGACGCCGAAAACCGCGTTGCGCCCGCAACTGCCCAGCAGGCGCGGATAAAGTTTGGAGCGCAGGTACAGACCCAGGGCGCCCGGCGTCATGGCGCAGAGCCAGATGGTGCATTCGTAACGCAGCAAATGGCGCCAGCCGCGCCGGCCGATGATCAAGTCGCAGTAATGCCCCAGTTTGGACTTGGACTTGGCCATCTCGTCCTGGATCAACACGCTTTGTGTTTTCATGCTCATCGGGCCAAGCTTAACATAGCGCCGCCGTCCGCACAAGCGCGCTTTTCCATTCCCGGTTCAGCCCCGGGGATGCGTCATTCTCGGAAAAGACGGCTCGGTACGGCTTGCCCTGCATAGCGCAGCACGCAGGGAGACCTCGCCCTGCCTCCGGAATCTGTATTCATGCTTCGGTAGGGCGGCCAGCTTGCCCGGCGTAGCCTTGGCAAAGCCTGGGTCCCTTGGCCGCCTCCGATCCGGAACGGCGCGCAAGGCGCGGGAGCGAGCCGCTGAACATAACGCAGCCCCGGGTTCATCCCCCAGTTTGCCCCGCCGCCGCCGGGTCAATACTCGCGTTGTTGCAGGCTGCGCCGGGCCAGGGCCAGCGGCACGACCGCGGCGGCCGCTGTCAGGACTGCCAGCCAGGCGCCTGCGGCCCAAAGGCCGCGTTGCAGGGACTGGGCATCCAGCCGTCCAAGGTAAAACCAATGATACAGCGCGGCAAAAGGCAGGATGGCGGCGATCATATACGCCAGGCTGAGCGCCAGGTTCAGCGTGCCGCCGAACCCGGAAAGAATGATTACCGGATTGCGCTGGCGCAAGTTCAGGAAAATCGCGCCCAACCCGGTGGCCAGGGCGCAGAAGGCCGCCGACATGGCCGCGGCCAGCGCCACCGCCAGGGCGCGCATGCCCGGCGCCGCATTCAGCAGGGAGCTGGATAACAGCAGCAGGCCGGCGCCGACGGCGAGCAGGACCGCCCAGGCGGCCGCGAATTTTACCAGCAAGACCCGCCCCATGCTGACGGGCGACAGCCCGATCATCCAGCAGCCATGCCCCTCCAGGCTCATCTGCGGATAGACGAACCGCGAGCAGAAGGAACACATGATGGCTGCCAGGCTGAAAACATTCAAAAAGGCAATCAGGTTGCGCCAGACCGGGTCAAGCTGATGGTAATTCAAATTGCGCAGGTTGAGAAAATAAACCGCCAGCAGACAGAAAAAAACCGCGCCTTGCGTCCATTGGACCGGATCGCGCATCAACTGCCGCCAATCTTTCAGGACCAGCGCCCGGTGGTCCTGCCGGAGCGGACGCAGCAGATTTTCGCTCCAGGCGCGCTCCGCCGGCCGCCGGCCGTTCCGGCGCCGACGCGGCGCCAGCGAGCGCTGCCAGGCTTGCTGAAACCAGGCCTGGCCCAGGCGATCCACCAGCAGCCCGGCCATGAGCAGGTTGGCGCACAGCACGGCCGAAAAGCCGGCGCCGCGCGCCCAATCACCGCGGCTGAGTGCCAGGATGCCTTCCGCCACCCAATGGCTGGGCCAGAGCGGGTAGGCTGCCAGGCGCAAGCCCGGGATCAGGCGCGCCAGCATGAAAACGGCTTCATCCGCGTGCGGCGGCGCCGCGGCAGCGGCGGAACGCCACCACCACCATCCCGCCGCGCCCGCCAGCACCAGCCCGAGCCAGGCCGGATGCAGCCGCGGCAGCCAGCGGACGGCCGCCAGGGTGATCAACACGCCGCCCGCGCAGCATAGCAGCACAAATGGCGCCGAAAGCAGGCCGGTCCAGAAGATGAATGGCAGGGGCAGGCGCTCATGCATGACGAACGCGCCGATAAACGGCACGATCATGAAAAAAAACGCCCAGGCCGAGATCAGTGTGATTTCCAGCCATTGATGCAGAATGCGCCGGCCATGCGGCACCGGCGATAAAATCAGCGGCGGGTTTTCCGCCGCGCGGAAAAGCACCGCATAGGCGGTGATCAGGCTGGAAACCAGCAGCATGGCGGCCAGGCTGAAGAAAAACAGGGAAAAGAGTCGCTGGATCAGCAGCGTGCCCACGCCGCCCAGGGCGGAGATGAAACGGAATCCATCGAGGAACAGTCGCCATAAGCCGGCCAGGAGTCCCAGCGCGAAGCAGCCGATGAAAATTTGCTTGAACCGCGATTGCCGCCGGCCGGCGCGGAGGACATTGGACAGGACCGCCATATCCTTCCGCAAAAAAGTCATCAGGTAATACATCATCCACCCGGTAATGCCAGGCCGAACGCGGCTTTGCCGGCGGCGTCAGCCGGGCCGGGGGCCGCTGCCAGGCGGCGGCCGGGCGGGATCGCCGGCCGGCGGCGCGGCCTGGAGTTGGCCCAGGTTGGCAAATGGCTGGAAGATGGACGGCGCCGGCTCAAGATTTTCCGGCGCGCCGGTGGCGTAATCCGCCATCTTGTATTTTTCATGCTCATGGTCGTGGCAATAAAGGCAGAGCAATTCCCAGTTGCTGCCGTCGGGCGGATTGTTTTTCCAGTTGTGGTCTTTGTGGTGGACCGTGAGTTCGCGCAGGCGCCGTCCCTCGAAGGCCCGTCCGCAACTGGCGCAGACATGCGGCAGCAGGTTCAGCGCCTGTTCGCGGTAGCCGCCCTGGCGGCGCTCGAGATCGCGGTGCAGTTCCTCCAGCAGGCGCGCCCGCGTGGCGGGGTCGGCCGGTTTAAGTCGTTTGCGCATGCCTTGCTCCCTTTTGTTTTTATTAGCATACTGCGACGCCTGTCAAAGTCCAGCGGTTTTTATTTCCGTATTTCCGGCTTGACATGGCCGGGCATGGAGAATATTTGTCTAGGCATGCAATCCCCGCCAGACAACATCCCGCCCGCCCGCCCGGCGCCGGCCGATGGCATCCGCTTCGCCGTCGGTTATCAACTGGCCGATCCGGACGAAGAAAGTTTCGCCGGCATCGTCCAGGATTACCGGCCGGCGATCGAAGAAATATACTTCCCCTGGGCCGATCTGCCCTCCGGCCGCGCCGCGTTGACCCGGCGCCGGGGCTATACCGATTGGAGCGGACAGCAAAGGATGGAAGAAGATCTCCAGGCCTGCCGCGAGATGGGCGTGCGGCTGGATTTGCTGCTTAACGCGAACTGCTACGGCGGCCGGGCCGTCAGCCGGTGCCTGGAACGCCAGGTCTGCTCCATCCTGGAACATTTGGCTGATATCGTCAACGGCGCGGATGCTGTCACGACGGCATCCCCCGCCGTCGCGCACATCGTTAAAAAGCATTTTCCGGCCATCGAAACGCGCGCATCCGTCAACATGCAGATCGGGACGGTCAACGGCATGGAATACGCCGCGCAGCTCTTCGACAGCTTTTACGTCCGCCGCGAATGCAATCGCGACCTGGCGCACCTGGCCCGGCTGAAGGAATGGGCGGACGGCGCCGGCAAGCGCCTGCACCTGCTGGCTAACAGCGGCTGCCTGGATCACTGCCCGGGGCAGATTTTTCACGATAACATGGTGGCGCATGAACAGGAACTGGACGAAACCGCCAACATGGAAGGCTGGACGCCGCACATCTGCTGGAATTACCTGCGCCAGCCCGACCGCCGCCATGTTTTACTGCAGGCGAATTGGATCCGGCCGGAAGATTTGCGCCATTACGCCGGCCTCTTCCGCACGGTCAAACTTGCCACCCGCATGCACGCCCAGCCGCGCCTGGTGATCCATGCCTATGCCGGCGGGCGGCATGACGGCAACCTGTTGAACCTGTTTGAGCCCGGCTTTGCGCGGGCCCTGGCGCCCGCCATGCTGGATAACCGGCGTTTTCCCGCCGATTGGTTCGAGCGGACTTCGACCTGCGGGCATCGGTGCCATCAATGCGATTACTGCCGCCGGGTGTTCCAGGCCATCCTGGTGCAGCCGCCGGCGGACGCGTTATAATAAAATTCAAGGCTGTGATCATATGCCGCACCGTATTTTCAATCTAGATCAGACGGCGGAATACCTGCACCTGAAACCGGCCGACCTCCAGCAGTTGGTGCGTCGCCAGGAAATCCCCTGCGAAACACTGGGCGGCCGCTGTGTTTTCCGGCAGCGCGAACTGGATGTCTGGGCGTCCCGCCGGATTCTCGGCATGGTGGACAAGAAACTCACCGACTACCACCAGGTGACCAGCAAGGAGCACGATTTGTCCCACGATGCGGCTATTATCACCGAATTGGCGCGGTTGGAGTTCGTGCATACCGACGTGCCGGCCCGTACCAAGCCGTCGCTGTTGCGCGAGATGACGCGCCTGGCGGACCTGACCGGGATGGTGTTTTCCGCGGCGGACCTGCTGTCCAGCCTGGAGGAACGCGAAAATTTATGCTCCACGGCGATTGCTGACGGCATCGCACTCCTGCATCCCCGCAATCACGAGCCGTATATGTTCGAGGACTCGTTTATCGTCATCGGCCGCACCGCCCATCCGCTGCCGTTCGGCGCGCCGGACGGGGCAACAACGGACACCTTTTTCCTGATCTGCTGCCAGGATGACCGGATTCACCTGCACGTGCTGGCGCGCATCTGCATGATGTGCCGGCGCACACACCTGATCTCCGCCATGCGCCAGGCGCCGGATGCTGCCGGGATTTTCGAGGCCTTGTGCGCCGCCGAGTCGGAAATCATCAGGAAAGCTTAAGCGGTCAACTTCCGCGCCACCCAGTCATCCAAGGTCCCGGCCCCATGGTTGTATCACCAATGCTCATCACCAGCCGCGCGAATCCCTTGATCCGCAAACTGGCGGCGCTGGACGATGCCCGCGGCATCCGCAAGCACGGTGTTTACCTGGCCGGCGGCGCGCGGCTGGTGCGGGAAGCGCTGCGCGACCGGCCGGACTTGATCGAGGCCGTGATCGCCGCCGCGGATCATCCGGACATTCCCTCCCCGCCGGGTGTGCCGCGCTACATGCTGGCCGCGGGCCTGTTCCAAAGCATCAATGTCTTTGGCGCGCCCGGTCCGCTGCTGCTGATGCGGCGGCCGGCCCTGCCGGCCTATGATCCCGCGGCGCCGTGGCCCGGCGGGTGCACCCTGTTTGCGCCTTTCAGCGATCCGGAAAATGTCGGCGGGGTCATCCGCTCGGCCGCCGCGCTGGGCGCGGCGCGGGTGGTGCTCACGGCGGAAGCCGCCTGCCCGTTCCTGCCGCGCGCGTTGCGCGCGGCGGCGGGCACCGTTTGGAGATTGCCGCTGGCGCAGGCCGGCCGCCTGGAGGAATTAACCTGGCCGGCCGGCCGGCGAGTGTTTACCCTGGATGCCGGCGGGCGGCCCCTGGATGACTGGGAGACACCGCGCGGCGCCTACGGGTTGCTGCCCGGGCAGGAAGGGCCGGGTTTGCCGGACAACCTGCGCGGCCGGCTGGATTGCGCGGCCATCCCCATGCAGCGCGGCGTGGAATCGCTGAATGCCGCGACCGCGGTCGCCATCGTGCTCTGGACCTGGCGGCCCGCCGCCGGGCAGGGCTAATTCGCCGGCGGGGCCGGCGGTGTTGGCGCGGCAGCCGCCGGCGCCGTTGTTGCCGGCGCCGAAGCTGGCGGCGGAACGTTCAGCTTGATATGCAATTCGCGCAATTGCTTCAGCGTGACTTCCGCGGGCGCGCCCATCATCAGGTCCTGCGCCTTCTGGTTCATGGGGAAGGTTATAACCTCGCGGATGTTGCGTTCGCCGGCCAGCAGCATGACGATCCGGTCAATTCCCGGCGCAATGCCGCCATGGGGCGGGGCGCCCAGGCGGAAGGCGTTGATCATGCCGGAGAATTTCTGGTCAACATCCTCGCGGGAGTAGCCTGCGATGGCAAAGGCCTTGTACATGATTTCCGGCCGGTGGTTGCGGATGGCGCCGCTGGATAACTCGCAGCCATTGCAGACGAAATCGTACTGGTAAGCCAGCACTTCCAGCGGGTTCTTTTCCTCCAGCGCCTGCAGGCCGCCCTGCGGCATGGAAAAGGGATTGTGGGAGAAGACGACTGCGCCGGTTTCAGCATCCTGCTCGAACATGGGGAAGTCCACCACCCAGCAGAACCGATAGGTGTTTTCCTCGATCAGGTTCAGGTCGCGTCCGAGTTTCACGCGCAATTCGGCGGCGATGCGGTTGACTTCGCGGGGGCGGTCGCACAGGAAAAACAGCGCATCGCCTTCACCCACGCCGCATTGCTGGGCCAGGGCGGCCAGCTGGTCGGGATGCAGGAACTTCGCCGCCGGCCCCTTGACCGCGCCGTTGGACCACGTCAGGTAGGCCAGTCCCTTGGCGCCGAGTTCCTGGGCGCAGGCGGTAAGCTTGTCGAAGAAACTGCGCGGCTGGGCGACGGCGCCCGGCGCCGGAATGGCGCGCGCCACCGCGCCGCCGGCGATGGCGGAACTGAAAATCTTGAAATTGCCGCTGCGGAAGGTGTCGGTGACATCGCGCATTTCAATCGGAATGCGCAGGTCGGGCTTGTCCGTGCCGTAACGTTCCAGGGCGTCGGCGAAAGCCAGGCGCGGGAAGGGCGCCGCGTTGCAGGGCATTTTGCCGTATTCCCGGAAAAGCCCGGCAAAGACATCCTCCACCACGGCGAAGACGTCTTCCTGGGTGGCGAAAGACATCTCCAGGTCCAACTGGTAAAATTCGCCCGGCGAGCGGTCGGCGCGGGCATCTTCGTCCCGGAAACACGGGGCGATCTGGAAATAACGGTCGAACCCCGCCACCATCAGGAGTTGCTTGAATTGCTGGGGCGCCTGGGGCAGGGCGTAAAATTTGCCCGGATGAATGCGGCTGGGCACCAGGTAATCGCGGGCGCCTTCCGGCGAACTGCTGGTAAGGATCGGCGTTTGAAATTCCGAGAAGCCCAGTTCCATCATCCGGCGGCGGATGTAGGCGATCACCTGCGACCGCAGCATGATATTGGCGTGCAGGCGCGGCCGGCGCAAATCGAGATAGCGGTAGCGCAGCCGCGTGTCTTCCGGGCCGTCTTCCTCGCTGTCCACCATCAGCGGCAGCGGCTCGCAGGCGGATTCGACCGCCACGCTTTCCGCCACCAACTCGACTTCGCCGGTGGGCAGTTCGGGATTGATGGTGTCCGGCGAACGCAGGACGACCTGGCCGGTGACGGTAATCACGCTTTCCAGCCGGAGTTTGCAGCAGGCCTCGAAAAATTCGCGGTCGGGCTGGATCACCACCTGGGTCAGTCCATAATGGTCGCGCAGGTCAATGAACAGCAGGTGGCCGTGGTCGCGTTTGCGGTAAATCCAGCCGGACAGGCGCGCTGGCGCGCCGGCCTGTTCGCGGCGCAAGGCGCCGCAGGTATGGGTGCGATAGAGATGCATAGTCGGACTCTGCGAGTTACGATTCATGGGTCAGGTCGGCCGGGGGCCGTCAGGCAGGCGGTCCCGGTTCCGGTTCGGCTGCCGGCTCCGCCTCATGGTAAACACCCATGGCGCGGAACTTGGCATAACGTTGGGCAAGCAAACTATCCGTGGTCAATTGGTTCAAATCCGCCAGGTTGGCAAGCAGCCGCGCCTTTAACCCGGCCGCCGCGCCCGCGGGATCGCGATGCGCCCCGCCTTCCGGTTCGGCGACGATTTCATCCACCAGCTTGTCTTGCAGCAGGGCGCGCGAGGTCAAATGCAGCACTTCCGCCGCCTGGCTGGCGTAGGCGCGGTCTTTCCAGAGAATGGCGGCGCAGCCTTCCGGGGAAATCACGGAATAGTACGCGTGTTCCATCACCAGTATCCGATCCCCGACGCCAATGCCCAGGGCCCCGCCGCTGCCGCCTTCGCCGATGACCGCCACCACTATCGGCACCGGCAGCAGGATGGATTCCCGCAGGTTCACGGCGATGGCTTCGGCCACATGGCGTTCCTCGCCTCCGATGCCGGGGTAGGCGCCGGCGGTATCGATCAAGGTGACGATCGGACGGCGGAAGCGGGCAGCCAACTTCATCAGTCGCAAGGCCTTGCGATATCCCTCCGGGTAGGCCATCCCGAAATTGCGCTCGACATTGCTTCTAACGTCGCGCCCCTTTTGCAGGCCGATGACCATGATCTTCCGGCCGTCCAGGCGGGCAAACCCGCCGACGATTGCCCGGTCGTCGGCGTAATGGCGGTCGCCATGCAGTTCGATGAAATCCGTGCACATCGCCTGGATATAATCGAGAGTGTACGGGCGTTGGGGGTGCCTGGCGAGTTGCACTTCGTCCCAAGGCGACAGGTTTTCGAAAACCCGCCGGCGGGTTTCCTTGATCTTGCGCTCCATTTCCTGCAATTCGCGGGTCAGATCAATGTCGTGCGACTCGCTGAACGCGCGCAATTCCTCGAGCTTGGCTTCCAACTCGGCCACCGGCTTTTCAAAAGGCAAAATGTATTTCAGCGCCATAAGCGGTTTGCGATCACTCTTCGATAACTACGCGCGTGCCCAGCGGTAGCAGGACGTACAACTGTTCGACATCTTCGTTCAACAGGCGCACGCAGCCGGCGCTGGCTTGTTGGCCGATGGTCTCCGGCTCCCAGGTGCCATGGATGCCGTAGCCGCGCACCGGATCGGTGCCTTCCACGGGCTTGAGCGAGAGCCAGCGCGTGCCGAGAACGTTTTCCTTGTCGCCGAATGGCACAACCTGGCCATCCGGACGCCACCAGGGCGGCTCGGGAATTTTATCGTTAATTACGAAGATGCCTGCCGGCGTTGTGCCGTGTTTGCCGGTGCCGACCTTGTAACGCTTGAAAAATCGGTCGCCCGCGTAAACCTCCAACTCGTTGCGGGACTTATTGATGCGCAGTGAGAAAGGCGTGTTGAAAATCCGCATGCGGTCGCCGGGCCGGATCATGTGCCCGCGCACCTGGTTGCTCATCTGCACCAGTTCCACCGTGGTGCCGAATTGCTTGGCAATGCGCGCCAGCGAATCGCCTGACTTGACCACGTAATCGGTTTTCTCGGGCATCGCCGCCGGCGTCAGGAGCAGGTCGAGATTGATTTCACCCAGCAGGTCTTCCATGGCGCGGATGGCCGCCGGGTCTTTCAACTTGCCCAGATATGCGTAACATTGCTCGCGGGCTTTTTGTTTTTGCCCGGCATCGCGCAAATCGCGGACTTGCTTTAAAATATCCTGGGCTGCTCCGGGCGCAAGTGCCGGGGCGGATACCGATGACGCGGCTGGGGCCGTGGGAGTCGGAGACGGGGGAGCGTCCACGGTTTTCCGCGGGACCAGCGCCGGTATTGGCGCCGGCTGCGGGGCCGCCGCTGCAGCCGGTGCAGGCTTTGCCTGCATGGCAGCGGTTTCCCGCGGGAAAATATCCCGCTCCCGGGCGCGACGGCGCTTCATGACGCCATTGTAAATTACAACCGCGACCATAACACCCAATACCAGGAGCCCGATATTCCACCAGAAAACCCGGCGCGAAGGCCGGGGATTGAGCAGGTTTTCCTTGATCTCGTCGTCAGATAACATAAAATGCCTTTATTGGTTAAGCCCGGACAGTATATACTTTATGCGGAATAAATGGCAAGGTGATTTATCCTGCCTTTTCTTCCGGGCGCCGACCGGGGCAACTGACGCGGATGACGGGGTGGGGCGGGAGCGCCGGGTAATCAGTCATGAACCATGCCGTATCCATACCAGCCTTGAGTTCAGCCCGGTGGCTCGGACAAGTCGCCAGCCTGGCGCTGGACCTGGTCTATCCCCGCGCTTGCGCCATCTGCGGCGCGCCGGCCGCTCAAGAATACCTGTATTTATGCTGGAACTGCCGGGCGCGCCTGCCATTGATCACCCCGCCTTTTTGCGATATCTGCGGACAACCGGCGGCAGCCGGCACTGGCGATTTCGTTTGCAGCCATTGCCGGGAATGTCCGCCGGCATTCGATCGCGCCCGTTCGATCTGCCGCTACCAGGGCACGATGGGACAGTTGGTGCGGGAATTCAAGTACCACTCGGCTTTGTGGTTGCGGCGCGATTTTCACTTGCTGCTGCGGGCTGGATTGGCGGCGCACTACTCTGCGCAACATATTGATGCCATTGTGTTTGTGCCGTTGCATGCCTTCCGGGAGCGCCGCCGGTCGTTCAACCAGGCGCAGGTGCTTGGCGCGGGGCTGGCGCGCCGCTCGCCCCCGTTGCCCGTGATCGGCGCACTGCGGCGCAAGCGGCCGACTGGGACGCAAACGCATTTGACAGCCGCCGGGCGAATCGCTAATGTTAAGGGTGTTTTTCAAATCAGGCCGCGTGTGAATGTGCAGGGATTGAGTTTGCTGTTGCTGGATGATGTTATGACCACCGGTGCTACGGTTAACGAATGCGCCCGGGCGCTGAAACAAGCCGGTGCGGCACGGGTTTACGTGCTGACCTTGGCCCGCGGCTGAAATGGGAAGGGCTGCTGATGAGATTATTTGGACAACGGCAATATACTTCAATCAAGGTTCGGAAAAAAGATTTGCCGGCCGGGCTATGGCTCAAGTGCCCGGAATGCAACGAGATAATCTACAAGCATGAAATTGAAGCCAGTTGCCGGGTATGTCCCAAGTGCAACGCGCATTTCCCGCTTAATTCCCGCGAGCGTCTGCAGATGTTGACCGAGCCGGATTCCTTTGTTGAGTGGGATGCCAATATGCTCAGCGACAACCCCTTACGCTTTGAAGGCAAACTGTCTTACACCTCCAAGCTGGAAGAAAACCGCAAAAAAACCGGGCTGAACGAAGCCATTATCTGCGGGCAGGCCCGTATCGGACCTTACGCCGCCGGGCTGGGCATCATGGATTTCAATTTTCTCGGCGGCAGCATGGGGTCGGTGGTCGGAGAAAAAGTCACCCGCATGATTGAACGCAGCACCGCCGCTGGATTGCCGGCGCTGATGGTGTGCGCTTCCGGCGGCGCCCGCATGTATGAAGGCATGTTCAGCCTGATGCAGATGGCCAAGACCAGCGCGGCGCTGGCCCGGCATGCCGCCGCTGGTTTGCCGTATATTTCCGTGTTGACCCATCCCTCCACCGCCGGGGTCATGGCCAGTTTCGCCACCCTGGGCGACGTGATCATCGCCGAGCCCGGCGCCTTGATCGGATTCGCCGGCCCGCGCGTCATCAAGGAAACCACCCAGCAGGACATACCTCCCGGGTTCCAACGTTCGGAATTCGTTCTCAAGCATGGGTTAATCGACATGATCGTCACGCGTTCCGAGTTAAAAAACACCATCATCCTCCTGCTGGAATACATGTTGCCCGATGCGACCGATCAAACCGCTGCTGGATGAATTGTATGCGCTGGCCAGGTTGGGCATCAAGCCCGGCCTGGAAGTCGAACGGGCGCTGCTGGCGGAACTGGGCAACCCGGAAAAGCGCCTGCCTTGCATACACGTTGCCGGCACCAACGGCAAGGGCTCGGTCTGCGCTATGCTGGAATCCGTCCTGCGCGCCGCCGGCCTGAAGACCGGTCTGTACACTTCTCCGCATCTGGTGCGCTTTAACGAGCGCATCCGCTGCGCCGGCCAATGCATTCCCGATGAGATCCTGGCCGGCCTGCTGCCGGAAATCATGCAGGCGGGCCGGCGGCTGGAATCCGGGCCGGGTGGCCGGGCCGCCACCTTTTTTGAAATCGTCACGGCCCTGGCCTTCAAGTATTTTGAATCCACCCGGCCGGACGTGGTGATCCTTGAAACTGGCATGGGCGGCCGGCTGGATGCCACGAATGTGGTTATGCCTCTGGCTGCGGTGATTACCGATATCAGCCTTGAGCATACCGCCTACCTGGGCCGCACCCTGGCGGAGATTGCGGGAGAAAAATGCGGCATCATCAAGCCTGGCCGGCCGGTTGTTATCGGCGAACTGCCGCCGGAGGCCCAGGTTGTGGCGCGGGACGCGGCCCGTTGCCGGGGCGCGCCGCTGATCGAAGCGGCGTCCATCGCGCGCGTGGCGCGCCGGAGCCAGTCGCTGGAAGGCCAGCGGATACATGTGGAAACCGCCGGCGGCTGGCAGACCAGCCTGCGTCTGCCGCTCCTCGGCCGCCATCAACTGAGCAATGCCGCTGTAGCCATCGCCGTCTTGGAGCGGGTATTCGGCGGGAATTTGCCGGAATCGGCGTTGCGGGAGGGCTTGGAGCAGGTACGGTGGCCGGCGCGGCTGCAAGTGCTGGAACAGAAGCCGCCGCTGATCCTGGATGGCGCCCATAATCCTGCCGGCGCCGCCACCTGCGCGCGCGCCCTGCAGGAACTGCTGCCGGCGCGCACACCGCTGGGGTTGGTTGCCGGCCAATGCGATGACAAGGATTTACAGGGATTCCTCCGGCCATTCAACGGCCTGGTCCGACGATGCTGGGCCGTGCCGTTGCGCAATCCGCGCGGCCGGCCGCCCGCGGAAATCGCCGCCGCCGCCGCCGCGCTGGGGTGGGAAGCCGCCGCCGCGGCCTCCATCGCCGAGGCATTGGCCGAGGCGAGGGCCTGGGCGGCCGGGTGCCGGGGCGCCGTCTGCGCCGCCGGTTCGCTCTTCCTGGCCGGGGAAATTTTGGAATCAAGACACCCCGCCGCCGGGTTGTTTTAGGAAAAGAAAGAAAAAGGGGTCAGTCCCGTATAATAGTATATTTGCATCGTTCTGGTGCAGAAACCGCTTTTAAATCTTGTTGTCCATTTTGTTTTTTGATAAATAGTGTTCTATGCCAAGAAAGTTGCGCATTCAATATGAGGGCGCCGTATACCATGTGATGAGCCGTGGCAACGGGCGCAATCTCATTTTTCTGAATGACCGTGACAGGCACGCCTTTCTTGCGGCTTTGGGTGAGGCATGCGAGCGCACCGGTTGGCGAATCCATGCCTACGTGCTGATGCCCAATCATTACCATCTGCTGTTTGAAACGCCGGAAGCCAACCTGGTGGCCGGGATGAAGTGGCTCCAAGGAACATATACCCAACGCTTCCATTTGCGTAATGGCACCTGCGGGCATTTATTCCAGGGGCGCTATAAGGCCATTCCGGTTAGCGTGGACAGCCATTATTTTGCCGCGTTAAGCTTGTATATTCACCTTAATCCCGTACGCGCCCGATTGCGGGAAGTAATGAAAAATGGGTTGGAAGCTTTTCCCTGGAGCAGCTATCGGTTTTATATCCAGCACCAGCATCCGGCTTGGCTTGAAACGAAACGTGTTTTAAGCGCTTCGGGTTTTAGTGCGACGCCACGGGGGCGGTTGGATTACCAGATATATATAAACAGGCGTGTTACGGAAATATCCACGAGAAAAGGCGCCCAAAAGGATGCTTCTGAATGGGAAGCGGTCCGCCGGGGTTGGTATTATGGCAATGAAACATTCCGGCGTATTTTAGCGCAACGTATGGAAAGACTTCCAGGGAAGCGCGAATCTTACTCTGGGGAAGCTGCACGCAAGCATGACGAACAGGAAGCGGAAATTCTGCTCAAGCGGGCATTAGAGCATTTTGGGGTGCCACTTGCTCAAATGCAGGCAAGAAAACACATTGACGCCGAAAAATGTTTGATCGCCTGGCTGATACGCCGCCGGACCGCGGTGCCAAATCAATGGATTTGTCAAAAGCTGATCATGGGGCGGGTGGATTGCTTCTCGCGTTACCCGCGTATGATTGAAATGAATCAGGATCGGCAGATCATAAAAAAGCGCAGGCAACTGGATGAAATTACTAGAATACGGGACTGACCCCAATTTCCGGAGATGGAAACATGGACATGTGGAAATTCTTTAACATTACGCATCGGGAACACGTTCTTTGCAATCCGATGAGCCCAGAGAAACTGGAACAACTGGTCGCGCTTTTCTACCTGCAACCCGGGGCGCGCGTGCTGGATATTGCCTGCGGCAAGGGCGAGTTTCTCATCAGGCTTGCCGAACGGTACCGTGATATAACCGGGACAGGAGTCGATTTCTCTCCTTACTGCATTGCGGATGTCCGCAAGAAGCATCAAGAACGTGTTCCGGATGCCCAACTCCAATTTCTGGAGATGGACGGCGCGAAGTATGTCCCGGAGACCTGGGAGAGCTTTAACCTGGCAGCCTGCATCGGGGCGAGCTGGATTTATGGCGGGCATGGCGGGACGTTGAACGCGCTGCGGAAGATGGCCGCCCCGGAAAGTTTGATCGTCGTGGGAGAGCCGTACTGGCGGCATGAGCCGGAACGAGAGTACTTGGAAGCAATCGGGCTGGCCCGGGCCGACTTTGGAACGCATTACCAGAATGTAGAGATCGGGCGCGAGCAGGGCTTGGAGGCAGTTTATACGCTCGTAAGCAACCAGGATGACTGGGATCGTTATGAAGGATTACAGTGGCATGCTGTGGAAAGCTGGGCCGCTAACCATCAGGACGACCCGGATGTGGAGGCCGTTCTGCAACGGGTGCGGAAAGGCAAGGCCGCGTACCTGCGGTGGGGGCGGGAAACGTTGGGCTGGGCGATTTATGTGTTCAAAAAAGGCGCGCATGGCGCATTGCCGGCGGATAAAAGCGCCTGATGAGACTGGCCCGCGTAAGAACCGGGGCGTGATGGGTCAGCCATGATTCGCAACGTTTTAATGGATCTGGACGGCACGCTCACCGATCCCAAGGACGGGATAACGCGCTGCATCCAATTCGCGCTCGGCCGGCTGGGCAGAGAGGCGCCGCCGGCCGACGAACTGCTCTGGTGTATCGGGCCGCCGCTGAAACAGTCTTTTGCCCGTTTGCTGGGCTCCGACGACCAGGCGCTGATGGATACAGCCCTGCAATACTACCGGGAGCGGTTCGCCGCGACCGGGATTTATGAGAATGCCGTCTATCCGGGGACGGCCGCCGCGCTCGCCAGGATTGGCGCGGGCGGCTGCCGGGTGTTTCTCGCCACGGCGAAGCCAACGGTCTTTGCCAGCCGTATCCTCGACCATTTCGAACTGCGGTCGTTTTTCCACGGCATTTATGGCAGCGAACTCGACGGACGTTTGACGGATAAAACCGACCTGGTGGCCTGTATTCTCAAGGCCGAGGATTTGAATCCCGCGGCATCGCTCATGGTGGGCGACCGGTATTGCGATATTATCGGGGGCAAACAGAATGGCGTTGCGACCGCCGCCGTGATGCATGGTTATGGCAGCCGCGCGGAAATCGAAAGCGCCGGTCCGGATTTGATTTTTCAGTCGCTTGCCGACCTAGCCGGCTGTTTGGAGTCAAGCGGAATCGCCTGACTGTGTGATTGCTTATGTCTGGATGCGGATGTGAAATGGAAGCGCGGACCAGGCAGGAGCGCAAAACGCTTCTGGTGGTCCTTGGCATCAACGCCTTCATGTTTGTTTTCGAACTGGCGCTTGGCCTGCTGGCGGAATCAACCGGGTTGCTGGCCGATTCGCTGGACATGTTTGCGGATGCATCCGTGTACTCAATCAGTCTATATGCTGTCGGGGGAAGCCATGCCTTGAAATGCAAAGCCGCGAAATTGAGCGGCATCACTCAAATCCTGCTGGCCGGACTGGTGCTTGGCGATGTGTTGCGGCGGTTTGTCATGGGCAGCGAACCTGTCAGCAGTCTCATGATGGGCGTCGGCATAGTTGCATTGATGGCTAATTCTGTCTGTCTCTGGCTTATTTCGAAGCACCGTCAAGGCGGCATACATATGCGCGCGTCAACGATCTTCTCCAGGAATGACGTGATTGCCAACCTGGGGGTCATAATTTCCGGAGCATTAGTCTGGTTGTCGGGCAGCCGTTATCCCGACCTGGTTATAGGGCTCGCCATCGTGGCGGTTGTGCTGAGCGGCGGCATTCAAATTGTTAAGGCGGCGGCAGCAGACAAATAAAAGAATCCAAAATATTCCAGCTGATGGTATAGCTTCCACTCAAATCGTCGCCCATCAAAAGGAAAATCGCGGATGAAACAGGCATATGACGTGATCGTGGCCGGCGGCGGCACCGCCGGCGCCGTGGCGGCCATCCAGGCGGTCCGCGCCGGGCATCCCCCCATTATTTTGCTTGCCTCCGGCGCGCGCGGCTGCTACAAAACTGTCAGTTTCGCAAACGTGTGCGCAAAAGAGTTTCCGCCATGGCAAACGCCCCGGCCACGATCAAGGATATTGCCCGCCGGCTTGGCCTGCATCACTCGACGGTGTCCCGCGCCCTGAATTACAGCCGCCAGATTCCGCCGGGGACCCGCGCGGCTGTCGCGCGCGTGGCGGATGAATTAAAATATCATCCGCATCATGTTGCGCGGTCGCTGGTACTGGGGAAAACCGGCTGCATTGGATTGATTGTGCCGTCCTTTGGGTTTATCAGCAATGTGGTGGTGGCTCAGAACCTGGCCGGGATCGGGCGGGCAGCGGAGGGCCGGAAATATTCTCTGCTGTTTTATACCTATTCCGGTGAGCCGCTGGAACGCGTCCTGGAGCATGCCCTCCGGCAACGACTGGCGGACGGCTTGATTGTCATAGCCGGCGCGGTATCCGCCGGGATGGCGGACCTGGCCAGGCAGCATGCATGGCCGGTGGTGTTTTTCGATTGCCGCGGCAAGCGGGACGACATTTACGCGGTATGTTCAGATAATCACAACGGATGCCGGCGCTTGATCGAACACCTGGCAACCCTGGGGCATCGGCGCATCGGGGCCATTGTCCGGGATTCTTACGATGCCGGCCGGGAGCGTTTGCGGGGTTATCACAGCGCCTTGCGCTCGCTGGGCATTCCGCGCGACCGGGCCCTGGTCGGCAGCCTGGTAAAGCGCACGGCGGCGGATTTATGCGACGCGATGCTGGCGCTGGAAAATCCGCCCACCGCTCTGTTTTGCTCGGAATTCCGCTATACGCTTTTATTGCTGGATCATCTGGCTGCGCGCGGCATCAGCGTGCCCCGGGACATGGCGGTCGTCAGTTATGACGATATCCCCCTGTTTGACCGCATCCGCCCGGCCTTGACGACGGTGCGGCAGAATCCCGCTGAACTGGGCCGGGCGGCCGTTGAAATGTTGGATACGCTGATTCATGGCGGCACACCGCCGCGGCGCCGGCTGCTGGTGCCGACGGAATTGGTCGTGCGGGAATCTTGCGGATCGTCCGCCGCCCTGGCTTCCGGCAAGGCCGGCGGTGAGCAGCATGGCGAATTGAAGATGGGTCATACACCAGCGCTGGCGCAGGCCATTGCCAACATAGGCGGCGGGGGCGCAAGTTGAGGCGATTGTGCGGTGGAACAACAGGAGGTTGATATGAAGGCATTCAAGTATGTAGTGATCGGGTGGCTGGCGGCCGGCATGTGGATGTTGAGCGGGCCGGCCCGCGCCGATTATTTCGTGGCGACCAATGGGACGGGTGATGGCGCGGGTAGTTGGGCGAATGCGGCCAGCAGCATCCAGGGCGTCATCGGCATTGCGCCCACCGGGTCCACCATCTGGATTTCCAACGGCGTTTACAAAGCGGATGCCCAGGCGGTGGATTGGAATGGCACGAATGTGATTTATATCACCAATTCATTGACGCTGCGCGCCTGGAACGGGCCCGGCACAGTGGTGATTGACGGCGGCGGATCCAACCGCTGCCTGGGCGTGAACCGCGTGGCGTCTTTACGGGTTGTGGTGGATGGGTTGATCATGACCAACGGTTACAGTTATTTGCGCGGCGGCGGTCTGTATGTCGTGGCTTCCGGCGCCGGCACGGCGGAGCTTCACCGGTGCGCGATTGACGGCAACACCGCCGAAAATATCAATAATATCTCCCCCGCCGGCGGAGGCGGAGCGTATGTCTTGGCCACCCTCGGATTCCAGGTTGCGGTTTCCAATTGCTTTGTGCGCGGCAATCGGGCGGCGCTGTATAACACCAACACTGCCGTTGCCGGCGGCGCCTGGCTGCAAAACACGAAAGTTTATAACACGGAATTCAGCGGCAACGATTCTTGTTCATCCGCCGGCGGCATCTGGAGCCAGGGGACGGTGGAACTTTATGACTGCCTCGTGCAATCCAACACGTCGGCCTACCGGGGCGGCGGCATGTATATTCAGGCCGCTACGCTGGTGGACCGTTGCCGGGTGCAGGGGAACGTTTCCACCAATGGCGCTGGTGGCATTTGGGTAGTCAACTACGGCGTGTTGCGCAACACCTTGGTGGCTGATAACGCCAGCGGTTCGTATGGAGGCGTTTATGGTTATTACGGCATCAGTGTTTTTAATTGCACTATTGCCGGGAATACTGCCGGTTCGGGGGCTGGGTTTAATATCAGAGCGGACGCCAATCCCGCCGACTTTTTTAACTGTATAATTTACAGCAACAGCCCGGCAAATTACAATTTTGCGAGCCCTAACTCGGTAGTCTCCAACACCTGCACCACGCCGGTTGCGGGATTGCCGACTCCCGATGCCGGCAATATCGAGGGGCCGCCGCTGTTTGCCGGCGGGGGCGATTATCATTTGCAGGCGGACTCGCCCTGCCTTAATGCCGGGCTCAGCCTGTCCTGGATGCCCGGGGCGCAGGATTTGGATGGATTCCGCCGGGTGGACCATTTCGGCGGCAAGCCGGACATGGGATGTTACGAATACCAATTGCGCGGAACCATGTTTCGTTTCCAATAGCCGTATGTGCCTCAATCCAAGGAACAAGATGCGCGCAAAAACGAATTGGCTGAGCCGGTTTCAAACGCCGTGGACGATGTGGAAGTTGTTCATCCCAAATCTGAGATATCGCCCTTTTATGGAGGGGCGGGTTCCACCCCGACCATTCCTGGCAGGACTTTTGAAACAGGCTCGCAGAATGCACGGTTGCGCCGGCCATTCGCTGTGCGCGCTGCTCCTGGCGGCGGGCATGGCGCGGGCGGATGCCGGATTGGAATTTGCGTTTGATCATTACCCATGGCGGGAGGGCACGAATGCGCCGCCCCCGGCGCCGGCCTCCGCGTCCGCTCGCTGGCAGGTCCAGCTTGAACGTGATGATGCGCGGCCATGGGAACGCTGGATTGAAGTCGGTTTTCACATCAGCCCGGAAGTGGATTTGGCCAAGTCGCGCCTGGCGGCCCGGCTGATTGATTTGGGCGCGGCCAAGCCGGCGGCGGCGCTGGAGACGGTCCCGGAGCATTGCCGGGGCCGGCTGTCGGTGGACTTGCGCCGGCATGGACTGCGGCGCGGGCGGTTGGCGCTGAATTTAATCGAAAACGGGCAAACCACGGATGTGTTTGAGGTATTCCTGCGGGCGGAGGACCCCCCGGCGCCGCTGCCGCCCGACACGCGGATTCCGGTGGTGCTGGATGTGCCGCCGGCATCGTCGCGCGCCGGCATTGTGCCCGTAACCTTCGGCGTGCCGTTCCCGGCCGGCGCAGCCTGGGACGGGTTTGCGATGCGCCTGGTGGATGACGGCGGGGGTGAGGCGGCCATGCAGACCGAAATCACCGGCCGCTGGGCCCGGGATGGCGCGGTGCAGTGGGTGCGGGTGGATGCCCTGGTCGATCCGGCGCTGCAATATTATCTGGAAATGGCGCCGTCCGCTGCGGCGCCGGCGGCGGGAGTGTCCGTCAGCGAACAAAACGGGCAAATCATCCTGGATACCGGCGCGGCGCGTTATGTGCTGGGCGGGGCCAACTCGCCGATTGCCGAAGTCTGGCTCGGGGAGCGCCGGCTGGCAACCACCGCCGGCGCGCGCGGGCTATACGTGGTGGATCAGACCGGGCGGGAGGCGTCCGCGGTATTGGATGAAAACAGCCTGCGGGTGGAAGCGCGCGGCCCGGTGGCGGCCTGCGTGCGCTGCGAGGGCTTTTACCGCGCGGCGGATGGGACGCCGCTGGCGCGTTACATCGTCCGCGTAGAGGCGTTTGCCGGGCTGCCGCAGGCCAAGATCACGCACACGCTGGTGCTGTCGGAAGATACCCAAAAGGTCTGGTTCCGGGAAATCGGCTGGGAGTTCGCCGTGGATGCCGGCGCCGGCGTCCGGGCGGTTTTCAATGCCGCGCGCGCTGATTCCGCGCAGGTCGTGGCGCAGGAGCTGGCGCCGGACACGGCGGCCTCCATGTTGCAGGATGCCCATTTTCAACTGGGCGCCGGCACCAACCATTTTTCCATCGCGGCCGGCAACCGGGTGCTGCACCAGGGCGAGGAATGCGGCGATTGGGCCATGTTGCATGGCGCGCGCGGCGGCTGGCTGGCGGTGTGCCGGGAGGTCGCCCGGCAGCATCCCAAGGAATTTGAAATCAGTGCCGGCCGTTTTTCGCTGAAATTGTTCAGCCATCGCGCGGGGGACGAGTTGGACTTCCGGCCGGCCACCCTGGCAAAGAAATGGCATTTAGACGCAAAAAAAGCGCTGGCATTGCAGGCGGCGCCCGGCAATGCGGCGGGATGGGCGAAGACCCACGAGTTGCTGTTCGCGCCCTTGCCGCCGCCCCGGGCCGCCGCGCTGGCGCCCGCGCTGGCGGCGGCGCATTCCCGGCCGGTTTACGCCGCAGCGGCGCCCGACTGGATTTGCCGGTCCGGCGCGCTGGGGCCGCTGCATCCCCGCGATCCGGAAAATTTCGCGCGCGCCGAGCAACTTATTGACGCCTGTCTGCGGTTCTGGGGGGACCTGGCGCTGACGCCGGGTCATTACGGCTTTGTGAATTATTTCGCCGGCCCCACCTACAGCGGCCCGGCCAATTACAGCAAGCGCTACCGCTCCACCTACGGGACGCGTTCCGGAGCCTGGCTGGTCTATGCGCGGTCCGGCGGCCGCGCCGCCCGCGAGTTTGCCGCCGGCATCAACCGGTCTTTCATGGACAACTGGCTGACGCATTGGGAGGCGCCCGGGAAAGTCCGCGGGGTCTACCTGCGGCATGGCGGCGAGTTGGAGTCGTATCCGCTGTTCTGGGGCGGGGAGACGGCCTTTCAGATTGATTCCTCGACGGATTTAAACCAGTTCCTCTGGATGTACCAGTTGACCGGGTACCGGCGCGCCGGCGATGTGCTGGAACAGTTTGCCGCAGGCTTGAAACAAGGCTGGCGGCCGGCGATGCATGCCTGGCGCAAGCTCATGGTATTCCGTGTGCTGACCCAGGCTTACGGATTCACCTGGGACCCGGAATTGCGCGCGCTGGCGGATGCCACGTATCAAACTTTTTACGATCCGCAAAGCGCCGTCAGCCTGACCAAGGACAACCGTCCCTACAAAAGCAGCACTTACAAACTGGGCGTGGATGTGCGCGGGTTGATTGAGGCCGAGCGCATTTATGGCACGCCGATTTATCATGAATCCCTAAGCTGGGCGCGGGACAGCCTGCCCGGCGTTGCCTGGCCGCTGAGCTACATGAATCCGTTCGGCTACCTCGGCGACTATATCTACCGGACCACGGGCGATCCGTCCGTGGCCGCGGCGATGGAATATGCCATCCGGCGCGCCGGGACGGCCTACAACCCGGCGGCCGGCACATACAGCGGCGACAGCGGCGCTTCCTCCGTGGCGGCGTTTTTTGAAGGGCTCCCGTACGCCATGAGCGTGGTGGCGCGCGCCGGCGCCTTGCGGCAGCGGCCCGCATCCTGGCTCGCCTTCCAGGATTACGGCTTTCCGACGCGCATCGTGGCGCAGAAGGAAAATCTTCAGCAGCTTGACCTGGAAGTGCAAATGCCGTGGGATGGCCAGCAGATTGGCACGGTTGGCGGCGTCATCGCGGTGCAGCCTTTGGGGCATGCATTGCCTTGGGGCTTGGACTTGAACCAGGTCGCTGAGCGGGAAATTGCCCGCGCGCAGGTCCGGATTCCCAGGGATGCGCCGGGCGGGGCCTATGCTTTGCGTTATGCGCCCCGGTCCGGCAGCCGCGAGTTCACCGGCTGGTTTGTCATGGCGCGCCAGCGCGTGCCGCTGGTGTTGTATGCGCCGGAATATTGGCAATTGCCGGACATCGTCCCGGCCGCGAATGTGTATTTCAAACTGCCGCAGCAATCGGCAAGCGCCCGGATTTTCCTGGAAGGGCGGGGGCGCCTGTACGATCCGGCCGGAAAATTGTTCGGCAGCGCGGAAGGCGCGCAGGGCTGGGTGTCATTGCCGGGCGATCGCCCGGGGTTATGGCGGCTGGAGCCCCTGGAAAATCGTTTGATCCGGGCGGAGGGCTTTCCGCCGTTTTTCGCCATGCATGAGCCGGAATTTTATTTCGAGCCGCCGATTGACTGGCGGACTGAGCTGCCGTCGGCGCCGTCCGCGGCCGCGGCCCTTGCGCCAGCGGGGGAGCGCTTTGCCCCAGGACGGCTGGCAGCGGCGCCGGGCAATCGCGCGGCGGTCCTGCGCGGCAACGAACAACTGGTTTTGGATGCCGGCCCGCCGCATCCCGGCGGCGACGGCGGACTGTTTCTGCCGCAACGCGCCGGCACGATCGAATTCTACTTCCGGCCGGCGTGGGGCACATTCGACCTGGGCACGGGCGCCGTGGAGCGGTGCCTGCTGCGGCTGTCGCCCGGGCCTGGCCGCGGCCTGGATTGGGGATTGACCTACCGTGTGGACCCGGCCGGCACCGCCATCCTGGGCGGGCCAATATCGGCGTCGCATGCGCTCTTTGGCTGGATTTACGCCGATACGCCCAACAGTCAGCCGTATTGGGTGCGCTGTTGGATGTTGCAGACGCTGATGGAACGCGAAGAATGGGTGCACCTGGCGTATGTCTGGGGCTTAAGGCCGGCGCGCGGCCCGCATGGCGAACCGCTATCCCTGCTGAACCTGGAAATCTTTTGCAATGGGCGCAGTGTGCGCAAAACCGTGTTTGCCAACGGGCATGACGGCGTTTTGCCGAAGGGCGCGCCAAGCCATCTGGCGCTGGGCCCGCTGGACGGGGTAGTGGATGAATTACGCATATCGGATGTGCAACGCTATCAAGGCGCCTTCACGCCCGCGCCGCGCGCCGGCGAATGGGAGTTGGACGAACATACCCGCGCGCTGTGCCGCTTTAACGGCGATCTGTCCATTCTGACGGGCGCGGCATCCGCGCCGCCCGCGGAGGCCCTGATCACGTCCGGCGAGAAGTAACCGGCCGGTCCGGCTCAAACAAGGCAATCGCCATGCGTATCAACCTTCCTTTCCTGCAAACCGGCAGCCGCACAGTTGACAAGGCCTTCCGCACGGCCGTTGGCGACTTGCTTGGCAACATCCATCCTATCCGGAAAGGTTTGTTGACTGAAGCCGCCCCGGTGATTTATGCCGGCATCCATTATATCGAACCATGGATTCGCGACGCGGCGTTCAACGTCTGGAACGGGGCGTCCCTGCTGGCGCCGGAAGCCGCCCGGAACACCTTGCTGGCCAATATCGAAGCAACGCCCATCGGCCGGTGCGTAGGCTACAAGAGCGATCATTACTGGGATGCCATTATTTCCGTCATCGGCTTCTGGCAGCATTACCTTTACACCGGCGATCGCGAATTTCTCGCATTGGCTTACGATGCCGCGCGCAATACCATGGGGTATTTCGAAGAAACCGAATTCGATCCCGCCGACGGGCTGTTCCGCGGCCTGGCTTGCTGCATGGATTGCATCTCCGCTTACCCGGACGAACTGGCCTATCCGATTCATGATCGGAGCGATTATGCCGGCGCCCGCGGCTGCAAACGCCTGTTCACCCCCGAGCAGCAGGGAGCAGGCAGCGATGGGATTCCCTTCAAGGCCCTGTCCACCAATTGCCTTTATTACCAGGCTTACCGCCTCCTGACGGACATGGCCCGCCCGCTTGGTGTAAATCCGGCGCCGGATTGGCCGGCCCGGGCGGCAGCGTTGAAAGCCGCCATCAACCGGCATTTCTGGATGGATGACAAAAAATATTACCGTTACCTTGCCGGCATTCCCCTCGGTCCGGGCCACTGCGACCACCAGGAAGCTTTGGGCCATGGATTTGCGATGCTGTTTGACATTGCCGATGCCGCCCAGAAACAACAAGTCATGGCCAATCAGTACCTGGCGCCGGCGGGGCTGCCGTATCTCTGGCCGACTTTCCCGCGGTACCGCGACCCCAAGTATGGCATCAATCAGTACGGCCGGGGATCCGGCCCGGTCTGGCCGCATGCGCAGGTTTTCTGGGCCGAGGCCGCTTTGCGCAATGGCCGGCCGGATTTGTTCTGGCGCGAATTCATGTTGATGGCGCAACATGCCGAGCGCGACGGGCATTTTGCGGAAACGCTGCACCCGGAGACCGGCGAGATTTATGGCGGGGTTCAGGAGGTAAACTATACTTCCAAGCCGCGCCAGACCTGGTGCGCCACCGGTTTCATCCGCCTGGTATTGCGCGGGCTGCTGGGCATGGATTTTCAGCCTGACGGCATAGGCTTTCATCCCTGGCTGCCGGCCGAACTCGACGCGGCAAACTGCACCCAACTGGCCTATCGGCAAGCATCGCTCAGCATTTCCATCGCGGGCCATGGCGGCCGGATCGTCCGATTCAGCATTAATGGCCGGACTGGCGGCCAGCCCTGGCTGCCGGCGGATGCCCGGGGGGGCCAGCAGGTGGAGATTCTGCTGGGCTGAGTTGCCGGGTGTGGCGGTTCTTGCGCGGTGCCCCGCCAGGGTTACGTCATTTTGATCTCATCGCCGGTTCAGGATTCCCGCTCCGTCGGACTACGGCGGGACACGCAGTAGCGCATGCAGCCTGGATTTTCACCGGATTTGCTTGTTTTTTACGGCAGTTACGGCAGAATAAGGATATGTTTTTCTGTGGATACCTCAATGAGTTACGATTTTATTCTAAAATATCTGGCGGCGTTTAGCACAGCGGCCCTGGTAACCCTGGTGTTGACCCCGCTGGTGCGCCGGCTGGCGCTGGCACGGGGATTGGTGGACTTGCCCGATCAACGCCGGGTGCATACCCGCCCGGTGCCGCGCCTGGGCGGCCTGGCGGTTTTTGCCGGGTTCCATGCGGCGGCGGCGGTGGTGTTTTTGCCGGCCTGGAAAGAATTCACCGGCAACCTGGACCTGGCCTGGTGGCTGAAATTTCTCGCGCTGTCTTCTTGGATTACCGGGGTGGGAGTGCTGGACGATGTGCGCGGCATCCGGCCCTGGATCAAGCTGGCGGGGCAGGTTGCCGCCGCGGTGTTGGCGTATTTCTGCAACATGCGGTTTGGCATTGCCCTGGGGGTGCCCTTGCCGGCGGCGCTGGATTTGGCGATGACGGTTTTCTGGATTCTGGCCATCACCAATGCCTTTAACCTGATTGACGGCATGGACGGCTTAGCGGCGGGGCTGGCATTGATCGCCGCGCTGGGCATGGCCGGCGGGTTGCTGTTGCGGCACATGCCGGCGGATGTGCTGGTGCTGCTGGGGCTGATGGGCGCCTGCGCGGGTTTTTTGCGTTATAACTTTCACCCGGCCAGCATATTTCTGGGCGACTCCGGCAGTATGTTCCTGGGATTCAGCCTGGCGGTGATCGCGCTCAGCAGCAGTTCCAAGGGCGCCGCCATGGCCTCGATCGGCGTGCCATTGCTGGCGGTGGGCGTGCCGCTTTTCGACACCCTGCTGGCGATCTGGCGGCGGTTTGTGCGGGGATTGCTGGCCGGCGGCGGCAAGGCGGCGATCATGCAGGCGGACATGGAACACCTGCACCACCGGCTGTCCAAGTCCGGGATGTCGCAGCGGCGGGTGGCGACGGTATTGTATGTCCTGGGGACTTTCCTGGTGGGCGTGGCTTTGCTGGGATTGGTTTACCAGGCCCACGCGGTGGGCATCTACCTGGCGGCGTTTGTCGCCGGGGCTTACGTGGTGGTGCGGCATCTGGCGCGGGTGGAATTGTGGGACAGCGGATCGGCCTTGCTGTACGGCTTGCGCCGCCCCCCGGGCAAGGTGGCGGCGGTGATCCTGTATCCGGTGCTTGACGCGGCGATCCTGGCGGGCTGCCTGGCGGCGGCGCTCTGGCTGACCTGGCCGGAGACTCCGCCGACCACCTTCAAATACGCCTGGCTGCATGCGGCGCCGATCTGGGTGGGGGTGTCGTTCATCGCCATGTTTCTCGCGCGGACCTACCAGCGGGTGTGGAGCCGGGCGCGGATCGGGGAAATCCTGCTGCTGGGCGCCGCCATGTTCATGGGCGTCCTGGCCAGCGTGGCAATTACTGTGCTGCGCGGCGATCTGCTGGACCGCGCTTTAATCCTGCAGGCGCTGCTGTATTTTGGCATGGGGCTGCCCCTGGTGGCAGGCGTGCGCATAGTTTCGCGCACCCTGCAGGATATCATGGCCTTAAGCGCCCGGCATCCGTCCCTGGCGATTTACCGGGATTGCCATAATACCCTGGTGTACGGGGCGGGGGTGCGCGGGATGCTTTTTCTGCGGCAGCGCAGCGCCCGGTATCCCGGCGCGGGCGACTGCCGCCGGATTGTGGGGATTTTGGACGACGACACCAACCTGCATGGACGCTGGGTGTACGGTTATCCGGTGCGCGGCGGGATTGATCGGTTGGAGGGGCTGGCCAAGCGGCATGGCGTCAAGGAGGTGGTGGTGGTGGCCGGGCTGAAGCCGGATGTTTTGCGGCGCCTGTGCGCGGTTGCGTATCGGCAAAATCTGGTTTTGACCGAGTGGCGTGTGGAAGAGCGTCCGCTGGCGGCGCATATAGTTCCGGATTAGCTTGTGTTTTTGGCTGGATTAATGATAATACCGCTTCCATTTGCCATGAAAGCGTTTGGTGAATAATGAAACTCGTGCGTTTTGGAGAGCCCGGCCGTGAAAGGCCGGGGGTCCTGGTGGAGGAATCCGGCGCCGCGCCGATGATTTTGGACGTGCGCGGCATGGCCTACGACCTGGAAGATTACAACGAGGATTTCTTCCGCCGTTTCGGCATGGCCCGGCTGCCGGGGCTGCTGTCGGAAAGCGGCCGCAAGCTCGTGCCGGCCGCCGGCGTCCGCCTGGGCCCCCCGGTGGCGCGCCCTGGTAAAATCATCTGCCTGGGCAAGAATTACGCCGACCATGCCCGGGAATTCGACGCCGAGGTCCCCCGGTTGCCCATTTTGTTCGACAAGGCCGCCACTGCCGCGACCGGGCCGTGCGATCCGATTTGCCTGCCGCCCGGCGCCAAGGTGGTGGATTTGGAAGCGGAATTGGCCGTGGTGATCGGCCGACCGGCCAGCCGGGTGGCGGAAGAGCGCGCGCTGGAATACGTTGCCGGCTACATGGTTTTGAATGATGTGACCGACCGCGTCGCGCAGCGCGCGGATGGACAATGGTTCCGCGGTAAAAGTCCAGACACGTTTTGCCCCATGGGGCCGTGGCTGGTGACGCCGGACGAGGTCGGGGATCCGGGCAACCTGCGGCTGGAATCCAGGATTAACGGCGTGGTGCTGCAAAACGCCAACACCGCGGACATGATTTTCAAAATTCCCTTTCTGATAGCTTATATCAGCGCTACGATCACCTTGCTGCCGGGGGATGTCATTGCCACCGGCACACCGGCGGGCATCGGTTCGGCGCACCGGCCGCCGCTGACCCTGCATCCCGGCGACACCGTGGAAGTGACGGTGGAAAAACTGGGACGGCAGGTTAACACCGTTCAATAAGAGGTGATTTTGAGGGGGAAGGAACCCAAGCGTATCGTTTTTGTCTGTACCGGCAATGTCTGCCGCAGCCCCATGGCGGAATACCTTTTGCGCCATTACCTGCGCGGCAGCGCGGATTATACCGTCAGTTCCGCGGGATTGCATGCCGTGCCGGGCCTGATGGCCAGCCCGGCGGCGATCGAAGTTTTACGGGAAAAAGGCATTGATTTGACCCCGCACCGCAGCCGGCTTCTGACACAGGAACTGGCAGACGGGGCGGAGTTGATTGCGGCCATGACGGACGGGCACATCCGGGAAATCCGGATGTGGTTTCCCGCCGCCGGCGGTAAAGCGCGGCTGCTTGCCGGTTTCGGGCGGAAGGCGGCCGCGGGCCGCGATATTGCCGACCCGATCGGATGTTCGGCGGCCGTTTACCGGGAAATCCGGGACGAGATTGACGCCGCCTTGCTGGATATGATTTTATTTCTACAAAAGGGGTCCAAATGAAAATAGCGGTAGGTTGCGATCATGGCGGATTTGAAATGAAAACGGCGCTGCTGGAATCGCTGGCGGCCCGCGGCATGCAGACGGAAGACCTGGGCTGTTTCAACCGGACGTCGGTGGATTACCCGGATTACGCCGCGCTGGTGGCGGACCGGGTTTCGCAGGGCGCGGTGGACCAGGGCTTGCTGATCTGCACCACCGGCATCGGCATGAGCATTACCGCCAACAAGTTTCCGCGCGTGCGCGCGGCGCTGTGCCTGACGCCGCGCATGGCCAAGATGGCCCGCGCGCACAACAACGCCAACGTGCTGGTGTTGGGCGGCGAATTGATTAGCATCGAGGAGGCCCGCGCGGTGCTGACCGCCTGGCTGGACGAGGATTTCGACAAAAGCGAGCGGCACCAGCGGCGGGTGAACAAAATCCACGCTTACACCTGCAACATGGTTGACCCGGTGGAAATCGGCGAGACGGACCCGGAAATTTACGCCGCCTTGCGCAACGAGGCGCGGCGCCAGCGCGAAAACCTGGAGCTGATCGCTTCGGAAAATTACGTCAGCCGCGCCGTGCGCGAGGCCGCCGGCTCGCTCTTGACCAATAAATACGCCGAGGGCTACCCGGGCAAGCGCTGGTATAACGGGTGCGCTTACGTGGACGATGCCGAAAGACTGGCGATTGACCGGGCCCGGGAATTGTTCGGCGCCGAACACGTCAACGTGCAACCCCATTGCGGCAGCTCCGCCAACCTGGCGGTTTACCTGGCGGTGCTGAAGCCCGGCGACCGCATGCTGGCCATGGATCCGGCGCATGGCGGGCATCTGACCCACGGGATGAAAGTGAATTTTTCCGGCAAGTATTACAATGTCATGCATTACGGCGTCAACCGCGAGACCGAGCAGATTGATTATGACGAATTGGCCCGGTTGGCCGAGGCGTACAAGCCCAAGCTCGTCGTCGCGGGCGCCAGCGCCTATTCCCGCATCCTGGATTTCAAGCGGTTCCGCCAGATTGCCGACAGCGTTTCGGCGTATTTGATGGTCGACATGGCCCACATCGCCGGACTGGTGGCGGCCGGCTACCATCCCAACCCGGTGCCGCACGCTCATTTTGTCACCTCCACCACGCATAAAACCCTGCGCGGCCCGCGCGCCGGCATCATCATGTGCCGCGAACAATTTGCGCAGGATATTGACCGGCAGATCTTCCCGGGCATGCAGGGCGGCCCCTTGATGCATATCATCGCCGCCAAGGCCGTCTGTTTCCACCAGGCGTTGCAGTCGGAATTCAAGACCTACCAGGAACAGGTCGTGCGCAATGCCCAGACCCTGGCGGAAGGCCTGAAAGCTGAAGGACTGCGGATTGTTTCCGGGGGCACGGATAACCACCTGATGCTGGTGGACCTGACGCCCGCCGGGGTAAGCGGCAAGGATATCGCCACCGCCTTGGACGCGGCCTGCATTACCGTGAACAAGAATATGATCCCGTTCGACACCAAAACGCCCTTTGTCACTTCCGGCATCCGGGTCGGCTCCCCGGCCGTCACCACGCGCGGCATGAAAGAGCCTGAAATGCGCCGGATCGCCGCGTGGATCGGCGCAGTGGTGCGCGATCACAAGAATGCCCAGCTCCTGCAAAGCATCCGGAGCGAGGTGCTGGACATGACGGCGGAATTTCCCTTGCCCTGATGCGGCGGGCGGCGGCCCGCCGCCCTGGCTGCCGGCGATGCTTTAAGGTCGGTCAAGGCGCGTCGCCGTGGCCGAGGGCGGCATCGGCCCGCGCGACTGCCTCGCGGAACTCCGTCAAACCCGTGGCGGGCACAATGATCGTGTCGCGCCGGCCGCCGACATCTTCGGTCATCCGCAGGAACTGGCCGCTGGCGTTTTCCTTCAATTCGAAGTAAAATTGCTTGCGCTCAATCTGCAGGCGCTCGCTGTACAGCAGGGCTTCACCGGGGCGGTTTTTGCCGGCTTGCGCGCGTCGGGCAACGCCGGCTGCCGGAACGCTTTTTACCGCCGCGGCGGCAGTTCTCATGCAATGGCAGAATTTGGCAAAAAATTCGAACATTTTCAAAGTTTTAAGGTGTTTTAAAGTTTTAAGGTGTTAGAGTGTTAAGGTTTTACGCCGGAACAGATTTCAAAACTCTCGTTGTGAAAGAATTCAGAATATAGGCCTATTTGGCTGCCCCCTCCAAATTCTGCATCCACTGTATGAATTATTAGCACAAATGCCCGGCCATGCAAGCTTAAAATACCGACGTTGCAGGCGTTGGGCACGGCTGCGTCATTCTCGGCGGCTCGCTCCCGCGCCAAGCGGGACCGGCGGTTTACCCCGCTTCAAGCGGGGTCTCGCCCTACCCACGACAAATGCTTATGAAACGGTAGGGCGAGGTCTCCGTACCGAGCCGTCTGTTCTGAGCATAACGCAGCCCTGAGGTGTTGGCCGCGGCGGGTATAAGACAATTTTATTGGTGATTTGTATAAACTTTAAATTCACGGTGGATTTCAGTGTGATTTATGAGTCCGTTATAGATACAACATGTAAATTCCGGTAATTTCGGCCAGGTTACACCATCCTGGCCGAAATTGGGCCACCGCGTTGCGAATTCCGCTCCCCGAGCTTGTCGAGGGGTTCGAAAAAACAAGGCAAGTTTGGGGTGGATGCGTGGGCGCAGGCGATGGCGCTAATCTCTTGATTGCGCCATCGCCTGCAACCACGCCCGCAGGGTCCGCGCAGCGGACAGACGCCCCAAAATGGCCGCCGTTCTTTTCGAACGGAATTCGCTACGCATCCCTGCTGCCGTACTACTCCAACTAATTTGTCTTATACCTGGCTGCGGCGGGCGAACGGTATCATTCTTGCGGTTTGCCAGGGACGGTTCGTCTCTCCCAAGAATGATAACGCCAGGCGGAATTTATGACGAAATCCATTGACCGCCGCGAGGCAAGAGCATATACTCCGGGGCTATGAATGCCGCCTTGCACCGGCGGCCGGCTGGAGGTCAGTTACCGGAGTTTTCGCCATGGAAAAGATCAACGAAAGTAAAAACGCCGCCCGCGCCGGGAGCGCACAGGCAATGCTGACTGTCAGTCTTGCCGTGCTGGCCCTGGCGATGTTGGGTACGGTGCTGTACATGCAATACGCCGAGCACAGCTATTACCAGGCTTCGCCTTCCGTTTGGGCTGGCGCGCCGGCAAGCGGCACGCCCGCGGCGCCCGCGGTGTCCCATAACCTGTCCTTGCCGCCCGCGACAACTTCCGTTTTGCCATCCAGCGCGCCGGCCGCTCCGGCTTCTCCCGCGGCGGAAACCGCGGACGCGCCGGCTGTCGCCGATACGGATGAGCCGCCGGCGGAAACATCTACCCCTGACGCTGCAAGCGATGCCGAGGAAGTTGATTGACCGGGGCGATGATGCGGAAGCTATCACGCCCCGGCGCGGCGGGGCATATTCGGGCGCGCTGACGTGTTCCGATGCCGGCCTATGACGAGGATTTATCGTCCGGTTGCTCTTCGTGTTTGTCCGGAGCCATGCCTTCCGCCCGCCCTTTTTTGAATTCGCTCAAACTGCGGCCGAGGGCGCGCGCCAAATCCGGCAGACGCCGGGCGCCGAACAGCAGGATAATGACCGCGACGACGGCGACAATTTCCCAGAATCCAAAGCGCATGGCGTTTCCTCCCGTGGTTTGCGGAAAATACAATTGCGGTTGATTCCCGCTCCGGATATTATGCCTTAACTGCATGGATTCCGCAACAAATATGCCCGATCAGGATGAAAATTATATGCGCCTGGCGCTGCAGCAGGCCGCCCTGGCGGCCGAGGCGGGCGATGTGCCGGTGGGTGCGGTGATAGTCCGCGGCGCGGAAGTGATCGGCCGCGCGCATAACCAGGTGGAGTTGCTGAAAGACCCGACCGCGCACGCGGAAATGATCGCCATCACCCAGGCGGCTTCGGCTTTGGGCGACTGGCGGCTGAACGAAACCACGCTTTACGTCACCAAGGAGCCGTGTCCGATGTGCGGCGGCGCCATCGTGCTGGCGCGCATTTCCCGCGTGGTTTTCGGCGCCAGCGACCCGCAGACCCATTTTGCCGCGCCGGGAGTAGAAGTGCGCGCCGGGGTGCTGGCCGGCGAGTGCGCCGCCCTGCTCCAGAATTTTTTCCAACGCTTGCGCGCGTCTGACCGCCGCAACGGCATTGCCCCATGAGCGCCAGTATGCTGCATCACCGAATTGGCGGTTATTAGCGGTGCCACTGCGTGGCGCATCCGGCTCCGGTTGTAGCAACGCCACTGCGTGGCGCATCCGGCTCCGGTTGTAGCAGCGCCACTGCGTGGCGCATCAGGAATCTGGGATGTCCGGCAAAGCCGGACTACTACACCAAGCATCACCGGATTGGCGGTTATTGCTGTTCGTAACAAGTCAAGTGTCCGCTTTTTGTAACAAGTGATCTGTCCGATTTGTTATTGTGTGTTGTTGCTCCTGGGGTGAGGATTTTCCTCCCCCGCGGGGGAGGAAAAAGTTTATGCGACGTCCTCCAGCGACGCCGAAATGTTCAACGGTCCTTGGTAGCGGCCAACCACATGCGGGCCATAACGGATGGACACCGTGCCATCGAGGTGCTCGCAGACTTTAACCCGGCACTTGGCGAAGCTGAAACGCCATTTTGATGGTCCAATCTGCAAGCGGCGACTCCCGACAGCCACGGTATTGTCATTTTGAACCTCTCGCGCATGCTGCACACAGAAAATGCTGTCCAAATCCTGCTCACCGCAAGGCACGAAACACGTTCCTGTTTCCCGCGCCTTCACCTTCATGTTGCGATTGAAGGAAGGCAGAAACTGTTGTTGAATATAGACGTTGGCCTCGGCCATCGTCCGGATTCCCGCCTGCCTTAATTCCTGCGGCAGGCGCCCTTGCCAGGTCTTAAACATCCGCTCTATTCGCCCACGTCCCTGGGGGCTATAGCTCGGAATATGTTCGATCCCCAACTGTTGCAACGCCCGTCCAATTTGCGTCAATTGACGCCGGTCCACCGCCCCGCCTTCTTTGGGCGTATAAAAGAAATGACTGCCACGATCCGTGTACAGACTGCAGAAAACCCCATGTTTAATAATGACTTCTTTCAACCCCTTCATCACCGTTAATGTCCCTTCCTGGGGCACAAGATAGGCCGTGTAGACTTCGCTGGTGGCATCGTCCATCACCAGGATCAGATCCTGCTTCTGGCCCGCCAGCAGGGGCAACCAGGCATGGGTGCTGCCATCCACCATCAACATCATCCCCGCCATTGGTCGCCGTTCCCGCTGCTGCCGATGCGGCCCTCGTTTCCGGGCCTTCGCCACCAACCCGGCCGTCTGCAAGGCGCTCTTGACCCACTGATAACTGAGCTCGATCCCATGCTCCGCCTGCAGCTTCTCGTGAAAATGCCTCACATTGAAATCCATGTATTCTTCTCGGTACAACCTCAGCACCTGCTTCACCGTCGCAAGGGGCACGCGCCGCGGCCCCGGTATCTTCCGCCGACGATCCAGCAGCCCGTCGTAACCATACCGCTCGTAGCGCCCTTTCCAGCGCCGCATGGTCCGGTAGCTCACACCTAGTATCTCCGCCGCCTCCCACCACATTAACCGCCCTTCAATCGCACGCAAGATCACTTCCTGTACCTTCATTGCCCGCTCCAGTGCTGCCTTCGGATATTCATCCATATAACCCCCCTTTGAATGCACCATCCTGACAGCTTTAAGCGGACAAATCATTTGTTAATTATGCGGCCAAGTCATTTGTTTACGACAGATTGGCGGTTATTGCTTGACATAGCAGGGCAGTTTGCTATAAGAAATATTACCTCTTTTCCGCTCGGGAATGAGGCAATCATGCTATCATAGGAGGTTTTGCCATGGCTGTTTACGATCTTACCCCGGTGGATGTTCCGCATGTCAATACGAAGTACCGCACCATCAAAACCAAGCTACCGGTGCCTGAATCCCTGCCGATTTTCGAAAAACTGCGCCAGACCGAGCCGCAATCCATGATGGGTCAGCCGCCGATCGTCTGGCATAAGGCCGAGGATATCACCGTCAGCGACCGCTGGGGCAACCGCTGGCTGGACTGGTCCTCCGGCGTGCTGATCACGAATGTCGGGCATAACCACCCTGAAATCCGCGAAGCCCTGCTCCGGATCATCAACCAGGGACTGCTTTCCACTTATGTTTTCGTGCATGAGCAGCGCGCGGAACTGACCGCCCTCCTGCAGTCGCTGGCGCCGAAACCCCCCGATTACACGGTTTTCCTGTTGAGTTCCGGCAGCGAGGCCACGGAAAACTGCATCAAGCTTGCCAAGACCTACGCCATGGAAAAGCATGGCCCGCGGAAACGTTACTTCATTTCCTTTAACAATGCCTTCCACGGCCGCACCATGGGCGCCCAACTGGCCGGCGGCATGGCCAAGCTGAAAAAATGGCTTGGGGAAAGCGACCAGACTTTCATCCAGACCCCGTTCCCCGACGGCTATAAGAACACCAACCAGTCGTTTGACCAGTTCCTGCAAACCCTGCGCGACCGGAACATCAAGCCCGAAGAAGTCGCGGGGGTGATGACGGAAAGCTACCAGGGCATCGGGCCGGACTTCCTGCCGGTGGAATACGCCAAAAAACTGGAGGCATTCTGCCGGGAACATGACATCGTCCTGTGCTTTGATGAAGTCCAGGCCGGGTTCGGCCGCACCGGGAAAATGTTCTGTTATCAGCATTATGGCGTCACGCCGGACCTGATTGCCTGCGGCAAGGGCATTTCCTCCTCGCTGCCCATCGCGGCGGTGATTGGCCGCCGCGATATCCAGGGATTGTACGCCCCCGGCTCGATGACTTCCACCCATTCCGGTTCGCCCCTGCCGGTGGCCGCCGCCCTGGCCAACCTGCAGGTGCTGTTGCGCGATAACCTGACGGCCAATGCCGCCGCCATGGGCGAAATCCTGATACCCGAATTGCGCCGCATCCAGCAGAAGTACCCGGACGTGCTGGGCTGCACTCAGGGCAAGGGCCTGGTGGCCGGCATCCAGGTGGTCAAACCCGGCACCAAGGAGCCTAATCCCGAACTGGCGCAGCGGATCAACGTCGCCTGCTTCCAGAAAGGCTTGCTGATGTTTGCGCCTGTCGGCATCGGCGGGGAATGCCTGAAGATCGCGCCGCCCCTGACGATCACCCGGGATGCGCTGCGCGAGTCCATCCGGGTCTTTGAAGAGGCGATTGACGAAGTATTGGGCGGGAAGAAATAAATTCAGGTTCAGTAACTTCCCGTGGAAACCCGCTTTATTATCTCACAAAGACACTAAGCCACGAAGGACGAGCGGTGAAGGAAAACATGCTGCTATGCGGCAGTTCCTGCTGGTGCTTTCTTGGTGGCTTGGGCTTGCCCACCGTAGTCTTGACGAAGGCGGGTGAGAGGATTTTCCGTTTGCCGTATTCAGGTAAAATAATCTGCGAAAATCTGCGTAATCTGTGGATAAAAAATAATCCGCGGATGACACAGACGAGAGGGCGTGATATATGAACCAGGAAACGGAAATACGCGCGGCAGTCAGTGAATTAATGGCATCCACGCCCATCACCGACATCCATACCCATACCTTCGATCCCGCCATGGGGCCGTTGCTGCTCTGGGGGATTGACGAACTGCTGACATATCACTACCTGCTGGCGGAAGTCATGCGCGCCCGGCCGGACTGGGAATGCCGGAACTTCCTGGCGGAACCCAAGGCCCGGCAGGCAGAACTGGTCTGGGAGGAACTGTTCGTCAAACGCTCGCCGGTATCCGAAGCCTGCCGGGGGGTGCTGACGGTGCTGGACGCCCTGGGCCTGGATGTCGCGGCGCGGTCGCTGAAAACCTACCGCGAGTATTTCGCCGGGCAGAATGTCCGGGACTATACCGACCGCGTATTGGATTTGGCCGGTATCCGCAAGGTTTACATGACCAACGATCCGCTGGATCCGGCGGAGCAGCCGGTGTGGCTGCGGGGCTTTCAGCGCGATTCCCGGTTCCTGGCGGTATTGCGCCTGGACAGCGCCCTGATGAACTGGCCGGCCGGGGCAGGGCGGCTGCGCCAGATGGGGTACCGGACGGATACCTCGCTTTCCGGTCCGACCCTGGCCGAAGTGCGCCGGTACCTGATGGAGTGGTGCGACAAAATGGACGCGCGCTACCTGGCCATCAGTCTGCCGCCGGATTTCCGCTATCCCGACGTGGAATCCAGCATCACAAACCTCATGGTCAAAGCGGCCATTCCCGTCGCGCGCGAGCGCGGGATTCCCGTGGCGATGATGATCGGCGTCCGGAAACTGGTCAACCCCGACCTGGTCCTTGCCGGCGACTCCGTGGGCTGCGCCCTGATGGAGACGGTGGAATACCTGGCGCGGGATTTCGGCGACGTCCGGTTCATGGTGACCATGCTGGCGCGCGAGAACATGCACGCGCTCTGCGTGGCCGCGCGCAAGTTCAAGAATCTGCTGCCATTCGGCTGCTGGTGGTTCCTGAACAACCCGTCGCTCATCCGGGAGATTACCGCCATGCGCCTGGAAATGCTCGGTTTGTCGTTCATTCCCCAGCATTCCGACGCCCGCGTGCTCGACCAGCTCATCTATAAATGGCGGCATTCCCGGGGCATCATCGGCGACGTCCTGAGCCAGAAATACCTCGACCTGGCCCGCGCCGGCTGGCTTGTAACGCGCGCGGAAATCCAGCGCGACATCAATCTGCTCTTCGACGGCCGCTGGCTGGACCGGTAACGCCCATTCGGCAAGCTCAGGACAAGCCCTCTTCGCACTCTGTTCCCGTTGGAGCCGGGACGCCCATTCGACAAGCTCAGGACCGGCCCCCGTCCCGCTCTGCTTCCGCTGGAGGGCGAACGTGCCGTGAGCCGTCTGTTCCGACTTATTAATATTTTCGTAATTGTCCTGAATTTGGTAGAACGGTCAGGCTCTTGACCGCCACGCGTCCAATGGGAAGAAATAATCCGCAGATTACGCAGATTAACGCAGATTCCGGATCTTCTGATAATAATCTGCGAAAATCGGCGTAATCTGCGGACGATCATTCCGGATGAAGCAGAGAAATAATCCGCAGATTTCACAGATTAACGCAGATGCCGGATCTTCTGATAATAATCTGCGAAAATCTGCGTAATCCTAATTTGAAGTCTGGCCCTGTGCGCCTGTAAAGGGATGCCGTACCAAACGCTGTTGTCGAGCGTCCTGCATAAATACATCAACGACCGGCTGGTTAAAAACCAGGATAATGGCAGAACCAGGAATTCTGTAGAACCTGAATTTTGCACGAATATTGGTGTTGAAATGATTTAAAGCAATCATAGCGAGTGCAAATTAATATTTGCACAGTTATTTGCTATCACCCATATGGTTACACAAGTAAATTTTCCGGAAACACCAATATTCGCCGGCAGCCAGCCGCGCGATCCGCCGCCGTCCGACTATGGCGGACAAGTTTTTGGTGCAGGGCTTTGTTGCTCGGGGATTTGCGGTATATTTATACAGCGGCACCCCTCGCGCCGCGCCCTGCGCCAAACTTGCGCGGTGCAAAATTCAGGTAGAATAATCTTGCGTGTTAAAAATGTCCGATGTATATTGATGTAAATAGTGCATCATGTGATGCATGCATGACATCAATTAATGCAAGGTTGAGGAGTATGGCCAATGCTGGAATATTTGGTTGGTTCAAGAAGTTGCGAACAAGTCTTGTTGTTCATTTCAGCCCGCGGAGAGGGTTATCCACGCGAAATAGCACGTTTTTTCGGCGTTGATTACAAGCCTATTCGAAACCAGCTTGATCGACTTGAGATCGGAGGCATTCTCCGCAGCCGGTCTGTCGGACGGACAAGGTTGTATTCATTCAATCCTCGTTGTCCGTTCCTGGCGGAGCTTAAAAATCTTCTTGTCAAGGTGATGACGTTCTGTCCTGAAGACTTGAAAGAAAAACTTATTATGAACAGGCGCAGGCCCAGGCGTCTTGGAAAACCATTGTGAAGTCAATCAGCGAAATGGACAGAGCGGAACTTGCCGCTTTCATACAGGAGCGCCTGCGCGTCAGAGGCATAGACGTGGTGCTGTCCGGCGGGGCCTGTGTCTCAATCTACAGCCGGGGGAAATATCTGTCAATGGACTTGGACCTGATACACACTGCGCTAATGGCACCCAAGCGCAGCGAGCTTCGCGCGGCAATGCAGGAACTGGGATTTTCCGAAAACGGACGATATTTCAAACACCCGGATACCGACCTGTTTATCGAGTTTCCTCAAGGCCCCCCAGCCGTCGGGGAAGAACCTGTTAAGGACATTCTAAAGATTAAAACAGCCACTGGAATGCTCCTGATCATATCGCCCACCGACTGTGTCAAAGACAGACTCACTTGGTTCTATCACGATCATGATCGACAGTGCCTTGACCAAGCGGTTGCCGTAGCCTGCAATAATAAGATAGACATCAAAGAAATCGAAAGATGGTCTGTCGCCGAAGGCATGCGCGACCAATTCAAACAAATTCGGGAACGTCTGAAATTAAAAGCGCAAAAAAGCAAATCCGGCGTACGCGGTAAACCGCGGCGGTGATCACACGTGCCTGTGAAAATCTGCGTAATCTGCGGATGATCATTCCGGATGAAGCAGAGAAATAATCCACAGATTACGCAGATTAACGCAGATGCCGGATCCTCAGAAAATAATCTGCGAAAATCTGCGTAATCTGCGGATAAATCTTCTGTGGATGACCGTGCATCTGCGCCCGGGTAAAGTTATTAACACCCAATGCTAATTAGTAATAATTACTTGTTATCCATGAACTTATCAAAATTATTTTATTGCCGATTTTCTGAGATTGATCTATATTTAAAAAAATGCTGGATAATGTTGTTCTGCCAGAGCGATGAAGATCGAAACCACAGAGGAAATCGACGCAGTCAACGGAGACCTCAACAAAGCGGTAGCACGAAACTGCGGTCGGTTCCCTCTAGATTATATGTTCGCCATTCCCGAGCAAGATGTTGCGCGTTTGATGTTCCAGATTGGAATATCAAACACGGGCGCGTTGGGTGGCGGCAGCCGGGCGATTGTTAGACATAAACTCATTGGAGCGGCACGGCGGATGAGATATTAAGTTTTAATTTGAGGTCTGACCATGTGCGCCTGTGACCCTGTGCGCTACGCCGGAGCGCGTCTTACACTGTCCGGTGACTCGCGACGTTGTGTCAAAGAATGAAATACGATTCCGACATATTCCGAAACCAGTACCCACTGGTTGTCAGTTTTGTCCAACATTTGGCGTACTATCGCGCTGGCAAGCCCATCTATGACCGTTTGTCAGACAGAGGGGGTCAGTCCTATAAATTAATAATCCGGTTCGAATGATATAAATCAGGATTGCGTTATGAACGTTGGTTTTGCGCTGCCGATTCGACATTTCGTTGAGATGGGGGATGGCTTTGAGGTAATCTGACTGCGAGCAGTGTGCGCCTGTGTTGAAAAAATGGAGCTATCCCTAAAATAATCAAATATTTTCGAGAAAGCGTTCCAGGTAGTCTTTATGAATTACATTGATCCAGATTATGATGTTTGTCGGCATAAAGCCTAATTCATGGATATGCATAAAGCCGATCTTGAAGGCAGGCGATCAGGATAATCAGTTGATAGTCAATAGATTAAATATATGACAATGGCCACCATTGTGGTTATAAAAGACACAGCTATATGCGGCCAGTTAGATTTCACGAAGTAGGCTCAATAATACTGTTGGGTTTGAGGAGACAAGAGAATGAAGAACTTCATGTCATGGGCCATCGTACCAATGATGATTGTACTGGTTTGCTCTGGCTGCGCCACGATGCCGCATTACGATGTAAGAATCGATTCCATCAGTTCTGGCCAACCCACAGCCCGGAAGTACTTCTTGTTTCCAGGAAAGAAGGGCGTGAACCCTGGTGATCTCCAGTTTCAGGAGTTCGCAACATACACCCATCGTGCCCTTGAGCAGAAGGGCTTCATCAAGACCGATGGTCTTGACGAAGCTGACATTGCCATCTTTCTCTACTACGACATTTCTGACCCTTCCCAACATCAATACAGCTACTCGACTCCCGTTTACGGGCAAACTGGAGTCTCCTCGTCGCACACATACGGTTCCCTGTATTCCTACGGAAACAGCGCAACCTATTCCGGGACGACAACACATACCCCAACCTATGGAGTGGTAGGTTCCAGACAATACTCAGGAACATACGTCACCTTCACCCGCTACATTTCTCTCAACGCTTTAGATCTTGCGGCGTACCGCAAGGCAGAAGAGGAGAAACAGGTTTGGAAGACAGACATCTTCAGCACAGGTTCTTCCGGTGACCTGAGAAAGGTGTTCCCCGTCATGCTTGCCGCGGCCGCGCAATACATAGGCGACAACACAGGACAGAAGATAAAGGTCACGCTGTACGAGTACGATCAACGTGTGAAGGCAATCAAGGCCATTCCAACCGCAACAGATGGAGAAACCCAACAAGACAAATCCAGCGTACGCGGTAAACCGCGCCGCTGATTTGCGACGTTCGGTTCAAGAGAAAGATGAAAGGATGACAGCACTCGAAGCAATCCCATTGATCCACATTCTGTGCCTCGTAGCGTCCGCGGCGCTCTTGCTCGTTGCCACGGTCGGCTTTTCAGTCGTGCCTCTATTATTTGAAAGTAGAATCGAAAAGAAGGAAAAACTGATTGCTGACCTGAGAATCGCCCATACGGAGGCGAATCAGGCGGTGGCTCGCGCAGCCGATGTCAGTTGGCAGAGCGTTTCGAGTGCACAGGCGAAGCGGATACTCCAAGTCCTCAAGTCTGACAAAGACGTCGCCGATGTTCGCCAAATGGAAGCGGCCTCAGCACACGCTTATCTCGAAAGCATGACTGAGGCAATTTGTCTTCTCCTCGCTTCAATCCGCCAGCCTCCGCCCGACGAATTGGTTCAACCGCTGCCGACTGATTGGGCAAACAGAGCTCGCGAACTCTCTGCTCGCAGGGTAGCCCTGCTTGGAACTGCCAGTCATAGCTTTTTCAGCATGGTGAAGCAAACCGAGCACGGGATTCTGCACCTGAAGGCGCAACGGCGCTATTGGACTAACAAACTCGTCATCTGCCAGGGTTTGGCATTGCTCCTCGCTCTGGCGGGACTCATACTGGATCCTGAAAAAGGTCTTGCAGCAATCTTGATGGAATGAGCGAACCGAACAACAGGCGTCACCGTACCGCCTTCCGCTGTCGCTTCAGGCGTCCGGTGCGCCTGAGCGTGCCGGGGATGGCACGTAACTTGTGGTGTGCAAGTACCCACGCCAGGTGAAGGAGAAGCCGAAGGGAAGCGAAAGGGCAACTGCGTCGTCACGAGGCGGGGTGGGGAGGCAGTCGCGAGTCGCCCCTCTATCCTGATTCGAGCAAAAGGATAAAAGATGACCAGAAAAGAATATGAAGCTCTGATTTCCCAACCCAACGTGATCGCAGAGGACTTGCTGGATGATATCGTTTTATCGTCCTTAACGAAAGAGTCATAATACCTCGCGTAGTTATTGTGCCGAAACTGAAACAGGCCCCAATTCCGCAGCCGGTGTTAGAGGTGGGTATGTCATCACAGAAATATTACAAGCTCGACATTTCTAAAAAAGAAGCAAACACTCTTCTCGATGTCATTCATATGGCGCAACAGACGAACAGCAAAAAGGCGGTCTACAAGCAAGGCAGGTTGCAGTTCTTGGCTCAGAAATGGCAGAAGTATTGCGACTCGTTTGTATAAAGCGCTCGAACAAGAGCATCGAGCCTGCTGGTGATACGTGAAATGGCGCTTCTGAGTGAGTCAGGCCACGAAAATAAATCACAGATGGAATCGCAAGTCATATCGAAACAGCGGGTCGCCGAGCATGGCGAGGTGTTGACCGGCAAACGCGAGGTCAACGCCATGCTCGACCTCGTGAAACAGGAAACGGACCGGATTGATTCCCGCTTCCTCGAACCGGCTTGCGGCAATGGGAATTTCCTGACGGCCATTCTGGAACGGAAACTCGCCGTGGTGGAAAAGCGCTACGGCAAGTCGCAACTGGACTTCGAGCGTTATGCCGTCCTGGCCGTCTCTTCGATCTACGGCATTGACATCCTGGAGGACAATGTCCACCAGTGCCGGCACCGGCTTTTTGGCGTGTTCGATTGTGACTTTTATTCCCGGCTGTTCGAGGACCGCGCCAAGAACAAATGCCGCGAGGCGGTCCGTTTCATCCTTGGGCGCAATATCATCTGGGGCGACGCCCTGACCTTGAAAACAGTCGGCAAAAAACCGGATTATATCGTATTTTCTGAATGGTCGCCGGTCAACGGCAGCATGCTCAAACGGAGGGACTTCACGTTTCACGGACTGCTGACGCACGAGGGCATGAAGGAACTGCCGCTTTTCTCCGATCTGGGGGAAGACGTCTTCATCCCAACGCCAATCCGCGAATATCCGCCCATGCATTTCCTGGAGTTGGGGAAAAAGGAATCCGCAGATGACGCAGATTGACGCAGATAACGGTAATAAAGATGCGGAGACATACGCGATAATCGGAGCAGCTATGGCCGTGCATTCAGACCTTGGGTCTGGCTTTCTGGAAGCAGTCTATCAGGAAGCGCTGGAACGCGAGTTTCGGTTCAGGGGCATCCCTTACGAACGCGAAAAGGAACTGCCGGTGTTCTATCGCGGTAAGCCATTGAACACGTTCTACAAAGCCGATTACGTTTGCTCCGGAGCGGTGATTGTCGAACTCAAGGCGCTGAAGCAGCTTTCGGGACGGAGGAGGCACAAGTGATCAACTACCTGAAAGCATCCAGGCTGCACAAAGCTCTGCTGATCAACTTTGGCGCTATCCGACTCGAGTACAAGCGCTTTGTTTACAATCTGCGTTCATCTGCGCTATCTGCGGTTGAAACAGAGGAGGTCTGCGGATGACGCAGATGAACACAGACAACTATAATCCGGATGTGCTGTCTTGTATCGCCAACTTGAGTAGTGACGAGGTGTTCACGCCGCCGCAACTCGTGAACCGGATTCTGGACCTGCTGCCGCAGGAACTTTGGAGCGACAAGACAGCCACCTTTCTTGACCCCGGTTGCAAGTCGGGCGTATTTCTGCGCGAGATCGCCAAGCGGCTGGACAAGGGGCTGGAGGCCCAGATTCCTGACCGCCTGCAGCGCATGAACCACATCTTCAAAAATCAACTCTACGGGCTCGCAATTACGGAACTGACCGCTCTGCTGTCGCGCCGCTCCGTCTATTGCTCCAAGACCGCCAACGGCAAATATTCCGTCTGTGAGTTGTTTGACAAGCCCGCCGGCAACATCCGTTTCGGGCGAGTGGAACACACATGGGTAAATGGCCGTTGTGTGTTTTGTCGCGCCAGCAAGGAGGAGTACGACCGCGGGCGAGAGTATGAAAGCCATGCATATGAGTTCATCCACACCGACAAACATGAGGGAATTTTCAAAATGAAATTTGATGTAATTATCGGTAATCCACCGTACCAATTGAGTGATGCAGGCGAAAGCACAGGGGCATCCCCCATCTACAATCGCTTCGTTGAGCAAGCCAAGAAGCTGAACCCTCGTTTCCTTTCCATGATAATACCCTCACGCTGGTTCGCTGGCGGCAAAGGTCTTGACGAGTTCCGAGATGCAATGCTACACGACCGACGTATCTCTCATCTTGTTGATTATCCGATTGCTTCCGACGTATTTCCCGGTGTCAAGGTTATAGCGGATGGAATATGTTATTTCTTATGGGAGCGTGATTACTCGTGGACCTTGCTCGAAGTCACGAACGTGCATAACGATGAACGACGTTGTTTCGACTACGCTTACCTCTCAACGAGTTTCCGACTTTCATACGTTTGCTCGCTTCAATAAGGCTGTTTCCCAATCATTTGGACGAAGGGTCCTTGTCAAGAAAAGATCCTTCTTTGTCGCATGAGCGAGCAAGTGTCTGCTAGACAAAAACCATTTTGGACTTAGAACTTACGTGACGGCCTCAGAAGGACAAGGTGATCAAATTATTTTGCGTTGGCAGAAATGGCGAGTAGGGCCAAAAGATCCGAAATCAGACATTACTGTTGGCGTCGATATGATTGATCTTTGGAAGGTTATTGACATCATATGTGGGTTACGATCACGCTGGAAGTCCGAAGGCGGCGAAGCCCGGGAATACCCTCGAATGATTATGGGCAAACCTATTGTGGCAAGCCCGCCCAGTGCCTGTACGGAAACTTACATCGTCATTGGGTCATACAAGACAAAGGACGAGGCAGAACACCTTGCTGCGTACATGCGAACCCACTTCTTCCGATTTTTGGTTGGATTGCGGAAAAACACGCAACATATCACAAAGGAGCGGTTCGCCTTCGTTCCTCAACTTCCAATGACAGAAATATGGACTGATGACAAACTTAACAAGCATTTCAAGCTAACGCAGGCTGAGATTGATTTTATTTCCTCCATTGTCCGCCCAATGCCAGCGGATAATGACAAGGCGGAAAGCGGGGTCGATGAGCAGGCATAATAATCCACAGATTACACAGATTAACGCAGATACCGGAATCCGCCGAAAATAATCTGCGAAAATCTGCGCCATCTGCGGATAATCATTCCGGATGAAGCAGATGAATAATTCGCTGATTCCACGGATTAACGCAGATACCGGATCCACCGAAAATAATCTGCAAAAATCTGCGTCATCTGTGGATAATTCGGCAGGTCAACCATGACAAACGAAAAAGCATTGGCTGTCTTTGAGGATTTCAAAATCCGGCGCGTTTACGACAAGAAGTCGGAGACCTGGTATTTCTCCGTGGTGGACATCGTCGCGGCGCTGATCCAGCAACCGGACTATCAGGCCGCCCGCAATTACTGGAAAGTCCTGAAAAACCGGCTTAAAAGCGAGGGAAGTGAGTCGGTTACAAAATGTAACCGACTGAAACTGCCTGCGGCTGACGGAAAATCCTATCTGACGGATGTTGCTGACCCTGAAACACTTCTGCGGATTATTCAATCCGTCCCCAGTCCCAGGGCAGAACCGATCAAACTCTGGCTGGCCAAGGTAGGGTATGAGCGCATCCAGGACATGAGCGACCCGGTGCGGTCGCTGGACCGGGCACGGGAATACTGGAAGAAGCACGGCCGCAGCGAGAAATGGATTCAGCAGCGGATGATGGGGCAGGAAACCCGCAACAAGCTCACCGATTATTGGCAGGACCACGAGATCAAAGGCGAGGAGGAATATTCCATCCTGACCAATATCATCCACCAGGAATGGAGCGGGGTTTCGGTCAAGAAGCATAAGGCTATTAAAGGGCTCAAGGCGCAGAACCTGCGTGATCACATGAGCGAGGCGGAGCTGATCTTCACCGCGCTGGCGGAATTGTCCACCCGCCAGATCGCCGAAAGCGTGGAAGCGATCGGCATGGGCGAAAATGCCGAGGCCGGGAAGAAAGGCGGACGCATCGCCAAACGGGCGCGGCGGGAGTTGGAGCAGAAGACGGGGCGCAAGGTAGTGACCGGCGAGAACTTCCTGCCGCCGGCGGGAAAGCAGTCGAGGATAGGGAAACGCGAATGAGCGCGATTAGACTCGAATCAAAGAAAGGCTCTTCCCTTATTGGCGTTCATTCGCGTTCATTTGCGGATGAACCGGAGTTCTTTCCTCCGCGCCCGGCATCGAGGCCGACAATCTACGCCTACGAGGACACGAACCCACAATATGCGGGGCTGCTCAAAATCGGCTACACAACCGTGAATGCCCAAGGCCGCGTCGCCCAGCAGTATCCGACAAAGAAGCCCGGCCGGCCGCCGTACCGGATCGTTCTCGAAGAATCCGCCATGCGGAATGACGGGACGGTGTTCACAGACCACGACGTGCACCGGATGCTGCGGGTTAACGGCATCAAGAACCCCGACGGAGAATGGTTCCGTTGCACGGTGGCCCAAGTCAAGTCGGCGATCATCGCAGTCCGGACCGGGCAATTGAACGAGGAAAATCGGTCGCTGGATTTCCAAATGCGCCCGGAACAGGTCGCGGCGGTCGAGAAGACGGCCGCCTATTTCGCCAGTTGGCGCAATGACAAAAGCAACCGGGACAAGCCGCCGCATTTCCTCTGGAATGCCAAGATGCGTTTCGGCAAGACTTTTGCTGCGTATCAGTTGGCGAAAAAAATGGGCTGGCGAAAGGTGCTGGTTCTGACCTTCAAGCCCGCCGTTCAAAGCGCTTGGGAAGAAGACTTGAAATGCCATGTTGACTTCCGGGGCTGGCAGTTCATCAAGCCGGGCGGCCTGACCTATGAGCAAGCGGACAAGAAAAAGCCTTTTGTTTGCTTCGGCTCATTCCAGGACTACCTGGGCCGCAACCCCAGCACCGGCGGCATCAAGACCAAGAACGAATGGGTCCACACCACGCATTGGGATTGCGTGATTCTGGACGAGTACCATTACGGAGCCTGGCGCGAAAACGCAAAGGAGCTTTTCGAGTCGGAGGATGAAAAGGAACGAAAATTCGCCGAGGGCGAAGGCATCGAGGATTTTGATGAAACGATCATGCCGATCACCACGGACGGGTATCTTTACCTGTCCGGCACGCCGTTCCGGGCCATTGCGTCGGGCGAGTTCATTGAAGAGCAGATTTACAACTGGACGTATTCCGACGAGCAGCGCGCCAAGCGGTATTGGAACGGCCCAAACAACCCATATGCCCCGCTGCCCCGAATGGTGCTTTTGACATACCAACTGCCCGACGCGATCCGGGATATCGCCATGCAGGGTGAGTTCAATGAGTTCGATTTGAATGTGTTCTTCTCCGCCGAGGGCATTGGGGACAAGGCGAAATTCAGGTACGCGGAAGAAGTGCAGAAATGGCTGGACCTGATTCGCGGCGCGTTCATGCCGGCCAGTGTGGACAACCTGAAACTGGGCGCGCAAAAGCCGCCGATGCCGTTCTCGGATGTCCGGCTCCTGGGAGTGCTTTCGCATTCCTTCTGGTTTTTGCCCAGCGTGGCGGCCTGTCATGCCATGCGAAACCTGCTGGCGAAGAGGCAAAACCGCTTCTATCACGACTACAAGATCATCGTGGCGGCGGGAAGCGCCGCCGGGATCGGCGCCGCGGCCTTGCCGCCTGTGCTGGAAGCGATGGACGATCCGCTCGCCACCAGGACCATCACGCTTTCCTGCGGCAAATTGACCACGGGAGTGACAGTGAAACCGTGGACGGGTATTCTCATTTTGCGCAACTCGTCGAGCCCGGAAACATATTTTCAAGCGGCGTTCCGTGTGCAATCCCCCTGGACGGTGCGCAACCCGGACGGCGCATCTCCGAACACCGAGCAGATCATCAAGGAAGAATGCTACGTCTTCGACTTCGCCCCCGATCGGGCATTGCGCCAGATTGCCGATTACAGTTGCCGGTTGAACTTGAATGAGGTCAACCCGGAAAAGAAGGTCGAGGAGTTCATCAGTTTCCTGCCGGTGCTGGCTTACGACGGCAGTTCCATGAAACAGATTGATGCCGCCGGGATTCTCGACATGGCCATGAGCGGTACGACGGCCACATTGCTGGCGCGGCGCTGGGAAAGCGCCCTCCTGGTCAATGTGGATAACGACACCTTGCGCCGCCTGATGGCTGATAAGAAGGCGATGGACGCCCTGATGAACATCGAGGGTTTCCGCAATCTGAACCAAGACATCGCGACGATCATCAACAAGTCCGAGGCCGTCAAGAAAGCGCGCAAGGAAGCCAACGACGAGAAGCTTTCCGCGGAAGAAAAGAAGGAGCTTTCGCAGGAGGAGAAGGAATACAAGAGCCTGCGCAAACAGATTCAGGAGAAGCTCATCAAATTCGCCACGCGGATTCCCATCTTCATGTACCTGACCGATTACCGCGAGCGGACCCTGAAGGACGTCATTACACAACTTGAACCCGGCCTCTTCAGGAAAGTCACGGGGCTCACCGTCAAGGACTTCGAGTTGCTGGTCAGCTTGGGCGTGTTCAACAGCGCCCTGATGAACGACGCGGTTTACAAGTTCAAGCGTTACGAAGACTCCAGCCTGAGATACACCGGCATCAACAAACACGAGGGCGAGGACATCGGTCTTTACGACACGGTCATAACGCGGCGGGATGCGCTAAAGGTATTTGAGAATGTACCATCCGGCGCTGGATTAAGCATTTGACAATAGCGCACATGTGATTTATAAATACATAATCACATGCGCCCCGTCAGTATTCGCGAAGTAGGCTCAATAATACTGTTCGGTGAGGAGAGTATGAAAGAGAACGGAAAGCAACTGGCTCTATGGGGTGTAATCCTGCAATTTGGGTTCTTGATCGGAATCGCAGGAACAGTCGTCGGAATGCTGCGGGCTTTTGCCGAATTATCTAAGAACAGCGAAGCCCAGCCCGAAGCTCTGGCATCTGACATCAGTCTTGCGCTTTATACGACCGCAGGAGGCATGGTCTTGTCGCTCATCGGGGCCGTATTACTCCTCGTTGCGCTCTTTGGCGCGAGATACCGAGCCGCATGGTTCAAGACGGCCATGTGGATACTCGCCGTCCTGTGGCTGTTCAGCATCCCCATCGGAACAATACTTGGAATCATCGTCATGCTTTACCTGTCAAAACACAGCAATGAATTCACTGAACCAGCGCCTCCACCGTACGGCTCACCCGCGGCGGGTTCGCCGTCCGTTGAGGCGTGACGTTCGGCATTGAGATGAAGAAGCGATACCAGAAATGGCTCGTCGGGATTGGCATCTGCGCCGCCCCCCTCCTGCTCGTGCTGTGGTGCTACATGACCGCCAACAACGCCGTGCGGGATCGCGAAGCACAGCGCGAACGCATCACGAATGCGGATCATGTCGAATTGCTCGCTGCCTGTCGCTCAATGGCGCAGAATTACCGTCACTTCTGGGACGCATGGGCACAGCCGTCAACGGCCTTCGGATCCGATGTCATGTGGGACCGCAAGCGGAAGCCACTCGGGGAGGATGTTCCTGCGGCAATCCGCAACATGAACCCAGATCGCATCAGGGTCTCGCCTGATCGAACCTATGTGGCCCTACACCCGACGCTGCGCGTCGGGTTCATCGGCTTCGTAAAAGGGAAGGACGACTCGCAGCTTGGGAACTTGGGGGGCTCGAACATCACAGACGGCCTGTGGTATGTCCCCTAAGCACGGGAATGCCGAACCAGCGCCTGCATTTTACGTCGCTTCGCTCCGAGGCAGATTTGCGACGTTCGCCAAAAAAGAAATGTGTTGCCGCAAGGCACACAATGTGATAGCATTCAATCATGCCTTACTACCGCTGGAGCATAGAGAAAAACGAGCAACTCAAGGTTGAACGTGACATCAGCTTCGAGCAGGTTGTGATGCATATCGAGAATGGTGATCTTCTGGATGTCTACCAACATCCGAATCAGGAACGGTATCCAGGACAACAGATTCTGGTCGTTCGCATCGGAGAATATGCCTATGTGGTTCCGTTCGCGGAATCCGACGACGGGCGATTTCTAAAGACCATCATACCCAGCCGAAAAGCAACACGTGAATATTTGGGAGGGCACCATGCAGAAAATGAAACTTGATAAGGAAGAACAGGATATTCTTGACTCCTTCGAGCGCGGAGAGTGGAAACCAGTTGCAAACCGTGAGCGAGAAATTGCCCGGCATGTGCGTTACGCCCGGAACACGCAGGCCAAAAATAGGCGTGTCAATATTCGCATCTCATCCAAGGATTTGGAGGAAATCCAGGCGATTGCCGTTGAGGATGGCCTGCCCTATCAGACGCTCATGGCTAGCATTCTTCACCGGTATGCCGCGGGACGTTTTGTAGAAACAGACAGCCGAACAATCGGTCGCAACGGACGCGCCAAAGCGCGCCGCTGAACCGGACCGTGCCGGGGATGGCACGTAACTTGTGGGTGCAAGTACCCACGCCAGGTGAAGGAGAAGCCGAAGGGAAGCGAAAGGGCAACTGTGTCGTCGCGAGGCGGGATGGGGAGGCAGCCCATCAGAACGAAAGTCAGAGAGAATCAGGGCGAGGATACGGGAGATGACGAGCCACTCGCGGATGCCGCATGTGCCGGATAATCGGCGCACTGGCGGCTTACCTGTACGGCTGGCATACTTCCGGGTTGCGACGGGCTGGGCATTGCGCTGCCGACTCGACATTTCGTTGAGATAGGGCTACCTTTGTTGCATATGTTACCGCACGGAATCGCCTGGTGCGTGATCCGCATGCCGGGTGGTGTGGGAGGGGCGGCGCCGCGAGGCGCCCCCCCTATCCCGATTCGACAGATAGGAGAAATGAAATGATACAGACCATAGTAACCCCTGCTGCTGGAAAGCGACTGATCGCGAAGGCCCTTACGGGTCACCCGGCAATCAGAACGGCCCTTCAGTCTGGCACAGTCGTTGTTGTCGCTGGAACGACCAATGGATATGTGGCCGAGGAGTTGCTGTCGGCATGCGGGAATGCGGAGGGGTTCTCACGTCAACGATTCTTCCGCGGAATCACGTTGCCACCATGCGAGAAGACGACGGATACCGGTCGGTTGCCAGACGAGAGCCAATTCCCGGGTGATGTTGTGATCCAGAAAGGCGCTTGGTTGAAGGGCAAGACCATATTCGACGTTGTTGATGCCCTGAAGGAAGGTGATGTCATTCTGAAGGGCGCAAATGCCGTTGACCTTGTGCGGAAACAGGCTGGCATACTGATCGGGCATCCGAAAGGTGGCACAATCGTGGCGGCACTGCAGGCCGTTGTTGGAAGGCGCGTGCGCCTCATCCTGCCTGTCGGACTCGAAAAGCGTGTCTCTGCCGAATTGAGCAGCATCGCCGCACGCCTGAATGCACCTGACGCGGTCGGCGCACGGATGCTTCCAGTTTCAGGAGAAGTTGTAACGGAACTGGAGGCATGCACGATTCTCACTGGCGCACGAGCAGAACTGGTTGCGGCAGGCGGAGTGTGCGGAGCAGAAGGTTCTGTATGGCTGGCGATTTCCGGAACAGTCGAGGAAGAGGCGTCCGCCAGCTCGGTCTTGGCCGACTTGAACGCAGAACCGATGTTTATCCTGGAATAGAAACGGTCGAACAAGCCGTTCCTGGCGACGGCTTACAGCCGCGCGAGAACGGTGACGTTCGACAAGAAGTAGTGAAGGAAGTCAAAACTATGATTCGTCCATTCAAGAGGACTGATTTGCATGCTCTTCACCGCATGATCTGCGAAACTATTGACGCTTCGTATTCAGGTGTGTATCCACCACGTGCGGTGGCATTCTTTAAAGAACACCATTCCGAGAAGAACATTATCGAGCGGAGTGCAGTTGGCGACATATTGGTTCTTACATCCGAACGGGATGCTTCAATTCTGGCAACCGGATCGTTGAAAGGCTCTGAAATACTCGGCGTATTTGTGCGTCCCAATCATCAGCGGCAAGGATACGGCGAATCCGTAATGACTAATCTTGAACAAATAGCGATGAAAAAGGGGATTCCAGAGATCAGTCTGAGCATATCTTTGCCGTCAAAGCAATTCTATGAGCATTTAGGATATAAAATATTTGATGAGTGTGTTTTGGATGTTGGCGAAGGTGAGTGTTTGAAGTACTGGTCTGGAAAGAAAAAATTACATACACGAGACAGTCAGAAAGCGAACAAGACATCTGTTGAAATTGTGAAAACAGCGTGCAACGTCGCAGAAATCGATGAACTTCTCTGGAGTGTCCTATGGCAGCCTCTCGGTCTTCCCCGTGATATACGGAACAACTTCAATATTGACGGTGAAAAAATTGAGTTAGCGGCCAAAGAAAACAAACAGATAATTGGGGCCTTGGTCGCAGTATGGACAAACGGGAATGAAATTGAACTGAGACATCTGGCAGTCGCTCCAAACCATCAACGCAAAGGTGTCGGTCGGAGTCTCGTTGCCGAACTATGTCGTATCTCCTCAGACAGAATGTGCCATCGGATTCATACCATTGCACGAAATACATCAATTAGCTTTTTCCGTAAACTCGGCTTTCAAATAGCGCCGGGCGACCCACCCGAACACCCGGTATTTAAGAGGCATGGCATAACTTTTGAGCTTATGGAAAAAAACATCGAACAAGGCGGTCAACCGGACGCCTTTGGCGCCGGTTACCTTTGCCGTGGGGCCTCACCAAGGGCGGGAATGGAGCTATGCCTAGACACGTGCTGCACGCTCAAGAAGTGATTTCGGTGGGACGTAACCACAGCAAGCCGGATGAGAGAATGAACACCGGTGCATTAAGTTTGGTCCATACCGCCCTGCACGCAGGTGTAGAGATTTGTTTTGCAAACCCCGGCACCACCGAGATGCCGATTGTGGCAGCCCTCGAGCCTGGAATGCGTGTCGAGTTCGGGCTGTTCGAGGGCGTTTGTACTTGCGCCGCCGACGGGTGGGCTCGCATTACGGGCCGGCCGGCCGCGGCGCTGCTTCACCTCGGTCCCGGCTTTGCCCTGTTTCCCGGAGCAGGCCGCCGAGGCGCTCCTGCGTTCGTTCGCCGAGCGCGGTCCCAGCCTGATGCTGCGGGAGGATGGCGTCATGCGCGCAATGGGAGAGTGAATCTATGGGTTTGACATACAAAGCTGACTGGGAAGCGGTCCGGGAGCGGCTCCGGCAGTGGTGGCGCCATGAGTATTTCGGACGCTGCGCGCTGGCGGTTACGGCGCCGCGGGATAATCCGCCGGCCAGATCCGAACCCCCGCCGCCGAAAACCTTGCAGGAACGGTGGTACGACCTGGATGCCATCGCGGCGCGAAAAGAATACAACATTTCACGGACTTTCTATGGCGGGGAGGCGATTCCCATGTGGCATGCCGGCTACCCCGGCATCGCGTCCATTCCCACCATCCTGGGGTGCCCGTTTCAAGTTGACATGGCAACCGGCTGGCATGATCCGCTGTTGACGGATCCCGAGGGATTCGATATCCGTTCTTTACGCCTGGATGAAAACCATCCCGCCTGCCGTTATCACTTTGCTGTGCTGGCGCGGGCCATGGTGGAAACCAGGGGCAAGTCGTTCCCATCCATGGGCGCCTTTTATCACGGCGGGGATACTTTGGCGGCGTTGCGGGGCACGGAGCAATTGCTGCTTGACTGTGTTGAACGTCCGGATGCAGTCCGCGATGCGGAGGACTGGCTGATGGACATGTGGTTTAACTTTTACGACCGGACATATGCGGCCGTCAATGGCGCGCGGCAGGGCTCTGCCTGCTGGATAGGGATCTGGGCGCCAGGCAAAACCTACGCCGTGTCGAACGATTTTTCATACAATATTTCGACCTCCATGTTTTGCGACTTGTTTCTGCCGGCCATCGAGCGGCAGACGCGCTTTTTGGATTACTCGATTTACCACGTGGATGGCGTCGGCGCGTTCAGGCATGTGGATGTATTGTGCGAGTTGCCGCGGCTCCAGGCCCTGCAGATTCTGCCGGGCGCGGGGCAACCGTCTCCTCTGCGCTTCGTGGATGTGCTGAAGAAGGTGCAAGCCGCCGGCAAGAACCTGCACATCTCGATCCCCCCGGAAGAAGTTGAGCAGGCGCTTTCAATGCTGTCGGCCAGGGGCTTGTATATTGCGACCAATACGGAGTATCAGGCTCAAGCCGAGGAATTGCTCCGGCAGGCCGAAAGGTGGTCTGTGGATCGTTAGGGCCCACCGATTTTCCCTTGCAAAATCTCTCCAGCATCATTAGCCTCTTTTAAAAACAATTAATTGTATAAAGACAAAAGACAGGGGGCGCATGCCTGTGCGTGTATGCATGCAGACAGGCCGCCAGCGCGGCCCGCGCCTTGCGCTCTGGGCCAGCCAGAGCCTGACAGCCCTGCCAAGTGTTCGCCGTCGTTAGACCATGAGCGGGATTTAAGAGAAAGCAAACCATTTTATTGCAGCGAAGTCTGCTATAAAACATCCGAACCCTGGAGACCAGCAATCATGTTTCTTGACATTCACGCCCATGCCTACCGCAAGCCGTGCCCATTCCCCAACCGGTTTGCCTTGCCGGAGGAGCTTTTCCCGCTGCATGACCGGCTGGGAATTGAAAAGGCGGTGCTCCTGCCGTTGGTCAGCCCGGAAGTATACCTGCCGCAGTCGAACGACGATATACTGGAAATGGCGGATAAGTGGCCGGACCGGTTCATCCCGTTCTGCAATATTGATCCCCGGGCGCTGACGAACAGTTGCGATGCACCGCTGGGCGACCTGCTGCGTTATTTCCGCGACCGGGGCTGCCGCGGCATCGGCGAGGTCATGCCCAACCTTCCATTCCTGCACCCGCTGGTCTTGAATCTTTTCAAACATGTCCAGTCCGTCGGGTTTCCGCTGATTTTTGACGGTTCGCCAACCATCGGCGGCAAGTACGGGCTGTACGACGAGCCCGGCATGCCCCAACTGGAACGCTGTCTGCAGTTGTTCCCCAACCTGGTGTTCCTGGGGCATGGTCCGCCGTTCTGGGCGGAAATCGCGCGGTTGGAAACCCCCATGTCGCGCGCCGGGTATCCCCGGGGATTGGTGCAGGAAGAGGGTGTGGTGCCCAAACTCATGCGCAAGTATCAGAATCTCTGGGGCGACCTGTCGGCCGGCAGCGGGTATAACGCCCTGGCGCGCGATCCGGAATATGCCGTGAAGTTTCTGAACGAGTTCCAGGACCGCCTGGCGTTCGGCACGGATATCTGCGCGGCCGACGCCCAGGTGCCGTTGCCCGGATTCCTGCAGGACCTGCGCGCGCGCGGCTTGATCAGCGACGCGGCCTTCGAGAAAATCGCCCGCGGGAATGCCCGGCGTCTGCTGAAATTATAGCCTGCATCCGTGTTTCACTATCATCCCATAGATATGATTTATCACCTGAAAACGGCAATATTCTTTAAGGAAATTTGAGTTTGGCGTAAATCAACAGATCCAGAAATACTCACACAAAGACACGAAGGCACAAAGATTTACACAAAATGATCAGATGTATTGCCAATTGCCGCGGCGACCGGCATCTGCCGGTCTGACGGATCGGTTGACACGCTGATACGCGAATCAATTCGGGTATCAGCGCGTCCGCCGATCACTGTCCGCCTGGCGGACAGCGCGGCATCCCATTCAATTCCATTACATCTATGCTCTTTTCTGTGCCTGTGCTTACCCGCCGTAGCTTTAGCGAAGGCGGGTTTCTACCGCACTCCCTCCACTCATCCGGCTCTGTGGTGAAAAATCCCGCATCTTCTTTGCGGCTTTGAGGCTTTGTGAGAGCATAAAGTGATTTTCTATGGGATGCTACTATCCGTGTTTCAAAAACTCACGTTTTGAAATTTGCTCAAATTGTCAGGCGGATAACGCGTCGATAATTTCGCGCTGCTGGTTTTGAAGGTCGGCGATTTCCTGGCGCCAGAACTGGGCGGAGCCCCATTCCGGGAGCAGCCGGGCGAATCCGCCGTCGGCTTTCTGCCGGGCGCACCAGGCGGTGTAATGGATGAAGCGCATGGCGCGCAGGGGTTCGATCAGCCGCAGGGTAGCGCGGGGAAAATCGCAGAAGGTCTCGTAGCCTTCCAGCACCCATTCCAGTTCAGTCCGCGCCTCCGGCAGTCGGTTGGGGAGGATCAGCCAGATGTCCTGGATGGCCGGGCCGACCGCCATGTCGTCGAAGTCCAGCAGGTGATAACCCTCGCCCGGCCGGTGGAGGATATTGCCGCAATGGCAGTCGCCGTGAATGCGCAGCGTTTCCACGCCTTCAAACAGCGGCGCAATTTGCTCGATCAATTCCATCACCGTCCGCTCGTAGCGGTCCCGGTATTGGGCCGGGAGCGTGCCGGAATCCAGAATATAACGCAGGTGGCCGAGGGTGGAATGCCGCGGATGCAGCCGGACGCGGTCGCGCGGCAGGCGCTGTGCGCCGACGACATGCATGCGGGCAATCAGACGGCCGAGCTGAATCCAGCAGTTGCGATCTGGTTCGTCCAGAGGCCGGCCGCCTTTTTTGGGGAACACGGCGAAAGCCGTGCCGCCCAAATCGTGCAAATGCGTTGCATCGCGGCCCGGGAGCGGCGGCACGACCGAAACTTCCGCCGCGTGCAGTTCCGCGATAAAATCCAGCTCGTCCTGGAGCGCCGCGCGGCTCCAGCGGCCCGGGCGGTAAAATTTGACGATCACGCTGCCGCCATCCGCCAGGCCGACTTCATAAACGCGGTTGATGTAGCTGTTCAGGGGGCGGCATTGGTTGGTGCAGGGCATTCCCAGCGCATCTTCAACGGCGTTGATCACGGCGTCCGGCGTCAGGCGGCCGAAATCCGGCGCAGCCGGCTGGGTTTTGGCTGTTGACGAAGATTCCATGCGTGCAGCATATCATAACTCAAAGCGGGCGTCACCCGTTTTCAGCCGGATGCGGGCCGGAAGCACGGCTGCGTCATGTTTGCGGCTCACCAGGGACGGTTCGCCCCACCTCAGGCAGATATGGCCAAAATGGTAAGGCGAGGCGTCCCTGCCGAGCCTTCTTTTCCGAGAATGACACAGCCGTGGCCGGAAGCGACTGGCCGGGGAATCGCGGTTACTGATGCCGCGTAAAATGCGGCATTAGGCAGCCGCCGCAGCGGAATCAGGGCGGGTAGAACTCGGTGTAGATGGCGCGGACGGCGTCGGCTGAGCGGTCCTGGTCCACGCCGATGAAGCAGCTCAAATCATCAGCGCCGTCGTCAATCATCAGGACAGCAATCTTTTCCCGCGCCAGGGCGGCGAAAGCGCGGGCATGGACGTCGTAGTGATTCTTCATGCCCTGGCCGGCGATGGAAACGAGCGCCATGTCGCGGATCATCATCGTATCGGGGCGGCAGGCTTGTTTCAGTTTTTCCACCACCGTGTTCAGCGCTTCGGGCGTCTGCATGTATTTTTTCGCCAGCACCAGCGCGGTGCTGTCAACGCCGTCGGGGGTATGCTCGTAAGGCAGCTTGAGCTTTTCCGGCACGCCCAGCATTTTCCGGCCGAAGCCGACTTCCTTGTCAATGTACAGCTTGCGCATACCGATGGAGACGAAACCATCCTCGCGGGCGACGCCGACAATGCGCTCTTCCGGATCCACTTCCCGGACGTCCATGATGCGCGTGCCGGGATGGTTGGGGTTGTTGGTGTTGCGCACGCTCAGGACGATGCCCGTGCCCTTGATCGGGCCGAAGCAGGCGTCCTGCAGCTTGAAACCCATGTAAGCCAGTTCCCGCGCCTCGTCGTAGGTCATGGATGGAATCGTGGCGGCGTTGGCGACAATGCGCGGATCGGCGCGCCGCAGGCCGTCCTCGTCGGTCCAGTTTTCATAAATCCCGGCGCCGACAGCCCGGGCGACGGCCGCGCCGCTGGTGTCGCTGCCGCCGCGGGGCAGGGTGCGCAGATGCCCGTCTTTGTCGCAGCCGTAAAAGCCGGGAATGATTGCGAGCGCGCCGGCGGCGCCGGCGTGCAATTTCCGGCCCATCTGCTTGTAGCAGCGGTGATCGGGCTGAGCGCTGACGCCGTTGTGGGCGATGCGCAAGCCGAAATCAAGCGGGTCCATGAAAACGGCGTGGACGCCCTGGCGTTCCAGGATGGCCTGCACGGCGCGGGCGCAGGCATACTCGCCGAACGCCTTGAGCGATTCAACGTAATTTTCCGCGCCGGTATTTTCCAGGCGCCGCCGCAGATTTTCGGCGAGGTTGCCCACCATGGCGGGGTCTTCCGGAATGATTTCGGCGAACCGGGAAACCACTGCTTCGGCGGCTTCGGAACGCCGGCTGTTCCGGAATTCGCCCGCCGCGCGGATCAGCAGGTCGGTGATTTTGATATCGCCCTTATGCCGGCTGCCCGGAGCGGATACTACCATGTATTTCCGGGCCGGATCGGCCAGCATGATGGCCAGGCATTTTTCGATCTGATCGCGCGTCGCCAGCGACGTGCCGCCGAATTTACATACTGTTGAATGCATTGTCTTGCCGCCTCCCGGGTTGCCCGTGCGGAAATTTGCTAAACACGGGGAGGAAAGTCAACCAAATAACGCCGGATTCAGGCGGTTTTTCCAAAATCCGGATGCCGGACGTCCGCTTATATCAGCCGGCGGCGATGAAAGGATTTTCGCCATGGCGCCGGAATTCCGCCGGGGTAATCCCCTGCAGGCGGTGAAAGACCCGGGTGAAATGGTGCGTGTCGTAAAAGCCGGTTAAGGCGGCGATTTGCTTAATGGAATAGTCGCGCGTGTGCAGCAGTTGCGCGGCTTTTTCCACACGCTTGGCGCGGATGTAGGCGTGCGGCGTCTGCCCGGCTTGCTCCCTGAACAATGTCCGGAAGGCGGTGACGCTCATATCCGCCTGGCGCGCCAGGTCTGGATGGGGCAGGGGCGAGCCTAACCGGTCGGCGATGTAGCGCATGACTTTCAGAATGCGCGCGTCGAGGGCGGGCGCCGCGCGCCAGGCTTTGGCGGCGCTTGCCAGCGACCATTCAATCAAACAGTTAACCGCCAGGGAAAATTGCGTCCGGCTGGCGCCGGCCCCCGCCGGGTCGGCGCGCAGCAGATGGATGATTTTTTCCAGCATGGCGTGTTCCGGCTGTTCCAGCCTGAGCGCAACAATTCCGGCGCGGGCGTCGGCCGGCAGCGGGTGGACGAGGAAGTGCAGGTAAAAATGCTGGATGGCGCCGGGAATGCCGCAGCGCGTGGAGAAAACCGCGTCGGGCGGAATGATCGCCAGGATGCCGGGATGGAGGGCAATGCGCCGGCCGCCCTGGCTGATGTGGGCGCCCGGCCGGTTATTCCAGTAAATCCGCCAGTAGGGCGCGGCCGCCTTCGGGAAATTCCAGCGGTTGGTGGCGGCGGAGAGGCGGATATAGCTGGCCACCAGCGGGTGGACATGAAATTCATTAAAAGAAGTTATGCGCGCGATTGTCATTTTTTACACAAAATAGTTGTTTTGTCCGTTTGTGTCAAATCCGGATTTGCCTTATGCTTTCCCCATGCGGAGGAATCACGCCGGCCGCCGATTCAGACAATGCACAAGGAGCTATGAACATGTCCCATATCCCAAGCATACCAGACGCGGAGTTTCAACAGCGCGCCGACCGCACGCGGCAGGCGATGCAATCCGCCGGGCTGGATTTACTGCTGGCTTTTTCCACGGAATCCGAACCGGCCCATGTCCGGTATTATTCCGATTATTGGCCGAGTTTTGAGACCGCGGCGGTTTTGATTCCCCTGGAAAAGCCGGCGGCCCTGCTGATCGGTCCGGAAAGCCGGACATTTGCCGCCGCGCGCTCGAAAATACCGCATATCATGCAACTCAAGGACTTCCGGGAGTCGTCGCAGCCGGACTATCCCGGCTCCAAGCTGCCGGAGTGGCGCGATATCATTGCCGGGTACCAGCCGCGCCGGATCGGGATTGCCGGCTGGCACATGTTTCCGCATACCATGATGGAAAATCTGCGGGCGGCGGCCGGCAAGACGGATATCGTCAATGCCGACGAGGTCGTGCGCGCGGTAGCCATGTCCAAGACGGAAAACGAACTCAATTGCCTGCGCCGGGCCGCCAAAATTTCCGAGCTGGGTTTCAAGGCCATCCTGGAAAACATCAAGACGGGGATGACGGAAGTCCAGCTGGCCGGCATTGCCGCCGGGGCTATGCTGGCCAACGGCGCGGAGGCCACCGGCTACCCGATCTGGTGCTGCAGCGGGCCGAACTCGATCCAGGCCATCAGCCGCCCGACTCATCGCAAAGTGCAGGCGGGCGAGATCATTCATTTCAGTGTCGGCGCCAAAGTCGCCGGCTACAGCGCCAGCATCGGCCGGCCGGTGGTCCTGGGGCAATGTCCGCCTGAAACGCAAAAATTCATGCAGGTCGGGCTGGACGCCATGAACATGACGATTGACCTGATGCGCGCCGGCGCGCCGGCCGCGTCGGTGGCGACCAGGGTGCATGACTGGATCCGGGCGCAGGGTTACGGCCATACGATCCTTTACGGTCCGGCGCACGGTTGCGGCCAGATGGAATGCGAATACCCGTTTTTAGAAACATCTTCGACTTTCACGCTGGCGGAAAACATGGTGTTCATGGTGGACATGTTCCTGGCGGAAAAGCGCCAGGGGTTCCGCTGGGAAGACGGTGTGATCATCAAAAACGGGCCGGCGGAGGAACTATCGAATTACAAACGGCAGATCAACATCTTAAATTAACCACGAAAGAGCGCAAAAACCTCAAAGAAACTCAAACGCAAAAAAAAGAAGCATCTTTGTGTTCCTTGCGTTCTTTGGCGGTGAATTATCTGAATAGCCATAAAAGATTGAATAGGGCGGGAGAATATGAAAAAAAGACGGGATAATTTCTGGTTGTGGGGGCAGAATGTCGGCAGCCATCATGGCGTCGGGCAGGGCGGAGTTAACGGCTACCGGCTGCCCGGCGTCAACCGGATGGATGCCGCCGAAGGCTGCAAATTCTTCGGCATTCCCAATTGTTGCCGGGTGGCGATGGTGGCGGGCCCGGTGCCGCCGTTCGATGCCGAATCGGAAAAGCTGAAGGAATGCCGGCAGGTGGTCTGGTCCGCCGTCGGCGCCGGCGGCGTGAAACGCAACAGCGAAAACAAGAGCGACATCGAGGAAGTCCTGCGCCAGGCGGGAAAATATCCGAACGTCACCGGCGCGGTGCTGGATGACTTTTTCAAATCGGTGGAAGGCTTCAAAAACAGCGGCACGATCGCCCGGCACACGGTGGACAGCATCCGGTCCATCCGGGACAAGCTGCATGGTTTTCCCGGGCGGCGGCTGGATTTATGGATGGTATGGTATTCCTACCAGTTGGACTTCCAGGTCAGCGAGTACCTGGAACTGTGCGACGTGATCACGCTCTGGACCTGGAAAGGCAGCGACCTGGCGCAATTGGACGAGAACATCCGGAAGTGCGTCGAAAAAACGCCGGGCAAACGGCATCTGGCCGGCTGTTACATGTGGAATTACGGCGAGCGCTGTCCGCTGACCCCGGAGCAGATGCAGCACCAGCTTGACTGTTACGAAAAGTGGATCAGGCGCGGCGCGCTGGAAGGCATTGTGCTGTGTTCCAATTGCATTGCGGATATCGGCCTGGAAACAGTGGATCAGACGCGGAAATGGATTGACCGGGTAGGGGAAGAGGAAATCTGAAAGTTGAAATTCTGCTGCTCCGTGTCATCTGGCACAGCGGTTGGTAATATTACGGAGCCAATTTCAAAAGTCCTGACAAAAAGGTCGGGGTGAAACCCGACCCTCCAAAAATGGAGTGATTTTGCATTTTGGAGGGACGACTTCCACGTCGTCCGAGACTTTTGAAACTGACTCTACGGTAAAGAATATTTACCACGGATGACACCGAGGACACGGATGTGAGCATGGGGAAGAGATTCAGGGGGAATAAGCGGAGAAAATATGATTATTGACATACACGGCCATTTGGGCAATATCAACCAGGCGCCATTCTGGGCGGCCGACGCGGCGACCCTGGAGGATTACCTGGAACAGGCCGGCGTTGACATCCTCTGCGTTACTTCTTCAAAATCCATCATGTATGACGCCCGCGAGGGCAATGCCGACCTGGCGGCGGCCCTGCCGACGGCCAAGAAACTGCGGGGATACGTCACCGTCAATCCGGTTTTCCCGGATTCCATCCGGGATTTGGATTTATTGCGCCGGGGCAACGAGGGCAAAAAATTCATCGGGGTGAAAATCCATCCCGATTACCACGGGTATGACATTGCCTCGGCCCGCGCCCGCGGATTTCTGGATGAAGTCGCCGGGCAGACGCCGCTGATCCTGTCGCATGTGTCCTGCATGCCCGGCACGGGATTCGCCGCCGCGGTCAAAGTGGCCGAGTTCGCCGCGCGGCATCCGCGGACGAATTTCGTGCTGGCGCACATGGCCGGGATTTACCAGAACGGATTATACCCGTATTTCCCGAACCTGGAAGGACTGGAACGGGTCATGGATATGCAATTGCCGAACGTGTACGTGGATACGGCGCATTTCCTGATGTACGTCTATCCGGGCGTGATGGAGCGGATGGTGGAGTTGGCCGGGGCGGACCGGATAGTTTTCGGCACGGACATGCCGCTGCAGGGTCCGCTGCAGGCGCGGTTTGCCCTGGAAATCATCCGGCAGCTGCCGATCGCCGCGGCGGACCGGGACAAAATCCTGGGCGGCACCGCCGCGCGCCTGATCGGATTAGATGTCGCTGCCGGGCAAGAAGAAATATTCCAAAATCAATAGCTCCCTTGGAAAGCCGTTTTATTTTCACACGAAGGCGCGAAGGCACAAAGAAGACGGATGCTTGACATGAAAAAAGGATTATGGGTGTGGGGGTATGTGCTTGACAAGATTCCCGGGGAGGCGCCATTCGTTCCCGGCCGGACTTATTGCAGCCTGGAAACCGCCGCCGATTACCTGGACGCCGGCAGCGTGGTTTACATGAATTCCATGCATGACCTGGCGGCGCTGGACGATGGATTGTTCCAGCATATTGCCGGGTACGAGAATGTGCTATGCGCCTGCAAGCATGGCGAGTATGCCGGGTCCGCCGCTAAAATCGCCGAATTCGCCCGCCGGCATCCGAACCTCAGGGGCGCGATCATTGACGATTTTCTCAGCGCCAATTGCGACGATGCCAGCCGCCCGGAAGAAATTAAAAAAGCCCGGGCGGCCTTGCAGCGCTACAATCCGGATTTAAAGCTGTATCTGGTGCGGTACACTTTTCAGGATCAGCAGGAATTGGTTCCCTACCTGGACTGTTTTGACGGCATCAATCTCTGGGCCTGGATTTCCACCGAGGATTTCTGGCGGGCGCAGTGCTACTACGAAATCGTGAAGCTCAAGAAACTGACCGCCAAAAAACCCGTCCTGCTGGGGTTATTTGCGCACAACTACGGCGAAACCTGGCGCACCACGGAAGAGCCGATATCAATGGCGGTCGCGCAGGCGCAGTGGAAAAAGGGACTGGAGCTTTTAAGGGCCACCGCCGTCCAGGGTTGCGTCATCCTGCAGAACGGCTGGTTTGACCGGGAGGATCACCGCGAACAGATTCAATGGATCAAGAGTTATACCGATTGGTTCTACGGCACGACGGCCTGGCGGTGAATTAACACGGGCAGGGGATGACCGGCGCGGCAGGCAACACATGATGAAATCAGACAGATGACAGGAGGGAGAAAACGCATGCAGAAAATTCTGGCGGGCATCTTGTTGATGGCGGGATTGATGAGCGTGGCGGTGGCGGGGCCGGCGGTGGAAGCGGTGCGCTTCAAGCGGCAGCCGAATTGGAACGCCCTGCACATGGACGGCAAACTGGGGGATCCATTCTGGGGTAGGATCGAGCCGCTGGGCGCGTTTACGGTTCATGGTGAGGCGGGCCGCACCACCGATGATACGCGGGTTAAGATCACATTCGACGACAAGTGGCTGTATTTCGGCGTGGAATGCGTCAACCTGGAATCGGGGTTTGACCGGAATACGGTGAAGACCCGTGACGGGGCGGTGTGCAACGACGATTCGGTGGAAATCTTTATTTCGTCCGATCCCGCCCGGCATCATTACTGCCATTTCATGCTGAACTGCGACAATATCAAGGCCGAGCAGAAGGCAGCCGGGAGCGGGTCGGCATCGCAAAGGGAGCGGAGTTGGAACCCGGTCTGGCTGTCATCGGCGGTGAAGCATGAACGGGGATGGACGGCGGAAATCGCCATCCCGCTGGAGCTGTTGTCGGAGCAGGGCAAGGTCGGCCAGCTCAGTTTCAACATCACCCGGACGAAAATGATTCCGGAATTCGACTCGCAGGGCGTGCGTTTGGGCGAGAAGCGTGAATCCAGCACTCTGTTCCCGGTGCGGGATTCCTTTCACGAGCCGGAAGCGTTTGGCGAACTGCGCGGATTGGAAGGGTTGGCCGTCCAGCCGGGCTGCCGGCTGAAGCTGGATGACGTCAAGGTCGAGAGTTTTTATGTCAACGATGAGGGGACTTTTTACGATGTCTTCGCCAAAATCTCGTGCGGCGGCACCAACGGCGAGTATGCCGATGTCGCGGTGCGGGACTTGCCGGCGGAAGGCGCGCCGGTGGAAGTCGCCGCGACCCGCCAGGGAGTCGCGCCGGGCCGGCAGTCGAATGTCAGGCTTTCGGTGCCGGTGGCGGCCATGGGCCGGCGGGATGCGGCTGTGATCTTGCGGGATTCTTTCACCAAGGGCACGGTAGAACAGGCAGCCTTGACCGGGCTGGAGCAATTGACGCCGCTGGACGCTTATTTCGACCGCAATTATTACACTGCCGAAGAACATGCCGGTCTGGCATGCCGGGTGACGCTGCCCGCGGCAACGCTGGCGGGGTTGCAGGCGGTGGTGCGGGACGCTGCCTCCAACGAACTGTTCCTGGCGGAGCGCATTGCCGGTGAAAATCTTTTCCAGGTGGAACTCGGGAGGCTGCCGCCGGGAGAAAGCGCGCTGGAACTGGTCCTGGAAGATCGCACCGGGCGGCAGGCGCTGTTTCAAAAGGCGCTCCGGCTGACCAAACGCGCGCCCAAGCCCGGCCATGAATGGAAAATTGACCAGCGTAACGGCATCCTCTTAAAAGACGGGCAGCCTTTTTTCCCGGTGGGGATTTATGCCGAATGCACTCCCCACCTTATGCGCGCCGCCAAGGCTGCCGGCATCAATGTATATGCTGCATGGAATGCCGCGGAGCGCCTGCCGGAGTTTTTGGCGCTGGCGGCGGAACTGGATTTGTATTTGATGCATATTATTGAAACGACCGAGACCCGGAAAAAAATCACGGGTTTATCCGCATATCTGGAGGAAGACGAACTCAAACAGGCGGATGAGCTTTACACAGCCAACGATCTGCAAAGCACTCTGAATTATTACAGCCGGCCAGCGTTTAAAAAATTGACCCGCGCGCAGCGCAACGCCATTTATGAAAGTTTTTACCAGGCGAGTTTGCCGGAATACCTGGCGGGCATCCGGGCGGTAATGGACCATCCCCGCATGCTGGCCTATGAAACATTCGATGAGCCCGGGTTCGCGGGATTCGACATGTTCGTCCAGGGGCGGGATTTGTACAAGAAAACCAACGAGGCCGACGGTTACCACCCGACGATGGCGCTGTATTCCTCGCACATTCCACCGGGAGCGGAGGCGACGGATTGGTGTGACATTTTATGCACCGACCCGTACTGGATTCCGGACGGCACGCTGAAAGACCGCAACACGGTCAATTTCGTGTCGAAAATCGTCCGGCAAACCCGGCAACGCGCGGATGCCGCGCGGAAAATGACCTGGATTACGCTCATGGGCAGCAACTGGTCGGCCACCCACCGGCGGCTGCCGACGCCGGCGGAACAGATGTGCCAGAGTTATCTGGCCATTATCCATGGCGCGCGCGGCCTGGGATATTACCGCTATCCGCAGCACAAATTGCTGGTGGATGCCATCCGGACGTTTGTCGAACAATTGAATGTGCTGACGCCGGCGCTGCTGGCACCGCCCGTGCCCCAGGAAATCGCCTACAGCCCCTTGGAATTCGTTCCGGAGAAAGACCTTTTCCCGGCAGTGCAGGCGGCGTTGTTCCGTTACCCGGCCGGCGGGACAGTGCTGTTGGCCGCGAATACCCTGGAGCGGCAGGCGCAGGTTGATTTTACCATATCCGGCCTGCCGGCATCCGGCGTGGTCCAGCGCATGTTCACGAATGTGACTTGCACGGTGTCCGGCGGGACGTTCAGCGACCGCCTGGAGCCGTTCGGCGTCCGGGCCTACAACCTGGGGGCGGGCTTGAAACAGGACGGCCCGGTGAAAATCCTGGTCCGGAGCGCGCCGGACGAAACCACGCCGCCGCCGCCGGCCCGCTCGCCGACCGTGGATTATTTTGGGCGCACGGGCATGAAGAATGTCGCGCCCAACCCCAGTTTTGAAGAAGCGACCCTGCCGGGCTTGCCGGACTATCTCATCCCGGCGGGGAATGCGGTCATCGGTTATGAAAACTCGAACATGACGCTAGTGGAAAAAGATCCCTACCATGGCCGGGTATGTTTGCAGCTTATCAATCGTAAAGATGACGGTCCCCTCACTTACACGGGATTCCTGGTAGCCAGCGCGCCGCAAAATCCCCAGCCCGAAACCTATACCTGGTCAATTTACATGAAAGGCGACACCGACGGTTTGCCGGTCTTGTTCGGCAGCCACTGGATGAAGGAATGGGATGGGAACAAATGGATTAAGGCATGGAAAACGGTGAAGGTTACCAGGGAGTGGCAGCGGTATTCGGTAACCGGGCCGATTCCGGCCAACGCCTACCGGAAGTGCGGGCTGGAATTTCAATTGCGGGGGCACGGCACCGTCTGGGTGGACGCCATGCAGTTGGAGAAAGGATCGGCGCCGACGGAATTCGAGCCATAAATGAGCCAGTTTCAAAAGTCTCGGACGAAGTGGAAGTCGTCCCTCCAAAATGCAAAATCACCCCGTTTTTGGAGGGTCGGGTTTCACCCCGACCTTTTTGTCAGGACTTTTGCAATTGGCTCAAATGGAAACTTTTCGAGGCAGAATTCAGCACCCAGTAGTCAATAGTCAGAATATGCATACAAAAAGAATTTTGATTTCGGCCGCCGGTTTGCTGGCCGGAATGATACCTGTCCTGGCGCAGGATCAACCGGTAGGCGGTATCCGCTGGTCGGATTATCTCATTCCGCTGCCGCAGGAACTGGCCGTGTCCGGGGAGGCCCGGCTGGCGCCAGGCCAACTCGGCCTGGCCACGGCGCCCGACGCCTCCGCCATGGTTGTGGAGGCGGTCAACGAATTGCGCGCGGCTTACCAGGCCCGGAGCGGTCAGGCGCCTACCGGCGCGGATTTTGTGATCCAGATCGGACGCCTGGATGCACAAGGGCGGCTCAATGGCCAAGCCGTGACCGGGGCTGACCGGCTGAAGCAGACACGGTACCCCGACCAGGCTTACCTGATCCGTCCGGCCGGGACGAATGGGTTGCTGGCGGCCGGGTGGCATGATAAGGGCGTGTTTTACGCGGTGCAGACCTTATCGCAATTGCTGCTGGCGCGGACGGAGCCCGGGGCGGCGGTGGTGCCCCTGGCGGAGATCACCGACTGGCCGGATATGGACGAGCGCGGGCCGTGGAACATAGAATATGCCGCCCCGGGCTTCATCCCCTGGATGGCGGCCCTGAAGTTGAACCTGACCATTTGCTGGCCCCGGCCCGCTTTTAAAAAAGACATGCCGGTGTCTTTCCCCCCCGGGCAAATACCGTTGGATCAAATTCGGGCGGCCGCGCTGCGCGCTTTCCTGCTCCTGCCGCATACGCCGCATCCGGATTATTTCTGGCAGTTCGGATTCACTAATGCCTACCCGGAGTTGGTGGGCCAGGGCGATTCGGCGCTCCACCACATGGCCAAACTGTATCCCAGCCCGAACCAATTCGAACAATGCCGCGCCCCGTGCGCGTCGCATCCCGGCTTTGCCCGGGTGATGGACGAAATGGTGCAGGATGCAGCGGAGCAGGGTGTGCCGGAGTTGAGCATCTGGCTGTCCGAATTCACCCCGCAGCAGTGCGGCTGCGCCGAATGCCTGCGCGATGGGCCACGCCAATTCCAGTTGGAAACGCAGGCCAGCGTGGCGGCCTTGATGCGGGCCCGGGAAAAACACCCGGCTTTTACAGGGCGGATATGTTTTACATTCCTGCGGATGGAAGACCATTACGTCAAGGCTCTCGAAGAATGCCTGGCCATGATTCCGCCGGAGGGCATCCGGGTGGAAGCGCATTACTCACCCAAGCAGCCGATTTTGGATTATGCGGCCAAGGGCGGCTGGGTGGCGAGTTATGACGGCCTTTTTTTGAACCGGACCTGGTCGCGCTTTGACCTGGGATCCGATATGCGCCATTCCATCAGCAATTTATTGTCAAAACATTACAGCGGCGTAGTCTGCCTGGACGCGCGGAATAATGCGGAGTTTTCGCAAGTCTGGGGCGACTTCCAGTATCACACTCTGGCGGAATGGACCTGGAATGCCCGGGGGCGCGGCCCGCGGGAACTGGCGGCCGCCTGGGCCACCCGGCGCGGTCTGGCCAGTCCGGAAAAGTTTGGCGATTGGTTTGCCGCCTTTGAGCCGCTGGCCAAGGCGGTCCGGCTGTATGAAAGGTCGCCCGGGTGGGAAAAAATCCTGGCGGCGGCGGGGGATGGTAAGCCGCTGCCGGCGGGCAGCCCGGTGCGATCAGAGATTGACCGGCAATGGGCGGAGTGTACGGCTGTCATGCAACTGGCGGAAGCGTCGGATGCGCCCGCGGCGCTTCATGAAACCCGGCTGATCCAGGCCAACTTGACCGCCATGCGCCTGGTTTTGGAATTGCATGCCCGGCGGATGCCGGGCGCAGCGGATGCGCCGCGGCCGGCGTCGGGCGAACTGGCGCAGATGAAAGCGGATATCAGCCAAGCCTGGGACAATTACATGGAAGGCATTACCGCTTACGGACAGAGTCTGAACCTGGTAGGAAACGCCACCTTCCAGAAACGCCTGAAAGTCCTTGAGACGCAAATCGGGATGTACAAGGAGTTAATCGGAAAACCGGGCGGAGCTTGACCCTTTGCCAGCGGACATGTTACAAGTTTTAAAGGTTTTACAGCCGAACACGGAATACTGAACACATCAAGATAGGAGGGGGTATGAAAATTCGCCTGGCGGGTTTGGTTGCAGCGATGCAGGTGCTGGCGTTCAGCGCCATGGCTGCGACATTTTACGTGGCGGAGGATGGTTCCGACTCCAACGCCGGCACCAACGGCTGGGGTGACGCCCTGTTGACCATCGGCAGCGCCGTGGGCAAGGCGGTGAATTACGACACCATCCTGGTGTCCAACGGCACGTATACGGTCCCGGCGTATATCTATGTCAACAAGGCGTTGGATATCCGCGGGTTCAGCGGCAATCCCGCCGACACGATCGTCAACGGCAATTTTCCCTTAACCACTAACCGCTGTTTTTACCTCAACCACACCGGCGCGGTGATTTCGGCCTTTACGATCACCAACGGCTGCGCGTACGCGGGTGGCGGTGGCGGGGTGCGGATGCAAGCCGGCGTGGTCTCCAACTGCATTATTTCCGGGAACAGAGCGTTTGCCACCAATACTGTCGGCGTCCACGGCGGCGGCGGGGTGGCGCTGGAATTGACCGTTTACGGCGCCTTGGTGGATTCCTTGATCATCGGCAATGTAACCTCCAATGGCGGCGGGGGGATATCTTCCTATACCCCCCAGGGGTATTGCCTGATCAGCAACTGCCAGATAGTCGGCAACGCTTCCATCACCAATGTCTATGTCACCCAATCCGGTACCGGCGGCGGGATTGTATTTGGACCGGCGAGTTCCGGCTATGCGCTGATGACGGATTGCCTGATCGCCTCCAATACCAGTTCCCGGAGCGGCGGCGGGATCAGTTATGGGACCACTTACTTGTTGTCCAACGGCGTGATCGCCAACTGCATCATCCGGGACAACGCCACGGGCGCCGGGGAATATGGCGGCGGGGTTTTCATGAGCGTTGGGACTGTGCGCAATTGCCTGCTTTCCGGCAATACCGGGGGGCGGGGCGGCGGGGTTTACATGTCCGGCGCCGTCACCGGCGACAAGATGCTGCAGAACTGCACCGTGATCGGCAACACCAACGCCACGCATGGCGGCGGGGTAAGTATTATCGCGGGCGCCAATCCTTATTTGCAGAATTGCATCGTCTGGGGAAATACCGGACCGGCCGGCGGTTCCAATGTGTCGGTTGAAGCCAGTTCGACCGCGGTATCGTTCTCGAATTGCTGCACCGCCGGCGGCGCCCTGGTCGCCGCCGCGATGATCAACCAGTATTCCACTAATAATCTTTCGGTGGATCCCGGGCTGGTGGGATACCGGCCGGGTAAGGAGTCGCTTTGCATCAATGCCGGCGCCAACCAGCCCTGGATGAATGAGGCCGCCGGCGTGGATCTGGATGGCCGGCAGCGGCTGGACCGGTTCTCGCGCCTGGTGGACATGGGGTGTTATGAATATGTGTACGAGGGGATGATGTTTTCGATTCGTTAGCAATCCATGAAAAACCGTTTTATTCTCTCACCCTCCTTCGTCAAGACTACGGCAGGCAAGCTAATGCCACCAAGCCACAAAGAAGATGCGGATTATTTATCAAGGAACCGGATGATCGGAGGGAGTGCGGTGGCCGCCCGCCTTCGCTAAAGCTACGGCCGCCAAACGCCCGCCTGCCAAGTCGCGTGCAGGCCAATCATTAATATCGAGCGAGTTTTGAAAAAGACTCACTGTCATCCCATAGTTCTAATTTTCAACTAGAAAACATCAGTATTTACTAATAAATTCAGCTATTGCGTACCCGGCAAAACAGGGTTAAGTTCCGGTTTTATGCGGGGTCGGAACCGGTATCGAAATCGGTATCGATCCCGATAGCGATAGCGATTTCGACCCCGACGATGTATTTTTTCTTTATTACCTGTGGGATGCTGCTGAAAAAGACTAATGCATAAAACTTTAATTTTTATTTTTAGCATGGCGGTGATTTGCGGCCAGGCAAGCGCCGGTAAACCGCCGGCGGCCTTAAAACTGGAAGCGCCGCCGGCGCTGGACGGCCGGCTGGACGAGGCTTGCTGGCGGGAGGCCGTGCCGTTGGGAAATTTCCATGTTTTCAAGGATGCAAACGGCCGGCGCGCGGACGACACGGAAGTCCGGCTGGCGTATGACGATGCCTGGCTGTATCTGGGGATCACGTGCAGGAATCCGCTGCAGAAACACGTCCTGGACCCGAAGACGCGCGAGCATGACGGGCCGGTCTCGGAGGACGAATCGGTGGAACTGTTTTTCTCGTCGGATGGCGCCGGCGCGGCGTATTACCACTTCATGCTGAGCTGCTTCAACATCAAGGCCGAGCAGCGGATCATCAACGGCAGCCGCGAGCGCCAGACCTGGAACCTGCCCTGGCGGTCGGCGGTGGCGGTTGCCGATGAAGGCTGGTCGGCGGAAACGGCGTTGCCGCTGTACCTGTTCCTGGAATACGGCGACCTGGAGTATATCCGGCTGAACATCGTGCGCAACCGGCGGCAGCCGTATGTGGATGCGAGCAATGTGATCACGCACGAGGATATGGAACACAGCCTGTGGCGTCCTGTGACGCGGTCGTTCCACGAGCCGGCGGCTTTTGGGGCGCTGGCGCCATTGGCGCCGGGGAAGTTGCGGCTTCCGTTTCTGGCGTCTTTGGATCGGGTGGATGTCCGGCCGTATTACACGGAAGGCGGGACGAATTATTACCGGGTGGAGATGGAGTTGAAGGGCGGGAACTCCGCGACGGGAGCAGTGGAGGCGGCGGTGATTGACCGGCCGGTAACGGGCGAAGAAACGATCGTGCGGGAACGGGTGGAGTTACAGGGGACGCGGCCGGTTAAATTGACGGTGTCCGTGCCGGTGTCGGCGCCGGCGGAGCGCTCGGTTACGGTGGAAGCGCGGGATACCGCCAGCGGGGAAATTTGGCGGCAGGTCCTAGTGGAGACACCGGCGGTGTTGAAGGTGATGCAAGGCTGGCTGGACCGGAATTATTATACGACGGAGAAGCAGGCCGTCGCGGCGGCGGCAATCGGGATACCGGAGTCCGCGTTGAAGGATTTGACGGTGGCGGTGGAAGTGGACGGCAAGACGCTGGCCACCGCGCCTGCCGCGCCGGAGACGGCGGTGGCCTTCGACCTGGGCGGATTGGCCGTCGGGAGTTATCCGGTCAGGATTGCGCTGCGGCGCAACGATGGCGCGCCGTTCGCGGCGGTGGAGTCGGAGTTGATCAAGCGCGCGCCCAAGCCGGGCTGCGAGGTGAAGATAGACCAGGTCAACCGGGTGGTGTTGAAGGATGGCCGGCCGTTTTTCCCGATCGGGCTGATCATGGCGGGGATCAAGCCGGACGACGAGGCGGCGTTTAAAGACATTGCGGATGCCGGCTGCAACACGTTTTTCCAGTGGCACAAGGATTTGCCGGCGGGGGATGCGGTAAGATACTTGGCCCGCGCGCGGCAATACGGGTTGCAGGTGGTGTCATTGCTGGAGACCGGCTGGCTGCCGCCGAAAGAGTCGGGGTTGGTCCTGCCGGAGAAAGTGTTGAACGAGCCGGAACTGAAAGAGATGTTGAACTTGCGCCGGGGCGGGTCGCTGGGGATGCGCGGGTTTTTGATGCGCAGCGCCGCCAGCCGGCATCCTGCGCCGGTCAAGACGGATCTGTTCCGGGAATACGTGAATCGGAATTTGCCCTTGGCGGAGCAGGCGGTAGCCAGCGTGAAGGATGCGGAGAACCTGCTGGCGTATTCCACCTTTGACGAGCCGTTTGACAGCCGGCGGTTTGACATGACCCGGTCGCTGGATGCCATTTACCGGCTGACGCATCGGACCGACGGGTACCATCCGGTCAAGGTGCTGTATTCCAGCCATATCCCGGCCGGATCGGAATACGTCACGTGCGGCGATATCCTCTGCACGGATCCGTACTGGATTCCCGCCGGGCCGGCTGGGCGCAATAGCCCTAACTTTGTCTCCAAGATCGTGCATTGGAATGATCGGCGCGCGGAAGAATTCCGCAAGGCGGTTTGGGTGGTGCCGATGGCCGGGTACTGGAGCGGCTGCCGCAAGCGCGGCTTGACGGATGCGGAGCAGGACTGCCAGAATTTTCTGGCGGTGATTCATGGCGCCCGGGGATTGTTCTGGTTCAGTTATCAGACGCTCCAGGCGCCGTCCGCCGCGCGTTTGAAGCCTGCCATTGACAAGGTTAAGGTGATCGGGAATATGGCGGTGCAGCCGGCGGTCCGGCAGGTAGCGCAGTACCGCGCCGCGGCAGTTGCGGGGGGAAGTCGGCAGGAGGCGCACTTCGCTCCCGAGCGTGAAATATACCCGGATGTACAGGCGAAAATATTCCGTGACCTGCAAACCGGGGAGTTAGTCCTGGCGGCGGCCAACAGCCGGTATTATCCCGTGACGGCAGAATTTGCCGTGACCGGACTCACCGGCGCGGTGCGGCGGGTGTTCGCGGACAAGGCGCTGCCGGCGGATGGCGGTGTATTCCGCGAAACGCTGGAACCTTTTGCCGTGCGGGTTTATAGGCTGGGGCCGGGATTGGTTGAGCCGGTGGCATGGACTATAACGTCAGCAGGGCCTGAAAAAATCCCGCCGGCGGAAACCGCATATCCCGACAATGCCCGGATGGACCGGAAAAACAAATTCCCCAACCCGAGCTTTGAGCAAATCTCCGTGCCGGGCAATCCGGATTATTTTTATAACTGCCAGAATTGGACCATGGATGATACCGGGCCGGCGAAGTTCGGGCGGAACTGTGTCAAGATTACCAAGCGGACGGTGGCAGAACCGCCCTGGGCCTGGCTGACCTGGCCTTGCGATCCGCAGCATGAGCAGCCGGCAAGTTATACCTGGTCGTTTTGGGCCAAAGGCGGCAAAGGCAGCGAGAAATTATGGGCGCGGCATATACCCTCCGGCGCCGCGACCAACATCGTTGTCACAGCGGACTGGCAGCGTTATGTTGTTGCGGGGGTCGTGATCCCGGCGCGGCACCGGGGCGGCCAGGGTGATTTTGGCATATTATTGCAGACCGTCGGCGATGTCTGGGTGGACGGATTGCAGTTGGAACAGGGCGGCCAGGCCACGGAATTTGAGGAATGATCGTTTAAGTGCAGTTGTTTAAGGATTAAAGAACAATGCAGACCATGGATATCCGGAATATCAGCGTGGGCGGGGAACCTGGGCGGCGTGTGGATATAACCGCCGCGAATTGCCTGGCGGTGGATACTGACCGGGATTTTCTTAAGCCCTTTCAAGGAAAACGTAAAAATGCGGGTTATGTCGGCATGGGTAAATTCGTGGATGCCGTGGCGCGGCTGGCATATGGCCGGCAGGCGGACGCCGCCATGCAGGGGTTGCGGCAACACATCATATCCGTACTCCTGGAATCGCAGGATGCCGACGGCTACATCGGAACGTTCGATCCGGAGGCCCGTTTTGTCAGCCTGTGGGATATTCACGAGACGGCGTACCTGGTGTTTGGCCTGGTGACGAACTTTGAATTGTGGAAGGAGCCGGCCTCGCTGGAAGCTGCGCGCCGGCTGGCGGATTGCCTGATCCGGCAATGGCAAGCCGGACCGGAACGCGTTCCGAGACAATACGTGATGACCACCCTGGGCGTTGAGACTGCGATGCTGGCGCTGTACCGGCAGACGCGCGACCGGGCGTATCTGGATTTCTGCCTGAAAGACACGCAAATCCAGGAGTGGGATGCCCCGATAGTCGCAGGGCGCTGGGGCCGGATCGAAGGCCATGTGTACAATTATTTCAACCGGTGCCTGGCGCAGTTGGAGTTAAACCGCCTGGCGCCGGACGCGCAGCTTGAGCGCGCCACCCGCCGCGCGCTGGATTTCATGTTCCGGCAGGACGGGCTGGCGATTACCGGCGCGACCGGAGATCATGAGTGCTGGCATGATACCCAGGATGGCACAATCAATCTCGGTGAAACCTGCGCCACGGCTTATATGCTGAAATTGCTCGACGTGCTGCTGCGGCGGACACAATCCGCGTTTTACGGGGATGTCATGGAGCGGGCGGCGCATAACGCTTTGTTTGCCGCGCAATCGCCGGCAGGCCGGCAGATCCGTTATTATACCCCATTCGATGGGCCGCGCCGCTATTTCAAAAAAGACACCTTCTGCTGCCCGAACAATTACCGCCGCATCATTGCGGAGTTGCCCGGCCTGGTCTATTACATGGCGGATGGCGACTTGGCGGTGAATTTATATGCGCCGTCAACCATCCGGACCACCCTGGATGGCGGCGTTTCAGTGACGCTTGAGCAGGTTACCGAGTACCCGCGGTCGGGGCGCGTGCTCTTGCGCGTGAATCCGGCGCAGCCTGCCCGGTTTGGCCTGCGGCTGCGTATGCCGCTCTGGTGCAATGCGCCATCCTTAACCGTGAACGGCCAACCTGTGGACCCGGCGCCGCGCCCGGGCGAGTTTTACAGGATTGAGCGCGAGTGGCGGCCGGGCGATGAAGCGGCGCTGGAATTTCCCATGCCTTTCCGGCTGGTCAAAGGCCGGCAGGCGCAGGCCGGCCGGGTAGCCGTCATGCGCGGACCCATGCTGTTTTGCCTGAACCGCGCGCGGCACGCGGAATTGGCGGATATGGATTTGCGGCTCCTGGTGCTGGATACGCAATCGGTGGAAGGCCCGCTGGACGATGCATCCGTGCATGCCGGCGGCCAGGCCTGCCGCATCCGGGCATGGAAGCCGGGGAGTATATATCCCGACGCCAAGCCTGAGTTGGCGCTGACTTTGACCGAATTCGCCGATCCGGGCGGCGAGGCGGTATATTTCAAAGTGCCTGATCCCAACCAGGCGGGTCTGCTGGACGATGAATTCCTGGCGGGTTATAATGCCGCCGCGGACCGGCCATGGCCCCAGGGCTAGACGTCAGAGAGCCTGTTGCCGGCGGAGCTGCCGGCGCATTTGAAATCATATACAGGAGACCATGATGGAAGCAAAAAGATTTTTGACATTCTGGGCGGCGGCCTTGCTTGGTTGCGGCGGCGCGCTGACTGCCGGCGAAGTGGCGCCGTCGGCTCACGCCGTGCCGGTTGCACAGCCGCCGGCGCTGGACGGGCGGCTGGACGAGGATTGCTGGCGGGAGGCCGTGCCGCTGGGAAATTTCCATGTTTACAAGGATGCGGATGGCCGGCGGGTAAAGGATACGGAAGTCCGGCTGGCGTATGACGATGCCTGGCTGTACCTGGGAATAAGGTGCGGGAATCCGGTGCAGAAGCTGGTCATGGATCCTCGAACGCGCGCGCATGACGGGCCGGTGTCCGCGGATGAATCCGTGGAGTTATTCTTTTCATCCGATGCCGCCGGCGCGGCGTATTACCACTTCATGCTGAGTTGTTTCAATGTCCGGGCGGAGCAGCGTTTCATCAAGGGCGTGCGGGATCGGGAAACATGGAACCTGCCGTGGCGTTCCGCGGCCATGGTTGCGGCAGACGGCTGGACGGCGGAAGCGGCGCTGCCGCTGTACCTGTTCATGGAGCATGGCGACCTGGAGCATGTCCGGCTGAATATCGCGCGCAACCGGCGCATCCCGGTGGTTGACGATTGCAATGTCATCGGCCACGAGAACATGGAACACAGTCTTTGGCGCCCCGTGGTGCGGTCATTCCACGAGCCGGACGCCTTCGGCGCGCTGGCGCCGCTGACGCCGGACAAGCTGCGCGTGCCGTTCCTGGCAGGGCTGGAGCGGGTGGAAGTCAAATCGTATTACACGGAAGGCGGCCATACTTATTACGGAATCGAAGCGGTGCTCAAAGGCGGCAATGCCGAACGCGGCGAGGTGGAGGTGGCGGCAGCCGACCGGCCGCTGGCGGGCACGGGCACGACGGTGCGTGCCCGGGCGGTGTTGGAAGGCGTCAAGCCGGTGAAAGTAGCGCTGGCGGTGCCGGCGGCGGCGCCGGCGGAACGATCCATTACGGTGTCGGTGCGCGATCCGGTTACCGGGGAAGCCTGGCGTGAAATGCTGCTGGAGCGGCCGGCGATATTAAATATCATGCGCGGCTGGCTGGACCGGAATTACTATACGAGCGAAACCACGGCCCGGGCGGCCGCGGAAATCGGGATGCCGGCGGAAGCGCTGGCGGAATTGGAAGTAGCCGTGGAGGCGGACGGCAAGACACTGGGCGTGGCCCCGGCCGCGCCGGAGACCCTGGTGGAATTTTCACCGGCCGGGTTTGCCGAAGGTGCGCATTCACTGCGGATCGCCTTGCGGCGCCGGGATGGCGCGCCCTTTGCGGCAGTGTCGGCGGAATTGATCAAGCGCGCGCCCAAGCCGGGGTGCGAAGTCAAGATAGACCAGATCAACCGGGTGGTGCTGAAGGATGGCCGGCCGATCTTCCCGTTTGGCCCGATCATGGCGGGAATTCTGCCGGGCGACGATGCGGCGTTCAAGGATATAGCCGCCGCCGGCTGCAACACGTTCTTCCAGTGGCATACGGATTTGACGCCAACCGATATTGGCAAATACCTGGATCGCGCCCGGCAGCATGGGTTGTGGTTCATTGCGCTGCTGCAAACCGGTTGGCGGTCGCCGAAAGAGTCCGGCATGGAGCAATTGCCGCCGGAGTTGCGGCAAGCCTTGAGCGATGAGGATATGCGCCGGCTGGTGGCCATCAACCGCGGTGGCGAATTGGGCGTGCGGGGGTACCTGGTCACCCCGCCGGCCAGCCGGCATGCGCCGCCGGTCAAGACGGCGCTGTATCGCGAATACGTCAAACTGAATTTGCCCGTTACCGAACAACTGGTGGCAAACGCCCGGGATGCCGGCAACCTGCTGGCTTATTCGTCATTCGACGAGCCGTATGACAAGCGGCGGTTTGACATGATTTCCTCGCTGGCGGATATCTATCGTCTGACCAGCCAGGCGGACGGCTATCACCCGGTAAAACTGTTGTATTCCAGCCACATACCCGAAGGCGATGAATACGTCCGGCATTGCGATGTGCTGACCACCGATCCCTACTGGACGCCCGCCGGACCACCGGGACGCAATACCCCGGATTTTGTCTCTAAAATCACCGCCTGGACCGGCCAACGCGCGGAAAAATTCCGCCGGCCGGTATGGATTGTCAACGTGGCGGGGATTAACTGGTCCGGCACCCGCAAACGGCCGATTTCCGGGGCCGAGCAGCAATGCCAGGACTTTCTGGCCATTATTCATGGCGCCAAGGGGTTGTATTGGTTCCGTTATCCCATGCCGGGGCCGGCCTGGGAAAATCTCAAGGCTTCCATCGCCAAAATCAGGGCTATCGGCCCAATGGCCGTACAGCCCGTCGTGCGGCAGCAAGTGCAGCACTGGCGCGGAGTGTTGCCGGAGGGAAAATGCGAAGAAGCGCCATTTGTGCCGGAAAAGGAACAGTTCCCGGACGTGCAAGGGCGCATCTTCCGCGATCCATCCGATGGCGGCCTGGTGTTGCTGGCGGCCTGCAGCAGGTATTACCCGGTGCGGGCGATTTTTAAAGTTGCCGGGTTGTCCGGAGCGGTCTCCCGGATGTTTGCGGATGCATCCTTGCCTGTCGCAGACGGAGTTTTTGAAGAAGACCTGGAGCCGTTTGCCGTGCGCGCTTACCGGTTGGGACGTCTGCCTGAACCGGTATCGTTAAGCCTGACCGCCATGATTCCGGCCAAATTGCCGGCGCAGGAGACGGCTTTGCCGCACAACGCGCGCGCCGGCAAAAAAAATGTGTTTCCCAACCCCAGTTTTGAGGAAAACACGGTGGCGGGTTTGCCGGACTATTATTACGGGGCAATCGAGTTGGACGATTCCGGGCAGGCGAAATTCGGGCGGAATTGTCTGAAAATGGTAAAATTGAAGGATGAAAATCCGCCCTATATCAACATGGTCTGGACCTGCGCGCCGCAGCGCGGCCAGCCGGCGGTGTACACGTTTAGTTTCTGGGCCAGGGGCGAGCGCGGCGGCGAATCCATCGCGGTGCGGCATGCGCCGTCGCATAGGGTTTGGGCCGATGGGCAATCTTTTGAGTTGACCGCTGGCTGGCAGCGGTATATTCTAACGGGAATAAATATTCCTGCCCGGCACCAGGAAAGCCGCGGCGATTTTGCGCTGATGTTGAACAAGCGGGGGACCATCTGGCTGGACGGTTTCCAGTTGGAGCAGGGTGATCAAGCAACCGATTTCGAGGAGTGACGATCGACAAGGCTTGTGTAAGGCAAATTTGTTGATGTGATCATGTCGTTGTAGTGCGTGGTGAATTCCGTTTGAAAAAGGCGGCGGCGATTTTGGGGCGTCTGGCGCGCGGCGCGCCCCTTCGGGCGGGCTTACCGGGAGCGGGGCAATCTTGAGATTAGCCCCGCCCACCGGTGCACCCGCATCCACCCCAAACTTACCTTGCTTTTTCAAACCCCTCGACAGGCTCGGGGAGCGGAATTCACCACGCGGGGCACCAATTCCGGCGGGGGGCGCGTGCCCCGCCGGAATTAACCGGAAATAAGAAGGATGTATAGGGTGTGCTTTGAAGATGTAAGATGTAAAAAATAATTGGATGAGACTCATGCAACCCCCTACGTTAACCTAACCAAAGGCTCGGCACAGCCTCGCCCTCCAAATACGGCCTTTAACGGTGGATTATTTCATGGAGGGCGAACCTGTGGTGAGCCGCAGATCGGGGGGCATGCGTCTCGGATAGCCTTGCATGCGGCCGGGTTGGTCTGGCGCCGTGCACAATAAAGGAGGACTACAATGCAGTTGCAATCAAAAAAATCAACCGTGGGCAGTCTGGGATTGACGATCATGGCCTGTATCTGGGCGGCATGCGCGCCGGCCGCGGCGCGCACCATTTATGTCGCGGAGCCCGGCCAGGGCGGGCATGTTTCGCCTTACACCAACTGGAACGATGCCGCGACGAACATCCAGGATGCCATTGACGAGGCCGGCTACGGCGATACGGTTTTGATTTCCAATGGCACGTATCATCTTGACGGACAGATTCTGGTTTCGACTTATAAAACCAATGTAGCCATCCGCGGCTTATCCGGCGTTGCGGATGACGTGGTGATTGACGCCAATAACTATTCCGGCAAACCGGTCACTAACCGCTGCATGATCGTCAATGGCGATCAAATTCTGCTGGAAGCGCTGACGTTCACCAACGGCTTCGCCCTGGGTCCGACTACTTGGGATCGTTACGGCGGCGGGTTGTTGATCGCCGGTAAAACTTCCCTGGTGGAAAATTGCCGCTTTGTCGGGAACAGCGCGTTATACGGCGCCGGCGTCGGATTGACATACGGCACGGTGACGCTTCGCGATTGCGTCATTCGCGACAATGCCGCCACCAATTTCGGCGGCGGCGTGTATGTTTACCACCAAGTCAATCCGGGAATCCTGATGGATGGCGGCGCCATTGAAGGCAACCGGACCGGAGGCAAAGGCGGCGGGGTCTATATTTCAGGTTCTGCGTCTTACGCAATTGACTATTACCAGTTTGCCGGCGTCTCCATCAACAGCAACGAAGCCAGTGATACCGGCGGCGGCGTGTATTGCTCTTATTCGGGAGCGTTCAGCAATGCCGTTTTTAACGGCAATGCGGCCAGCAATAATGGCGGCGGGCTATATTTTTATTATGGCGGCTTGGTGCAGGACAGTGAACTCATCGCCAACCGGGCGGTTACCAACTATGGCGGCGGCGCTTATTATGATTACGGCGGCCGCATTGCCGCCAGCGAATTGCGGGGGAATTCCGCCGTCCGGGGCGGCGGCGTTTACATCGGGAGAATCGGAGAAATATTTAACAGCATTCTCCAGGAAAATACCGCCACCGATGGCGGCGGAATATATTTATACTATGGCGGACTTGCCCGCGGATGCCTGCTGACCCGCAATACCGCCGCCACCGGCGGCGGTATTAATCAATATCAATGGAATAATACCACTTATACCACCATGGTGGAAAGTTGCACAATCGTGTCCAATACTGCGGTGACCGACGGCGGCGGGCTGTGGCTGCGCGACAACGATCCCTATACCGTTAAAAACTATAATAATATTATCTGGTTCAACAGCGTGGATAGCGGCACATTCAGCAATGTTTATAATTATGTTTCCTCACCAGAATTTGTGGGTGATTACCGGTTCGGGCAATTGCCCAAGGGTATGATATAGCGCCATTTCCGCGCCATGAAAAGTTCTGAAGCCATAAGATCGTTTGGTAACCACTCGAGCTTTATTGTTCAAGCCCTCGGTTGCGCCAGTAAAAACCTCGTTTCTGGCTCTGATCCAGTTCAAAAGCAGCTCCTCGTGTTTAGCAATGGTTTTAGCCGCCTTAATGATTGGCGCAATGCGGCTACGACAGGCGCGCTTGACCCATGCCTGGAGATAATTACGCGCCCAGGTTGGGCTGTGATAGCTCCAAAAATGCTGAAAGCTTTCCTTGAACAAATAGGCGCGGCCGGTTTGCAGTCTTGTGCCCAATATCCGATCAAGCATTTCGCGAGCTTTGCCGCGCACGCGGGTTTTGCGGCGCAGCAAGGTCCAGCGCATTTTCTTGAGTTTTTGCTTGGCCGCCGGACGCGCTGTCATCGCCGCCATATCCCGGCGCCGGACCTCGTCCACGGCGGCATTCAAGGTTTGCACGACATGGAAGCGGTCAATCATGTGGCAACCGTGGCTGAGGCTCGCAGCAATGACTTTCAGATAAGGTCGCCACATATCGCTACATATATGTCGAATGCCGGCCAGCACGGGTTTTCCCAAAGATTGCAACCCTTTACGCAGCGCGGCCGCCCGGCGGGTTTGGCCGACCCAGAGCAATCGGCGGCATTGCGCATCAATCTGATAGATCAAGGTCAGATAGTTCTTGCTCTTTTTACCGTTGCCTACGTGGAGTTCATCAACACCAATCGCCGTTATATTGGCCAATTCCCGGTGCGCCAAGCCCCATTCCACCATCCACTCGACCGACCGATAAACCGCCTGCCAACTGACTTTGAAAATCAGCGCCGTCTCTTTCCAGGACAACCTCCGCGCCCAGTTCCCCAAAAAAAGCATCAGCGCCTTGCTGTAGGGTCGTTTGCCATCGCTCCAAGGCAGCGCTTCCACCACCACGCCATGTTCGGGGCAATTTACCCGGCGCGGACTATAATGCAAAAAAGCCGGCACATTCAAAATGGGCACAAACGCCCATATCCGTTCAGGCAGAGTGTCGTATGTCGCCAGCGGTCGCCCGCAACGCGAGCAGCATGCCGCGCGTTGGCGATGCGGACGAATGCTTATATCCACTTTCCATTGGCCGCGACGATCCAAAACCATACAAGTTTCCTGATAAATAAAACGTTTCAAAGGTTGCAAACGATTCAAAATTGTTTTAAGTTTCACCTTGGGCTGGTCCTCCTTTTTTTGTGTTCACCCATTGCATACGCAATGGATTACGGAAAGGCCAGCCTATTTTTTTGCCGCCGCTTTATCTCCGTTCCGCCATCGCGCCAATCAGGAGTTATTAATCAGGCTGCTGCGGGGCCGCCAAACGCCCAAAGCGGCAGGCTGTTAATAACTCCACCATCTTTTGGCGCCATTGCTTGGAGAACTTCTTAAACTTTAAAACCTGTTTTTTACCCACAAATTCTGGTTAGGAGCCATAATTATACATGGTTGGCGTCGAACGATTTTTATCACTGTGCCGTGCCGTTCACGGATCGAATTACCACGGAGCAGGGGAATCGTACTGACGACCCCGGGTTTGCGGACTGGCCGGGCGGGAATTTCCGACTGGCCGACGGCTCGCCCTGTATCAATGCGGGGACCAACCTGCCCTGGATGTCTGAACCGGGCGCCGCGGATGCGGAAGGCCGCCAGCGGCTGGACCGGTTTTCGCGGCAGGCGGACATCGGTTGTTATGAATACGTGCCAAGGGGGATGATGTTTTGGCTGCATTAATCCAAACCCTGCTGTTGATTGCGATTGCAATCGTGGCCGTGCTGCCGGCGCGTGCGGGAATTTACATTGATGCTGCGCGCGATGCCATGGTGGTCGTGGACTATCCGGCATCCCTGCCGTGTACGCCGGCGCGCCTGGCAGCAATGGATCGCGCCTGCGGCTGGGGCCGCGTGGATTACGATGCCGCCGCCCAGACCTGCACGTTGACGGGCGGTCTGATCATCGGCGCCAACGATGGCTCGGAAACAGTGTTCCAGGTCGGATCGCCGGACCGGCCGCGCGAAAGGCTGGTCATGCGCGGCAATCTCTATGTTCATCCCTATTTCATCCAGGGCGAAAACGGCGATGTTTACTGGAAAGCGCCGAAGCGGATGAACGCCCTGGTCCTGGGCGACCGAACTAATAAATCTATAAGCGCCACGCTGCAATTCGCCTGCACGCCGGCCGACCGCCGGACCTTGTTTGTCGGCAAACTGCCCTGGCTGGATGCCGGCCTGCTCCAGTGGGGCGGCGGATTATACGCCTACAACAGCCGGATCGAGCCGGTTGACTCCGCGCCCGGATGCGAGATCGGCGACAACGTGCGCGGTGTTTACATGGGTTCAACCGTCCTGGAGAATGCCCGCATTGCGGGAGTCAAGGGCATGCTTTACGGCATGGGGATGGCCGTTCGGACCCCGGAATTGAAAGATTACAGCATCCGGGACACTGTGTTTGAACGGGTGGAATTTCCGCTGGCCGACGGCGTGCATAAACTCTACGGCTGCAAGTTCATCAATTGCGGAACAGCCGTTCTGGACCGCGGCGGCGTGAATGCCGAGTTGACCGGCTGCGTCTTCCAGGGCAACGATCGCAACTGGTCGTTGACTTATACCGATCAAGGCGTGGTGCTGGTGGATTGCGAATGGGATGAGCCGCGGCTGGGCGATTTGCAGCGGACATGGACCAACCGGGCGGGAAAGGTGCAGTTCCCCAAGGTAATTGTGCGCCGGCAAGCGGTGGTGGCGGTGCAGGATGCCGCCGGCCGGCCGGTAGCGAACGCGGAAGTGGTCTGCCGGGCCGAGCAGGAAGGCGACGGACTGCCGCCGTTACGCAAGGTGAAAACCGATGCGCAGGGCCGGACGCCCGCGCCCGGGATGCCCCGGGTCCTCCTGTTGACCGATTATATCCGGACCGCGTCGGCGGAATCCGAGACCCCGGCCGTATCCCAATATTCTTACACCTTGACAGCCACCGCCGGCGGCAAAACGGCGCGCTTGGAAAAATTCCGGCCAGCGCAGGCTGCCGCGGCAACCATTATTCAATTGCCATAATGAGAATCCAAACGCGAAGGAAGATCATCCATGCACGAGCGTAATAATGCCGGATTTGTTGCCGGCCTGATGTTGCTGGCGGCCGCCGCCATGGCAGCGGCAGAACCTTCGGAAACCCGGGCCTGGTCGGATTATCTCATTCCTCTGCCGCAGGAAATGGCTGTTACCGGGACGGTGCGCCTGGCGCCGGGCCAGCTCGGCCTGGCCGCGGCGCCGGACGCCTCCGCCATGGTCGTGCAGTCGGTCAACGAATTGCGCGCGGCCTGGCAGGCCCGGAGCGGGCAGGCGCCTACCGGGACGGAGTTCGTGATCCAGATCGGCCTGCTGGATGAACAAGGACGGTTGAACGGCCAAGTTGTGGCAGGTGCCGACCGACTGAAGGAGGCGCGGTATCCCGCGCAGGCTTACCTGATCCGGCCGATTGGCAGCAATTCGCTGGCGGTGGCCGGGCTGGCGAATCCGGGCGTGTTTTATGGAATCCAGACGCTGACCCGGCTGCTGACCGCGCGGTTGACTTCCGCGGCCGTGGAAATCCCGCTGGCGGAGATTTACGATTGGCCGGACATGGATCAGCGCGGCGTCTGGAACACCAGTATCAAAACGCCGGGGTTTATCCCCTGGATGGCGTCGCTGAAACTCAATTTTTCGCATGTGCCGACGGGGCTGATCCTGAAGCAGGATGCCCCGGCGGAATGCCCGCCGCTGCCGATGGATTTGATCCGGGAGGCTGCCGGCCGCGCCTTCCTGCTGATGCCGCACATGCCGCATTATGATTATCTTTTCCGGTACGGCGCGGATGAATTATATCCCGAATTGACCGGCAAGGGCGATGGCGCGCGCAATCCATGTTACAAGTGGGGTGGGAGTTTCGCCCGAGCGCGTTGTCCCTGCATGGCGACGCCGCTGCTGCAGCGCATTGCAAAGGAGTGGATCGAAAGCGCCGCCGCGCAGGGCGCCCGGGAAGTCAGCCTGTGGCTTTCAGAGCGCGCGCCCTGCCAGTGCGAGTGCGCGGAATGTATGAAGGACGGCCCCCGCCAGTTTCAGAAGGAAACCCAGGCCAGCGTGGCGGCGATCCTGGCCGCGCGGGAAAAATATCCTGATTTGCAGGGGCGCGTATTTTTTACCCTTTCCGGCGGAGAGGAAGGCGTGCAGGTCAGCAAGGAATGCCTGGCCATGCTGCCGCCGGAAATCAAGGCGGAAAAAGTTTATACCGCCAACGCGGCTTTTGATAAATATGCCGCCGATGGGCATTGGCTGGCGACTTATGACGGACCGCGCGTCGGCCCGGGATACTGGACGCTGCGATACGAAATTGACGCTATCAAAAAAAGCGTGGACAAATACCTGGGCGCGAATTACAGCGCCTTGTATTGCCTGAGCCGCGGGCCGACCGTGGCCGCGCCGGAAAAATCCGGCGAGTGGGAGCGGGAATTCGGTAATTTCCAGTATGCGGCGCTGGCGGAATGGACCTGGAATGCCGGGGGGCGCAGTCCGCGGGAGTTTGCCGAAGCCTGGGCCGTTGGCAACCAGGTGGCTTCCCCGCCGCAATTCGCGGAGTGGTTCCAAGTGATGGAACCGGCGACAGCTTTCCTGCGGGAAGCAACATACACCGCCGGAAGCGGCTGGGTGCAGGCGGCGGCGAAAATATGCGGCGCAGACGCTCCGGCGGCCTGGCCCGCCGGCCTGGCGGCGCCGGAGGAGATTCAGCGGCTGCTGGATGTCTGCGCCCTGGCCTTGCCGTTGGCCGAACAATCCGGCGATGCCTGCGCCCGCCTGGAAACCATTTACGCTCAGAAATTCCTGCAGGCATTGGCTCAATTCCAAGTCTTGCACCGGCTTTGCATGGCGGATGGTTTGCCGCGGCCGGAGCGTGTCCGGCAACTGCAGGCCGCCGCGCAATCGTTCGACGATGCGGCGGCGGCGCTGGATCGCGCCTATCGGGATATTTTGAAAATTGCCGCAACGGATTATCAACACGGCCCGCAACGGTGCGCGGAACGCCATGACGCCTGGACCGGGGCAGTGCGGGACCAGGTTAAAAAATCGCTGGCGGCCTGGCCGGCGGCGGCGGAATAAAACCGGCTCGGATATACGAAGATGTTAATATGACAGCAAAAACGTTAAATGACAGCGAGCTCGACGCCATGCTGGCCGGCCGCGCCCGGGCGGTTGAGGACTGGGTGGAAGATCATTTCATTGATCCGCACGGAGTGGTTTATACCGCGCTCGACAGGCAGACGGCCAGGCCATTGACGGCGTCCTCTTTTGATGCGGCGGTGGATATGCACAAATATGTTCCCGGGGTTGCGCCGGCGGATTTCTGGCATTACGAAAATTGCGGGATGACCACCGGCGCCTATTTGCAGGCGCTGGTCTGCCGGCATGCAGTCACCGGCGATGCTGCGGCCCTGGCGCGCGCGCGCCGCAGTTTCCATGCCTTGCGCCATATTTATGAAATGGGCGAGGAATTGGAGGAGGGGTTTTTCCCGAAGATTTACGGAGGCCGGTTCTCCAACCAGACCAGCACCGACCAGGTGCTTTACGCGGTGATGGCGCTGGACGCATTTGCGCCGCATGCCGCGGCGGCGGAGCGCGCTGAAATCGCGCGCATGATTTCCTGCATGATAGATTTCTGGGTGAAGCGCAAATACCGCTATCTTTATTACCATAATCCGGACATGCTCTGGCCGCTGGCGCGATTCCCCAGTCTCCTGCTCCTGGCGTATAAACATTCCGGCGATGCAAAATTCCAGGATGAGTATCGGCGTCTGCTGGCGGAAGGCGTCAACCGCCAACCCGGTGAATCGCGGTTATTGCGCAAGCGCAGCGGCGCCGCCAAAACCTCGGATTACGAGCGGGAACAGCATGCCTGGCTGATTGCCCACCTGGCCGACGCGGCCACCATGGATATCATGGAGTTGGATTACCTGCTGCGCCATGATCCGCAGAATAGCTGGGCCGGCTGCTGGCGCGAATCAGTGCGGACGATGTGGGAGGAAGGGCGCCTGTCCATCGGGGAGGATGGAACGTATTACATCGAGGTGCTGGTGGATATGGATACCGGCGCGGCGCGGCGGCCGGTTGCGCGCTGGGGCGCCGGCCCCAGGATTACCGGCGCATCGTCCGGCTGGGGCAGCATGATCGCCCGGGCGGGCGTCCAGGCTGCCAGACATCTGGACGATCCGCAATCCGCGATTGCCATTGCCAAAAAGGCGCTGGCCGCGCAGGATATCCCCGATTTCACCTACATGAACGATCCCGAACGCTGGTCGCCGGAACTGCGTTACAAGACGCGTTTTTTCAGCGGCGATGCCGTGGCCAACTGGCTTTGGGCTTATTGGCAAGGGCGCCGCGATGGATATTGGGCCAACACATGATCTTTGATGTCCATGTCCACCTGCCCAGTCCCGGCTGGCCGGGCCACCAGTCGTTTTTCCGGACGGCCGGCGCGGCCTTGGCCTATTTGCGCAACGCCGGCGTTGGCCGGGCGATTTTCAATACCTGGCAAGGCGTGTTCGCCAAGTCGGCCGAGGATCTTGACCAGGCCAATCGCGCGGCCTTGCGCCTGGCGGCCCGGCATCCCGGATTGCTTTATCCGGGCGCCGTCATCCATCCGGATTTTGCCGGGATTTCGGCGGCCTGGTTGGAAAAATTTCACCGGCAAGGCCTGAAATGGGTGGGCGAGCTGGTACCGCGGCGCAGCATGGAGCGCCCATATTCCGACGCGGCCTTTTTGCGGCTGGCGGAAAAATGCGCGGAGTATGGCCAGGTATTGCACCTGCATTATCACCCCGACATCCTGGAGTTGGCCCGGCAGCTGCCGGGCTGCCGGATTGTAGCGGCTCATATTCCCGACCAGCCCGCGCTGGATATCATGGCCGGCCGGCCCAATCTCTGGCTGGATATCGCCGGCCTGCATGGCGGATTGTTTCTAGGCGCGCTGGAACGGGCGGTCAAAACCATGGGGGTTGACCGGGTGCTCTTCGGCACGGATTTTGACGGCTACGAACCGCGCGCGTTCATTGCGCGCGTGCGCGCCGTTATGCCGGCGCGGCGCGACCGGAAAAAAGTGTTTTGGGGCAATGCACAGCGATTGATGGGAGGGAACTGATGCGGGCCAACCGGATAAATAAACTGGCAACCGGATGGCTTTACCGCAATCCCCAGCCGCATGTGCGCAGTGTGCATGCCTATTTCCCGTCCATCGCCGCGTTGCCGGACGGGCAGATGCTGGCCGCGGCGGTGCTGGGCGAGGCGTTTGAAGCGGTCAACCTGCGCACGAACCTTTTCCGGTCGCGGGACCAGGGCGCGACCTGGCAGGCGGAGGGTATGTTGCATGCCGGAACCAGCGGCCGGGTGACATCGGAATGCGCGCGGTTGACGGCTCTGCCGGATGGCGGTCTGGCGGCCTACATGGTCCGGCATGACCGGACCGATCATCCCGATGCCGGCTTGACCAATCCCGCGACCCTGGGATTTGTTCCAACCGGGTTGTGGCTTTTGCGTTCGGCGGACGCCGGGAAAACCTGGACTGTCCCGCAAATCATCAACCCGCCGCTGGTTGGCCCGTCTTTCGAAATGTGTTCGCCCATCACGGTGCTGCGCGATGGCCGCTGGCTGATTCCCACACATACCTGGCCGGATTGGGATGGCCATTGCCCCAATGGGCTGCAAATGATCGCGCTCGTGTCGCGCGACCAGGGGCGAACCTGGCCGGAATATTGGAAGGTGATGTCTGATCCGGCTGGGCGGGTGTATTTCTGGGAATCCAAAATCGCGGAGTTGCCGGAAGGGCGGTTGCTGGCGACAGCCTGGGTGTATGACGACCAGGCCAAGTCCGACCGTCCGAATCATTATGCCTTGAGCGAAGACGGCGGCCAAAACTGGTCCGCCCCCGCTTCCACCGGCTTGCAGGGCCAGACGCTGACCCCGCTGGTTTTGGACGATGGCCGCATCCTGAGCGTCTATCGCCGGATGGACCGGCCCGGCCTGTGGGCGAACCTCTCGGCGCTGCGCCGGGGCCGGTGGGAAAACGAAGCGGAATCGCCGTTATGGGGTGATGCCGGCGGTGGGAAGACGGCGATAACGGCCAACATGTCGCATAATTTCAGCGTGCTGAGATTCGGCGCGCCCTGCCTGACGCGGCTGGCGGATGGGGCGGTTTTGGTCGCGTTTTGGTGCTACGAGGACAATGTATCCGTCATACGCTGGATAAAATTGACCTGCTGATGGTTGCCGGTTGTCAGGCATGTCCGAACCGGTTGATATGGCGGTATCTGGCAGGTGACATGTGTTTGCCGGAGGCAAAGGCGTGTGAGAATTCGTCCAAAATTAAGATGTTTAATCAATTTACCAACTGGATATAAAAGGGTATCATGTCAATATCTTGGGTGAAACTATATCACCGGCCAGGCAGAAAGAAATTATGTTAAATTACCGGACAGCCTTACATGCGGTTTTGATGTTGTTGTGGGGATACGCGTATGCCGGCGAACCGCCGCCGGCGGCAGAGGCCTTGAAACTGGAAGCGCCGCCGGTCTGGGACGGCCGGCTGGACGAGGCCTGCTGGAAATCGGCGCAGCCGCTGGGCGATTTCCATCTTTACAAGGATGCTGGCGGCCGGCGCGCGGATGACACGGAAGTCCGGCTGGCGTATGACGATGCCTGGCTGTACCTGGGAATCAAATGCGATAATCCGCTGCAGAAACACGTCCTGGACCCGAAGACGCGCGAGCATGACGGGCCGGTCTCGGAAGACGAGTCCGTGGAACTGTTTTTCTCGTCCGATGGCGAAGGCGCGGTGTACTACCACTTCATGTTGAGTTGCTTTAACGTCAAGGCCGAGCAGCGGATCATCAAAGGCAGCCGCGAGCGCCAGACCTGGAACCTGCCCTGGCGCTCGACGGTGACGGTGACGGAGGCGGGGTGGACGGCGGAAGCGGCATTGCCGCTGTATATCTTCATGGAATACGGCGACCTGGAGCATATACGGATGAATATAGCGCGCAACCGGCGGCAGCCGTATGTGGATGCGAGCAATGTGATCACGCACGAGGAGATGGAACACAGTCTGTGGCGTCCCGTGACGCGGTCGTTCCACGAGCCGGCGGCTTTTGGGGCGCTGGCGCCATTGGCGACGGGCAGGTTGCGGATGCCGTTTATGGCGTCGTTGGAGAGCGTGGAAGTCCGGCCGTATTATACGGAAGACGGGACGAATTATTACCGGGTGGAACTGGAGTTAAAGGGCGGAAACTCGGCGACGGGAGCGGTAGAGGCGGTGGTGATTGACCGGCCGGTATCGGGTGCGGAAACGGCGGTGCGGGAGCGGGTAGATTTGCAGGGGACGCGCCCGGTGGCATTGACGGTGTCCGTGCCGGTGTCGGCGCCGGCGGAACGCTCGATCACGGTAGAAGTACGGGATGCCGCCACCGGGGAAATATGGCAGCGGGTGGTGGAGGAGAAGCCGGCGGTCTTGAAGGTGATGCAAGGGTGGCTGGACCGGAATTATTACACGACGGAAGGGCAGGCCGTTGCGGCGGCGGAAATCGGGATGCCGGAGTCCGCATTAAAAGATTTGACGGTGGCGGTGGAGTTAGACGGAAAAACGCTGGCGGCCGCGCCCGCGGCGCGGGAGACGGCAGTGGCCTTTGAGATCGGCGGATTAGCCGTCGGGAGCTATCCGGTTAGGATTGCGCTGCAGCGCAACGACGGCGCGCCCTTTGCGGCGGTGGCGGCGGAGTTGATCAAGCGCGCGCCGAAGCCGGGGCGCGAAGTGAAGATTGACCAGGTCAACCGGGTGGTGCTGAAGGATGGCCGGCCGTTTTTCCCGATCGGGATCATCATGGCGGGCATTCGGCCGGACGACGAGGCGGCGTTCAAAGACATTGCGGACGCCGGGTACAACGCATTTTTCCAATGGCACAAGGATTTGCCGGCGGCGGATGCGGTAAAATACCTGGAGCGGGCCCGGCAGTACGGGTTGCAGGTGGTGTCATTGCTGGAAACCGGCTGGTTGCCGCCGAAAGAGTCGGGGATGGCCCTGCCGGCGAAGGTGTTGAATGAGCCGGAACTGGAAGAATTACACAAGGTAAGCCGCGGCGGATCTCTGGGGATGCGCGGATTTTTGATGCGCGGCGCCGCCAGCCGGCATCCCGCGCCGGTCAAGACGGATTTGTTCCGGGAATACGTGAATCGGAACCTGCCTCTGACAGAGCAGGCAGTGCAAAGCGTAAAGGACGCGGAGAACCTGCTGGCGTATTCCACTTTTGACGAGCCCTTTGACAGCCGGCGGTTTGACATGACCCAGTCGCTGGATGCGATCTACCGGCTGACGCACCGGACGGACGGGTATCATCCGGTCAAGGTGTTGTATTCCAGCCATATCCCGGCCGGGTCGGAATACGTGACCTGCGGCGATATTCTCTGCACGGATCCGTACTGGATTCCCGCCGGGCCGGCCGGACGCGATACCCCGAATTTTGTTTCCAAGATCGTGCATTGGAACGACCTGCGCGCGGCGGAATATCGCCGGGTGGTCTGGGTTGTTCCCGTGGGCACCAGGTGGAGCGGCTTCCGTAAGCGCGCCCTGACGGAGCCGGAGCAAAATTGCCAGAATTTTCTGGCAATCATCCATGGCGCCAAAGGGTTGTTCTGGTTCAGCTACAGCGGCATGAATCCGCAATTCCGGAAAATCTTGAAAGCTTCGCTGGACAAAATCAAGGTGATTGCCCCGCTGGCGGCGCAAGCCCTGCCGCCGCAGGAAATCAAATACGTGCAGGCCTCCGCGCCGGAGGCGCAATGGCGCGAAGCAGCGTTTATGCCGGAACGCGAAGAATTCCCCGATGTGCAAGTCCGCCTGGTTTGCGATCCGGCGGACGGCAAAGCGGTGCTGCTGGCCGCCAACAGCCGTTATTATCCTGTCCATGCCACCTTCAGCATGGCGGGCATGGCCGGCCGCGAGATCCAAAGCCTCTTCGATGACGTTGCCTTGCCGGTGCAGGACGGGGGCTTCGCGGAAGAACTGGAGCCTTTTGCCGTGCGGGCCTATCGCCTGCAAGGGCCCTTGCCGGCGTTGGCACAGTTGACGGTTTCGTCTTTGCGGCCGGCGGTCATCCCGCCGCAGGAGACCGCGTGGCCAAACTGCGCGCGGGCCGGCCGGAAAAACGTGTTCCCCAATCCAAGTTTTGAGGAGGAAGCCATCCCGGGATTGCCGGATTATTATTTTGCCGCCAACCATTTTGGCCCTTCGGAACAAGATATGGCGCTGATCGCAGATGCCGGGATTGCCCGGTTTGGCGCGAAGTGCGTTCAGTTGACAAAACCTCGCCATACCGCATATGCTTCGATGCAATGGTATTGCGGGCCGCAGCACGATCAGGTTGCGCCATATGTCTGGTCGTTCTGGGCGAAAGGCGGGCGGGGCGGCGAGCGCGTGTGGCTGCGGATGGAAAACCTCGGGGCGCAAACATTCGAACTGACGGCGGATTGGAAACGTTATGCAATGCCCGTCACGATTGCGATCCGCACCGCGCCGCTGTTGTTCGAACTGCGGCTCTGGCCGGTAAATCAAGCAAAAGACGAAACGGCTCAAATATGGGTTGATGGCATGCAACTGGAGAAGGGATACGCCGCCACGGGATTTGAGGAATAATAATCCATGAAACATTCTGTCGCGGGAGCTTGGCGCTTCCGAAGGCACAATTATATTCAAACACCTGCACGGAAAACGCGGAACACGCAGGATATGGGTTTTGAAATACCGGAAAAATTATAAGGGGGAAGTACAAGCATGCATCCGAAAATCAAATTATATTGTTTGCTGGCAGGTTCCTGGGCGATGACCGGCGTTTTAACGGGCGAGGTTTATCACGTTGCCATGCCGTCGGCCGGCGGGGATGACGGCAATTCCGGCCTGGACTGGACGGAGCCGAAAGCCAGCATCAGCAATGCGCTGGCGCAGGAAAATGTGAACGCAATCCTGGTGTCTAATGGCACTTACAATCTGGCGGATGTGGTCAATATCAGCAAGCCGGTCACTATCCGAAGTTGGAACAACGGCGCCGTTGACCGGGATGGGACCATCATGGTTGGCGCCGGCACGAACCGCTGTTTCTGGCTTGCGCATGCCGGCGCCGTGGTGGATGGATTCACCATCACCAACGGGTTTTGCGAAGAAGGCGTCCTGCAAACCGGCGGCAGCGCCTCATCTGCCGGGCGCGGTGGCGGTGTGTACATGGCGGTTGGAGGCATGTTGACCAATTGCCTGGTTGTCGGCAACGCTGCTTTCGCCCGAGCCGATGGGCGTGGCGGAGGCGGGGTGTACATGTCTGCCGGGTCGCTCTGGAACTGCCGGATTGCCGGCAACATTGTTTCCAATCCGCCTTCCACGAATTCTTACCGCGAAGGCGGCGGCGGAGTGCTGGTCGGCAGTTCGGGCATGGTGGTCAACTGCGAGATAGACAACAACCGCTCCTACAGCGGACAATACGCCGCTGGGGGCGTGAAATTATATAACGGCGGCTGGCTGGAAAATTGCGATATAAGCAATAATTTTGCCAAAACCAATGGCGGCGGCGTATATGCGCGGATGAGCGGCGTGATAACCAATTGCCGGATTACCGGCAATACGGTTGAACATAATGGCGGCGGTATTTTTATTCATGCTGACAATCCCGGCAGTGATTTCGGCGTGGTGGTGGTTGACTGCTTGATCAGCAATAATGTGTCAAAAAGAACTCAATATAACACCAGCAGCGGCGGCGGAGTGTTTATATATGATGGAACCAATCATTGCTTGCGTAATTGCGTAATTGTCACCAATACCTCCGGCCGTGAAGGCGGCGGGGTTTATATGACTGCGGGATTTATTGAAGGCGGCGCCGTTTGCAATAATGTCAATCTGGGCGCCAATTTCGGTGGCGGCGGCATTTGCGCCCTTGCGACGGCCACAAACATGCTTTTTATCAGAGATGTAAATATAAGCGGCAATTGGAATAATGGCGGCATTGGCGGCGGCGGCGTGATTATGCGCAACGCCTTGCTGGAAAACAGCATCATCCATGGCAACATTATAACCAATAGCCTGGGTGGCGGAATTCATGCCTATGGCACCAGTGTGGTGGTGAATTGCAGGATTGCGAATAATTTTTCATATTATCGCGGCGGTGGTCTTAGCGTCACGGACTCCACCATTGTGCGCAATTGCCTGATTTCCGGTAATATAGCCACTAACGCCTTGGGCGGCGGCATATATACCGATAACAATTTTGGCGGGGAAATAAGCGCTTGTACGATAACGGATAATGAAGTGCAGGGCGACCCGGGATTCCAGCGCGGCGCCGGCATCATTGTGGTAAATACCAATAACATCTTCAATTGTTTGGTCTGGTCCAACCGTTGGTCTGGCACTTTGCCGGAACAGGAGCGCGATCTCGGGATGTATGCTTGGATCGACGATTTAGCCGCGCAGAGCAATTCGGTGCATTACTGCTGCAGTCCGCGCGATTTCGGCGGCGCCCGGGGCAACATCACGAATCCGCCGTCGTTTGTCGGGATTGCCGGTGAAAACTGGCGCTTAGCCGGCGGTTCGGCCGGGATCAATGCCGGGACCAACCTGCCGTGGATGTTGGAGCCCGGCGCCATGGACCTGGATGGCCGACCGCGCCGGGACCGGTTTTCCCGGCAGGCGGACATGGGGTGTTACGAATACTTGCCCCAAGGGGTGATGTTTTCGCTCCATTAAGGGATCGCGGGCGTGTAACGCCGTTCCCGCGGTTAATGGGGCTGAATTTGCAGCCGCTCCGGTGTGGCCAATCTTCAGCAAGCTGGCGCGGCTGGCGGCAGCCGACCGCGCGTTCGGCTGGAACCGTGTACATTATGACGGTATTTCCAATGTCTGCGCTGTGGCGGGCGACCTGATTATCGGCGCCAATGACGGGACGGAAACGGTCTTGCAGGTCGGATCGGCGGAATGTCCGGATGAAACCTTGATCATGCGCGGCAACCTTAATATTTATCCCTGCTTTATTCAGCAGACATGAAAACCCTGGCGCAATACGGACGCATCTACCGGCGCAACCTGGAGCAGGATGTGCTGCCGTTCTGGCTGAAATATTCACCGGACCGGAAGCATGGCGGATTTTATTCCTGCCTGACGCGCACAGGTGAAGTTTACGACACGAAAAAATATATCTGGTTCCAGGGGCGGATGATCTGGCTGCTGGCGCGCCTTTACAACGAATGGGATGCCAACCCAAACTATCTGAAACTGGCGGCCGCCGGCGTGAAGTTCATGCGCCGGTACGGCCGGGATCCGGCCGGCCGTGTGTATTTTTCCGTCACACGGGAAGGCCTGCCGGTGTTTTTCCAGCGCAAGCCGTTTGCGGGCGTGTTTTACATGCTGGGCTTGTGGGAATTCGCCCGCGCGACGGGGGATGATGCCTGCCGGGCCGAGGCGCTGGAAATGTTTGACAACTTGGGCCGCTGGATTGCCAGGCCGGAATTGCTGGGGCGCGCGCCGCTGGCGGGTCAGCCGCCGTTCAGCAACCTGGCCAACTGCATGGTGCTGGCTAACATGGCGCTGGAATTGCTGCGCGACAGGCAGGATCCCGCGTATTTGCGCATCATCCGCGATGCCATTGCCGGGGTGCTCCGGCATTATGACCCGCGGCTGAGGCTGTTGCGCGAAAATGTCGCGCTGGACCGGCGCCGCCGCCGGGACGATTCGCCCGAAGGCCGGTTTTTTAATCCGGGCCATTCCATCGAAACTGCCTGGTTCCTGCTGCGCATGCTGGAGCATTGCCCCAATGCGCGCCAGCGTCAAATCGCGTTGGATGCGATCGAAGGCTCGTTGGAATTCGGCTGGGATAAGAAATACGGCGGCTTGTTTTATTTCATGGATGTGGCCGGGAAACCCACCATCCCCCTGGAAGCGGATATGAAACTATGGTGGCCGCATGTCGAGGCGATTTACGCCGTATTGCTGGCGTATCGCTTGACGGGCCGCCCCCGCTGGCTGCAATGGCTGGCGAAAGTCCATGATTACACCTTCGCGCATTTTCCGGATCGCCGCTATGGCGGCTGGTTCGGCTACCTCGACCGGCGCGGGAATGTCACCAACGATTGCAAGGGGAATAATTATCTGGCATGCTACCATGTGGTCCGGAGCCTGATGCTGAGCGCGCAATTGATTGAAAGATACCCGAGATGCCGTTAACCGGCGGAACAAGCAGAAGTTGGAAACATGAAGTCTAAAACCGTGGAGATGAAACCTGTGTCTGGTTTGAATTTGCCCGGCGAAACATCGGCCTGGTTTGAAGGTTACCAAAAGCATGTGTTCACGGCGGCGGGGAAGCCGGCGGCGGTGATATCCCCGCGGCGCGAATTGCCCGGCCGCCCCTGGGCGTGGAAGGGGGAGTTTCTCGATTCCTTCCCGGGAACGGAACTGGCTTTGCTCGCGGCAGGATTTCATATCGCTTATCTGCAATTTCCCGACCAGTTCGGCGGTCCCGCCGCCATGCTGAAATGGGATGAGTTTTACGATTTATTGACCGGCAGATATGGCTTTGCCGACAAGCCGGCCCTGATCGGACTGAGCCGCGGCGGCCTGTATTGCTATAATTGGGCGGCCAGGCATCCCGGCCGGGTGGCCTGCCTCTTCGGCGATGCGCCGGTGTGCGACATGCGCAGTTGGCCGGGCGGCAAGGGCAAGGGGCCGGGCTCGCCTGAAAACTGGCGGAAATTGATGGCTGTTTACAAATTTGCGTCCGAGGCCGAGGCCATGGCCTGCAAGCTGAATCCGGTGGACAACCTTGCGCCTTTGGCGGCGGCGTCCATTCCGATCCTGCATATTTATGGCGATGCCGACGAAGTGGTGCCCTGGGAAGAAAACACCGGCGTTGTGGCCGAACGTTACCGGGCCTTGGGCGGCGATATTGAATTAATCGCCAAGCCCGGTTGCCGGCATCATCCGCATGGATTGGATGATCCGGGGCCGATTGTCGGATTTATCCGGCGGCATGCCGCTCCGGCGCCTTGAATGGCAAGCGGCCGGGGCGGCGCATTTGCCGGCATGGTCCCCGCCAAACCGGCGGAGCGGGGGATGGGGAAAATATGGTTCAAACATCTTTACGCGCCAAGGCCGGCTTGGTGGAGGAATTTCTCGTCCGGCATTTTCTGGACAGCCGCCAGGTCGTCTTTACCTGGCTGGATAAAGACACCCTGCGCCCGCCCCGGGAGGATTTTTTTCCGGCATATCGGCCGGGCATGAGTTGGCGGGATGGCTGCGTGGATGGGTATTATACCCGGAGCGAGCATGCCGCCTATGAAAACTGCGGCATGTGCACAGGGGCGTATCTGCAGTCGCTTTGTTTCCAATACCGCGTGGAGCATGCGCCGCATGTCCGGGAAAAAATGGCGCGCGGCTACCAGGCGCTGCGGCATATCTACGAGATGGGCCGGGCGCTGGAGGAAGGTTTTTTTCCGAAAATCTACAACCGCTCGTCCCGCGAGACCAGCACCGACCAGGTGATCTACGCCGTGCTGGCGCTGGATCATTTTTATGAATTCGCGGCGCGTGAACAAAAAAACGAAATTGACGCCATGATCCCGAAAATGGCGCATTTCTGGGTCAAGCGTAATTACATTTACCCCTACCTGGGCGAGCCGGAGAAACATTGGCCGCTGACGCGCTTCCCGCCGCTGCTGTGCCAGGCTTACAAGCATTCCGGCGATGCCCTGTTCAAAAGGGAATACGCGCGGCTCCTCGGACTGGGCGTCAGCGCGGAACCGGAATTCGCCCAGTTAAAAAGGAAAAAAAGCGGAATCACTCCCTGGTCAAAATATGAAACCCGGCAGCGCGCGTTGCTCGTGGCCGCCATGGCCGACGGCCTCACGATGGATGTCATGAATTTCGACTGCCTCATCCGCTGCGATCCAGGCAACCCCCTGCGCGGCAAGTGGGAGCAAGGCATCGCCGCCATGTGGGAGGAGGCGAAAATTACGCTGGCGCCTAATGGGAAATATTACGTCCATTTGCTCGTTGATCCGGCAACCGGGGAAACGCGCCGGCCGGCCGGTTATGGCAAGGACGACGGGCCGCCCGGCTGCGAGTCGGGCTGGAGCACCATGGTGGCCCGGGGCGCGGTCATGGCCGCAAAACACTTCCCGGCCCGCGGGGACATCCTCCCCGCCGTCACCAATGTGCTTGAAAAAATTGATGTGGACGGCATGACTTATTATGACAATCCGGAAAGATTTGCCCCGCATCAAAGGTTCCTGACGCGGTTCCTGAGCGGCGACTCCATTGCCAACTGGCTCTGGGCTTACTGGCAGGGGCGATACCAGCATATGTTCGAGGAGTAATGGAAAATATTATGACGCGTGAAGTAACGATGGCGCCGGGCGGCGGGCAGGGCGGATATCTGAAGGCCGGCGCATTGACGCAGCCGCCGCCGGAATTCAGCCCGGCGTATTTCTGGTCGCTGAACGACGCCTTGGAGGAGCGCGTCCTGCTCGCACAATTGCGCGATATGCATGCCCGCGGCCTGCGTTCCGTCTGCATCCATCCGATGCCGCCCGAGTTTTGCCCCGAAACCATGGCGAATGCCATGTCGCCGCCATATCTCAGCGATGAATATTTCCGGCTGATCCGCCGGATTGTGGAGGAATGCGCTGCGCTAGGCATGCATTTTTACCTGTATGACGAGGCCGCCTGGCCCTCCGGCAGCGCCGCCGGCCGGGTCCACGCGCGCAATCCGCGGGAATTTGGCCGCAAACGCGTCGGATTTGATGAAATCAAGCTTGAGTCCGGTAAAAATTATCGCGTTGATCCGGAAGCCCTCATCGGCGCGCTCAGGAACGCCGCCGGCATTGTCCAAATCCTGGCGCCGGGCGCGGAAGTCACCGCCGCCGGGCCGGACATGACGCTCAGAATATTCAAGATCAGGGACGGCCGGGCCTACCTTCCGCCGCGGGCGGATCCGTTATGCCTGGCCGCGACGCAAACGTTTATCGAATTGACCCATGAAAATTATGCCCGCCATGTCGGTGATCGGTTCGGCGGCAACATCAAGTTCGCTTTCACGGACGAACCGGCCGCGGAGGGAACCCATCCCGCGCCAGTTTCCGCACCGGGGCAGTTGACGTGGTCCGCGGACCTGCCGCAGGCGTTCCGGCGGGATAAGGGTTATGATCTAATCCCACATCTCCCGTGCTTGTTCGAGCAAAATCGCGACATTGACACGACCAGGGTCCTGCTGGATTTTTACGACGTCTGGTCCAAGCTGTTTGCCGCGCGCTACCTGCGTCCGCTGCGGGACTGGTGCCGGGCGCACGGCCTGCTTTCCGGCGGGCACATGGGCGGCGAGGACGAGCTGCGCTACAATGCGGACGGCGGCTTCGGACACGTTTTGCGCGCGCTGCGCGAACTGGACTTGCCGGGGATTGACGCCATCTGGCGGCAGGTTTTTCCCGGCAATCCCGCACTGCCGGTCTTCCCGAAATACGCCCAATCCGTGGCCCGGCAAAAAAAGGGGCCGGACCTGGTCCTGTCGGAATCGTTCATGGTTTACGGCAATGGCCTGACGCCCGCGGAAATGAAATGGATTGTGGATCAACAACTGGCGCTGGGCGTAAATATCTTTGTGTTCGGCCATTACGCCTATGCCACCCGCGATCACTTCATGGCGTTTGCCCGCCCGTTTTTTGGGCCGGTCAACCCGTTTTGGAAATATCTCAAGCCTTTCCATGAGTATGTTGCGCGGCTTGGATACCTGCTCAGCCGGGGCCGGAGCGCTTGTAACACGGCGGTTTATTGCCCCATCCGCGATGTCTGGGCCGGCGGGGACTATCGCGCGCGCGCCATTGCCATGCATGACCAGGTGGCCGTGGAGTTGCTGGAACATCAATGCGATTTCGATTTTGTGGATGACGACCTGTTGATCCCGGAAAATATTGACAAGGGTTGCCTGCGGGCCGGCGCGGCGTCCTATTCCACGATTATTGTCCAGAAGGCCGAGTGGCTGACCAAGTCAGCGTTGCAATGCCTGGCCGGTTTTGTTGAAGGCGGCGGACGCCTGATTGCCGCCGGGGGTATGCCGGCCGCGGATGGCGGGCGGATCACCCTGGCGCAGTTGACGGCCGGAAAAATCACATCCGGCGGGCCGGCAGTCAATCCGGCGGCGGGACAGATGCTGGCGGAGGAGATTGACAAGCTATTCCAATCGGTCGAGCCGTTGGTCAGGATCAATCCGCCGCAACCCGGCCTGCGCGTCTGCAAGCGCGTGTGCGCCAACGCCTGCATCTATTTCCTGGCCAATGCGGAAAACCGCGAGGTCGCCGGCGAGTTCCGGTTTCCGGAAAATGCGTCTGCATTGTCGTATGATGCAACCGATAATTCGTTTGCGCGGCTGGACTGCCGGAATGACGAGCCCGGGAATTTGCACCTGCATTTCGCGCCTTGGGCGTCCAAAGCGATCGTTTTTACCGAAAATCCGGATGAGTTTCATCCGGTTGCCGGCGGCGTTCCCGGCGCCGGCGGCGAAATTCTCAACCTGACCGACGGCTGGCAGATCCGGCCGCTCCGCCGGTATGCGGTCGGAGAAAAGAATTTTGAAATCAGCGCTTTGCCGGTTGCAAATTTTGCCCCGGTAAGGTTGGGCGACTGGCGCGGACTGCTTGGCGGCGATTTCAGCGGCGATGCGGAATACCGCGTGGAATTCGATTTGCGGGAAGTCCGGCCCGGGCGTTATATCCTCGATCTGGGGCAGGTGCGATATGCCGCATCCGTGGCGTTAAACGGCGTCGCGGTTGGCGCCGTGATCTGGCAACCGTTTGCGGTGGATGTCACCGGCGCGCTGCGGACGGGCCGCAATGTGCTTGGCCTGACCGTCACCAATTCGCTGGCCAATGCCATCCTGCGCGAAGGCGTGCGGGAAAAATGGCGGGAGCGCTGCGGCCGGGAATGGCCGGATATAAAATTTCCGTATGACGAACGCCAGCGCATATTCGAAGAAGACAGTCTGCCGAGCGGATTGTCCGGTCCGGTGCGGTTATGCTGGCGGCCATGATTGTATGCCAATTGCAAGATGATGAGATAGGTGGGCCGCGGATATTTTCACCACGGAGCCGGATGAGCGTCATTGTGGCGGAATACGGCCTGGCATTCCGCATGCGCGTGCTGGCCTGCGATGTCCGCCCGGTAGTCCCGCCCGCCGGCGTGGCCATGGTGGATTTCGAGGCCGTCTTGCGCGCAGCGGACGTGATTTCCGTGCATGTGCATCTGGATGATACGACCAGGGGCATGATCGGCGCTTCGGCATTCGTCCGCATGCCGCCGGGCGCCATCCTGGTCAACACCAGCCAGGGCGCGATTGTTGGCGAGGCCGCCCTGCCGGGCACGAAGCCTGAGTCGCGAAATGTGTTTTTGCGGGAATCCCAGCAGGCAGTGTATATACAAGAAAATCTTATGCTGGAACGACCGGCCGGTTGAAACGGTGGTCAATCTTCAGCGCGTCATGTTCCGGGTGCGGCAGCCTGTGGTAATTCGCGGAAACAATCCTGGGCGCGCTCATTGATTGCGCCGGCCTTGCGCGCGATATGCCGCCGGTGTGGTTTTGATTTCGCGGCGGAAAGTCTGATCGAACGATGACAGGGATGTAAAACCAGCGGCCGCGGCGATTTCCTTGATGCTTTGTGTGCTGTTTTTGAGCATTTCCGTGGCGTGTTGGATGCGGACCAGACGGATGTAGCGGCCCAGACTGATATGCATCTGCCGGCGGAATACCAGCCGCAGGTGGCTGGCCGAGAATCCCACCGCTGCGGCTAATGTCGGCGCCGTCAACCTGCCGGAAAAATGCGCCAGGATGTACTGGTTCAGTTTGCTGATCATCTGGCTGTGTTGATAGTGATGAAGCGTTATCACGCGCCGGCCGGCCAGGCGGTTGGGCCGGCAAACGGCCGGCGCATGCGGCAGGATATTGAGCAGCAATCCCAGGCGCAAGGCCAGTTCGTTGGCCCGCTCGGTGTCCGGCCGCCGCGCAAAATAAGTTACCAGGCAATCGAGCATCCGTTGCCGGATCGGGCCGGTTATCCGGCGCGGTTGAGCGTGCATTCCGGCCAGGGATGGATTCTCCGGCATTTCGAAGGTGATGTATAGCCATGCGAGTTTCCGGGCGGAGGACTCAACGTAATGGTATTGAAACGGGCAGATCAATAGCAGGGAGTTTTCCGGGAACGGCACCAGTTCGTGGTTGATGTAGAAGGCGCCATCCATGCCGAGATTGAAAACCAGGACATGCCGATGGTGCACGGCGTAATAAGATTGCCTGTGGCTGCCGCGGCCGAACAAAATTATATTGTCGGGGCGGGGCAGGTTAAAGGTTCGCAAGCCGTCGTAATAATTTTCCTGCGGTTCGCGCGCCAGCCGCGCCCATACCTGCCGCTCTTGCGCTGTCATGCCGGAATGCTTCATGGTCGTCGATGGCATTTAGGCCGGGACACCTATCCGCGTATTTAATCAAAAACATAAATATGTTTCCTCACCAGAATTTGTGGGTGATTACCGGTTCGGGCAATTGCCCAAGGGTATGATATAGCGCCATTTCCGCGCCATGAAAAGTTCTGAAGCCATAAGATCGTTTGGTAACCACTCGAGCTTTATTGTTCAAGCCCTCGGTTGCGCCAGTAAAAACCTCGTTTCTGGCTCTGATCCAGTTCAAAAGCAGCTCCTCGTGTTTAGCAATGGTTTTAGCCGCCTTAATGATTGGCGCAATGCGGCTACGACAGGCGCGCTTGACCCATGCCTGGAGATAATTACGCGCCCAGGTTGGGCTGTGATAGCTCCAAAAATGCTGAAAGCTTTCCTTGAACAAATAGGCGCGGCCGGTTTGCAGTCTTGTGCCCAATATCCGATCAAGCATTTCGCGAGCTTTGCCGCGCACGCGGGTTTTGCGGCGCAGCAAGGTCCAGCGCATTTTCTTGAGTTTTTGCTTGGCCGCCGGACGCGCTGTCATCGCCGCCATATCCCGGCGCCGGACCTCGTCCACGGCGGCATTCAAGGTTTGCACGACATGGAAGCGGTCAATCATGTGGCAACCGTGGCTGAGGCTCGCAGCAATGACTTTCAGATAAGGTCGCCACATATCGCTACATATATGTCGAATGCCGGCCAGCACGGGTTTTCCCAAAGATTGCAACCCTTTACGCAGCGCGGCCGCCCGGCGGGTTTGGCCGACCCAGAGCAATCGGCGGCATTGCGCATCAATCTGATAGATCAAGGTCAGATAGTTCTTGCTCTTTTTACCGTTGCCTACGTGGAGTTCATCAACACCAATCGCCGTTATATTGGCCAATTCCCGGTGCGCCAAGCCCCATTCCACCATCCACTCGACCGACCGATAAACCGCCTGCCAACTGACTTTGAAAATCAGCGCCGTCTCTTTCCAGGACAACCTCCGCGCCCAGTTCCCCAAAAAAAGCATCAGCGCCTTGCTGTAGGGTCGTTTGCCATCGCTCCAAGGCAGCGCTTCCACCACCACGCCATGTTCGGGGCAATTTACCCGGCGCGGACTATAATGCAAAAAAGCCGGCACATTCAAAATGGGCACAAACGCCCATATCCGTTCAGGCAGAGTGTCGTATGTCGCCAGCGGTCGCCCGCAACGCGAGCAGCATGCCGCGCGTTGGCGATGCGGACGAATGCTTATATCCACTTTCCATTGGCCGCGACGATCCAAAACCATACAAGTTTCCTGATAAATAAAACGTTTCAAAGGTTGCAAACGATTCAAAATTGTTTTGTTTCCTCACCAGAATTTGTGGGTGATTACCGGTTCGGGCAATTGCCCAAGGGTATGATATAGCGCCATTTCCGCGCCATGAAAAGTTCTGAAGCCATAAGATCGTTTGGTAACCACTCGAGCTTTATTGTTCAAGCCCTCGGTTGCGCCAGTAAAAACCTCGTTTCTGGCTCTGATCCAGTTCAAAAGCAGCTCCTCGTGTTTAGCAATGGTTTTAGCCGCCTTAATGATTGGCGCAATGCGGCTACGACAGGCGCGCTTGACCCATGCCTGGAGATAATTACGCGCCCAGGTTGGGCTGTGATAGCTCCAAAAATGCTGAAAGCTTTCCTTGAACAAATAGGCGCGGCCGGTTTGCAGTCTTGTGCCCAATATCCGATCAAGCATTTCGCGAGCTTTGCCGCGCACGCGGGTTTTGCGGCGCAGCAAGGTCCAGCGCATTTTCTTGAGTTTTTGCTTGGCCGCCGGACGCGCTGTCATCGCCGCCATATCCCGGCGCCGGACCTCGTCCACGGCGGCATTCAAGGTTTGCACGACATGGAAGCGGTCAATCATGTGGCAACCGTGGCTGAGGCTCGCAGCAATGACTTTCAGATAAGGTCGCCACATATCGCTACATATATGTCGAATGCCGGCCAGCACGGGTTTTCCCAAAGATTGCAACCCTTTACGCAGCGCGGCCGCCCGGCGGGTTTGGCCGACCCAGAGCAATCGGCGGCATTGCGCATCAATCTGATAGATCAAGGTCAGATAGTTCTTGCTCTTTTTACCGTTGCCTACGTGGAGTTCATCAACACCAATCGCCGTTATATTGGCCAATTCCCGGTGCGCCAAGCCCCATTCCACCATCCACTCGACCGACCGATAAACCGCCTGCCAACTGACTTTGAAAATCAGCGCCGTCTCTTTCCAGGACAACCTCCGCGCCCAGTTCCCCAAAAAAAGCATCAGCGCCTTGCTGTAGGGTCGTTTGCCATCGCTCCAAGGCAGCGCTTCCACCACCACGCCATGTTCGGGGCAATTTACCCGGCGCGGACTATAATGCAAAAAAGCCGGCACATTCAAAATGGGCACAAACGCCCATATCCGTTCAGGCAGAGTGTCGTATGTCGCCAGCGGTCGCCCGCAACGCGAGCAGCATGCCGCGCGTTGGCGATGCGGACGAATGCTTATATCCACTTTCCATTGGCCGCGACGATCCAAAACCATACAAGTTTCCTGATAAATAAAACGTTTCAAAGGTTGCAAACGATTCAAAATTGTTTTAAGTTTCACCTTGGGCTGGTCCTCCTTTTTTTGTGTTCACCCATTGCATACGCAATGGATTACGGAAAGGCCAGCCTATTTTTTTGCCGCCGCTTTATCTCCGTTCCGCCATCGCGCCAATCAGGAGTTATTAATCAGGCTGCTGCGGGGCCGCCAAACGCCCAAAGCGGCAGGCTGTTAATAACTCCACCATCTTTTGGCGCCATTGCTTGGAGAACTTCTTAAACTTTAAAACCTGTTTTTTACCCACAAATTCTGGTTAGGAGCCATTGTTTTAAGTTTCACCTTGGGCTGGTCCTCCTTTTTTTGTGTTCACCCATTGCATACGCAATGGATTACGGAAAGGCCAGCCTATTTTTTTGCCGCCGCTTTATCTCCGTTCCGCCATCGCGCCAATCAGGAGTTATTAATCAGGCTGCTGCGGGGCCGCCAAACGCCCAAAGCGGCAGGCTGTTAATAACTCCACCATCTTTTGGCGCCATTGCTTGGAGAACTTCTTAAACTTTAAAACCTGTTTTTTACCCACAAATTCTGGTTAGGAGCCATAAATATTATAATCGCTTTTGACCGAGTTTACAATTGCTAAATCCGCATAGCTTTGGATAATGCCGGTATGCAAGGAAATTATTGTTTCGATCTGCCGCCGGCGCCGCGGGCAATAATCCCGTTAAATGGCGCCTGGCGCTGTATGCCGGACGCCGCGGATCAAGGCCGGCAACTGGGATACCACCGGGCGGCGTTCGAGTTCATGGACCGGGTCGGCTCCGGCTACGGCGCGCGGATGTGGCGCAAGGTGTCCGTGCCGTGTTGTTACAGCCATTGCGGGCCGGATATGCGCCGGTATGTGGGCGTGGCATGGTTCCGGCGCGCGTTTGCCGTGCCCGCGGCCTGGCGCGGCCGGCATGTGTTCATCCGGTTTGAGGCGCTGAATTTTCTGTGCCGGATCTGGGTGAATGACCATCTGGTCGCAACCACATATGATGGGCTTGCGCGAATGGATTTGCGTGTAGACCCCTGGCTTAAAATGGGGGCGGAAAACACCATTATCATCAGCACGGATAACCGTGAAAGGCCGGACGACCGCGCTCCGGGCAAGGGCCTGGGTTATTACCTCAGCGGGGGGATCCCGGGAGATGTGACCTTGATCGCCACGCACCGGACCTATCTGGAAGGCGCGCGTTTCCTGCGCGCGGAGCCTTGCCAAGGCGGCGGGCGTTTCGCCCTGAAAGCGAGCGTAATCAATACCGCCGCGGAACGCGCCGAATTTTCCGTGGCCGTGACCATCAAGGACGCGCAGGGAAAATCTTATGGGAAGTTTTTGTCCGGCAAATCCGCGGTCGCGGGCGGCAAAGCCGCGCAGGTCATGCTGCGGGGTGTGGTTGACGCCGTCCGGCCCTGGAGTCCGCAAGCGCCGCGTCTTTACCATGCGGAAGTGGATTTGCGGGTGGCCGGGCGCCGGGTGGACCGGCTCGGGGAGCGTTTCGGATTCCGGCGCCTGGAAATCCGGAACAAGCGCATCTATTTGAACGGCCGGGAGTTTTTCATCAAGGGCATCACCCTGCATAACGATTACGGTTTTTTCCCGGGCGACAGCGGGGAATATGCGGTGGCATCAGTCAAGGCGAATACTTTGACCGATAATCGCCTGTATTATCCGGATGATCCCCGGTTCGAGCCGGAACTGTGTCCGCACCGGGAAGCCTTGATCCGGGACTTGAAATTGATCAAAGGGTTGGGCTGTAATTTCGTGCGGCTGGGGCATTTCCCGCGCATCGCCCCGGAATTGGATGTCTTGGACGAAATGGGAATGTTGTGTTCGGTGGAGAACAACCTGCATTGGTGGCAGAATGATTGCGCCTGTAAATTCTGGGGCAAATACAGGATTGACGAACGCCATATCCGCGGCATCCGCCGCCATACCACGCGCCAGCTCCGGAAAATGATCTTGCGCGACATGAATCATCCCAGCGTGATCTGCTGGTCCGTCAGCAACGAATGCCGGCCCGGCAAGCCGGGCGTGCTGCCGACAATTCAGGCGGCCTTGAAACTGGCGCGGCGCCTGGACCCATCGCGTTTAGCCACGCACGTTTCGGCGGAGTGGCATTCCGAACTGGGGGCGGATGATTTCAGATATGACGATGTCATCAGCATCAACAGCTATCACAAAGACATTAATTTCTGGAACCATGAACTGGCCCGGCTGCGGAGGCTGTATCCGGACAAACCCATTGTCTGCACGGAATTTCCGCATTTCATCCATGTGCGCGCGCCATCGCTCATGACCATCCTGCAGGAAATGTGCGGCTACCTGGCCGGTTTTTGCCTCTATGTTTTCGCCGGCGTGGGCCCTGCTCAGCGTTACCGGCTGGACCCGGCCGCTGCCGGTAAAATCCTCCGGGCGACCTATGGTTTGTTCGACCGCCGGCGCAAATCGGTGCTGCTGTTCCCGCCGGAAGCCAAGCCGGCGCGATTTGAGGTGGATGACCGCTACGCCCTGCTGCCTTCGGCGGCGCTGCAAAGCTGCCAGACCCGGGACGAACTGTACCGCCGGGAATTGCGCGCGTTTAAAGTGCTGCCGGCCGGCACAGCGCCGCATTCGCCGCTGGTGGACGAGGCGGTGGTCGAAAAAATCAGCGCGGCGGGGCATTTCGGGCTGGACCTGCGACATCTGGTAAAGCCCGGGAAATAGTTTTGATTCCGGCATAGCCGCACAGGGTGATACGTAAATAAACAGTTGCGTTTTGCTGTTTTTGTGTTTACGCTATTAATCGAATAAATTCATGAAAAAGCATCGCATAGGGCTGGTGGATCTGGATTCATCGCATCCGGCGTCGTTCCTGAAGGCCATGCGGGAGCATGGCGGATTTGAAATTGTGGCGGTATGCGATGGCGGAGATGTGCGGCCGCCGGATTACGCCCAGGCATTTGCCCGGGAACACGGCATACCCCTGGTTCTGTCCGGCCCGGAAGATATGCCGGGTAATGTGGATGCCGCCATGATTCTCAGCGTGGATTGGGATAAACACCTGGAACGCGCCCGCCCGCTATTGGAGGCGGGAGTGCCGGTGTTCATTGACAAGCCGGTGTTCGGACGGTTGCGCGATGGACGTGAACTGCAACGTCTGGCCGATGCCGCCGGCGCCCCCCTGATGGGCGGGTCCGGCGTGCGCTACGACGATGCGGTAATTGTCATGCGGGATGAACTGGCGCCCATCCGCGGTCAGCTTGACTCCGCCTTCGCCTGCGGCCCGGGCACGTTTTTTTATTATGGCATTCATACGGTGGAGACGATCCATGCCGTGCTGGGCGGCGGCGCAGGCAAAGTGCGGCAGGCAGGGAGCGGCAGGGAGCTTTATGAACTGGTGTACCGCGATGGGCTGACGGTCTGGCTGCGCCTGGAATGCGCCCGGCCGCTGCATTTTGCGGTGTTTACCAAGGATAAACCGGCCAGAATCCTGGGCAAGTGCGGCGGTTATTTTAATATTTTGCATCGGTTCGCGCAGATGATTGAAACCCGCCAGCCGCCGATCCCGTTCAGCGCCACCGTAGAGACCGCCGCGCTGATGATTGCCGTACACCAGGCGCGCGGTTCTGCCGGATGGGTCAGCCTGGATGATTTAAGCCTGGATGACGGCCCGGATGGCGCGGAATTTGCGCGGTGGTACCGGGATAATTAATGCTTTAAACCACAGTACCTGCCAAAAAAAACAAGATAAATTGGAGGGCAGTTACTGCAGTTTAAGGCACGGTGAATGTTAAAGTGCAAGCTACAAGTGCAGTTAGACCGCAAGCGGGGCAGATGATTTCAGATCAAATTATACATTCACTTGTAGCCTGCACCGCCACACAAGAGGGTGGCAAGCTTTCGACGCGGTCTGCGGCCTCTTTGGTTGTGGCCGCAGGCCGCCTTGTGAATGATTCACCGCGAAAAAACGCAAGGAACGCCAAAGAAAGCAAAATCATGAAAACAGAACCTTTTTCAACTGGTTCTTTGTGTTCTGTGTGATCTTTTGTGGTGAATTCATTCAGAGATGCAAAGGACTAAATGAGCAAACCAATCAAAGCGGGGGTGGTGGGATTCGGCCGGATCGGCCTGCCGCATGCAACCTGCATGCAGCGTTTGCCGGAAATGTTCGAAGTCGTTGCGATCGCCGACAACCTGCCGGAACGCCAGCAGGAAGCCCGGGAAAAATTCAATTGCAAGGCTTACGCGAACTGCGCGGAATTGGCGGCGGATAAGGAGGTGGAACTGGTAGTTATAGCCACGCCTACCCACCTGCACCGGGAAAACGCCATTACCGCCCTGGAAGCCGGGAAAGCCGTGGTCTGCGACAAGCCCATGTCGCGCAGCCTGGCCGAGGCCGACGCGATGATCGCGGCCGCCAAGCGCACCGGAAATCCGCTCACAATTTACCAGCAGCAGCGCTTTGCCGCCGACTTCCGCAAGGTGCGCGAGGTGATTGATTCCGGCTGCCTGGGCCGCATTGTCCAGATTCGCCGGACCTCCAGCTATTTCGGCCGGCGCTGGGACTGGCAGACCCTCAAGGAATTCGGCGGCGGCCGCCTGAACAATAACGGCATCCACCTTTTGGATCAGCTTTTGCAGTTGATCAAACATCCCGCGCCGGAGGTATTTTGCCGCATGGATTTGACCATGGCGCTCGGCGATGCCGACGATCATGTGAAACTCATGCTGTGCGCGCCGGACGAGCCGGTGATTGACATGGAAATTTCATCCACCTGCGCCGCCCCGGTCCATGCCTGGCTGGTGATGGGCACGCTGGGCACTTTATGGGGCAGTTGCGGGGAGTTGACCTGGAAATACCTGGCGGCCGAACAGTTTCCGCCGCAGACCGTCGAACGCTGCGCCCCGGCCGACCGCCTGTTCAATCGCCGGGACGACGAGGAAAAACTGCCCTGGCAGACCGCGCACTGGTCCGGCGCCAGGGCGCCGCACCCGATGCCCTGGTATTATAAGTCAGTCTATGCCAGCCTGCGCGAAGGCGCGCCGCTGGCCGTCACGCCGGAAAGCGTCCGGCGCGTAATGGCCGTGGTGGAAAAGTGCCACCAGCAGGCCGGCAACCGCTTCCGGAGCGTGTAATGGATAATCGCATGGCGGAATACAAACCGGATTGGCGCGAAGCGCGCCAACGAATGACCTCCTGGTGGGCCGGCCGGCGGACGGACCGGGTTCCGGCTTATGTGCTGGCGCCGCGGGCCGGGGTTGTCCGGCGCAAATCGCGCCCGGACGTTCCCGCCAAGTATATTGATCCCGACACCGTTTTGCACAATGCGGATTGCTTTATTGAATCCAGGTTCTGGGGCGCGGAGGCGTTTCCGAATCACATGGTTTACATGGGGCCGATGTTCTGCTGTGCCTACCTGGGCTGCGCGCCGGTGTTTGAGGCCCACACCACGTGGTACAAACAACCATATGCCGATTTTACCGAGTTAAAGAACCTGGAATTTGACCGTGCCAACCAGTGGTGGCGGTTGACCCAGGAAATCGTGCGCCGGTCGGCGGAACATGCCCGGGGGCGTTACCTGGTGACCAAGGGCAGTTCGATCGGCGCCGCGTTCGACCTGATCGCCGAATTGATCGGCACGGAAGCCACGCTGCTGGCCATGCTGGAACATCCGGAAGAAATACGCGCGTTGCGGGATCGGATTATAAGTTGGGCGCTGGAAACTTACGATGCGCTTTCTAATCTGCTGCAGCCGTTTCAGGACGGCACGATGGACGGCATGCAGGTCTGGGCGCCGGGCCGGGTGGCCAGCAACCAGTGCGATCTTTGCGTGATGATTTCTCCCGGCATGTTCCGTGACCTGGTGGCGGAGGAAATGCGCCGGTTTTTTGAGCATGTGGATTATGGCATTTACCACCTGGACGGCGAAGAGCAGATCAAGCATCTGGATGCTCTGCTCGAAATTGACGCGATCAAGATGATCCAGTTCGTTCCGGTGACCAAGGCCTGCGACAAAATCCCCCGCGATCCCTTGAAGTGGATTGGCTTGTTCCGACGCATCATCGAATCCGGCCGCAAGGCGCTGATTTACACGCCGCCGGAAAGAGTTGAGGAATTGCTCCGGCAAATCCCGCGCGAGGGCGCCTTCCTGCATGTGGCTGGATGCCAGGATGAGCAAACGGCCCGGAATGTGATCGCCCTGCTGGAAAAAATCGGGATGGAATAGGAATTGCCGTTATTGCCTTCAGCTACGGCAACTCCCCCAACAAAACAGGAAATATTGATTGGCAGTTGCCTTGCATTAATCCGCGCAAAAAGCCCGGCATGCAAATGAAACAGGTGACAATGAACAATCCGGCACAGATAACAATCGTGGGATTCGGCAATTCGATCACCGCGGCCTCCACCCGGATGCCGGATGAGAGCAAACGCTGGCTGAATGTTTTGCAACGGTCTTTGTCCGAAATGTTCCCGGACAAGAAGTTCAATGTGGTCAATGCCGGCGTGGGCGGCAATTCCGCCCGCGAGGCCATGCAGCGCTTGGATCGCGATGTGCTGGCGCATAACCCTGATTTCATACATTCTTTCCCGCTGGTTGATTTCGATAAGGTGCTGCGCGAACGCATGGCCCACGCTCCCAAAAATCATTACACTCTGGATGACGGCGTGCACCTGACCGAAGCCGGCAATGCCGTTCTGGAGGAGTTGGTTTGCGGCGCTTTAATCCCGTTGATGAATACGGCGAGGTAGCTCTGAACATCAAAAATCACGATTTGACATATGAACGCGCGCCGATGCGGTGGTTTGACGGCATACCGCTTGGCAACGGCTACCTGGGCGCCATGCTCTGGGGTGATGGCCGGCCGTTGCGCCTGACGCTGGACAACCCAAGTATCTGGGAAATGCGCGAGACGCTGAAAGACCCGGGGCATTACAATTACAATCATGTCCGTAAACTGGCGGAACAGAAAAAATGGGGCGAAATCAACCATGCCTGCTCGGCCCTGCCGGTCGGCAGCAAACGTTCCGACCACCCATATCCCACGCGCATCCCGCTGCCGCGCATGGAAATAACCGCCATGCCTTTTGCCGGCGGACGGTTGCGCCTTGCCGATGCCACCTGGCAGACGGCCAGCCCGCCGGCGGCAAAATGTCCGGCTGAGGCAGGCTGGCAGGCGTTTGCCCATGCTTCCCGCAAGCTTTTCATCATAAAAGGCCTGCCATTAGAAGCGGTGATCAACGTGAATTATGTCGCGAAAACCGATCCGTCCATCGGTTCGGACTCGAAATCCATGGGCGCCGTTTGGGGTTGGCCGGAGGATATCCTGTTTTCACCCGCCTGGGGTTATCCGCCCCTGGCACACGGGCAAGCGCATGGTGTTGATTGGGTGCGCCAGTTAATGCCCGGCGGCGGCGAGTATGTGATTGCCTGGCGGCGGCGCGGCGATGAGCTTTTATTGTCCATCCTTTCCCGGCACGATGCGGCCGCGCCGCTGGATGCGGCGCAACATCTGCTGCATCAAGCGCCCGCATATGACACGTTAAGGCAGGAACATTGCGCCTGGTGGCGCGCTTACTGGAAAAAATCGTCAATCACTTTGCCGGACAAGAAACTGGAGAACCTGTATTACGTTGAACTCTACAAATTGGGATCCTGCAGCCGGCCGGATGGCGCGGCCATCCCGCTGTGCGGCGTCTGGCCGCATGATCAGGTAATGCCCTATTGCTGGAATGATTATCATCTGGACTGGAATGTCCAGGCGTCCTATTGGCTGGTGCTGACGTCAAACCATCTGGATATGGGGGTTTCGCTTTATGAAACATTCTGGAAAATGGTCCCGCGCTTCCGCGAGAATTGCAAAAAGTTTTTCGGGATTGATGGATTGTGGACTTCCAGCTCGCTGGGGCTGAACGGCATGGCTATGTGCAGCGCGAAGGCCGATCTGGCCCGGCGTCCGGAACCGCACGGATGGGATCCGCTGGGCGTCTTCGGCGCGATGTTGCCCTGGCTGACCCACAATTACTGGCTGCATTACCGCTACAGCCGCGATCTGGAATTTTTGCGCACGCGGGTTGTGCCGCTGCTCAAGGGATGCTGGCGCGTTTATAATCATATCCTTGAGCAGGGCGCGGACGGCAAATTGCATCTGCCGATTTCGCATTCGCCGGAATACATGGAATGCACCCCGGAGGTCTGGCAGAAGGATACGGCGTTTGAGGCGGCCTTGGTCCGGTTCGTCTGCCGGGCATTGCTGGAATCCGAACAGGTCCTCGATCTGCCGGATCCCGACCGCGCCGGCTACCGTAAAGTTTTGGGAGAGCTTTACGATTATCCGGGCGAAAAGGAAATTTATGTCGCGCTGGACATGCCGCTGAAAAAATCGCACCGGCATCATTGCCATTTGCTGGGCGTTTATCCGCTGGAGGAATTAAACATTGAAGGCTCGGAGCGCGATCGCGCCCGGATCGACAAATCCATGATGCGGATTCAGGAACTGGGCACGGGCGAGTGGTGCGGGCATGGCTTCACCGCCTACGCGCTGGTGGCGGCGCGCGCCGGATATCCGCATATGGCCTGGAAATGGCTGCAGGATTATTTTCATCTGATTGCCCCAAATTCCATGGTGCGGCATGGCGATCCGCGGCGTTTCGGGGTTTCCCGCTTCACTTTCGAAATCACGGCAGTGGATGGCGGATTCTCTGCGGCGGCGGCAATCCTGGAGATGCTGCTGCAAAGCTGGGGCGGCGTGATCCGGGTATTCCCGGCTGTGCCGGAATTCTGGGCCGATGTTTCATTCCATAACCTGCTGGCGGAAGGCAATGTCCTGGTCTCGGCCGAACGCCGCGCCGGCCATACTGCCTGGATTGAATTACAGGCCAATACCGGCGGCCGGGTGAAGTTGAAAAATATGTTTGGCGGCGCCGTGCGGGCTGGGAACATGGTGTTGGAGGGCGAGATGCTGGAGTTGAAACTGCAAGCCGGTGAAAACATCCGGCTGGAGCCGGTTCTTCCGGTTGCGGGCAGCGCCGGCGCTGGCGCGCGCGTCGAAGGCGACAACTGGTTTGGGCTCAAGAACGTCCCGGTGTTTTAGTGCCTTAAACCACAGTAACTGCCCAAAATAACAAGAAAAACTGGAGGGCAGTTACTGTAGTTTAAGGCACAGTGAAGGTGAAGGCGACAGGTGCAGGTGCAGTCAGTCCGGCATAGCCGGCCGGAGGCAGATGATTCCGGATTGGTTCCGGATCAAATTACACATTCACTTGTAGCCTGCACTTTCGACGCGGTCCGGCGGCTGCCGGATTGTGGCCGCAGGCCGCCTTGTAAATTTATCCACGAAAGAGCGCAAGGAACGCATGGAAAAGAGAATTGGCCGAAAATCCAGTTCCGGTTTTGTTTTAAACTGCGGCCGGTGTGCCGCTTGGGGGAGGGGAAAATGGCGCGTTGGGTAAAAGTGTCAACCTGCTGGTATATCAACAATGTCAACGACGTGCGCAAGGGGCGCGACCGCGTGCGCGAGATATGGGAAATATTGATGGATCGCGCCGCTTTAGACAAGCCGGATATAATGCTGCTGCCCGAACAATTCATGTCCAACGCATTAATGGACGGCGCCGGCCGCGTGATGTCCGGCCGGGAACTGGCGGAGCCTGTCCCCGGCCAAGGATATACCCAGGACTTTTTGTCACGCAAGGCCAGGCAATACAACATGTATATCGCCGCCGGCATGTTGCGGCTTGATCCGGCAACCGGCCGCTTGTTCAATTCCGGCGTGCTGTTTGACCGCGCCGGCCGGGTGGCGGGTATTTACGACAAGATATTTCCCACCCCGAACGAGATGGAAAAATACGAGGTTACCCCCGGCGAAACGCCCGTCACTTTCGACACCGATTTCGGGCGGATCGGCATCGCCGTCTGCTTCGATTTGAATTTCCCGGAGTTGTTTGAGTTTTACCGGCAACAAAAGGTGGAACTCTGCTGTTTCCTGTCGTCCATGCATGGCGGGACGCACCTGCCGTCCTACGCCCGCGATTGCCGGATGTACATCGCCAGCGCGGTGGAAAACGGCGCGGCTTACGTCGTCAGTCCGATCGGAGGAATCATCGCCAAAACTTTGGAGCGCGGAACTTTTATTTCCGCGCGGATCAACCTCGACTTCCGGGTTTATCATGTCACGCCGCGGAACCTGCCGGAACCGTTCCCGGTTGCGGTCAAGCGCAAGTACGGCGATGCGGTGCGGTTCGAGCATGTGGAAGGCGAGCCATGGCACCTGGTTTGCTGCGACCGGACGGATATGACCGCCGCGGATGTTTTTAATGAATTCCAAGTCGAGTCGATTGACGATTTGTTTGCCAGGACCCGCGCCTTGCGCCGCGCGCGCGTGGCGCAAGGGTTTTAGGGAGGAATTAATATGCAGACCTCAGCAGAAACAATCCGCCGGGCGGAATTCATGTCCGCGCCGGATTTCTGGATTACCGGCTGGGACGAGGTGAACGCGTTTTTAAGCGGATTGCGCGCCGGCAACGTGTTTGAAGCCGGCTGTTCCCAGGGCGGCCGCCCGTTGCGCGCGGTTGCTTACGGGGAAAAAGAGCCGATTGAGCGCCGGTCGCAGATGAACAGCGCCATCCTGGGCGGCCACCTGGAAGATTTTTTCGATCCGGATCAACGCCGCCGGCCGGTGATGTTGATCATATCCACCATCCATGGCGCGGAAGTGGAAGGTTGCGCGGCCTGCCTGAACCTGGTTAACATACTGGAACAGGGCGCCGACTTGCGTGGCCGCCAGTGGGAGGCCCTGCGGGACCTGGCGGCCGGCATGCGCCTGGTGCTGGCGCCGATCGCGCAGCCGGACGGGAGGATACGCAGCGCCGTGCGCCACCTGAACGGCGCTACGGCTGATGAAGCCACTTATTACAGCCAGGGGCAGCCGCGCGACAAAAACATAAAACCGTCCTGGGAATGGTTTTTGCGCCATACGCCCGTGTCCCCGGATCTGGTCGAGTTTCTGGGCGGGTATTTCAATGACGCGGGCGTCAATCTTGACCTGGACGAGTTCATGTCGGCGCGCCTGGCGCCGGAAACCGCCGCGTTGCTGGACCTGGCGCGCGCCGAAACGCCGGACTGCGTCATGGTGCTGCATACGCACGGACCGGGGCCGTGGATTGCCGCGCCCAACGCCTTTGTGCCGCAGCGCTGCCAGTATCACCAGGCGCAAATCCGCGCGCTGGTGGCCGAGCGCCACCGGCGCGAAGGCCTGCGGCCGGCGGCGCCGCCTGTTACCGGGCCGGGCGAGCTTGACTATTTTAATTTGCCCACGGCCTTGTACCACGCGTCCGGCGCCTTGCCGCTGGCCTTCGAATTCCCGCATGGATTGCAGCGCGCGCCATACACTTTCGATGAAATCCTGGATATCGGGTTGACCATGTTTGAAGAAGTGTTACGTTATGTAGACGCCTGCCGGTATATCCCCGGGCGCTTCACGCATAATGCCCGGGGCTTGCGCGAAGTCCCGGCGGTCCGCCGGAAACCGTCTGCCTGAGGATAAGAAATGCAAAGCCCGGCCATGTCGCGGAAAAACGCCTTGTGCGAAAAATATATCCGGGATTGCCGCAATGCGGCGATCAAGGCGTTGAAATTATCGCGCAAAGATCTCGAGCATGGCCTGGCATTGCATGCGAATTCCTTGGTGTTCGATGCATTCTGCCTGGGATTTCACGCGCCGGTGGACGGCCTGCAACTGAAACAGGCCATGGCGCAGGGCGCTTCCTTCTCGGAAATCCGCGCCATGACGGTGCGAATGTCACATCTGGGATGGTTGGCCCCCGGCAGAAAAGAACTATTGCGTTTAATATTGCGCGCCAGCGGTCTGACCGGGTTCTTCCAGAATGTCGAGTTTGATGTCACGCCGACCGGCCCGGATCAATTCACACGCCTGGCATATTTCACGTCATTGGCGCGCGCCTTGCCGGATGTTTATACGCTCAACCCTGAACCCCAGAACCATAAACCAGTGAACCGTGAACCTCCGAACCGCGAACCAGTGAACCTCTTGTTCTCCCTGAACCATGTGCCGCTGGCGTACGAATTCAGATCCGTCGCCGATGAATTGCGCCATCTGGAATTATGCCGGAATTTGGGCGTGCGGATGATGCACCTGACGTATAACCGGCAAAACCTGCTGGGCGGCGGCTGTTACGAACGGTCCGACGGCGGCTTGAGCGATTTCGGCCGGAAAGCCGTGCGCAAGATGAACGAACTCGGCATTATTCCGGATGTGTCGCATTGCGGCTGGCGCACGAGCGAGGATGCGGCGCGCGTTTCCAAGGCGCCGATAGTGGCCAGCCATACCGCCTGCTGCGGGTTGCATGCGCATCCGCGCGGCAAGCCCGACCGGGTGCTGAAAGCCATCGCCGCCGGCGGCGGGTATGTGGGCATCTGCTGCATTCCGCCGTTTCTGGGCGGCCGCCGCGATATCTCCGCCATGCTGGAGCATGTGGTTTATGCCGTCAAAAAAATCGGCGCCGGCCATGTGGCCATCGGCACGGATCGTAATTTTACCGGGCCGGAAGCGCGGATCGAGGCGCGAAAATATCCGCGGCCGTCAAAATTTTTCAGGGGCGCCCATCCGCCGCCTTTCGAATCCGGTTTCGAGTTCGGCTGCGGCGACCAGGCGGAAAAACCGGAACATTTGAAAACCATGGAACTGGTTAACTGGCCGCTTTTCACGGCGGGCCTGGTGCAGCGCGGGTTGAAGGATGACGCCATTCAAAAGATCATCGGCGGCAATGTCATGCGTCTGGCGGGATGGAGTCAACGGACACGGTAAATTCACATTAATGCAAAAAGGAGGCGGAAGTTATGCGCGCAAGAAAAACATTGATGGCGTTAACGCTCGGCTTGTTGGCGGTGACCGCCGCTTATTCCGACACCTGGTTCGTATCGCCGGACGGGAATGACGGCCTTGACGGCACAAACTGGGCTACGGCGTTCAAGACCATTACCAACGGTGTGGCCAATGCCGCGGATGGAGATGTGGTGCTGCTGGCCAGCGGCCGCTACAAGTCCGATGGCGGCGGATCGAATTCGCTTTCGCAGCATGCATTAGCCGGCGGCATCAGCATGGTTGCCGTAACCAAGGGTGTGACCGTCCGGGGCAGCAGCGGCGACCCGGCCGACACGATCATTGACGGCATGTATCCCAATTTCACCAACCGCCTGTTTTACATCAACCACGCCGATGCGATGCTGGAAGCGGTGACGATCACCAAGGGCTTTGCCGTCACCAACGGCGGCGGCGTGTTCCTCTGGGCAGGCCTTGTTTCCAACTGCGTCTTCACCGGCAACACGGCCTCTAACAACGGCGGCGGATTATACTTGTTGAACAGCGGCACGGCCACCCATTGCCGGGTCCAGGGCAATATATCCTCCTCCCGCAACGGCGATCATTACGAGGGGGGCGGTGGAATCTTCGTGCGTTATGGCGGAACCATCCAGCATTGCGACATATTGGACAATACCGACACTTACCGCGGCGCCGGTGGAATCGCGGCGCGCGGAGTGTCCCGGTTGTGGAAATGCGTCTTCACCAACAATGCCGGGCCATACGGGGCGGCCTTGTCATTGTATAACATTTCGACGCCGGCGCTGATAGACGATTGCGATTTCAGCGGCCATGCTTCCGCGCAATACACGATCCTGGTCTATGCGGGCTCGCAGCCGGCAATATTTACCAATTGTTATGTGCATGACAATTCCATCTACGGCATACAGTTGGTTGCACTCAAGGCCCTGGTCACCGATTGCGTGTTTTCCAACAACACGGCCAGCGGCGTATATATACTTGCTAATCCGCCGGCTTACGGGCATTCCAACACCATTGCCAATTGCACGTTCGTTAAAAACACCGCCTTCCGCGGCGGAGGCGTGCTCATCGACGGCCGGGATAATATCGTCACCGGCTGCTGGTTTCAGGGTAATACCGCCACGCATGGCGGCGGCATTGCCACTTATTTTAACAATGTCAACAATAATCTCATCACGCATTGCACGATCATCAGCAATATCGCCACGGACAACGGCGGCGGGATCATGTTGTCCAGCGCGTCCGGGCAGGACACCGTCCAGTTTTGCCGGATCGTTTATAACGACGCCGGCAGCGATGGCGGCGGCTTGCGCATGGCGTCCGGCGGCGGCGGGCTTTTGCGCAATAATCTGATCGTCAGCAATTCCGCCAGCAATGGCGGCGGCGTGAACGTCAGCGTCGGCAGCCCGACCAATGAATCCTGCACGATTGCCTTCAATCATGCCAGGAATAACGGCGGCGGCTTAAATTTGGCGACTACGAACAACAGGATAGTTAATTGCATCATAGTTTCCAATACGACAGGGTCGGCTGGGGCCGACATTCGGTTGACCTACGCCGCGGAATCCAACGCTTTCTGGCATTGCTGCACCCCGGGCATAACCAACCCGGCGCAAGGGAATATCAGCGCCAATCCGCAATTCGGGGAGCCTGACACGGGAAATTACCGGCTGGCGGCCGGCTCGCTCTGCATCAACGCCGGTACCAACCTGCCATGGATGGACGACGCCCGGGATTTTGACGGCTGGCCGCGCCTGGACCGGTTCAGCCGGCTGGCGGATATGGGGTGTTACGAATACATGTCGCGCGGGACGTTGATCGGCATCAAGTAACGGATGCGCGGACAGGATTAACAGGCGCGAAAGGAAATGCACGACATGCCAGACGCAACATGTTTGACCCCCGCCATCCGGCGCGCCTTTGCCGGGTTCCCGCGCGCCTACAGCCTGGCGCCGTTATGGAGTTGGAACGACGATCTGCGCGAGGATGAAATTGCCCGGCAGCTCGACCAGATGCGCGCGCAGCATGTCAACGAAGCCATGATTTTTCCCATGGCGGGACTGGCGCAGCCATACCTCTCGCCGGAATATTTTGACGCCTACCGTTTTACCCTGGCCGCGGCGCGGAAACGCGGCATGCGCATCTGGGTTTATGACGATTATTGCTGGCCCAGCGGCACGGCCGCCGGGCAGTTGCTGCAACAGTATCCGGAATTCCGGATGCCTGCCTGCCGGTTTTACCGCTATCCGATCCCGGCGGCAGCCGCCCGCCGTTTCCGGACGCCTTTGCCGCCCGGCCGGGTGTTGCATGCCTGGGTTGAAAATGTGAACGGCTCCGGCAAGCATCAGCCGATAATGGATGCCATCCTAGATACCGTGTTCGATTGGCGGGCGCCGGCCGGCGCGTGGACGGTCACGCTGGCCGTGGTAACCCAGGTGCAGATCACCTTGGAGGCGGCTACCGGATCGCGCTGGGCCCGCAACACTTCCGGATACCTGGATGTGCTCAATCCGGCGGCGGTGCGAAAATTCATCGAGATGGTTTACGAATCGCATTATCAAGCCGCGCCAGAGTATTTCGGGAATACCATGCCGGGCTTCTTCACCGATGAGCCGGGATTTCTGTATGACATGCAGATCGAAGGCGGACGCGACAAGACGCGGCCGGGATATCACAGCCGGCCGGGCGCGCTGGATACTTCCCGCTTCGCGGGCAATCCAGCCTTGCAGGGCTATTATCGTTCGATTCCCTGGACGCATGACCTGCTGGCGCAATTCCACGCCTGTTACGGTTATGACTTGCGTTCCCGCCTCCCGGAACTGATCGCCGGGCCGGACCGGGCCGGCAGTGTATGCTATGATTTCTGCAAACTCGCGTCGGACTTGTTCGCGGAAAATTATGCGCGCCAGATCGGCGATTGGTGCGGCCGGCGCCGGGCGGCGTTTTCCGGCCATTGGACGGAAGGATTCGGCCTGGGCGATTTGTTCGACAAGGCGGCCTGTCAACAAGCGCCGGGCATTGACATCCTGGGCGCGCATTCGGTGTTTAATAAGCTGATCATGCTGCCGCGCCAGATTGCCAGCATCGCGCGGATGACCGGGCGCCAGCGCGTGTTGGCCGAAACCTACGGCGTTACTCCTTGGAATTTCGAGTTGGCTGATAAAATCCGGGATGCGGATTTGCTGACCGTGCTGGGCGTCAACCTACATGCGCCGATTGATTATGCCTACAGCTTCCGCGGCATCCGCAAGCATACCAACAATCCGCCCGGATTTTACCAGTCGCCGGCCTGGCGCTATCAAAAACTGTTTTCCGATCACACGGCCCGCCTGTGCCAGGCAACCAGCCTGGGGCGTTCGGCGGCCACAACGGCAATCCTGTATCCCAGCCACGCCGATCTGGCCAACAGCCTCGCCAATCCGGCGGCCAATGATGTGCTCAACCAGCATCTGCGCCGGATGTTTACCAGTCTGATGGCCGGCCAGATCGAGTCGGATTTCCTTTTCGAGTCCGGGCTTGGCCGGGCTGCGATCAAAAAAGGTAAAATAATTTTTCTCGGCGCGGAATACCGGACGGTAATCATAGCCGGAGTTGACGTTCTCGCGCAGGCTACGTTTACGAAATTAACGGCATTCGTGAAGTCCGGCGGCCGGCTGATCCTCTTTGATTGCCGGCCGGAGAAGGACCCCTATGGCCGGCCCGCGCCGGCCGCCTGGCGCGATTTGTTGAAGCGGGCGGCCAAGCCGGATCGGGATGGCGGCGTCTCGGCTTCAGCCGGAATCAGCGCCGGTCGGGTAATAATGGCTTCCGATCCGCTTTCCATGGTTACGCATTCCGCCGTGCTGGCCACTGGCGACAAGGAATATTTGTTTGACGGAACCGATTCCCTGGCGGTGTTCGCCGCGCATTATCCCCAGGATATAACCGTTGACCTGGGCCAGGCGCTGCCGTTGGCGGGATTGGGATTTGTCGTGGAAGAAATCAAAAAAGATATTGTCTATGATTATTCATGGCAGGTGTCCTCTGACGGGAAAATCTGGAAGGATGTCGCCGCGCTGAAGCGATCGGGACGGGAACATGTAGTCCGCCTTGATGAGTTGGCTGCCGCCAATTCACATGTTTCAAATCTCAAATCTCAAATATCGAATGTCATAACATCGGTGCGCGCCCGCTTTGTCCGCTTGCTGGTCCGGCAGGGCGGCGGCCGGTTCCTGGGACTGCATTCGCTTTCCATCCAATATCTGGATGAAAAGAACGGCAGCGTTAAAACATGGCGGCCGCCGGCCGGCGGCCAGCCGGGCTGGCGCGGACTGGCCGGGGCTGCCAACGCGGCGCCGCTCCTGTTTTTTGAAGAAAGCGGCGCCTTGTGCGATTGCCTGGCGCTCTCTGTCCGCATTGCCGGCCGGGATCGGATAGTGACGGCGATGAACCTTTCCGGCCGAGAATTGCGGCTGACGGCTGCGCTTGGGGAAAAACATTCCGGCTGCGCCGTGGAAGCCTGGGATGTAGATACCGGGGAAATCCGGGCGGTTAAAATAACTCCGTCCTCCGTGACTATGGGGCCGGAACGCCCGTTCGACAAGCTCAAGACAAGCCCTCGCCCCGGATTGGCTTTTAAAGCGGGGGCAACCTTCCCCGTGGATTTCGCTCCTTATGAATGCCGGGTATTGGCGGCAACCGCCGCGCCGCGCCGCGCGCCGGCGGCTCCGTCAATCTTGACGCGCCGGTTTGCGCTGGCGGCCGAAACCTGCGGGCCATGGCCCTTTGTCACGGAACGCCAAAACGCCTTCCCCTTGCTCGCGGGATCGGTGCGCTTTGCCGATCCAGCCCGCCCGGAAAGATGGCTGCCGGCGGAAAATGGCGCCATTCCCAAACCCTTGCGTTTGATTCCGCGCGTCATGTTCGATTGCGCGTTCGATATAAAAACTCTGCCGCCAGGGCCGGTGGCATTGCTTTTCGAGGAAGACATGCTTGCGGAAATACGCGTCAACGGCCGGCCGCTGGCAGGTCGGCCGGAACGCAATCGGTATTTTGACGCTTTTGGCCTCTCCTTGCCGGCGCAAAAATATTTGCGGCGCGGCCCGAACCGGATTGCCGGTTTGTTCATGCCCGAAATCTTCGAACGGACCATGGGCGGCATTTTCTATCACGCGGATGTGATCCAGCCGACTTTGGATGCCTTTCTGCTCGGGAAATTTTCCGTGGTCAATGATCGCATCGGCAGTCCGGTGCGGCAACTGACCTGCGGTCCGTGGCAGCCGCAGGGCTATCCGTATTACACCGGCGCCGGCGTTTACGCCCTCCGGATGAAATTGCCGGAAAACCGCGCCGCCGGAGCGCTCTGGCTGGAAGTCGCGGCGCACAACGGCGCGGTGGAACTGTGCGACCGTCGCGGCAAGTCCCAGGCTGTGCGGATTACTCCGCCGTACTTGTTCGATGTCTCAAGCCGCGCGCGAGGCGGCTCGCTGGAATTCTTGTTGAAAATTACCAGCACGCTCGGGCCGTTGCTCACGCATCAGCGCATGGGAGTGCTGACCGGCAATTATGTCCGCCAATATTCTACCGGGCTGGAATCCGCGCGGCTGCTGCGCGGCCGATAGGATCCATTAATGCCGGCCGGCAAATCCGCGCTGGTTGAATGGTCTGGCCTGGCCGCCCGGACGATGATAAACATTTGCAGGCAGTGTCATGGCATACAAAAGCGCAACCAAACGGGATGCGGGGAGAATCAGAATGAAATTCATGAAAAACAGCATGCCGGCCGTCTATCGTCCCTGGTGGTTAATCTGCGCCGGATTGCTGGCGATGTCTTGCGGCGCCAGCGCCGGGGAACTGGATTGGCCGGTCGAGTGGGCTGCGTTCGGCCCCGTGCCGCCAGCCGGGGGCATGCGGTCGCCCGGCGGGCTGCCATCCACTGACAATCTGCCCGACGGCCGGCAGCTTGCAAAAGTGCCGGAGCAACTCAGGATCGCCGGCGTTGATTACCGGCAGCGCTCCGTAAAACTGTCCGCCGGCGCAGTGATTGATCTGGCTGAAATATTCGCGGGCGCAAAACGCGGCACAACCGTGTATCTGATGGCGCCGGTAAAGATCGGCCAGTCCGGCGAATATAAAATTTACACGGGCGCCAATTGGTGGATGCATTGGTGGGTGGATGGCCGGCCGGTTTTCAACACCATTCCGGAAGGCAATAAAAAGTCGCCGATCTTCATCACCAACCACGTTTTTGCCATGGACCTGCCGGCGGGCGAACACGTGCTGGCCGTGGCGGTCATTGCCGGCGGCGGCGGGTTTTCCATTGCCGCCGGGGGCGAACGGGAAGTGCAGGCGGCCCTGCAAGCCTCCGCGGCGGCGCCCGGTAATTTCCGGTCGGTCTATGCGCAGGCTGAAAAAGTGCTGCAAGCGTCGCGGGGCCGGTCCCGGCTGCTGGCCGGGAATGCCATTGATTTCGCGGAAATCCGCGCCGTCTTGCAGGCGGCCCTGCCCTTGGCGCAAAGCGATTACGAACGCGCCCTGGCATTGCTGGATCTGGCTGATGCCAAGTTAAACGATCTGGCGTGGAATGATTTCGGCTCGGCGCGCGCCGATTATACTTTCGTGCTGGAATCCCGGGCGCCGGACGCCCAGCGCGCGCGCGCGGCCATCGGTATGGGGCAGACGTTTTTACGCGAAAATGATTACGCGCCGGCGCGCGAATATTTCGATCGGGCCGACGCCCTGTCCGGCGATGCGGCCCAGCGGGCGGCGGCGCAGTTTGCCCGGGCCCAATCGTTCCTGCAGGAGCGGGATTACGCGGCGGCGCTCGCGGCATACGGCAAGCTGGACGCCACCAACGGCGTGCCGGAACTGATCATGCTGGAAGCCCGGGCGCATGCCGCCGGCATCCGGTTGCTCCCGCTGGTGCGCGCCGAGCATCCCCGGTTGTTTTTCAATGCCGACACCTGGCCGGCAGTCAAGGCGCGCGCGCTGGGCCGTCAAAAGGAAACGTTCGATAAAATGCGGCAGGACATTCATGCCGTGGCGCTCTCCGACATTACCACGGCGGATTGGGGCATGCACGCCATGCAGGCGGCCTTCATCGGCCGGGTGACGGGCGATGAACTCGTTTTCGATAAAACGCGCAAAATGCTGCGCGCCACCCTGGATGAATGGATGCGCGGCAGGGGCGACAACCGCGCTTACAGCCGCATTGCATTTGCCGCCGCCCTGGACTGGGTCTGGAACGATCTGACGCCCGCGGAACGCCAGGGCTTGACCCGCGATTTTCTCCGCTACACCGCCGGGATTTACACCGGCGAAAAACTCCGCGGCCATCTGCACAAAGTCGGATATTATTACCTGCGCAACATGTTTTTCTATGCCGGACTCTCAACGCTGGACGGGGATTTAAGCGACATCGAGCTGGCCCAAACCGTGGCCGCGCTGGGGCAGGGCTTCGCCCATAACTGGGAATTATGGAACAAGCAGCCGGAGTTCGCCATGGATGACGGCGGGTCGGGGGCGTTTGCCGTGGGACGCCTGGGTTACGAATATGCCGAGACGCCGACGCCGGTCTGGATTTATATGCAATGCATGCAGTCCGCCTGGGACGAGCAGATTCCCGCCGCCTGGGCCTATCTGGGGATCACCCCGCATCATGTCCTGCGCAATATCCTGGGCATTACGCCGGCTGGATTCAAGCAGTTCGGATTCAGCAAGGACTGGCACAAGCGCGGCGGCACCATCCGCGCCGATTTGTTGTTCGATCACCTGGGGCAATTCATCCATTTCTTCGGCAAAACGCATCCGCAGGAGGCCGGGCTTGCGCGTTACCTGCGCGACCGGCTGGGCGCGGAATACCGGCCGGCTCCCGGTCAATTCCCCGTGTTGCAGTTTCTGCTGGATACGGAGGCGGCTCCGCCGGCCGGCATTCCTGCCGGTATGCCCCTGGCGCGTAATTTCGAAGGGCGCGGCAAGGTGCTGATGTCGTCCGGGTTCGGCTCGAACGATACTTACATATTGCTCTCCACCGGCGGGGGGCAATATTTCGGGGGGCATCACGATGCGGGGCATTTTTCCATCTATCGCAATGGTTTTCTCGCGCTGGACACCGGCAGCCGCGCGCATTCTTATGCCAAGGTGCCGGATGGCGCGACGTTTTATTTCGCGCAGACCATTGCGCATAACTGCGTCTTAGTCCGCAACCCGGCGCGACAGGTGAAGTGGGAAGGCGAAATGCTCGACCATACCGGCGGGCAGGATCTCGGCCGCGAATTCGCCCGGGTGCTGGCGTTCGAATCGCGCCCGGAGTATGCCTATGCGGCGGCGGATTTAACCCCGACCTACAACACCAACGAATGCCGGCAGAATATCCGGCAGTTTGTGTTCCTGCCGCCGCAGCATATCGTGGTGTTCGACCGGGTCACTGCCGCCAGAAAGGATTTTGTCAAAACCTGGCTCCTGCATACCGCCAACGAACCGGTCATCAAAGGCCGGGCGTTTTCCGCCGCGCAGGACCAGGGCCGGATATTCTGCCGGACCCTGTATCCCTCCGACGCGGTTTTGGAGAAAATCGGCGGCCCGGGGCGGGAATTCTGGGCTTCCGGGCGCAATTGGGGCATGCCGGTAAACTCGCCTTATCTCAAGGACTTGATGATGAAATCTGCCGATGATGTGCCGGAATTCCAGGGCCGCTGGCGGATCGAAGTCCGGCCGGGCGATCAGCGCGAAACGGATTGTTTCCTGCACTTGCTGGAAACGGCGGAAATGGAAGCCGCCGCCATGGCCGCCGGTGAATTGGAAGAAACCGATGACCGGCTGACCGTCACTTTCCGATCCGGAGAATATGAATACAAGGTTAGTTTCAACAAATCCGGCCCGGTGGCCGGCCATGTCGGCATCTCCGACGGCAAAACCATCAAAGTTGACCGCGATTTCGCCATGACGGTCATGCCGCAATCCGGCATGGCGCTGGAAGGCCGGCCGGTGTGGGGCACGGAGCATGCCGCGGCGATGGCGCTGGAAGAACTGGAGCGGCCGTACCTGCTGCAGGAATTGCAGCAGAATCCAAGGGCTGCCGCGGCAATTGCGCTGGGCTCCGCCAGCGCGGCCGGCGGCGCTCCGGCGGGCAATCCGGCCCCTGCCGCCGGGCTGCTGGCCGACCTGTCGGCGCCGCAGACGCAGGTTTGCCGCCTGGCCGCCTGGGCGCTGGGTAATGCCGGCAGCGCGGCGGCAATGTCCGGGTTGGGCAAACTCCTGCCGGACGGCCGGCCCGGAGTCAGCGCGTCGGCCTGCGCGGCGCTGGGTGCCATCGGCCGTTCAGCTCATGGCGCCGGTGCAGTTAAAATGCTGGCCGGGATGCTGGCGGCTGAGCCGGTGCAATTGCGCATGCGGGCGGCCATCAATCTCGGCGCGGCGGGCTCGGCCGCGGCCGTGCCAGCTTTGGCCAAAGCGTTGCAGGATGACCCGGAGCCGCAAGTTCGCGCGTCGGCCGCCGCGGCGCTGGGGAGGATCAAGGCCGGGGAGTCGGTAGCGACGCTGATGCGGGCATTGCGCGATCCGGACTGGCGGGTGCGCCGGCAGGCGGCGGCGGCTTTGGCGGACATCGGCGCCCCGGCCATTCCATCCCTGGTTTCAGCGCTGGCCGCGCCGGAGGAATCGGTGCAAGCCATGGCCGTGGATGCCTTGCGCGGGATAGGCGCACCCGCCTTCGAGGCGCTGGCGGCGGCGCTCGCTTCGGATAATCCGCGCACGCGGGGCAATGCCGCCGCGGCGCTGGTTCCGCCGGCGGGCGGCCAGGCTGCCCTGCCGGCATTGGCCAGGCTTGTCAGCGATCGGGATGCCTATGTCCGCGCGCGCGCGGCGCAGGCTTTGGGCGGATTCAAAGGGTCCGAAGTCGCAACCGCCTTGCGGCAGGCAATGCAGGATGAAAATCCGGACGTGCGCGCCGCGGCGGCCGGCGCCTGCGCCAGGATCGCCAATAGCGGCAGCGCGGATTTACTGCTGGCTGCCCTGCGGGATGAGGCTGCGCTGGTCAGAGAAAATTCCGCCACGGCCCTGGGCCGGATCGGCCAGCCGGCGGCGATTGACCCTTTGATCGCGGCGCTCAAGGATTCCGATCCGAAGGTGCGGGCGTCCGCCGCCGCGGCGCTCGGCGCCTTGAAGGCCCAAGCCGCCGTGCCGGCTTTGATAGCAGCGATGGCCGACGCCCATCATGGCGTCGGATACGCCGCCAACGAGGCGCTCTGCCGGATTACCGGGTATAAAGTGGAAATTCCCATCGGCTGGGATGCCGATACCATCCGTCAGTATCGCAAACCGCTCTGGGATAAATGGCTGGCCGGTCAACCGGCCGGGCGCTGAAAAGGCAAATCATGCGTAAACAAAAACAAATCGAGTATGCGCTGCGGATCGGATTCGAACATTTCGACACCGCGGCCAAATTGCGGGCGATGATCGGATTCTGCCGGACGGCGGGCATCCGCGAGGTGCAACTGGTGCCGGTGAATTTGCGCCGGGACGTTTCCGTATTCCTGCCGCGCAGGGAGCTGCCCGCGCGTTGCCGTGTACTGACGCCGATTGTTAACGGTCTGCGCAAGGCCGGCATCCAGCCGGGTTATTGCGTGGTGCGCACGTTTATGGCCACTTCCTACACCGGCCGGGATTACATCGGGTTCCAGCAGCCGCGGGTGGATATGTCCGGCAAGGCGGCGGTCCTCCATCCCTGTCCCCTGGATGCCGTTTACCTTGAATACATCAAGGCTTATTATGCCGCCCTGGCCGGCACCGGCCCGGCTGTCATGTTGACGGATGATGATTTCCGCTATGAATATATTTCCGGCATGGGGCCGACTTGTTTCTGTCCGCTGCATTTGCGGGAATTCCGGCGCCGGTTCGGCCATAAGCTTGATCGCCAGCAATTGGCGGCCATCCTGGAGCGGCCGGAAACGCATCGGGTCAAAAACGACTGGATGGAATTCAAGCGTGTTTTGCTGGTGGAGCTGGCGCGGGACCTGCGCGCGGCCGTGCATGCCGTCAATCCCCGGATCAGGTTGGGCTTGATGTTGACCTGCACGGAAATTTCCGCGCTGGAAGGCCGCGACTTCCGCGAATTGGTCGAGGCGTTTGCCGGCGGGTTGCAGCCCGTGGTGCGCCCCGGGCAGGGATGTTATGCCGACACCGACCGGCTGATGCTTTTGAAGGGTCTGACGGAGACGGTCTACCAATGCGGCCAGGTCCCGCCCGGCACGGAACTGCAGGCGGAAGTGGATTTTTACCCGCATTCCACTTTCAACAAGTCGGCGGCATTCGGTTTCGATTTTCAGATCAAGGCCAACCTGGCCTGCGGCTTGAAAAAAATTAATATCTGGCCGTTTGGCTCAACCCACCGGGTCGCGGCGGACCACCCGTTCGCCGCCATCCTGGCGCGCAACAACCGGGTGTTCAATCGCATCCTGGGCTTTATGCCCGATGATGCCAGGATGCAGGGCGTGCAGGTTATTTACAGTCCCAAGGCGGCGCAACTGCGCCGGCAGCGCGCCCAGGACGTGAAAATGTACATCGGACCGGCTCCGCAGATTCTCTGGCGCCTGGGCATTCCCTGGACCTTCGATGCCAGCCCCGTGGCGGTGTTGACCCGGGACAGTTTCCCCATGTCGCGGGAACAGGCTGCGGGCATATTCGAGCATCAAAATGTTTTCATGGACTCCCAGGCTTTGGAACAGGCGCTGAAGTTGAATCTGCCGCAATTGGCGGGATGGCGCATCCGCGGGCAGGTGGAGTCGACGGATTGCATGTTGGAGATGATGCTCGCGGACCGCTGCAACGCCGCGGCCGCCGGCGGTTTGGTTCCGCGCCGGGCCGGCACGGTCGCGCGCATCGCGGCCGCCGCCGGGTCGGGCCGCCGGCCGCTGACGCGTTTCATAACCCTGGCCGGCCGGCCCGGCGCTTGCGGCATGCTGGCCTTGGAACGCCAGGGCCGGCGTTGCGTGGTCAGCGCCGCCCCGCTGGGCGAGAACGGGTTCTGGTTGAATGAAGTCCGGCAGACGCAATTCCAGGGAATCTTTCAATGGCTGTACGGCGGCGCGCTGCCGGCGGCGGCGCGCGGCCTGCCGGATGTATGTCCGGTGCTATGGCGCGGGGCGCCGGCCGGTCCGTCGGTATTGGCGTTATTGAATGTTTCCACCGCCCGCGCCGATGATATGACCATCGAATTGGCCGCCGGCCGGAAGACCTGGTCCGGCCGCATCGCCTACATCGCCGATGATGGACGGGTGATGCCGTTCGGGCGGAATGACTTGATACGCCGGCGGGGAATGCTGGCCATCCGGTTGCGCGGCGCCGCCGCGTTTGGGCCATTCCAGGCGCGCTTCATCGTTGAACTGCTGGATTTAGGTGTGCGCCGGCCGCGCGGCGCCCGGTAATCCATGCCGCCCGTTTACTTCAGCCGGGTAAAATCCACGCCGCTGATTTCCAGGTCCGACCGGCCGGTGAACAGCAATTCGAGGTGAAACGGAAGGTTATCCGGCAAATCGAATTCGGCGGAGGCAGGGTAGCCGGCGAACACCGGCGTCCAGCGGATCGGATCGGCAGCGCGTTGCCGGATGTTAAACTGTCCCGCCGGCGTCCCGGGCGCAGCCGGGGAACGGTAGTGCATGTCTACGCGGTACCGGCCGGGCGCCAGGGGCAGTTTCGGTCCGTAAAAAATCAAGGCTTGCGGATCAAGCTCCCGGCGCAGCACCACGCTGCCGGCCTGCGGGTCAATGTAGCCGGCATGGAAGAAACAAGGCGCTGGAATGCCGATCGTGTCGCCCGCGCCGGGCTCGGTATTCCAATGGCCGGCGGTCAGCAGGACCATGTCAATTTCCGCCGCGCCGCCCTGCCACTCGAGTTTCAGGCTTAATGGCGCGTACCCGTTGGCCACTTCCGCCGGTACGGCCTGCCAGCGCCAGTCGGAGGAATCAATCGCCAGGTCGTCCAGCGGCAGGGCGGTCTCGTGGACCATCGCTTCAGCCTGCAGCAGGCCGCCGCCGCGCACGCGCACCAGCCAGCGGAGGTCCGGCGCGCCCCAGGTCCAGATGGGCGGGGTTTGTACCCGCGCGGTTTCCGTCTCCAGCGCCAGGCATCTCCCCCCGCTGGCGGACTCAGCCTGCACTTGGCGGGTATTGACGGAGCGGATTTTTTCCGCTTCCCAGCGCCGCGCGCTGCCGAAGACATTCCAGTCCGGCCGGAGCGCAGCGCCCGCGGCAGCCTCGGCCTCCGCCGGCGGGCGGATGGCGAAGGCCCTGACCGCTTGATCCTGGCGCAAAAGCCGCAGCCGCGGATGATTCAGAAGGTTTTTAACAGTGAATCCCACGGGGAAAGGGCTGACTTTTTCGGGGAACAAGTCTTCGTGCAGGATGATGTAGTCAACGTTCATGCCGGCCAGGTGCGCCAGTTGATCGTCCGCGATCCAACCCTGGTTGGCGCTCACCAGCCGCTCGAAGACATTGGTCAGGTAGTGCCGGCGGACGAACGGGCGGTACCCGTTGACCATGCGAACATGGTAGTTGGCGGCATAAAACTGGTAAATCGAGGTGTAGTGGGAATCGCCCGGCCAAAGCGGCAGGACCAGCGCCCGCGGCGTCCGTCCCCGGCCGGCGGCGTCCTCCGCCACCGCGGCATAAGCGGCCTGGCGCGGAGCAAGCAGAGAGATGGTCAGGTTGATGCGCCGGCCGTATTCCCAGCCTGCCGCCGCCAGCAGCAGCACGAAGAGCGCCATACCCCAGCGGCGCGCCCGTCCGGCGGGGCAGGCCAGGGCGCTGCCCGCCAGGGCGGCCGCCGCGGCCAGGAGGCTCGGCATCAGCGTGAAAATTTTGGCCGGCTGGCGGATCATCCGATAAGGCGGAATGAGAGTGCGGAAAAATTGCAGCGCCGCGCCGTCGCCGGGTCCGTAAACTCCCGCGGCCAGCAGGCAGATCAGGGCGATCATGCCGCATAACAGCAGCCAGGCCGCCGGCCGGCGCCAGTCGGTCCGCCAAGCCTGGCGCGGCCGGAGGCACCAGGCCAGTCCGCCCAGGCCCAGCAGGCCGGGCAGGGCCAGGCCGATGAAGATATGCTCCGCCAGGCCGGCCGCCTGCCAGTCGAACAGGCCGCGCAGCGGCGGCGAATACAGTTTGATTTCAGGAAAGGTGCGCTCGGTGATGGCTGCGGCTTCCGGCAGTGCGCCGGTGACGCGGATTGTGATCCATTGCAGCAGTGCCGGAAAGGCCAGGGCCGCGCCGGCCAGCGCCGCCAGAGGCAGCAAGGCCGCGACGATCCGCAGGTATGGCCGCGGCTGGCGCCAGTTAAAAGTTTCATCCAGCAGGAGGGCGATCAAGCACCAGGCGGGGATGGCCAGGACACTGAAAAAAAACACGTGTGTATCGCACCAGCAGGCCAGCAGGACGCCCAAACCGGCCAGGAGCCCGCCGGCGGCGCGGCGCTGGCGTACGGCCAGGTCCACCCCCAGCCAGATCGCCGGCGGCCAAGCCATGGCGAACCCGGCCGGGCTGCCGCCGAACAGGTTGATCCAGCGGAATGGCAGGCACAGCCCCGCCAGGGCGGCCAGGCCGGCGATCCACCAATGGCGGGTAAAGCGGCGGGCCAGCAGCCAGGTGAAGAGCAGGGTCAGCCAGATAGAGATCAAAGACGCCAGGTTCCATCCGCCGGCCGGGCCGGCCAGCGCGGCGCCGGCGGCGTACAGCAGGGAAAACGGGACGTAATAGGATCCCGGCATGAACCGTGCGCGGTCGTCGCCGGTATTGAATTCATACAGGTTATAAAAGGGCCTGGTGCCGCCGGCCAGCATGTCGCCGGCCAGCCAGAAGTGGTAAAGCAGTTGCAGGTGGTCGCCCGGAATCGTGGGCTGGACGCTGGAAGGCGCGGGATGGGCGGCGGCGGGAATGCCGCGGGTGAAGTGCAGGGGCAGCGGCCAGCTCAGCCAGGCGTAGAGCAAGGCGGCCGCCGGCAGTGACCAGATGAACAGCCATCGCGTTTTCATGAAACATCCCAGTGGTAACGGTGCAGGCTGCACAGGCGCGTCAGCCGGCGCGGCAGGCGGTCGGCGTAATGCCCGGCAATCGTGCCGGCGGTCTTGGCGGCCGTATACAGGAGGTAATAGGGCAGATACCAGGGATGGCGGCGGAGGATGAAGCCCGCCTCCTGGCGCAGGTAAGACAGGCCGAGCGACGCGCTGGCGCGCATGTCGTGTTCCGGGAAAATCGCCGTCAGCGAATAGACGCTGTCAAAGTACCGGCGGAAAGCCATGCCCAGCGAGTAGCGGTGGGAATGAATCACCGCGGAGGCGGGCTGGTAAACTATGGCGTGTCCGGCCGCCAGCAAGTCGCGCGCCAGTTGCTGGTCTTCGCTCATGATCAGCGCTTCGTCGAAGGGATGCTGCAGCAGGCAGTCGCGCCGGATGGCGGCGCTGACGTTGGAAAAGAAGACCGTCCGGCCGAAGGCCGGCGCGGCGCGGGCATCCGCCTGCCACCGCCGGGGCGCGCCGGGCGGGAAATGGTAATTCAGAAAGAATTGCTCCGTGGGCGGGGCATCGGCGCGCGGGACCTGCCGGGAAAACACCGCCGCCACCGCCGGGTCGGCCAACGGCGCCAGCAGCGCCGCCAGCCATTGGTTGTCGCGCGGCAGGGCATCCTGGGTCATCAGCACGACAAATTCGCCGGCCGCGGCCTGCACGCCCAGGTTGCGGGACCGGCCATGGGAAAATTTATCGATTGGGATGACGCGCACATGCGCGCGTTGACTGGCAATTGCCCGCGGATTGTCCGCGGACCCGGAATCAACCAGGATGACTTCCGCCGGCGGCGCGGGCTCCTGTGCCGCCAGCCGGTCGAGCAGGGCGGGCAGCAGCTCCGCGGCGTTGATGATTGGGATGACCACGCTGGCGCCGCGGGCGGCGGGTTGGGCGGGGGATGGGTTGGGTGCGGTCATGGAGGCCATTGGCGGCAATCATGTTCAAACACTTGGAAATCCGGCAATGTATTCAATATATATCAAGCTCGTAAATCCCGCAACAGTCTATTTTTAGCCGCGGAATTGATTTGCATTGCCTGGCGGTTATATGCTACCATGCGCCTTCATTTTCAAAGAAAACCGTGGGAGGCGAAATGAAAAAGAGCTACAAAATTGCGGTGTTGCCCGGCGACGGTACCGGCACGGAAGTGATCAACGAAGGCGTCAAGGTTCTGCAAGCCGCCGCTGCCCGATTCGATTTCAAGCTGGATTTGCAGCACTACGACCTGGGCGGCGCGCGCTACCTGGCTACCGGCGAAGTCCTGCCGGACTCCGTGCTTGACGAATTGCGCCAGTACCGCGCGATTTACCTGGGCGCGATCGGACATCCGGATGTCAAGCCCGGCATTCTGGAGAAGGGCATCCTGCTGCGCCTGCGGTTTGAACTGGATCAATACATTAATCTGCGCCCGGTGAAATTATATCCCGGCGTGGATACCCCCCTGAAAAACAAGGGGCCGGCGGAAATTGATTACGTGGTGGTGCGCGAGAACTCCGGCGGATTGTACACCGGCGTGGGCGGCATTTCCATGAAAGGCACGCCCCACGAAGTCGCCGTGCAGAACATGGTCTATTCCCGGCACCAGGTGGACCGCTGCCTGCGTTATGCCTTTGAGTACGCCCGGCGGCGCAACAAGCGCAAGACGCTGGCGCTCTGCGGCAAGACCAATGTTCTGACGTACGTGTTCGACCTCTGGGAACGGGCCTTCCATGAGATGGGCCAGCGCGATTTCAGCGATGTCAAGCGCGAGTATTATCATGTGGATGCTACCTGCATGTGGATGGTGAAGAACCCCGAGTGGTTCGATGTCATCGTCACGGAAAACATGTTCGGCGACATCATCACCGACCTGGGCGCCATGACCCAGGGCGGCATGGGGATTGCCGCCGGCGGCAATATCAATCCCGAGGGCGTGAGCATGTTCGAGCCCATCGGCGGGTCCGCGCCCAAGTACACCGGCCAGAATGTCATCAACCCGCTGGCGGCGATCTGTGCGGGCGCCATGATGCTGGGCGAGTTGGGCGAACTGGAAGCCGCCCAGGCGGTGGAACAGGCCGTGATGCATGTGACCGCGCATAAAATCAAGAATCTGGGCGCCGGCAAAATGGGGTATTCCACCAGCCAAGTGGGCGACATGGTGGCGCAGGGCGTCGCCGGATAAGGCGGGGTGTGAGATGAAGCAATATCGTGTAGGCGTGGTAGGCATCGGCGCGGTGGGCGCGGAGATGGTGCGCGTGCTGCGGCAGCGCAAGTTTCCGGCCGCGGAAATCCGGATCATCGCGCGCTCGGCGCGCATGGAAGAGATTGACGGCGAAAGCTACCCCGTGGCGGCCGCCGCGCCGGAAGCGTTTGACGGGCTGGATTTCGCGTTTTTTGCCGGCACGGAAGGCGCCAAAGGCGCTTCGCAGCAATATGGCTGGGCGGCGGTGGAAAAAGGCGCCGTGGTGATTGACAATGGCGATGATTACCGCATGGATTCCCGCGTGCCGCTGGTGATCCCGGAAGTCAATCCGGACGCCCTGGCGCAACACCAGGGGTTGATTGCCAATCCGAACTGCAGCACGATCATCGCGTTGATGGCGGTGGCGCCGCTGTACCGCGCCGCCCGTGTCCGCCGGTTTATCGCCAGCACTTACCAGGCGGTCTCCGGCACCGGCCGGCAGGCGCTGCTGGAGTTGGAGCAGCAAGTCCGCGATTTCGCCGCCGGCAAACCCTTGCAGCGCGAGGTTTATCCGCACCAGATAGCGTTCAACCTGATTCCCAAAATCGGCGGGGTGAAGCCGGGCAATGCCGGGCAAACCAGCGAGGAAATCAAAATGTTGAATGAAAGCCGCAAGATTCTGGGCGATAAAAAACTGCGCGTCAGCGCAACCTGCGTGCGGGTTCCGGTGCTGAACGCCCATTGCGAGGCGATCAACCTGGAATTCGACCGCCCGATGGAGCCGGAAGAAGCCCGGGAAATCCTGTCCCGGGCGCCGGGAGTCATTGTGGCGGACGACGTGGAGCATGACGACTACCCCATGCCGCTGCGGGCGACGGGGCGGGATGAAGTTCTGGTCGGCCGCATCCGGCGCGACGACAGCGTGAAAAACGGCCTGGCGCTTTTCGTGTCCGGGGACAATATCCGCAAGGGCGCGGCCACCAATGCCGTGCAAATCGCCGAAAAGTTGATCGAAGCCTGACCGGCTACTCGGTGAAAATGGGCAGCGCCGGGGATCCTTCCCAGTTTTGCGGAGTATTCCACGGCATGGAGTTTTCCGCCGGGCCGGTAGCGGCGCATCCGCCCGCCAAGCCTGCCGCCAGCAGCAGCGCCGCGCATGCCAGCCGGAAATTATGGCGCAAAGTTTGCATGCTGATGCTTAGAGCATGATCTGGTCGCCCTCGCGCGGCGGCAGTTTCTGCCAGTCGGAGAGGATTTCAGCGATCGCCATGTTGTCCACCACGGTTTCCACGCGCACCTTGCCCACCAGCTGGTCGGACCGGTGCACCAGAAATTCAAGCTTGGGGGCGATGGGCGTCGCGTTTTCCTTGTCAAATCCGAGCACGACGAAATTCCAGTCGGGATTGGCAAAAAGGACTACGCCCATCTGGCCCTGCGTAAATTGGGCTTTGCCGGCCTCCGGGTTGATGCGCGCTTCCAGGTCGGTTACTTTGGCCTGCAGCCCGGCGATTTGATCCTGGAGGTTGCGCTTCTGAATTTCCAGGTCGTCAATCGCCACTTTCAGCGTTTCCATGCGCGATTGCAGTTCTTTTTCGGCGCGTTCCATGCTCCGAATGGTGTTGTCGCGTTCCGCCACGGAAGCCTGCAGTCCGGTGATGCTTTCGTCGCGTTCCTGGATGGTGGCGCGCGCCGTGGCCAGGTCGCTCTTGGTGGAGCGCAGTTCTTCGGAGGTTTGCGCCAGGGTATCCTTCGTTTGCGCCAGGTTGCGGCGGGTATCGTTCAGGCGCGCCAACTGGTTCTGGGCGGCGACGGTCAGCTGACCGAGGGCTGCGTCCATAGGCGAAGCGCCGCCGGCGGGGTCCTTGAAGGTTTTCAGCTGGTCTTCGGCAATGGCGACAAAGGCCGGGTTGTCATCGCTTTGCTCGACGGTGGCGGCAATCTGGCGGATGGCGGTTTCCAGTTTTTGCGCGCGGCCCTTCAGTTCCTCGCGCTGGGGGAACAGCCGGATGCCGAACCACAAAGCCGCGGCGCTGGCCAAAAGCAATAATATTAATACGATTTTCAGAAAATTTTGCATGATTTGCATTCCTCCGTCCCGATGCGCAAGCCCGATCCCAGCCATGGGTATATTGTATCAGTTGGCCGTCGGGATACAATGATTTTTTTCCATCAGCGGCAAGCGGTTTACGGCGTCTGTTCCACCAGCCGGATGGATTTGATGCGCACTTCGCCCCGGCCGGTGTAATAGGCGCGCGGCTCAATCATGAAATATCCGTCGGCGGCGAACGCCACGGCTTGCGTGCCCTGGAATCCCGCCGGCACAGAACATTCCGCCAGCGTCCGCCGTCCGCCATCGGCGCAGATATCGAGCACGGCCGCCTCGGCGCCGGCGTCACCGGCGGTTTCCATCTCAAAGAGCGCCTGAAACCGCCCGGGACAAATGTAACGATAATTGCCGAAAAGCAGCATGCCGGCCGCGTCGCGCCCGGCGCGGGCCAGGCGCTCGACCGGGGCGCCGGCCTCCGCCTGAAAATTACTGCCGGTGCGCCGATGCGCGCGCGCCGGATTGATGGCAACCGCGTAGGGCGCGGAGGAGTTCAGCGGGGTCAACCCGGGGGGCGAACCGCCCGCCAGGCGAAAGGGCCGCCGGCCGGAGAAAAAGCGGGCTGCCGCGATTTCCGTGCCGTCCGCCGCCGCCATGACCAGCGGTGCGCTTTGCAGTCCGCGCGGATTGACGATGGCGAAATCCATCGGGTGGTCGCCGTGCCAGCCGCGGTCTTCCACAAACACCAGCGCATCGGGCGGCGCGGCGGCAATGGCCTGCAGGATTTCCCGGCGCGGCGCGAGCAGGTCATGCAAGCCGCGGGCGGCTTGCATGCTGAAACGCAGCGGTCCGGCCAGCAGGGCCAGCGCCAGGACCAGCGCCGCCCAGCGCCGGCGGGCAGGCGTCCAGGCGGCCGCCAGGCGCCAGAGGCGCGCGGCGCCCGGCGCGGCGCCGGCGATCAGGAACGGCAGCATTTCGAAATAGTAGCCCGGTCCGGTTTCATGCGGGCCGCGGTGGAAGAAGAAGACATAACCGGCCGGCACGGCGATGACCGGTCCGGCCAGCGCCAGCCATTGCCGGCGCGGCCGGCCCATCAGCAGCAATCCGGCCCACACCAGTAATCCGCCCGGGAACCCCCAGAGCCAGGCGTCCGCCAGCAGCAAGTTGTTTTTCAATATCTTCAGCCCCTTGGCGAAAGTATGCATGCCGTAATGGCGTTTGCCGAAGCCCAGCGCCTCCAGCGGTTCGTAATACAGGTAGGTCATTTTCAACGGATGGCCCAGGATCAATTCGTTGTAAAGCAACAAGGCGGCAATGCCCGCCGCGGCACTGCCGGCGAAAAGCAGCGCGCCCGCCAGCACGCGCCGGTTGGGGCGCCGCGCCAGGGTCCACAGGGCATCCAGGCCGAATGGCAGGGCGATTAACAACGCGCTGTAGGTGCGGTTGAGACAGAGAAATCCCCATGCCAGCCCGGCCAGGAAGGCGGCGGCTGGCCGCTCGGATTGCCGCCACCAGAGGTAAGCGGCCAGCATGGCGGAGACGGCCAGAAACCCGCTGGTATGACTGAGCAGCGTGCCAAAAGTGAAAAGAAACCAGGGACTGGCCAGCAGCATGCAGGCGGCAATCCGTCCGGCGGTTTGCGCCGCCGCCGCGCCCAGCCTGGCCGCTTGCGCGGCGGCCATGGCGGCCAACCAGAGGGCCAGCCCGGCGCCCAGCGCGGCGCTGAGGTAGTGGTCGCCCAGCCAGGCGCCGGGCAGCAGGAATAAAGCATGGCCGGGCGGATACCTGGAAACCCACCCGGCTTCCTCCTCCATGATGATCATTTGATCCCCCAGCAGATGGGGGAAGGGCGGGTAGTCCCGGGTTAAGCGGCCGTCGCGGAACGTGTTGGCCTGGAAAATATAACTCTGCTCGTCCGTGGTCAGGGGGGTGTGCCGGAAGACCCGGCTGGCCATGCCATGCGCGATGACTACCGCCAGCAGGGCCGGCGCCAGTTGCCAGATGATGTTTTTCAGCCGCTCGTTCAATGCCGGACCGTCCTTTGCCGCTGGCGCCCGGCGCGTTCTCCCGGCGCGGGCGGCGGCCGTATTCAAGCTTTTTTCAGCCACCCCTGCCTGCAATACCAGCGCGCGGTTTCTGCCAGGCCGTCGGCATCCGGATGCAGCGGACGGTACCCCAGGCGTTCGCGCAACTTAACGGTATTAAAGGAGCGGTCCTTGGTGAAAAACGCCAGCCGCCGCCGGTGGATGGGCGGCTCGATCCCCAGCCGCCGGCACACCGCTTCGCAGACATCCGCGGCCAGGAAAAACGGCCATGCCGGCAGGCGGATCACCCGCAGGCGGCGTCCCAGCGTACGCGCCACGATCCGGGCCATGTTTTCCAGCGTGATGGATTCGGGATTGCCGCAGATGAAAACCTCGCCCAGGGCCGCCGGGTGAGTGGCGGCCAGGATGATGACATTGGTCAGGTCGTCCACGTGAATCAAATGGTACAGTCCGCGGCTGCGGCCGAGCATGATCATCCAGGGCCGGGCCGCCATCCGGAAAAATTTCAGCAGGCGGGTGTCGCCCGGGCCGTAGATCGCCGCGGGCCGGATGACGGTGAAAGGCAGCCCCCGGGCGCGGGCGAAACCGGTCAGCCAGGTTTCCGCTTCCGCCTTGGTGCGCTGGTAAATGTCGCCGGGATTCATGGGCGTGGTTTCGTCCGCCGGCGGATGCGCGATATGGCCGAGCACCCCCACGGTGGAGACGTGGATAAAACGCTGGAAGCCGGGATTTTTCAAGGCCGCCTGCGCCAGCAGTTGCGTGCTGGCGACATGCACCCTGGCGTACATCTCGTCCGCGTGGCGCGCCTCGCGGAAAGCGGCCGCGACATGGAAAATATACGCGACGCCGCGCGCGGCGGCGTCCACCACCGCCGGATCGAAAACATCGCCGCGGAACCACTGGACGGGCACATCCCGCAATTGTTCCAGGTTGGACGAAGGGCGGGCGATGGCCCGCACTTGCAGTCCGGCGCCGGCCAGTTTGCGGGTCAGCACCGCGCCGGTAAAGCCCGTGGCGCCCGTGACCAGCACCGGGGTGCCGGCCGGGATGGCGCAGGGCGGCGCCGCCTTGGCGAACAGGGGCGCGGCGGTCTGATTTTCATCGCGTTGCATGCGTAAAATAATCGGCGATCCCCACAGGCGAGTCAAGCCGATAATGCCCGGCAGCCATTCCAGCGCGCGGGAGCAGGCCGGCCGGCGCAGGGCGCGGTGCAGGACCATCGGCCAGAAAAACTGGCCCGCGCGGCGCCGGCGCCGGAAACCGCAGGCGTGGAACGCGCCGGCGATTTCGCGATGGCGGAACAGGCGGAAAGTCCGGGTATTGCCTTCCAGCTTGAGCTTGGCGGGGAAAAGCCAGGCGGCCAGGCAATTGAGGCTCTGGCTGGTGGGATAATCCACCACGACCGCCTGGCGCGCCACCCGGCAGAACTCCCTGACGAGCGCCGGCCAGCGTTCGCCGCAATGCATCAGCAGCCGCACGCAAACCACGGCCGCGAATTCGCGGTCGGCGAAAGGCAGCGCCAGGGGGTCGGCCTGCAGGAATTCGCATTGGCCGGCGCGCACGAGATCGTCAATCCGGCGCCGGCAGGATTGGTCGCTGCCGGTGACGGTCACCCGGTACCCCGCGCTTGCCAGCGCCCGGGCCAGCTGGCCATGGCCGCCGCCGACTTCCAGGATGGCGCTGCCGCGCGGGATGCCGGCCAGGCTGCTTAAGACCTGGCGTTCCTGGACCTGGAGCATCCAGGCGCCGACGGGCCCGGCGAACCGCGCGGCGTAGCCGTCCGAGGCGGTTTCAATGTCGGCGTCAATCCGGAACGGTTGGGAATCCGGGCGGTGCATGGGTGTTACAAGGCTTCCAGCAACTGGCGCACTTCCGCGGCGACGTCGCGGGCGGCCTCCCGCCGCATGCGGGCGCGCTGCGAATTTAGGATGGTTTGGCGCAACGGCTCGTCCGCCAGGATGCGATGCATCAGGGCCGCCAATTCCGGCGCCGGCAAATTTTCATACAAGACGCCGGCGCCGTCCAGGGCTTCCGGCATGCCGCCGGCCCGCCGCGCCAGCACCGGCACATCGCGGTGCATGGCTTCCAGCAGGGGCAGGCAGTAGCCTTCGTGCGCGCTGGGGCAGACGTACAGGTCGGCTGCCCGGTAATAAGCCGCCAGGCCGGCGGCGGCGGCGAAGCCCTCGAAACACACGTTCGGCAGGTCCAGGTCGCCCGCCAGCATACGCAGCATGGTGTAATAGCGGGGCGCGCTGCGGTTGGAGCCGACCAGCAGCAGGCGGCTGAACGGATTCAAGACCTTATGATACCAGGCAAAGGCCATGATCAAATCCTCGACGCGCTTATTGGGGGCGATCCGGCCCACGAACAGGATGTTTTTCAGGAGGTTGCGCTTGCCGGTAAATTTCTGCATGATCAGCGGTTCCGGGGCGATCTCCAGCGGCGCCGGGTCGAACAGCAGCGGCAGAACCCGCGCCTGGCCGATGCCCGCCGCCGCCAGTTCGGCGGCATTGAACCGCGACACGGTCCAGACCGCCGCCGCGCATTGCGCCAGCGCCGGCAGTTGCGCGCGCGCCGCCGCCAGCTGCGCCTGGATGGCGTCGTCGTAGCCCTGGAAATAATCCGCCGGCGTGATGTTGTGGTAAACCAGGACGCGGACGGCGGGCGCCGCGCGGAAAACTTCGGCCGCGGCGGAGGCGATGCCGTAGTGATGCAGGCAGATGTCCGCCGGCGCGCTGCGGTATTCCGCCAGCGGCCGGCTGTCCGAGCGCAGGGTGGGCGAGACCGAACGCGGGTCGGCGTAAATATCCGAGGGGTGTCCCCAGGCGCGGAAAAGATTCCGCAGGCTGGCGGCCATGCTTGAGATGGCGTCGCCGTCGGCATAGCCGGCCAGCAGTTGGTCAATGCGTTTATTTTGCATGAAATCCCAAGTGTTTTACTGGAAGGCCACGCTCTGTCGCGGCGCCGGGACTTTTTAAATCAATACATCATACAGGTCAAAGCGCATGTCCGTCTCCTGTCGTGGCGCCACTGTGTTGCGCTGCCGGCGCGCCTGCCCGTTCCCGGTTCTCCAACGCCTCCACGCGCGCCCGTAATGCGGCGGTCTCCCGGCAACGCAGCCGCCATTCGTTTTCCAGCGCCTGCGTAAACAGGCCGTTGATCAGGTTCTGCCGGAACGCGATGCGGTCGTGCTGGTAGCGCAGCAGCTTCCAGAGCAGGCGCTTGGCGCGCTGCCAGCACCCGCCGACCGGGCCCGGCCGGCGAGGAATGTCGAAATCCAAAGTGTCCACCGCGTCCCGGTAGCGCAGCAGCCGCAGAAAATTCGCGTGGTGGCCGGCGTCGGAATCCGCGCCGGCCAGGGCCGACGCGCCGATTTCCGGGGAAACGATTTGCGGCTGACGGCGGCTGCGCCGCATGTCTGCGGCGGTCCGGCGGACTTGTTCCTCCAGCGGCGCGGCCTGTTGACCGGCAACAACAATCGTCATGATCGTCATATTTTTAACTTTTATGTTTTTAAATCCCGGCGATAGTTTATAATGTGCCGCATGCAAAGGCAAAACAAAACCATCGGCCGGCTCCGCCGGCCGGCTCCATGCCATGCGGCGTATCTCTATGCCGCGCCGGAGACGGCGCTGCTCTGCCAGGCTCTGCTGCCGGATGAAAACACCGCCGTACGGCTGCCCGCGGCGGGCGCGCGCTGGGCGCGTCTGGCGGTTTTCTGCGCCTCCCCGGCGTCAGCGCGCCGCGCGGCGGAACGCCTGCGGAGCTGGCGGCGGAACGTTCCGGAACAGGGCGGCCGGGTGTGCTGTGTCCGGTTGCCGGCGGCCGATTGGCGGGAAAACTGGAAGCGCTTTTTCCCGGTGCGCCGGGTGTCGCCCCGGCTGGTCGTGCGTCCTCCCTGGCGCGCTTATGCGCCGCGCCCGGGAGAATTCGCGATCGAGTTGAATCCCGGGTTAAGTTTCGGCACCGGCCTGCATCCGACGACGCGCGGCTGCCTGCGCCTGCTGGACGAGTTTGCCGCCGCGCCGGGCCGTTCGTTTCTGGACCTTGGCTGCGGATCGGGCATCCTGGCGATTGCCGCCGCCCTGCTCGGCTGCCGGCCGGTGCTGGCGCTGGATCACGATCCCCAGGCCGTCCGGGCGGCCCGGCAGAATCGCCGCGCCAACGGGTTGGATCGCCGCGTGGCAGTCCGGCGGGCGGATGTCCTGCAACTGGAAGGGCTGCCGGCTTACGACCTGGTGGCCGCCAACCTGCTGGCGGGCTTGCTGGTGGAAGCCGCCCCGAGGATCGCCCGCCTGGCGGGCCGGCATCTGATTGTCGCCGGCATCCTGCGTTCGCAATATGCCGCGGTGCGCCGCGCCTATCGCCGGCAGGGATTCCGTGAAATCCGCGCTATCCCGGAGGGCGCATGGCAGACCGGCGGGTTCGTCCGCCGGTAGAATAAAATATTTTTGCGCCGGACCGGCAAAAATGACATGATGAGCTGATTGCATTCAACAGATGGCTAGATTGGATTAAGACGTATGCCTGAACCTGGAGCCAATCCGGAAATGCTGGCCTGCCGGCGGACGCCGGAAGGGACGCTGGCGGTGCGGTTGGCCGGCGCCTGGTTGGGCGCGTCCGGGGCGCCCTCGCTTGAAACCCTGCGGCAGGCATTGGCGGACGGCGGCGTGGAGCGGGTGGTTCTGGATGGCGCCGCGATCAACCGGTGGGACAGTGTGCTGCTGGTGTTGATCCGGGCCGTGATGGCGCTGGCCCGGACGGCCGGCCTGCCGGTGGAATGCCGGAACCTGCCCCAGGGCGCCGCCGAACTGCTGCGCCTGGCGGATACTGTGCCCGAGCGCGCTGCCGCCGCGCCGGCTGCGCCGCGCGGCGCCTGGCTGGCGCGCGTCGGCGCCGCGGCGGCCCGCTGGTGGGCCGGCGTGCTGGACGCCCTCGCGTTCCTGGGAGAGTCCGTCCTGGCGTTCGGCCGGCTGATGCGGGGGCGGGTCCGGTGGCGGCGCCGGGATTTCTGGGAGGTTGTGCAGGATTGCGGGCCGGGCGCGCTGCCGATCATCACCGTCATCAGCTTGCTGGTCGGCACGATCCTGGCTTTCATGGGGGCGATGCAGCTGAAACTGTTCGGCGCCGAGATTTATATCGCCGACCTGGTGGGCATCGGCATGGCGCGGGAAATGGGGTCGTTGATGACCGGCATCATCATGGCCGGCCGCACCGGGGCGTCCTTCGCCGCGCGCCTGGGCACGATGCAGGTCAACGAGGAAATTGACGCGCTCCGCACCATGGGATTCGATCCGATGGAATTCCTGGTGCTGCCGCGCCAGTTGGCGCTGATCCTGATGATGCCGTTGCTGGCGACTTACGCGAATTTCCTGGGCATGCTCGGCGGGGCCCTGGCGGGAGTGCTGCTGTTTGACTTGACTTTCGCGCAGTATTACACCCAGACGGTCAATGCGGTGAGCGTGCAGGCAGTGTTTGCGGGCCTGATCAAGAGTTCGATTTACGGCGTCCTGATCGCGTTGTCCGGATGCATGCAGGGCATGTTTTGCGGGCGCAGCGCCTCGGCCGTCGGCGCGGCCACAACGGCGGCGGTGGTTAATGCCATCGTTTACATCATCGTGGCGGACTCGCTGATTTCGGTGGTTTATACCCTGACGGGATTCTGACATGAATGGCGCGGACACGCATATCACGGTGCAGGGATTAACGCTGGCCTACGGCGACGCGGTCATCCAGCGCGACTTGAATTTTACGGTCAAGCGGGGCGAGGTGTTCATCGTCATGGGCGGCAGCGGCTGCGGCAAAAGCACCCTGTTGCGCCACATGGTGGGGCTGCACCGGCCGGCCGCCGGCCGGATTGTGTATGGCGGCGCCAGCTTCTGGGATGCCGATGAGGAGCGCCGCGCCGCCATCCTGCGCCGGATCGGCATTCTCTACCAGGGCGGAGCGTTGTGGAGTTCCATGACCCTGGCCGAAAACATTGCCGTGCCGCTGGAAGCTTATACCCGGCTGACGCCGCCGCAGATGCGCGAGTTGGCCGCCTTCAAACTGGCGCTGGTGGGATTGGCCGGGTTCGAAGATTATTACCCGTCGGAAATCAGCGGCGGGATGCGCAAGCGGGCCGGCCTGGCGCGGGCCATGGCCCTGGACCCTGAAATCCTGTTTTGCGACGAGCCTTCGGCCGGCCTCGATCCGGTCAGCGCGCGCCTGCTGGACGACTTGATCCTGGAATTGCGCGCGACCCTGGGGGCGACTTTCGTGGTGGTGACGCACGAACTTGCCAGTATATTCGCCATCGGCGGCGACGGCGTATTCCTGGACGCGGAGACGCGGACGATCATTGCCCGGGGCGCGCCCCGCGCCATGCTGGAAAAATGTCCGGACCCCAAGGTGCAGAAATTTCTGCGCCGCGGCGCGCCGGCTTGAGCTGGAAGCATGCCAAGGAGCACAGAAGATGAGTAAAAAAACCAATCCGGCCGTCATCGGCGCCTTCGTGCTGGGGGCGGCGGCGCTATCGGTGCTGGGCCTGCTGCTGTTCGGCGGCGGCCGGTTTTTCGAGAAGACCTTCGACTGCGTGATGTATTTTGACGAAACCATTGACGGCCTGGAAGCGGGCGCGCCGGTGTCTTTCCAGGGCGTGCGCATCGGCACCGTCAAGGAAGTGCAACTGGTGTTTGACCTGGCCCGCCAGTGCAAGGTCTGCCGCCCGGTCATCATGCGCATCGAGCAGAGCCGCATCAACTCTACCAGCCGCCGGGGGCTTGACGCGGAAGAAATGATGGAAATGCTGGTGCGGGATTCCGGCATGCGCGCGCAACTGGCCATGCAGAGCATTCTAACCGGCAAATTGAAAATCGAACTGGGATTTTACCCGGAGACGCAGGTGCAGCGCAAGGGCTTGCAGCCCGAAATCTGGGAGATGCCTACCATCCCTTCGCCGCTGCAGCGCCTCAGCGACGAAGTGGCGCAAATGCCGCTGTCGGACATCGTTTCCGAAACGCACAAGATCATCAAAGGCCTGGCCGAAATCGTGGATTCGGCGGAAACCCGCCGGACTTTGCGCAATCTGAACGAAACGATGGACAAGCTGCAATCCGTGCTCGGCCGGCTGGATGATGAAATCGAGCCGCTGTTTCAGAAGTCCGGCGCGGCAATGGATGCGGCCGGCGCTTCGCTGCGCGAACTGCAGGAGATGCTGGGCAAACTGGACAGGCAGATGGGGCCGCTGCTGACTTCGCTGCAGGCGTCGGCTGAAAATGCCAGCCGCCTGCTGGACGATCAATCGCCGCTCCGCGGCGAAATCCAGCGCCTGGCCCGGGAATTGTCGGAGACCAGCCGCTCCGTGCGCTGGCTGGCCGATTACCTGGAACGGCACCCGGAATCCTTGCTGCGCGGCAAGCCTTGACTCACCGAACACTTTTGAAAGGAGGATCGCATGTATGTTGCCCATATCGGCCGGTATTTGACGGCCGCCACGGCGGCGGCCGGATGTCTTTGGCTGGCGGGCTGCGCCACCAGCCGCGAACCGCAGTATTACCTGCTGGCCGGCGCCGCGCCGGCAGAAGCCGGCCCGGCGGAGAGCTTGCCCGTTCCGGAACAGGTGGTTTATCTCTTGCCCATCCGCATGCCGGCTTATCTGGACCGGCCCCAAATCGTCACCCGGCCCTCGCCCTGGGAAATCAAAACCAGCGACTTTCACCGGTGGGGCATGCCGCTGGAAGGCGCGGTGGCTGATCGGTTGACGGCTGTGCTGGCGCGGGAATTGCCCGGGGCGGCGGTCGCCGCCTTGCCGCCGGCCGGCCCGGCCGCCGCCGGCATCCGCCGGGTGCAGGTTGAAATAGACGGTTTGGATGGCGTGCTGGGCGGAGAAGTCGTCCTGTCGGCGCGCTGGACGCTCATGGATGCGCCAGCGCCGGGGACCGCGGCGCGGGCGGCACTGCGGCGCGCGGTGGAAATCCGCCAGGCGGCGGCCGGCGCGGGATACGCCGGCTATGTGCAAGCCATCAGCGCGGCGGTGGATGAATTGGGACGCCGTCTGGCGGCAAGTTTGCGCGAGTTTTAGATTTGAAACCTAAATCCGGCAGTTGGCAAGTTTGCCGCGGATGCGCGGCGGCAAGGGTGACGGTGTATTATTATACTCCGAACCCTTGCCAACAAAGCAGATGCGGCAAAATCGCCAACCATTTTCCGGTTTGAAATTCAAAAATTTTCTTATACCCAAAAGGTGTTTGCTATATGAATCCGATCTTCGATATTTTTAATTGCTTATGATTTTTGAATTTCAACTGCCGGATTCAGGTTAAACCGGATATGGTAGGCCAAGCCGTTGGAGTTGTCCACTTCCAGAACGCCTTGGAGTTGTTTCTGGGCCAGCATTTGCACCAGGCGCAAGCCCAGGGAAGGCGCGGTTTTCCAGTCCATGCCGGCAGGCAAGCCCCGGCCGTTGTCCGCGACGGTCAACACGCATTCTCCGCCGCGCTGTTCTGCTTGCACCGTGATGGCGGGCGGCGGCACATCCGGAGGCTGGCCTGTTCCGGGAAGGCGTGCTTGAAAGCGTTGGTGACGAGTTCGTTGACAATCAGGCCGCACGGCACCGCGACATCCATGCTTACCGCCATGTCCGCCGCGTGAACCTGAACCTGCACCGGCCGCCGCGCGCCAGCGCGGCTGGACAGCGATGTTTGCAGCGAATCCGCCAGGGTTTGCAGGTAATCCTTTAAATTAATATGGCTCAGGTTGGCCGATTTGTACAGCAGTTCATGCAGGATGGCCATGGAGCGGATGCGGCCCGACAGTTCCGTCAGCCCATCGCTGCCGGCGTCCCGGCCCGGCGCGTGTTGCTGGAGATTGATCAGGCTGAGAATGACCGCCAGGTTGTTTTTCACCCGATGATACACTTCGCGTATGAGCACCTCCTTTTCCGTCAGCAATTCCTCCAGTTGCCGGGCGTTTTCGCGCATGGCGATTTCCTGTTGCTTCTGGACGGTGATATCCGAGAAAATCGCGGCAAACCGCCGGGGACCGACCTGGCAGGCGGCCACCTGGAAATGACGGCGGGCCGGCGCGACATATATCTCGAAGGACGCCGGCTCCCCCGTGAGCGCCACTTTGCCGTACGTGGCGATGAGATGCGTTTTTTCAAGGCCGGGATAAACCTGCGTGGCGCGCTTCCCCAGCACATCTTGCAACTGTAGCCCCGTGTGGTTTTGAAAAGCGGCGTTGCATTTGAGAAAAATGTAATCCACGGGCTGACCCTGCTGGTCCAGCACGATTTCATGAATGGCCAGCCCGGAAATGGAGTTGTTGAACAATTCCCGGAATAACCGCTCGCTTTCCTGGAGTTCCCGCGTGAGGCGGTACTGGGCGGTAATGTCGCGGAACACCAGCACGGCGCCGACGATATCCCCGCTGGCGTCCTGGATCGGGGCGGCGCTGTCGGCAACCTGGGATTCCGTGCCGTTGCGGTGGATCAGAGTGGTGTTGTTGCCCAGGCGGACGATGCGGCCGTCTTTGAGCGCCTGGCTGGCGGGACTGGACATCGGCGCGCGAGTCTGGGCGTTGACGATCCGGAAAATTTCCTCCAGCGGCCGCCCTTCCGCGGCAGTCAGCGGCCAGCCGGTCAGGCGCTGGGCCGCCGGATTCATCCGTGTCACCCGCCCTTCGGCATCGGTGGCAATCACCGCATCCCCGATGGAGTCCAGCGTGATCCGTAAATCTTCTTCGCGGCGCTGCAAGGCCAGTTCGACGGCCTGGCGCTGCGTCAGTTCCACGCGCAGGCTGGCGGTGGCTGCCGCAATGCGGCGGCGGATGGCATGCGCCCAGGCGAAAATGACCGCCAGCAGCAAGACCGCCGGCGCGAGCATCCACAGCAGCCAGCGCACCGCGCGGGCGGCGGTATTCTGGCGGGCATAGGCGCCGAGCCAGCGGTCATGGATCTGGTCGTAACGCCCGGTGGCGCGCAGCACCCTTAAGCCTTCGTCCAGCCTGGCCAGCAGCGCTTCGCTGCCCTTTCGTCCCGCGCAACAGTAATCGGTCCGATGAATGGCCGGGCCGGCGGTGCGCAGTCCGGATAACCCGTGCTCGCGGATCAGGTGCCGCGCCGGCAGTTCGGCCAGCAGTGCGCAGTCATGCTGTCCGCCGGCCAGCAGGCGCAGTGCGTCAATCGGATCGTTCACCGGCACGATATCCAGCGATAAACGCTGCCCCAGCAGGAGATCGTGCATGATGTCGCCCTGCTGCACGATCACGGTCCGCCCTTTGAGGTCGGCCATGCCCTTGATGGAAGAGCCGCGGCGGACGAAGATGGCATGGGACACACTGATGAATGGGGCGGAGAAACTGAACTGGCGGCTGCGTTCCGGCGAGTAATACATGCCGATCATCACGTCGGCCTCGCCGTTTTCCAACCGCTGCAGCGAGACGCGCCAGGTATCGAGACGGATTTCAGGCTGGAGGCCGGCGACTTCGCAAATCCCGCGGAACAACTCCACGTTGAAACCCGTGGGCCGGCCGGCTTCATCCAGGAACTCGTAGGGCGGGTAATAATGGTCGCTGGCGGCGCGGATGGGTTCGCCCCCGGCGGCCGCCGGCCAAACCAGCAACCAGAGCCAGACCCAGCAGCGCCGCAGCCCGGCTGAATGGACAGCCGTGCGGCCGCCGTTCGCGGCGGTTGTCAGACTTGCATGGCCCATGGCGCAATCCTGTCAAATCCGGTTCAGCGCCGGAATGCGGCCGCCGGAGCGGCGGCCGCATTAATAAAACCGCCTTGCTGGGTGCTGCATCAGTGAGGATATTTTCGGCGGCCGCGGATGTCAACCGTAAAATCTGCCGCCCGGCGCGCTGCGCGGGCGATATGGCGTGCGCCATACGGGTTGTCGGGCGAACTTCATGCGCCGCGAAAGAGAATATGCAGGCGGCAGGCGCTGCCCGGCGGCCGGCTGCTGTCCGCGCGGCGCGCGACAATACGCCGGGCCTGGCGGACCAGTTCCGCGTCCAAGTCCGGCTGGCCGGTGGATGCCTCCAGCAGCACGCGGTCCGGCCGGCCGGCATCGTCAAAATCCAGGAAAAGCACGGCGGAACATGGCGCTTCCGGCAGCGGCAGGGCGGATGTGTCCACTTGCGTATAATCCAGTTCCAGAACCGCATCGGAGATGCTGAGGCTGATCTCGAAGGGCAGGGCGCCGGCGGCCGGCGGAACGGCCAGCCGCGCTGGCTCCGGCGTGTTGATGGTCCGGTTGCGGAAAACATTCCGGCCGAGATAATGCTGGAACAATGTCCATCGGCGTTGCTCGGCCGTGTTCAAGACGCCGGCGCCAGAGCCCTGGCCGGCGCCAGAATCCTGGCCGGCGCCAGAATCCTGGCCGGCGCCAGAGCCCTGGCCGGCGCCACTATCCGGGTCGGCCGGCGGCGGCAGCAGTGCGGCGGCGTCCAGCGGCGGAGCAATCAGGTGCTCGCTGATGTTCGACGCTAATTGCGGGGGCGCGCCCGGCAGGGCAATGGCGGCGGGCGACCAGATGGCGGCATACGCGGCGGAAGTATGGGCGCCGTAAGGCCGGAAATACACCTGCGGGGCGGCCAGCCGCGGCAGCGGCGCGGGCGGCTGCCAGTCCGGCCAGAACCAGAAGGCGGCCGCCAGCGCCGCCAGCGCCGCCAGCAGCGCCGCTCCCAGGCGCCGGGCATATAGGTGATCGGGAATCATGGCAGCAATTCCTCGCCGAACGCCGGACGGATGGCCAGGTTGATTTGGCTGATGCCGGCGGCCAAAGCCATGTTGATGATCCGGATGACCATGCCGTACTGCACACGCAGATCCGCCTCGATGGACAAACCCGCCTGGCGGTTGCGGTGCGCGGCATGGTTGAGGGCGAAGGCCAGTTCTTCCAGGGGAATGCGGTTGTCATTGAAGAAAATCAACCCCTCCTGGGTCATAACCAACACCATCGTGTCGTAATGCGTGCCGGCGACGAATTCGGATTGAGGCAGTTGCAGCATGATGCCCGGGCGCAACACCAGTTTCGATTTCACGAGCAAAAACATTGCCGCCAGCAGGGCGACATTCACGATCGGCACCACCAGGCCCAGCGGGCCGACGGTCAGGCGCCGCTGCGGACGGTACCGGCGCCAGCGCTGGCGCGTGGGTTCGGGCGCGGATTGATTCCGGTCGCGGTCTTTCATGGTGTGTCTTTTAAGGGGGCCACCAGCGCCAGGATGTCGCCGGCGGATTGCTCCATGTCCAGCGCCAGGATGTCAATTTTCGCCATGATCAAGCTGTAGCCCAGCATGGCGGCGATGGCGACGATCAGGCCGGCGGCGGAAGTCAGCAGGGCTTGCCACATGCCGCCCGCCAGATCGGCGGCCTGGATCAGGGGCGCTTTCTGCTGGACGATCACCAGCATCTGGATCAGGCCCAGCACTGTTCCCAGCAAACCCAGGAGCGGAGCGGCCTGGGCGGTGATCGCCAGCATGACGGTCCGGCGCTCCATGCGTCCAATTTCCATGAGCGCCGTCTGGTCAATCGCCTGGCGGACGGCCTCCGGTCCGGCGCGGTGCTGCTGGATGGCGGCGCGCGTGATGGCCGGCACCGGGCCGGGTGTTTCCTCGCAAATGCTGAGGGCTTCGGCGATGTTATGCCGGTGGAGGATGTTGGCAATCCCCTTGAGGAAGTCAGCGGCTTTGATGCGCGCCCGGTGCAGGTGGAAGAGGCGCTCGAGAAATACAACCAGGGCCGCCGTCCCGAACAGCAGGATCAGCCACATCAGCGGCCCGCCCAGCATGATGAAAGTCAGCATAAATCTCCCTCAGACTAATAAAAAAACATCCATTGATCCAGCCGGATTTTCCGGATGCGTTCGGCGGCGTCGTGGCTGGCGGCCACCTTGGCGTCCACCACGCGCTGGTAAATCGCCACGGCCTTGCGCCAGGCTTTTTCTTCCTCCATCATGGCGGCGGCGTTGAATGCGGCGCGGGTAAACCAGACCGAGTTTTTGGCCCGGCTTTGCGGGTGGTTGAAGAAGTTGTAAACGACGTTCATGTAGTTTTCGAAGGCGGCGCCGGTTTGCCCGGTTTTCTCCAGGCAGCGGCCGATTTTATACTCGGCCTGCATCCGGGCGGCCGGCGCGGCGTCCGCCCGGTTCAGGATCATGCGGTAAGAGGCAATGGCCTCCTCGTAACGTTGGGGATCCTCGGAGCCCAGGGTGAATTGGCTGTCGCCCTTGCGGAACCAGGCGCGCTCCGCCAGGTAGCTGTCAGGCGCCTGCTTGATGATTTCATCGAAAATCAGGATGGCGCCGGCGAATTCGCCGAGTTCGCACAGGGCTTCACCCTGGTAAAACCGGGCTTCCGCCTGCTTGTTGGTGTCGGGATAGCGGCGGATCAGCAGCGCAAAGTGTTCATTCGCGCGCCGGAATTCCTGTTGCATCAGCGCGGCGCGGCCGGCCCAGAAGAGGGCGTCGTCCGCCAGGGGCGCGTCCGGGTAGGCGCGGGTCAACCCCAGAAAATCGTTTTCCGCGAGATAATAAGCGCCGCGGTTGAAATGGTTTTCAGCCAGCCAGAACTGGGCGTCCGGCGCGCGCGGGGCGTTGGGATAGGTCTGCAGGAATTGCTGGAAACTCGCGACGGCCCGGGCATCCTCGCGCAGCATGTAATGGCACCAACCCTGCATGTAGGCTGACATCTCGCCCGCCTCGCTCCGCGGGAACTCGTCGAGGATGCGTTTGAAATTCAGCAAGGCCGGTTGGAAACGGCCCAGACGGTAGTCCAGCAGCCCCAGTTGATACAGGGCGGCGGCGCGGGCCGGGGCCGGACCATGGCCCGCCGCCAGTTGGTAAAGCGCACGGGCCTGGTTTAAATTCCCCTGCTCCTGCAGGATGGCGCCAATCTGCAGAAAAGCCCGGGCGGTCAGCAGTTCATCCGCGCCGGCATCGGCCAGGATCCACAATGCCTCCAGCGCCTCTGCCGCAAGATTTTGCTTTTGCAGGCAGAGCGCGGTCTGAAACAAGGCCTGGTCGGCCAGTTCCGTGGCCGGCGCCAGCTCAATCACGCGCTGGTAAATGGAGCCGGCCGCCTGGAATTGCCCCGCCGCCAGCAGGGCATCGCCTGCCTGACTCAGCAGCCGCGCACGGGCGGGATTGCCCGCTTCCAGTTCGGCGGCTTTTTCAAACGCGCCGGCGGCTTCCAGTTGCCGGTTCAATTGCGCCAGCAGCGCGCCGCGCGCCTGCCATGCCTGGGCCAGCCCCCCGGGATCGGTAAAAGTTTCGATGTAATTCTGGAATTCTGCCAGGGCTTTCTCCGGCAAGCCGAGCCGTTGCAGGGTTTGCCCCAGGTTCAACTGCACGGCGGCGGCGGTCTCGGCCGGCGCCGCGGCGACGAAACCGCGTATCAACGCCGTGCCCTCGTCGGTTTTCCCCAGGCGCAGCAGCAGTTCGCCTTTGCGGAGGCCGGCTTCATTTTTCAACTGCGGGTCGGATACCCGGGTTAAACATTGGTCAATCAGGTTGATGGCCTCGACCTGGTTGGTTTCCGCTTCCGCCACGGCGGCCAGTTCCAGCAGGGCCAGCCCGCGGATTTCATCGGGAATATTCCGCGGCTGGAGCAGCGGCTGCAAAGCTTCCCGCGCCGCCGCCGGCTGGCGGCCGGACAGCAACAGGCGCGCCAGCAGGATCCGCCCTTGCTGTCCCGCGCGCTCGGCCGGGTGGCGCTTCACCAGTTCCGCGAGAATTTCCCGGGCCTTGCCGGTTTCGCCGGCCTCCACCAGCGCCCGTCCCCAGTCCAGTCGATTGGCGGCGTCTTCGGGCAAATCGCCGTAGAGCTTGGTGAACTCGGCAAAGGCCTCAAGCGCGTCGCGCTGCCGGCCTGACTTGAGGCACAACCATGCGCGCAAGCGCAGGACAAACGGCAGGTAAGTCGAGCCGGGATGCTGCGCGCCGAAATCCGCAATTAATTCCAGGCTGGATTGCCAGTTGCCGAGCTCGAATTCGGCGGTCGCCAGCCAGAAATCCAACTCGTCCGCCTGCGCCAGTTTCCGGGCGCGGTCCCGCCATGGCCGCAGCAGTTCGCGCGCGGCGGCGTAGTCCTGCAAACCATGCCGGGCGCGGGCCAGGACGATCGCCGCGGCAAGCTGTTTTTCTGGGGGCAAGTCCGGCAGGGCGAGGTATTGCCGGGCGCGGCTTTCCGCCAGGGGATATAACTCGTCGGCCAGCGCCGCCTGGGCATTACGCAAAAGGTTCCCGGACGTGTCCTCCGTCCCCGTGACGGATGGCGCGTTGGTCCCGCAGACCGTGCCGGCCATCCAGCCGGCCAGCAGCAACGCCAGGCCGAGGCGCGGTCCGGCGTCCCGGCCACGGCCGGCGGGTGTGATTGGATGCAATGGCGGCATGCCCTAAAAACTATCGCAATCCCGCCGGTTTATCAACTGTAAACCATGGCTATCCGACAATCCCCAGCAGTTTTAACCCGTCGTGGAACAAGGTTAAAGCCAGGAGACATAAAACCAGGCCCAGGCCGCGTATTAGCCAGCGGAACGCCTGGCCGGCGATGAAACGCTGCGACCTGGCCAGCAGCGCCGCCAGCAGGATTTTGGAGCCGACCAGGCAGAAGTAGAATCCCAGCAGAAACGCCGGGAGCGCCGTGGAATGCGTCCGTGAGGCTTCCGCCATCAAGGGCGCGCCGACCCCGGCCCAGAAAAGGTAGGGGTGGGGGTTCAAGAGGTTGGCCAGGATGCCCTTGAACAGCGGCCCGGGGCCGGGACCCGCCGGCGCGATATCCAGTTGCGGGGCGCGCAGGTTGGTACAGCCGAAGATCAGCAGGAGACATCCGCCCGCCAGCGCCACGATCCCCAGCAGGCGATTGGAATCGGATAACCGGGAGAGAATCAGCAGGGTCAGGGCGATGATCGGCAGGTCGGTAATCAATGGCGCCAAGGCGATTTTGACACCGGCCCGGAGGCCGCGGCGCAGCGTTTCAGACGCGACCAGCGTCAATAACGGACCGGGCGCCAGGCCGGACGACAATCCCAGGGCGGCGCCGATGGCGAAAAAATAAATCATGGCATACCGAGGATGCGCCGCAGCATCTGCCCGGTATAGGAGGCGGCGCACCGGGCGACTTCCTCGGGCGTGCCGGCGGCGACCACCTGTCCGCCGCGGTCGCCGCCGTCGGGGCCCAGGTCGATGATGTAGTCGGCGGTTTTGATGACATCCGGATTGTGTTCGATGACCAGCACGCTGTTGCCGGCGTCCCGCAGCCTGGCCAATACTTCCAGCAATTTATGAATGTCGGCGAAATGCAACCCCGTGGTGGGTTCGTCCAGCAGGTAGATGGTGCGGCCGGTGTCTTTGCGGGCGAGTTCGGCGGAGAGTTTCAGCCGCTGCGCCTCGCCCCCGGAAAGCGTCGTTGCGGACTGGCCCAGGTGGATGTATCCCAGGCCGACATCGGAGAGGGTTTGCAGTTTGCGCCGCAGGAGCGGCACGGCGCCGAAGAATTCCAGCGCCTCATCCACCGTCATTTCCAGCACTTCCGCGATGTTGCGGCCGTTGTACCGCACTTCCAGCGTTTCGCTGTTGTAGCGCCGGCCGCGGCATTGCTCGCAGGTGACGTAGATGTCCGGCAGGAAATGCATTTCAATTTTGATGATGCCGTCGCCGCGGCATTTTTCGCAGCGGCCGCCCTTGACGTTGAAACTGTAACGACCGGGGGCGAAGCCGCGCGCCTTGGATGCCGGCAGCCTGGTAAAAAGCTGACGGATGATGGTGAAGGCGTCGGTATAGGTCGCCGGGTTGCTGCGCGGGGTCCGGCCGATGGGCTCCTGGTCAATGACGATGGCCTTATTGAGGTTTTCCAGGCCCTGGATCGCGCGGTGGACGCCCGGTCGTTCCTTGGAATTGTAGAAGTGGCGGAAGAGCGCCCGGCGCAGGATTTCATCCACCAGCGTGCTTTTGCCCGAGCCGGAAACGCCGGTGACGCAGACCATGATGCCCAGGGGGATATGCACGTCAATGTTACGGAGATTGTTTTCCGCCGCGCCCAGGATGCTCAGGCGGCCGGCGGGCCGGCGGCGTTGGCGGGGGATTTCAATCCGCAGGTCGCCGTTCAGGTACCGCGCGGTCAGGGAGGCGGCGGCGGCCGGCAGTTCCGCGGCCGGCCCCGCGAAAACCACTTCCCCGCCATGCCGCCCGGCCCCGGGGCCCATGTCCACCACGTAATCGGCCTGGCGGATGGTATCCTCGTCATGTTCCACCACGACGACGGTGTTGCCCAGGTCGCGCAGATGCTGCAGGGTGCGGATCAGGCGCTGGTTGTCGCGTTGGTGCAGGCCGATGCTGGGTTCGTCCAGCACGTAGAGCACGCCCACCAGGCCGGAGCCGATCTGGGTGGCCAGGCGGATGCGCTGGGCTTCGCCACCGGAGAGCGTGCCGCTTTCGCGGTCGAGCGTCAGGTAATCCAGGCCGACATCGTGCAGGAATTCCAGCCGCTGCCGGATTTCCTTAATGACTTCCCGCGCGATTTTCTCCTCCTGCACGGGCAATTTCAAGGTTCTGAAAAATTCGCGCACCGCGCCGACGGACAGGCGGCAGGTATCCACAATGGATTGGCCGGCCACGCGGCAGGCGATCACTTCCGGTTTCAGGCGCGCGCCCTGGCAGTCGGGGCAGGGCCGGCGGCTCATGTATTGCTCGAGTTTTTTGCGCACCAATTCGCTGTCGGTTTCGGTGTAGCGCCGGGCCAGGTTGGGGAGGATGCCTTCAAACGGCTTGGCGTAGCGGTGAAAGCCGCCGCCGCGCCAGTAACCGGACGGCACATCCTCGGCGCCGGAGCCCTGCAGCAGGATTTTGCGCAGGTCGGCGGGCAGTTCCCGGAACGGCGTGTCCAGGCTGAAGTTGTAATGCCGCGCCAGGGCGCGCAGCAGGGCGTTGTAATACATGATCAGGCGGCGGCCGCCGCGCCGCCAGGCGTGAATGGCCCCGCCGCTGATCGAGAGGTCCGGGTTGGGGATCACCAGGTCCGCGTCGAAGACCAGGCGCATGCCCAATCCGGCGCAGGCCGGGCAGGCGCCCTGCGGGCTGTTAAAAGAAAAATGCCGCGCCGTCAATGCCTCGAAACTGATGCCGCAGGCCGGGCAGGCATTGTTTTCGGAGTATACTTTTTCCGTTGACTCGCCGTCGCCGGCCTGGCACAAGACGCGCATTTCGCCGTCGCCGTGGCGCAGGGCGAGTTCGACCGAATCGGTCAGTCTGGTGCGGATGCCGGCGTTCATTTCGAGGCGGTCCACCACCAGGTCCAAGCTGTGTTGCAGGCGCCGGTTCAATTTCGGCGCCTGGTCGAGTTCCACGATTTGGCCGTCAATGCGCATGCGCACAAATCCCTGGCGGCGGACCGATTCCAGGATTTCCAGGTGCTGCCCCTTGCGTCCGCGCACCAGCGGAGACAGCAGAACCAGGCGGGTGCGGGCCGGCATTTGCATCAGGCGGTCCACGATCTCCTCGGCGCTCTGGCGGCTCACGGGCTGGCCGCACTTATGGCAGTGCTGGCGGCCGATATTGGCGAAGAGCAGGCGCAGGTAGTCGTGGATTTCCGTGCTGGTGGCGACGATGGATCGCGGATTGGAGCCGGCGGTGCGCTGCTCGATCGCAATCGCCGGCGCCAGCCCGTCAATGTAGTCCACTTCCGGCTTATGCATCTGCTCGAGGAATTGCCGGGCGTAGGCGGAAAGGCTTTCGACGTAGCGCCGCTGGCCTTCGGCGTAAAGGGTGTCAAAGGCCAGCGATGATTTACCGGAGCCGCTCAGGCCGGTGATGACGGTCAGGCGGTTCCGCGGCAAACGCACGGTGATGTTTTTCAGGTTGTGCTCGCGGGCGCCCGCGATGGTGATCTGGTCGCTGCTCATGGCCGGCCTTTATAGCATTTGCGACCGTCCGGCCGCAATGCATTTCTGGGGGCGCCCGCATGCGCAACCGCCGCCGGTAATATCTTGACACGGCCGCCGGCGCCCGCATGGAGGAACTGCTGCTCGACTACGAAGACTTTCTGCGGCATCGGCGTCTCCCGCTATGGGCGCCCGACGCGCCCGAAGCGGCGGCTGTGCGGCAGGTGCCCCGGCGTTTCAAACAGGCTTGGCCTGATCGGCCCGATCCGGCCGATCTGACGGAGCTTGCCGATCGCGAACGCTGGGCGCTTTACGCGCCCTGGCTCAAGCACGCCGACCCGGCGGTGCGCGCCAACGCGCTCATCTGCCTGATCCACCAGGCCAATTACCTGCTCGACCGGCAAATTGCCGCGCTGGAAAAGGCATTTGTTGAGGGCGGCGGTTATAGCGAACAACTCGCCGCCGCGCGGCTTGACGCGCGGCAGCGCCGCTGCGATCCGCCCGGATCGGGTGCCCTTTCGGAACGCATCCCCCGTTGCCCGCAATGCGGCAAGCTCATGGTCCTGCGCATGGCGCAAAAGGGCAAGCATGCGGGAACACAGTTCTGGGGCTGTTCCGGCTATCCCGATTGCAAAGGCGCGGTGGAGAACTGACGCTGCTGTACACTCGCGATACGGGCAGCAGTCTCCGGGCAGGCAACGGCAGTGTTCCGTCGCCGGCTGTAATCGCTTGACACGGCCGCCGGCGCCCGGCAAAATATTGGTGATCGGTAAGCTCCGTCAGATTGGCCAGATCGGACCGATCAGACGGAGCTGGACCTAGCACTGCGGCGGCATGCAACATGCCGGGCGGGCCGGGCCGGCGGACTTAACCGCCGGGCGAGCGGTTATGCCGGGAGTTGAATAATATTTGCCGAAGGGGAGATCCGTTCATGCTGAAAAATATCCCTCTGTCGCTCCTGCTGGCCGGCGGCCTGGCGCTGGCCGGCTGCCAAACCATGCCCCGCGGCGATGCGCCGGTTTACGTTGACAGCGAATACGGCGCCTTGCAGGAAGTGATTGTCGGACTGCCTTACGGGAAATCGCCGGAATTAAATGCGCCGTGGCTGCAGGAAACGCTGAAGGTGCTGCCGCCGGATGAAGCGGAATATACGCGGGCTACCGCCGGCATGTCCTGGACAAAAATGATCCATCCGGTTAAAGGCAAGAGCGAGACCGCATTGCTGGAAGCGGAAAACCAGGCCTTGATCAACGTGCTGACCAACCTGGGGGTGCGGGTATGCCGGCCCAGGGAATTGACCGAGGACTTCATCGTCCAAAATTACGGCCGCGAAATCCTGGCGAACGGCTACTCCCAGGATTTCCCCCGCGACAACATGATCGTGATCGGCAACCAGGCCATTGAATTCAATTTGCGCACCATGCTCCGCCGCGCGGACATATCCGGTTTTAAGGAACTGCTTGCGGCCAGGTTTAAGCAGGGCAACATGCGCTGGTTCGCCATGCCGCATGCCGCGCCCCTGGCCATGCCGGCGCCCGATGAGCCCGCGCTGGAAGGCGGCGACCTGGTAATCATCGGCAGGACCATCCTCGTGGGCAACACCCTCAACCAGGCGGTAGGCTCCAACCAGGCGGGATGCGAATGGCTGCGGCAGGTGTTGGGCCGGGAATATAACGTCGTGCGCGTGCCGTTGGCGGAGCAGATTCTGCACTTGGATTGCGTGTTGTCCATCCCGCGCCATGGCCTGGCAATCGTCTGCGAAGAGGCGTTTGTGGAAGGGCTCCCGTCCTGCATCCGGGGGTGGGACCTGATCAGGGTATCGCTGGCGGACGCTTCCCGGCTGGCGGTGAATGGTCTGCCGGTGGACGAAAAAAATTACATCATGTCATACAACGATCATGTGCAAAACGATTTCATCAGGGCGGAACTGACCAAACGGGGCGTTACGGTACATCCGGTTTATTTCGGCACCCATAACGGCCAGGGCGGCTCCATACGCTGCGCCACCCAGCCGTTAAAGCGGGCGCCCGCCGGTATGCCGCGCGGAGGCATGGCCGCTTGCGGCGAATGCCGGCGGCGCTGAAGGCAGCTTTTACCGGAGCATCAGCAATAGCCGTTCATAACATCCCATGTCCGGCCGGCGGCCCCGGAAATCAATGCGCGGCCGGTCTGCCAGGTCGCGCGCCGCCCTGCGCGTCCCGCTCTCCCTCAATCCGACACGCCGTTGTCAATGGCGAACCGGATCAGATCGCTGAGGTTCGCCAGGTTCAATTTCTGCATGAGCCGGGCCTTATACGTGCTGACCGTTTTTTCGCTGAGATCGAGTTTGGCCGCAATTTCCTTGGAGTGCAGGCCCTGGCTCAAATGGGTCAGAACTTCAAACTCCCGTTTGGATAACGAGTCCAGCCGGGAAGGTTTGCGGTTGGCGGCGTGAATGTGGCTGGCGAGATGGTTTCCCGTGGCCTGCGACACGAAACGCTTGCCGGCGATGACATTGAGAACCGCGGCCAGGAGTTCCTTGAAAGGCGACCCCTTTACGACGAATCCGTCGCCGCCCTGTTCGAAGGCATGGATCGCGTAGCGCACGTTGTCGTACATGGTCAGGATGATCACCCGGCACTTTGGCAAGATTTTCTTGATATGTGAAATCTGGCTGGTGCCGCTGCCGTCCGGCAGCTTGATGTCCAGGATGATGACGTCCGGCTGTGCCGTCTCAAGCAGGGTCTTCATCTGTTCGATGCCGCCGGCTTCCGCAACGATTTGAATGTCCTGGCAGCGTTCAAACTGACGGCGCAGTCCTTCGCGGAACATGGCGTGGTCGTCAACGATCATCAGCTTGATCATGGGTATGCAATTTCCTTGTTTGATTGGGACGTGAAATAGTCTGGCCGGGGAGAAGGGCGGTTAAAACTGTGCCCTGGCTCCGGGATGAATTAATGAGCAGGCGGCCGCCCAGCCGGGCCAGCCTTTCCCGCATGCCGCGCAGGCCGATGCCGTGTTCCAAGGCCCGGCCGGTTGTGTCGAATCCATTGCCGTTGTCCCGGATTCGCAGCGATACCCGGCGGGCGTCGGCGCGCAAAGTGACGGTAATCCGGCTGGGATTGGCATGGCGAATGGCGTTGGCAAGGGCTTCCTGCGTAATCCGGTACAGGCAGATCTGTTCCGGCTGGGCCAGCCTGTGCATCGGGCCGCGGCATGTCAACCGGCACTGGATGCCCGGCAGGCGCTGCACCTGGTCGGCCAGCGTGGACATTGCCGCCGACAGGCCCAGGTCGTTCAGCAGCGGAGGATGGAGGCTGCGGGCCAGGGTGCGAATGGATCCCGCCATTTGATCCAGGTTCCGCAGGGCATCCTTCAGGAACTGGGTTGAGTTGGCGTCAGCCGCCTCAATAGAATTGATCTGCATCTTGGCCAAGGTTAGGAGTTGGCCAAGGTCGTCGTGCAAGGCCGCGCTGATGGATTGGCGCTCCTTTTCCTGGGCATGGATCAGCATCCAGATCAACTGCTGCCGTTCGAGTTCCATCTTTTTCCGCAGGGTTTCGTTTTTCAAGATCGCGGTGATGCGAATATCGCCGGCTGCCGTGGGAAAGGCCGCGAAACGAATATTCATCCACAGACAGGATCCGTTCTGGTGGAGCAGGCGATATTCGCAGGAGGACTGCCTCTTTTTTCGGATAGCGGCACGCAGCCCCCGGAGGACGGCTTGGGCGTCGTCGGGGTGGACCAGGTCGGCAATCCTCCGGCCAGTCAACTGGCGCGGAGTCCAGCCGATGTGGTTTCGGCTGTCCTTGGAGGCGCTGAGCAGAATGCCATGTTGGTCCATTTCTAAAACCAGGTCGTGGCTTGCTTCCGTGAGCACCCGGTACCTGTGCTCGCTGGCCTGCATGGATTTTTCAACGCGCTGGCGCTCGCTGATGTCCCGGCCTACCCACAGGATGCAGTCCTTGCCGTCAATGACGATCGGTTCCGCCGAGATGGACAGCCAGGCTAACGTTCCGTCACGCTTCCGACATGAAACCACCATGTCGGACACGCGCCCCCTGCGGCGCAGTTCGTTCACCGCGCGCTGCCGGTCCGCCGGGTCGCCCCAGATGGCGAGATCGCTCTGTGTTTTCCCGTTGACGTCGGGAATCGTGTAACCAGTTATACGTTCATATGTGCGATTAATCGCCACGTAGCGGCCCTCGGCGCGGGTTGAGATGGCAACCATATCCGGACTGAAGTTGAAGATCATGGCGAACTTCTCCTCAGAAGTCCGGATGGCTTCGTCAGCCTGATGGCGCGTAGTGATGTCGGAGGCCACTACTACGACGCAGGGCGGTTGGCTGCGGGGCGAGAAGAAAAAACCTTGGAAGTTCAACCAGCGCCAACAGCCATCGCGGTGGCGGACGCGAAGCTCGGCGCCTGCCCGCATTTTATTTTTGGCTATGGCCGACCATAAGCGGCTTACTTGGCTGCGGTCGCCGGGGTGGGTAAACTCGCTGAAATGATGTCCCAGAATTTCGGTTTTTTTATATCCCAGCAGCCGTGTCAGGGTCGGTGTATAAGTTCGAATTCGTCCGGTGAGGTCCAGCTCCATGACTAAATCGGTTGTGTTTTGGGCGATGAGCCGGTATTTTTCCGCTGCTAACTTGAGCGCCGTTTCCGCCTCGTGTTGTTTGGTGTCATCCCGATCAATCCCGAGGATGAAATACCGGCCTTCCTGCCGGTACGGGATGGCGGTCCACTTGTGACGGCAGGATATTCCTCCCTCCCGTTTCCAGGTGCTGATGCCGGAAAATGGCGTCCCCTTCAAAATACAGCGGGTCCATTGGCCGTGCGCAGGGCCTGTCCGACCCGCGGGAGTCGCCGATACCAGTTGAGTCAGCACATTCAGATCCCGGGCTTTTTTCAATGCGGCGCGGGAATGGCCGGACATCCTGACGTAATGGTCGTTGGCGAAAATAAGGCGCCGCCGGCCCGTCCGCGGGTCGAATTCGCAGAGGTTAATCCCGTCATTGGAATATTTCGTCAACAAGTCAAACAAGAATGCCTTTTCCGGGTGGCATAAGAGGCGCCCGGCGCGCCCGGTTCGGTCTGACGTGGCAGGGGCAGTGTGCCCGATTGAAATGTCACGCGCGGTTGGCAAACGACACGCTCCTGCCTATTGGGACATATTTTAATAATTATTCTTGTGTAATAATTACAATATCAACATAATCCGCCCCCGTCAATTCGGGAAAAGCAGGAAATATCATGCAATATCACTGGAATGATGTCAGAAAAATACTACGCTGAACGTACGTTTCCACTGACAGACAGCATTTCTGGACTGCGCTATAAAGCATGGCGGCGGGCGGCTTGTGTGCCCGCCGTGACAGGAATTGAATATCGCTCTATGTGATTTTAGCTTAGGGCAAGGCGGTGTGGCAAGCAGGGTGTATATAAGGAGTATCCAGAAAGTGTGATAGCGCGCAAATAAAATTTCAGAAAAGTCTTGACAAATAGTTGGTGGTCAATATATTACACTTGCGGGAAGCGTAGTTTTCTTGGTCATCAATTTGGTGAAAGGCTTTTGCCGTGAAATTCGTTATTCAAGCAAGCCGCGAGATGTTGGAAAGCAATGCCGGGTTAGTGTTGGCGGGAAAGATTTTAGCCGGACTGGATTTGGATCGGCGGGCGAACGGAATAGCGATTGAGAAAATGCTGGAGCCACGGATCAAGAATGCGGATGTGATACGCGCATATTTTGGGTTGCTGGTGTTGGGGCGTACGGCATTTGAAGACATTGAATTGTTTCGCGAGAGCGGATTTTTTCGGCGGGCGCTTGGGATTAAACGTGTGCCGTCGGCGGAGACATTGCGGCAGCGTTTGGATGGTTCGAACGGGCGATTTGACGAGATGATCAAAGAAGCGAATGCAGAGATGTTGAAAACGGCGAAAATGAGCAGTGTGCGGACGGAATTGGGCGAATATATGCCGGTAGATGTGGATGTGTCGCCGTTTGAAAATGCCAAATCCCATAAAGAAGGGACCGGTCGGACATACAAGGGTACCGATGGGTATGCGCCGAACTTTGCGTATGTGGGCGCGGAAGGATATATGTTGAATTGCGAGTTGCGGCCCGGGACGCAGCATTGTCAGAAGGGGACGCCAGAGTTTTTGCAAGAAACATTCAGGTTGTTGCACCGCCTGGATGTCAAAGAGAGCGTGTTGGTGCGAATGGATTCCGGCAATGATGCGGCGCAAAACGTGAGGATGTGTCGCACGGAAGGCAAGCATTATTTGATCAAACGCAATCTTCGCCGGGAAAAATTAGAAGACTGGCTTGGGATAGCGCGGATTTACGGCGTGGCGCATGAGCCGCGCGCCGGCAAGACCGTGTATATTGGATCATGCATCCGGTTTATGGATGATGGGCGCGGGAAATTGGAGCCATGGCGCATAGTATTTGAAGTGACGGTGCGGACGATTACCGCCAAAGGCGAGCAGCTTTTAATTCCGGAATTGAAAGCGGATACATACTGGACGGATTTAGGTGAGCATCCAGAAACCGTGATTGATTTGTATCATGCGCACGGCACCAGCGAGCAATTTCACAGCGAACTGAAGAGCGATATGGATGTTGAACGATTGCCGTCGGGCAAATTCAAGACAAACGCCACGGTATTGCAGGCGGCCATGATGGCCTTCAACGCTTTGCGGCGCATTGGGCAAGGATTATTGATGTTGAAGGAACGTTTGGGATTAACGCTGGACGTAGAACGTCTGCGGTTGCGGAGCGTGTTGCGCGATATTATGTATCTGGCGTGCAAATATGTTGAACGCAGTCGCGGTTATTTTTTGAAAATCAGCCATAGCAGCCGCTGGTTGTTTGCGGTGCAGTGTTTATACGCGCGGTTATAATGGCTGATGTGGACTGGTCAGTAGTTGGGTCACAGCCGGAGTGTGTCCCAAAAAGGCAAAATAATCAGTTGACTTACTCGAAGGATGTGGTAATTTGGCAAAAACGTGAGAAAAATGTGTTGGTGACGGAGAATTTAGAAATGGGCCATTGAAAATCCGGCGATGGCTGATTGCAAAACACAATTCCGGAAAAATTAGCGTGACGGGCAAAGCCCGTCACGGATTCAGGGGAACCTGCAAGCCGGGTCAAAGTTTTACGCTGCGTGCGGATACGGAAAAAGGCCTGCCGGCTGACACGGTCTTTGACAACGTGATTTTCGACGGTGAGAACACGATTACCAACGCCGTCCGCATGCTCTACGTGACCAACACGCTGACCTTCATGAACAGCACCTTCAAGAACTATGGAAGCGATTGGGCCCTGATTAATGTCGGCTCGAAATCCCCCAATGGCTATAACCTTGTCTTCAATAATAACACCGTTGAAGACTGTGACGGCTGCGCGCAATTTTTCAATTTGTCAAATGTCACGGCCACCAACAATGCCGTCTCCCGCATCGCAACCCATCCTTCCACCTGGGATGCGCTCGGGTTCGATGGCCGCGCGAATCCTGACGATCGTGGCGTTGCAATCGTGACCGGCAACAACATCTCCGACAATAACGCGGGAGGACTGATCGTCTCCCGGTTTGCGGACGCCACTGTCTCGGCCAATACAATTTGCGGAAATGCCACTAATTCCCAAAACACGGGCTTGTCAGGCTTTGGCTTGATCCTGGAACAGAACACGACGGTCACGGCTGAGAACAATATCATTTCCATTCCCAGCAACCTGAGCGCGACCGTGGAGAGCACAGGACTGATCTTAAAAGGAGACGGAACCTTCGCCCTTTCAGGAAATATGATCAATACCGTCGGCGACGCGGCCGTCGCCGGCATCGTGCGCGGGGTGTTGGTCATGGATCGGACGACGGGAACAGCGCTCGACCTTGGCGATACCGCCCTGGGCGCTGCCCTGCCGGAGTACATCGCGGCGCACACCACGGCGCCGGACGCCCTGGTTAATGCGACCGCGGTGACATTCGCCGGATTGGCCGGGTCGGGCATGACGCTGGAACAGTTGTATGACACGGAGAACAAGATCACCCACAAGGTCGACGACGCCGGACGCGGCTTTGTGCGCGTCAAGGCCGATAACGTCTACGTCACGCCTGGCAGCGGCAGCATCCAGGCGGCCATTGACGCTGCTTCTCCCGGCGATGCCGTCAATGTGTCTTCGGGGGCGTATCGGGAGCACCTCGTTGTACGGAAGTCCGGGATTACGCTCGTGGGGCAAGACGCGGGAACAACGATTCTAGACGCATCACAGGATCCCTCGTGGGCTATCGCCCGGGCGGGCATTCTGATCTGCGGCACCGGCAACGGGGTTCCCGGTGCGAGCAACGTCACCGTCACGGGATTCACCATCCGCAACGCAGAACTGGACACCAACGGCGTGCCCTTTGCCGGGGAAGAATACAGTGCAGGGCCGGGTGGCATGGCCGGCATTCAGATTTATGGCAGCAGCGGCAATACGATTGAAGGGAACGTGATTGACCGATGCGGTTTTCAGGCTTGGATCGTGGCCGAATGGCGCGCGGCCGGCTATGGGGACTGCCACAGCAACCGGATTATGGACAACACGATCCGGAACAGTGTCCGGCACGGAATCTATCTCTACAGCGACGATACGGTGTCGATCGCCGATACGTACATCGGGAACAACTGCATTTCCGATGTTGAAGCAAACTATTCCGGCATCCGGTTCCTGAGTGAAGGCGCAGGCAGTGTTGTCCGGACACTGATCGAAAATAATACGATTACCAGCTGTTACTACGGTATCCGACTGAACTCCCTTGGCGATATCAGCGGGACCGCCGTCAGATTGAACAGCATAGCCGGGAACATTAGCAATGGGGTATACAACGGAACCGGCTTCGAACTGAATGCCGCCAGTAACTGGTGGGGTGCGGCGGATGGGCCGGGCTTGGCAGGGCCGGGCAGTGGGGATAAGATCAGCGCCAACGTGACCTACGTGCCCTGGTACTCAGACGCGGCGATGACGATCTTATGCTACCCGGCGGTCGGTCTGGCTTTTACGACGCAACCCGGCGCTGCGTTGCCGGGCCGCCCATTCGCACAGCAGCCGGTCGTGGCCATGTTCAACGAGATCGGCGGGGTGGCCAGCCAATTCCAGGGTCAGGTTGCATTGGCCATTGGCGCCAATCCCGGCGGTGGAGTCCTGAGCGGGAACGCCGCCCTGGCGGCGGTCAACGGGGTGGCCGTCTTCACCGACCTGGCGCTCGATAACACGGGCGTTGGTTATACCCTGGTGGCATCAGTTGCCGGTTATCCTGCGGTTACCAGCGCGGTATTCAATGTGAGCAAAGCCGACCAGACCATTGACTTCCCTGCGATTCCGGACCAGGTGGCGACCAGCACGGTTGTGTTGAGCGCAACGGCTTCGTCGGGCTTACCGGTGTCCTTTGCGGTGGTCAGCGGCCCGGGAACGATCAGCGGCAACAGTCTGACGTTTAGCGGCGCCGGCATCGTCAAGGTTGTGGCCAGCCAGGCCGGGGATGCCGTCTGGAACCCGGCGCCGAACGTAACCAACAGCGTCGCGGTGCGCGATGTTTCGAGCTTGGAGGCGCCGCGGAACCTGGCGGCCTCGGATGGCGCTTTCACAAATCAGGTGGCTTTGACCTGGAGTCCGGTGAGCGGCGCAACCGGCTATGAGGTCTGGCGCGCAACGGCGAATAACGCCGGGGCGGCCGTTTGCCTGGGCCAGGTTGGCGCGCCGGGGTATGCTGACGCCAGTTCGGAGGTGTTATCAGCGATCCGGTATTATTACTGGGTCAAGGCCTGCAACAGCGCGGCTACGAGCGACTTCAGCAATGTGG
>JAXGPF010000028.1:0-5614 GCA_040767085.1 Kiritimatiellia bacterium | reverse complement strand
CTATAACCATTCCGTTCTTGAGACGCAAAACGTCATGAAAGAATTTTTTTCATACTTCCATCACATTTTGGTTTTATGATAGAAACATAGTATCCTTTGCTTATAAGCAGGATGAGGAGGGTAGGCTCATGGACCATGCCCGGATCCTTATTGTTGACGATGAAGCCCTGATCAGGGATTTGATCAAGGAATATGTTAGCTTGGAGAATTTCGCCGTGGATGAAGCCGCGGACGGCCAGCAAGGGCTGGATTTGTTCCAGCGAGAGCACTATGACCTGATTATCCTCGATGTGATGATGCCCATTATGGACGGATGGAACCTATGCCGGAAAATCCGCCGGGTCTCGCAGGTGCCCATTATCATGCTTTCCGCGCGAGGAGAGGAATACGATAAATTGCTGGGGTTCGAATTAGGGGTGGACGACTACCTGACCAAGCCTTTCAGTCCCAAAGAACTGCTGGCCCGGATCAAGGCTATTCTGCGCCGTTCGGTTGGCAATGATTCCAGCCCCCAAGCAGTTTTTGAAGGCTTAAGGCTTGATTTCGATTCCCACACGGTCAAGGTGGATGGTCGGTTGATCAGCCTCACTCCCAAGGAATACGAGCTGCTCAGCTTCTTTGCCCGCAATCCCCACCGGGTTTTCTCCCGCGAACAACTGCTGAATTCGGTCTGGGGTTACGATTATATTGGTGACACCCGCACCGTCGATACCCATGTCAAAATGCTGCGGGAGAGCCTGGGCGTCTACCGGAATTATATAGTGACAGTCTGGGGAACGGGCTATAAATTTGAGGCTGGGGGCAAATAATGAAAAGTATCCGTTCTAAATTGTGGGCCGGGATGATGAGCCTGGTACTGGTAGTGCTGGTCTTGCTGTGGCTCTTCCAAATAGTTTTTCTCGATAGGTTTTATCTGCAGATGAAAATAAGCGAGATTGAAAACCGGGCTGCCACCATAATGGGATTGCGGGACGATAATCAGGCCGAGTTTGCCGATCAGATGGATCTCCTGGCCTACGATAACAACCTGAGCATCCAGTTACTGGACCCGAGCGGCAAGACCCTTTACCAGACTTCCTCCGCCATGAACGGGCAAATGGTAATGATGATGCGAAGCATCCGCGGCCAGGTTTATGAAACCGCTTTGACCGGGACCAAAAACACAGCCACTTTCACCCACCCCCGGCTGGGCAGCAATTATCTGTTGATAGGAATTCCAGATGGCGACGAGGGACAGGTTGAGCGGGTATTGATGTTAAGCGTACCCCTGGCCCCGATGGACGAAACCGTCTCTATCCTGCAGCGGCAGCTCATTTATATATCCATTATTCTGTTGGGGGCCGCCTTGCTGATTTCGTTCCTGTTGGCCCGCACTTTTACCCGCCCGGTTCTGGAAATCAACCAGGCGGCCCAACAGATGGCCACCGGCGATTTTTCCGCCCGGACAACTATCACCCAGGCGGATGAAATCGGTCAACTGGCCCGGACCATCAACCACCTGGGTGAACAGCTGGCCCAGATAGAGAAGCTGCGCAAGGATCTGATCGCTAACGTTTCCCATGAGCTGCGCACCCCTTTGAGCCTGATCCAGGGCTATGCCGAGACCCTCCGGGATGTAACCGGGGAGTCTCCGGAAAAACGTGCCCGGCAACTGGGGATCATTATCGAAGAAACCCGGCGGCTCAGCCAAATAGTAAACGATATCCTCAATCTCTCCCAGCTGCAGTCGGGACAAATGCATCTCCGGCAGGATTGCTTCGATATTCGTAAACTGCTCGGCCGCGCCGCCCAACGGTATGATTTGCTGGGTCAGCAGACCGGGGTGGCCTTGCAGGTGGAAGCAGATGATGGCCTGAGGGCTTATGGGGATGAGGCCCGGATTGAACAGGTCTTATATAACCTGGTCAGCAATGCTTACAATTATGTTAATCCGGGCGGCCGTATCACCATCTCCGCTTTCCCCATAAATGACCAGGTCCGCCTGGAAGTGACCAATACCGGTCCCGGCATTGACGAGCAGGACCTGCCGCATATTTGGGATCGGTTTTATAAATCATCCCACCGTATAGCTGGTTCCACTGGTTCCGGGCTGGGCCTGGCGATAGTCAAAGCGGTGCTGGAAGCCCATGGAGCACCTTTCGGGGTGGACAGCCAGGCAGGGCTTAAAACAACCTTCTGGGTGGATCTAAAAAAATGTTAAAAAGCACCACCTGTTTTCACCGACTTTTTTGGTTTCTATCATACTTCCATCACAATTGCTCTCTATAATCAAACCATAGCTCAAAACAAATTTAGTCAGAAAGGCGTGAATGTAATGAAAGGATTGAAGAAATGGGCGGCTGCCCTTACGGTAGCTGCAGTGCTGGGAGCCGGCGGAGCAGCTTATGCCGCCACCTCCCTGACCCCGGCTGAAATAGCCGCCAACCTTACCGGTAAAAGCGTGTCCGAACTGCAGCAGCAGCGGCAAGCGGGCCAAACTTATGGAGCCATCGCCAACGAGGCGGGCAAGCTGGAAGAGTTCAAGACCCAGATGCTGGAGCAAAAAAAGGTCATCCTCGATGAGCGGGTGGCCGAGGGCCGGCTAACCCAGGAACAGGCCAACACCATCTACCAGAACATACAGGAAAATCAGGCCAACTGTGATGGAACCAGTAACGGCCAGGCCCGAATGGGTCAGAATGGCGGAGCTGGATTTGGCAAAGGCCAGGGTATGGGCAATGGCCAGGGTATGGGTAATGGCCAGGGGTTTGGCAACCGGGCCGGTAACTGCAACGGAGCCTGCCTGAACACCCCGGCCAAATAGCACCGATAAGTTTAGGTAATTATACAGGAGGGCGAATTGCCCTCCTGTTTTCTTTTTGTTGTTCCCCATAATGGCCTGGGAAAAGCCCCGCCGGCTTCCTGACGCCACTTCCCATTTCCAATCCATAACCACTATGGCAACGGCCGGCCACCCGCAATATCAAGCAACAGCCGGTTGACACGATGAAGGGCAAACCACTTCATCTCTTACTTGTCTTCAAAAATCCTGATTGCAGGCATATTCAACTGGCACCAAGGGCAGAATACACCAAGGAAGCGGAGGTCATGGAGTGCGGTCGCACTTGGAGGCGCCTTTTTGGATCATGGCTAATAAATGGGAGGAGTGGAAATGATGCTGTTTGGATTTATTCCCCTTGAGGGTAGCTATGATAAGCCGATGCGGGTAGTGGGAGCCAATATCCCGTACGAATGGATCATATATATCATAATGCTGATTCCTATCGGGTTTTTCCTCTATGGTTCCTACCAGCGGATCAAGATATGGAGAACCGGCCGGGGGGAACAGCACCGTACTGATGCCGGCGAGAAAAGATTGTGGTCCCTGTTGGTAAATACCTTCGTGCAAAGGCAAGTTATCCGTAAACCGGTGGTGGGCTTCAATCACTTCTTCCTTTTTTGGGGATTTATTTTCCTCTTCCTGGCCACCGTCGCCTGGGGAGCCTGGAGCAAAATAAACTTCCCGCCTATGGTCGGCGACATTTATGTGGTGTCTTCAGCTATAGTAGATATCTTCGGCCTGCTGGCCACCATAGGGGTCGTGATCCTGGCGGTAAACCGATATCTGGTCAAACCAAACCGCCTCAATGACACCCGCCCCCTGGACGGCTGGATTCTGCTGCTTATATTCGCCATCTTGGTGACCGGTTACATCATTGAAGGGGCTCGGATCGCCGCCCAGATAAACATGTCACCCCTCCTGTCAGACATACTTTACGAGCGCACCGCATCTCCGGTAGGATGGGTTTGCGCTCAATTGTTTGCCGGCACTTCGAATGCCGCCATCCTGCTGTGGCACCGTTATTTATGGTGGTTCCATATGGCCATTGCCTTTATTTTTATCGCCGCGCTGCCTTTCACCAAGTTATGGCATATCTTTACCGGCATGATAGCTTATTACGTCCGCGACCTGGAGCCCTCCCATGTACGGATGGTGCACAATATCGAAGAAGCTGAACATTTTGGGGTGGAGAATATCGAGGAGCTGGGATGGAAGGATCTGATGGACCTGGACGCCTGTATTCGCTGCGGCCGCTGCCAGGAGGCCTGCCCGGCATATAACACCGGCAAAGCCTTGAATCCTAAAATAACCGTGATCCAGGCCATGAAAAAACACCTGGACGCCAAAGCCCCCTTCTTACTGCAGCGCACTTCCCTGGATGATGATGGTTCCCTGGCTTTGACCGATGATGAGGCCGCCGTCGTTGATCCCTCGCCTGACGCCTCCCTGATATATGAAGTGGTAACCACCGATGTGATCTGGGAATGCACCAACTGCCGGGGCTGCGTCTATCACTGCCCAATGTTTATCGAACAGGTGGACAAGATCATCGAAATGCGGCGCAACCTGGTCATGTGGCAGGGGGATATACCCAGCGAGGCCCAAAACACCTTTACCAATCTGGAAAGAAACTACAATCCCTGGGGAGTCGGCTGGGCTTCCCGGGCAGCCTGGCTGAATGAGCGGGGCATACGCTCCATGGTGAACCTGCTGCCCGAAGATGGTCGTGAGTTCGAGTTCTTGTTATTTGGAGGCTGTGCGGTAGCCTTCGATGACCGTTATAAAAGGGTGGGTGAAGCTTTGGTCAAAATCCTGGACCGGGCTGGGGTGAGCTTTGCCTACCTGGGCACGGAAGAGCAGTGTTGCGGTGACCCGGCCCGGCGCCTGGGCAACGAGTACCTTTACCAAACCCTGGCCGCCCATAATATCGAACTCTTCAACCACTATGGAGTAAAGAAGGTAATATGTCTCTGTCCCCATGGCTATAACACCTTGAAAAACGAATATCCCCAGATGGAGGGCAGATATGAAGTCTATCATTATACGGAAATACTGGCCCAACTGCTGGCTGAAGGCCGGCTTAAACCTGATTCCTCAGCTGCTACCCGTTTGAGCTATCATGATTCCTGCTTCCTGGGCCGGCATAACAACATTTATGCCGCTCCCCGCACCATCCTGGAATCGGCGGGCGCCCATATTACCCCCCTGGATAAAGCCAAAGAGTTCGGATTCTGCTGCGGAGCCGGCGGGGGACGTATGTTCCTGGAGGAACAGGCCGCCGAGGGTTTCAAGCGTATCAATGAGACCCGCACCGATCAGTTGTTAAAGGAAGATCCCGAAGTGATTGCCACCAATTGTCCCTACTGCCTGACCATGCTGACCGACGGAATCAAGGCGGCCGAACGGGAAGAGACCGTGCAGGTTATGGATGTGGCCGAGCTGCTGTGGAGAAGGCTGAACTAATAAGAAAGGCGAGAACGTGGAAAATAGTATGCTTTATTCCGATCCCTGGGGGTCATTGGGTCGAAGTCAGTCCTGCAGCGAGATCACGTTTTTCACCTTCTTCGAAAACCAGTAAACAATGAGGCCGCTCAGGAATCCTATGGCCGGATTTACGGCGATACTCAGCACTACCACCCCCGCAAAGACAAACATCTCCAGACTATCCCTGGTGTCGATGGGTTTGACCAGATCCAAGCCGCTGTAAAAAAGCATCGCGCCCAGCACTGCGGAAGGAATCATCTGCAGCAGCTGCAGTCCTGAAGATCCAAGCAATAGACCGATCAACAACAG
>JAXGPF010000027.1:0-3780 GCA_040767085.1 Kiritimatiellia bacterium | reverse complement strand
CGGCTGAAGGATGCCGTTGCCGTGATCCTGCCTGCCGGGCGAGGTCATACGCGCGATTGCTTGATCCTGGCAGATCCGGCTTGTGCCGATGCCGCCGCCGAACTCCGCCGCCACGTTGACGCCGGCGAGAAATCCCCCGTTGCGTCGTTATTGTCCGCACTCTTACCGATGGGAGGCGGCGCCACCCCATGAAAACCGCCCTTGCCATCATTGACGCAGCCTTTACCGCCAACCCGCGAGGATGCCTTGCGTTTAGTGGCGGGTCGGATTCGCTTGTGTTGATGGATATTGTTTTCACGCGCACCAGCCACCGCCCGCCCGTAGTGTTCGCTGATGATCAAATGTCACACCCCGACACGCTCCCATTTATCCGCGAGACGTGCAAACGATATGGCGCAGAACTTCATATTGCCCGCGCCAGCAGGACGCCACTTGAGCAATGGCAGAAATCCGGCTGGCCAATGCTTGGAAAACTCGCGGCGCGCCTATGGATGCAGAGGCACCGGCAGCGCAATATGGGATTCAAGCTGGACGTATCTTCATGTTGCCGAACTATGAAAATACTACCGGCCCGTAAATTAGTAAAATCGCTTGGCAGCACCATGCAGTTGACCGGCCAGCGCGGCCAGGCAGACGACGCCTTGCGTGGATTGCGGGCGATCAAAGACACCGCCACGGCTTTCAACAAGGCCGACAAGCTCTTTATCGTATCGCCGTTGACCGGCTGGACGGACTCCATGATAACGCGCTATCTCGCGCAAAACGCCATCCCGGAACACCCCGCCAAGGCCGCGGGCGCCGTGACTATCGGTTGTGTGCTTTGTGGTGGAGGAGCCCAGTTTTCTAATTCCGGTTTTCCCATACTCCGCCGGCAATGCCCCGATCTATGGCGTCAATTCATGGTTGACTGGAAGGCCGGCGAAATTGTGCTGGCAATCAAATTCGATCAGCCGTTGCCAGTGATCCGCCAGGCCATTGACCGGCTGGGAGGACTGGAGGCAATCGCCGACCGGATGCCGCATGTATTCGATTATCTACGAATTCTGCCAATGGGGGGTTATGACAAATGAAAACACCCCCCGCGATGGACAACCAGCAGAAATTTATTCTTGCATGTCATGAGGCCGGGCACGCCGTTTTGTCGCATGTCTTGAACGAGCGGCCGGTCAAGCACATTCATTTATTCGGCGACCAAGGCGGCTATTGTGACTTAGGCAAACTCCCGGACACCGGCGGCGACGTGCGCGACCGCGTTGAATCGCTGTTGATTGTGTCGCTGGCCGGCCAGGCTTCCGCCAACCATGCCAAATTTATCCCGTGGACAATCACCGGCGCGCCCCAGCCGGCCGCCAAGCCCATCCCCCAGGCAATCAATCATATCCGGCAAAAGTCTTTTAATCTGTTATATCACGATGCCCACGGACCGCAAGAACTCACTGACGCCGCATATCAAACCAAACTAGCCGGACGCCTTTTTCCCGATACTATAGGCCCTTATCTTTACTGGATGGCACGCCGGACTGATGCGCTTGTCATTAATCACTGGCCGGCTATTCAGGCCGTTGCCGTTGCGCTGTTCCATCGGTCATATATCAAGCGGCGCGAATTCCTGCAGATCATTAACATGGAGGTGAAAAAATGCGCTCTATGACTTTCACCCACGGCACACTTGGCAGTTTATGGCTTGAAGCCGACGCCCGCGGCCGCGTCATTGTCAGGACAGCCGGCAGGCTATCCGCCGTTGCCCGCTCCGGTTTGCTCGAACTTGCCATTGACGACCTGGCCGCCCGCTCCAGTTTGCCCGCATACGTTTTACAGGCGTTGATTGTGGGGAATTCCACCCCGTGGCCGCGCCGGGTATTCGCTTGGTTTGTCAAAACGATTCGCGCAAGGGAGTTGTCAGGATTAGAACATTGATTATTAACGCCTTCTGGGTGCCGGCGCCGGCCCCGATCCACCCCGGAAGGCAGAACGGCCGCGGGCGCCCGCGCCGTTCGTTCTGAAAGGGATATTATGAAAAAACGATTGCCAGCTACGCGGCGCAGTGTCACGCACCGCGGCATTATTCACGCAAAGGAAGGCCGGACAAAATTCTTTATCACGGTAGGACTATATGACGACGGCCAGCCGGGCGAGGTGTTCATAACTTGCGATCAATCCGGCAGCACGTTAGACGGCTTTTGCGACTGCTGGGCCATTGCGGTCAGTATGTTGCTTCAGAACGGCACCACGGTTGAACAGCTTGCCGCCAAATTCGCGCACCAGGGTTTTGAACCATCCGGGCGAACCGATTGCCCGGCTATCGGTTTCGCGCAGAGCATACCGGATTATTGCGTCAGATGGATGCAAGCGGAATTCCCGCCGAAAACATGACACCCGAACTTCCAACGCTGCCGGCATTGCGCCACCTGGCCGAACTGGCCCAGGCCCGCCCGGTCATTGTCATTGACTCCAGGGAGCAAGAACCCTTGCCCATCCGCCGGCTGGATGCCATCCGCGCCGGACTCTACAGCGGCGACTACTCGATCAAAGGCATGGAAACCCTCTTTGCCGTGGAAAGAAAATCCGTTGCCGACCTTGTGTCATGTTGCGCCGGCAGTAACCGGGAACGATTTGCAAACGAGCTTCACAGGTTGCGCGGATACCGATTCAAGCGGCTGCTCATCATCGGCGACCGGGCAGACGTGGAGGCCGGCCGCTATCGCTCAAACATCCGCCCCGCGTCAGTCATCGGCAGCTTGTCCGCTTGGGAAGTCCGCTACGATTGCCCGGTATGCTGGACGCCCACACCCACCGCCGCCGCCGCCCAGGTGGAATCTTGGGCATGGTATTTCAGCCGCGAAGCCATCGAAGCAGTCAACGACCTATGGCGCGCCACCCGGCAAATGCCTTGAAATCGCCATTTATCCCGCCATCCACCGAAAAACGACCCCGCAGGATGCGCCACAAGGCACGAACGGCCCGCCGGCTAGGTCAAAGCATAGGCCAAAAACCGCCCCTACGATTGAAAAACGCTGTCAGAAATTACAAACGGCATTGAACCCTTACCCGGACATGCCCCGGCGGAGATCGTCGGAAAATACGCGCATGGCTGCAATGGAATTCCTAAATCAGGCCATCCAACCGGCCATCCGGGAACCGCCCCGCCATCATGCCGCCCATGTAACACGGGCGACGCGCCAGGACGGCGCACCAGTCCGCCACATCCACCGCGGCCAGGTCAATCAATATCCGCCATCTACGCCAGCCGGCAAAAATCGCTACAATGCCCCACAAGCCACGCGCCGCCTGCATGGCATAACCACGCGCCCAAGAACGCCGCGCCAGCCACAGGCGCAGCAGGCACCCATAACGGCGATATTTTCAGGAGGCCCGGCCCGACACCATGGCGGCGGACCCGTGAACGCGATGCGGCCGCGGCTATGGCATAGCTTTACAAGTTGTTTTGCGTGGAATTCGCTTTGCAGTGTTCGGCATGGCGGCGAGTATTCCATCCGGGCGCGCAATGACAGCCGATCCGGCAGGCATGCCACCAACATGTTGACACAATCCCCGCCACCACGACAGGCCCGGTCATCATGGCGGCGACGTGATCCACGCAACGCCCCACCGCACCGGGCAGTCTGGCCGGGTAATCCGCTATCATGGCGCCGCACACCGCGCCAGGACGAACCCCACACCACCGCACCGGGCAGGCCGGCGGTCATACGGTCATGGCGGCGGCGGCCAGGTGAAGCGCGAACCATGAACGCCCCGCCAATGAACCCGGTCAGGCAGTCG
>JAXGPF010000026.1:0-6537 GCA_040767085.1 Kiritimatiellia bacterium | reverse complement strand
TTATTAATTATCCACAAAAGAACGCATGGATCACATAGAACAGATGAAATTTTTTTCTCTCACAAAGCCGCAAAGGAAGGTTTTAAACGTTATTGCGCTTTTCATTAATCTTAGCGACTTGGCGGCTTTACGAGATATTTCTTATGCCAGTCGAATCCCGGATCACCAGCCGGCCGGGGATCCGGTGCAAGGCGCCGGGCGTAGTTGCGCCGTTAAGCTGATCAAGCAATAACCTGGCCGCCATCCGCCCGGTTTCCGGGAAACGCGAATCAATGGAAGTCAACGGCGGGCGGGATTGCTCGGCGGCCGGCGAATTGTCAAACGCCGCCAGCGCCACATCGCCGGGAATCTTACAGCCGGACGCCTGCAACTCGGCCGCCACGGCAACGGCCATCCGATCTGTCACGCAAATCAAAGCTTCCGGAATATTTTTTTCTGCAATTAAGCGCGAAATCGCCGCTCGCCCGGCCTCCTCCACCATGCCGTCGGCATAAGGGACAATCCAGGGCGCATCGTAATCAATACCATTTTCACGCAGCGCCCGGACAACTCCGGCATAACGTTCGGCAGCCGAAGTCCTTTGCAAAACGCCGCCTATATAACCGATTCGCCGGAACCCGCATTCAATCATATGGCCGGCCAGGATGAAGGCCGATACGGCATCATCGCGCGCCACGGAGGTGATTTGTCCCGTCCGGGCAAAAATATTCACGGTCACCAGCCGCCGGGCCATGGCTGCCAGCGCGGCCGGCCATTTTTGCAATTCTTCCAGGATACTGCCCACCCAGATCACGCCATCCACATTTTTCAGGGCCGCTTTGAGCAGGCTGGCCATATCCGCCGCGTCCACCGGCGCGCCCTCCTGCCGGTTCGGCCGGATCAACACGTCAAAGCCTTCCGTCCGGCAGACTTCTTCAATGCCCTGCACCGCGGCGCTATGCGGGCAATAACCGGTCATCGGGCAAAACACCGCAATCCGCCGGGCGGCCGGGGATGCCGCGCCGGCAGGGCGCGGCTTTTCCACAAACGTGCCTTTGGATATTTCACGGCGGATCAGTCCTTCGGCCGCCAGACGGGCAAGCACGGTGCGCGCCACCGGCGGGCTGACGCCGTATCTGCGGCAGACCTCGCGGTCGGTGTAAAAACGGTCGCCGGGCTTGAATTTCGTTAATTCCCGTCGGAGAATCTCGTTCAACTGGTCCGTCAGGGAAACCCGGGAATTGCGTTGGATGACCGCTGCATCCGGTTGTTTCGCTTGCAAGGGCTTGGCCGCCCTCGTTTTATTTTTAGTTTTCATGGTTTTATTTTAGAGCGCTTACTATGCGCTAATATACAAGACGGAAAAAACCTGTCAAGCGATTTGTGAAAACATGTCAAACGATCATGCAAGTCCCAGGCGTGTAAATTGTTCGCCCGGCGCGTCATGCGCCCGCAACGAATCGGACAGCATCTTCTGCATGCGCGCCTCCAAAGCGTCATCGCTCACCGGGTTCGCCTGCCCCGGATCTTTTGCCAGATCGAACAGCATCGTTCCAAATTCGCGCCGGGACGGCCCTTTGGCGCGCGCGCCGGATGCATCAATCTTCATCACCGGACAGTGCTTGCTGAACGGCAACGGCGCGCAGAATTCCATGGTGCGCAATTCTTCCAGGCTGAACGGCGCCTTCATATGCGCGGGCATGAGCGTGTAGTTATACAAAGGCGTGTTTTCAGGATTGGCCGGCGCCCGCATGTAAACATACCGCCCGTCCGTACAATTAACATGTCCGCCATGATGTCCGAACAGGACGGCCGTTCGCGCCGGCCGGTCATCGACGATGGCGCCGGCAAGATCGACGCCGCGCATATCCGGCGTTGGATGTAAGTTGAAATATTCCAGCAGTGTCGGCGTAAGATCGATATTTTGAACCAGACTTTGCCGGCGGACATTGCCCAGGCCGGAACGCGGGTCCCAGATGAACAGGGGGATACGGGCGACTTCATTGTAATGCGGCATGCGCACCTTGCCCCACCAGCCATGTTCGCCCAGCAGGAACCCGTGATCGGTATTGACGATCAGCAGCGTGTCGTCCCAAAGCTTGTGCCGGTCAAAGGCGTCCAGCACCCGGCCCAGGTAATGATCGCACATGCTGACCAAGGCGGCGTTGAGGAAGCGGTAATGCCGGGTCAACTCCGGATTATCCGCGCGCGCATAGCGCGGCCAGTCATCGGCAATCCTTGTGAAATCATGATCGTAAAGCCGCTTGAAGCGTTCGGGCACAAAATAAGGTTCATGCGGATCAAACGTTTCGATCTGCAGAAACCAGTTGTCACGGCGGTGGTTGCGCGCGATAAAATCCAGTCCCATGGCCACGGTCCGGGGCTGGGGCATATCCTCTTCATCCGGCATATGCCGCCGGTTGATCCAGTCCTGGTCGGCGACCGTGCCGCGGCGGCCGGGATTGGGATGCGGTCCGGGCGGCGTGTTCAAGTCGCCGATCCACGGATCGCCCTCCTGCCCGCGCGATAATTCCCAGGTGGAATATTTGGTGTGGTAGTTGGCGCCGCCTTCCTCCCAGTAATGGTAATGATCGCTGACCAGGTGGCTGTGGATGCCGTTTTGCTTGAGCATTTCCGGCAGGGAGTCGTCAAACGGCTCCAGGGGGCCCCAGCACCGGTGCAGAAAATTATACCGGCCGGCATGCAAATCCCGGCGGGCGGGCATGCAGGCCATGCTGCCGATGTAGCAATTGTCGAACGTCACGGTTTTTTCCGCCAGCCGCATAAAATTCGGCGCCTGCACCCAGTCGCAGCCGTAAGGCGGCAGCATATGCCGGTTGAGGGAATCAAACATCAACATTATTGCTTTCAAGGAAACCCCTCCCGGCGAATGCGCTCGCCCACCTGAAGCAAAACATTTTCATCTTCCGGGTCGAGGCTGCCGTCCGGCAGCGGCCCGCTGTTCAGCAACAGATTGCAGCCTTTTTGCCCGGCGGTTTCCAGTTTTTCCCAAACCTGTTCCGCATTAAGATGCTGCCCGGTTTTTTCGCGCATATAGCCCCAACTGCCGGGGCACATGGTGGTGCATATTTCGATTGTTTTTTCGCACGCCCCGCCTATCCGTCCGCGTTTTCCGGCGTCGGCATCCTTCCCCGGCACACTGTGTTCCAGGGCGAAATAATCCTCCGTACCGGTCACCCCCTGCTTGTAAGCCACCAGCACCTGCGGCTGCAGGCGGTGAATATGATCGTAAAGTTCCTGGCATCGGAACAAATCGGCATTGCCGCTTAACGGGACGGCGATGCCGTCCAGCCAGATGGAGGCGATCGGACCGTATTGGGTAAGCAGTTCCGTTATCTGGTTCTTCATGAAATCAAGGTAGAGCTTGAGATCATGAGCGGGAGCGATGGCGTAGGCCGGATCGGGCGGATCGTATTGCGGCCGGGCGGAACCGCCCCATTGATCGTTATTCGGCGCGTGGGGATGCCGCCAGTCCCGGCCGTGCGAATAATAAAGACAAAGACCAAGCTTATGTTCGGCGCAGGCCGTCGCCAGTTCGCCAACCAAATCCCTTCCGCACGGCGCATTCAATGCATTGAAATCCGTCTGGCGCGTCCTGAAAAGGCAAAATGAATCGTGATGCCTGGTCGTGATGTTGATGTAACGCATGCCGCAGTCCACGGCAAATTGCGCAATGTGTCCGGCGTCAAACCGCCCGGCGGTGAAGCTACATGCCAGCCGGGCATATTCGGCGACGGGGATTTTTTCGCGCAACTGCAGCCATTCGTGCCGGCCCGGCAGCGAATACAATCCGTAATGCAGGAACAGCCCATACCGCGCATTTTGAAACCAGGCCTGCGCCGCCTGCCGCGGATTCACCGCATACAGGTTTCGGTATTCCTCCAGATACGCCGGCACACGCATGATCAAAAACCCCTCAAGTTAAACCGGCACGGCCGGAAGCTGCCATAAGCGCTTACTATGCGATAATATACGGGGCGCACCCGCGGCGTCAAGCATGATTTGCGCGCCGGGCCGCCTGGCGCGGGCAACACCCGGCATTACCGGCCGCAGCAATGTTTGAATTTACGGCCGCTGCCGCAAGGGCACGGCGCGTTGCGCGCCGGGGAGCCGGCATGGCCCTGCCGCGCCTGGATACCCGCGGCCAGCCGCCGCAATTCGGGCAGGGCCTGCCGGAAAAACATGCGCCAGCCCGCGCACAGCCAACTGTGCGCCGCATGGGCGGGGCCGCGGTGTTTCGGGCAATCGCCCGCGCAATACTCCAGCCATTCGCAGGCGGCGCAGGCGGCCGGCCATTGCGTCTTGCGCCGCCCGAATTCGGCGTAAAGCGGCGCCCGGCGCAATTGTTCCCAGGACTGTTCGGCGATGTTGCCCAGCCGCCAACGCGCATCCGCAAAAAAGTCGCAAGGATACACATCGCCGTTATGCTCCACCATAAAATACTGCCGGCAATCGCGTTCCATGGAGCACATGCCGGCCGGCTGGCGCAGCAAGCGCGCCAGGGTAGAATAGAACAGACGAAAAGAAACCCGGCCGAAATCCCGGCGCCAACACTCGAATAATTCACAGAGGAAAGCGCCCCAGGCCTCCCCGTCTATGGCAAACGGCTGGCGGCGGCCCTGCGCGTCAAACTCCACGCAGGGAATGTATTGCTGGAACACGCAGCCCTGCCCGCATAGATACCGGTAAACCAGGGACGCCTGGCGGACATTCGCGTCGCTCACCAGGGTCAGAATGTTAAACTCCACCTGATGCCGGCGCAGGCTTTCAATCCCGCGCCAGACCGCGGCATGCGACCCGGACGACGGCGGCCCGGTCCGACGGTAAAAATCGTGGATTTCCGGCGGACCATCCACGCTGACGCCCACCAAGAACCGGTAGCGCGCCAAGTGTTCGGCGAACACGTCGTCCAGCAGCGTGCCGTTGGTCTGCAACCCGTTGGCCACCACCGCGCCGGCATGGCCGTATTTTTGCTGCAACCGCGTCACCGCCCGAAAATATTCAACCCCCATCAGCGTCGGTTCGCCGCCTTGCCAGCCGAAAACAGATTGCGGCAGATTCAACGCCATGTACCCGGAAATCAACCGCTCGAGCATCGCCATGCTCATGCGCGGGGTCCGCACATCCGGATACAAGGCCGCGCAATCGCGGTAAAAACAGTAAGCGCAATGTAAATTGCAATCCGCACCCGCCGGCTTGATCAGCAGGGAAAACGGCGCGGCGGCGGCCGGGTCGGCCAATCCGGTTTGTGTTTCATGCATATCGCCCATGACGGCTCAGGCAAAGGGTAAAACGGAATTAATGCGAGGCGGTGCAGTTGTTTTGTCAAAGGGACAAACAGCAAAATACGGGCTGCTTGCAAAGGCGTCAAGTTTTTCTTCTTTGTTTGTTTTTACGAAAATATTTGGTTGAATTGCCGTTGAAATCCCTTAGCATGTGACCAGCTTTTAAAACGCGGGTTTTACAATTGGTTCACTGGCGTTCCATAAGGGACGCCAAGGCTGAAGGTTATTAGACTGAAGGCTGTAGGTTAAAACCCCGAAAAACATCGGCAGAAAAACCGGAACTGTGTTTTCCGATCCGCTGCTTGAAATCCGCGGTTTTCCTATAGTCTTCAGCCTTCAGCCTTCAGCCTGAGCATCCTGTGGGATGCTAATGAAATTGGATAAAGCATGAATCCTTTCGCACATATCGCCATCTCCACCGCGCTGGGCGGCGCGCTCTGGTTCGCGCTGAAGTCCATCCCCGCGGCCCTGGCCTGCCTGGCGGCGGGGGTGCTGGTGGATTTGGATCACGTGCTGGATTACATTTATAATTTCGGCTGGCGACCGCGCGCGCGCCATTTTCTGCGGACCTTTAAACACGATGTCCTGCACCGTATCATTGTTTTCCTGCATTCCTGGGAATTGGCGCCGTTGGCGGTGCTGGCAGTCTGGTGGAGCGGGTGGCAGCCGGTCGGGATCGGCCTGCTGGCCGGCGCGCTGGCGCATCTGGCGCTGGACCAGATTTTCAACCGGCACAGCCCGCTGGCTTATTTTTTAACCTACCGGATTTACCACCGGTTTGCCGGACGGCCTTTCTACGGCCGCCGCGAATACCGCGAGCGCCTGCGCAAACAGCGCGCCGCCGGCCGGCAGACGCCGACACCCCCGCCATGACATTTCAAGCGCAAGTTGGATCCACGATTTTCAGGCGGCGGAAAAAGTTTCTATAAAACCCACGATCACGCGTGAGCAAACATTCGCACTGCACGGCAGCATGCGCGCCGATTAGAAAATCCGCCATCATGCGAATCCGTTTACCGCCGGCCGCCCGATATTGCTTCCAAGCCGCGCCCGCCGCAACAGCCGCAGTTTGGTTCAGCGGTGAAAATTGCATTTCCAATGTATGCATGGCTTTCTCAAAATCCGCTTTTTCCGGGAAAACGGCCGCCGTCTCCGCCCATACCAGATCGCACGCCACAATTACGCCAACACGCAGCGCTTCCCGTAAACATTTGGCGGAAGCTTGTCCAAACCGCGGATCCATTAAAAAAAC
>JAXGPF010000025.1:0-12265 GCA_040767085.1 Kiritimatiellia bacterium | reverse complement strand
AGCAAATGTCTTCAGCCGTTACCGATATTGTGCGCACCGTTGCAGTTCAGGATGTCTCCGATGGGTATATCTACCTAGTCCACGACGGTACGTACACAAAGATTGGATATAGCAAGTACCCGGCGCAACGGCTATCCCAACTTAACACGGGCAATGCGAGACACCTTTCAATAATTGCAACTGCCCGCGGGTCAATGAATCAGGAGAAGGCGCTGCATGCCTTACTAAAGGCCTATCGGGTGCGAGAAGACGGCGAATGGTTCAGTCTGCGTCCGGATAAACTAGAGTTCGTGAAGGGCGTAGTCGAGAATCTTTTGTAGGAGTTTGGAAATATAGAGTGGTCAGGTATCAGGCTATGAATTAACTCAAGATGGAGCCGAACCAAGCGCCGCAAGGTACGAGGTACGCTCGCAAGCTCGCGAACTTGAGCGCTGACGTTTTGCTTGAGGAGATATGAAAGAGTTCATCCAATTCTGTAACGACAACGTTGGCTTTCTGATGACCGTCTTGACCACCGCGTATGTCATCGCGACCGGCGTCGTTGTCTGGCTTACGCACAAGGCAAACGCCCTCGCTGCCCGTGGAACGGATATGGCCGTCCGGCTCGAGTTGGACCGATCCAAGCCGGTGGTCGTGGTTGACTTTGTCCCGGACATTCCCTTTTTCCGTCTGCGTGTGCGTAACACTGGCCTGACAACCGCCTATAACATCCGGTTCAATATTGCGCCCGAGCCCAGAATCAGCCTGGGAGGCGACAAGGCAATTCCTCGCGAGAAAACCGAAAAAGGCATCCACTTCATCACGAAGGGAATTGCAAGTCTGGCCCCCGGAGCAGAGCTTACTTCTGCCTTGGGCACCCTTGCCAGAATAGAGGAAGTACACGGCGCCCTCCAGTTTAGAGGGAAAATAACCTACAACGACCATTCGTCGAATGAGCATTCCATGCCCGTTGACATTGACCTACATATCTACCGCGATCTTCTCTATTCCGGACGCAAGGGCGTCCATGATGTGGCGAAGAGCCTTGAAGATATCCATCGCGTCTTGAACCATCTTGCAACTGGCTTCTCGAAGCCCCACGTTCTAACGCAAGACATCGACGAATACCGGCAAGAGGAAGAGAAGCAGATCGAGGAAGCGAAGAAGGCGTTGGATGCAAAAGTAGCAGAGCAAAGCCTCGGAGGCGACTCCGAAAACCGCGCCGAAGTCGGCACGGTTCCCGTAGCGCCTCAAGGATGACGTTGGCGTAGAAGAGATCTTAGGACAATTGAGTCCAATGAGGCGTTGTGATCACCAAAGTGAAGATACGCGGGTATCGCAATATTCACATCGTTACGTACGACGACTTGATTGACGGTGTTCGCACACAACTGTACTCATGAGACACTCGACAACCGCCTGCATGATATTCTAACTCCGCTCGAAATCATGACTTGTGACGTTCGACGAGAGCAGATAGATAACAATGAGCATCGGCACAATGTTAAAAGAAAGGTCATACAAGAAGAAGGTCAAGGATTGGCCAGAGCGCATGGGTTGCACTCTGGAGATCACCCTCAATCCACCTATTGTGAATGGACTGAAGTTTCGAAGCCATATGGACGAAGCTCGAATACTCGGACGGCCGAGCGATATTACCGCCGTTGGTTCTGGCTCGGGCGTGAGGCTGGATTTTGCGAATCACGGCCTATCCTTGGAATACGAAGACGACCGGTTGGTCTATGCAGGAGTTATCATCAGTCCTAAGGACGACATATCCTCGGGTTCTGGTATGACTCCAGCTCGTGCCACGCTGTTGCATGGCGCTCAAGTGAATCTCTCCCCTGCAGTGACAGCAGAGCAGATTGTAAAAACCATCGGTCGCCCTGGGAACATCGACTCAGACGAAAATGAGCATATCCTAACCTACGAGATTGATGGGTATACTGTCGAGGTGGAATTCACACCACGGAATGAATTGAAGAGACTGAATCTGTTTCCAGTATAACTGATCGTCGAACCAGCAAATACTCGGTACGGCGTATCGCCGCCCGGGATTTGCGCGGTTGTGCCCAAGGATATATTAATGGAAATCCTCACTGAGATCCCATTCTCGCTAGATGCGAACCAGATCATGACCCAGTCGCGAGTTGAGGCCGGGTCGGATTATGCGGATGATCTGCTTGCGTTGGTCGAGTTGGCTCGGAAGGTTGGCAGGCCGAAGGCAGCCTACGCTGTGTGCTTTATCGGGGAACGAGATGGAGACACAATACAGATTGACGATACTTGGTTCACGAGCCGAACGCTTGTTCGCAATCTGATGTCCGCTGAGAGGGTCTTTCCTCTCGTTGCCACCTGTGGTCGCGAAATTGATCAGGCATTCCCCGCCAAAGGGGATATGCTGAAGGAGTTCTGGTGGGACTTGATCAAGACTCGTCTACTAGGCGCCGCCAACCAACACCTGACCGGCCACTTGAACAGCCGGTTCCGTCTCGGCAAGACAGCGACCATGCGTCCGGGTTCCGGCGATGCGTCCGTCTGGCCGATTGAGCAGCAAAAAAACCTGTTCTCACTCCTCGACAACGTCGAGGACGCCCTCGGCGTCCATCTGACTGAGTCATTCCTGATGGTGCCCAACAAGACGACATCCGGCCTTATGTTCCCGACGGAAACAGATTTTCGCAGTTGTGAGGTCTGCCACAGAGAGAACTGTCCCTCACGGCACGCACCGTTCAATAAGGACCTTTGGGAAGAAATCCAGCATAAATGAAAGGGCGCGCGCGGGGTCGGTCCCCTAAAATGATAATCTGGGCGGGAAGATGGTGGGCGGGACGGATTGTGAATTTAGACCAGATTAACGGGAAGGACAGGATTGAAAGAACGGCAAAAAGTTTGGCATGACATACCCGGCCGGTTATGCTAGAAATGGTGTTCAGAATGAGTAATCGCGGCTTACTCGTCCTCTAATTCAGCCGACTTCAACGCAGGCCTGGCGCTCCTGCCCGTCATCAATAAGGTGAATTTGGTGGTCGGGCTGCTCGACGCCATCGAGCCAGACATGGCGGATGGTTTCGGTTGCGGGCCCCGACTTTTTGACCTGGATGTGGTAGAAGGTGTTCCGGAAGCGGTAAGTGAGCTTGAACTCGTTCCAGTCCCCGGGAAAGAGCGGGGTAAAGGACAGCGAGTTGTTTGCCACGTGAATCCCCAGCAGCCCTTCCACCAGCAGTTGGTAGAGCCAGGCGGCGGATCCGGTATACCAGCTCCAACCGCCGGCGCCCTCATGGCCTTTGGCCGTGTGGATGTCGGCCGCGAGGACATACGGTTCGATTTTGTAAATATCCGCGCGCGCGGGCGTGTCGCCGTGGCGGATGGGATTCAGCGTCTGGAAGAGTGACCAGGCCTGCTCCGACTGACGCAGGGCGGTGCAAGCCATGGCGACCCAAACGGCGGCATGGGTGTACTGGCCGCCATTTTCGCGGACGCCGGGGACATAGCCTTTGATGTAGCCGGGATCCCATGGGGCGGTGTCGAAGGGCGGATCGAACAGACGTATGAGCTGACGTTGGGGGTCGGCGAGATGCTCCAGCACGGATCGCATGGCGGTCCGGGCGCGGCCAGGGTCGCCGGCGGCGCTGAGGACCGCCCAGCTTTGGGGCAGCGAGTCAATCCGACATTCCGGATTCCGGGCGGAGCCTAGCGGTGTGCCATCGTCGAAGAAGGCGCGCAGGTACCATTGGCCATCCCAAGCCTGGCCGTCCAGATTAACCGCGAGTTTCGTGGCCGCCTGGATGCATTCATCGGCAAAAGCATGATCGTTCCGGCTGGCGGCCACGGCCGCGAAATCCTGGAGAACGCGATGCAGGAAGAATCCCAGCCAGACGCTTTCGCCGCGGCCTTCGTGGCCGACGCGGTTCATACCGTCGTTCCAGTCGCCGGACCCCATCAGCGGCAGGCCATGCGCGCCGAATCGCATTGCGCGGCGGATGGCGCGCGCGCAGTGTTCGTAGAGGGTGGATTGCTTGTCGGAAATCTGGGGTTGGTCATAGACAGATTCCTCGTCCATGGCGAGGGCGCGCCCTTCGAGGAAGGGAACCGGCTCGTCGAGGATGCCGGCATCACCGGTGGCCTTCGTATAGCGGCAGGCGACGTAAGGCAGCCACAGCAGGTCGTCCGAAATACGCGTGCGCACGCCGTGGCCGACCGGCGGATGCCACCAATGCTGCACATCGCCATCGGTAAACTGGCGCCCGGCGCTGGTCAGCAGGTGCTGGCGTGTCAGCCAGGGGCACTCGTGCAGGAACGCCAGCGAGTCCTGCAATTGGTCGCGGAATCCGTAGGCGCCGCCGGACTGGTAGAAACCGCTGCGCCCCCAGAACCGCGCGGAAAGGATTTGATAGAGCAACCAATGGTTAACTAGGAAATTGACGGAATGATCGGGGGTTTCGACATAGATACCCCCGAGTTGCCGCTGCCAGAACCGCCAGACTTCTTCCAACGCCTGGCGCGCGCCGCCCACGTCTCCCTGCTGGCGGAGCAGGCCGCGGGCTTCCTCCTCGCTGCTGGCGGCGCCCAGCGTGAATACCACCTGAATCTGTTCGCCGGGTGGAATTTCGAACGGGACCATGATCGCGGCGCAGGGATCCATGGCGGCACCAACGCGGTTGGACAGGCGTTCGCGCCGGAGGGCGTCCGGGGCGGCCAGCGCCCCGTTGCGGCCGATGAACTCGAGGCGATCGGCCGTCAAGGTGCGCGCGGCGCCGCTGGCGTGCAAGAAGGCGATGCGATTGGCGAAATCGAGGCTGAACTTGTTTTGGGCGAAGATTGCGCCGCTTTGCGGGTCCAGGTGGGTGACCACATGCATGGCATTTTGTTCGCGGCGTTCGCCGAGCACCCATTCGCAGTAGCCGGTAATGCTCACATGGCGGACCCTGTCCGAGTGGTTGCGGATGTTTATGGCGGTAAACTTGATGGGCGCGGCGATGGCCACATAGGCGGTCATTTCCGAGAATAACCCGTCCTGGTCGTGCTCGAAGACCGTATACCCATGGCCGTGCCGGCAGATATAAGGCGTTTCGCCGAAGGCAGGGCGGGGTGTGGGCGACCAGAATCGGCCGGATTCCTCATCGCGGATATAGAACGTCTCTCCACTGGGATCGCTGACGGCGTCGTTGTGCCAGGGGGTCAGTCGGAACATGTGGGCATTTTCGCTCCAGGTATAGGCGCTGCCCGCTTCACCCACCACCGTCCCGAATTGCGGGTTGGCGAGTATGTTGACCCAGGGGGCCGGCGTGGTCCGGCCTTTTTCGAGGCGGATGACATATTCCCGGCCGTCATGGGTGAAGCCGCCGTAGCCGTTAAAGAATTCCAATTCCCGGGCGGGGAGGCCGGCCGGGTGGGTCCCCGGTTTTTCCGGCGGGCGGGTGGGGATCAGATCCGGAATATCCACTTCGGAAAAAACCCGCCGGTCAATTTGCTCGGCCAGGGATCCGTACCGGTCGGAGAGCACGATCCGCGCGACGGACAGAAAGAGCGTGCGGTCGTCCTCGGGCACCTGGTCAATATTGCGGACAAAGATACCGCCGGGCTGATCGAGTGTTTTGGCTTCGGTGCCGGCCTGCACCAGTCCGATAATGGAGTCCATCAGGTTCTGCCGATAGCCGGCATAGGCCTCGGACCAGATGATGATATCAACCTCGATCCCTTTCTGCCGCCAGTAGGTATGGGCTTTGATCAGGTTGCGGACCATGTCCAGGTTGGCGGCATTGGTTATGGAAAGCAACACGATGGGGCGGTCGCCCGACACGCCGTAGCTCCATAGCGCCGCCTGGTTTTTATGGTTGCGGGTGATGACGCTCGCGCGGCCGCGGCGGTGGGGACTCGCATAGATGATGGAGCCGGCCAGGCGGGTGTAGTGCTGCACGTCGGCTTCGTTGGCGCGCAGTTGGTGAAGGAGCACCTGGCTGCGCGTCCAGGCCAGTGAAAAAACCCGGTCGGCCAGGCGGTGGTCACGGCAGCGATCCAGATAGGTTTCCGCCGCCACCCGGGTCGGCGCCACCCCAAGGAACGCGTGTGCGCGGATGGATTGCCCGGCCTCGATCCGCACCCGGTAGCGGATGGCGGCGGCTGGATCCAACACCAGCCCCGCCCGGTCGGGAAGCGGCCCGGGCCGGTCGAGGGCGGCCGGATTGCGCACGGAACGGCCGCGTCCGATAAACGCCGCCCGATCGGTTTCAAAGGAGGCGTCGCTGAGCGCGGCGCCGCCGGTTATATGCATGGTGTGGAACATCCAGGGGTGTTTTTCCTCGGCGGAACGCGGCCGGCGGGTGAACAGGAGGGCGGCTTTGCCGGGTACCGGTTCCGTCCGCACGAACAGCTTTTGGAAGGCCGGGTGGGCGGCTTCGGCCTGACCGTCGAGCAGGACCGCCTCGGCATAACTCGTGATTTCAATGGTCCGGGCGCGCCGGGAAAGATTGTTGATGGTCAGCAGGCGCAATTCCATGTCGTCTTCCGGGCATACAGCCACATTAGTATTGGTGTGGATTTGATGGAGCACGGCTTGAAATTCCGCGTTACCCTGGGAAAAGACAACTTCGTATCGGTCAAACACCGTTCCCATTGGTTGATGTGTGGCGGACCAGACCTGGCCGGAATCCACATCGCGCAGGTAGAAAAAGAATCCCCGCTCGTCCAGCGCGGAATCCTCGCGCCAACGGGTCAAGCTCAGGCGCTGCCACCGGCTGAAGCCGCTGCCGCTGTTGGTGATCATCACATGGTAGTTGCCGTTAGAAAGCAGGTGGATTTCCGGGGTCGGCGTCTGGGCCGTTGCAAACGACCGGGTGACGGCTTCAAACACCTGCTCCTGGCGGGCGCCGGCGGTTTCCGCCACGGCGGCGGTGGCGCGGATATGCGGACGCGCCAGCGGGATGCGTTCCTGCATCAGCAGTTGTGCCGATTTCAAACGGGGGTCGGCCATGAAGCGCCGTTGCATCGGCTGGTGGTTGAGCGCATAATCGAGCGATAGCAGCGTCATGCCGCTATGATGGGCCATCCAGGATTGGACAAGGGCAAAGGGCTTACCGGAAGTCGCTTGCACGCGGGATGGGGTATAGTCCAGTGCTTCGTAGAGACCGAAGCGGCCAACGCCGCCGTTGGCGGACAATCTTTCGAGGTTCCGGAAGGCCGCCCGGGGGGCCACCATCAAGGCCATGGCGCCGGCATAGGGCGCGATGACCAGGTCGTCGGCGAGTCCCCGCTTCATCCCCAGCAGCGGGACCCCGAAGGCCCGGTACTGATAGATATGGCGCGTATCCACCTGATTGTACCCGGATTCGGAAATCCCCCAGGGGATGCCGAACTGCCGCGCGTAGCGGATCTGGCGGCGGATGGCGCCCGCGTAGGTATCATGCAAAAGCGTACCGGGGTAGGTGGGCATCACCAGCAGCGGCATGAGATATTCGAACATCGAACCGCTCCAGGAAGCCAGCACCGGCTGGCCGCCGCCGGGCGCCAACCGGCGGCCGAGATGGAACCAATGCTCCAGCGGCAGTTGCCCGCGCGCCACGCCCACGAAGCTGCCCAGACGGGATTCCGATGCCAGCAAGTCGTAGTAGCCGGGATCTTTTTTGAGAGTGTTGAGATTGAACCCAATGCTGAGCAGGTGCCGGTCGTGGTCGTACAGAAAATCCAGGTCGTTTTCGCTCATCTCCGCGCAGCGGTTGGCGATTTTTTGGATGGCTTGGATGCGTTCGGCGGCGCGGGCGCTGGCGGTTTGGAGCCACTGTTGCCACTGCCGGATGGATTGCGGGGCGGCGTCCCGATCGAGCCGGGGTTCCCAGCGATGCCGCAGGGTTGCCAGGGCCGCCAGATCGGGGATGCACTCCATTTCCTCCAGCAACTCCTTCCAAATGACGGCGGACTTGCCGGCCGGAACTGACGCCGGCAGGGCGGCGCGGATGTCCGTTGCGGCCCAGGGCGTGCAAAGGCGGATTTCATCCGCCAGATCGGCGCATTGCCGTTCCAGGGCTGCCCGCCAGAATGCGAGAGTTTCATCCGTGGCCAGCGCCGCCGCCAGTTCCTGCAGTTCCACCCGGCTGGCCTCCAGGGTGCGCAATATATCGCGCAGTAAAACCGGCGTTTGCCGCACGGTTTCCATCCAGGCGCTGAGGCGGGTTGCCGCACTCGCCAATTGGGTCGGCGGGATGCCGCCGTCGGGCAGTTGTTGGACGGATTGGATTTCCTGCAGGATGATTCCGGCGGTATCCAGCAGTCCTGCCTTCCAGTGGATGGGCAGGATGGGGGCGCGGAGCATCTCAAGGAGTCCTTCCCGGATCACAATCAACATGCCGGTCAGATTACCGCTGTCCACCGTGGAGATGTAGAGCGGATGCAATGGTTGCAAAGTCTGGGTGCTGTACCAGTTGTAGAAATGGCCGCGGTAGCGTTCGAGCCGCTCCAGCACTGTCAGCATGTTTTCGGTGCGGAAGATGAACTGGCCTGCGGTGAGGAATCCAAAGTCATAAGCCGCCAGGCCGCCGCCCAGCGCCAGGCCGATGTCGGTTGGCGATGTCCGTTCCGCAATGACGTACGCGGGGTTTTCCTGGCAGTTGTCCGGCGGCAGCCAGTTATGGTCGGGGCCTGCGAAATGTTCGAAGTAGGCCCAGGTCCGCCGTGCCAGTTTCCGGAGGAAGGCGTTTTGGCCGGGTTTCAGCAGGGCGCGGCGCCGGCCGTGGGGCCGGCTGATGAACCATGCAGTCAGGGGCGCGGTCAGCCATGCGCTGCAGAGCAGGATGGACATGGCGTTGTCGGGCGTGACCAGGGGGCCAAGCCCCGTGCTGCAGGTCAGCGCCAGCGCCGGACTTGTCCACATTGCGCGTAAAATGTCCGGCAAAGAAATCCGGGCGGTACGTTCGCTATGGCTGGCGGTTTTCCATTCCAAAAGGCGGCGTTGTACCCCCAGGCGCCAGAATACGCGGAAGATTGCATCCAGGTAGATCACGCTGTGATATGGCAGGCAGGCGAGATACAGCAGGTCAATGGCCCATTGCCGGGTTTCAAGGGCCGCGATATGGCGGAGATGAATCGTCAGCGGCGTCTGGCTGCCTTTGCGGAAAAACGCGCCGGTTGTCCGGACCGCCGCCGGCAAAAAGAACGCCGCCAGTAGCCCAAGCGTCCAGCCCGCCATGGACGCGGGGTGGAGGAAGCAGGCGGCGGCCAGCGTGATGAACATTGCCGGCGGGGCCAGGCTGCGCCGCAGATTGTCAAAGATCATCCAGCGCGCCAGGGCGCCCAGGGGATTGGGAATGAGCTGGCCGGTGGGACCGGGCGCCTTGGGGAATATCCAGCTGGCGATCTGCCAGTCGCCGCGTATCCAGCGATGCCGCCGGTTGACATCCGCGATATAACGCGAGGGTTCGCTCTCGACCAGTTCCACATCGCTCAGGAATCCGCAGCGCGCATGGTTGCCTTCGATCAAGTCATGGCTCAGAATGCGGTTTTCGGGGAAACGGCCGCCCGTCGCCGCATGGAACGCCTGGACATCATAAATTCCCTTGCCCACGTATTGTCCCTGTCCAAACAGGTCATGATAGACATTGGCGACTTCCCGTGTATAAGGGTCCAGTCCGACTTCGCCGGCAAACAGCCGCGAAAAAATTGACTTTTGCGCCGCCGTGAGGCTGACCGCCAGCCGCGGTTGCAGCACCCCATAGCCGTTGGTGACGATGCGGGTGGCTGGATCGAGTTGCGGGCGGTTGAGCAGATGCGCCATGGCGCCGGCCATCCGGCAGGCGGACCCCGGAGGCAACTGTGTGTCGGCATCCAATGTGATCACATAGCGGACCGTGCGGAGTAGCTCCGGATTTCCCTCGATCGCAGCAAAGGCTCCGGTCAGACCTTCCACGACCAGGCGATTGAAATCCTCCAGCTTTCCCCGTTTACGTTCATGGCCAATCCATTTACCCTCCCTGGCATTCCAGCGCCGCGGGCGGTGCAGCAGGAAAAATTTTGTTTCACCATGCCGGGCATGCAACTCGTTCAAACGCCGTACGCCTTGAACGGCGGTCGCCAGCCATTTGGAGTCATCCGGCAGCGTGTCGGCATCCGCATCCGGGAAATCCGTCAGCAAGGCGAAATACAGGTGCGGCGCCTTGTTGGCCATGAAGCGGATTTCAAGATCATCCAGCAACCGGGCGGTGACCTCCGGCGGGCCCAACAGTGTTGGCACAACCACGATGGTGCGCTGGTCGGAGGGGATGTCTTTCGAGAAATCCAGGCTGGGCAACACACGCGGCGGAACCACGAGGGTGATGATCCAGTTGACCAGCGTGATAGCGGGGGTGGATATTGCCACCCAGGCGGCGGCAAGCAAGCAGCCGGCTGCCAGTCCGAAACTTCCGGCCGGCCGGCAGGCCAGTGGAATGGCCGCCAGCGAAAGGGAAATCGCGGCGATGGCCGAGAGATACAGGGCCAGAGGCCGCCGCCCCAGCCAACGGCCGAGGCGCTGGCGCAACGGCGGCCGGCATTGGATTTTCCGCTCCAGCGCCGGCCGGCCGGCGTCTATCAGGAAGTAACCCACATGCCCGGCGCGCCGGTCCGCCCCGGAACGCTGCTGTTCCGCGGCCAGGGCGAGGGCCGTTTCCGCAACTTCCACTTCGGCCCGGCCGCTGAAACGGGCCAGGTTTTCAATCTGGTTGCGATATCGGTTGCGGGTCTGGAAATCCATGCGCGGATAAACACCTGCCGGATCGCGGCGCAGCACGGCGTCGGTAACGCTGAGCGTTTCGACGAAAGTGCGCCAGTCGATGGCGGCCAGCGCCCGGATGCTGGTGATGCTGTTACTGGTAGTGACATGGTTGGCCGCCTGGGCTTGGTTTTCGCTTTGTTGAATCCGCTCGATTGTCTGGCCGCGGTCCGATAATTCCTGCTCCAGCCAGTTGAGCGCGAGGCCGAGCGAGGGATTCACGCCGTCGATGTTGGAAATCAACTCCGCGATGAATGGCGCCGTCAAGGGCGGATCCGCCCTCACGAAATCGCCCAGCACGGTGACAAATTGGCGGGGATTGTTTTTCAGCACCTTCAGAAAGCGTTCTGCCCATAACAACGCCGCATCGCGCTGGCTGCGCCGCCAGGCGATGCGCCGGGCGACAATGTGCAGGTTCTCAAGCAGCGTCAGGCGCAACATGATGGGCACGGCCCAGAGTTCACCCAATTTGAGCGGTTGTAATTCCTGATAGGCCTTGAGAAACAGGCTGAGATTTTCCTGATCAATCTGGCCGTCGGTGTGCCGGACCAATTCCAGGACGATATCGTAGATGCGCGGGAAGCTTTTGCGCGGTCCGGATATCAGGCGGGGAAGCTCCCGGCTGTAACCGGAGGGGAGATGGGCGCGGGCCAGTTCGATCTGTTCCTGAATCAAGTGGTTGTTGTCCAGCAGCCATTCCGCCGCCGGCGCGATACGCCGCCCCAGCCGGACGCTGTCGGCGATGGTTTGATGGCAGCGGTGGATGCCGCGCTCGCTTTTCGCAAGCTGGTGGAGCAGTTGTTCATGTTCGCGCAGAACCTCGGCCTGGTGTCCAGCAGCGAGGAATTTCGCGTGGTTTTCGAGCTGGCTGACGCCGAACAATTCGGCGCGCAAACTCATCTCCTCCTCCATGGACGAGGCATGCCGCGGCGGGCGTTCGTGGGGCAGCGCAAGGCGTGGCCGTAATTTATTCCAGAATGATGGAAATTCTTTCCGGAACCGAGAGGTTGCTTTCGGCACAACGATTTGTTTAAGCGGTATCTTCATGTTCTTGTATATCATAGTCATCGCCATTATAAAGAAAGACCTGGCTTTATACAAGCTTGTTGCCTTATAATATCATGGATCATGCATTCGACACTGTAAAGTGTTGACCTATCGAATATTGAGTCGCAAAATGACCTCGGAAATGATCTTAGCCGGAACGATTCAGTTGACAGTTGATTTTCATGTCCATATTTACTGGTTAAGCCTGTAGTTTTTCAACTGCATTGCAGTAGAGATTCAGAGGAGGAAACGGGCTGAGCAACTTCTCAAAGAGCGCAATCCACCAGGTGCGCCAAGCGGGTGGGACGGCGAGTCGTAAAGTGGATCGGCCTTGAGCACAACTCCATACCCCCGAATGGGGGGTGGGGTCGGACCGCGGCAAGATGTTGTTTGATAGGTGGATAGCCCGATATTATGATTAAAAAACGCCCTTAAAGGTGTTTTTTGCGGGCTTTTTGTGTTGTAAACACTTATATTCGTATCATGCCAAGAAAAAACCGG
>JAXGPF010000024.1:0-13202 GCA_040767085.1 Kiritimatiellia bacterium | reverse complement strand
ACCAGACACCCCCACCATTGCCATTAACGTGGAAATTTGATATGGTCAGACCAACCAGCCAGGCATTGTCATGGCGCACGTCAAAGCAGCGGTTGGTGTAATCCGGAAACGCGCCGGTCAAGATGGTCTGATCCTGACCGTATTCACCACGGATGGTAACGGCATAGGCAACGTCAAGCATGCCGGTGACAACGAAAGTGCCATTGGACAGATTGATTACATCGCCATTGCGCGCCAGCGTAATCACATTCTGAATGTTGGAGGCCGCCTTGTCCCAAGTGTCAAAGGGCGGTTGATGCGGGCCATTCGTGGCCGCGTAATAATTCGTCATGGCGGCGGACTGCCGTCCGGCGGACACCAGCGCCAGCGCCAGGATTACCAAAATGTAATTTTTATATTTCACAACACCCAACACTCCTCTTATGGATGGCGAACCTGAGGTGAGCCGTCCGTATTTGTTATCGATAAAAGACCGTTTAAAACCATGCCTGAATTTTCGCGGTTCAAACATGCAGGATTTTAATTTCCGGGCTGGTTAATGACCACCGACACCTCACCCCCTTTCCGCGCCGGAGCAAAACCGGCAACCATGCCCCGCCCGGCGTCATTTTCGGCAATGATGGTATATGTCCATGTGCTGATCACGCCGGACGGGTGTTCCTCCGCCACGACCTGCTTTTCCGCCATCAGCAGGATGGCGCCGCGTTCCCCGCGCGCCGGGGTGCGGCCGTCAGCGCCGGTCACGAAGCGCATGCCTTCATCCATATCACAGCCCGGTTGTTCGGCGCGCACGGCAACCATCGCCTTCAGCACAGGCCGGCCTTCGGCATCCATCGCCCGCGCCACCACATGCCGCTTGATCAGCGCCTGCGGCATTTGGGGCGATTCGCCTTTATCGCGCATGGCGGCCAAATGTGATGCGCTGACCTCCATCTGGTTGCCCGCGCGCGGAGCACCGATATCGCAGTCAATCAAGGCAAGCGTTCCCGGCGTTTTACCGGGGAAACGCAGCGCCCAATTGCACCGGTTGTTTTCGAATATGCAGCCATCCAGTGTAACATCCATGCCACCATAATCAAGCACGACCGTATCGTTATCATGAAACCGGCAATTACGGAAAATCAACGGGCCGCCGCCGATAATCACCTGACCGCCGTGCGCGAAAACCGAGTCCTCGATCCGGACATTGATGCGCCAGCCGGCATTCAGCCCGTAGGTCATCATGCCTTTGACCCGCGCCAGCGTAGAATTTAAAAACACAAATCCATCCGCACCCGCCAGGCTTACCCCGGCAATTTCGCGGCCCGGCGCGGCATCCGCGGCCGACACCAAGCCGTTCCAAGCCATGAACTGGCCGCCGCGCCCGCGCGTGACGCGCCCATCGGCTTCACGACGCGCTCCGATGACAAGTGATCCGACCTCACCCCGTTCCGACGCCGCGAATAAAAGCGCCGCATGCACTTCGGGATATTCCGCGCCGCCAAGCGACAGACGGTTCACATGCGCCGGGCCATACCACCAATGTTGATACGGGCTCTCCCCGGCCACGTGGTAGGGCGTCACGTACAGGCTGCCCCGCAGGATAAGCGTTTCGTTCGTGCGGTGATCCGGCGCGCCAATCTGGAAATAGGTCTCCGTGCCATCATTGGCGCCGATGACCAGATGACAATCCAGCGTCCAGTCGCCAGTCTCCGCCTCGCGCGACATTTTGCCGAGTCCGAGCAGGCGGTCCATGTCCGCCAGCCGTTCCGGTGTGCAGGGCCAGCCGGCGGGGAATTCGGTCACCACATAGGCATCGAGCGCCGGAACATATTCAATGGCGGCATGCAATCCGGCAACGGACGACAGCCATAATGCCGCCACGCCAATTGCCTGCGCTGCTGACCAGAACCCAAGACTGGCAAAAATATTACCTAATAAACAAGCATATTTCACTGTTCAAACTCCGTGGCTTCCGCGCCCTGTTCAAGCTGCAGTCCGTCCACCCACATCACGCCCGGCTCCATCAGGCGCACTTCGAACATGCTGCCGACACTCGCTTTGGCGGGAATCACGCCGGTGATCGCGTAACGCTTCCAGGACGTGGTCAGGGGGACGTCCAGCGTCTCACCCCATGTTTTATCCGGATTCATCTCCGTGCCGCGTATCCAAGCCTTGAGTCCTTTGCGGCTGCCTTTCATGTAAAGCGAAAATGTATAAGTAAGTGGACGATCATGCTGCGGCGCGCAGGCGGCGTGCAAGAACTCGTAACTCGTACTGTCATCAAGCCGCTTAAACTTCAAGCAATTTTCGCCGAACATGGCGTCACCCTTTTGTACAGCGACACCTGGACTGACAAGGCAGTAGTGGGGCACACCGGCAGTGTCCCTTTCGAACACCGGATTAGGCAGCACATTTTTACAATCAGGACGCCAGCAATCTGGCAATAAAGTTTCCGGATTAGGCAAATTCTTTACAAGGATCGTCTGTAAGACCATAAGCGCCGCGTTGGATTCAATCGGCTTTCCCGTACGGATGCGCCAGGCGCGCGTGGCGTATGGTTCAAGTGTGTCTGCGAACGCGGCGGCGGCCACCACGGGCGTTATGGGATCAAACATGGAATCCAGACCGGTCAGGCCCTCGATTTCAAACCGGCAGGCCACGGGATAATGGCGGGCATTGGCCGCCAGCAGCACCTGCGCGCCGGAAGAATCGGCCAGCAGTAAAACTTGCACGACAGGATATTTTTCACGGAGCGGATCGAAAGGATCGTCTTCGAAGACCGGCTCCTCGTCCGCCTTGTCAAGCAGCGCCCGGCGATAAACCGGCTCACCCGGCACAGACGGGCCCAGGATGAACGGCGCCAGCACCTTCATTTCCGCGCCAAGCTGTTTAAACGTCGCCCAGTTTGGCGGCCGGACCCATTGATCAGAATAATACAGGATAGCCGTGGCACGATGGATCAGCGCTAAGTAGGTCTGGCAACACTGTTCGTCGTGCGTTAGCGCCCGTTTCTTGCATCCGCTCCAGAGTGGACCCGCCAGCACCTGAAAATTAGGCTGACGGTACTTCAGCGCGCGCTGGTCGGTCATCCATGTGATTTTGGAAACGTGGTTCGGCGTGGTGCGCGTGCCCTCGGCCGCCGGAGGCGACCAGTAGGGATCGGTCATGAGGACGTCGCACCAGTTGACGAATTCATCGCCTTCCGGAATATAACTCGAGTAATTGACAAATACCGGGTGGTAGCCGTCGGCGCGATGGATACGGGCGTAGTAGTCCTGGCCGAACTTGTACTGGTCAAAATAGGTTTTGGCCAGCGGCTCGTCCAGGATGAAATATCCGATCAGATTGTCAAAATCCTTGATTTTGCGAACAACATCAATCAAGCCATCAATATTTTTGTAATAGAATTCACCGTAGATGGCATTGCGCTCGGCAATCGGAATCGGCAGACTCATAACGCCCTTCAGGGCAATGAGGCTCTGGCGCGCCGTGGCGCGTTTGACCTGATTGAGCAAGTCGCCCGAATAGTTGGCGTAAATGTCCCACGTGATGTTGGTGACGCAATAGTCCGGATGCGCAATAACAAAAAGTCCATGCTCCGCCGCGCGCCGCTGGTATTGAACCATGTCTGCGGACGTGCCTTTTTTGAAAACCATGAAAGTATTAAACCCGTGCTCGGCCAGCCGGCGATAAGCCTCATCATCGTCCGGCGCGGCGCCGGTCATACACATGCCGAAGGAAAAGAACGGTTCGCCGTTTTTGAGCAGAACGCGCCGCTCCTGGTCAATTTTCCATTCCAGGCCCGGTTTGGACTCACGCTTGACCGCCGTCAGCGCCACGGTGAAAAAGTCCGCGCCTTCCGACGACACCAACGCCACATCGATCGCGCTTTCACCTTGAGATAATCCATGCAGGGGAAACGGCACACGGCACTCCGCCGCCGGCGTGTCGAGCGCGCCCAGCACCGCGCCGGAAGCATCGCGCACCTCGATACGCATGCCCGCCAGCGTTTCCAACGGCAATCCGATCTGACATACAGCCAAACCATGTTCCTCGCTCGTGTAATAGTTCCGATCCAGAAACGCCGTCATGACGTTCAATGCGGACATATCCTCGACGAACACGGTCTCGAGCGTTTCGCCGCGCACGCGATCGGCAAGCGTGAGGATCGCTTCCCGCGCGCTGACCGTTTCCACCGGCACGCTGATCGTCAACGTCCGCGTAACGGGTTCGTCCAATTCCAGCGTACGCTCAATGGTCCGCGGTGTGCCGACGACCGGCCGGTCCGCCAGCGACAAGACCAGATCCGAGCGCTGCCGGTTAAAGCTCCGCACCTGCGCCTCAACCTCATAGACCGTACCGCCGTCACGCGCCGCGTAAGGCAACACGCGCGCCGCGGCAATGCGTGCCAGCGACGGAATCTCCAGTTGAATATCCGCCAAGCCGGTCAGCGGCCGGAATCTTTCCTGCTCATGAAAACCGCGTATGACCGGCGACCAAGCACTCGACTCACGCTTTTCATCCACCACCACAAGTTGCGCGTCAATCACCGGCACACGCCGGTTCCGAGCAATATTGACTCGAATCTTATCCAGTGAACCGTATGAGGCCAGCACATAGAGCGGCAACGCCACTTCCGCGCTCCAGCCGGCCGGGCGCGCATGCGTCGCCGAGCGCCAGGGTACATCCCACTGGATGTCGCGGTGCAAAGCGAGCCCGGAACCGGTCACGCGCCGCTCGTCTTTCGCGTTCGCGAAACTGAGCATGTAGTGCAGATACATGCCGCCGTCCGTGCCCGGATCCAGAAACAACTCGATTGATTCATCGTTGCAGGCGCCCTGATCGTGTCCGCGGATGATCGGTTGCAGGGCTTCCATGTTCGGGTTGGCGCAGTCCATCCCGATATAAAGCCAAGCATCGTCATAGGCCACGCGAAAAACCGTGTCACCGGCAACTTTTCCATCCTCTCCCAAAATTGTAAATGATCCATGCGATTCGGCACGTTGCCAAAAGTCCTCATCAAGTTTGCCGTCCAGGATCAGTGGTGCATCCGCGCGCACGGACCGGCAACCAGCTTCACCCGCGCCCGTACGCATGCCGTTTGCCATCAGCAATGCGCTCAGCACCACAAGTGTCTTGAATGTCACATTTTCCCGAACCTTCATAGTTTTACACCTTTCATGCCTTTTGCTTACTTTCTCTCCACCGGCAATTCCGACGCGCTGCCGGCGAGCAATCAATTCCATCCGTAATCACCGCGCCGTATTTAATGTTGTCAGATTCATCGCCCGGATATGCGCTTGTTGCCGGTCAAGGTCGGGTTGCGCGTAGCCGGACGTAAACAGCGTCACGGTCTGCCCAGCCTTCATCGGCCAGACCAGTAAGTCGCCATCACGCCGCGGATCGGCGTCTTCGACCCGGAACGGCTGATCGGCGAATGGATTACGCAGCCGACAGAGGCGCTCAACGCTCGCACGTATGCGCACCCAGCGCACTGCGCCTTCGCGTTTCAGGGCGGATACGCGGAAAGCGCCCTCGGTTAGCAGGTCAATAAACAAAGCGTCGGTCCAACGCAACGGCGTTGCCGGGAAAACGCGGATGATGTCGTTCCAGCCTTGCAGGAGCATGTCACTCAAGCCGCGCGAGACCCCGCCGGTGGCATCAAACCCCATGCCCTGAAGCGGATGCCAGTGTAAAACGTCGCGCGGATCCGCTTGTTTGTCATGGATGGACGGCGCGGCGAAAAACGTCCCGCCCTGATAGCCGCCGGTAAAGGCATAAACCGCGTTGGGCAGCAGATATGTGTCCCTGAACCGGCACACATAATTACGCGCCATATCAGCGCGCCCCACCATGGCGGCCAGGCTGATCATCTGGGCGTAAGTATGTCCATGCCAGAAATACTCACCGAGTGACAGATAATGTAAAAGACTGAAATCAATGATTTTGCGGTCAGTCTCTGTTCCCTCGATGGTAATGTCCATGGCCGGATGAATGGCCATGAGGTGCGAGGGATGCCGGTGCGAGCGGTCAAGCGGCCGATCTTTCCAGACCGCCAGCACATAGGGACCGCACGACGGTTGCGCGTTGCCTGACAGCGGCAGGCCATACTCGACCAAGTGATAGGGTACGAGTTTGTCATGTATCTCACGCGCACGGAGCGTCAACTCGCTGATGCCGAGTGCCTGCTCCATCTCGACAATCCAGTCACAACAGCGGCGGATGAGCGCGATGTCCACGTTCGGATCCTTGGCCCAGGCTTCCGGATTCCCTTCCAGGTATTCCGGACTGGATGAAAGCGGGATATGATAATGACCGTCCGCCTCCATCTCAAGGTTCTCGGAGTAGAACTCAAATGCCGACTTTACGATCGGATAGCCGCGCGCGCGTAACCAGTTGACATTCATGCTGTACCGCCAGCGTTCCCAGGCAAGTTGCGCGAGGAAAGCCGTCGAACTCCACTCTAATCCGACAGTACTCCAAAAACTTTTTGAGAAATGCGTGTAATGCGGCAGAAATGCGGTATGGAAGAAAGCGCCGCCCGTCCCGAACACCTTGCGGGTGAAATCCTCGGCGGCAGGCAAGGCGGCGTGAATATGATCCAACCAGACGTCCAGGAGTTCAAGGTGACCGCTGGGCGCCGCCGGCCAGAAAGCTTCCTGAATGTTGATATTGCCCCAACAACCGCCGCGGAACGGACACGCATTGCCGTCATTGTTCCAGACCCCGCGTATTCCCGGCGGCAAACTACCTTGGCGCGCCGCGCTGGCCAGGTAATAAATGCCAAGATACCACAGAAACTCCATGTCACGCTCCGGCAACGCCACCGCGGAACTCGACCAGAATGCGCGCCAAGCGGTAACATGCGCGGCGCGCAGGCCGTCAAACCCGACGCCGGCGGCCGCCGCATGCTTATCGAGCGCCCGCCGGCGGGCATCTCCCGCGCTTGACCCGCGCCCAACCGCCACGATGATATCGGGGCCGGTCGGATTCCAGCACATGCAATAGAATTGGTCCGGTAGAATATGTTGGATGACAAGTTCAAGCCCACCCTCGCGAGCCCTTTGCGCTTCAGGATGGCCCAGTTCGGCCAGTTGCGGCGTTGTTTCGTAAAACGGCCGGAACGTCAACACGCTTTTGGCAGGGCGAGGCGACAGCCGCAGACAGAACAGATCGTCGGTCCGCGCAACAAAGACGGTTATGGTATACTCGTCACCCCCCAACCCGCGCAACATGCCGGAAAAGATGCCGTGATCGAGCGAGAGCCGCAGGTTACAGCCGGCTTCAAACTCATCGTTCAACTCAAAACGTCCCAGAAACAGCTTACGGGGGGCAAGCCCGGTTTTTCCCCCGGCGGCTTGGATTTCACGGATGGTTTCGAAGTCCTTTTTCTCAACCAGTTCGCGCAGTTGCCTGTACGGCCAGCGTTCAGGATGGCATTCGTGGCGCAAATCCCAGGCCGAGGCACTGTCAAGCGTGAATTTAAGGCGGCGACCATCGCACCAGCAGACTACACCGAGTTCACCGTTACCAAGCAACGCGCCTTCGATCCGGTGACGCGGCAATGTTTTGATGCTTATTTCCGGTATCTTCATCTGGTTATCATATAGCAAATTGCCGGAAAGACATCGCCAACGCGGAATGTCAACTTGCCATCCGCGCATGCGCAGGGCACTTGGCCAGTATAGGCGCCATCCTGATCCACGCTCCATATGTCAGCTTTTCCCATGCGGTATCGAGCGTGAAATCCGTCGTGATTTTGCATGTCACCCTTGCAATTCAACCGGCCGTGCGGCGCTGAAAAAGCCGTAAACCACCTTGCTCATGGCGGTGTCTATCCACCCGTATTTATCGCGCCAGGACCGGAACATTTCACCGATATCGAAAATAACCGCATCGGTATCCGCGCCCGCCGGGCCGGCCTCATCCGGTCCGATTTGCATAAAACTGCCGCCGCAATGCCCAGGCAATTCAATTTCAAGCCGGTGTTTTTCACAGTTCAACATGGCTTCGACATTCGGCAGGTTATGATTGGACATGCCATTTTCCGGATTGTAAATATCACCATCCCGCAATGCAATTCCAAGCGTCTGGCGCGCCTCGGCCACATCATGGCGCCGGAACATGATGGCGGCCGCATAAATCATCCCGAATTTCGCCAGCCTCCAGGCCGTCTTCTCCGCCACATCATGCGGCGGAAAGCAGGCCGCGGAATTAATCAGGGTGCCCCAAAATCGGCCGGGCGCGCCGTCCGCAAACACAAATTCATTGCCCGCCGCGCGTAAAAAGCCATGCTTTCCCGCCGGACATTCATCCGCGAACATCCATGAGATATCGAGCGGCGCATCGTCCCAGTGCATGGTGAATTCCGCATACCCGTTTTTCATTGCGCCACTCTGCACATCACTGTTCCATCTAAATTCATCCGGCGGCAGTCTGTCATTAACCGATGGAAACGGCAACGAAAAAGACTTGCTGAAAGTTGCGTTTAGTTGCACGGCGCCGGAGGAGGCGCAAGACAAATCCTTTGATGTAGGACTCGTCTCGACCTCCGCAAAAAACGCTTGACAAACCAACAAATATGACGTAAAAACGACATCGCAAACGTAAAAAAGGAAGCATAAATGCAAATAACGCCGTTCCATAGGTTTTTTAAAATGCCCGCGGCCAGTTTCTTCCTGCTGGGTCCGCGCGGTACCGGCAAGTCAACCTGGCTGAAACAGAACTGTGCCAATGCGATAATGATTGATTTGCTTGACCGGGAAACTTATCGGCTTTATGCCGCACGCCCGGAACGTCTGCGCGATTTAATTCGTGGCGCAAAAACTCCATCATATTTCGTACTTGACGAAGTGCAGAAGGTGCCGGATGTTCTTGATGTCGTACACCAGATGATGGAAGAAACGCCCATGCATACCTTTGTGCTAACGGGATCAAGCGCACGCAAATTAAAGCGCACGGGCGTTGACTTGTTGGCCGGACGGGCGGCCTTGACAACCATGCACCCGTTTATGGCGGCGGAACTCGGCGCGGATTTTGACCTGGACACGGCGCTGGACACCGGCTTGATTCCGGTTGTGTATGCGGCGCCCGACAGGCGCGCCGCTCTGGCAGCCTATCTGGGACTTTATCTTGAACAGGAAGTAAAAGCCGAAGCAATGGTGCGCGATGTCGGCGGATTTGCGCGGTTTCTGGAAGCCATTGCATTTTCCCATGCTTCCGTCCTGAGCATCAGCACAATTGCCCGGGAATGCCAAGTTAATCGCAATACGGTACAGGGGTATGTTGACGTGCTGGAGGATTTATTGCTTGCTTTTCGCCTGCCGGTTTTCACCCGCCGGGCCAAGCGACATCTTGCCCAACATCCCAAGTTCTATTTTTTTGACACAGGTGTTTACCACTCGGTCCGTCCACGCGGACCGCTCGACGCGCCGGAAGAGATGGCGGGGGCAAAACTGGAAGGCCTTGTAGGACAGCATCTCCGTGCCTGGATCGCATATGGCGCCGCGACCGGCACAAACCTATACTACTGGCGCACGAAATCCGGCACGGAAGTGGATTTTATTGTGTACGGCGAGAATGTATTTGCCGCAATCGAAGTGAAAAACTCGCGCCATGTGTACAAGTCAGATGTGCGCGGCCTGCGCGCTTTTCACGAGGATTACGAGGAAGCTCGCTTATGCCTTGTGTATCGCGGACGGGAGCATATCGTAATTGACGACGTATTGTGTATCCCGTGCGATGAATTTTTAGCGGCGCTGCATCCCGAAAAAGAATTGCCGTTTGTTACGTGATGCCCAAAATACCACCATCCGGATTTTCTTGTTTCTTGGGGGCTTGGTGACTTTGTGCGAGAATATTCCGTTTTCCGCACTCACTCCGCTCTGTGTACATCACCGGTATTTGCGGCGGTGGTCTTTTGTGTATTTGCTGGAGAACGGCTGGCCCAGAAAGCAGCGCGGCGATTTGCCAAAATGCCGGCGGAAGGCGTGGGAGAAATACTGGAGATTGCTATAACCGGTAAGCGCGGTGATTTCCTTGACCGACAACCGGCCGCTTTGCAACAAAAGCCGCGCCTGCCGCATACGCAGTTCCGCGAGATAATCAAACAGCGATCCGCCGCTTTCGCGGCTGAAAACATGCGATAGATGATAGGGGCTGACGCCCAAATCCGCGGCCACGCCATCCAACGATATATGTTCACGATAATGCTGCTCGACATATTGCTTGGCCCGCAACATCAAATTCCGCCGCCGCACGCCGGCGGCCTCCGCCAGTAAATCATGCGCGCCGGCGTCCCCGGCATCCCGGCACAGCCGCAGGGCCAGCAAAAGGATGGCCTGCACATAGACCCGTGTCACAAGTTCATCGAGTGGCGCGCCGGATTTCAAGCCGGTTTGAATCCGGCTGAACATGGATGTGATTTCACGGTTGGCGGGAATTCGCAGGGTCTGCCGGTCATCCCGCGGCAACTGGCGCCAGAATTCCCGCTCCATTTTCCAGGAGAAGAACAACATGAACACCCGCGGCGGATGATCGGAATCGTAAACATCCCGGTGCCAGACACCGGCGGGAATCAGCAATAATTCACTGGTATTGCCGGCGACAAGGCGTCCATCGCGGAACTCCAGCGCCAGTGTGCCGTTGATGACATAATGGAACTCACAGCACCACGGCCGATGCCATTCGTCACGCCAATGCGGAGCGCAAGGCATCATGGCCATCGAGCGAATCTCGGGCAATTGCGCCTGCAATGGCGCGAAAAGCGATTTTACGTTTTTCAGTTTTACAACATCGCTCCATTGGTTGCGATCACCTGTTTACACCACCATGCCGAATCTTTTACGAAAGGGATGCAACCTGAAATTTGAAAGCTGAAATTAATGCACATAAAACATCGCGCCGATTGAAATATACTCATAACAGCCCCGGTCCACCAGGCCGCTGAAACGGTCCAGGCGCAGCCGTGCGTCCAGGTCCGACACCTCCGCCATCCAATCCTGATTCACGCCGGAATTGATGCAAAGCGAGCCCACATCCAGCCGGAAGTTGCCCGCCGGGCGATTGACAAAAACCGGATCGTCCGCGATGTTGCCATTGGCCGGCGGCAGCTCAATGGGCGCGCAGCAATAATAAAACTGGTTACTCTGAAAGGCGGCAATCGTCGCAGTCGCGTTGAACCAGATATCGCTCCGGCCCGGGTCCGACAGCGATTGGTTGTGATAAATGATGGAATTGGTAAACCAGTTGTTGGTGGAGGTGGTCTGGGTGCTGAAATGGACTCCGCCGCCATAGGCGGCCGTATTGCTCGCGATCATGCAGTTAGCGACAAACCCGCCGGCAACATGCATGCGCTGGGCATAAAGGCCGCCCCCTTCCGTGGCGGCGGTATTGCACGCTACCAGGCAATTAATCAACCTGCCGCCTGAAATGGCGGCTAATCCGCCGGCGGATGTCGCTGCCGTGTTGCTGATGATCGTACAATTGCGCAGCACCGGCCCATTCAAACTTCCGACAAGATAAAGCCCGCCGCCAGAGCCGTTGGTCGCTTGATTGCCTGCAATCACGCAGTTTTCCGCCAGGTTGCTGCCGCCGCCGTTAAAATATAAACCGCTGCCGTAAGGCGCAATGTTGCCGGAAATCTCAGCGTTGCGCATTTGGAAATACGTGCCGCCCACCATCACGCCCCCAGCGTAGGCATGCGAGATGTTGTCACGGATCACGCCGCCATTGATGATCTCCGTGCTCGGGCTGTTGACAAATACACCGCCGCCATTCAAGTCGGCGGTGTTGCTGGCAATTATGCAATTAATCAGGCTGGCGGGGAAATTCGTGTCCAGGCAGGCGTCATACACCGCGCCACCTTGGCGTTCCGCGTAATTATACAGGAATGCGCAGTTTTCAATGCGCGTGTTGCCGTGACGATGTTCCCGGAGCATGATCGCGCCGCCAAGGGCATCGGAGCCATGGACGATATTCGCGCGGTTGCTGATGAATTGGCAATTCACAATGGTTCCATAAGGTGTATAAATCGCGCCACCGCCGCTCAAATTGTAGGAAGCGCCTTCCGGCGATACGTTGTTCAGGAAGGTGCAGTCGGTGACGGTGGCGCCGGAGATATAGGCGCCGCCCCCCCGGGTGGCGCAGTTGCCCACGAACAACACATTCGTGATGGTAACCGCCCGGGGGCATCGCGCTGCATGACTATGCCGCCGCCAGTCAGTGTGCCAAGGCAATTGGAAACCGTCAGGCGCTCCAGCACCGCCCCCACACAGCCGAAGTTGACAAAACCAAATCCCTGTTTGGCGCCGCCGCCGTTGATGATGACAGCTTCGCGGTTGGCGCTGAACCCCCGGATGGTGACGCGCTTGGTCACGTCAATATAAGCCGTGCTGATTTGCTCGACAAGGTTGTACGTGCCGTTGGAAACCAGGATCAGGTCGTCGTCCGCGGCGGCGGCGATGGCGTTCGGAAGATTGGTGGCCGCGCCGGACCAACTGGCATAGCCGCCGGCGGTGTCGTTGGAGCCGTCTAGCGACACATACCGGGTGGTTTGCGCCCGGAGCGCAAATAACGGAGATAACGCAATGCCAAGCATGCAACACAAGCGCAGCGCGGTAATCCTTAATTTCATAGATAATCTCCGATCAATCAAAAAAGCACAAAAACATCCATCATTATTTGATGAACAATCTACAGATTAATCATCATCAAGTCAACTCAACTCCAAGCGTTTTTAACGCTGTAAAATAAAAAGATTTATGCTAAATTAACGAGATGTTGAAATTAACCGGAAAGGACCAGGTCATGCTTGGAAAATTTACCCGTGGTTATTGGAAAACCGTGCTGGCGGCGGGAGGCTTGCTGGCCGCCGCCCTGGGCGCAGCGGCCGGGGATGCCGCGCCGTCTCCGCCGACCTTGACCATCACCACCGGCGCGACGCCGCCGGTGATTGACGGTAAACTGGACGATGCTGCCTGGCAAGGCGCCGCCCATGCCTCCCATGCTTTCCAGATTCGCACGCGCCAGCCGGCCGCCGCGGCCACGGAAATGTGGCTGACAACGGACGGTAAGCATCTCTATCTTGGGGTGCTGTGCCACGAGTCGCACCTGGCGGAACTGAGCGTGAAAACTGCGGCCCGGGACGGTTCGATCAGCCAGGACGATTCGCTGGAAATCTTTCTGGACCCGGGGACCGATGGGAAGATGTATTTCCACTT
>JAXGPF010000023.1:0-26610 GCA_040767085.1 Kiritimatiellia bacterium | reverse complement strand
CCGCAGCCGCGCATGCGCATGCGCGGCGCCCGCGGCGGGCCCGGGCGGCTTGAACACCCACAGCCGCCGCAAATTATGCGCCACCACCTCGGCCCGGCCGTCGCCGTCCATATCCGCCACGCGCACCCCGTAACTTTCGCGCGGACACAGCGGCGCATCGGGCAGCATCCGGTCGCTGCGGTAACGTTCGATTTCCGCCGCGGAACGCGGCGAAGGCGCCGGCGCGGACTCCGGCGCCGGCGCGGGGAATTCGCAAACCGTGCGCCCATCCGCATCCACCATGCGCGGCCAGCCCCAATCCCGGAGCACGATCGCATCGCAGCCGTTTTCACATCCCTGCGGATAGATCAGCATCCCCTCGCCGCTGTGCGGCTTGCGGGCGAATCCGGGCAGCTCCGGCCAAAGCGTCTCCGGGCTGAAGGCATTCAGCAGAAGTCCGTCATCGCGTACAATCAAGAGCGCGTTCCCGCGGAGATTGCCCAGGAAGGCCAGTTGCCGGTGGCGCGGGTGCGGGATGAATTGGCCCGCCAGGACGTGCTGCGGATGCCCCAGGTCCAGTTGCCAGCGGCAGCGGCCGGCCAGGGTCGCGCCATACGCCATGCGGCTGCCGGCATAGATGACGCGCGGCTCGCGGTCCGGCCCGTAAAGCGCGAGCTGCAACTGATCCACATGCTGCGCGTCCGGATCGTATGCCTCTTCCGACACGGCATCCAACCGCCATAACCGCCGGCCGCCGGCGTCATAGGCTTCATAGCCGATCAGCAATTCGTCGTTGCCGTCGCCATCCAGGTCAAACGCGCGCGGCGAGTGCCCGGAGCCGACGGTTTTCGGAAGGCGCGCCACGAGTTTCAAATCGGCGTCGTAAATCGCCGCCGGATCGCCGTACCAGAATCCGGGCGCGCCGCGCTCGGTGTTTTTCACCAGCAGCCGTTTGCCCGCGCGTGTGTTAAAACCGCGGACGATCCCGAAGTTATCCGATTCCAGCTCCGCCTGCTTGAGGATCGCACCCGTGGCGCCTTCCAGCAACAGCAGCCGCGGCCCGTGAATCAAGGCGACTTCCAGGCGGCCATCGCCGTTAAGGTCGTCACACCAGACCAATTGGTCGGGCGTGTGGGTGAAGCATTCCATCGCATCCGCGTAGCGCTTGGGCCGGCCATACCGCCACAACACCCGGCCGGCGGCGTCCAGCGCCGTGAGGCAGCAGTCGGCGCGGCGGGTGCGGTCGCCATCGCCGTAAGGCGCGTCCCAGAAAGGATTGCCCGGCGAGAACAAGGTTGACTGGTAAATCCCCGGCGATTGCAGGCAAAGATATTCCAGCCGGCCGTCGTTGTTGATGTCCGCCGGAAATATTTCGTTGGCCGGCGCGCCGGCCAGGTCCAAGGTCGTTAATAATTCGGCTTGCATGAGCAGTCAGTTCAATTCCCGGAATACTTCATCCGACAGCCATTTCGGGTCCACCGCCGGCGCATGGTAGCCGTCGCGCTGGTAGGCCGTGGCCTGGCCGCCCTTTTCAAGCTGGACGGCGTCAATCAGCAAATCCCCGGCGTCCGTTGACGCGTCGGCATGGCGGAAGCCGACGCACAGGCGTTTTTCATTCCGCCACTTGGCCTGCATCTCCGGCGGGATGGTGAAGGTCCAAACCGCCCTTTGCCATTCCGGGCCGGCCGGCGCCGATGTGCTTAACCCCTGTAATTCGTCGTATTCCATATCCGTGGGCAACACGGACAGGCTGGCGACTGCGCCGGTTCCCGCGGCTTTCATCCAGGCGCTGAGGGTATAAGTCTCGCCATACTTCCAATCAAGCCAGTAGCGGTAGCAGACCGTCGGCCGGGCGCGCTTTTCATAACGGAGCCGGATGCCATACGAACCTTCATACGCCGCGTTGGTCACGCCGCCCATGAAGCGCGCGCCGAAATCGCGCATGATCCAGTTATGCATCCAGTTGTCCGGCAGCCCCGGCAGGGCGCAGGCCTCGAAGCTGGAATTTTCCAGCAGGTTGACGGCGCCGGCCCGTTGCCTGACCAGCGTCTGCTCCGCATCGTCCACCGGGCTGTAGATATCGTCGCTTTCCTGCTTTTCATAGGCGGCGCCGAGGTTGACGCGCCGGTCCAGCGCCTGGTAATATTGCCGCGTCGCGACATCCGCCGCGCTTTCCGGAACCGCGCGCCACCCCAAGGCCACCGGCGCGCCGGGCTGGCGGCTGGAGCCGCTGACGGCATACACCCGGACGGCATAGGGCTCCAGGCGGTCCCGCAGGATGCCGTCCCGCAAATCGTGCTGGCGGCCGGAAAAATACCCGCGCACCGCCGCTGGGCGGACCGGCGTTTTGCCGGGCGCCGCGGCCAGCGAAGAAAGCGCCGCCTCCAGCAATACCGGTTCGTCCCCGCTGTTCGCCAGCAAAATCAATTCCCCGCCGCCGGGCTGGTCGTGAATCAACGCCTGGATGCGCGGCATCGCATCCTTGCCGGGTCCGCGCAAGCTGACATAAGAGGGATCGAACAGCGTGCGGGCCGGCGGCAAGGGGGGGCAGGATACTGCGGCGCCGGCCGGCGCCGCGGCTTCCGCTACCGCCTGGGGCGGCGGATTTTGCAGCAAGACCGGCGCCAGCGCGCCGATTTCGCGCGCGGTGTAGGCCAGCACCCGCCAGGTCATCGGATGCACGATTTCGAACGGATGCGGATATGCAAACCACACCACGCCCTTGGCGCCCTGGATCAGCGTGAGATAAATGCCGCACCGCCGCTCATCCGGCGTCAGCTCGCGCCGGTACGTCAGCCGCTGCCCCTGGGGCGTGGCAAAGACCGGCCGGCGGCGCAGTTTGGCGGTCGCCGTTCCGCCCTGGATGCGGGTGGCAAGGTGGTTGGGTGTGGAATCCGGCCCCCAATAACCATGCACGCCCGGCACGTCATAAAAGTCCAGCAACTCCGGGAAAAACCCGCGGGTGGACGCCCAGATCGCCGTAAACGGCGCCAGGTTATGCATCAGCGCCGCGTGTGCTTCACCGAGTTCGTAGATGCCGCCGAACATTTCATCCATCCCCTGCCACGCCAGCAGGTTGGTCAACCCCGACAAGGGCTGCATGACCTGCGGCAACTTTTCCATCACCAGTCCGTGGTCGCGCCGGTTGACGGTTTCACTGCTGTGCCCGTAACTGAGCCGCCCGATGGTTTTGGGCATGATCATCAGGCCGTGGCGTCCGGCCGCACCGAAGTCCGCCAGGGCCGCGCGGATATCTTCCGCCAGCAGTTTGTCGGTATCCGCCGTCCAGGGTTCATTCCGCCGGGCGCGCGTCCGGCCGGTCTGGTTACGCCCCCACTCCACGATGGTGTTGAAGCCGCCCGCGCGGAAGCGCTCCAGGAGATTGGTTTCCATCACGCATTGCGCCTGGTCATCGAAGGCCAGCACATTGCCATAGCCGCCCAGGTTGCAAAAACCCAGCGGAAAAAAGGGCCGGTCATTCACCAGCAGGCAGAGATTGTCCTGGTCCATGCGTGTCACGGCACAACCGGCCGGCGGCGCGCCGGCGGCGCGGAACCGGGTGGTTTCGCCGGCAAAAACTGTTCCGGCGCGCGATAGTTCCACCGTGAACACGTAATCGCCGGGCGGCAATTCCGCCGGCTTGAATTCAACACTGAGTCCCTGGTTGGCGGTGGCGTCAAATTGCCGCTCAAAAAGCGGCCGGGCGGCATCCGCCCCATCGAGCCTGACGGCAAGACGCAGGTGTTCGCGGGCAAAGGCGCCATCCGTAAAGACGGTCCCGACCGTCAGGCGCCCCCGGGTATCGGCGGCGTGATACATGTTCCGGTCCGTATAGGCGGTCAGCACGCACAGCCGGCCCATTTCGCCGACTTCCAGCCGCTTGGCGGATTCCGGCTGGATAGCCACGAACGCGGTGCGCGCCGCCGGCAGATCCACCGGCACGGATATGATCAAATTCGTCCCGGCGCGGGCGCCCAGCGCCGCGCTGCCGGAAATGGCCGTCCGGGCGCCATCGCGCAGGCGGCGGTCATCCAGGGTCCATGCCACCGTGCCGGCCAGATCGCCGGTGTTGGTCACCGACAAACTGACGGCGTAACAATAAGCGCCGCGATCCTCGATGTAGCCGCCCTGGTTGACCGCGGTTAGGACCACCGGCGCAAACATCGGCGGCGGTTTGAGATCCTCCAGCCCGGCCAGCCGGCCGAAGGCCGCCGGGTTGTAATAGGCGGCGCGGCCGCCGCCGTCTTCCAGAACCGCCCAGCTATAGGCGCGCGCCGGGGGCGATTGCTTGTTGCGCGTCACGTTAAACACCACCCCATCCAACTGCCCGCCTGCCAGGATGGCAAGCGGCAACGCCGCCTCCGCCTCCCAGCCGGCGTCCGTCACGCGCGCGGCCGCGGGCCAGGCCGTGGTCCAGGCCGGATCCATACGCCCTTTTTCGATTTTCTGCTCGCGCGCGGCATTGCCGGCGCCAAGCATGAAGTGAAAATAGCGGTATTCTTTCCCGGTTTTGGCGGACGGCGCGCCCAGGAAGAATTCGAGGCTGTCGTCATTGGCGACGCCCGGGTCGCCGCGATTGGTTTTTTGCGCGCGGATTGCGCCGGACGAATCCGCGCACCGCGCGGCAATATACAGCCAGGCGTCATCGCGCGCCAGCAGCACGCGTGTGGACACGCCCGGCGCCGGCGCGCCGCCCAGGACGCAATCCAGGTCAATGGCCGCCGCGCCTTCCCAGGCGGCGTCATTTAACACGCCGTCAATCGCCGACGGCGCGGCCACGCGCGGCGCCGCCAGCACCGGGCGTTCAACGTCCGCCGCCACCGCCGTTGCGCCGGCCAGGCTCAAAATCATCAGTGGTAAAAACAGCCGCTTCATCATTGTATGTCTCCTGCAACCAAACCGGGAGCAAGGCATCCGGCGCGCCATGTCCGGCCGGCCGGCAGACCAGCTTAGCGGATGCCGTAAAGCGTGCCGCGCGGTACGCGCTCGTAACATCCCATGTCCACCAGCCGCGTGAACCGGTCCAGCCGGGGGTACCCATCCAGGTCCGTGCTGCCGTCTTCCGGCGGGATCATCCAAGGCTGGTTCAGACCGGCATCCGCCGCGGGCGAGCCCCCGGCCAGGCGGTAGTCGCCCTGGGCCAGATCCGCAAACAGCGGATCCGCATCGGTATTGCCGGCGCCGAGCGCCGGCAACGGCAGCGTGCAGGAATTGGTGAACGACACATACGCGGAATTCAGGTGGTTGCTGACATCGCCCGTGGCCAGGTTGATGTTTGATTGAACAATGCAATTCACCAGCACATTGCCGGCATTCGTTCCCGCCACCGCCGCGCAGCCGGCCAAGAGATTGGTATTGCCGGCGATGGTGCAGTTAAACGCCTGCACATCGCCCCGCATGTAGAGCGCGCCGCCCTGGTTGGTGGCGGCATTGCCGGCAAACAGGCAGTTGCGGAACACCGCATTGGAAACCAGGGCGCCGCCGCCTTGCAGCCCGGAATTGTTTTCCAGCCGGCAATTGATGCTGGTGACGGTGGAGTTGCCGAAGCTATACAGTCCCGCGCCGCCGGTATAAACCGGGCCGGTGATCCGGTTGTCCCGGATCGTGCAATTGCGCACCATCCCCGTGGCATTTTCCAACGCAATCCCGGCGCCGCCGCCCAGGGCGGACCCGCCAACGCTGCAATCGCTGGTATTGTTGGTGATGATGCAATCCACAATTTCCGCCGCTTGATTCCGGATTAATATGCCCGCGCCGTAACTTAAATTGCAGGTGTTGCCGTAAAACACGCAATTGGAGACCAGACTGCTGCCGCCGCCCGACATACTCAGCCCCCCGCCTTGGCGGAAAGTCGAGCGATTATAGGCGAAGGTGCAGTTCCGAACTTCCCGGGCACTCATCAGCCCGCCGTAATAACCGGCGCTGTTGCTGATGAAACTGCAATTGACGAATGTGCTCCCGGAGCCCATGGCGCCGCCGCCGTTGGCGTTGGCCGCCGCATGGTTGTTGATTACTTCGCAGTTCCACAGGCTGCCCTTGGCGTCGGTGGCCGGAGCAAAGCCGCCGCCCTGGCAACCGGGATTGGTTGCGATATTGTCGCGGATGATGCAATTAGTCATTAAAAGCATACCGCGGCGCATCTGAACGCCGCCGCCATCCTGCTCGAATACCTGGTTGCCGCTGATCGTGGAATCAATGATGGTATAGTCGCCATAGTTATATACCGCCACCCCGCCGCCATATTGCAGGGATTTATTGCCGGTCACGACACAATTCGAAATAGTGTTGTTGTTGCCGCCCAGCAGGACACCGCCGCCATAAAACGGCGACACAGCGGCATAACCGTTGGTAATCGTCATGGAAGCCAGCAGAACATTCGTGGCGGTGGGGTAAAAACAGCGGTTGGTGTTGACATTGTAGTTGCCGTCAACGATCACGCCGGCGCGGTCGTCGTTCCAGCCCCGGATGGTGACCGATTTATTCACCAGGATTTCGTTCGTCAGGCGGTAATGGCCATTGGAAACCCAGATGGTTTCCCCGGCCACGGCCCGGGCGACGGCGTGCTGGATGTTGGTGGCGGCGGTGCCCCATGTTTCGTAATTGCCGTCCGGCGTGACGCCGGGCGTGCCCGGCTCGACCACGTGACGCTCCGCCGCGCCGGCGCACCATACCAGCGCCGCCGCCAGGCACACGATCCCGAAATAACGATTGCTTCTTTTCATTGCTCCTCCTCTATGCACGGATGAATTTCAGCATGTTTGTATCGGATACGTTCCATACTCCAGCCCGGCCTGAATATACGCCTCGACATTGGCCAGGATTCCGGCCATCACATCATCCGGCACCTGCATGCAGGTGCCGGCGTGCCCGCCGCTGGTCCGCAACGCAAACCCGCCGCCAGGCGCGCCGGCCTGAATGGCGGCCTTGACCGCCCGGCGGACGTCCGCCGGGGTCATGGTGATGAAATGTTCGGAGGCGACGTTGCCGCACAACATCATGCGCCGTCCCACCCGGCGCTTGGCTTCCGCCAGGTCCACATCGCCGGCGGGCGGCTGTTCCAGGGGCTCGATGGCGTCAATCCCCATGTCGGCCATCTGCTCGAGAAAATCCATGCAGTTGCCGTGGCAATGCGCGCGCAGCTTGCCGCCGTGGCGGTGAATCGCGTCATTCACCCGCTTGTCATAGGGGAAAACGAATTCATCGAACAGGGCATGCCCCATCCATGGCGGCAGCAGCATCTCGTGGGCGCCGGTGCCGAAATACGGCCCGATGCCGTCCGCCATCATCGCCTCCAGCCCGGCGGCGAGCTGGTCGTTCGCCGCCGCCAGGAACCGGTGCATGGTTTCCCGTTCTTCGTAAAACCACGCATACACGGATTCCATGGCGGACCGGCGCACCAGGTTGCCCAGCGGATGCGCCAGCGCGATGACAGGCAGGTAACGATCGCCGTTAGCCCGCATGCTTTCCAGCCACTTGGCCTTGTCCCAGGCCAGCGGCGACCGGGGCGTTTCCGCCAGCCGCCGCAACTCCTCGACGGTGGTCACGAAGCGCTTTTCCCAGTGGTAATCAAGTTCGCCGCAGGGGTGCAGGGTAACCGCGGTAAACGTGCCGGCCGGCGTTTCCACCACGCGCCGCCGGCGCTGGTGCCGGCCGGGCAGGTCTTCAAGGACCGTCTCCTCCTGGCGTTGGATGGGGAATCCGAAAAAACCGTACTGCAGGCCGGGCGCCGAAGTTAAGTTGTCGGCCGTCTCGCCGATCAACTCCATCAGGCGGGCCCCCGCCGGGTGGCGGCGGGCATGCGGGGAAATCATCACCTCGATCGGCACGCGATCGGGCTCGCGGAACGACCAGGCCGTTTCATACCTTTGTGGCTCCTAACCAGAATTTGTGGGTAAAAAACAGGTTTTAAAGTTTAAGAAGTTCTCCAAGCAATGGCGCCAAAAGATGGTGGAGTTATTAACAGCCTGCCGCTTTGGGCGTTTGGCGGCCCCGCAGCAGCCTGATTAATAACTCCTGATTGGCGCGATGGCGGAACGGAGATAAAGCGGCGGCAAAAAAATAGGCTGGCCTTTCCGTAATCCATTGCGTATGCAATGGGTGAACACAAAAAAAGGAGGACCAGCCCAAGGTGAAACTTAAAACAATTTTGAATCGTTTGCAACCTTTGAAACGTTTTATTTATCAGGAAACTTGTATGGTTTTGGATCGTCGCGGCCAATGGAAAGTGGATATAAGCATTCGTCCGCATCGCCAACGCGCGGCATGCTGCTCGCGTTGCGGGCGACCGCTGGCGACATACGACACTCTGCCTGAACGGATATGGGCGTTTGTGCCCATTTTGAATGTGCCGGCTTTTTTGCATTATAGTCCGCGCCGGGTAAATTGCCCCGAACATGGCGTGGTGGTGGAAGCGCTGCCTTGGAGCGATGGCAAACGACCCTACAGCAAGGCGCTGATGCTTTTTTTGGGGAACTGGGCGCGGAGGTTGTCCTGGAAAGAGACGGCGCTGATTTTCAAAGTCAGTTGGCAGGCGGTTTATCGGTCGGTCGAGTGGATGGTGGAATGGGGCTTGGCGCACCGGGAATTGGCCAATATAACGGCGATTGGTGTTGATGAACTCCACGTAGGCAACGGTAAAAAGAGCAAGAACTATCTGACCTTGATCTATCAGATTGATGCGCAATGCCGCCGATTGCTCTGGGTCGGCCAAACCCGCCGGGCGGCCGCGCTGCGTAAAGGGTTGCAATCTTTGGGAAAACCCGTGCTGGCCGGCATTCGACATATATGTAGCGATATGTGGCGACCTTATCTGAAAGTCATTGCTGCGAGCCTCAGCCACGGTTGCCACATGATTGACCGCTTCCATGTCGTGCAAACCTTGAATGCCGCCGTGGACGAGGTCCGGCGCCGGGATATGGCGGCGATGACAGCGCGTCCGGCGGCCAAGCAAAAACTCAAGAAAATGCGCTGGACCTTGCTGCGCCGCAAAACCCGCGTGCGCGGCAAAGCTCGCGAAATGCTTGATCGGATATTGGGCACAAGACTGCAAACCGGCCGCGCCTATTTGTTCAAGGAAAGCTTTCAGCATTTTTGGAGCTATCACAGCCCAACCTGGGCGCGTAATTATCTCCAGGCATGGGTCAAGCGCGCCTGTCGTAGCCGCATTGCGCCAATCATTAAGGCGGCTAAAACCATTGCTAAACACGAGGAGCTGCTTTTGAACTGGATCAGAGCCAGAAACGAGGTTTTTACTGGCGCAACCGAGGGCTTGAACAATAAAGCTCGAGTGGTTACCAAACGATCTTATGGCTTCAGAACTTTTCATGGCGCGGAAATGGCGCTATATCATACCCTTGGGCAATTGCCCGAACCGGTAATCACCCACAAATTCTGGTGAGGAAACACCTTTGTTTGTGTGTCATGCTCATAGAAATTGGCTCGATTATTCAAGACGCGGCGCCGTATCCAGGCAATCAATGATCTCCGACTGCAATACCGCCTGGGTCACCCGCTGCTCCCGGCGTTCAATCATGCCCAGCAGGCGCTCCGTCGCGGCACGGCCCATTTCACGCAACGGCTGCCGGACAATCACATGCGGCACATCCAACCCCTCCCACTCCCGGGGATCATCCCGGTAAGTCGCCACGGCCAGCGCCGGAGATTTTTCCGGCAGCTTGGCCGATAAGGACGGCCAGATGCTGCCCACCGAATCAAAGACCGCATCAGGCCGCAATCCCGCCAGCCGCTCCAATTCAGCATCCAAAGATGCGGCGCCGTCCCGCAGCACAACCAGCCGGTTGTCCAGGTCAATTCCCGCGCGCGCCAGCGCCTGGCGATATCCTTCCAGACGCGCGGACTGGTGCGCGTGAAAAATCCCGGCAACCCGGCGGCGACCGGCACGCAGCAGACATTCCACGGCGCGCCGTGCATCAGCCACGCTATCGGACACGACATAACTCAGCCGGTTATCCGGCATGGTCCACGCGCCAATCACCATCACCGGCAGCTTGCCTTGCCACCGGAGCAGTTCCGCCCACCGGGACTCGACAATGCCAACCCCCAGGGTCAGCACGCCGTCCATCCGGAATCCGTCAAATGTGCGATCCAACGGATCGCCCATGGTCCGGAATGTCATGGCGTAATGGCGCGGATGCAGGACCGTTTCAATCCCGGCCATGATTTGCTGATAATAACGGTCGTTAAAAAACGTCCGCTCCTTGAAAGCGCCGGTGATGCCGATGGACAGGCTGTCCCGGTACGCCACCACCAGCCCTTTGCGGCCCCGCCCCTTGAGATGCGACTCGCGCGTCAATTCCGCAATCGCCTTGGCAACCGTGCCGCAGGAAACACCGCTCATCCGGCTGAGCGCCCGGACGGAAGGCACGCGCGCGCCAGGCGCCAGATGTCCGGAATCTATTTTTTCCAAAATCTTCCGTTTCACCTGGCGATACGCCGGCTCAACACAATCCCTGTCTATGGCCATCTCAAACATAATCCGCCCACCGCTGCCGTTGTCGTAAATTTATTGCTAAACATTTATAATACATTTACCACGATGTCAATATTAATTATTTTTATTGACAAATATAAATATTGCTCTATTTAAATGTAATAGTTCATTTAACGATTAAATCCTTTGAATTAAAGGCATTGAAATTTTATGAAAACCGTTAAGAAAAACACCCTTGCCGACAAAAACAACCGGGATTTCATCAATGGCGTCATGCTTGATCCCGCGCGCATTCCCCTGCAATTCCAATGGTACGAACGGTTCATCCCCTGGCTGGCCAAGTGGGGCTACAACACCCTGCTGCTCAACCTGGCGGACGATACCGGCTGCGCCCTCCGTCTGAAATGCCGTCCTGAATTATCCAGCCGTGGCGCGCTGACCCACGCCCAAATCCGGCGGCTGGACCGTTTGGCCGCCGGCCATGGCCTGGCACTGGCGCCGATTATCGCCACGCTCGGGCATGCCGGCTACATTTTTAATCGCAACCCTTACCGGCGCCTGTGCGACGGCTTGAACGAATCGGGACGCAAGGTGCTTTGCCCCGCCCGGCCGGAAAGCCAGAAGATAGTTGCCGATATCCTGAACGAAGTCATGGATCTTTTCCCCGCGCCCTGGATTCATATCGGGCTGGACGAAACCGGCGAACTGCCGAAAAAAACCTGCCGGCATTGCCGGAAGAAATTCCCCGGGCGGACGGAACCGTTTTTCATCGTGCAGCGCCTGCAATGGCTGTCGGACCTGGCGGAACGCCGCGGCAAAACCGTCATGTACTGGGCGCTCAACCGCCTGCGTCCGGAACGCGACGCCCATATCTCCGCCGGCGCACCGGCATCGTCCATCGGCTGCGCCTGGCAGTATGACGAAGGGGACCAGGTATACACCGACGATGCGGCGGTTAAATTTTTCATCCAGGCCCGGCGCGGGATTATCGGGGTGCCATCCCTGGCCTGCTCGCCCAACACCACCATTCTGCCGAACCAGCGCAACCTGGATAACATCCGCCGGTTCGCCGCCGTCATCCACGCGCATCGCGCCAGCCCTTACGTGCGCGGCCTCGTCAACTCGGTCTGGCAGCACAGCTACACCCTGCCTGGCGCGCTCATTTATGGCATGGCATACGGCGCCGATCAGTTCAAGCAAGCGAACGGCACACGCGGGTTCCCGCAAATTTTCGCCAAAACATTTTTCGGCGCGCCGGCCATGTCACCGGCGGGAAATCTTTTAAGGGATTTACACCTTTGCGCGCCGCGCTTCCGCGATTTGCACAACCTGATCGAATGCGCCTCCCCGGCCGATATCCAAGCCGTAACCGGCCAGGAACGCCGCGCCGCAATTCAAATGGGGCGCAAGGCGCGCGCCATTGCCGGCGGATTGCGCCGGAATCGCCGGCAAGCGCGGCAAAACCGCGATATCTACGACGCTTATATTCTGGCGGCGGACATCCTGGCCCATATCGGCGACCGCGCCCTGGTATTTAATTCGGCCAAGCCCGGCCGCGCCGCGTTGCGCCGGCTGGCAACCCGGGCGCGCGCCCTGGCCGACGCCGCCTGGTCCGCCTGGGATGCTATTTTCGACCCCGGGCATCCCTGCCGCAAGCTGCGCGCTCCGCCCGCCTCGCAAAAGCCTGCCCAAATCGATATTGACCGTTATTGTTATTTCGGCGCTCCCGGCCGGCACAGCAACAAGCATCTTTTCCGGTCGCTGGAACTATCCGCCAGGTTCCTGCGCACCCTGGCGGAATCCGCCCCGCCGCCGGCCCGGCGCCGTCCCTGAGGCTGCTTACTTGCGGCTGAACCATAAGCCCTGCCAGGGCAGCAGCTTGATCCCGGCGGCCGGCGTTGCGCCATTAACCGGCGCCAGCCCGGCCAGGGGCGCCAGTTGATCGCCGCCCACCGTCCGTTCCGTTGCGGACAAGTTAACCAGCAAGCCCGCGGGTTGCCCGAAGCAGTCAAACGTTTTCAGCAGCAGGTCCGCCCCCGCAGCATGCGATTGCCAGCGCATCCCGGCATGGAAGGCCCGTGTTTCATCGGCCGTTGCGCCGGGAATCAACCACACCGCCGTATCCTGGATCAATTCGCCCTCCGCGTACAGGCGCGGAATCCGGTGGAGCGGCCAGTACAGCCGCTCCACCAGGAGCGTCTCGTAGGCGCGGCGGCGCCGGGCGGTGGTTGCCAGCACGAACGGCTTCGGTTCGCCACCGGCCGCCACCACGCCCAGTTCGCCCGGCAGGCAGACCCAGGGGCTGTGAATCTCCATTTCGCCTTCCGCGCCGCCGCAGCCCGGCACCCGGCGCGCGCCGGCGTTGGAAACCAGATCGAATTGATTGCCGGTAAAGATGTCATTGGCCAGGTTGAGATTCAACCCGGCGATTTCCAGCAGCCGCACCGGCTGGCGCGCCCGGGCAACTTCAATGCGCAGCATTGCGCGGCCATCCGGCAACATGACGAAGACCAGGCGCTGATCTATCAGCATGGCGGTGCCATCGTCGCTGGGCATTGGCAGCCCTTCGTCAATCTGCCCGGCGGTGATAAATCCGCCGCCGCATAACTCCGCCCGCCAGCCGCGCGGAAAGTGCCGCGCGCGCAGCGGCTTGTAAATCGTCGCCAGGTTGCTCAGCCAGTCCGCGCGATGCCCATGCCCGGCGGGCACGACCAGCGCCAGCGCCGGATCGGCTTCGGCCTTTTCGGACCGATTCCAGTATACGGCGTACAGCGCCCGGGGATGGCGGCGCATCACCAGGCCGGCATCTTGCGACACCACCGGATCGGTCAATTCATCAGCGCGGGGCGGCCGGCCGCCGGTTGGCCCGCCGGCCGGCAAGGCGGCCGGCGCGGTCAGCAGCAGCCAGGCATAACTCCGGGCAAGGATGGCGTCCGCTTCCAGCCGGAAATAATAATACGGCCGCGAGTCGGCGCGCAGCAACCGCAGGCCTTCGCCGCGCGCGCCGTGGAAACTGCCGTCGCCGGATGCCGCGCGATCAATCTCCGCCACGCGCTCCAGCGCGCGCGCCAGTTCCCACGCGCCCGGATCGCCGCCATGCCGCGCCCAGAAAACCAGGCCGGCCAGGGCGTAATGATACATGATGGTGTAGCGCGGGCGCTGCTTGCCGAAACATACGATACGGCCTTCCGGCAAAATACACTTGCGGACGAACCGCCACAAGTCGCCCATGTGATGGAACAACGCCTCGGTCGGCGTCCAGCCATGGCGGAGGACGCCGATCATGGCCATGACGAAGAACGACTCGGCGATAATGCCGTAATCCAGGCTGAGAACGCCATGATGGTCAAACAGGGCGCCGGGATGCATGTTGGCGCCCCGGTGCCAGTCCCGCAGCGGCCGGCCATCCACCAGCGCGTCGGAAACGGCGTCTTCCGGCATGGACAGCGCGTTCAGGCAATACAGGCTGCTGCGTTCCAGCCAGGCCCCGGCGCGGGGATGGCCAGGATACAGCCGCGCGGCGCGGAACAGCAGGCTGCCGCGCCAGTAATTGCGTTCACCGTGGGTTTCCCCGCGCAACCCGAAGCGGTTGGCCTCGACGGGCGCGGTCAGCAGGAAATCCGCCTCATCCTCCAGGACGGCGCGCCAGGCGGCGCGATCCGCATCCGGCAGCCAGGGCTCCAGGCAATCCACCGCGTTGGCCATGCGCTCCAGCACGATCGGGCTGCCCCAGTGCCGCCCCCAGGAATTCCCGCCGGCCGTTCCCCGGAGCTGGCTGACATGGCCCGCCAGGATGAAGCGGAGCGCGCAGGAAGCGCGCCGCGTCATTTCCGCCGGCGGGATGTGGCATCGCGCGCGCAGGGATTCCGGCCCGGCGGCCAGCGTCGCACAGGCCGCCAGGTAACCGGCCGTGGCGCTGTGGTCCAGGACTACGCCCGTGCCCGCGCCGAAAAAACCGCTTCCAGCGTCCGTCTCATGCCAATGCGGCTCGGCCCATTGCAGCCAGCGCGGGAAATGCCGCAGAAAAAAATCGCCATCCCGCACGTTGTCTTCCAAGTCCTGCATATGTTTAACCGGCGGCTATGGCGGGCGGGCTATTTCAACGAAAAAAAAGTGATGGACGGGATATATTCGTAACAGCCAATATCCGCAATCCCGCACACCCGATCCAGCCGCGGCCGCTGATCGAGGTCATACCCATCCGCCATCCATGGTTGGTTCGTCCCGGCATTGATACAGGGCGATAAGCGCTGCAGACGGTAATTACCGGCGCTGGATTCGGCAAACAACGGGGCGCCGGCAAGGTTGTTTTCACCGCTGGCAAGGCCATCCATGTCCCCGGCCGGCTTGAGGCAGCAATTGTAAACCAAGGCGGTGGTAACCACATATACATCCGGATAATTCGACGCGGTATTATCGTAAACGATGCAGTTCCGGAGGTTGGTCCGGGCGGTGGCCGCAAAACTCAGATATACGCCCCCGGCGTAACTTTCGGCGTCGACCGCGTGGTTCCCGGCAATGGTGCAGTTTTCCAGCAGGTTGGCGGGATTATACATTACCACGCCGCCGCCATGGTAATTCCCGCCCAATAATCCATTGGTGTTCTGCGTAATCAGGCAGTTGCGCACGGTCACGTTGGTGGCATTGCTCCGCAGATATATCCCGCCGCCATGCCGGTCAGTCCGGTTCCGGCTAATATCACAATTCTCCACCGCCACCGCGCCTTCCGCGCCCCCGTAATAAAAATACAAGCCGCCGCCATAACCGCTGTTGGTGGCGGAATTCTCCGAGATCACGCTGTTGTTGATGCGCGCCACGCGGCTGATGTAAACTCCACCGCCCAGTGTCATGGCGGAGTTGTTCACGATGACGCAATTGGTGATGATCCCAACAGGGGCGTGTCCAATGTAGATACCGCCGCCTTCCAGTGACGCCGTATTATTGCTGACCAGCACTCCATCGATCAGCCGGTCGCCGGGATTATCGTGGCAATAAATTCCGCCGCCGTAACTTCCGGCGACATTGCCGACAACCTCGGAATTTCCAATAGCGCAAGTGAATATCATGAAGGTCACGCCGCCGCCGCCATAGACAGCCCCGCATCCGGAGATCACGCAATTGGTAATCATTGATCCGGCGACCGCCCCCATCAGAACTCCGCCGCCGTAGCCATCAGTGCTGGTGCCGGCAGCAAAACCGTTGGTAATGGTAAATCCCTCCAGAACGATTTTCACGCTAGAACCATACAGGCGGAAGCAGCGGTTGGTAGTGGCGGGATAATTGCCGTTGACGATGGTGCCGGCGCGATCCACGCGGCCCTGCGCCCGGTTCCAGCTTTTGAGGTGCAATGTTTTGGTTATGTTCACGTAATTGGTTAAAAGATACAATCCGGTGGACACCAACACGGTATTCCCGGCGCCCGCCGCATTCACCGCTTCGATCAAGTTGGTGGCGGCGTACTCCCAGCCATTCGTGTAAGGCGGGGTTGGCGTCACATCAGGCGTGCCCGGCGGCACGACATAATTGGTGGCTCCGAAACACATCGAGGCCCCCGCAAGCAACCACATGGAAATAAGGGTGTTGGTCTTCATCGCCTGCCTCCTTCTGTTGCCGAACTTGCTTCCATTTTTGTGAATTTTGTGCCTCTTGAGTTTTTTGTGGCTAATCCCTCAGCCCGTTTATCCGGTTCCTTGGTAAATTATCCGCGTCTTCTTTGTGGCTTATTTCCCCTCCGGGCCGGTTTTATCGCCCAGCCAGAACAGGCTGTTCATCAGCAGATTGCGTTCCAAGCCCGGCGAAAGCGCTTCTTCAAACTTAGTGTCCCCGGAACCGGGCGTCTGCCGGCAGCCGATGCACATCCCCGACATCACCACCCGGCCCCGTCCGACGGAACCGGCGGCCACGGCCGGGGCAAGGCTGTTGCCGTTGTCGGCCATGCCTTCCACAACCAAGGCCCCTGCCGGCCCGATTTTCAAGCCGATGTAATCGGGGAACCCGCAGGATCCTTCCTGCCCCGCCGGCATTTCCGTGCCGCGGTATTGCTGCACGAAGGCCGGATTATCCAGATCATCCGCAAACCTTCGGCGCAGGGCGCTCCCGCTGGCGGCGGGATGATCGCCGGCAATCCGCATTTTGCGGCTGGCAACCGGTTTCTGGCCCATGGCCACCTCGGGGAACAACAAAGTCGCCTCGGAGAAATCCCCGTAGCCGACCGAATGATGCACGAGCAAAACGCCTCCGCCGGCCTCGACGTATTGCCTGACATGCCTCTCCCAAATCGGCGGGTAATCCGTAGGGAAAGAACGATTGGGCAAGACCACCACATCATATTGCGCCAGAATCTCCGGCTCAAGACTATTTATCGTTTCCGCTGCCAGCTTGTCCCATTGACCGCATTCCTCCAGCATCGCCGCCGCGCCCAGATCCAGCGGTTTTTTGACTTTACGCCCCGGATCGAAGATGCCGACATACATTTTATTGGCGTCTTTTAATTTCGCGCGCCGGCCCGCCCGCGCCGCCGGGGTGGCGGATTGAAGAAATTCCATCCCTGGACGCCGGGCGGCGTGGATCGCGCCATTGGTCTGGATGGTAGTTTCCGGCAGCCAGGAGCCGGGGACGTCCACCGCCTGGTAAAAATCAACCTGGTTGGGCCCGAGGCGGAATTGCGCCAGGCCGCCGGCCGCCGGAATTTCCCGGCCGGTCTTGAAACTCACCCAGGCCGCCGGCGATTCCAGCATCGGCCCCAGGCGCAACGCAAACGATTCTTCCTGCAATGCCGAGGTGTTATAGGCGCAAACCACGCGTTCCCGGCCATGGGTCAGCATGGTGGCCAGAATAGGCGATTCGGCGCCCAGCGGCTCCACCTTCAAGGGCAACGCGCCGGCCAGGAATTCCACCAGTTTCCACACGGCACGGCGCGGCTGGTCATCCGTGATCACGGCGGCGCTCAAGACCGGTACGCTGTAAACCACTTTGCCGCGGCCCGCGGACGCCACGGTTACTGCCGGCGCGCCGTTGGTGAAGCAGGCCAGCAGTTCCGCGCCCCGGCTTGCCACCGGCGTCACGGCGCCGCGCCAACGCCAATCCCAGCCCGCCAGCGCACCTTCCGTTCCTGACACTTCCAGCAGGCCGGCCTGTTCCGCGCCGGCCGGCTGGACGCCGGCCAATTCCGCCAGAACCGCATTGCTGACCGCCGCGCCTTCCAAAATCAAGTTGCCGCCCTGTTCGACATATTTTTTCAACTCCAGCGCCAAATCGCCGGAAACGGCCGGATTGTCCGGAACCAGGACCACGGCATATTCGGACAACAAGTCCGCCCGGCAATACTTACCGTACAGGATGTCAGCGGGGATATTGCCCAATGCCACCAGCAGGTTATTCACCTGGTTATCGTAATCGCTGATGGCGGCATATTTGCCGGCCTGCAGACCGGCCAGGAATGCCGCCTGGTCCCGCACGATCCCCGCGAAGGGCAACGGCCGGGCGCGCGCCAGGAATTTATCCAGGCCGGTATAAGCGAAAAATTCAAACGCCTTCTTGACGCCCAAGCCGGACGCCGGGTTGCAGGGCCGGCCCAGGGAAAAAAAAGCCAGCGAGTTGGCGCCGAACATGACGTGCAGATATTGGTTCAACTCCACCGGCTGTTGCAAATCCCAGCCCGCATACCCGGAAATGCTCATGGCCGGACGCCGGTTGCCCATGGCGCCGCGCGTGCGCGCCAGATAGATTTTAAGGATGTCGGGGCGATTCGAATACAAGTCCATGACGATGCTGGTCTGGCAGTCGGCATACCGTTCCAGGTCGTGATATCCGCTGCGCACCCGCAGATTGCCCGGGCTGGTGGTGTTGCCCAGGAACAAGCCCGGTTTGACGGACCAGGCGCGGGCGGACATCTCTTCCATCAACTGCGAGAGCGTGTTCATGCTGAACATGAAGAACGCGAATTCCGCGGGATCTTTCAGGTTTTTTGACGCCAGGCTGGCCGGCGGCTCCATGCGCCAGGCTTGCCGGAATGCTGCTTTCTCGGCATCCGCCAGGAATGACGGTTGATATGAACGCTCGTCCAGCAGCCAGATGCCGTCCACGTCCATGGCTGCCAACTCGCCCGCCGCGCCGACAAAAAGATCGCGCCCCAGCAGGGGCGAGAGGTAAACAGATTTTTTGGCCCCATCCGCCGAGGCCCAGAATTTGTAAGGATCAAGTTCCGGGTAGTTTTTCGCAAAGTGCTTGCCGGAAGTCAGCAGCGGATGCGCGGCAATGAAGGCCAGGCCGGCTTGATGCGCCGCCCGGATGCCTTCCGCCAGGTAGTTGACCTCAAGCGGATCGCCCGGCAGGAATTTTGAAGGATACATCACGCGCGACGCCCACCACAGCACGGCATTGCCGCCATGTTCTTTAATATTTTCCACGGAAGCCCGCGCCGCTTCGGGCGGCCACGATGCCAGGTGTATGCGCAAAAAATCCCGGCCGAACATCGGCCGGGTAACCGGGATGTCATGCCGTTCCTGAGACGCGCCCAGCGCAATCTGGAGCGGATTTTTCCAGGCTATATAAGCGTCGCGGCAATTGACAAAATCGCTGTCGCGGTCCGCATACAGCACGCCCTGGCCCTGGCCGGCATCGGCGATATAAACCCGCGTGTCAAAACCGCGCGAATGGGGCGTCAGGTTGACGGAATCTCTCGCCGTATCGAAAAAATTGCCGGCCAGTTCGCCGCGGCGGCGGTCCAGGAACGCAATCCAGCCTTCCTTGAGCAGCGGTTTCAGGCGGCTGCTGACGACATCCTTCACCCCCTGCCCGTATGAAATGGAGACACGGCGGACACCGCCGGTCGTTTCAAAATAAACGTCGTCGTTGACCGTATCGCCGCCGGGCAGCCAGGTCATGAATTGCCGGGGCGACCGCCCCTGGAATTCGAAAAACACCGCCGGCAAGGCCGCGGTGAGGCTGTAAGTCACGGCATTCGTGCCGTCATCGAACCGGATGCTCTTGCGCACCGGCCCGTCTTCCACGATCCGCGCGGGGGTATCGGGCGCGAGGACGCTATGATGGCCCTCCGGCCGGGTCCGTCCGCCGCCGACCTGGTTGCGCGTCGAACCCTGGGGCTGCAGCCGGCTGACCAGCGCGCCGTTCGGGCCGGATTTTTTCGGGAAAGCAACAATCGTGCGCGGATTCTGGAGCAGGTAGGCGTCGCCGGCGTCGCGCAACTGGAAAATTCCCATCGCGGCATGGGACTCCGGCGCGGGCTCGGCCGGGCCGTCATAATATACAAACACCGGAAACTGCCCGCCGGCCGGAATGCTGACAAGGAACGTCACCTCCGCCTGCAGCATGCCACCGCCGCCGGCGGTCCAGGCAACCTGCGCCGGAATTTCCGCGCCGCCGGGAGTGCCTACGCGGACACCCCGGCCGCCGGCCGGCTCCGGCAATTCCAGCCGGACGCTTACCGGCCAAAGGTCCCGCGCCAAACCGACCGTCTCGGAAATCAAAACCGGCACGCGCCGCGCCGCCGGCCCAACCGCCCAGGGCTGATCGGGCATGGCGCGCAGGTACAGCGGATTGGGGGCATACGCGTTGCTGCGACAGGCATCCATGATCGGAATCAACTCGCCGCTGTCTTCTTCAATCGCATCCGCGGCCGCAACCTGGGCCAGCCAAGCGCTCAACCAGGCGCATGCCAAAATTCTGACCAACAACTTCATGCTCGTATTCCTTTCATGTTCGCTTCCGGCTCGATGACAACCCGGTGAATGGCGCAGGCATCTCCGTTCAGAAGCTGGAGCCGCAGCCGCTGGGCGCCCGGCTTGACGGCTGTGAACCGCGCGGCCAGGGTCTGCCAGGTCAACCCGCCGGGGGGCAGCAACGCCGGGGCAAATTCGGCGGCCGGCCGGCCGTTGAGTTGCAAACCGACATTGCACGGTTCAGCGCCGGTGTTTTTCATAACCGCCGTCGCCGTATAGCTTCCGGCCGGCAGACGCACCGAGCACTCGCCAAAGCCATCCGCCCGCAGCGTCAGGATGCCCGTCCAGGGATCGTCGCTAACGGTTGCGCGGCGCCGCAAGGGGAATTCGCCGGCCAGCAACTGGATGGAATAAAGCATCCGGCGCAATTCCACGGCGATATGCCGCACCCGCGGCGAGGTGCCGCGGTATTGCGCCAGCAGCCGCTGCAGCTTTGCCAACTCGGACTTACGGCGTGCAGAATATAATTCCGCGGCCAGCCATTCGTCCGGCAGACGGAATTGGTTCAGATATTGAAAAGCCGGGGCATGGTCGGCTTCCACCCAACGCATCCAATGCAAATAGATGTCTACCAGTGCCCGATCGTATCGGCGCTCCTCCCGGATGGTGTTCAGGACGGCCAGGTCCTCCAGTGACAAATCAGGATTCCATGTCAACTCCTCAAAGGCGCGGTACTTCGCTTCCCATTCCATGTATTTCGTGCCTCGGATTTGAATGCCGTCAAACCTGTTCCGGCTGAGCGTGTTGACGGCCTGGCGCAGATACGCCTCGGCATGCTCATTATTGCCGGTATGGCAGAGGAACCAGTCGCCGCGCGGCACGGAACGCCGCGCGTCCCAGAATTCCGTAAAGCCCCAGCCGATCATGGTGACATCGCCGAATTCCGCCCGCCGCTCGGCTATGCGCGCGGCGCCGGCCGCCCGGTAGAACCACAATTTCAGCGACGGCTTGATCCGGCGCGCCGTGTCGGCCATGAGCTTGAAATACTCATACCCCAACTCCTGCTCCCGCCCCTTGCAATCCGGACAGGCGCAATATGACGACAGGTGTTCGCCCACCTCGCAGCCCAGCCCGTCAATGTCCGGGTAACGCGTAACAAGTTCGGCAATGTATTGCCGCCAGAATTGCCTGGTTTGCGGCCGGGACAGGCAGACCATCCGCAGGGGCTGCCCGCGGCGTCCGGCATCCGCCACGGTCCGGACGGAGGACACAATCGGCCGGTCTTCCCCGATCATCGGACAGTGCGGTCCGCTCTTGTCCCCGGCATAATCCAGGAATGGCAGTTTAAAGAAAAGCCAGGTTTTGATGTGGCGCTGCCGCGCATAACGCAGCATACCGCGCATGTATTCATGCCGGACATTGGGATGCTGCCGGTTCACCAGTTCCGGAAAGAGCCTGGAACGATAGCCGATCCCCGCGTCCGGGGTGAACGACCAATCCAGCAGGTGGTTGAATTTATGCCCGCTCATCCAGTCGAGAAAACGCCGGTAATCGCGGCCGAATTCCTTTTCCCATTGGCCGGGAAACATGTAACAAGGGCCGGAAATAAACGTGGCCAGGCTGCGGGCGGCGAAGGCCGGCCGGTTGAGCGCCGGCAGGAACCGGGTGCCGAGGCCGAAAATCCGCCAGGCGCCGGCTGCCCGATAAATTCGGCTCAGCAGGGTCTGCACGGCATAAGCCAGTCCCTGCTCCGTATTGGCCGTCAGGATGAGCGTCGGCTGCCCCTGGCAACGCGCGCCGTAAACGACGAACCCCTGCCCGCCCAGGTCTTCTGGATAAAGCGTCAGATTGCTCAACACGGTAGCGCGCGTGTCCCGCTCCGCCGCGCCGGATAACAGGATCTGTTCCCGGGCCAGCAAATCCCTGATCAGGCGCGACCGGCGGAAGACGCCCAGGCAGATCGCCGGCGTCCGGATAGCGGCGGATGAGATCAACACGGGCAGTTTGATTCCGCTGAGCGCGCGAAAACCTGCGGCCAACTGCAACGCCGCCGCGTACGGCGTCCGCCGGCCCGCCGCATCGCTGACGATCGTACAGGCGGCGCGGCCGTTTCTGGTTAATGCGAACGGCATACCAGCGGCATGCATTCATCCACCTCCATCGTTTACCCGGCTTCGGCCCCGGCGTGGGCTTCCGGCGCGCCGGCCGGCGGATAGGCCGGCATAAGCCCGGCGCCTCCATCCCAGATTTCCATCAGGTTGGCGCCCATCCGCCAGGCCGGCCGGGTATCCGGAAAAAGGTTGTTGGCGACAATGGCAATGGTCAGCAGGCGGCTGTAAGTCGCCCACAGGCTGCTGCGGCCGGGAGGCACCGCGGTGGTGCGCGTGCCGAAATAATAGGTTTCCGGCCGGCGGTGGCAGGCGAATCCGCCATCGGCGTTGCGGCAAACCATGATTCCGGTCAGGCACTTTTCCAGCGCCAGCCGCACAGACGGCGCCTGGCTGGAATCAACGAAGCTAAGATTGGACAAAATCATCATGGCATCATAATCCAGGCAATCTTCGCCGCCCGTGCCGGATGCATACCCGAACAAGCCGTCCGGCTGCTGCAAGGCCGCGACGGTCTGGAGCGCCGCGCCGGCATGCAGGATTGGGCGGCGCATCAAGACGTAAACGGGATACAGATGCATGGCGCCGGCCATGGCGTTGCGCGTTTCGCTCAATCCGCCGTCATGGAACCCGGTCTCCGGATTGATATGGGCATCGCAGAAATCCAGCAGGCCGTTCAAGGCGCGCCGCGCCGATTCATCGCGCTGGAAATGGAGCTGGTCCAGGAGGAAAACCGCGGCATCCATCAGCATGTTGCTCGCATACCAGTAATCCGCCAGATTCAATCCCGCGCACCATGCCCGCCGCTTGTCGGAATCCAGCCAGTTTTCCAGGAAACGCCAGGGCCGCCGGGGACGCGCGCCCAGCGCGTACAGGGCAAACAGGGCGTGCCGCGTCCGGTGCAGGCGCGCCCGGTCCGGCAGGTAGCCGGGGCACAGGTTGGCCGCGGAAATATCTTCATCTTCATACCAGCCATCCGCGTTCTGAAAATCATTGATGTACTCCGCCCAAGCCTGCCGCTGCCGCTCCGTCAATTCTTCGCAGAATCCGAGCAGCCCGCCCAGCATGGCGGCCAGCGACGAGGCAATCAACGCGTCCTGGTTGGCGGCGCAAAAGCGGAAACGCCAGGTGTTGCCGAGCCGCATGGACAGCAAAAACTCCCGCGCGCCAACCTGTAATTGCCGTATGTCAGATATGTGCATGATTCAGTCCTTCCGGCCGCGCGCGCCTGCCCGCTTCGGGCAGACGCCGGACGAACGCCGGATGACCAACTCCGGCGCGATCATCAAATGGCGCGGCGGCGCGGAGGGATGCTCCAGCCGCCGCATCAAGGTTGCCAGCAGCGTCTCGGCCAGTTCGCGCTTGGGCTGCGCCACCGAGGTCAGCGGGGTTTCCAGGCAGGCCGCAAAGCTGATATCGTCAAATCCTACGATGGAAATATCGCCGGGAATCTTCAAGCCCGCTTCCCGCACAGCGGCAAAGCTTCCCATGGCCAGTAAATCGCATTGGAAAAATATGGCCGTCGGGCGATCGCGCAAGGCCAGCAGGGCCTTGGTCGCTTTATAACCGTCGTCCAGGTGAATCCCGCACAAATGCACCAGGGATTCATCCTCCGCCACGCCGCGCTCCGCCAGGGCCCGCTGGTAACCTTTGCGCCGCCCCAACCCGTGCCCCAGCCCGAACGGATTTTGCACAAACGCAATCCGGGTATGACCCAGGTCCAGCAAGTGCCGCACCGCGGCGTAACCGCCCTGCTCCATGTCCACCGAAACCGAATCCACCTCGGGCAGCCAGGCGAGATGATCCCGGATCACCAGCGGCACCCGCGCTTCCGCCAGGTGCAGGTAGCAATCCCGATTGATATCCGGATAGGCGGGGATGAAGATCAAACCGTCCACCTGCTGCTCGTAGATTTTTTCCAGGAACCGGCGCTCGCGCCGGGGATCTTCCTCAATGAAATAGACCTGGGTGTCATACCCGCAGGCGCCGGCTGTCCGTTCAATCCAGGCATGGGTTTCGATATAAACCGGGTTCAGGCTGCTGGGCAGGATTACCCCGATGATATTAGTTTTCCGCTGCGCAAGGCTGGCGGCAATCCGGCTGGGCTTGTAATGCATCTTGGCGGCCACCGCCTGCACGCGCAACCGGGTGGCTTCATTCAAACGGGCGCTATCGCGCATGGCGAGCGAAACCGTCGCCGTTGACACCCGGGCTATTTTCGCCACATCATAAATATTGGCCATATCCGCTGTTCTGCCGAGAATATTTAGAACGTTTTAATTTTACGATTTCCCATCGTTGAACGAGTTCAATTAAAATCGATCAACTAGATATTTAAGCGCTTAACTAAGAGGGAAAGTACTCGCTGCCGGCCGGGCTGTCAAGGATTATTTTAGAAGTCCCCGCCATGGCCATGGCTGCATCATGCCCATGGAAGACGGCAAATGTGGATTCTGCGTTTTTATGCTTGTCTATGCCGTGTTTCCGGCATAACATGCACCCGCGACCCATGCCAGGCGCATTGATTTCGGAGAGGTGGCTGAGTGGTTGAAAGCAGCGGTTTGTTGCAATGGCCGCCCGCCATTGCAACCCTGCGGGGCCGGCATTCGCCGGCCTCTAAAAGCGGCTACCCTCGCCGCTTTTAGTTTCTACGCAAACCGCTGGCATCCGGGGGGGCGGCATGCGGTTAGTGCAGGGCTGTATTTTTTTCGGAGAGGTGGCTGAGTGGTTGAAAGCAGCGGTTTGCTAAACCGCCGTACTGGTAATAACCGGTACCGGGGGTTCGAATCCCCCCCTCTCCGCCAGTTAGGAAATGTCTTTGTTGGCTCGTCCTCTGCGAGGGCTCGCCAGCCGATTTTAAGCGCAAATTGGAATTTTTTATCTTTCAAAATGAAGTTCGAGCCGATATTTTTTAGGAATGCTCGGATTTCTTGATTGTCGCTTTGCGACAAAAGAATTTTGGCTTGGCTACTGGCTAAAATCATTTCTTTCATCGGTTCGAGCCAATTATTTCCCTTTTGTTCAAAATCTCTTATCTTTCCTAAAATATCCTGCTTCTCGTTAAGCAGTTTTTGTTTTTTAGCTTGATATTCTTCGGGTTCAATACCTTTTCCACCGATAAACAGATCAAGTAGATTTTCGGCTTTTGCTTCGATTTCTGTTTTCTTGGTTTGCAGATTTTGAACAAAAACTTTCGTTTCCTCTTTTGCCTGTTCTCTCTCTTTGTCTATCTCGGCAAGCATATTGTTTGCCCAGTCATCAGGCAAAGAAACTTTTTGAATAATCCATTTCATCTGTTCAACAAGATTTTCTTCCCGCAGATATTTCTCATTACAAGGTTGCTTTTTCTTGGTGCAACGATAATAGTGATGTCCTTTTTGCTTCTCGGCAGTTATGAGGCAGTCGCAATTTCCACATTTCATAAGTCCTGAAAAAGCAAATTTGTGTTTTCGCTTGCGCTTCTTTTTTCCTCGATTGCTCATGACTTGTTGAACAGAATCAAAAAGTTTCTTGGAAATAATTGGCTCGTGCGTTCCGTCATAAATTTCACCGTTGAAAGAAAATACACCGTAATAAATTGGATTTTGCAAAAGTCGCTGGACGCAGGAAACGGAAAGAACATTGCCTTTGTAGCTTCTTAGCCCCGCTTGATCCAAAACTTTGGCAAGGGCTTTTAGTGTGTATTCACCCGTTGAATAAAGTTCGAATGCCTTTCTGACAAGCGGTGCTTTTTCACTATCAACATCAATCGCCCTTGTTTTGGGATTATTGGAATAGCCAAGCGGGGCAAAGTTTGGCCAAATTCCTTTTCGCAGTTTTGCCCGATGACCTCGTTTGATATTTTCGCTTAAATTGTCGATGTAATATTTGCTTTGGCCAAAGGCAATGTTCATCATGAATTTTCCTTGTGGCGTGCTATCAAACCAAAATGTGGGAAACTTTAAATCTTTAATCTTTCCTGTGTCCAGCAAATAAATGATTTTGCCTCCGTCAATTGAATTTCTAGCCAGTCGATCTGGATGCCAAGCCAAAATTCCTTGGGCTTCGCCCTTTTCAATCCGAGCAAGCATTTCGCCGAACACAGTTCGGCCAGGTTCTTTGGCAGTTTTTGCCTCGCAAAGCGAGGCGACGATTTCAAGTTTTTCTTTGGCGGCAAATTCTTTTAGCTCAGCAAGCTGAGCTTCAATACTTAAAACTTGTCTTTCTTCGCTGTCCGTTGATTTTCGAGTGTAGATAAAATATTTCATAGTTTCTCCTTAAAAATTAAAAATAAAAATTCGGGAAGCCCGCTTTTGGCCAGCCCCTTCGGGGCAAAGATAAAAAATTCCAATTTGCGCTTAAAATCGGCTGGCGAGCCCTCGCAGAGGACGAGCCAACAAAGACATTTCCTAAC
>JAXGPF010000022.1:0-31148 GCA_040767085.1 Kiritimatiellia bacterium | reverse complement strand
TTATATGCAGTATCGGCCGCAATTTGCTTTTACCCGTATGACGGTTTAGCGCGCACTATGTATGTCGCCATGCCGGGATATTCGGGAAATGTCCCGCCTTACACCAACTGGAGCGATGCGGCCACCAATGTTCAATTGGCGGTTGATCTGGCAACGAACGGCGATACGATCGTGGTTTCCAACGGCACATATTATCTGACAAATGAAATCCGAATTATTAAAACCAATCTCGTAATTTGCGGAAAAACCGGCAATCCGGCGGATGTGATCCTGGACGGCCACAATTATCCCGGCAAGCCGGTTACCAACCGTTGTGTTTATGTCAACGGCAATGTCATCATTGACGGGTTTTCCATAACTAATGGCCGGGCTTTGGGTCAAACTTCGACATTTAATGGATATGGAGGAGGCATTCATTTGTATGATGGCATATCCACGGTCCGCAATTGCATCGTCGCCGGGAATATTGCCTTTTCCAACGAAGCAACCCAGGCCGGCGGCGGCGGAATTGGCATTAGTTACGGCACGAATTATATTGAACAATGCGACATCCATAATAATGGCGTGGAAGGCAGAGGCGGCGGTGTAATATTTTACAGATACACCGAATCCACAATGTCGCGCTGCACGATCAGCAATAATTGGGCGGACACCAACAATCCTTACAGCTCGGGCGGCGGAGTAGCGCTGACGTCAGCCAACGCAATTTACAGTTGTATTGTCAGCAGTAACCTTGCATTGCAGGGCGGCGGCGTGTTTTTCGACGCGGGCGGTTATCTCCGCGGCTGTCTATTGCGCGACAATTACTCTTATACGCGGGGCGGGGGGGCATCGCAATGGATCATGACTATGGGCGCAATGGAAAATTGCACAATTGTAAACAATACCTGCGGGGGAAATGGCGGCGGCCTTTTCATGCGTGATGGATTTTGTGTAAATTCCATTATTTGTTCAAATTCTGCCGTAAGCGGAAATGATATCTACAACTATTTTGCCGCCAACACAAATCGTTATTGGTATTGCAATGTGCCCGCTACGTTGCCGATCAACCAGGGAAATGACGTCCGTGATCCGCTTTTTACAGACTGGCTTGCCGGCGATGTCACCCTGCGCAAAGGTTCGCCATGCATCAATACGGCCACCAATCTTGATTGGATGCCCAATGTCGCCGATTTGGAAGGACATCGCTGGCTGGGTTGGTTTTCAAAACAGGCGGAGCGCGGCGTATATGTTTTTATTCCGGAAGGCGCGCTTTTTTCCGTCAGATAAACGGTATGAGATGTGCATGTCGCGCTGTCATCGCGTAATATGCAGGTGTTGTCTAATTACATGGAGTTTTCAATGGCATGGGATAAAACCAAAAAGATATTGGCGCGCTTTTCAGTTGTTGTGGGAATTTTTGCCAGCCCGGGTGCAATCCGGGCGGCACAATCCGGTTCCGCGTCTGTTGAATTACCGCGTGTCAATCTATCGGCGGCGCGGGTCAGTCCGGTGGTTGACGGCAATTTAAACGATGCCTGTTGGCAAATGGCCGCAACGGTGGATCGTTTCCATCTGGTAAAATCCCCGGGCAAGACGGCGCCGCAAAAGATCTGGCTGACATACGATCCGGCATGGCTGTATTTGGCTTTTGCCTTGCCACATCCGACGCCGCGGGAATTAAAATGCAACACCCGGAAAACCAATGGCAAGATCAACGATGACGAGTCCCTGGAATTGTTCCTCGATCCCGGCACGGACGGGGAGGTTTATTTCCATCTGATGCTCAATGCCGACAACGTGCATGCCCAGAAATGCGTGGCCCGAGATATCAAGCGCTATGTATGCATCCATGATATCCAATGGCGTTCTGCCACCGCAATTACATCAAATGGGTGGAATGCCGAAGTCGCCGTGCCGTTGGCATTGCTGGCGAAATCGGGTGATATTACCCGTTTGCGCATGAATCTCGCGCGCAACCAGGTGCTGCCGGTTATGGATGCCAGCAACGCGCGGGTTGACGAGACAGTCGAATGGAGCACATGGTCTCCTGTGAATTCCGGTTTTCACGAGCCGGAACGGTTTGGTTTTGTCTGGGACTTGCCCGCCGCCGCAACCGGCGCCTTTTTCCCGCGGATTAATCGCTTGCAGGTGATGCCGTATGCATCTGTTTCCAATCGGTATGTTTATGCCGTTCAAGCCGAGATTGCCGAGCCGCATGGTCAGACCGGGTCCGTTGAACTGGCAGTGATGGATTATCCGGCCTTGGGAGTTGCCGCCACTGCCACAACGGTCTTTGCCGTCACCGGCCGCGCACCGCAGGCGGTTGCGGTACAGGTACCGGTATCAGCGCCGGCGAAGCGCGCGATTAGGGTAGCGTTACGAGATACCGCGAGCGGCGAGGAGTTCCATTCGGAATGGTTGGAAGGCGAAGATTTGCGAAATTTGGAATTATTGCAAGCATATCCGGATTTGTCTTCTTATTCCGGCGAAAAACAGGCGGATGTGGCTGTGAGCGTAAATGTGCCAGCGGCGGATTATTCCGCGCTGCAGTTGAATGTGCTGGACGTTAATGGGCATTCCCTGGCGCAGTCATCCGTTGCCGGCAAGGAAACAACGCTGGCTGTTCCGGTTAGCGATCTTAAGCCGGGATTGAATATTGCCACAGTGCAGTTAACCGGGAACGACGGCGGTTTAATTGCACGGCAGGACGTGTGGCTTGTACGGCGGGATTCGGAATCCGGCGTTGCATGGAAAACCGACCGGCGCAACGGGACGCTATTGCAGAACGGCAAGCCGTTTTTCCCTTTTGGCTTGATTTGTGTACCGGGAAGCTGGGGGAAAGGTGACGCTGACCTAGAAGCCGCGATTGGCGACATTGCCGGCGCCGGATTCAACACCATCGTCGAATTCAGTTTTAATCTGCAGCCGGAAAAAACGCGCGCGCTGCTTGCCTTGGCCGGACAAGCCGGACTGGCGGTGATTGATAATCTTGACGGCTATCATGCGCCGGAAGCTGCAAGCCTGTTGCGTTTGCGTGGAAAGGTTTTGCACGGCAAAGGCCTGTCCAAGCCGGAGCGCCAGGCTATGTTTGACGCGGGTTATCAAAGCAATCTGCCTTACATTGTTGAAAGCATCGCTACTGCGAAGACCAATCAGGCTTTGATGGGATATTGCACGCTGGACGAACCCAATAGCGGTGATTCGGTTGATATGTATAGGTGGGGACGTCAAATCTACCGTAAAACAATTGAGACCGACGGAACTCATCCAACCTTTCTCAATTTTTCTTCATACATACCTCCGGGCGACGAGTGGGTTGACTGGTGCGATGTACTTCTGACCGATCCCTATTGGTGGCCGGCAGGAAAAGTTCATCGCGGCACGCCGAATTATGTGTCCAAGATCACCTGGTTGACGGTGGAACGGGCCCGGAGAATTCATAAACCGGCAATGATTATTCCCATGGCGGAAACCTGGGGTTGCAATCCCAAACGCCAGATTAATCCAGCCGAACAGTATTGTCAAACCTACCTGGCGCTGATTCATGGCGCCAAAGGACTGTTCTATTTTGCTTACCCCTTGTATCACCAGGCGGTGTTTCAAGCGCTAAGCGAATTGGCCGGGCAAATAAAAAAAATGGAGCCGGCTTTGCTGGCGCCGCCGCCGGCCGCCGATATTGTTTATGAACCGGCGCCCGGAGACCCTGCGCGAGGCGCTTTCCCTGACGTGCAGGTACGGATATGCCGGCATCCGGAAGACGGCTGGATTCTTTTGGCGGCCAACAGCCGCAATTATCCGGTTAAAACGGTGTATTCGATGGACGGGTTGAAAACCAATGCCATGGTTGAACGCCTGTTTGATGATGCCAAATATCCGGTCAGTCAAAACGCATTCTCGGAAATATTGCCGCCATATGCCACGCGCGCCTATATGCTGCCTTTGGCCGTTCCCGTTCCGGGCGCGCCGGTCAAGGTTGCCGTCAGTATGATCGGTTATCCAGACCAAGCCGTGGTTGAAGAGCCGGCTATTCCCGTGACCGGCCGGCCGGAACGGAAAAACATCCTGCCCAACCCGGGATTTGAAAAGACAACCCTGCCGGGAATGCCGGATTATGTATGGCCATTCAGGTTGACTCCGCCAAATTGCCGTTGGGGCATGGCGGAATATCCCATGGCCTTGGATACGAGCAATCCGTATGAGGGAAAATACTGCTTCAGAATGGAAGCCCGGGAACGCAAGACGGGCGTGCACTTAAAACTGGCGCCGGCGGTTGAGCAACCGGAACCTTTTGTGTTTTCGGCTTACATGCGCGGCGACTCAAGCAATGCGCGGGTGTCAATGCCCACCGTCTATTGGGGATGGGAATCACCATCCATTTGCCTGACAACCAACTGGCGGCGTTATGTCATCAAGGGCAACATGCCGCCCGGGCTTACGTATAATGCCGGGGTGCGTTTCTTTTCCCTGAAGGGAACAGTATGGGTGGATGCCATGCAGTTGGAAAGTGGCATGGAAGCGACGGATTATGAGCCGTAACGCTTCCGATGAATTGGATATAGACCGTTCCGCAAGATTGCGCGGCGTTCCGCGTATCTGGCTTGGTTCGGATTCGGACACAAATTCCACGCGTCTTTTTCGCAAGGCGTTTATTGTTCGGGACGCGGATGGCCTGCAATCCGCGGAGTTGGCCATATTTGCCGATGCCGTGTATCATTTGTGGGCGAATGGCCGCTATCTGGGGCGCGGGCCGACTTATTTTCATCCGCATCGCCGGCCGGTTCAGTTTTACGATGTGCTGCCATGGTTGCGCTCCGGGCGCAATGTTTTGGCGGCGCTGGCGCATTCACCCGGCATTTCCCTCCATAATTACACAGCATCATCTTGTCCGGGACTTGTGGTGCGGTTGGATATGCATTTTAAAAACAATCGGAAACGGGTGATTATTTCTGATTCTTCCTGGCGCGCCACTGATCAGACTGGTTGGCTATCGGGCACTCCACGCCGGTCATGGGCGTTGGGCTTTATCGAACATTTCGACGCCGGACGTTGTCCGGCCGGATGGAACCATACGGATTATGATGATCGCCGATGGTCCGCATCGGCTGAGCATCCGGCATTCAGACGCGGCTATCACGGCGTATATATTGACCCGCAATTGCCCGGACTGCGGTTTAAATTTGCGTCGGCCGGCCGACTCACGGGAATATTTGCGGTTGACGGCGCCGGCGGCAGGTTCCAACTGTCGCCGCGGCTTTCATCGGCGGCATTCGGCGAAGTTCTGATGGCGGAACGCTGGATGCGGAGAAAAGCGGCGGTGATTGCCGGTAAATATGATCCGGCAACCGGCGGTTTTATAATGTCCGGTCTGACGGCTTCGGATCAGATCGCATTATGCTTTGATCTTGGCGCGCAATATTCCGGCGGTGTTGTGTTTGAAATGGAAGCGGATAGCGCGGGGACGATAGATATAGGTTGGGCTGAGTTGATGCAAAATGGCCGCCCGCAAATCCTGCGCAAGGGGAATACATACGCGGATCGCTATGAAGCCGTTCAGGGAACAAACAACTGGCAGCCGGTCGGATTTTCATCGGGACGTTACCTTTGCCTGATATTGCGCGGATTTGCCGGAAAGGCGCGCTTCCGTAAATTCGGCATGTTGACATCGGAGCCGGCGCTGACTTGGAATGGGGTTTTCCGGTGTGAAAATAAAAGGTTGAACGGCATTTGGAATTTATGCGCAAGGACTTTGCGTGTCGGCACGCAGGAGGGTTTGATGGATTGTCCCACCCGTGAGCAGGCAACGTATATTGTTGACGGCAACCTGGCGGCTTCCTGGATTGGCCGGCTTACGGGTAATTATGCTTATTGGCGGCATTTGATCCGCGAGACATTTGCCGTCCAAGGCGCATCCGGGCTCGTGAAAACCTGCGTGTTCTCAGGACAGGCCAATCTATTGCTTGATCTCGAATTGTTGGCGGTCGTATTCGCTCGGGATTACCTGCTGGAGACGGGTGATTTGGCGCTCATCCGCCGGATTCTGCCGGCATGCCGGCGGTTGGTGGACGGGTTTGGCCGATGGCAAAACGACGAAGGCATGTTTGCGTTCGACTGGGAAAGGCAATATAAGGCGCGCCGTTCGCGGCACAAGTATTGCGCGAAAGTCAGGTGGGTCGCCAATCCCGGCACGGCGCTTGCCGCATTGGACAGGCCGGCGTTTAATGTGTTCATAGATCATCCCGGCATGGGCTGGCACAATGTCGGGGAGCCGGGCATGGACCGGCGCGGATTGAATGCGGCCATGAACGCCTTGCTGGCGATCGCATGTCGTGCTCTGGGGGAGATGCTGGCAATCCGCGGCGATAACGCCGGCGCCGGAAGATATCGGGTCAAGGCCGATGTATTGGCAGAGCAATGCAGGCGCTTTTTTAACGCCCGGCGCGGCGTGTTTGTTGATGGCATCCGGCGCGGGAAGAAGTTGAGGCAAATCAGCCAGCAAACCAACACCTGGTGTTTGTTGGCGCGCGTGTTGGATGAAAGCCGCGGCAAACCGGTTATGCGCCGGATTCTGAATGAGCATGATCGTGACATTGCCCGGAGCGGGCCGGCATTTTGGTCTTTTATGCTGCCGCTGATGCATTCATATGGAATGCATCGCCGGGCCATGCGCCATGTTGAACGCCTATGGTCGGGCATGATTGACGCCGGCGCCACCGCTTTATGGGAAACCTTCGCGGGAGACGCCATGGATTCTTATTGCCATCCCTGGTCCGGCGCGCCGCTGGATTTCATGCTGCGCCATGTCGCGGGGATTGGTCCGATTCCTGCGAACCGCGAAGTGGTGGAATTGCGGCCGCGCACGGATTTGCTCAAGCATGTGTCCGCCGGAGTCATGACCGGCCGCGGGAAAGTCACAATCGCCTGGGCGAGAATCAACCATGCTTTGGAAATCTGGGGCAATTTACCCGCAGGCATGGCGGCTTCAATTTCATTGCCGACAGGCGCAACCATCAAGCGCCGCGGTGCATGGCGTGTTTGTATTAAGGGCAAAAATGCATAATCGGGTTTTACAGTTAAATGATCCATACGCGCATCTTGAAGACGGGGAAAATGTAAAATGGCATTCGCAAGGGCGTTGGCCCTGCTCCTGGGTTTCACTTCCGGATCCCCCGTCCCCGCCTTTTGTGGCGGCGTATCGACTCCGGTTTGATTTGGTCGAGCCGGCCCAAATCCGGGCACATGTCAGCGCGGATGAACGATATGATCTTTTTGTTGATGGCTGCCGCATTGGCCGGGGCAGCGGTCGCGGAAGTCCAGCGCATTGGTATTTTGAAACTTACGAATTGAATTTCACGGCCGGGCGGCATCTGATTGTGGCGCGCGTCTGGACGCTCGGCAAATTTGCGCCGTATGCCCAGATGTCAATTGAGCATGGATTCATCCTTGGCGCGGAAGGCGAATTTCTGCCCATGTTGAGCACCGGCCTTGCCGGTTGGGAGGCCAAACGGCTTGGAGGATATGCATTTTCGATCAATCCCATGACCGCGATTGCGGGCGCCCAGGAGGAAATTGACGGGGAGAAATATGACTGGGATTTCGAAACCGGCGCAGGCGAAGGATGGACGCCAGTTGCGGTTTTAGAGGCGGGATCAGACGGACGGCGCAGGAAATGCCATCCCCTTTGCCACTTGCTGCATCCCGCCCCGCTGCCGCCCATGCTGGATATTGCTTTTCCCCCGGGGCGGGCGCGCCATGCGGCTGATTTGCCGGCGCAGTCGGATCCCGGCAAAACCCCCATCAGGAATGCCGATCATCAGGTTGAACTGACGCTCGCCTGGCAATCCATGCTGGAGAAAAGGCAGCCGTTCAATGTGCCGGCGCACCGGCGCATACGGATTCTATTAGATTTAGAGCAATATGTCTGCGCCTATCCGCTGTTGGTTGTAGGCAAAGGACTTGGCGCCAGGCTGCGTTTGAGCTGGGCGGAGTCATTGTTTGTTGAGCCGCCGCCGTCAACCGGCCGCAGCGCCAAAGGACATCGCGGCGAAATTGAAAACAAGTATTTCGCCGGCCCTGGCGACGTGTTTTGTCCGGACGGCGGCGGATTGCGCCGGTTTGCTCCGCTGTGGTGGCGCGCCGGCCGCTATCTTGAATTGCTGGTTGAAACAGGGGCGGAACCGGTAACTATCATGGAGTTGCATCTTCAGGAAACCCGTTATCCGCTTGAAATGGATGCTCGCATTGAATGCTCGGACAAACGCTGGAATAATATTGTTCCCAACGCCGTCCGAGCCTTGCAGATGTGCGCGCATGAAACGTACCTGGACTGCCCTTTTTACGAACAGTTGATGTATTCCGGTGATACCCGCCTGGCGGCCCTGGCGACCTATGTGATTTCAGGCGATGACCGTTTGCCCCGTAAGGCGATCAATGTGTTTTACAACTCCCGTTTGCCGTGCGGGGCAACTCAGTCGCGCTATCCATGCCGGGGAGGGCAGTTGATTCCTTCTTTTTCGCTGTGGTGGATCGGCATGGTGCATGACTTTGCCATGTGGCGCGGCGATATGGCGTTTATCCGTGGAATATTACCGGCTGTCCGCATGCTTGTCGAATGGCTGTTGGGTTATTGCAATGCCGATGGCTTGATACAGAATGGCGATGGAACTTCAAAGGATTATTTCGGTTGGAATTTTTACGATTGGGTGCCGGCTTGGCGCAGCGGGGTGCCGCCTGACGGCGATCATGGCGTAAGCAGTCTTTTAAACTGGCATTATGTGCTGGCAACACGCCTGGCTTCTGAATTGGAGTCCATGGCTGGCGATGCCGCCTACGCCGACCGGATGCGCGCCATTTCCGCCGCACACGCAAAAATTGTCCATGAAGCATTTTGGGATGAGCGCAGAGGCATGTTTGCCGATGATTTGAAAAAAAATCATTATTCAGAGCATGCGCAATGTCTGGCAATTCTGAGCGGACAACTGGATGACAAGATGCTGGCATTGACCGGCCAGGCTTTAATAAAAGAAAAATATTTAAGACGGACAACAATTTCATTTACCCATTATTATTTCGAGGCTTGCCGTCTGGTCGGCTGCATGGATTTGTTTTTCGCCAGATTGGGGTTGTGGGAAGATGCGGTGCGCAGCGGGTTGAAAACCCTGCCGGAATGGCCGGAGCCGACCAGGTCCGATTGTCATGGATGGGGCGCGCATGTTTTGTATCACTATTTTGCGTTAATCCTCGGCATCCGACCGGCTTCGTTCGGATTTGAAACCGTGCATATCCGGCCACAACTAGGGCCTCTGTCTATGGCGCGCGGCCGAATGCCGCATCCGGCTGGGCAAATTGAAATGGAGGCGCGTCGGGTGGCGAATCGAATCGAAGGCGTCATCTTGCTGCCGCCGGGCATTTCCGGCACGGTTGAATACCAGGGCGCAACTCAGAGATTATCCGGGGACGGTCGCAATGAATTTTCGCTGGGTTGATTTTTCCGGGCAGCGGATTGGGAATTATGGATTGGAAAATGAATGGCGTTGACATGAAATTATACGGGCAGGCCAGGCCGTCAACTCTGAAATCCGAGTTTTTAAAACAGTATTGGAAAGACCAATGCCAGGATGCCGTTAAATTTACGAATCTGGCGCGAGACGACTTCGGCCAGTTGGCGGAAGGATCCCTTATCTTTCCGCCGTTTCGGTGCGAAAATCCTGCGGCCATGTTTTTCGGACGCGTTGCCATCTACGCCAATGGGTGGATGGGCGCCGTCGAAAAATATGCCGGCGCAGAGTTCAACCCACGTTTGGAAATTGGCGATGGAACAAGGATCGGTCGCGGGGTGCATCTTTTTTGCTGCTTGCATATGGTGATCGGCCGCAATGTATTGATTGCTGATAATGTCTATATCAGCGACAACCTGCATGGCTATGAAAATATTGATCTACCGCCATCAAAGCAGCCATTGATTACCCCCGGTCCTGTAAGCATTGGCGATGAGACATGGATCGGTGAGCGTGTATGTGTGTTGCCCAATGTTGCGATCGGAAAACATTGCGTCATTGGCGCCGCCGCTGTGGTGAAAAAGGACATCCCGGATTATTGTGTGGCAGCCGGCGTTCCCGCTAAAATTATTAAGCGTTATGATTTTGATGGCCAGGCATGGGTGTGGGTCTCAGGCGCTTAACTTTGCCTGCCCGCAAAAACACTTGGAGCGAAGTCTGGATGAAGCACGAAACAAAAATTGACGGTATGGAAGAACGCGCCCGGAAAATCGAGGCCTGGACGGAAGATCGTTTCATTGATAGGAAAGGAGTGGTTTATTCCGAACTCGACAAGGCGACTGCCCGGCCGTTGACTGATTCTTTTTTTGATGCGGAAATTGATGTGCAAAAATTCGTCCCAGGTGTCTCACCGGCGGCTTTCTGGAATTACGAGAATTGCGGGATGACCACCGGCGCCTATCTGCAGGCGCTGGTCTGCCGGTATGAAGTCACGGGGGATACTACGGCTTTGGCGCGCGCCCGCCGCTGTTTCCAGGCTTTGGCGCATATTTACGAAATGGGGAAACAACTGGAGGAGGGCTTTTTTCCCAAGATATACGGCGGTCGGTTCTCCAATCAGACCAGCACCGACCAGGTGCTTTACGCCATGCTGGCGCTGGATGCCTTTGCGCCGCATGCCAATGCGCCTGAACGCGCGGCAATCGCGCGGATGCTGGCGTACATGATCAACTTCTGGGTCAAACGCGACTACCGTTATCTTTATTTCCATGTGCCGGATATGCAATGGCCACTGGCCCGGTTTCCAAGCCTGTTGATCCTGGCATTCAATCATTCCGGCGATGAGCTTTTGCTTGGTGAATACAAAAAACTGCTGGGAGCCGGAGTAAACCGGCGTCCCGGCGAGTCGCGCCTGCTCCGCAAGCGTAACGGGGAAATCAAGACTACTGATTATGAGAAGGAACAACATGCCTGGCTGATTGCCAATCTGGCGGATGCTGTTGCCATGGATATCATGGAGTTGGATTACCTGCTGCGCAATGATCCGGAAAATAGTTGGGCCGATTGCTGGCGGGGTTCGGTGCGGATGATGTGGGATCAAGGGCATATGGCTGTCGGCGAAGATGGGGCTTATTATGTTAATGTGCTGGTGGATATGGATACTGGCGCGGCGCGCCGGCCAAGGGCGCGTTGGGATGCCACAGCCAAGGTTACCGGCGCTACGTCAGGATGGGGTAGCATGATCGCCCGGGCGGGAGTCCAGGCTGCCGGATATCTGGCCGACCCTGCATCCGCCATTGCCGTTGCAAAAAAAATACTTGCCGCGCAAGATATCCAGGATTTCACATATATGAACGATCCGGAGCGCTGGCCTCCAGAATTGCGTTATAAAACACGTTTTTACAGCGGTGATGCCGTAACCAACTGGCTTTGGGCTTATTGGCAAGGCCGTCGCTCGGGATATTGGGATGTTTTATGATATTCGACATCCTGGGATTTGTGCGGCATCTGCCGGAGTGCCGGATTTCCGTGGCGCATATGCCTGCCTTAGTTGATATTGCAGCCTGCATGGATGTATGACGATATTGCCAAAGCCGATTACCCGGCAACAACGTCGGCGTCAATCTGCCGTGGATGGCGCAGCCCGGCGCTAGACCATTACCAGCGCCACGCTCAGGGCAATCAGGGCGATACCGGCGGCTTTGCGCCAGGTCAGGGCTTCGCGGTAGAGAACGATTCCCGCGGCGCAGGCAATCAGCGGCCAGGCGGAAGTGATGATGGCCGCCCGGCTGACGCCCAACCCCTGGATGGCGTAAAAGAACAGGTAATATCCGCAGCCGAAACTGAGGACGCCATGCGCGGTGTAACGCAGGATGTCGCCGGCAGCCAGACGCCGGACGGCGCCCAGGCGGCCGGCAATTCCCAGTCCGGTTAAATGCGCGGCCGCGCCCCATGCCAGCGCCATGATGGTGGCCGGCAATGCTGCGATGGTCTGCAGCGCCTGCCGCATGAAGATGTCGCCCAGGGCCCAACTGAGCGAGGCCAGCAGCGCGCAGACGATGCCGCGCCGCGCGGCCGCGCTCCCCGCCGCCGCGCCGCGCGGCCGCCAGGTCAGCAGCGCCGCCCCCAGCACGGCCAGCAGGCTGGCCAGCGCAATCCGGCCGGTGACGGCTTCCATGCCGAGCGCAAACGCCAGGAACACCACCATGACCGCTTTCAGGCGGGTCAGCGGGACCGCCACGGAAATTTCCGCGGATTTGATGACTTCATAAAAGAAAATCGTGGCCAGCGGAAATTGGCAGATGCCGCCCAGCGCCAGCCATAAGCCGGGGCGTGAAAACAGGGCCGCGGCCGGCGCCATCGCTCCGCTTTGGAATACCTGCAATGCCAGTAGAATCAGTATGCCGGCGGGCATGCTGCAAGCCACGCCAAGATATCCGGGCGCGCGGACGCCGCGGACCACCACCACGGCCATTCCCCAGATCAGAGTGGTTGCCAGCGCGGCAATGTATTCAAGCGCCATGACGCAAGTCCGGTTTGTCCGGCTGGGCGGTCAGAGAAATTCATTCGCGATTTCCGCCGCCGCCGCGGGCAGGATACCGGCCGCGCGGGCCAGGTCAATCACGGTGTAACGCTCGCGTAATTGGTGGCAGCGCACGGCCGCCTCCATGAAATGCGCCCGGGTGCAGCCGATATCCTCCACGCGGTGGGCGGCGCCGGCTGCCGCGAGGCATTGCTTGATTTCCGCGGGCGCCACATGATTATCGGTGATGATCCGGCGGAGGCGCGGCCAGAGTTCCGGTTCAGTCCGCAGCCGGCCCGCCGCGGCGGCGGCCCGCCGCCGTTTACGCGCATGCTCGTTTTCCACCTCGGCCGCCAGGCGCCCCCAGTAGGCGGCGTCCGTCGGTTCGGCGGCCTCGCGGAATTCGGGCGCGGGCAAATCCAGCAGCCGCTGATAGAGGGCTGCGGCGAAAATCGTGCCCAGCCCCACCTGGCGTCCATGGTAATCATGCCGCAATCCGCGTTCCATGGCGATCATGTCCAGCGCGTGGGAAATCAAGTGCTCGCCGCCGGAAGCCGGGAAGGAGGTGGCGGCCATGGTCATGGAAACCCCGGAATAGATCAACGCCTGGAACAGGGCCTCCATGGCCGCCGGGTCGCCCCGGGCCAGCCCGGCGGGATGGCGGCGGTACCCCGGCTCCAGGTCGCGGATCATCCGCGCGCAAACCGGGCAGTAGTATTCTCCGAAAAGCAGGTTGCTGATTTGCCAGTCGCAGATACTGACCGGTTTGGCGAGCACGTCGCCCAGCCCGGCGGCCGTCAACTCGCGCGGCGCCGCCGCCAGGATGGCCGGGTCGGCGATAACCGCGATGGGGGATACGCCCTCCACGACGCGTTTGACGCCGTCAATTGCCGGGGCGATATTGCTGGAGGCGTAGCCGTTCATCGAGGCGGCGGTGGCGAAGGTCATATACGGTAGACCGCTTTCGCGCGCCAGCCACTTGGTCAGGTCGCTGATCACGCCGGCGCCGGCGGCCAGCAGCAAATCGGCCGGCGGCATGCGGGCTTGCAATTCCCGCAGCGTGAGATCGTCGCAGACAGGCGATATGCCGGGGGCGGGGTCGGGGACAATCAGTGTCTGCAGGGCCAGGCCGCCGTTGCGCAGGGCATCCCCGCAGGCGCGGCCGGCCGCGGCATGCGTGCGCGTGTCGGCGAGCAGGGTGATGCGTCCGGCGCCCGGCGCCAGCCGGCGCACCGCCGCCGGCAACTGTGCGGCGGCGTTGGGCGCATAAATCACCTCGCGCAAAGGCACACGGTGCGCGCGCCCGCATTCGCAGTTAAAACTGCGCCCCAGAAATGAACTTGGGTTCATGCGCTAGTTGACACGCTTGCGCACATCGTCCAGTTGGCCGGCGCTGCCGAGGTAGCGGTTCTTTTCCTCGATATACTTGGCGAATTCGGCCATGAAAACCTTGCCCGGCGGGCGCAGGTCGAAATTCTCGGGGTTATCGCGGAATTGTTCGCGATGCACGCGGCACCAGACCAGACGGCCGTCGGTGTCGATGTTGACCTTGGTGACGCCCAGCTTGGCCGCCTTGATGAATTCTTCCGGGTTGACGCCCTTGGCGTCTTTCAGTTTGCCGCCGGCGGCGTTGATGCGGCGGACCTCGTCCGGCGGGACGGAACTGGAACCGTGCATGACCAGCGGGAAACCGGGCAGCAGTTTCTGGATCGCTTCGATGATCTCGAAATGGAGCCCCTGGCTGCCGGCGAATTTATAGGCGCCGTGGCTGGTGCCGATGGCGCAGGCCAGACTGTCGCAGCCGGAGCGTTTGACGAAATCCGCCGCCTGGGCCGGGTCGGTCAGGTGCACCTGGTCCTCGGAAACGGAAATGTGCTCTTCCACGCCGCCCAGTTGGCCGAGTTCGGCCTCCACCACGATATCCTTGGCGTGGGCGGCTGCGACCACGCGCTTGGTGATGGCGATGTTTTCCTCGTAGGGATGCATGCTGGCGTCAATCATCACGGAACTGTAAAATCCGCTCTGGATGCAGTCCATGGCGGTCGCCTCGTCGCCGTGGTCCAGATGCACGGCGAAAATGGAGTCGGGAAAGATTTCATCCGCCGTGCGGATCATGGCTTCCAGCATCCGTTTGTCGGTGTAGGAGCGGGCGCCCTTGGAAATCTGGACGATGAACGGGGCCCGGCTGTTGAGATTGCCGCGGAACAACCCCATGGTCTGTTCCAGGTTGTTGATGTTGTAGGCGCCGACGGCATATTTGCCGTAAGCATGCTTGAAAAGGGCGCGGGTGTTGACGATCATGGGTTTTCCTTCTCGTTGAGGCGGCCGTTGGACAGGACTGGGTTCCTTCGCAATTAAGGCCATAAATATTACAACGGGGCCGCTAAAAAGCAATCGAAATATTCCAGAAACCGCAAAGAACGCAAAGTTCCTCACGGCAGGGCGGGCAGGCCGATGACGGTGTCAATATGGCCGTCCTGGAGGAGTTTGGTACGGATACGCTCCTCGGCGTCGCCGCGGAAGAGGACGCCATGCGGCAGGATGATGGCCCTGGCCGCAGGCAAGGTTGGCGATATTGGCCCAGAGGTGATCCGGCTTGATGACATAGTGGACCTTGCGCCGCATCTGCTTATCGAAGTCCACCACGTCGCCGGGGTTGTTGGCATACCAGATCGCCAGTGACACGCGGTGATCGCCCGCTGGGATAGCGGGATAGTCCCGGCCGAGTTCCTTTTCGCGGCGGCCTCGTAATTGTCGGAGAGGTAGCGGAGGAAGAGGAAGGCCAGCATGTAGTCGCGGAAATCGTCCGCGTTCATCGCGCCGCGGAGGGTGTCGGCGATGTTCCAGAGGGTTTTGCCCAGTTGTTGATGGTTTTGTGTAGTCATGGTCAATTTGCTTTCGAAACTTCTTTCAACAGCCGGTCCAGCATTCCGCCCGGTGTAACATAGGGCGTGAATAGCGTATCGGCATGCTCAATGACAAATCGGTTTCGCGCCTCGGCTGCCGCCAGGTTGCCGGAAACATCCCGCATTTCAAGGATCAGCATCCGGTTTTCTTCGAGCGCCTTACGAACGCCCGGGGCAAACGCGGCATCCTCAATTCCCCAAGCCGGGCAGGCAATTACCCGCCGGCCGTTTTTCAGCAGCCAGTCCAATATCTCTTGCTCTTTCGGCGAATGCCAGCCGCCGAAATAGACATCCGCTTGGGGCAGCGGTATGGGCGACAGGGGCGCGGAGCGCCGCGCCCGTACCACGGATGCGGCGGGATGCGGCGGCTTTGAATGCGCCGATGACATGGCCCAATTCGGATTGGCCCTTTTGAATGCGGATCAATCCATGAAAATGATCAGGCATCACCACGAATTCGCCGGGAAATACATCATCGCGAATCTCGCCACCCCGGCGCCATTCCTCCGCAATGATCCCCCGTACGGGCGACACGCATGTCGCCCCTTCCCGCACCGCCCCAAAAGGATTGCCCTTCGCAAAATCGATGAATTCCCGATGCGCGCAGATCGTGACAAAATACACTCCGCCCCCGGCATAATCATGCCCCCTCAGCCGGATGCTTCGGCGATGATGCAACGCCGGATCAAAGCTCATACCCCAACCTCCGGCGACGGGAAAAGCTGCTGCATGAGCCCCTGCTTGCGGGTGTAGCCGTTGCCGGGGTCTTGCTTGTACTCGACGACTTGCTCCATGGCGCGGCGCGGGCTGACGCCGAGAGTCTTGAGTTCGACCTGGACAACGGGGACGCCGTTGATGAGGAGGATGACGTCGAAGCGGTGGTGGCTGTAGTCGGTGTTGATGCGGAGCTGGTGGACGACCTCGAAGTCGTTCTTGCACCAATCCCGGATGTTGACGAGGGTGTACGAAAGCGGGGTGCCGTCGTCGCGGGTGAAGTCGTTCTTCTCGCGTGGGACGCGGGCGGCGGCGAAGACATCAGGAGTGATCAATTCGTCAAGAAGGCGCTGGAACTCGCCGTCGGTGAGCTTGACGCGGTTGAGGGCCTCGAACTTCTGGCGGAAGTTACGTTCGAGACAAGCGCGGTCCCGGATGTCGGGGCGATGAGTGTATTTTAAGTTGCACAACTTCTCGATGAACTCATCCTCGATGTCGCGCTCCCTGACAGCCAACGTATCGGGAGGTGAAGTTGGGTATTTACTGTTTGCGGATGTTGACATAAGTGGCATGCTCGAAAAATTCGTGAGGATAATTTAACGTAATCGCGCAGTTTTGACAAACTGTTTTCTTCTGATTGCGCGGCGCGGTAAATGCGCTTGACAAACCGCCTGGCCGGACTAAATATATTGACGGGATAGGCGGATTTCCGGGGCCGGCGCGGGCTGGCCCGAACTTGCATGCTTGGCGCGGGTATTTACCGGGAGCTTGAATATGCGGCGCGTTTTCTGGATTTGCGGATGGTTGCTGCTGCTGGGGATGGCGCGGGGCGGCGCGGATGAGGAACGGCCTTTGGCGCTGCATGCGGCGGCCCAAACCGGGGATGCCGGGGAAATCCGCCGGCTGCTGGCCGCCGATCCCGCCATGGTCAACCGGCAAGATGCCAGCGGCCATCTGCCGTTGCATTGGGCGGCCGGGGGCGGTCATCTGCAATGCGTGGAATTGCTGTTGGCCGCCGGCGCGGAGGTGAATGCCCGGAATGCCGCCGGCGCCGTCCCGTTGCACCTGGCGGCGCATCAGGGGCATGCGAACGTCGCGGAAATGTTGCTGGCGCACGGCGCGGAGGTGAATGCCGCCAATCTGCGGGGCCGCACGCCTTTGCACAATGCCGCCGGCGGCGGGCATGTCGGCGTGGCGCGCTGCCTGCTGCAAAGGCAGGGGGATGTCAACGCGGCGGATACGGCGCGGATGACGCCGTTGCATGCGGCGGCGCGCTACGGCCGCCTGGAAGTCGCCGAGTGTTTGATCGAGCATGGCGCGGCGGTCAACGCGCCGAATCAGGATGGCGATACGCCGTTGATCCTGTCAGCCCAATATGGGCAAACCGGCATGGCGGAATTGCTTTTGACCCGCGGCGCGGACCCGAAACTTGCCAACCGCCTGGGGCTCACGGCGCTGCACCAGGCGGTGATCGAGGACGCGGCCCCCCTGGTCAAATTGTTGCTGGCACGCGGGGCAGACCCGCGGCAGGCCGATAACCGCGGCCAGACTCCGCTGCATTGGGCTGAGTTCAAGGGGCGTGAGGCCGTGGCCGCGCAGTTGCGCGCGGCCGGCGCCACCCTCCCTTGAGCAGAATAAAAAGCCAAACGGGAGGTCGTATGCGTGCTTGCATCTCACTGCTGTGTGACCGGCGGAGGCGCGGGAGCGCGCGCATCCCGGCTGCGATTGGTAGGGCGACGCCTCCGGCGGAGCCGCTTGTCTGGCGGCGCGGGAGCGCGGTCATTCCGGCCGTTATGCTGCTGTTCCAGGCGGCGATCCTCGGGGCTGACCCGGTCTCCGAAACGCAAGTCCGCCTGATGGCGGAAGGCTGGCTGCGCGCCGGGCATGCGGCGCTGGAACTGCCGCCCGGGGCGGCCGTGCAGTCCGTTACGCCGTGGGAAGACCTGGGATTCGTGGTCGTTTTGCGGCCGCAGGGTTTCCTGCTGGCGCCGGCCGACGATTGCCTGGAGCCTGTGCTGGCGGCGGCCGGCGCCGGCCGCCTGGTTTACGCACCGGAAAATCCGCTGACAACCCTGGCGCGCCGGGACTTGCGGGCGCGCCGGCGCCGGCTGGCGCAACTGGACACCCCGGCCCGCGTCGCCGCGGCGGAAGGGCCGCGGCGCAAATGGCAACTGCTGGCGCAATGGGCGGCGCATCCGGTCCGCGCCCAAGCCGCGCAGATTTCCGACCAGCGTGTTCCGCCGCTCCTCCAGACCGCCTGGGACCAGAAGCGGGAAGGCTCCGAGCTTTGCTACAATTATTTTACTCCGAACCATTATCCTTGCGGGTGCGTGGCCACGGCCATGGCGCAGTTGATGCGCTACCATCGCTATCCAACGGCGGCGGTGGGAGCCCGCCAATTTGAAGTGGTGGTGGAGCATGATCCCAACCCCTACCAGACGTTGACCATCCTGGGCGGCGATGGGAACGGCGGCCCTTACAACTGGGAACTGATGCCGGTCAACCCGGATGGCAACACTCCCGCGCTCCAGCGCCAGGCCATCGGCGCCCTGTGCCATGACGCCGGCATTTCCGTCGGCATGCGTTACGGCCCGATGGGTTCCGGCGCCGATATTTACCTGGCGATGCAATCGCTGAAAAATGTTTTTTATTTCAGCAATGTCGTTTACGGCTGGAATAATTTTGATTTTATCGGCATGGGCTTGCTGGGCATGGCCAACGCCAACCTGGACGCCGGGTTGCCGGTGCTCTTCAGCGTGTCCGGGGATGGCGGCTATCATGCGATTGTCTGCGACGGTTATGGGTATGACCTGGGCACGATCTACCATCATTTGAACATGGGGTGGGGGGCCGATAACGCGGCGCAGAACGCCTGGTATGCCCTGCCCGTGATTGATGCCATCTTGTCATTCGACTGCGTGGATACCTGCCTCTACAACATCTTCCCCGCCGGCGGCGGCGAGATCATCAGCGGCCGGCTGGCCGACGAATACGGCAATCCGATCGCCGGGGCCCAGGTGTCCGCCGCATGCCATCATGGCGGCAACTGGCAGGTGTATTCCAACCCCCGCGGCATTTACGCCTTCGCCGGCGTGCCGGCGAACGCCGGCTTTACCATTGTGCCCGCCAAAAGCGGGTACGTGTTTGCGGCGCGCAACGTGCAGACCGGCGCCTCGGCGGATTACGGGAATTTTTCCGGCAACCAGGCCGGCGTGGATTTTATCGGCGCCGGCCCGCCGGCGCCGCCGGCCCAATATCCGCTGCTGGGCGATTATGACGGCATCGGCCGGGCGGCCCTGGCGCTGTACCGGGTTGAAACATGCGCCTGGTCAGTGCGGCTGGCCGGCGGGGTCAGTAATTTCAATTTCGGCGTGCCGGATTGCCAGCCCGTGCTGGCGGATTTCGATGGGGACGGCCGGGCCGATCCGGGCTTGTATCATGATGGCGCCGGCCTCTGGGGCGTGAATCTCTCCGGATCCGGTTATGCCACAACCTATGCCGCGTTCGGCTACCCCGGCGCGCAGCCGGCGGCGGCGGATTTCGACGGCGACGGCCTGGCCGATCCCGCGCTTTACATTGCCGGCGAAGGCCGCTGGCTGGCGTTGTTTTCCGGGCAAAATTACGCCTTGCAAGGCGCGGTGCTCGGCGGCGGCGGCGGCGCGCCGGTCGCCGCCGATTTTGACGGCGACGGCCGCGGCGATCCGGAAGTTTACCAGTATGCCGGAACGTGGAGCGTCATGCTGTCAGCGCAGCATTACCAGCCGGTTGCGCTGTCGCTGGGCGGGCCGGCATACCTGCCGGCGGCCGGCGATTATGACGGCGACGGCCTGGCCGATCCCGCCATTTGCGGACGCGCCGGCGGCCGCTGGCTGATTCTGCTGTCCGGTTCCGGCTATGCCGCAAGGGAAGTGCTCTTTCCGGGAGATTGACGCGGCCGGGCGGCTCAGCCTTTCACGCACAGAATCGGTTCCAGCCGGGCGACGCGGCGAACCAAGCCGGCGCCGGCTGTAGCTTCAACGACATCCTCGATATTTTTGTAGGCCCCGGGCGCCTCCTCGGCCAGCCCGGCTTGCGACTGGCCGAGAGCGGCGATTCCCATGCGCGCCAGTTCGCGCGCCACTTCCGCGCCCCGCCATTGCTTGCGCGCCTGGCTGCGGCTCATCCGCCGGCCGGCGCCATGGCAGGCCGAGGCGAAAGCGATGGTTTCATTGCCGGGTGCGCCCGCCAGCACGTAGGATGAACTTCCCATCGAGCCGCCCACCAGCACCGGCTGGCCGACGGCCTGGAATTCCGGCGGGAGGTCCGGGTGGCCGGGGGCGCGGGCGCGGGTGGCGCCTTTGCGATGGACGTACAATTCACGCCGCGCGCCGCCGTCCGTGAAGGTTTCCGCCTGGCAGAAATTGTGCGAAACATCGTACAAGAGCGGCAACTCCTCCCCGGGGAACATGCGCTGAAACACCCGGCGGACAAGCGCGGTAATGATCTGGCGGTTAGCCAGCGCGCAGTTGGCCGCGGCGCGCATGGCGCCCAAATAATCACGGCCTTCGCGGGAATCAACAGGCGCGCAGGCCAATTCGCGGTCGGGTAAGCGCAATCCGTGCCGGCGCCCGGCCGCGAGCATTAATTGCGAATATTCGGTGGCAACCTGATGTCCCAGGCCGCGCGAGCCGCAATGAATGCTTACCACCGCCATCTGCGGGCGCAATCCAAACGCGGCGGCGGCATTCTGGTCAAAAATCTCAGCAACGCGTTGAACTTCCAGGTAATGGTTGCCCGAGCCCAGCGTGCCCATTTCATCCTGCTGGCGTTTGCGGGCGTGCGGCGAAATCATGGCGGGATCGGCGTCAGGCACAACGCCGTGAGATTCAATGCGCTCCAGATCGCGGCGTTCGCCATGGCCCCGCCGCACCGCCCATGCGGCGCCGCCGGCCAGCATGCCGTCCATTTCCGCCGCATTCAAGCTGATATGGCCGCGGCTGGCGACTCCGGCCGGCACGGCGGCCGCCAGGGCGGCGCCCAAGGATTCACGGTGTGCCATTACATCCGATACGGCCAAGCCGGTCAACAGGGTGCGCACGCCGCAGGCAATGTCGAAGCCCACGCCGCCGGCGGACACCACTCCGCCTTGTCGCGGATCGAACGCCGCCACGCCGCCGATGGGGAATCCGTAACCCTGGTGAGCGTCCGGCATGGCGAATGCGGCCGTGACAATTCCGGGCAGCGTCGCGATATTTGTCAGTTGCTCGACAACCCGGGCGTCCAGATTATCCAGCAAATGGCGGGTGGCGAAAATGACGGCGGGAACCGACATTTCGCCGGCGGGCGGCAGAATCCATTCGCAGGGCGAAACGCCTGGTTCAAATCCGGTGCGCATAAAGGGGGTGCCTGGATCAGCGCCGCGGCCATGGTCAATTGGCTGATGACTGGGCGCGTTGCATCAGTTCAGCGAAAGATTTGAGGTCAAGCTGCGCGGCGAGAATCCGGCCGTTTGCGGCGCGGACCGATGCCGAGAGTTTGACGCCGCCGATGTCAACGCCCAGCAGCAATGCTGGAGAATCATTACTCACTGGACGGTTGCGGTTATCGAGCCAAAAATCACGTGAGGATCAACCTTGCCATTCATGGCATCCACGCCGAAATAAAAAGTGTATGTTCCCGGCGGCAACGACGGCATTGACAGCACGCTGGTGGCGGGCAGCTCGAACAGCGAGCCCTGATATGCAGGCTGCACGGCTGCAAGGTTCGGGATGGATTGCCAGCCGGAGGCGACTGTATACTGATAAGCGCCAATCGAGGTGTCGGCGGCCAGCCACCAATCCTTGACGGCTGGCGCATTATCGCCCGGCATGAGCGCGATTTGCACCAGCAGCGGATCGGCGGTTGACAGCGTCAGGTTGTCCAGGGAACCGTTGATACCAATGTAGGCGCGCGGCGCCGCGCCAACGGTCCAGCCGATGTCCGTGAGCAACCCCATGGTGATGGCGCCGGGATTATGGATTGAATATCCGTCCGGGAAGGAATAAACCATCATGGCGTTTGGCGTGCCGCGGAAAATTTCGCCCAAATGGCAGGCGCTCGATCCGTCGCTCCATTCCGATGGAGCGTAAATGGAAGGTGGAATGCCGCCATTGGCAAATGCCGAGCAAATACCGGCAAAGAACAGGTTGTCGCCGGTCAATTGCGCGCCCAGCGCGACTGACGGATTGGCAAACAAGGCGGTGTCGAGCAAATATTGCGATGATCCGTTAATGATAAACCGGTCAAAGGCCAGCGGAACGCCTGCTTCACCCCAGGCGCCCTGGTTGGTTTCATCGTCATAATCCCAGGTGCCCAGGAAACCCAGCCCATGGCATATTTCGTGCATGATCACGGTGGCGAAGTCGTATTGGCCTTGCGGACAATTGCCGTCCGTGCCGAGATACCAGGGTTGCTGGGCGTTATAAGCTATGACGATCTTTTCGTTCCCGGGCAGCAGGTCGGTGGTGGCGCAGGCATTGGCAATGCTTACCGGGTAAAAAGTGCCGGCGCTCGGCGCGCCGGCAAAGTCCCTGATTAACTTGCTGGCGCCGCCATGCCCCAGCACATTCGCCGGCGTCATGTTGGCCCAGCAGGCGTTAATGGAGATGGGGACCGGCGAATTCAACAAAGAGCCCCAGATATTGGCGGCATATGAGAAAGCCGCCTTGGCGTTTTCCGGCCAGCCGATGCAGGTGTCGCCGAAGATGTTGGTTTCGCCCGCCGCCAGATATTTGATGGTGAAGGATGCCGATTTGGGCGCGCCGGCGCGGTATCGAACGGGCGGCGGGATGCGGAACAGCCGGCCATCGCTGGGCGCGGTTTTCAAAACCACCTTGCGGGCGGGCATGGAATTGGCCGGGTCAGGATTTGCGCCGGTTGCGCATGACAGCGCCGCGAAAAAAATGCCGCAAACCGCCATGGTTGATGCCGCCTGTTTTTTGTGCATGGGGGCCCCTTCTTATGCATGTTATTTGCCGCCGGGCGGGATGCCCCATCGCCGCCGGCGGCATTGGCGTTACGGGCTGGCATCATATTATGCGATGAAGGCCGAGTCAATCAAATAATCCTTGCCGGCATGGCATAGGCGGCATGGCATAGGCGGCGTTGACAATCCCAGGCAAGGTTGCTATGTTTTCCAATTGCTCGATCACCCGGACATCCAGGCTTTCAAGCAAACGGTGTGTCGCAAACAAGACGGCCGGCGCCCGCATGCCAGGCGCCGGGATGCGGACCGGGAATGAAATTAAAACGCTCCATGCTGATTATTTTGCCGGATTTCCGGCGATAGGCCAGCATAAAATAACGGGGGCCCATGACGACGGAACAATTACTGGCCAGAATGATGGCCTTCAAACCGGCTACCAGCGAAATCGAGCGGGTTAACGCCCTGGTTGATTTTCTGGACGGCTATCTCCGCCGCGGCGGCCTGCACGTGCGCCGCGAAAAAGCCGGGCGGCGCAAAATCCTCTACGCCGGCACGCGGCCGGGCCGAACGCCGGCGGTGCTGTTGAACGCGCATCTTGACGTCATCCCCGCGCCGGACAGCCTGTTCAAATTGCGCCGCCAGGGCCGGTGGCTGCTGGGCCGGGGCACTAACGATTGCCTGGGCAGTTGCGCGGTCATCGCCAACACCCTGATCGCCGCGGGCGCCGCGGCCGATGCCGGCGCTGTTTTTTCGACCGACGAGGAAACCGGCGGCGCCACCGCCGCGCGCATGGCGGAACTGGGTTACCGCGGCAGGCGCTTGATCCTGATCATGGACGGCTACGGCTACGCCGTGGCCACCGCGCAGAAGGGCATCCTGGCGGTGCGCCTGCGCGCACGCGGCAAGGCTTGCCATAGTTCCACGCCATGGAAGGGCGCAAACGCCATTGACCGGCTGATTGCCGCTTATCAGCGGGTGCGGAGCGCCTTCCCTGAGGTGCGCGCCGGCGACGAGTGGCATACCACCATGTCGGCCAATATCATCCAGGCCGGCACGGTTTTCAACCGCGTGCCGGATACGGCGGAAATCGTCCTCGACATCCGCTATACGGAAAAATACCGGCCGGCGGATTTAATCAGGAAAATCCGCCGGCTTTCCGGCTTGCCCATCAAAAAAGTCACTGAATCGCCTTTGATGTTCTGCGGCGAACAGGCGCCGGCGCTGCAGGAATTCCACGCCTGCATGCAGCGCGGATTGCGCCGGAAAATCGCCTGGAAGCGCATGAATGGGGCGACGGATGCCCGCCATTTCCGCGCCTGCAAGGTTCCGATCGCCATCATCGGGTTGCCGGGCACCGGCTCCCACGCCTTGACGGAACGGGTGCCGGCGGCTTCCCTGCGCCAGTACGAAGACATGCTGCGCGGATATCTTCTGGCGGCGCATTAAAGGCCGGGCGGCGCGCAAAACCGCTCCCCCGGGAGCAGGGTTATCCTTTAAAGATAACAAACTTGCGCATGGCGTAATTGATCAGGATGGAACAGGCCGTCACCGCGCCGAACGCCAGTGTCGTGCTCAGTTGAAAATGGCTGATCAGCAATTTCATGATCACGCTGCCCAAGCCGACGCTCACCGCGGAAACCAGGTAAAACATGCCGACTTCCACCAGCCGGCTGTGCCGTCCCGGCGTGAAGACCCATAAAATATTGATCACGTACGCGGTCAGATTGGAAAGCAGGAAGGCGATCAGGTTGTTCCACACCGCGCGCGATCCGCGCAGGGCGTCGCTGATTGGCGCCGCGTCCATGCCGGCCCAGACGGCGACCGGGTCGCCGGGCGCCAGGGCCGGCAGCACCCACAGGCAACAGATGTAAAAGACGACAATGTGCACGGCCGTCGCCAGGCCGCCGGCGATGCCGTATTTGACGAATTGAATAGCCGGATGCGCATCGCGCCGCAGAACCTGCCGGCAGAGTTCACGTAAGTTTGGCATGAAAAAATCGAACTGCAGTCCCGAGCGCATCCAGCAAAATGGTGGAGGCGGGGGGATTTGAACCCCCGTCCGTACAAGAGTCACCGGAACATCTACGCGTGTATTCTGTCTTTTATTCTCGCCGCGATGGAAGCCGGCAGGCAGGCGCCGCCGCGGCCAGCAGCCACGTGAATCTTGCGGACGCATCCGGCTGCCCAAGGCGTCCGCCAGCCCGCTATCGTCGCTTGTTCCGTCCAGCAGGCGGTCAACGGACAAGCGTCACGGCAATTAAGCCGCGAGAGCTAATTCAGTATTAGCGTTTGTGTTTTCCCGGGTGTTTTACGAGGCCAACCGGGGTCCTCGACGCGCAATTCCGGCTTCAACTTGAACGTCGAAACCTGTCGCCCCCTTTCGCTGTTCATTATACATGCCAGCGCCGCCGGCGCAAGCGGTTATTTCAAAGGGGCAGAGGCACAAAGGGTCAGAGTGTTCAGTTTGCAGGCGTAAAACCATAAAACGGTCAACCTTAAAACTTACACCGCCCAGGTTCGCCATCCAGGAGGGAGGGCCCGTATGCCTGCCCTGGGCTTGGCCGAAGGGCCTGGTTTGCTCATTTGCGGCGCCGCCGGACATGGCGCACCCCGGGGTATTTCAACGGCGGCTTTTTATGGGAACCGGGGTCGCGCCCGCGGGCTGACTGGCGGCGTGCTGGCGGCGCCAGTCCGGCGGCGGAACGCAACTCGGCGATTTGGTCGCGCAGCAAGGCGGCCCGCTCGAATTCCATGGCGTCCGCCGCCGCCAGCATTTCCGATTCCATTTCGCCGATGGCGGCCTGGACGTCATAATCGCCGCCGGACTCGCGCACCACCAGGGCGGCAGCCTGCCGGCCGGCTTGTTTGATGCGCAAGCCCTCGTTGATGGACTTGACAATGGTGCGGGGGGTGATGCCGTGCAGCCGGTTGTATTCCATCTGGCTGGCCCGGCGCGTGTTCATCACCGCCAGGGCGCGGCGCATGGAATCGGTGATGACATCGGCGTATAAGATCACCGTCCCGTTGCTGTGCCGGGCGGCGCGGCCGGCGGTCTGGATCAACGATGTTTCCGAACGCAGAAATCCTTCCTTGTCGGCGTCCAGGATGGCCACCAACGACACTTCCGGCAGGTCCAGCCCTTCGCGCAGCAGGTTGATGCCGATCAGACAGTCAAAATCGCCCGCCCGCAGACTGCGCAGGATTTCCACCCGCTCCAAAGCGTCAATATCGGAATGCAGGTACTGCACGCGCAATCCCGCCTCGCCCAGGTAGGCGCTTAAATCCTCGGCGGTTTTTTTGGTCAGCGTCGTCACCAGCACCCGTTCCCGGCGCGCGGCCCGGAGTTTGATTTCCTCCATGATCGAGTCAATCTGGCCGGTTAACGGGCGCACTTCGCAGACCGGATCCAGCAGGCCGGTCGGGCGGATGATCTGCGGCACCGGCGGCGGCGACATCTTGTGTTCGTATTCGCCCGGGGTGGCGGAGACGAAAATCATTTTGCCGGCGGCGGCGAGGAATTCGTCGAAATTCAGCGGCCGGTTATCCCGGGCCGACGGCAGGCGGAAACCGTGGTCAACCAGGGTCTGCTTGCGGGCCTGGTCGCCGTTGTACATCCCGCGTAACTGGGGGAGCGTCACATGCGACTCATCCACGATCGTCAGGAATTCGGAACTGTAATAATCCAGCAGCGTGGCCGGCGGTTCGCCGGGCCGGCGGCCGCTGAGGTGGCGGGAATAATTTTCGATGCCGGAACAGAAGCCGGTCTCCCGGAGCATTTCCAGGTCGTAGTTGGTGCGCATGGTCAGGCGCTGGGCTTCGATGAGTTTGTTGTTCCGCTCAAGCCATTGCACGCGTTCCGCCAATTCCGCGCGGATAGATTCCAGGGCCGGCAGAATCCGCGCCGCCGGCATGACAAAGTGACGCGCCGGCGAGACGGTGGTGTGTGCCAGGTCGGCTTCAACCTTGCCGGTCACGGCGTCAATCCGCTGCAGGGACTCGACCTGCTCGCCGAAAAAACCGATGCGGATGCCAGTCCGGGCGTAGGCGGGGAAAACATCCACGATATCCCCGCGCACCCGGAACGCGCCCGGCTGGGGTTCGTAATCGTTGCGGCTGTATTGGATATCCACCAGTTGCTGCATCAGCCGCTCGCGGTCCAGTTCCTGGCCGCGGGCCAGGCTGACCAGCATTTCCCGGTAATCCTCCGGCGAACCCAGTCCGTAGATGCAGGAAACGGAGGCGACGATGATCACATCGTCGCGGTTCATCAGGGAGTGCGTCGCGGCGAGGCGCAAACGCTCGATTTCCTCGTTAATGGCGGCGTCTTTTTCAATGTAGGTGTCGGTCTGCGGGATGTAGGCTTCCGGCTGGTAATAATCGTAGTAACTGACGAAATACTCCACGGCGTTGTCGGGGAAATATCCTTTCAATTCCACAAACAACTGGGCGGCGAGGGTCTTGTTATGCGAAATCACCAGGGTGGGGCGGCCCCAGGCGGCGATCACATTGGCCATGGTGAAGGTTTTGCCAGATCCGGTTACGCCTTCCAGCGTTTGAAAGCGTTGGCCGGCCGCCAGGCCGTCCTGCAAGGCCTTGATTGCGGCCGGCTGGTCGCCGGTCGGCTGGTAGTCGGCTTTGATCTTGAAGGCAGCCATGACGGATCGTCTCCTGCTGGAGGTCAGGATAATTCCAGCATGCGCTGCAATGCCCGCTGCGCGTCCGCGCGGTGTTCCTCCGGAATCCGCACGATGTTTTCCGCCGGCCAGTCCCGCAGGATCCGGCATAACTTTTCTTCCGTGGTCCGGGACATGTTCGGGCAGACGGAAACGCGCAGGGGAACGATCTTCAGGCGCTGCTGATGCCGCCGCGCCAGCCGGCGGACCAGGTTGAATTCCGTGCCGATGACAATGGCGGCGCCATCCGGCGCGTTTTCAACGTACTGGATGATTTGCGAGGTGGAGCCATGGGCATCGGCCAGGCGCAGGACCGGGGCGGGGGTTTCGGGGTGGACAATGATCTTGGCCCCGGGATAACGAAGGCGGGCCGCGGCGATATCTTCCACGGTAAAGGCGTGGACATGACAGTAGCCCTTCCAGGCCAGGACCCGGGCGCCGCGCAGGACGTCCGGCGACAGGCCGCCCAGCGGCAGACGGGGATCGGCCAGCGCCACGGCGTTGTCCGGCAGACCCAGGTCATGCGCGGTATTGCGGGCCAGGTGTTGGTCCGGGATGAACAGCACCCGCTTGCCTTGATCCAGAGCCCAACGCACCACGCGCGGCGCGTTGCTGGAAGTGCAGGCGCAGCCGCCGTGCGCGCCGCAAAACGCCTTGGCGGCCGCGGAACTGTTGACGTAAATCACCGGCAGCCAGCCGGGCACGGCGGCTTCGATTTCCTTCCAGATTTTACACAATTCCCGGGCCGGCGCCATGTCGGCCATGGGGCAGCCGGCATCGAGATCGGGCATGTAAACGGTCTGGGCGGGGCGGGCCAGGATGGCGGCGGATTCGGCCATGAAATGGACTCCGCAGAAAACTATGCGTTCGGCCTGGGTTTCCCGGGCCGCGCGCCGCGACAGTTCCAGCGAGTCGCCGGTGGCGTCGGTATGCCGCAACACAGCATCGCGCTGGTAATAATGCCCCAGGATAAAGAGGCGCGGTCCCAGGCGCTGGCGGATATCTTGGATGAGCTCGGCGAAGTCCATAGTGCTCCTTTCTGACCGGATATGGAAGCCTGCGTGCAAAGGCTGGCTTTTGAAAACGACTCGCCTGATTTCAATAACACAAACAAAATTTGCTTGCAAAATCAAAATTATATCCTAGGATAAATAAATCTTTCTTTTAGCGTACCTGTAGCTCAACTGGACAGAGCATCTGACTACGGATCAGAAGGTTGCAGGTTCAACTCCTGCCAGGTACGCCATGTTTTTCCTAACAAAAACAAGCATTTCGCCCTTTATCCATGCGGGTTTGCTCAACATTGCCTTTTTTGGTTTTGCGCTTGTTTGCTTTTTTGTGCGGGTGTGTGATTGTATGCTTTTCGGGGTTACAAAGCATACAAAAAGCATACAGCTCTAAAAAATCGGTTTTTTCAAAAACGCTTTTAAAGCAGATAGTCGCGTCTGATTTTGAATCAGCAGCAAAAAACTTGTATGCTTTTCGGGGATTTGAAAAGCATACAGATTTGCCCGTAAAGCTATAACCGCGCATCCTCCCGCCGGCCTCCTGACCTGGTGCATGGGTGGCCGGGTTCTGTGTCCGTGTTCACCGCCGCCGGTCGGGCGCCGTGGTGGGCGTCCTGCTCGGTGGTGTGGGCGCCTCCGCCTGAATCCCTCACAATCGCCCGGTGCGCCGTCCATCCTCCAGGGCGTGGCATTACTGCCGCCGGGTCAACTCGTGCCGTGGTGGGCATCCTGGGGCATCCTGGCCGGGTTGTGGCGGTGGATCGCCTTTGCCGTGGAATATCGCCTGCCGGCGGGCCGGGTGCGGGTGTAGCGGCGCCCCAGGGATGGCCCAGGGCGCCGCCGTGGTGTTATTCCGTGATTTCTTCAATCTTGATGGCTTGCGTTGCGATATACTCCCCAGCGGCGCGGGTGTATTTGCCGCCATGTTGGTGGTGGGTGTCGGCATGATTCCACGCCTCCACCTCGTTTGACTGACCTGTGCGTGTTTGGCCGTCATCCTCCATTGGCGCGCAATCCTCCATAACCATCTTGACAATCAGCCGGCGGAGTTCGGCGGCGGCCTTCTCGGCCGTCTCCCGGTCGCAACATATTTCCTCGCCGGGGTCGCCCAAGGTTTCAAATGTTTGATATACTCTCCAGCGCATTTTTTGAATTTGCGGGCCGGCCGGCCATTGCGCGCAAAATCGGCGGGCGTCGGCAACGCCTTCCGCGCTTGGCTCCGTGAAAGCTCCCGCGTCGGGCTTCTGGCGGGTTGCCCATAACACAAGTATTTGCGCGGCCGTCAAACCTGAAGGCAGGGAATCAGCCGGCCCTAAGTCCGGCCAATCTTCAACGCCTTTGCCTTCAATTCGTAAAATTGGAATACCGTAATGACTTCCCGGCGCGTCGGTGGTAAGGGTGGCCGTGACTTTGCCCGGCCCAGTGTAGATAAGATACTGCATGATGCAACCTCCTAACAAAAAAACCGCCGTTGCAGCGGGGTAGAACTTGGGCCGTCAGTAGGCAGCCCTCCCACATACAACGGCGGCATATTTTGCTTGGATTTTACTGATAGTGTCATAGGCGTTCTACGGCCTTTCCTTGCTATCTGCCGGAACCATAGCAAAATCTTGGCCGGTGTCAACAATTATTTTTGCCCTCGCATCCTGCACCGTGCGCCCGGACACTCCAACGGCGGCGGCGGCTTGGTCGCGGGATTCCCCCTTTGAGCCCTCCGGCAAATTTGCCTTAGGGCTATGCTGGTTGATTCCCGATGTCATTCTCTCTTTAGCCTTCACCTCAAACATCGGCTTCAACCGGATTGCCAGCGTTGACTTCTGACTTACCGACAAATGCCGCCGCTTGAGATTCCATGACACAACGTCGCCCAGCGGGTCGGTGCCTTGGTAGGGGGCGCGGATGGCATAGGAAATAAATTCCATCAAGAATTTCTTGGCGTTTCCCGCCGATCTCCGCCGGGCCATGGTAGGACAAGGGCCGGCGGGTGTGCGGCGTTTCAAGGGCGGTTTATAGCGCGCTTGGATCAATACCGGCGGCTTGCCAGTCTGGATCACGCCATGCTGATAATGACCGTTACGGCGGCCGGGGTGCCTATGGCAGCGCGCTAGGCATCGGCCATGATGGCGGAATTCGCTTTGACCTGGCCGCGGTCGCCCGGTGTTGTCGGGTTGTCCTGGCCGGCTCCCTAGTGGCCGTCGCCATGAATCCCGTTTTGACCATGACCGCCGCCGTCTGCCCGATTGACCCGTCCGGCATGATCTCAACACTTGTTGCTGTAGGTGCCTGTCCTGGCAGTGGCGGGCGCGTTTTCGGGTGGTATGCTGATATGCCTTGGCGCGTTTGTGTGGCGTGGTGGGCATCCTGGGCGGGGTTTTTTGGCCGGGGTTGGCGGATAATGGCCGATTAC
>JAXGPF010000021.1:0-32342 GCA_040767085.1 Kiritimatiellia bacterium | reverse complement strand
GGCGCGGGCGGCAGTAGTGAACGCGCGCATTATTTCGGCGCGTTTATCATCCGCCTTGTCCTTGTCGTCGGTTCCTAGGCTTTGAACAATTGTCTTGCCTTCAATGCGGTATTGGAGATAATACTGTTTTTGTTTTCCACGTTGGAAAAGATAGCCGGTGCGGTGTTTCATGATGTGCTTCCTGTATGTTTCGCTTGTGTGCAGTCGTTTGCTTTTCTATTCATTACTGCAAATATAAAAGCATACAGAAAGCATATTGTCAACAAAATAATCAATAAAATATAGGGCGGGCGTCTGTCTACGGATCAGAAGGTTGCAGGTTCAACTCCTGCCAGGTACGCCATGAAAGACGCGTTCGGCATATTCAATGTTCCCTGGTTCCCAGGTTTTCATGTCGGCAACATTCGGAACCGCTGCTGTGCCGCCTGAAGTGCAAATTCCCGCCGTTGCCTCCTCGCCGCCTTTAATCGAAGCTGGCGATTTTCAGGCGCATTCGCTGGCGGCCATGCGGCCGCATCTGCCGGAATCGGCTGCGGCTTCCATCAGCAGCCTGCTGGCCCAGATGCCGATCCTCGTGCGGGTGGTCCGCCGCCGCCGCACCAAACACGGCGACCATGTCCAACCGGCGGGCCGGCATTACAGTGTGATCACGGTGAACCATTCCGGCAATCCGTACCTGTTTTTGATTACGTTGCTGCACGAAATCGCCCACGCCCGGATGGCCCATGAAAGATCCGGCCGCGCCCGCCCCCACGGGCGGGAGTGGAAATCGGTTTTCGGCGCTTATCTCATAGCGCATGCCAGATGTTTTCCGCCGGATTTGCAACCGATGGTCTTGCGCCATGCCCGCCGCCCCCTGTATTCGACGGATGCCGATCCGGAACTGTCCCTGGCTTTGCGCCGGCATGATACGTTTGACCGGCGGCTGATGCTGTCGGAACTCCGCGAAGGCCAGCATTTCTGGCTGGGCGGCGGCCGTGCCATGGTCAAGGGCCCGCTGATGCGGAAATATTACCGCTGCACCAATGAGCGGGGCACGGTGTTCCGTGTGGCCGCCGCCGCGCGGGTGCGCACGGCGTAGCCCGACGGCGAATGATCGGTTTACGACGGGAGATGTTATGAGCCAGGCGCGGCAGTGGGGGCAGTTGATAAGGCGGGCCGGGCCGGCCGCCGCCCGCTCCTTCAACCGTCGTCTGGCGCCGGAAGCGCGCGCGTTTTTTTATTTATTGCTGATTTTTTTGTTGTTTGCTTTAATCCATCCGCCGGAAGGATTTGGTTATGACGGCTGTGTCTGGCACCGGTTGACCGGATGGCCTTGCCCCGGTTGCGGGCTGACGCGCAGCGTGACGGCGGTTTTGCATGGCCAATGGCGGCAGGCATGGCATTGCCATCCATTCGGTTTCCTGCCGCCCGCGGTGTTTTTGTTGATTGCCGCCGCGGCCGCCCTGCCGGCGGGAGGGCGGCGCCGGTTGGATGAAATCATCCGCCGCCGCCCCGGCCTGTGGCGGATTGGCGGTGTCTTCGCCGCGATTTACCTGGTTTTCGGCCTGTCCCGCATGCTGGGGGCGGCGCCATCGCCGGAGGCAGCGCCCATGCCCAAAGAATACCAGACACCGCCGCCGGCGAAGCCGGATGATGCCGGCGGCATGATTTACACCAATGCCAACGCGGGCATCCAAACTGCGGCCGGCACCGTGTTTACCATCCGTCTGCCATCCAATCCGACTACCGGTTATCAATGGCGCCTGGCGGATTTGCCGGCCGATGCGCCGGCGCGCCTGCGGGAACATCGGTTCGATCCGCCCGCTGTCACACGGATTGGCGCGGGCGGGCATGAGAATTGGATATTTGACGCCATACGGCCCGGCGCCATGGAGGTGGGATTGGCTTACCTGCGCCCGTGGGAACCGGAGCAGCCGCATACCCAATGCGTTTTCAAAGTGGAAATCCTGCCCGCAGCCGTGAAGCCGGATTAGCCGCCAAAAACGCGCAGGACGCCCAGGCAGCGCAGGGTAGCGGCAGAATTTTCAAAAGTCCCCCGGCGGGTTTACCCCGCCGGAGACCAAGGTTATGCAAAACACCGCATGTTGTAAAAAAAACACTTTGTGTTTTGCGTAACCTTTCGTTCCTGCCACGCAAGGTGGCAGGGGACGGCTTTTGAAATTAGCTCCCCTTTGTGCCTCTGAGCCTTTGCGGTGAATTGCTCAAGCCTGCAAGACTGCGCCGGTATTGGCGCTGGTCACATGCGCCGCGTAACGCTTTAGCCATCCCGTCAGCGGCCGGGGCTGATAGGGCGGCATTTGCGCCCGGCGTTGCTGAATTTCAGCCTCGGACAGGAGCGCTTCCAACCGGTGATGGGGAATATCAATCCGGATGCGGTCGCCGTTGCGCAGCAGGCCGATCAGCCCGCCGGCAGCGGCTTCTGGTGAAACATGGCCGATACAGGCGCCGCGCGTGCCGCCGGAAAACCGGCCGTCCGTGATCAGCGCCACCTTTTCACCCAAACCCTGGCCCATGATGTACGAGGTCGGCCCCAGCATTTCCTGCATGCCCGGTCCGCCTTTCGGGCCTTCGTAACGGATCACCACCATGTTGCCTGCTTGGACTTTGCCGGCTAAAATACCCTGGCAGGCCTCTTCCTCGGAATCGAAGATTACCGCGGTTCCCTCGAATTGGAGCATGGACGGCGCAACGCCGGCCGTTTTGACCACGGCGCCGTCGGGTGCCAGGTTGCCGCGCAGGATTGCCAGGCCGCCTTCCTGGGAATAGGCCTGACTGGGAGGACGGATCACCTGCTCGTCCAGGATTTTCGCGCGGGCGGTATTCCGGGCGATGGTGCGGCCGGTGACGGTCAGGGCGCCGGTGTTGATCAGGCCCGGCAGGTCGCAGAGTGTGCGGATAATGGCGCCGATGCCCCCGGCCCGGTCCACGTCTTCCACGTGATACTGGCTGGAAGGCGAAACCTTGCAAATATTCGGGCATCTGCGGGAAATGGCGTTGATGCGGTCCAGGTCATACTCGATCCCGGCTTCCTGCGCGATGGCCAGCGCATGCAGGACCGTGTTGGTGCTGCCGCCCATGGCCATATCCACGGCGAAGGCATTATCCATGGATTCCCTGGTCACGATGGAGCGCGGCCGCGGTCCGCCGGCTTGCGCCATTTCAACGACGCGGCGCGCCGCCTGACGATACAATTTTTTGCGGCGCGGATCAACGGCGGGAATGGTGCCGTTCCCGGGCAACGCCAAGCCCAGGGCCTCGCAAAGGCAATTCATCGAATTGGCCGTGAACATGCCCGAGCATGAACCGCAGCCGGGGCAGGCTTTTTCTTCCCGCGCCTGCAATTCCGCTTCGCCGATTTTACCCTGGCGGCAGGCGGCCACGCCTTCAAAAACGCTGATCAAATCCAGTGCCCGCCCGTCGGCCGCGCGTCCGGCCAGCATGGGGCCGCCGCTGACCACCAGGGTGGGGATATCCACCCGCAGTGCGCCCATGACCATGCCGGGCACGATTTTGTCGCAGTTCGGAATGCAGAGCAGCGCATCGAAACAATGCGCGCGCGCCATGGACTCCACGCAGTCGGCGATCAATTCCCGGCTGGGCAGGGAATATTTCATGCCGGCATGGCCCATGGCCACGCCGTCGCAGATGCCGATGGTGTTGAATTCGAACGGCACGCCGCCGGCCTGGCGGATTTGCCGGCAGATCAGCCGGCCGACGGCGTTCAAGTGGACGTGGCCCGGGATGATCTCCACGAAGGAATTGCAGACGCCGATAAATGGTTTGCCGAAATCCTCGGCCTGCACTCCGGCTGCCCGCAGCAAACTGCGGTGCGGTGCGCGTTCGTTTCCCTGCTTGATCTGCTGGCTTTGCATATCGTTCCTCATCTGGAAGGCGCCTGCAGCGCAGACGCGTCTTTAAACAAATTTGCTTTATTTTTAGCAATTCCCTCCCGTTTCTACAAGCAAAATACGGCGGCAATGCGGGCACGAAAAATCCAGGGCGGTCCGGGGTTGGACGCTTACACCGTGACCCGCTGCCGCCGCCGGCCCCCCGCACTGCCGCGGCTTTACTTTTTAATCCGCCTGTTGTATGTTTTGCATGGATTGGCGATGGCGGTTGGGTGCGCGTTGATAGGAGAGGGCGAAAACATGTGGCAGCGATTTACGAAATCCGTGCGGGCCAACATCCTGGTGGGGCTGATTCTGATCACCCCGCTGGCAGTGACCCTCTGGATTGTGCAGTTTTTGTTCAGATACCTGACCAACTACCTTGTGCCGCGGGAATGGCTGCAAACCGAACACAGCATTTTTTACCGCATGCTGGCCTTGTTGCTGGTTTTCAGCGCCCTTTACCTGATCGGGCTCCTGGCCCGCAATTTCATCGGACGGCATCTCTACCGGCTGGGCGACGGCATCCTGACGCGCATCCCCATTGTGAAAACATTGTATTTAGCCCTGCGTCAGGTCAGCGAATCGGTCGTCAATTCCCGGCGCACCCTGTTCAAGCAGGTGGTGGCGGTGCAGTTTCCGCGCGCCGGGTTGTATTCCATCGGTTTCATGACCGCGGAACTTAACCGCGGGGTGGCGGAACAATTGCCGATCGGCCAGGATTCGTCCGCCGGCGTTCTGTGCGTATTTGTTCCAACCGCCCCCAATCCGACTACGGGGTTCTTCCTGATGGTGCCGCGCGGCGATGTCATCTTTTTGGACATCGGCTTGCAGGATGCCATGAAAATGATTTTTTCCGCCGGCGCGGTCCTGCCCGGCAAAACCGACGAGCCCGGCAAGACGCTGCTCGACCGCCTGGATGAATGGCTGCGGGACGATTAGCCCTGAGGCGTCCGCCATGATTATTACGACCAAGGCCCTGGTTTTGCGGATCGTGCCGTTTTCGGAAACTTCGCAGGTGGTCACCTGGCTGACCTCCGAACATGGCAAAATCGTCACCATGATCAAGGGCGCCTTGCGGCGCGACAGCGTTTTCAGAGGGCAATACGACCTGTTTTGTCTTTCCGAATTGCTGTTTTACCCGCGCTGGGAATCGGCGCTGCACATTGCCCGCGAATGCTGCCTGCTCACGCCGCGGCCGCACTTGCGCAGCAATTGGAAAGCCGCCGCCTGCGCTTCCTACTTCGCGGATTTGATCGCCAACTGGCTGCCGGCGCAAGCGCCGCATCCGGAAGGATTTCAATTGCTGGATACCGCTTTGGAAGCCCTTGACAGTCCCATGTCCGCTGAAGCGCTGCTGCCCTGGTTCGAATTGCGGCTGCTGGAAATGGGCGGGGTGGGGCCGGGCTTGCGGACCTGCCAGGGTTGCCGCGCCTCGTGGCCGTTCGCGCGCGCCGCGGCAGAACCGGCGGCGCGCGGTTGTTTTTTTTCGCCCGCCCATGGCGGTATTTTGTGCCCCGCGTGCCAGTCGGCGCGCGCGCCGGCGGACAGTATGCGGCTGGCGCCGGATGTGCTGGCCGTGCTGGGATTCTGGCAAGGCGCCGGAGCCTGGGATGTGGCGCGCCGGATGCGCAGTACCCCGCGGCAGCGCCTGGCGGTGCTGGAATTGCTGGGGGCATTTGTGAACCGCCACCTCGAAGTCTCAGGCCGCGCCCGGCGGATCATGCTGGAAATCACAAACTTGCCCGATGCCGTCCGGACAGGTTGACCTTGCCGGATGATTTATACTTGCGCGGCTTCGTTGACCGGGTAGAATGTTTACATGTCAACATTGTCATTGGCTTCGCTTTACGCCGCCCGGAGAGTCAATTTACGCAAACACATTGGCCAATACCCGGTCTGGACCAACCGCGAGCCGACCGTTGTGGACCTGACCCCCGCGGAAAAGCGCCTTTGGCGGCGCGCCGGCGACGCCGCCCTGGATGAATATCTGCGGGCACGCGGGCAATTCCCGTTCCCCAGCCTTGCGCTGGGAAATTTGCCCCGCTCATGCCGCCAAACCCGCCTGGCGGCGCCGGACCGTGCTTGCCTGGCAATCTGCGTGCCGCCGGCGCCGCATTACCGCCGTTTGGCGCGCGCGCTGGCGGATTGGCTGAGCGCCGCCGGCGTTCCGCCGCGGCTGCTACCCGATCTGGAATTCCATTCCAGCCTGCTCCGCCGCGGCAATGTCATCATGCTGGGCGGCGCGCATGAAAACCGCGCCGCCGCTGCCTGGGCGGACGCCTGCCGCCTGGATGCCGACGCCCAATTGCCGGGGCCGCGCGGGTGGCTGCTCCGGACGCTGCACAACCCGGGCAACCTGGGCGGCAACCTGGTGCAAATCTGCTGCGGTCCGCGCCGGGCTGACGCGGCGCTGCGCGCGTTGCACCGGCAGGCCCGGCGAATTGACGGCGGCATCGCGCTGCCGGAACCGGTCTGGCAGGTGCAATGCCTCCCAGGCACTTTCCCCGCCCTGCGCGACAAGGCGCGCGTGCTGGCGGAACTGAACCGGCTCCGGCCGTACCGGAACCGGCGGGCGCGTCCGCCCCGCACTACGGCCAGCCTGGCGGCGCTCGCCGCAGCGGATTTTGACAGCGGCGGCAAGGCGGCGGATCGCTATAATGTTTATCCCTTGATCCTGGCCAATACGGCCGCGGATATCTTCAGCCGCACCGGCGATCCGGATTACCTGAAATTATTCCTGGCCATGCTGCGCGCCATGCTGGATTATTTTACGCAAACCCCGGGCGGGGCCAGCATCCCGTCGGATATTGAGTTTTACGCCGGCCGTATGATCGCCAACTGGGAATTGCTGGCCGAACATCTGCCGGTGACACCGGAGGAACGCCTGGTTTACGACAATCTGCTGCTGGCAACGGCGGAAATGTGCGCCGGCTACAAGGCGGCGCGCTGGCCGACCTTGCCCGGCGTCCTGCGCCATAACCATGAGACTTTCGGCGCGCTGACGCTGTTTTTCGCCGGCCGTTATTTCGACGAACATCATCGTTGGCCGGCGGCGCGCGCATGGCTGCGGACCGCGCGGGAATGTTTCAACTGCCCGCAGATGGAAAATTACTTCAAGTACAGGGAAAATGCCAACATGTATCAATGGCTGGTGCCGGCCCATAAACTTGTTTATGACCGCGCCACCGGCCGCCGTCATTTCACCGTCAACGGGCGGATGGCCATGGTTGCCCGCAATATCGTCATCAGCACGGACAACTTCGGGTATCCGTCCGATTTCGGCGATGCCGGCGCGCCGGTCAGCGGCGGGGGACTGGGCGCCGCCTTCCTGGATGCGGCGGCCGCGCGGAGCGGGGATGCCAGCTTGTCATGGACGGCCGACTATATTCGCCGGGCCCTGCCCAAACCGATTTCGCGGGACTTGCCGTCAACCACCGCCTGGCTGCCGGGATGCCGGCGCCAGTTTCCGCGGAACCGGCCGCCGGCTCTGCCCCAGGTGGCGATCATGCCCCTCGACGAGCATATCCGCCGGCAGTATGGGCCCGCGGTGCCGCCGGACTTGGCATACGACAAACTGGCCATGCGCGAGGCATGGTCCGGCGGGGCGCAGTACCTTTTACTGGAAGGATTTTCCTACCCGAGCGCGGGGCATGCGCATCGCGACCAGAATTCCATCATCCGGCTCAATCACCTGGATCGCATCTGGCTGGTGGATAACAGCTATGGCAAGGCGGACCGCAAAATGGGCGTCGCCGACGCTTACCGCACGCGCCAGACCGGTCCGGAAGACCACAACCTGGTCCAATTTGTGCAGGCGGACGGAAAATTCGCCGCCTATCCCAACTTGTGCGTCTTGCGTTGCTGCCGGGAAAACTCCCGGACCGCCTTCGTGCAAAGCGTTTTGCCGGGGATGGCCGGCGGGGAATGGCGCCGTTCGATTTTATGGATCAAGGGCCGGTTTTTCCTGGTGGCGGACACGGTGCGCGTGGGGCGGCCGGATCTGGCGGAAGTGCGCTGCCAATGGAACATGCTCGGCCGGCTGCACCTTGAAAACGAGGGTTTGGGCGTCTGTATGCAGGCGGAACGCCGGTTTTTCGTGCATTACGATCCGGCGCCGGCCGTCCAACTGGGCGCGTACTGCAATGCCAACTGGCGCGCGGAACTGGTTCCGGAAATTTACCCGCATGCGCGCCCGCCGATTCAAAAAATGAACCAGGTTTACCGCCGGCCGGCCAGCGGTTGCGTGTTGACTTTTGCCAGTCTTTTTTATGCGACGCGCGGCCGCCGGCCTTTGTACGCCATGGAACGCGCCGGCGCGGGCACCTGGCGCGTATCCGGACCCGGCCTGTCCGATTGCCGTTTGCCGCGTGCAGGAAATTTGCGCCGGGCGCCGGGCGGCGCCTTGTTGTTCACCGCGGATTGAAGAGGGAAACACGCCATGCCCAACTCTGAACTGAAAAAACTCCTGGCACTCATCAAGGAAGTCGCTGCCGGCAATTATTCCAACGACATCATGCCCCTGACCGGCGCTGGCGTGGCGGAGCCGGTGCGTTCGATTGCCGAGGCCATGGGCCTGATGATGGTCAAGGTTGAAGCGCGCGAGTACAAACTGGACCTTTTGGTGCGCGAATTGCGGGCCTTGAATGAACGCCTGCGCCAAACCACGATTGGCACGGTGTCCGCCATGGCCCACGCCCTGGCCGCGCGCGACGCTTACACCGAAGGCCACGCGGAACGGGTGGGCGAATGGTCGCGCCTGACCGCGATCAGCATGGGGCTCGACGCCGCGATGGTGCAATACGTGCATTTGGCGGGCATGCTGCATGATATCGGCAAGATCGGTTTTCCGGACCAGTTGTTCCAACCCCACACGGCGCGCAATCCGCCGGAAGTAGTGGCGCGGATCATGCAGCATCCCGCGGTCGGCGCGGAGATACTGCAGGACCTGGACTTCCTCGGTCCGGCGATCGAATTCATCCATTGCCACCATGAACGGCCGGACGGCCAGGGATACCCGCGCCGCCTGAAAGCGGATGAAATTCCGTTGGGCGCTAAAATCATCGCGGTTGCGGACGGCTTTGACGCCATGACCACCGACCGTCCCTACCAGAAAGGCATGGAACAGACCGCCGCCCTGGCCGTCTTGTGCAAGCATGCCGGCGCCAAATGGGACGCGCAATGCGTGGAGGCGTTTGCCGGGATCCTGGACGAGGTCAAAAAATAACACTGACCTCCGTGTAGCCGGACGCGGACAGCCGTGCGCGCCATTCGCCGGTCGCGGCGCGGTAAACCGCCGGGTCGCCCAGTCCGTCTCCGTCAAAATCGGCCGGCGCCGCCGCAAACCCGATCCCGCCCAAAAACCCGGGAAATGACATGGGCGCATAGCCGGTGGCGGAGAACATCACCGTCCAATCTCCGCTGGCCGCGGAGTAAACCGCCGGGTCGGCCAGGCGGTCGCCGTCGAAATCAGCGGCGCACGGGGTGAGGCCCGCCCCGCCGATCTGGTAAGGGCCGCTGCGCGCATACGCGTCGGCCGACAGCCAGGCGTACCAGTCGCCGGATGCTGCGGTCGCCGGATCGGCCTTGGCATCGCCGTCAAAATCGGCCGCCACCGGCCGGGCAAGGTTGGACGGCGCGCCGACCGGGATTTCCGTCAGGTCGCTGCCGACAATCAAAGTGCCGGCAAAATTTTGTTGTGCCTGCTGCAAGCGCGCCGCCGCCGTATTGGCCGGGACGATGTGGTTGAGCACCAGCGTGCCGACATTCGCCGCGGCCGCCTGTTTGCCGACATTGGTGATGGAGGTGTGGGACGACTCGAGATGATATTTCATCGCCGCCATTACCGGGGTGAGCGGGGGCGGGAAGAGGTTGTCGATAAAAGCCTGGTCAATGACCTCGTGGACCATGATATCGGCGCCCTGCGCCAGGCGGATAAGGTTGGTGCAGGGGTACCCCGTGTCGCCCGAAAACACGACCGACCCATCGGCGGTGTCGAACCGGTATGCAAAATTCGGGTAGACCGGGCCGTGGTCGCCGAGCGTGGCGGTCACTCTGACAAACTCGTCCTGATAAACGAAAATCGGGTCCATCTCCGGCCAGGGCGCGGTATTGCGCGCCTGGCCCGTTTGCGGATCGATCGGATAGTCGGCCCGGGGCAGTTGGGGGAAAGGGATATCATGCATGCTGAGCAGCTTCGAAAAATCCGACCAGCCGCTGTCCCTGGTGAAATTGTTGATGGTCTGCGCATATGCCGGCAACAGATACTGCATCATTTCCATGGTGCCCGGCGTGGGATTTAACGGGTTCAGGGTTGGCGGGACATTCGTCCGCCCCGGCGGGTAGATATCATCCAACTGTCCGCGCCGGCCGGGGCCGAATACCTGCAGGCGCTTGTCGGCCTCGCTGTCCGGGTAGGCGAGCAGTCCGGCCCCTTGGCCGCACAGCAGCAGCGTGGGGAAATCCGCGGTGTGATCCATGTGCAAGTGCGTAAAGAAAAGCGCTCTCACCTGCTTGAGAAACGACGAGTAGCCGGTCTGAACGTCAACCCCGCCGAAGTTGGTATAGGTTCCTGCATTAAACGCTTCGGCCAGACGCTGGGAGGCTCCGGGACCCAGGTCGATCACGTAAATATGATCGTTGGCGTTGGTGTCTTGCACGACCAGCGCAGAGGATATGCCCATGCGCTGCGAGTCCGGCCACCAAGTCGGCCCGCCCGATGTGCCCAGGAGCACGACCCGTGTGCCGGCGGATAGATTGCCGGCGGCGCCGATCAAAAGCAGCGCCGCAGTCAAGGCGCCCGCGCGCTTTGCAAACGTCCGCCGCGGGATGCTTTCTTCGACCGATGGAATTGTTGTGCGCATATGATTCCTCGTTTGAATGATTTCGGCATGCTTGACTGCGGGCGCCCGGCGGAAAGACATCAGCCGGACAAGCCGGTTTCCCCGGCGTCATATTCCAAACCCAGCGCCCAGATTATTACGCCGGCGTATCCTCCAGGATGCCGCTTAAGACCGGCTGCAATGCGCGCGCCTGGCGGTAGAATCCCAGGTCGGTGGCATGCGACCCGTCCACGGTGGCCTCGCCATCGCCGCCGAACAGATCGGCGCCGGTGGCGTAATGCAGGTGCGGGATGCCAGCGGCAAGCAACTTGCCGTAAACCTCCTGCAGGGCCCGGCGGGATTGCGCATGCCGCTTGCGCCAGTTGGCCTGGAAGGGCGCATTGGCAAAAGTGCGGTCTTCCACCAACAGGATCGGGGTTTGGCGGCGCGCCCGGCGCAGGATTTTGATGAATTTTTCCGCGCGGTCCAGTACGTCTTGCGCCTGCATGTTGGGCAGGCAATCCAGAACATAAATCCGGGCATCGATCTGCGCGAGGAGGCGCGCCAGTTCCAGATCCATCCGGCCATTGCCGGAAAATCCGAGATTGACGGTCGGCATATCGAACCAGCGCCCGAGAATCGAAGTCCAGACCATGCCGGGCCGGGACGCGCACCCGCCCTGCAGAATGGAAGTGCCGTAAAACACCATCGGCCGCGCGGCGCGCGGCCGCAGGCCCTTGAATGCCGCATCGGCGGGCACGCCGATTTCCATGGTCTGAACGCCATTATAAAGCGGCAGGTAAAGCATGTACTCGCGCGGATCACCGTCCAGTCCGCTGATCATCGCCACTTCCACGGGAAACTTGGCCGGGCGGGCAATCCCCACCCAGCGCCAGACTCCGGCGGCATCGCGTCCGTACAAGTCCGCGCCGCTGTGAGCGGTCGGCGCCATGTGGGCAAAAAACTGATCTGGTTTTGTGACCTGGTAACGCACGGAAATTGCCGGCGCATTCGTTTCGAAGCGCACGGCCAGGCCGGCGCTCATTTGCGAGAGTTCCCATACCGGCGGCCGGACGATTTTACGGGCGGCGCGGGGCAGGCGGTCGAAATATCCCTCCGTGTTCGACCAACCCTTGCCTTCGACGCCCCATTGCCGTACATCGCGCCAGGTTAGATTGTCGGCAGCCTTTTGGATTTGCATGTTACGGTCGAGCTTGGCAATTTTGGTCATCGGATGTGCCTGGATGCTTGGTTTTGAGAACACGTCTTTTGCAGATATGAATAACATAACATATTGCCGTGCCCGAAACAATCTTTAGACGTTCATAAAGGATCGGGCAGTCGGCCATGGACTTTTCGCTTTTAAATTATCCTGATCGTGATATTGTTAGCGCAAATCTTATCCAAATACCTGCGCAAGCGGAGGGTCAAGTGTTATCGCCGTTGTTGGAACGCATCAAAAAACAACCGCTGATCTTTGATGGCGCCATGGGCACCATGATTTACCAGCGCGGCGTTTTTCTGAACGCCTGTTACGATGAATTATGCCTGACCCAGCCGGACTTGATCCTGGGCATCCACCGCGAATACGTGGATGCCGGCGTGGATGTCATTGAAACCAACAGCTTTGGCGCCAATCGCATGAAATTGGCCGGTTTTGGCCTGGCGGACCGGGTGGGGGAAATCAACCGCGCCGCGGTCGCCCTGGCGCGCCGGGCGGCGGGTGAAGCGCCGGTGTACATCGCCGGTTCCGTAGGGCCATGTCTGCATGCCGATCAACCTTTTACGGATGAATTGCAGCCGCATTTAGCAGCGGCTTTTGACGAGCAACTCGCCGCCCTGGCCGGCGCGGGGGTGGACCTGGCGGTGATGGAGACCTTCCGCGACTGCCGGGAATTGCAACTGGCCGCGCAGGCCGCGGCGCGGCGCGGGTTGCCGGTGCTGGCGTCGTTTGTGCCCCGGGGAGGCCCGGCGGATCAGGCCGGCGAATCGCGGGAGGCCGCCTGGGCCGCCATGCTGGATGCGGATGGCAACGTGGATTTAATCGGGCTGAACTGCGGCATGGGGCCGTCGGAAATATTTTACCCGTTGCAGCGTGTTTTAAAAAATACCGCCAAACCGGTGGTGGTCATGCCGAATGCCGGCGGCGGCAATGAAATCGGCGGCCGCATCCTGTATCTCAACAGCCCGGAATATTTCACGGAATTCGCCAAGCGCTATGTCGAGTTGGGCGCGCGCGGCGTGGGGGGCTGCTGCGGCACCACGCCGGCGCATCTGCGCATGGCCGCCCGCGCCGTGAAATCGTTGAGCGGCGTCAAGGAACATGCCCGCATTGCCGCCGTTACTCTGCCGGGCGGCGCGGAGCGCCGTACGGCTGTGCCGCTGGCGGAAAAATCGGCCCTGGGCGCCAAGCTGGCTTCCGGCGCGCCTGTGCGCCTGGTGGAAATCCTGCCGCCCCGGGCCGCCGGCGGGGTGCCGGTTTTCCTGGAGCGTTGCCGGCGCTGCCGGGCTGCCGGCGTGGATGCGGTTAACCTGCCGGATGGTCCGCGCGCCAGCGCGCGGATTTCGGTCATCATTGCCGCCCTGCTGGCCAGCCGGGAAACCGGCATGGAATGCCTGCCGCATTATTGCTGCCGGGATCGCAACTTGATCGGCATGCAGGCGGATTGGCTGGGCGCGCAGGCGCTGGGTTTGCGCAATTGGCTTTTGATTACCGGCGATCCGCCCAAGCTGGGCGATTACCCGGATGCCACGGGCGTGTTTGACCTGGACTCGATCGGCCTGTGCCGGCTGGCGGCGAATTTGAATGCCGGCTGCGATGCGGCGGGGCACCCCATCGACCCCCCGGCCGCCATGCTGGTCGGAGTGGGCGCCAATCCTCTGGCGCTGGAAATGGAGCGGGAAATCGAGCGGTTTTACGCCAAGGTTGACGCGGGAGCGGAATTCGCCATCACCCAGCCGGTTTTCGATCCGGATGCCCTGTTGCGTTTCCTGGAGCGCATCCGCCGGTACCCGCGCCAGATTCCGGTGATTGCAGGGATCTATCCGCTGACTTCGCTGCGCAACGCCGAGTTCATGAATCAACACGTGCCCGGCGTCATCGTTCCGCCGGCAATCCTGTCGCGCATGGCGCGCTGCCAGACCAAGGAGGAAGGATTGCATGAAGGCGCGGCCATTGCCTGCGAAATGCGCGACCGCCTGGCCGGCGCGGTACAGGGGCTGCAGGTATCGGCGCCCCTGGGTAAAATCGGCGCCGCCTTGCATGTGCTGGGATTGGGGCCGCTTTAATTTTTCCGCGTTGCGTAAATCCATCAGCCGAACGTCAGTGCCGCAGGCGGTTGTTGAGATCGATTTTGGAGTACGGCGGCAATCCACGGAAATGACATGTGCCTGGCAGGAAGCCGCGGCTTACCGGATGCTTGCAGTGACCGCCAAATCTTGCTAGATTGTGATAAACAGTCAGGGTGGCAGGGATGGCGACGCGGCGTCCGCCGCAAGGCCGGGGAAACGGGAGTCTTAATCGCTTGCATATGAAAGCTTGGCAAATTTCAGTTTTGATAGCCATGGCCGCCCATATCGGATGCGCGGCCGCGGAAAAATCCGCCAGCCGCCGCATTCCCATGGACGGTTATGCCGCGGCCGTCAATGATCGGGTGATCACCGTCCGCGAAACTTTGAGTGCCATGCAACCGGTGGAACGCCAGTTGCAGCAGTCATTCCAGGGGGAGGAACTGTCCGTCCGCGTGGAAGAAGCCTTTACCAACACCCTGGAATCACTGATCGAGCGGGAATTGATCCTGGACGCCTTCCGCCGTATGCAGGGAACCATCCCCGATAACGTGGTCAAAAGCCGCATGGATCAAATCGAACGCACGCGCTTCAATGGCAGCCGGGCGGACCTGCTCAAGGCGCTGGAAGCCGAAGACCTGACCATGGATGAATGGCGCGAGTCGCTCCGCAACACCATGATTGTTTCCTACATGCGCGAACATGAAGTGGAAGACAAGGTGCTGGTATCCCCGCGGGCCGTGCGCGACGCCTATGAAGCGGATTTGGAAAATTACCGCCTGCCCGCCCAGGTGGAACTGCGCATGATCTCCCTGAACCGCGGCCAGACCGACGAAGAGCAGGCGGTAAAATTGAAGCAAGCCGGGGAAATCCGCCAGCGCCTCATGGATGGCCAGGATTTCGCCACGCTGGCAACCCAGGTCTCGGAGGGCATCAAGTCCGGCGATGGCGGTTATTGGGGATGGATTGATCCCACCACCCGCCGGCCGGAATTAGCCGAGGCGATTCAGGCGCTCGAACCCGGCGGCATCAGCCCGGTAGTGGCGGCTGGAGAAATGTTATATATCGTCAAGGTGGAAGGCCGGCGCGCCGCGGCGCAATTGCCGTTTGAAGAAGTCCAGGATAAAATTCGCGATGAATTGCGCCGGCGCCAGTCAAAGCAGTTATATGAAACCTGGATTCAGAGATTGAAACGCGATGCCTATATCCGCCGGTTTTGATCTGGCGGAGATTTGCAGCCTGCGGCATGATGGTACGCATCGATCGCTTGTGAAATCTACTGCTCCGCTCTCCAAATCGAAGATTCTTGGCATCACCCTGGGCGATCCCGGCGGCATCGGCGCCGAAGTCGCCCTGAAGGCGGTGCATGCCCGCGGCGTCGCGCCGGGCGCTAAACTGGTCCTGATCGGACATGCCAGCCTGGCTGAATCTATCGCCCAACGCTTGCGCCTGCCGATGCCGGCCACCATCGCCCGCCTGCCCGAAGACGCGGCGGAACGCCGGCGTCTGTCACGGGTGAGCTTATGGCAGCCCGAGGCGCCCTCCGGCGCGCCGGACCGACTGGCCTGGCAGTCCGGCCTGGTATGCCGCCGCTACGGGCGGCTGGCCGCCGCCTGGGTCGCGGCCGCGGCGCGCGCCTGCCTGGCCGGCGGATTGGACGGCATGGTTACCGCGCCGCTTTGCAAGCAAAGCCTGGCTTTGGCCGGCGTGCCTTTCCCGGGGCACACGGAATACCTGGCGGAGTTGACCGGCGCCAAAAATATCGCCATGATGCTGCTGGGCGGACCGCTGCGGGTGGTGCTGGCAACCCGCCACCTGCCGCTGGCGCAAGTCCCGCGCGCGCTGACCGGCGCCGGCATAATTGCCGCCGCCCGGCTGGCCGCCGCCGCCATCGCCTGGCTGGATGCCGGGAAAATCCGCCAACCCGGACCGCTGGCGGTCTGCGCGCTGAACCCGCATGCCGGCGACGGCGGGGTGCTGGGCAACGAGGAAATCCGGATTATCCGTCCGGCAATCCGCCGCCTGCGGCGTTTGGGCCTGGATGTTGCCGGCCCCATCCCGGCGGACGCGGTGTTTTACCAGGCGGCCCGCGGGCATTATGGGGCGGTCCTGGCCATGTATCATGACCAGGGCTTGGGTCCGCTGAAAACGCTGGCGTTTGATACGGGAGTGAACTTGACCCTCGGTTTGCCGATCGTGCGGACTTCCCCCGATCATGGCACGGCCTTCGATATCGCCGGACGGGGCATCGCCGATCCGCGCAGCATGCAGGCCGCCATCGCTCTGGCCAACGACCTGGCGCGCCGGCCGAATCCCTGGCGCAGGGCAACTTCATGAATCCGGTGTCACTCGCGGATGTTCGAACTTTCTGGCTGGCGGAAAACCGGCACCCATCCAAACGCCTGGGCCAGAATTTCCTGGTGGATGCCAACATTGTCCGCATTATCCTGGAAGCCGCCGGCGTGAGCCGGGCGGACGCGGTGCTGGAAATCGGACCCGGACTTGGCGCTTTAACCCTGGCTCTGGCGGCGCGGGCCGGCCGTCTGGTGGCGGTGGAAAAAGACCGGCGTCTTTATGAGCACTTGTCGCGGGAATTGGCCGGGATGAAAAATGCGCGGCTGATTTGCGGCGATGCGCTGGAACTGGAATCCTCCGCCATCATGCCGGCGGGGGATTACAAGGTGGTGGCCAACCTGCCGTATTCTTCCGGCACGGCCATGCTGGTGAATTTTTTACAATTGCTCAAGCCCCCAGCCTGTATGGTGGTGACTTTGCAATTGGAAGTCGGACAGCGCCTGGCCGCCGCGCCCGGCGGCAGGGATTATGGTTTGCTGGGGTTGTGGTCCGCCTTGAATTACGAAACGGAGATTTGCAAAATCATCTCGCCCACCTGCTTCTGGCCGCCGCCGCTGGTGAAATCCGCCGTGGTGCGCTTGCGCCGGCGGCCGCGGCCGGCCATCGAGCTGGCGGATCCCCAATTTTTCTTCGAGTTAACGAAACAGGCCTTCGGCCGGCGCCGTAAACAATTGGGGACGGTGTTGCGGGGTCTGCCGGTTTTGCCAGACTGGCCCGCGGATAAACTGTCGCAATTGTTCAGAGCCGCCGGCATTGATCCGCGGGTCCGGCCCGAATCGCTGGGGGCGGCGGAGTGGGGGCGGCTGGCCAATTGCGGCGCCGGCATGCTTGCGACTGATCCGGCAGTTGGCAAATGCAGGATTTAGGTTGACTATGAACCGGCAATATCTGGGCCATCTGCGGGATGACGATCCGCTTTACGGCTTTTTGCGTTATGATGTTCAGCCGCTGATCAATGGCGCGGGCGGGCGGCCGGAATACCGCGTTTTCCGGCTGAACGCCTCGAATGACGTTTTCCTTTATGAAGACAAACACACGGGGACGAAATTCGTGGGCAAGTTTTTTTTGTCCGGCCGCAACCGGAACGGGGATAAGGCAGCCCAGCGCCTGACCCGCGAGTTTGACAATTTATGCACCATACGCGATCGCGGGCTGACGGGCTATCCGCACCATGTGGTGCGGCCGCTGGGGCGCAATTACTCCTTGAATGCGCTGCTGGTCACCGAAAACTGCGAAGGCGAACTGCTGAGCAGCGTGATTGCCGCGGCGAGTTCCGGCGGCGACGCCGGACGTCTTTTTCACAAACTCACGGCGCTCGGGTATTTTCTGGCGGCCTTCCATAATCGCACCGCGGCCGGAATCCGCGTGGATTTCCAGCATGCTTGCAATTACATGGACCATCTGATCAGGAATCTGCTGTACATCGGCGGGGTTGGCGGCGATGAAGCGGGCGAATTGTATTGGCTGCGCGACCGGTGGCGCGATCAGCCGCGCATGTGGGAAGATCAACAGGTGCTCGTCCACGGGGATGCTACGCCGGAGAACTTCATGGCCGGGGGCGGACTGAGCATCGTGGCTTTCGATCTGGAGCGCGCGCATCGCGACGACCGGGTTTTTGACCTGGGCCGCATGGCCGGCGAGCTGAAGCATTTTTTCATGCGCGTCACCGGCAATCCCCACGCCGCGGAGCCTTTCATTGGCCACTTCCTGTGGGAATATGCCTGTCATTTCCCCGATCGTGACAGCGCTTTCCGATCCATCACCGGCCGAACGCCGTTCTATATGGGAATCAACCTGCTGCGCATTGCGCGCAATCATTGGGTCGGCCATGACTATCGCCGGCGCCTGATCGAGGAAGCCAAAGCATGCCTCCGGAGGTTTTAATGGTTATCAAGGGTCTGATTTTCGACATCAACGGCACGCTGACGGACATCCGCACCAACGAATGGCATTCGGAGGTTTACCGGGTGATGAGCAACCTGCTCGTTTACCAGGGGGTTTTCATCGGCGCGGACGAGTTGCAGGATTTGTATTTTTCAATCATGAAGGCACAGCGCTCGGCGGGCGGCGAACGCTACCCGGAATTCGACGCCGCGGCGGTTTTCCGGGAGATCATCCGACGGCATGCAACCGGGTTCACGCGCCGGCTGCCGGCCGAAAAGCTGAAGCAACTGCCGCTGTTGCTTGCCGAAACTTTCCGGGCGGCCTCGCTTTTCCATCTAAAACTTTACGCCGGAGTTGAGGATACCATCAAGCAACTCGCGCGGCAATATCGGCTGGCTGTCGTTTCCGATGGACAGACGGCTTATGCGATTCCGGAACTGAATGCCGTCGGCCTGCTCGGATATTTCGATCCGATCATCATTTCCGGCGACTTCGGCTACCGGAAGCCGGACCAGCGTCTGTTCGAAAAAGCGCTGAACTTGATGCAGCTGCAACCAGCGAATGTGCTGTTTATCGGCAACGACATGTATCACGACGTGGGCGGCGCCCAAAAACTCGGCATACGCACGGTTTTCTTTAAATCGAACCAGGGTCAGCAGGCCAGGGATGGCGTTGAGCCGGACTACATTATTTATAATTTTCCGGAATTGCTGAAGGCCGTGCGCTTTTTCACCGGGCAATCCGGCGGGTGATGGGCGGCCGTACCAAGCCATGGACAAACGCCCGCGTTGGATTCAGCGCGCAGCCACTTCCGCCCAGGCCTTGGGCAGAAAATCAATGATATCTCCGGCGGCCATGGCGTTTTCCGTGAGCCGGCGGGCGGCATAATCGCCGGCGCGGCCATGCAGATATACCGCGGTCCGGGCGGCAGCATGCGGCGGCATGCCTTGCGCCAGCAGGCCGGCCAGCAGGCCGGCCAGCACATCGCCGCTGCCGCCCTTGGCCATTCCGGGATTGCCCGTCAGGTTGACCTGCAAGGGCGCGCCCGGGGCGGCGACCAGGGTGCCGGCGCCTTTTAAAATCACCACGACCCCGAACTGGAGGGCGGCGGTCCGGGCGGCGGCGAAACGATCAGCCTGTACGGCCGCCGATGTGGTTTGCAGCAGCCGCGCCATTTCGCCCGGGTGCGGCGTGATGATGGACGCCCCCCGCCGCGCGCACAGCGCTGCCAGGTGTGCCGGGGCCATGGCCAGGGCATTCAATGCGTCCGCATCCAGCGCGAGCGGGCCGGGGTAAATCCGCAGCAGTTCCGCCGTCGCCGTCCCCGTATCGGGATGGGCGGTCAAGCCCGGCCCGGCCAGCACGGCGGAAAATTTTCCGGCATCCTTCAATTGCGCCCGTCCCGGCTCATCCAGGCTGGCGATGGAACCGGATGCGTTTCCCGGCAATCCCCGGACCATGGCCTCCGGGACCGCGGCGGCCACCTCGGCGCGGATGCCGCCGGGCGTCCAGACGGTTACCAGGCCCGTGCCGGAACGCAAGGCGGCGCGGGCCGCCATGATGGCTGCGCCAGTATAGCCGCGCGCGCCGGCAATCACCAGTACATGTCCGTAATTGCCCTTATGCGCGGCGCGCGGCCGGCGATGCGCCAGGCATGACAGGTCGGATGGCGTAATCAATTCGGGCGGCGCATCCGGTCCGGCCGCCGGCAGTGCTGATGCCGGCGGAGGTGGAATGCCGATATCGGCCACGGCCAGCCCCCCGACAAAGTCCAGGGCCGCCGGCTGCAGCAGGCCGGTTTTCGGCAAGGCCATGGTGATGGTGAAGTCGGCGCGCACGGCGGCGCCGGCCGCCGTGCCGTCATCGGCATTCAAGCCGGAAGGCACATCCACCGCTACCACGCGGCTGACGGCATGCTGCCGGTTGATGAACTCAATTGCCGCTGCCATCACCCCCCGCGGCGCGCCCGAGATGCCCGTACCCAGCAAGCCATCCACAATCACCGCCGGCGGGCTGCCGGCGCAGTCGGTGGCGGGCTGGACCCAGTCGCCGGACTGGACCCAGTCGCCGGGCTGGCTCCAGTCGCCGGACTGGACCCAGTCGCCGGCACGATTCCATGCTTCCGCCGCCGGCATTTCACGAAGTCGGATTCCCGCATTGACCATGCGCTCCAGGTGGGTTCTGGCATCGCCCTTGACTTGCGCGGCGGCGGCGGCCAGCCAGACTTCTACCCGGCGTCCGCGCGCTTGCAGATGCCGCGCTGCGGCAAAGGCGTCGCCGCCGTTGTTGCCATGCCCGGCGGCCAGCAGAATCCAGGGCGCCGGCCGGCCGGGCCCGGCGCGCGCGGCGGCGAAAAACTCCGCCGCATCCGCCGCCGCCCGGCCGGCGCGCTCCATTAAAAGCTCGCCCAGCACGCCGGCGGCGATGGCACGGCAGTCTAATTCACGCATGACGGCGCTGGAAACAGTTTGCATAAAGCGATTTCAGTGAATTGTAAACATGGAGCCACTTTCGATGTATTCATAACAGCCGCGATCAACAAGTTGGTTGAACCGGTCCAACCGCGGATGTCCGCCCAGGTCAACGGCATCGTTCATCCACGGCTGGTAAACCCCGGAGTTAATGCAAAGCGAGCCGCGCGTCAATCGGAAATCGCCTTCCAACGGTGCGACGAAAGCCGGATCGTTGGTGATGTTGTTTTCACCCAGGATATCCGGACTGGCTTGCCAGCCGATGCAGCAGTTCGTGAAATTCACGCTGCTGGACCAGTTGTCCCATGCTGACCCGGTGGCGTCGTTGCTGAAAATGATCGAGTTGTATGCTCCGGCGGAACCATTCACTCCGCCGCCATGGCCGGAGGATCGGTTATCAACGATGGTGCAATTCCAGAGCATAGTGTTAGTGGTGGCGTTAATGCCGCCGCCAGTGCTTGTTACCGACCGGTTGGAATAGATCAGGAGATTATAGCACTCGACACCTGTGATCACATAGATCGCGCCGCCTGGGCCATAAGGGCACTGGTTGTTATAGAATATGCTGTCGTATATACGGTTGTTTAATCCTGAATTAATATAAACTGCTCCAGCGCGGTTGGATCCCGTATTGTTATAAAAAACGCAGTTGGACACCATCGAATCGGTGGACATCTGCAAGGCGCCGCCGCGGTATGACCAATTATCCTTGAATATGCTGTTGATAACCGCGGAATTGTTCTGGAGCAGCATGCTGCTCGAATTGACATTACTGCCGTTCTGGATGGTAAATCCATCCACCGTGCCGGCGTTAGTCAAAAGCAAGCCCCAATACCGGCTGTTGTCAATGGCGGTCACCTCCGGTCCGTTCAGACTGCGGATTTTCACCGATTTCCCCACGGCCATACTGTTACAGTAATGTACGCCGTTGGAAACAACGATCACGTCGTCATCGCTGCTGATGTTAACTGCCCGGAAAATATTGGTGGACGCATTTACCCAGTTCGTGTAGGGCGAAATATGCGCGCCGTTGGTGGATACGTAGCGCGTGACGGCCAGGCCGGCGCCGGCATTGAATATCAGGCACAGCGACAGGATTGTTCCCAGCCCGGCATGATGTTTCACGGTTATGGCATGTGGTTGTTTCATTGCTCTGAGTCCTCCTTTATACTTGTGCGTTTCGAGATGATAAGATCGTTATAATAAAATTCATCCAACGCGCCCAGCAGGTCGGGGATGAACACCGCGTTCCAGCAATTGGCCGCCGGGATATTGAAATATTCAATGCCGCATTGATCGCCCAATGTCGGCTTGGCCAGCCGGGTTTTGGCAATATGTTCTTCGAGTTTTTTTTGCGCGAAGCTGAGGTATTCGGGTTGGCCGGTAATCCGCCAGGCATAGGCGAACAGGTTATAATAACTGCCCATGCGTTGCCATTCGCCGGGATCGTTCTCACGCATGATATAATCAGCCCAACGCACCAGGGCTGCCTGGGCGGCGGCGTCACCGGTCATTTCCACGTAACGTTCCAGCCAGGGCGTCCAATGCGGAGCGCGCCCTTCAAAATTTCCGGCTTTATTTTGACATTTTAGCATGTCGGCAATGAACTTGTCCAGCATTTCTCCATAAGCCGGATCGGATGTTTCCTGGTAGAGGGCAATCAGGCTGGCGCAAATGCCGGCGCCTTCCCGGCCGCTGGCGCGCGGCGGGTGGGCCAGGATGCCCTGTCCGTGCAGGAGCGCAACGTCGCGCCCGCGGCGGTCGCCGGTGATGTAGTAATAGTTCAGCAAGGCGTCGGCCGCCGAGTTGTAACAGAACCGGCCGCCGGCGGACCAGTGCGCCAGGCCCTTGTAGTCGCAGACGCCGCCCATAAGTTTTTTCAGCCGGAAATCCGCCTGTGCCTCAGCTTCAGGCGTGGCGTAATGGCAATGATCAACGTCCATCACATGCCGGATGTTCGCCACGCCCCAGCGCAGGCAACGCTCGTCGCCGGTGCGCGCGAATTGCAGCCAGGGCCAGCGCGGCATGTTATGGTGGGTGTTGTACCAGTAGCGGTAGGGAATTGCGGTGCGGCGTTTGATGTCAATCGCATGATGGGTATCGCCGAAATTGAACATGCCGTAATCGCCGAGCATATCCCGGACCGCCAGGGCGGCCGCCGCGCCGTCGTCAAAAAACTTTTCAACTTCCGGGCGCTTGATGCGATCCGCGACGCCAAATGGGCCGAACACCCGTGTGCCGGCAAACCAGGCCGGGGCCACCGCCAGCGCCGGCGGACGATTGAGGTAATCGCTCAATGCCGGCATCCGCGCCCCGGCGGCCCCGGCCTCGCCGAACCAGAGGATGAATTCATGGGTCTTGGCGACGCCCAGGGCGTTAATCCGGGGCGCCAGATCGAAAGCCTGGACCATCTCATCGCCGAACCTGGTCGCCGCCTTCATTTCCGCGAAACAGTCGAGGTAAAAAGCGGGGTAGGTGAAGTCGAGCAGTTCCCCCTCGTGCACGTTCCAGAGTTGAAGCGCGTTGTCATGGTTGATGGTTGCCGGCGTCACCACCGTCCGCGGCCGGCCGTGCCGCGGCCAGAAATGATATACCAGCGCGTTGCCGGCAATGCCCAGTTCCTTGGGGAACTGCTGCCGGAAATCGCGCGCCGCGATCCCCATTGCGGCGCCGCGATCCATGACAGCGTGCATCCAGCCTTCCGCGTGCTTCCCCGGAGTCCGGCGCACGCCGTCAAACAGGAGATTTTCGTCCAGCGTGTATTGGACCAGGTAAGGCTCGCCGGCAGCCTCAATTGCGCGCCGGCTGTCCGGGTCGAAGGTGCAGGCTGCAATCCGGCCGGCCAACGGCAATTCGATTCCGATGTCCCGGTATTTCCGGGCATTGGAATTTTCTGTAATGATGAAGGTATGGAAAACGCTGATGAACGATTGATTCCGGTAAAAATGCATACGGGTGACGAACCGGCCGAGACACGCGCCGGCGGCAGCGATATGCCAGCCCTCGGCCCGGACGCAGGCGCGCAGCGGGTTGTTTTCTTCCAGGATGACCGTTGCCTGCGGGTCGTTTTTCGCATAATAACGCGTACCGTTTTCATCCTCCATGTACGCGCCGCGCGGGGCGTCCCCGTCAATCATGGCCCGGCCGCCGCAAATCGCCTGGTCGAGCAGGCCGAACCTGGTTTTGGAAATTTCAGCGCGCAAGGCGCCGGTATCAACGACAATCCGGCGCGGATTTTCCCGGGCCAGGGGCGCGAGTTCCTCTGCTACGCCAGAAAATGCGCGCAAGAATCCATGGAATAATCCCCTTTGCGCGGCCGAGCCCGGCCCGGCGGCCGAGTCCGGCCCGGCGGCCGAGTCCGGCCCGGCGGCCGAGTCCGGCCAACGCAGGTGCAGCTCATGGCAATTGGATGGAATGACCATGTCGAGCAAGATCCATTTCACCGACTTATCCGGCCAACAATTGACCGGCGCAGCGTGAAACGGCACGGGCGTTCCGTCCGCTGCGGTCAATGCCAGTTGCGACAGATTCGTCAGCATGCCTTGCGGGAATGGCACACCGCCCTTCATGGGCATACCGGCACAATCGGGATTGCTGATAATCCGCAGGCTGATGCTTCCCAGGCGGTCCGGTTGTGCCCGGGGCGGCAGGATGGCGCCGGATGCGGCCGAATGGGCGTCGGTGGTTCCGGCATCGGCGCGCGCGCCAGGGGATCCATGGATCATCAAGGTCATGCAGACAAGAAAAAATGTCTTATTCATATTACTGCTGCTTGCGCGATTGCGTCGGGCTGAATTTTAGCTTAACTTTTTGGCGCAGGCGCCCGGCCAGCCGATCAAGTTCGCCGGGATCGGTCAATCCCTGGACCAGCAGGTAGCGCACCAGGGGGGAGTAAATCCGGGCGAAGCCGGCGTGGTTGCGCGTCGGCTGCAGCCAGAACAGGCCGGGGGCTTCAATCAGCCAGCGGGGCGGCGTGGCGAAGGTCGAGGCGGCCAGCAGCAATCCGAAACTGCGCGGCCCGGGCGGCTGGCCGAATGTGACAATTGTCTGGCAATCATCGTGCAGCGGCACATTGGCGAAGCCCGGGCGTTGCCAGCCGTCCGCGGTGAAAACACGGGTCTGCTCGCGCAGCGGCTGCCAGTCGGCTGCCTGGTAAATATTGCCCATCGGCCAGCGCAGATGGTTGCATTTGCCGCTCACATTGCTAGAAAATTCCAGTTCCAGGCAGGGCGAATTCCGGTACAGACGCGCCATGGCGGTCAAGCGCACTGCCGGTTGGTTCCGGAATGGGGCAGTGACTTCGCGGCTGACCATGGCGGCCACGGGTCCGTCGGCCAGCAATTCAAACGGCTTTTTTACCGTCCAGGTTTTAAGGAACCGGACGCCGAAATCGGTGATGTCCAGGCTGTATTCATCGGCGCCGGCGGCAAAAATGGTGATCCGACCGTTATCGGCGAATTCCACCCGGCTGTACCCGTTGGTCACTACCAGCCGGCCATCTGTGCGCTCCGCCAGGCCGGATTGGTCCGCCGGTTGGGCCGCACCGGCGGAACTGCAATAAAGCAGAAATTCGTTCACGCCGGCCGCGGCATCGGTTATGAAAACCAGTTCGTCTTCCGCCGGCCCGGAGCCGGTACCCGGCGTGGCCGGTGACGGCGTGACAACGGCGGGCAGCACCTGGCAGGGGATGGCTTCGTGGCGCCCCGGCAGCATACGGTATAAATAGAAAGAGGCCTGGCGGAAGTTGGCGCCGGCAAGTTCCTGGAGGCATTTGGCCGGAATGGCGAAGATCTCTCCCGGCGCGGCGGTATCAGCCTGGAAGGCAAAAGCCTGGCGGCGCGTTGCGGCTGGCTCGTGCCAGGTGGCATCGGACGGCGGTAAGCCGCCGGCTTGGACGGCGATACGGTCGGCAAACGGCTGGTATCCGAGCGGGGGATTGTCGCGCGCTTTTTGCAGCGCTTCCGCTAGTTCCTGTTTTTCGCGTTCCAGGTCGGCGATAAAAGTGCTGGGATGGATGGTTCCCGGCGGTTCGATCACGATATTTTCAAAATCGCGTTCCGGAACGATGGCCACCGGGATGCCATCTTCCAACTGCGCAGCGGACCATGGACCGCCGTCCGGCGCTGCACGTACCTGGTAGTCCGCCAAACTGAACACCTGGAAGCCGTCCAGGTTAATCCCGAGGGCGCCGGGGCGGACGCGGATGATCCCCTGCGCGCCTTCCCGGGTGGGAGCGACCTCCGGCACCTGGGTCGGCTCGGTGCTGAGGGCCGTGGACGGGCCGGCGGCTGTGTACAGTGAGATCAGAATCCGGTCGCCCTTGCGGATGACTCCCTGGACGCTGATGTTGCCTTCCGCGGTGACTGCCGGCTGATGGCGGGCGGCGATGAGTCGCGCCAGGGCGTAGCCCCAGCGTGCGGGATCGTGTTTGACCTGGCGCGCCAGATCGAAGTAAAGGCTGATGACACGGCCGGTCCCCAGGGAACGGTCGAAGCCCACCGGAATTTCGCCGGCAAAAGCAATGGGGCGGCCTTTATCGCCGCCATCCGGCAGGGCGGCGGCCCGCGTGCCTTCCGCCAGCGGCAGTTGCAGGTTCATCAAATCGGCCAGCCGCGCGGCGCCGGAGAGGGACAGTTCTGTTCCGGGCTGGAATCCGGCGAGTTCCGCCGTGCGGGGCGCGGGATCGGTCAGGTCGCGCCGTCCCACGGCGATTTCGGCGTCAATCACAAACAGGCTGCCGCCCCGGCGAACAAACTCCAGCAAGCCGTCCAGCGCGAATTGCGGGATGGAATATCCCGCGTATTTCGGCAGCAGCAGGATTTTATATTTTTGGAAGAGGCGGGTTTCCCGGACATCGAGCATACGGACGGCAAAATAGGCCGACAGCGTCTGTTGCAGCAGTTCTTCATGATCGCGATGGACTTCCTCGGCTTTTAAAAATTTCCCCAGCAGCGCCGGCGGAAAAGTCAAGACTGCCACTTCCTCCGCCGGGCGCGCGCCGCGCCATTCGCCGGCCAACGCGTAAATTTCCTTGCACTTGGCGATTAATTCCGGATTGTTGATCATGCTGGCGAAGGTCCAATGCTCGACGGGCAAGCCGCGCAACACCTGGGTGAACGGGAAGCCGCCGAAATCAGCCTGCAGATGCATGATGCTGTTTTCCACCGGCATGGGGTTCTTGTAATAAGTCGGAGCCAGCGTAAAATCGCCGATTTTGGACAGCCGGTAGCGGTCATGGCCCCAGCCCTGGCTGCGGCGGTAGGCAAACGGATTGACCAGGAAGGGAATGCTGGTCAGACCGTTGGCGCGGCTGTACTCGGTTAAATCGCGTGAAAAATCCTCGTAAATGCAGTATTTGAAGACAATGTAACGCCGCCACCACCGGTTCTCCGGATCGGCCGCCAGCGGCATCGCTTCGCCGGGATAATCCTCATTGAATTCGGCGCGGCAGAAGTCGCGGAAGGTATCCAGGCGGTTGGAGTAGGCATTGCGGGACATGGCGCACCAGATTTCATCCCACCAGAGCGCGGTCAGGTTCGGGTACTGGCGTTTCTTGGCCGCCAGGGCATCCACCAGGTTGCGCATGGACTGACGATAGTCGCGGCTGACCAGGTCAATCCCCGCCTCGTTCCAATTCAGGAACAACCCCACTGTCATGCCGCGCCGCGCGGCTTCTGCGAGTACGCGGTCGAATTCAGGCGGCATAACCGCCGGAGCAGGATGTTTTTCCGCGCGCAGCACATTGCCGAAGGCGCGGTGGCTCCAGTAGATTTCCGTCACGCCCATGGATTGCATCAGGTCCAGGCTGCGCTCCAGCGACCATTCATCGAGTTTTTCCTGTCGAATCGGAGTGCTGTAGTGCAGCACAAAACACTGGCCCGCGCCGCCGGTCCAGGTCGCGGCCGCATCCGGCAGAGGCGTATCCGCGGTCATAGGCAATTCGCGCACGGACAGGCAATCCAGATCGGCCGGGCGCGCGCCGCCGTCAGCGGCGCCGGATGCGCCACGGCAGCATGCCGCCGCCATAACAGCGCCTGAAAGAAAAATGCGGAAATGATGTTTCATTTAAATTTGTTCCTTCGTTAAGGCTAATCTCTCCCTCCGCTCATCCGGCTCGGTGGTTAATAATCCGCATCTTCTTTGTGGTTTGGCGTCTTTGTGATAAAACATAGCGGCTTTCCATGGGCGGCTACAGGTTTAAATTTTCAACGCATCCGTGCCAGCAGCAACTCGCAATTCAACACTTTTTCCTTCAAGTCCTGGGTGGAATAGGCATATTGGTTGGTGGCTTCAAAACCGATGGTGGAGTCCCGCGCCGCCAGCCCGTGCAGCCGGCGCGCCAGGCGGATTTCCTCGCGCAGGATTTTCCGGATTTCGCGCAGGGCGGCGGCGCGTTCCGGCCCGGCCGCCGGCAGGGCGTTGCGCAGGCGGATGAACCTTACCTGGAGGTAAGCGCTGCGGAAATGCAGCCAGGCGCCCCAGGCCGCGCGTTCCAGTCCGGCCAGTTGCTCCCGGTTGCGGCAGTCCGGCAGTCCGGACGCCTTGGCCAGGCAGGGCAGGCCCTTGCGCCAGCCGACGCTTAACTTGCGGAATTGTTCCTCGAATACCGGCGCCGGGTAGCTGCCGCGCCAGGAATCCAGGGCATCGTAAGGGAACCCCACCATGGTGGCGGCATAGCCCGAGGGGGCATCGAACAGGAGGTTGGCCGGCCCGGGATTCTGGGGGCCCAGGTAGGCCACCCGGATTTCGAACGGGAACTCGCGGAAAGCCGCGCTGAAATTCCGGAGCGCCCGCCGGACCAGCGGCGCGGCCGCGGCGCCGAATTCATCCGCCGCCAGTTGCGCGAGCCGGTCCGGCGACGCCGCGGCGGGGCCGGCTTCATCCCAATAATAACGGGCAGCCAGTTTCAGGTTGAACGAGGGATATCCGCCCAGGGTCCAACTCAACAGCAAACCGCTGACAGGGGTTTTTTGAAGGTTTTCCAGATGCTCGCGCACCAGTTTCATGGCCGGCAGCCAGGGGATGGCCGGGCATTCCCAGGTGTTGTTGAGTTGCACCTTCGCCGCCGCTTGCAATCCCTGCGCCTGTGCTGTTGCCCACTGATCCAATGCCCGCTGGCCGGGGCCGGGATTGGACATGGTGTAATCCGACACGATGATCCTGACGCCGGATTTTTCCAGCGGCATGGCTTCCTCGCTGGTGCACATCAGCATGGTGCCCGGGGCCATGTGCCGCGCCGCCCGCGCCACATCGAACGCGCGGGCCCAGCCCCAGGTCCAACTGACGACCCGGGCGCGCGGGTTGGCTTCCAATATCCCTTCCGCCAGCACCCGGTTGATTTCGCCCACCACGTCCGCCGGATCGCGTTCCCGGCAGCGCGGGCATTCCGGCAGTTCATTGCGCCTGGATTTGGACCAGCAATTGGTGAGGTTTTCCGACATGGTAATCAGGAATGCCCCGGCCAGTTCCGGGATTTTGCGGAAGACGTCATATGCGCCCGCGCGCACATATTCCCGCACTTCCGGCTGCGATGTGCACAGCCCGGCCCAGAGTCCGTTGGGATGGGTTTCGCCACGCCACGCGGGATGGCTTTCAAAAAAGGATAGCGGCTGGCAACGCGGTTCGTTCAGGTACAGGTAAACGCCAATGCCATAATCACCCGCCCGGTCGGCCAGCCGGCGCAAGGCCGCGAGCCGTTTTTCACGGGCAGCGTCAGTTTGCGGCATTCCGGGCAGGGCGGCAAGCTGGTACAGGACGCCCTGGAGCCAGATCCCGTTAATCCCCAGGCGGGCGTATTGCTCGAACAAGCCCGCGGGCGGTTCGGCGAATTCCGGATCAGCCAGCGGGTCGCCGTAGAGCAGGTAATAGGGATACACGCAGCGCCAGGTAAACCGCGTCCGGCGGCGGCGGGCGCCCAAAGGCAGGCAGGGGGCGTCCTGCCGTTCCATTTCATCGGCCAGGAAGTTTAATCCCCGCATCAGTCCGCATTCATCTACCGCGTCAATCCGGATGCCGTCCTGGCTCACGTCAACGGCATGGGTTTCCACGGGCGCCTGCGGATCGGGCGTGATTTCCAGCGCGATGCTATTATGGTGGGGCGCGGATGCCGCGGCGGCGTCCAGTCGGAGCGCCCATTGTTCCGCCAGGCGTTTCAACCAGCGCGCGGCAAACGCCTGGAGATGTGGGCCGGCGGCGGGCGGAAGCGCCAGCCGCCAGGAATCGTCCAGGCGGATGCAGTCCGGCGGGCAAGGGCGTGGCGCCGCGCCGGCGGGGGGGGCGGACGACACCGCCGGCCTTTTGTATTTTTCGATGAAGTTGAATCCCGGAACGGCATCGGCCGTATCATCGGTAAAATGGCGCGCGACCACCCTGCGCAAGGCCGCCGTCTGCCGGCGCTGCGCGGAACTCAGCGGCGCGTAATAGACCGGGACCGCCGCGGGTTTCAAGTCGCCCAGCTTATGCCAAAGGAAGTCATCCTCCTTGAGGGTGAAGGCCATGTGCGCGGCATCCCAGTCCAGCAGTTCCAGCAATTGCGCGTAAGGCAGCAAATGCCAGTTCTTGCGGATGATGGTGCTGTAGCCGCGCGCGGGCCAGTAGCCGGGATCCGGCGCCGGCGTGGGCAACCCCATTTCCGCGGCCGCGGCCTGGACTGTTGCCAGAGGGGCGCACAGTACACGCGCCAGGCGTTCCGCCGGGATTAATCCCCAATTGCGCCAGACGACCGCCTGCCACCGGGCCGGGAAGTGGGGAAAATCCAACGCCGGCGGATGGCTGCCCAGTGGTAAGTCGGCTGCATTTATCGAGTGCTTCATGGCATTGTCCTGATAAATTTGCGCGATTTAATAATTTTCGACATGCGTAAAACGCCCTTCATCGGCGGTAACTTGAATGGTCACGCTGCCCGCCGCGCAAGCTTCGGGCAACTCCACGGAAAACGGATCGTCAAAGGCGTAGCGATAGTAAACGACGGGCAATGTCGTCAACATTTTAGCGGCTATCGGCCGGCCGGACTGGTCGCGCACTTCCGCGGATACGGCAACATTGCGCAACACCTGGTTGCAATCCAAGGCCAGCCCGAATCGCAGCAATCCGCCAATGCGGTCGCGCACGGTGACAGCGCCGGATGCAAGGGCGGAAACGGCCATCCGGCACTGCGGGGCATACGCGGAACGATCTTCCCATGACAACGGGAGAAACCGGTCCGTAGCATGCGCGTTCTGAGCGTCGGGCGGCAGGATCATGCTCGATTCACTGCCGCTGGGCGTCGGGCAGACGCGCAGCAGGTTAATGCGCCATCCGCCGCCCGGCTGGGATTTCAAGGACGCCATGGGGATGGCGGCCTCCAGTGACCATTGGCCGGCATCCTGGTGCACGGCGGATGCAAACCCGGGGCATGCCCAGTTGCGGGGCGGAGCGGTTGTGCCGACCACGGGATTTTGGGCCCGATACTGACGCCGGACTTTGCCGGATGCATTGAAAAACAAATGGATATAGTCCTGGTTGAGTCCCGGCGCGCAGATAAAAAGTTCCAGGAAATCCTTGCCGTCCGGCGGGGACTGGTCGGGCGTCCAGGCATTGACGCCGATATAGAGCGTCTGGTTGTCGTAAAGAAACCTGGCGCGCGTATCCGCGCGCGCAACAATGCCGTCAGCGGAAACCAACAGAAAACATTCCACCGGCGGCGCCTTGGCCCAGTCCGGCTCGTTCATCCGGCCGTCCGGCTCGATGGGTGCGCCGGCGGGCGCGACGCGAATATTCTCCCGCTTGGACAACCGTTCCATGATGGCGGTTGGAATAGAGCCGCGGGCGGCCAGTTCGCCGAGTTCGGCTTGCGTATCCCGGATTTGTTTTTCCAGCACGGCCAGTTCCGCCCGATCGGCCATGTTGGCGCGCCAGTTGCCGGACCAGCGGCCTTGATCGTCCCGGTCCAGCACGGGGTCCGGCGGGCGGTCTTTAATCAGGCGGTCCAAGCCGGATCGGGCGGCTTCCAGCAGGTTGGCCGCATCTTCAATGGCTGCCCGGGCCGCCCCGGGATCCCGCTGCCGCGCCAACTCCCGGGCTTGCACCACCTGCGCCCGGATGCGGGCCCGCCATTGGCTGGTGTGATAAACCTCGCGCAGGTTGACAAAACGCCGGAAGGCGAAATCGTCCAGCCCCTGGCGGTCGCCGGACGTCGTGATCTTGGCCCAGGCCCGGTCCAGCGCCTGCGCGCCGCGTTCCGCCATGGCCGCTTGCTCCCGCAGCCCGGCCGCGTCCTTGATGGCATCGATTTTATCCGGCGTAAGCGGTTCGGCAACCGCCGCGAGGATTTCCGGGGCCAGGGCGGCGCCGAAGATGTTGCGGATGATGCGCGGCAGGATGACGGTGTGCAACTCGCGGGTCGGCGCCGGTTCGCCAAAGGGTGCGGCGCCGGGCGCTTCGGCATTCCATGAATATTCGCGTACTGCCAGGCTGTTGAGCGGCACGAATTTATCGGCAAAGGTAAGGAAGATGAAATCGTCGTGATCATGATAAAACATGCCTGCCGACCTGGCGTATTCGGCCAGCAATGACGGGGATTGCAATCCAAAAAAAATAAAAGCCGGGCGGCCCTGGATGATCCCGCGGAACTTTGCCATGGGCGCGGATTTGGT
>JAXGPF010000020.1:0-33852 GCA_040767085.1 Kiritimatiellia bacterium | reverse complement strand
ACAACTCGTGTTCGGATCGCCGCGCAAGGAAGCATTCCATGCTCTTGGCGCGCGCCTCATGCCGCTGGTCAACGCGATCGAAGCCTACCACCGCGATAATGGTACTTATCCCGCAGAACTGGCCCTGCTTGTGCCGGCGTACATCCCTGCGATTCCCGCGACAGGAATGGGTAACTATACGAACTACACGTACATTGTCGGACATCAGGCGGAGTTGAATGAAGGAAACCCATGGATCATCAAGATGCATGTCGGATACGGGATGGGCTTCGATGAGTTATACTACTACCCGAAGCAGAATTATCCGGACGCCTCCGGTTACGAGCGGCTGGGAAAATGGGCTTACTTCCACGAATAACATTCTCCCATGGCCAGTATTCCCCATAGCCAATCCTTGACGTAACGGCGTATGCGAACCAAGCGAAACACACCAGGATCCTGGCTGGTGCAGCCGGCGGATATGCCGCTTGAGGTGGTGATCCTGCTGCTCGGCGGGATGGCCCTGCTGATTACCGGGGTTCTGCTTTTCCCGGTGTCTGGCGGCTGGCTCCCATTCAATGAAAACGGATTGCATGGATTGCTGCTGGTCTTTTTTGCCCTGCAGGCGATCACCTTGGGTAAAACACCTTTTGGCGATATGCGGCGGTCAAAATCGCTGGTTGCCGCCGGGGTATTGATTGCGGCCATTGGCATGACGGCCTGTTTCATCCCGGTGTTCAAACAGATTCCCCGCATCCTGCTGTTTCTGTGTTTCGGCCCGGGCGGCCTCTTGCTGCTGGCGCGGATGTGCCTGGCCCGGGACAAGTTCCGCGCCTGGTTTAAGTACGGCGGGATTTTCCATCACCTGATTGCGGGATGTGCTTGGTCCTATTTGTGCTCGATCCTGCTGGCAGGCCTGGTTTGGCGGGGTTGCCTGTCCGCCACGCCCGTAATAGCGGCGGCGGTTCTGGTTTATGGGGCGGCGATTGTCTATCTTGCCGGCGTGCTCCGTAAAATCTACAAATTGTATCCACCGCCGGGGAACCGTCCGGCAAACGATGCCGGGCTGGACCTGGATCAAAGCCTGATTCTGCTGATGGGCGTCTTCATGCTGCTCCTCGGATTGCTGCTGGTGCCGGTTAGCCTGGGCTGGTTGCCTTTTTCGGGAAGCGCGCAGCTTGGGCTGCTGATGGTCATATTCGCGGTTCAGATGCTTGCCACGGGCAACACGCCGCTCGGTCCGTATCCCCGCACAGGCCTGATGATCGTCCTCGGGCTCTTGTGCGCGGCGTTGGGCATTGTCTCCTGCATTATCCCGGGAATCCTGGCGCCGGAGTTGACGCTGCTGGTTGGGGCGCTCAACATCCTCGGCGGCGCCGCCGCCCTGGTGAAAATCCGCCAGCCGCCCCGGCGGCAAGCGGCGGCGCCGCCCGGGGATGCGCCCCCGGCGCTCAAGCGACTCTTCCGCGCGCAGCTGACGATGAGTCTGCTGACAATCATGTTCGGCGCATCAATGCTCCTCCCCGGGCTGATTCCAGGGTTGATTATCGGCGTGATCCTGGCGGCCGATGGCGGCGTTCTTTTGTATCTGCTGCATATTCTGATTGTGTTAAACAAAATGCGTGCAAGCATGGCCGGCGCGGCGCCGCCATAAGTGCCGGGCCGGCGAAATACGGCGCGGTCAAATCGGGGAGGAACTGCCAGGCATGAATAATTATTACCAAAACAAGGTCGCCGTCGTTACTGGCGGCGCGTCGGGGATCGGGTTGGCATTGTGCGAAACGCTTTTGTCATACGGCGCCAGGACGGTCATCCTGGCGGATCTCAACGCCGATAAACTTAAAAAGGAAAGCGAACGGCTCGAGGCGGCATACCCCGGCAAGGTGTCTGGCATCCAGGCCGATGTGACCAGGCAGGAAAGCGTGGCAGGCATGATCCGCCAGGCCGCCGCTTACGGATCAGGTCAGATTCATTTCCTTTTCAACAACGCCGGGCTCGGTTTGGGCAAGCCTTTTGACGCAACAACCGACGCCGATTGGAAGTTCGCCTTCGATGTGAATTTTTACGGCGCCTTGTACGGAATCCGGGCGGTCTTGCCGGTCATGCGGGCACAGGGCGGCGGGCATATCGCCAACACCGCTTCCGGCATCGGTTTTGTGCCCATGCCTTTTCAAAGCATGTACAGCGCCACCAAGTCCGCGCTGATCGGGCTTACCGGCTCGCTCCGTTATGAGTTGTGGGATGAAAACATACGTTTTTCCGCCGTCATCCCCGGGACCGTCGCCACGCCGATCTGGGCCGGGCGGGCGCCGAAATCCGCCATCACTCCGGCAGCATCGGCGCGCGGCATTCTCAAGGGCGTGGCCGCTAACGAGCGGATTGTCTTTGTCACCGATGACGACCGCGGCGGGGCCATCAGTGCAACTAATCCGGCAGCCGCCAGGGAATTTGACGAATTTCTGTTAAATATCGCGCGGCAAAGGAAACGCGGGGAAACGGGATTTTGAGAAATGCGAGTCTGGTAAATATTAAAACTGAGACCATGAAAATATGCCGGTTATCCGTTGTTGTTGCGTCCCTATTCCTCGCGGGCATCTTCCATGTCCGGGGGACGGCGTCGGAAATACGTTTGGCAGGCGGCGTCATTGACACATCCGCCGCGGTTGCCAAAAGCAAAAAAACCGGGCGCCATACGGATAAGATTGCGGCGGAGAGGCCGGCGGTTGCGCCGGCGCGCGGCACGCTTCCTTATATCGTGCAATTCGCCGGGCCCATCCGCGCGGAATGGAAGGCGGCGCTGAAATCAGCCGGCGCTGAAATCAAGTTCTATCTGCCGGAGAACGCCTTCGTCGTCCTGGCCGATCCCGGCAGCCTTGACGCTATCGCTAAAATCGCGGACGTGCAATGGATCGGGGAATACCGGGCCGAATATAAGATGCAGCCGCGGCTCAAGGCCCGCGCCGCGACCCCGGCGCCGGCCGTTGACCGCAAGGCGGCGGCCCAGTCCCCGGCCGAGGCATCCGCCGCCGCGGCGTCCATCGGCGTTGTGACCATCCTGACCTTTCGGCCCGAGGACGCCGGCCGCGTGGCTCAGGCCGTCGCCGCCGCCGGCGGCCAGGTGCTGCGCGAGAGCCGGGGCGGCCGGCGCGGCCTGATCCGCGCACAGGTTCCGCTCGCGGCAGTGGAGAGCCTGGCGGCCCTGGGCGAGGTCGAATGGATCGAGGACTATGTTCCGCGCGAACTGCATAATAACGTGGCGCAGGAATCGCCCCGGATGAACGCCGCCGCGGTGCAGGCCGATTACGGCTTGACCGCCGCCGGGCAGGTTGTGGGCATCGCCGACACAGGCTTCGACACCGGCAACCTGGGCACCTTGCACCCGGATTTCACCAACCGGGTGAAAGCGGCTTTTGCGCTGGGACGCCCCGGTGATTGGAGCGACCCTGACGGGCACGGCACGCACACGGCGGGATCCCTCGCGGGGGATGGCCGCGCTTACAGCAACGGCCTGTTCCACGGCGTGGCCTATGGCGCCCGTCTGGTGATGCAGTCGGTTATGGACGAGTATGGCAGCTTGGGTGGTGTTCCCGCGGATTTGAACGACCTCTTTCTACAGGCCTACACCAACGATGCGCGGATTCATTCCGACAGTTGGGGCTCTTCGATGAATGGCTGTTATAACGTGGACTCCGCCAACGCGGACGCGTTCATGTGGAACCATCCGGACATGCTGGTAGTTTTTTCCGCCGGCAACGAAGGCCGCGACGGCGACCGCGACGGGGTTATAGATTGGCAGCGCATGGGCACTCCCGGCACGGCCAAAAACGTGCTGACCGTTGGCGCTTCGGAAAGTCATCGCCCCGATGGTTCCGGCGGATATTCGTCATACACGTGGGGCACCGAAGGGTGGAAGTATTATTATCCCGTGCCGCCTATCAGCGACGATTTGATTTCGACCAGCGCCGACGGCCTGCGCCAGGGCATGGCGGCCTTTTCCAGCCGCGGCCCGTGCAATGACGGACGGATCAAGCCGGACATTGTCGCACCAGGCACGGACATTGTTTCGTGCCGGTCGCGCGTGAGCGGAGCGGGAACTGCTTGGGGCACGGGCAGCGGCATCCTGGGCAATTCTGCCAGCAACTATTACATGTTCAGCGGCGGCACCAGCATGTCCACGCCGCTTACAGCCGGAGCGGCGGCGATTGCGCGCCAATATCTGATGCAGTTGCGGGGCTTTACGAATCCCTGCGCGGCGCTGGTCAAAGCGGCACTGATAGCCGGGGCCAAGTCTCTGACTCCCGGACAATATGGAACCGGGGCTGAGCGGGAAGTGCCCGGCGCCCCCCGTCCCAACAATGTTGAAGGCTGGGGGCAGGTCAACCTTGGCGCTTCGCTCTTCCCGGGCGCGGGCCACACCAATATGTTTTACGATGGGACCAATGCGCTGGCCACCGGCGGCGCCCATACGTATACGTTTAATGTCACCCGCACCGGCCGCGTATCGGTTATCCTGGCCTGGACCGACTACCCGGGCAGCGAGGCGGCGGCCGTTCAGCTCGTGAACGATCTCGATTTGGTGGTGATTACGCCCGGCGGCACGACCAACTACGCGTTCGGGCGCTCGGGTTTCGATCGGATCAATAATGTGGAAGGGATAGACCTTGACCCGGCGCCGATCGGCGCGCTGACCATCAAGGTGATCGGGTACAACATCCCCCAGGGACCGCAGCCTTATGCGCTTGCGATCCGGTCGGCGTCAGTTTCGGCCCCGGCCAAAGCCAGCGGCCCCGAACCGGCCGATGGGGAAACAGGCGTGGCGCGCGGCGCCAAAATGTCGTGGGGCAACGCCGGCGGCGCCACGAGTTTCGACGTCTACTTCGGCACCAATGCCTCGCCGGGCGCGGGCGAGTTCATGGGCGCGCAGGAAGCCACTTGGTTTGATCCCGGCAGCTTGCGTTACCGCACAACCTATTACTGGCGGGTTGACGCCCATACCTCCGGCGGCACACGGACAGGGGAGGTCTGGTCGTTCACCACCGAAGCGCCCGCGCTCTTATCGGAAAGATTCGAGCATGACGGGGGCATGCCGCCGGGCTGGTCGCAAGAATATGATGTTGGCGGGCAAGACTGGGTATTTATCAGCGGCGGCTGGCCAAACCAGCATACGCCGTCCGGCGCGCACGGCGGCTCGTATAATGCCGCGTTTTACTCGTCGGACGACGATTGCACAAGGTTGGTCACGCCGCCAATTAACTTCAGGATGTTTACCAACCATACCGAGCTGACATTTTGGCATTACATGGAAGACTGGTTGGAAGACCAGGACACCCTTTCAATTTATTACCGCACCAACGCGGAAGCGGCGTGGGTTCTGCTGACCAATTATGCGACTTGCACAACGCCCTGGACCAAACGGACCGTCATCCTTCCCGCTCCGGGAACCAACTATTTCATTGCTTTTGAGGGCGTTGCCGACTATGGATTCGGCGTGTGTATTGACGATGTCCTGGTCACGGGCATGGGTGAAGCCGGAACGCTCCAGGGCGTGGTCACCAACATGCTCACCGGTCAGGCGATTGAAGGCGCGCGGATTGCGTTGACCAATAGCGGCGACTCGACCCTCTCGCTCGGCAGCGGCGAGTATTCCATCTTCCTTGCGCCTGGAACCCACTGGGCGGTCGTCTCGGCGCAGAATTACGCGACCAGCGCGGCGGTTTCCGTAACCATTACGCTCGATGGCGTCACCACCCGGAATTTTGCTCTGACGCCCATTCCCCTGCAGGTTGCGCCGACATCGGGATGCTCTTTCGCGGGTGACGAGGGCGGGCCCTTTGCGCCAACCGGGTATGTATATAGCCTGACCAATGCCTCGCTGGCGCCATTAACGTGGACGGCGCAGTGCGATGCCGCCTGGGTGGAGTTGTCCGTGTCCGGAGGCGTTCTGGCCGCCGGCGCCGTCCTGCCGGTTACCGTGTCGCTTAACGACGAAGCCGCCGTTATGGCCGGGGGCGCGTATGCGGCCACGGTCGTTTTTTCCAATATGACCGATGGCGGCACAGCGGCGCGTGCGGTTGATCTCGCCATCCAATTGCCGCTTTTAATGACGAGCGATTTCAGCGCCGGCCTGCCGGCGGGCTGGTCTATCGTCGGCAGCTCCGCCAAATGGCGGTTCGACGACCCGGGCAAGCGCGGCAACAGGACCGGCGGCAGCAATGGATTCGCCATTGCCGACAGCGATTATGCGGGTGAAGTCAACATGGACACGGAATTACGGACGCCCGTGGTGGACTGCTCCGCCCTGAAGGCCGCGGAGTTTTCGTTCAGGAACGATTTTAATTCTTACGATGTCGAAATAGCTGACGTGGATGTCAGCGTCAACGGCGCCGCGGGGCCATGGGTCAACCTATGGAGAAAAACCGAGGAGGACTACCGGGGGCCGACGAACATCGTGCTCGACGTTTCTTCCCAAGTCGCGGGCCAGGCAAACGTGATGTTCCGCTTCCGTTACCACAACGCCAACTATGATTGGTGGTGGCAGGTGGATGACGTCGTATTATCCGGAATAACCGGCGGCAATCCCTGCATCGTGCCTTCGGCGGGGCTGAATGCGTCCGGCTACCATGGCGGCCCGTTTGCGCCGGAACGCGTGTACCAGCTGGCCAACACCAATCTGTTGTCTCTGTCCTGGACCAGCCTCTGCTCGCAAGCCTGGCTGGATGTGACCCCGTCATACGGCTATCTCGATTCCGCCGGTTGGGTTCGTGTTACCGCGCAGGCCAATGCGTCGGCCGCAAGCCTGGCGCCCGGCGTTTATACCAACCGGCTGGTATTCTCGAATATAACCGACGGGACCACGCAGGAGCGCACGGCGACCCTGACTGTGCACGAACCCATGACGGTGTCGCCCTCCAACGGGCTGGCCTCCAGCGGATACATGGGCGAGGGTGACAGCTTTGCGCCCACAAACATTGTTTACACCTTGACCAATGCGGGGGATAATGCACTGACCTGGTCGGCCGCGCAAACCCAGGCCTGGGCCGCGCTCTCCGCGCCGGGCGGAGTGTTGGCCGCCGGCGCTTCGGCCGAGGTGACGGTGTCCATCGTAGCCGCAGAGGCGGGTTCTTTGGCCGCGGGCAGTTATGAAAGCGCGGTGATCTTCTCGAACGAGACCTCGGGCACGGCGTATTCGCGGGCAGCGGCCTTAACGGTCCTGCCGCAGCCGGGCAATATCGAAGTGCTCGATTCCATTCCGCCCTATAACGACACGAACATGCCTTTTGGCGTCGTGCAGCTCCGGCAATCGCGGACGGAGCAAATAACGATCACCAACGCCGATTCCAGCTATCCGCTGGTGATTACCAATATCGCCGTGCGGATGCTGGCCGGCACTAATGGCGGGGCGGGCGCGGGAGGGTGGGGCGCGGCTGGCGCCGGGCTGGTCGCAAATCCCGGGAAAGCGGTATTCACGGAACGCGCGCCGGCGAAGAAGCGGGAGCCGTTACGGGGGGAGGATCCGACCCCGGCGCCCAGCACGGTGCCGTGCTACGGGCTTGATCTTCACGAAGATTCTCTGGTGTCTTTCTCCTCGGCGACGCCGGGAACGTTGATGACAATCAAGGATGGCCCGGCCGATTATTTTGCCTGCGACTTCCTTAACGGGGATTTCAGCAAATTATACGCGCTGCATTATTACTCCAATACCCTGGTTTCGATCGATACGACGACCGGCGACATAACGCTTATCGGCCCCGCCGTGCCGGCAACAGGTTTTCATTGGACCGGATTGGCTGGCGATCCCGTGGACGGGACGTTGTATGCCGTCGCCAACTATAAGCTTTACCGGATCAACCCGAACACCGGCGAAGCCACGTTTATAACGGATATCAGCCGTCCCGGAACCTACATTGGCATCGCGATCAACGCCGAAGGCAAGATGTACGGCGTGGATATAACCTGGGATCGTCTGGTGGCCATTGACAAGACAACGGGCGTCGGCACGATCATCGGGCCGTTGGGAATCAACGCTAACTATGCGCAAGGCTTGGACTTCGACGAGGCCAACGACATCCTTTACTGGGCGGCCTACTACTCGGGCGGCGGGGCGTTGCGGGTTCTTGACACCGCTACCGGCGCCAGCCGCCTGGTGGGCGAGTTCCAATCCGACGACGAGATGGAGATGGCCGTGGCCAACGGCGGGGGCGCGGTGTTTTCGTTTTCCAATGCCCCGGCGCTGCCTTGCTCGATACCGGCCAATGGATCGATGACATTCGATGTGACCTATAGGCCCCAGGCCGCGCTTTCCAACCGGGCTGAAGTTCTGATTGACAGCAATGACCGTTATGCGCCGCGCGTGGCCGTGGCGTTGTCCGGGCAGGGGGAGAAGCTGACCCAGACGATTGCCTTCGCCAATCCCGGCCCGCAGATCGCGACGAATACAGTCAGCCTGGCCGCCACCGCATCCTCCGCGCTGCCGGTGAGCTTTGTGGTGGGAAGCGGGCCGGGAACGATCGAATCGAACAACAGCCTGACTTTCACGGCGGCCGGCACGGTGGCCGTCGTGGCCGTGCAGGCGGGCAATGCCATCTGGAGCGCCGCGCTAAATGTTACCAGTACATTCAACGTCGCCAAGGCCCCGGCTCAGGTGACGCTCCATAACCTGAACCAGACCTATAACGGCGCGCCGCGCATTGTCAACGCCGTGTCCGTTCCCACCGGCCTTACCGTCGCTTTGACTTATAACGGCCAGGCGGCGCCGCCGGTAAACGCGGGCGCGTACGCCGTGACGGGGACGGTAGCTAGCGCGATCTATCAAGGCCAGACCAAGGCCATGCTCGCCATCGCCAAGGCCGCGCAAACCGTCGTGTTCCCGGCCATTCCCGACCAGATGGTTACCAACACGGTGAAATTGTCGGCAACCGCTTCCTCCGGGTTGTCGGTGGCTTTTGCAGTGTCATCCGGCCCGGGCAAGATTGCAGGGGGCAACCGTCTCACGTTTACCGCCGCGGGCACGGTGGCCATCGCGGCGGCGCAGGCGGGCAATTCCAACTGGAACGCGGCGGCGACTGCGACCAACGTGATCATCGTGCAGGAGGTGGGGCCGGCTCCGCCGGCGGGTATTTCCGCCAGTGACGGAAAATATACCGATAAAGTGCGCGTGAGTTGGGAAGCCGCCGCCCGCGCTGCGTCTTATGAAGTCTGGCGGCATACCGCGCCCGATGCCAGCGCGGCCCGGAAAATCGGGCAGACCGCCCTGCGCTGGTATGATGATCTGACCGCCCGCAATCAGATGACTTATTACTACTGGGTCAAGGCGGTAAACACCGCCGGCACGAGCGCGTTCAGCGAATTCGATACGGGCTACCTGGCTGAAGTCGGCCCGCTGGTGAGTGTCAACGGTATGGTGGGCGACAACGTGTGCCTGCCCGCCGGCACGCCCATCACTATTACCCTGGAGATGATGAACCTGCCCGCCGAATATATCGGGTACAACGTGGATTGGTGGGTAGCGGCGTATGCGCATAACGGGAATCTCTGGTATTACCTGAGCCGCGACATGGCATTTATCGAGTTTGACGGCAATCTTGCCAACTGCCAGCCGGCGTACCAGGGTCCGCTGATGAACATGCCGCGGATCGTGCTGGCGCAAGGCATGGTGCTGCCGCCGGGCGTTTACAACCTCTGGTTCGCGGTGGATTACCCGATGGATGGCATTCTGCGCCTGGACGGTCCGATCCTGGTTTCGCAATTGACATTAACGCTGGAATGAGGGCCGCGGGGCTGGAGTTGAATTGTGAAGAGTATCGGCCTGCCCGATTTTCCCTGTTCCGGCCCTGATTCTCATGGTTTGCATCTCTTGATGGGCGAATGGATGTCCGGTATTAACCCGGGGCGTCGTCCATATTGGCAAAATTGATAGCCATGCCTGTCATGGGCGGCAATTTGCATTTTGCCTGCGAAGACACAAAGATCATCAAGGCGGCGGCGGGAAGCCGACGATGGAAAAGGCGCATGCCGTTCGGTTATGCGATTGATTTCCTGCAAGTAGTTGCCCCTGTCCCATAAAAAGTATTGGCATAACCCGCCGGAATGGAATATGCTCGCCGCCAATCCGGGAGTGTCTTCATGAATAATCGCGAAAGCCGTAATATGGCGCTGGTGGCGCTGGTCTGCCTGGCATGCCTGCCGCCGGCCCTGCTGGCCTGGTTGGTGAATCTGGAACTGGCGGTGCGGGTCTGGTCCCCGCAATGCCTGCTGCTGGAACGCATCCTGCCGCCGGATTGGTTTGCCCGGTTTGCGATCATGTCCCTTGACCTCAGCACGATCACCACGCTGATCCCGCTGTTGATGCTCCTATACCCGCTGGTCCAGGCGCTGCGCATCCTGCGACGGCTGCCAGCCAATCCGGCCTTTGCGCACAAGCTGGAGGCGGACCCGTATCCCGCGCATTTCGGCTTTTTCCTGGTGATGCTGGGGCTGGCCGGCACGCTTTACGGGATGTTCATGGGATTGTATGTCAGCGGCGTACCGGAACTGGCCCGGGAAGCGCCGACGGCCGACACCATCCGCCTCGCCTTGGAACGCCTGCTGGCCGGCACGGCCACCGCGTTGCTCAGTTCACTCGCCGGCCTGGTCGGCGCCTTCCTCGCCGCGCGGCCCATCCCATGGCTGTTCCGCAAACTGGCCGGTATCACCCCGGCGGAAAGCCGGCGGACGCTCACGGAAACGGTTGAAAGCCTGACCGCCGACCTCCGGGAACTCGGCCAGGCCAGCCGGATTTTCGCCGAAAATCTCCACCCGCCAGTGCTGGCTGGATTGTTCGAGCGCATGGAACGCCAGGAAGCCGCCATGCGCGCATTGTGCGGCGGATTGCAGGCGGCCGGCGGCGCCATTGAAAATGCCGTGCGGGCGCAACAGGAAACCAATGCATTCCTGAAACAAATCGCCGGACTTGAAACCGGACTGCGCGCCAGCCTTGCCCGCTTCGACGGGTTATGCGCCGATGTCCATGAATCCGCGCGGCAGCAGGTTGAACAGACGGCCAGATTCACGGAACTGGCTGAGTCGGCCAAGGCGCTGCGCGCGTGCGCCGAGGAAGATGCACGGCAACTCCAACGAGTGGCGGGCTGCCTGGAGGAAGCCCGCGACCAATCGGCGTCGGAACGCTGCGAAAACGCGCGGCGCTATGACGAGCTCTCGGCGACGCTTGCCAGCCTTGTCGCGGTCACCCGGCAAAGCCATGACGCCCGGCTGGCCGATCAGCAATCGCTGCGCCAGTCTTTGGCGGCTTACATCGGCGGCACGGCCTTGATGGGATCTGACGACAAACGCCATGCCTGACCACTCCGCCAACGCCCGCTTGCAGTTCGAAGCGCTGGACGCGCTCTCCGGCCGGTCGCCCCGCAAGCTCTTTTCCCTGAGTCCGAACGATGTCCTGGTGCAAATCTCGCTGCCGCTGGTCCTGATCCTGGCGATTGCCACACGGTTGATGACCATCGGCCAGGGGCTGGCGGCGCTGGAGAAAGGTCCGGTGATCCTGGAGTTGTGGAAACAGCAATTGATCCTGCGCATTGACCGCGCCGCGGATGCCTGGGAAAACGCCGCCGGCATCCCGGCCTTCCCCGACTTTCAGCGCGTTTTCTGGCGGAATGGCCGGCCGGATGATCCGGCGTTTCAAAAACTTTGCGCCAAATCCCAGGAATTAGCGGATATTGAGGCAATGAGCCTTGGACTTTACCGCGACGCATTGAGCTATCACCCCGAAGCTGCGCCCGGCGCAGCGGACTCTGACGTTGCCGCGTTTTTCCCCATGTATGATCCGGCGCTCGGCGATGACAAGCCGGCCGCCGCCGGTATCTCGGCGGAGTTCCGGATTGACGATGCCCGCCGGGATTTCGCCATGCAATACATCCACGAACGCTGCCGAAAATGGAAGGCGCAGGTCGAGATGCTCCAGTGGTCGGCGCTGGACCGGCTGGCGGCGGAAATGCCGCCAAACGATCCGCTGATGGACAGCCGGCCGGATGCGCAGATGGCGAAAGTGGCGGCGGAAATGCGCCGCCTTGGATATCCTTTGCTGCCCGGCATCGTGGCGGAATATCATCATCCGGCGCCCGGCGCGGACCGGCAACCTGGCGGGTAGGGGAACCCCTGAATCCATGACAGGATTTTATGTTGTTAAGATAACTCATCACGGATTCATGGAACGAGCATGATTATATCTGGTAAAATCAGCCGGCTTGGCCATACATTGGCGGCCTTGCTTTTGTGCACGGCGCTCACCGGGCAGGCTGCCGCGGAAGATGCTGTCAAAAACCGGGCCAAATGGCGGCTGGCCATCCGCGCGGCCGCCAAACGCGCGCAGGAAGCCGCGGCCCAGCTTCCCGACGCGCAGGAAGCCGAACGGATTGTCCTGGTGGAATATCTGGCTGGCGCCATGCAGACGAATATGGCCGCCCATGCCGCCCTGGCCGCCAGCCGCGATAAATCCCGGGAACTTGCCCGCGCCTGGCGCCGGGAAACCGCCGAAAGCATCCTCCAGTCGGCGGCGGATGAGATGCGCGCATATTCGCCGGCGCCGGTGGCCGTGGCGGATATTAAAAATGCGCTGGGCGCGGAATGGCCGGCCCTGATCGAAGCCCGATTGGACGCCTTTGCGGAAAAAACGTTTCCGGCAGTGTTTGCCGAAGCCCGCCGCCGCGTCGTCGCCCTGGCCGTCCTGGAGGCTGACCAGCAGCTACAGTACCCGGCCATGCCGGAATTGGACGGCAAGTTAGCCGCGCTGCTGGACGGCCGACCGCCGGCTGACCGCCTGGGCGAAGCCGAATATTCCAGGTTGCAGGACTGGCTGGAATCACGGGCTGGCGCCGCCGCCAGCCCGATGTTTGAGGAAGTCGCCAAACACGTCCGCGACGCCGGCGGCCGGATGCGGATGGAAATCCAGCGTCAATATGAAGCACAGGTTGAAACCCTCGATGCCGCCGCCACCGCGCTCCCCGCGGATGTCCGGCGCGCCGACGCCATGGCGCGGAATTTGGCCGCGGCCCTGGACCGCGCCGCCGCCAAACTGGAGCCGGCTGACGGCGCGCCGCGGTACGGGGTGTTTAATATTGTCGTCCGCCATCGCGATGCGGCGGCCGCCGACCTCGAAGCCAGCCGGTTCCAGGCATTTTTACGCGAGCGCACGGCTGCCATGATCACATCCTCTGACTCAGCCGCCGCGATCCAACTGGATTTGGCTGCCCATGCGTCTCTAAGCAACAGCCTGGCCTTGTTGCAGACGGAGTATCTGCGCGTATTGCCGCCCAGAATTGCCGAAGCCTATGCCGCGCCGGCGCCGGCGGATGCCCCGTATTTTCTGGAGCTTTGCGGCCGGGATGAAGCACGTAAGGAACTCTCCAACCTTGTTCATGACCAACTGCAAGTGATCCTGCCTGATCTCCGGCGCGAGCTTGCCGAGCGGCAATATGCCGAACACTTCGCGGCGCTGGATGAACCAATCCCGCTGAACGATGCCTGCCTGGCGGCGATCCTGGAGCAGCGCGGCGCACCGCCGGCCGCCCTCGAGGCCGCGCTGGCAAGGATGCGCCAGGGCGTGTATGCAGGATTGCCCGATCCGGCCGGCCTCAATCTGCTCGACGAAACCGCGCAAAAGGTTTTGGCGGCCGCCGCGGCGCGGATTGCCGATGGCTACTGGACCGCGACCGAACAGCTCAACCTGCTGGCCGCGCTGGAAAAAACCCGGATGGAGCGCCTGCGTAAGGATGTGAAAAACAACCGGCCGGTCAGCGCCATTACCGCCGACTGGCGGAAACAACTTTTGGCCGACTGGCGGAAAACGGTAAAAAAAACCGGCAGCCCCTATGCCGGCCTGCTGGCCAATACCGAACAACAGCTTGAGAAGACAGTCCGCCAGCTTTATGACAGCGTCAGCCGGGATGCTGAATCCAGCGCGGCCAGCGCATCTGCCGCGGCGGCCGGCCAGCCGGATGAGGGAGCGGCGGCAGCGGCCCGCGCGTTGGAACTGCGCTCCGAATCAACCCAGGACAAGGCCGCGGGAAGCGAATCCCAGAAACAGGCTGCCGCCAACGCCGGCGCGGGCGGGATGCAAGAGCAGGCCCTGGGTGTTTTCACCAATAAAAACCTGAAATGCCCGGATGGCGTGCTGGTGCTGGCTGACACCCCGGATGGCGGCTGCGAAGTGGCCTTATTCACCGCCGCCGGCCGTGCCGCCGGCGCGCGGTTTCCCGCCAATGATGTGAACGCGGCGGCGGACGCCATTTTCGCGGCCATGCAGCCGGAACTCCGGACAATCATGTCATCATCCAAATCCCGTTGGGATGCCGCCGGCGGCTTTTATATTTTCCGGCGCCGGCCGGTCCAGGAATTCCGGCTCTACCTCGTGGTTGAAAGCGGCGCAGTCCGGCATCGCACGAGTTTGCTGCTGCGCCGGCGCATCGAGGAAATGCTGACCCAATGGTCGGCCGCCGAGGGATTCGGCGCACGGCCGATCAGCCTCGACTGGAAAGTCGGCTTGAATTTTTACGATGCCGTTGAATGACCGGCCGTCAGATAATCGTGCGCCGCCAAGGCGTGCGTACGGATGATGTGCAGGTATTCCTCGATTTCGACGTATTCATCCGCCACGCCCATGCCGTGGTTGGTCGGGCCGTAGTAATACGCGGGGATATTGCGCGCGCGCCACAGGCGCAGGTCCGAGCCGCCCAGGCTGATGATCGGCGCCGGCTCGAATCCCTTCAACTGCCGCACGCGGCGGCGGATGATGCGCGGTATCTCGCCATCCGGATCGCTCCAAAGGGTAGGAGCGGAAGCCATGGGCTCCAATTGGGCGGCCGGATATCTGGCCAGGATGGTTTTGACGGCGGCCACCACCGCCGCCTCGGCCACGCCGACCGGCAGGCGGATATCCAGGCCGATGGCGCACTCGGACGGCACCAAATTGATCACCTCGCCGCCATGCAACTGGCCGACATTCAGGGTGACTTGCCGGAGCGTGTCCGCGCCGCCGGCGCCAAGCACCTGGTCGGTCACCGCCCGGCCGGCATCCAGCCAGCGCGCGATGGCCGGCGGCGTATTGACCGGCATCCTGGTGATTTGACGCAAGTCCTGGATGATCTGCGCCGCCAGGATGGTCGCGCTGGGGCTCAGATGTGTGTAAGCCCCATGTGATCCGGGCGTGCGCACGGTGACTTTCAGGCGCAGGATGCCTTTCTCGCCGAAACGCAAGGTATGCTGGCTGCTGGGTTCGCCGTTCAGGCAACAATCGCCCAAAATCTCCGGGTGATGCTCCATTAGATACACGGCCCCGGCCGGGCCGTAATTTTCCTCATCGCACACCGCCGTCAGTGTCAAACGGCCCGCAAGGCGTTCCCGCAGGCGGTGCAGGAAGATGAAGGTGAAAATTGAAGCCGCCGTCCCGCATTTCATGTCGCAGGCGCCGCGGCCGTAAATCCGGCCTTCGGCGATGGCGCCGCTCCAGGGCGGATAGGTCCAGGCCGATTCATCCGCCACCGGGAAAACATCCATGTGCCCGTTGAGGATCAGACTCCGGCCGGGCCGCGCGCCGGTGAACGACGCCAACAGGTTTTGTTTGCCAGGTTCCGGCTCTATAATTTGATATGGAATCCGATGGACATCCAGGAGTTCGGCGACAAGTTGGCAGGCGTCGGCGGTATGTCCGGGCGGATTGGGAGTCCTGGCACGGATGAACCGGCAAAGGAAATCAATCAAAGCGCTCTGATCCTGGTCAATCCAGCGCATAAGGTCATTGGAAAAATCATCCATAGCACACGAAAGTTAAAGCATACCAAAGAATTGGCGATATCCGATTGATTGGCGGCAATATAGGCTCAACGATGATGATTTGCAAGCGCCAAGCCACGGAGGATCGCGTTGGACGGGCGACTTCAGCGCGTCATCTGAGACTTCCGTCCTTGGACCGACATTGCTAAACCTACGTCGCATAATATATCTTATGTCTAATAATGGGTGCTGGAAACCACTATTTGTGGTGGCGTTGATGGGTTTAGCCCGGTTTGGAGCGCAAGCCGTTTTTGCCTGGTTTGCGGGATTGACGGCAGGCTTTACAGCGGATGTCCGGACACCATTGGCAATACTGGCAGTCCCGGCAGCGGTGTTTTTTCGGCGGACACGCAGACTGTTTGGCCATCTGGTATGCTCCTGGCTGCATTCATTCAAAACCGCATCACCGGCCAACTTGCCGGATATCTGGCAGCTAGCGGATCAAGTAGACGAATTTCTGAGGTTTGCCGTCGCGTTCGATATCAAGGACGAAGCCGTTGACGCGGTTTTTGACGAATTCGCTGATAAAATATTCAGCGCGCCGTTGGCTGTTCATGGGCATGGAATTGACCTTGCGGATGACGTCATTCTGCCGCAATCCGAAGGCATGGAACATGTCCTTTTCGCCGGCGACATCCAGGACGTAACCGGCAATCCGGCTTTGCTGATAAACCGGCTTGAGCGATTCGAAAACCTTGCCCAGGCGTTCGGTGTCGGCCATCAATTCCTGGTAATATTGCAGAAGCGCATCGCGTTTAAGCAACCAGCGCCGGTCTTCCACGCGGGCGCCAAACCGCGCGAGCATGTCCGCTGCGCCGCCGGCGGCGGCTTGTCCCGCGCGGTCTGACTCCGCCGCAGCATGGCTGGGGCCGCCGGCGAAACTCAGCCAGATTTTCTCTTCGCGCATTCCCGCCCGCAGAACCACAAATTCGGTTTGAATTGACGCCACCAACACGCCGCCATCGTCCAGGGTATCGCCCTCCCCTACCAGTTTCTGGTTTTCCGGACCTTTGGCCTGCAGATCGTCAATAATGGCTTTGCGCGATTGCTGGTGTTCGCCGCTGGCGAAGAATGTGCCGGCCAGGCGGTAGCGCCTGGCTAACTCGCCATTGAAGACCGGTGTGGCGGCGGGGTTTTTCGGGAAGGCCGCCCCATTCCAGGGCGCCGCTGCCGGACCGGCTGCCGGCGAGACTTCCGTGACATGACCGCCGCCATCCGGCAGCCGCGGCAGGTTGAAGGCCGCGCGGACGCGCCAGGCCAGGAACAGCGCGGCGGCAATCATAACTGCGGCGGCGGCGGTTTGCAGCAGCTTAATGCGTTGGCGGATCAGGTATGATTCTTCCATGGTAAAAGCGGCTGAAGCGATAAGCCGGATTCTGTCTCCGCCGGAGGCGGATGACGGTCATTTATCTGATGCGATCAACCCGAAACCGGGCCGCGCCTCCGCGGCCGGGAGCGGGCCGCTCCAACGGTTTCCTATTTGATCTTGCTCCGGGCGGGGCTTGCCTTGCGGCCGGCCTTGCGGCCAGACCCGGTGGTCTCTTACACCGCCTTTTCACCCTTATCCGCCGTAGCGGACGGTATATTTTCTGTGGCGCTTTCCATCCCTTCCGTTTACCGGAAGGTTTCCCGGCATGACGCCGGGACGCCCTGCCCCAGGGAGTCCGGACTTTCCTCACCGGGCGGACTAGCCGTCCGGCGCGACCGTCTGCTTCAGCCAGAAATCGGTCAATGATTGTCGAAGAGCAGGCGCCCGCAGAACACGCAATGGTTGATGGTTTCCGCGCGGCGCACATCATGCAGCACCTGGGCGGGCAATTTCATGTGGCAGCCGCCGCAGATGGCGTTGCCGTCCAAGCCGGCCAGGGCATTGTCTTTTTTGTTGGATAGGACGCGCTCGTAAACCGCCAGCCATTGCTCCGGGACGGCGCCGGCCAATTTGGTCCGTTCCGCGCCGGCGCGGCTCAGTTCCTGTTCCAAAGCCAGGCGGCGGGTTTCGAGGCGCTGGATTTCAGCGTCCACGCGCTCCTGTTCCTTCTTGAGTTCCGCTTCCTTTTCGGCCACCCGGCCGCGCAGGCCGTCAATTTCCTCCATGACCCGCAATTCCTCGTCTTCGCAGCGCCGGATTTTATCCTCCAGGTGCTCGATTTCGAGGTTTAAGGCGCGGTATTCGCTGTTGGTTTTGATCTGGAATTGCTGTGTGCGCAGTTTGGCAATCTGCTGGCGGAGGGCTTCCACTTCCAACTCCGACTGGTGCATGGCCGACTGCTGGGCCTTGACATTTTCGCGCGCCTGTTCGAGCGCCTGCCGGCTGCCGGCCAGGGCGGCTTCCGCTTCTTTTTTACGCACGGGCGCACTGTCGCATTCAGCCTGGAGGCGCATGATGGCGACGTCCAGTTCCTGCAATGCGCGCAACTGATCTATAATCCGCAAGGTTTCCTGTTTTTCCATGACCGGATATTATGCCGGGCGCAGCGTCAATCCACAAGTATTTTTTTAACCGCCCTAATGCGCCCAACCCCAGCGGCGCGACAGCGGCCAATAGACGAAGAAAGTCGGGCCGACCAGGTTGCGCCGGGTCACCGGTCCCCAGTAGCGGCTGTCCAGACTGTTGCGCTGGTTATCCCCGCAGGCGAAATAATCCTCCGGCCCCAGGCGCACCACGCCCTGGCATTCCTGCAGGAAATCGCCGGCATTGACATAACCGGCATAGCCGCCGGTGGCGGATTGAATCCGGCGGAAGATGGCCGGCCGGTCAACCGGCCGGCCGTCAATCATTAAATCAGGCGGAACGATCTGCAGGCGTTCGTCAGGCAAGCCGACCATGCGTTTGACGTAATGCTCGTTTTTCTTGATCTGCGGATGCTGGATGCCGTTGGTTTTAAAGACCATGATTTCGCCCCGGCGCGGCTGGCGGAAGTGCCAGATCAGGCGATTTACAAAAATGTGGTCGCCGGCAGTGCGGATGCCGCTGGCCAACAACTGCCCGCGGTAAACCGACTGTCCCGGCGTGATTTCCAGTTTCATGCCCGGAAAGAATTCGTGTTGTTCCTGGTTCACCAGGATGAACTGGCGGCCCTGGCGGTCCTGGACCAGGCGGGTCGGTCCCGTCTGCGCCGCCCGCAGCTCGGTATACCATTCGCCGAACAGCATCCACTTGCCGACTTTCAGCGGCCAGCGATCGAGCCAGCCCAGGCGCGCCGGCGGGTGGTCATACTTGATGCCGTGGAGCGTGGGGAACATTGACGAAGTGGGTATCTTGAACGGCTGGATGAAATAGGCGCGGAAGGCCATGGCCACGGCGACGGCCACGGCGATCACCTCGATATTTTCACGCCAGGCGGCGTATGGGCGCGCCAGCGCCAGGGCGCGGATGGCGGCGGAGAGTTTTTCGGCCGCGCCGTCCATCTGGCGCGGATCCGTCTTGCCGGAAAAGGCCTGCTGCGCGCCGGTTTCGGCGGCATGGAGCCGGTCCAGGGCGTCGGGCGGGGCGACATCCTCGCGCATGTTGCGCACATGGCGCGCATCCTTGAGCAACTGGCGGAGTTGTTTGCGTCCGCGCCGCAACTGCAGGTAAGTTATCCAGGCCGCGATTTGCATTTTAGATTCCCGATTTCAGGATGGACACGAAAGCTTCCTGGGGCACATTGACTTTCCCGACCAGTTTCATCCGGCGTTTGCCTTCCTTCTGGCGTTCGAGGAGCTTGCGCTTGCGCGTGATGTCGCCGCCGTAGCATTTGGCGGTGACATCCTTGCGCAGGGCGCGGATGGTTTCCCGGGCGATAACGGTTTTGTTGACGGCGGCCTGGATGGGCACGGCGAAGAGATGCGGCGGAATGACTTCCTTGAGAGCCTTGCACATCTGGCGGCCGCGCGCATCCGCGCGGCTGCGGTGGATCAGCGAGGAAAACGCATCCACCGGCTCGCCATTGAGCAGGATATCCATTTTAACCAGGTCGCCCGGGATGTAGCCTGAATATTCGTAATCCATCGAAGCGTAGCCGTGGCTGATGCTTTTCAGGCAGTCATAAAAATCCACCAGGATTTCATTCAGGGGCATCGAGCAGGTGAGCATCACGCGCCGGGTGTCGAGGGATTCGGTCCTGGTGACAGCGCCGCGCCGGTCCATGACCAGTTTCATGATATCGCCGATATGCTCGTTCTGGCAGATGATGCAGGCCTTGATCATCGGCTCCTCGATGCGCTCGATCTTGGTGGGGTCCGGCAGATGCACGGGATTGTCAATGGTCCGCATTTCGCCGTTTTTCAGGTACACCTGGTAAACCACCGCCGGGTAAGTGCTGATGATATCCAGGTCATATTCGCGGCGCAAACGTTCCTGCACGATTTCCAGGTGGAGCAGACCCAGGAAGCCGCAACGGAAGCCGAAGCCCAAGGCATTGGAGGACTCGGCCTGGTAGGTGAAAGCGCTGTCGTTCAGACTCAGGCGTTCCATGCTGGCCTTGAGTTTTTCGTAATCGGCGGTATTGATCGGATAAAGGCCGCTGAAAACCATGGGATGGACGGTTTTAAATCCCGGCAGCGGCGGCGCGTTCAGACTGTCGTGCGTCACCAGCGTATCCCCTACCCGGATGTCGCGCGGTTCCTTGATGGCGGCGATAATGTAGCCCACCTGGCCGGCGCGCAGTATTTTCATCGGCGTGAATTTAGGGGAAAAGATGCCGATTTCTTTGATTTCTGAAACGGATCCCGTGCCCAGGAAGCGGATACGGTCGCCGGTGCGCAGCGCGCCATCGGTGATCCGCACATAGGGCACCACGCCGCGATAAGCGTCGTAGATCGAATCGAACACGAGCGCGCGATTGCCCTTGGGCAGGCGCGCGGCCGGCGGCGGCACCCGGCGGACGATCAATTCCATCAATTCCGCCACGCCCGCGCCGGTTTTGGCGCTGATCGTGCAGAGATGCCCGGTATCGATGCCGAGCACCTCCTCGATCTGGCGCGTGGTTTCCGGGACGTTGGAATTGGGCAGATCGATCTTGTTCAAGACCGGGATGATTTCCAGGTTGTTTTCGAGGGCCAGGTACACGTTGGCCACCGTCTGCGCTTCCACGCCCTGGCTGGCGTCAACCACCAGCAGCGCGCCTTCGCAGGCCGCCATGCTGCGCGACACTTCGTAGGTGAAATCGACATGCCCCGGAGTGTCCAGCAGGTTAAACTCGTAATCGCGTCCGTCCGCGGCGGTGTAACGCATGGTGACGGGATGAGATTTGATGGTAATGCCGCGCTCGCGCTCCAAGTCCATGCTGTCCAGCAGTTGATCGCGGAACTCGCGGTCCTGGACGGTCTTGGTCAGTTGCAGCATGCGGTCGGCCAGGGTGGATTTGCCGTGGTCAATGTGCGCGATGATGCAGAAATTGCGGATGGTATCGAGGTAATTTTCCATTTTCAACCGCCGCCCGGCCGGGGACAGCCGTGCGCGGCGCAAACAATGCGGCGCAGAGCGGCAATCTCAGCCGTCATGTCCGGCGCGCGGTAGAGGGCGCTGCCGGCGATGATGACTTCCGCCCCGGCTTCGGCCACGGCGCGCACGGTCGCGGCGTCCACGCCGCCGTCCACCGCCAGGCGGAAGGCGCAATCTCCCGCCCCGTCGCGCCGGCGGCGCCGGTGCAAGGCGGCGATTTTCGGGAGGGCTTCCGGCATGAATTTCTGTCCGCCAAACCCGGGATGCACGGTCATGCACAAGACTTCATCCACCAGCGGCAGGAATTCAAATAACGCCTCCGCGGGGGTTTCCGGATTGATGGCCAGGCCCGGGTGGGCGCCCAGGGCGCGGATGGCGCGCAGGGCGCCGGGAATGTCGCCGCGCGCTTCCACGTGAATCGAAAGCGTATGCGCGCCAGCCTCGATAAACCGCCGCAGGTAGTCCTCCGGCCGGATCATCATCAGGTGGACATGCAGGGGGAGTTTCACGGCATGGCGGGCCATTTGCACCACGTCCGAATTCATGCTGAGGTTGGGGACATAATTGGCGTCCATGATGTCCATGTGCAGGGCATCGGCGCCGGCCGCCTGGGCCGCGCGGGCGGAATCGCGCAACGCGCCGAAATCACCCGCCAGCAGCGAAGGGCAAATCCATGGTTCAATTTTCATGCGGCGCCATCCCGTTTGTCCGTGATCCTGAAAACAATTAGCCGTGCATTATATTCCACCGCGCGGGCACAGTCAATGCCGGGGTGAAAAAACTTGGCGCGGGCCTAAGGCGGTGTATTTCTCGGAAAAGACGGCTCGGTCGGCTTGTCCTGCATAGCTTCAGCGACGCAGGGAGACCTCGCCCTACCATTTTCACAAGCATTTGCCATGGGTAGGGCGAGACCCCGCTCAAAGCGGGGTAAACCTCCGGCTTGTCCCGTTTGGCGCGAGAGCGAGCCGCTTCGCATTACGCAGCCCTGCGCGCGCGTCTGGACGGCGGCGCCTGTCAATGTGGCCGGCCGGGGGCCAGCGGGGCGAACTCGACGGTGAATGCCAGCGGCACCGCGCGCAGCCGGTACGCCGGCCAGGGACGCGGTCCGCAACTGTTGCTGCCCAGTCCGTTTTGTCCGTAATCCAGGTGGCAGTAAACCGCCGGGCGCGGCGGCGGGAGCGTATGATGATGCAAGGCGCCTTCCAAATCCGCCAGGTTGTACCGGCGGAGGGTGAAATCAAACAGCGGCCGGCCCAGCGCCTGGATCCCCCACCCTTGCGCATTCCAGAGCGCCAGCCGCCGGGTATCGCCGCGGTTGCCGTTTTCCTGGGGCCGTAAATATGGCTCAAACAAGTCATCCACCAGGGCGGCATACATCCCCACCAACGCGCTTTCGCGGCGGTCGCTATAATTCTCGTGCGGGCCGCGCCCGTACCAGGCCGCCTGGTTGAATTCCGGCGGCAGGATCATTTCCATGCCGAACCGCGGCAGGTCTGGCAAATCAGCGCGCAGCGGCCGCAGCCGCGCCTGGACCGTCAAGCCGCCCCCGGGTTCCATGACATACCGCATGCCGCAGCGGAAAACCGGCCGTACAGATGGCGCCGCCAGCATTAAAACCGCCTCGAGGATTGCGGCGCCGGCGCCGGTTGTCCGGAGGGTCAGCGCGGCGCAGCGCGGCTCCAGGCGGTCGTACCCGGCTTGCCGCCATTCCACGGCAATTTTCCGGGGCCGTTCAACCTGCCGCCATTCCGGCCAGCGTTGGACGCTGCGCACCAGCCCGCCGTCATTGTCCGTGGGCGCCCGCCAGAGACAGATTTGGGGACCATCCAGCAGCAAGTCCCGGCCGCCGGCCACCCACCGGCGCAGCCGGCCGGTTTGCAGGTCGAATTCCATCTGGAAGTTTTGTCCCTGCGCCCGCAGAGCGCCCGGCGTCCGGTTCAGCTTGATGGCCGGTGCCCGCGGCGCGCGCGGGACGGCCCGCGCCGGTTTGGCAGTCCAGGGCAAGGCAAACTGGGCAGCGGCGATTTCATGGCCGGCCGGCGCCCATGGCGCGGGGGCATGCAGTCGCAGCGACAGGTTCAGCCAGCAATCCTCGCCCGGCAGTCCGGCCGGGATGCGCAGCGGCAGGCGCAACAACTGGCGCCGCCCCGGCCTGGCCGCCAGGGGCGCGGTCTTCCCGGAAAATTGCCTGCCGGATGGCCGCCAGACCTTCCAGTGGCAGCACAGGTCGGATAAATCGGCAGCGTGGCGCAAGTTGCGGATCCAGACCGCGCCGGCGCGCAAATCGGCGGCGGCGATGGCTACCGGCGCGTAAACCTGCTTGAGTTCCAGCAGGCCGGGATGCGGCCGGCGGTCGGGATCCACCAGGCCGTCGAGGCAAAAATTCCCGTCGTTGGGGGTATCGCCGAAATCGCCGCCGAAAGCGAAACCGGTGCGCCGCCGGCCGGCGCGGATACGCACGCCATGGTCGCACCACTCCCAGACGCAACCGCCCAGCAGGCGTTTGTGCCGCCGGAAAAGCTGGAGGTATTCCCGCAATCCCCCCGGGCCATTGCCCATGGCATGGGCATATTCGCAGAGTAAAAACGGACGGGGATCGGCGCGGCGCGCTTCCTGGCGCAAGCGCTCCAGTTCGGGGTACATGACGCTGGCGATATCCACCACCGGGGCCGCGCCGGCGCGCTCGTAATGAATCGGCCGGGTGCGGTCCCGGCGCCGGATCCAGGCGGCCATGGCGTCGTGGTTGGGCCCGTAACCGGCTTCATTGCCCAGGGACCAGATTATGACGGATGGATGGTTTTTGTCGCGCTCAACCATGCGCGCGGCGCGGTCCACGAAAGCCCGGCGCCAAGCTGGCCAGCACGGCGGAATATCCGGCGGCTGATAGCCGAAGCCATGGGTTTCCAGGTCCGCCTCGTCAATCACATACAGGCCGAACCGGTCGCATAGTTCATACCAATACGGATCGTTCGGATAATGCGAGGTGCGGACGGTGTTGATGTTGTGCTGCTTCATCAGCAATACATCGCGCAGCATGTCTTCCCGCGTGACCGCCGGCCCGCGGTCCGGATGAAATTCATGGCGGTTGACGCCCAGCAGTTTGACCGGCGCGCCATTAATCAAAAGCTGGCCGGCGGCAATCCGCACGTCGCGGAATCCTACGCTGATGCGCACAGCTTCCAGCGGCGCGCCATGAACATCGGAAAGCTCGCAGATCAGGCGGTACAAATTGGGCGTCTCCGCCGTCCATGGCTGCGGCTTGGAGATCGGCGCCGACCATCGCCGCCAGGCGCCGGCGCCCGGCGGCGGCGCTGGCGCCGTGGTATCCAAACGCCAGACCTCGCCGCCCCCGGCATCCAGCAACCAGGCGCGCAGCCGGACGGGCGTTTTGGGACCCAGCGCACTCGGCGGCGCCGGCTCACGGCGCAGCCGCAGCGCCAGGCGCAGGCTGGCATCCCGGCAGGACTTCTTAAACACCGTCTGCACGCATACATCGGCCAATTGCAGCGCCGGCCGCGACAGCAAACTCACCCCGCGGATGATGCCGCTCCAGCGCCACATGTCCTGGTCTTCCAGGTAACTGGCCGCGGACCATTTATAAACCCGGACCGCCAGCGTGTTTTCGCCGGGCTGCAAGGCCGCGGTGATATCGAACTCCGCCGGCATGCGGCTGCCCTGGCTGTAGCCAACATCCCGGCCGTTAACCCAGACCTCAAAGGCCGAATTCACACCCTCGAAGTTCAGGCAAGTCCGCCGCGTCCGCCATTCGGCCGGCAATTCAAAATGGCGGCGGTACAATCCGACGGGATTGCGGTCCGGCAGATGCGGCGGATCCAGGGGAAACGGATAACGGCTGTTGGTATATTGCGGCTGATCAATGCCGTGCATCTGCCAGGCGCCCGGCACCGGCATGGCGCGCCAAGCCCGGTCGTTGAATGCCGGCGCCTGGAAATTGGCCGGGACCGCGGCGGGAGAGTCGCAATAACAGAAACGCCAATCGCCGTCCAGGCTCCGGCGGCGGGAGGACGATGCCGGATTCATGCGCCGGGCCGAACGGGCATCGGGAAACAGGGCGAAATCCGCGCGCGGCGGCAGGCGGCGGCGGTGTAACATCGCGGGATTGGCATAATCTGCCAGGTATGGCTTCAGGCGGATGATCTCGTCGCGCATGGACATACTTCACGATGGCAAAAAACACGAAGGAAAAATTCCTCCGAGAACCGGCATGCAATCAAAACCTGTATACCCCATGGCGCCGCGCATGTCAAGTTGAGCGCGTGAATATAATATTGCCTATCGGCAGCCGGTGCCATATAATAACATGCGTTTTTTGCTGAGTCGCAAAACCGGGATAATATACCCTAAGCCTGGGAAAGGATTGCTGCCATATGCCGACATACGAGTATGAATGCCGCAAATGCGGACATGAATTTGAATTCTTCCAGAATATTACGGCGGAGCCGTTGAAAAAATGCCCCAAGTGCCGCGGACCACTGCGCCGTAAAATCGGCAGCGGCGCCGGGCTGATCTTCAAAGGCAGCGGTTTTTACATTACCGATTACCGCAGCGAGGGTTACCGCAAGGCCGCGCAGGCCGATTCAAGCACTGCCAAGGCCGCGCCGGATAAGACCGCCAAGCCTGCCGCCAAGCCGGAAAAAGCCGCCAAAAAACCCAAGGCCTCCGCCGGATAAAACTGCTATGTACTTGACCGTTGACGAAATTTCCCGCATGCTGCGCACCTCCCGATCCACCGTGGAGCAATGGATCACGCGCATGGGTTTGCCGGCCGGCGAATACCAGGGCGAACGCCGCTGCCGGTCCGAAGACCTGCACCGCTGGCTGGCAGCGCATAAAATCGCCATCCCCGCGGAATTGCTCGCATCCCCCAGCCACGAGCCCGGGCCGCTGCCGTCATTTGCCGAGGCCCTGGAACGCGGCGGTATCTTTCACCGCCTGCCGGGCCGGGATAAGCGCACGGCGCTGACGGCGGCGGTGGAACATTTGCCGCTGCCGGATTCCATCCCTGACGAAATGCTGCTACAGCGGTTATTGGAGCGGGAGGAAATGGTTTCCACCGGCGTCGGCGACGGCATAGCGATTCCGCACCCGCGCGAGCCCATGCCCCAATTGCCCGCTCCGCTGGCGGCGCTCTGTTTCCTGGATCAGCCGCTGGAGTTTGCCGCCGTGGACGGTCTGCCTGTATACGCCCTGTTCGTGATGGCCAGCCCCACTCCGAAAATCCACCTGCATATCCTGGCCCGCCTTTTCTTCCTCTTGCGCAAGCCGGAATTCCGGGGATTGATCATACCCGCCACGCCGGCCGCATTGATACTCAACGAAGCCCGGCGCATGGAAAACGCGTTAAAATAATTTTTTGATTGTAATGCTGCCGGACTTCAGCTATGTTTCAACGATTTACAGGCGCGGCATCGGCCGATTCCGCGGATGGCCGCGCCGCAGCAGCCAGGAGAAGCGCCGCATGAAAAAAGACATTCATCCCAAATACGAAGACGCCACTATTACTTGTATCTGCGGAAATGTGATCAACACCCGTTCCACGGTCAAGGACATGAAGACCAATACCTGCTCCGCGTGCCATCCTTTTTATACCGGCACTTCGAAGCTGGTGGATACCGCTGGACGCGTGGAACAGTTCCGCAAGAAATACAACATCAAGTAAACCGGAGTCCCCGCGCCACCCCTACCCCGCGCTGCGGCGGCACCGGGCGGCTATCTGCGCGGCTGGCCGGTTTGGATCCAGGCGGACGCCGGGGCTGTTTGCTGCAATGCGTTCCTGCCTCCGCGGCGTGTTTTCCGGTTTAAACGGTGCCCGATGGTCAAGGTCAATATCGATCCGGGATTTCTGGCGGAAGTTCAACGCCGCCTCGACGAACGCGAACAACGCATGGCTGACCCGGCGGCCGCCGCCAATCCCGCGATCCTGCGCGACCTGATCAAGGCCCACGCCCGCCTGAAGAAGATTGCCGACAAGACGGGCGCCATTCTGCAAGCGCGCCAGGCGCGCGACGGGCACCTGGAATTACTGAATGACAAGGGCACCGATCCGGAATTGCAGGCCATGGCCCGCGCAGAGTTGCCGGAAATGGAAGCCGGGCTGCCGGAGTTGGAACGCCAGCTCCTGCTGGAATTGATTCCGCCCGAACCGACCGACAACCGCAATACCATCATGGAAATCCGCGCCGGCGCCGGCGGCCAGGAAGCGTCGCTGTTCGCCGGCGACCTGCTGCGCATGTACACCCGCTTCGCCGAAAGCCAGGGCTGGCGGGTGGAATTGATGGATGCCAGCCCTTCGGAAACCGGCGGCTACAAGGAAGTGGTGTTCGCCCTCCAAGGCGAAAACGTTTACCGGGCGCTGCAATTCGAGGCCGGCACGCACCGCGTGCAGCGGGTGCCCGTGACCGAGGCCTGCGGCCGCATCCATACCTCCACTGTCACCGTGGCGGTGCTGCCCGAAGCTGCCGAGGTGGACGAGATTGATATCAAACCGGAGGATTTGAAGATTGACGTTTACCGCGCCTCCGGCGCCGGCGGCCAGCACGTCAATAAAACCGATTCCGCCGTCCGCATCACCCATTTGCCCTCCGGCATTGTCGTTGCCAGTCAGGAGGAACGCTCCCAGCACAAAAACCGCGCCAAGGCCATGCGTGTCCTGCGTTCGCACCTGTTAGCCCTCCAGCGCGCGCAAAATGTCCGGGAAATCGGCGACGAACGCCGGGCCCAGATCGGCACCGGAGAACGCAGCGAACGGATCCGCACCTACAATTTCCCCCAGAACCGTGTCACCGATCACCGCATCAACTACACCGCGTACAACCTGGGACGCGTGATGGAAGGCGACCTCGCGGCCCTGCTGGAGGCCTTGCAGGAGGACCGTCTGGCGCGGCGGATGCAGGCTGGCGCGGATTTGAACCGGCTGCTGGACGCTTGATGCCGATGCCTATGCCCACCGTCAACGCGGCCGCATTCATCCAATCCGCGGCGGATGCGCTGCGGGATGTTCACCCGGAGGAATGCCGGCTGCTGGCAGAGCTGCTGGTCAGCCGCGCCCTGCATTGCCCGCGGCTGGAATTGCCGCTGCATTACGCGGCCGCCATCCCCCCGGAGATCCTGCCGGCCTTGCGCGCCGACCTGGCGCGCCTGGCCGCGGGGCTGCCCTGGCAATACCTGGCGGGTGAAACGGAATTTTTCGGACGCGCTTTCAAATGCGACCGCCGGGCGTTGATCCCGCGGCCCGAGACGGAATTGCTGGTGGCATGGTTCCTGCGCGATCCGGCGCTTTCCACGGCGCCGGCATCAGCCGTTGCCGAGGCCGGCGTAGGGAGCGGCTGCATCAGCGTCACCATCGCCGCGGAGTTGCCGGGCGCCCGTTGCGTCGGCACGGACATCAGCCAGGATGCGCTGGACCTGGCCCGGGAAAACGCCGCACGCCATGGCGTCGCCGGACGCGTTGACCTGCAACTGGGCGACCTGCTGGCCAGCCAGCCGGCCGGACATTTCGACGCGGTGATTGCCAACCCGCCTTACGTCACGGCCGCCGAATGGCGGGGATTACCGCGGCATATCCGCGATTTCGAACCACCAGCGGCCCTGCTGGCGGGCGATGACGGCATGCAGGCGGCGGCGCAATTAGCGCCGCAGGCCGCCCGGTGCCTGAAACCGGGCGGCAGTTTGTTTATGGAATTTGCGCCGGCGCGGATGCGCCAGTTGCGACAATGCCTTGAGGCGGCGGGGCTTACGGAGATTGCGACGGCCGATGATTATGCCGGACGGCCGCATTTTATCCGTGGGCGCCGGCCCGGTTGATGCGGACTCGAAGTTTCAACTTGTCATTGCAGCGGGCCTGCGTTAATATGAAAAATATTTTCGGGCGCAGAATAAGGGAGCGTTAAATGCCAAAGCATATGTTAAGGTTAGGAGTCAATATTGACCATGTGGCCACCTTGCGGCAGGCGCGCGGCGTGGATTATCCCAGCCCCATGGCCGCCGCGCAACTCTGCGAAAAAGCAGGAGCGCAGAGCATCACGATTCACCTGCGCGAAGACCGCCGCCATATCCAGGACGGCGACTTATTCGAACTGCGGCGCGGTTTGAAAGTACCGTTGAACCTGGAAATGGCCAATTGCCATGAAATCGTGGAAATCGCGTTAAAAGCCCAGCCGGATGAGGTATGCCTTGTGCCGGAAAAACGCCGGGAATTGACCACCGAGGGCGGCCTGGATGTCGCCGGCCACCAACCAGCCATCAAGGCGACGGCGGGCCGGCTGGCCGCGGCCGGTATCCGTGTGAGCTTGTTCATCGATCCGGATGTGCGACAGATTCGGGCGGCCGCAGCGGTCGGCGCGCCGGTCATCGAGTTGCACACGGGCACTTACTGCAACGCCCGCGGTCAGCGCCGCAGCGCCGAACTGAACAAACTCATTCAAGGCGCCATCCTGGCCAATCAGATCGGGCTGCAAGTCAACGCGGGGCATGGCATCAACCTGGATAACCTGGACGGCATCATGCGGGTGCCGCATCTCGACACCTTGAATATCGGACACAGCATCGTAGCGCGGGCCGTCTTGATCGGCATGCAGGCCGCAGTGCGTGAAATGAGCCGGGCCATGCGCCGGTATCATCCCGACGGTGTCAGCGATTAGCTGCGGGCCGCATTCCGAAATTCACTGCCAGGAACGCAAAGATCGCGAAGGAATGCCGGACCTTAGTGTGACACTGCGCCCTACCGATACCAGTCTGAAACATCCCAAAATTTTTCATTGCGATCTTGCGGCAAATTTGCAGTCGGCGTCACCTTCCTGCACAACCTCCAATTTCCGTCATTGCTTTTTTTTGCGGTCAGTCCGGATTTCGCTTGACTATAACGTTAATCATGTTATAGTTCATGCAAATGAGCAACCCATGCCCAGAGAAACCCGCTGCGCCGGCGCCCTCCATGCGGCTTTTGGCGCAGGCCTGCGGCGTAAGCTCAATGACGGTCAGCCGCGCTTTGCGCGCCACCGAACCGAGCGCCACGGCCACCCAGCGCCGCGTCCGGGATATGGCGATCAAGATGGGATACCGTTTCAACGCGCGGATGGGGCGGCCGCGCCGCGTCCAACCCGGCGCCGGGCGGACCGGCCCGGCATGTGAAATCATAGTCGGCACCGCCATCGGCGGCGGCAATCTCTACCATACCCAGCTTTTTGGCGAAATCGAACTGACCCTGCGTCAGCATGGCTACGATTGCATGATCCGCATGTGCGACGCGGACTACGATAATTTTATTTTGTTATGCGAGGCGCTGCGCCGCACCCGGCCCCAGATTCTGATGCTCATCGGATGGTTTCAGGCCGACCGCATGCAGAGCCTGATCAGCCTCGCCCCCCACCCCATCCTGGTGGACCGGCACGCCGATGCCGCCGCCGAGCAGCAATGCGAATCCATCAGCTTTGACAACGCGGCCGCGGCGCGCCTGGCCGTCAAACATTTGCAGGCCCAGGGCCGCGGCCGGATATTGCTGATCAAGGGGCCGTGCGAACATTATTTCTCGATTGACATCGAGCGCGGTTACCGGGAGGTCTTGGAGCAAAGCGGCGTCCGGGCGGATCCCGCGCTGATCCGGACGGCGGACTTTACCGCCGCCGGCGCCCGGCGGGAAATCATGGCGGCTTTGGCGCAAGGCGTGCAATTCGACGCCGTCTTCACCAACGATGAAATGGCATTGGGCGTCCTGCGGGCGTTGCATGACGCCCGGATCGCCGTGCCGGGCAAAGTGGCGGTGGCCGGATGCGATGGGTTGCCGATCGGCGCCCACGCCATTCCATCCCTGACCACCGTCGTGCTGGATTACCGGCAGCTCGGCCGCCTGGCCGCGGAACACATCCTGGAACGGCAGCGCCATCCGCAATTGCCGATGTGCCGCATCCAACTGCTGCCGAAACTGGCGGTGCGTGAAAGTTCGGGCGCCGGCCCGTCCCGGGAGCAGCGCCGCCCCAATCTGTAAGCATCAAACCAACAGGAGGACATCATGGCATATCTGACGGACGCGGAACGGGATCGCAGGCTGGACGCGGTGCGCGCATTGCTCAACCAACACGCGCTGGACTTCGCGTTGATTTACTACGATGAATTCAACATCGGCAATGGCTGGTACCTGACCGGCTGGTGCCCGCAATTTGAAAGCGGGGCGGTGCTGGTGCCCCGCGCCGGGGCGCCCATGATTCTGGGCGGACCTGAAAGCGAGCCCTTCGCCAAGCTGGACAGCGCGATCAAAGAAACCCGGAACTTCCCCGTGTTCATGGTGCCGGACGAGGAATATCCCAATGCCGTCATCCTTGATTTCCCCGCCTTGTTTGCCGAACTCCGCGGACAGTTGGGTCAAATCAAACGCGTCGGTCTGGTCGGCGGCGGACGCATGCCCGCCGACTGCCTGGAGCAGATCAAGGCCGGCTTGCAGGGATGCGAACTGGTGGACATTACCGGCGATTTTTTAAAACTCCGCCACCTCAAATCCGCCTGGGAACGCGAGCAGATTCGCGCGGCCTTCCAGTTGGCCGGCCACTCCTACGCCGCCATGAAAGCGGCGATCAAGCCCGGCGTGACCGAGATTGCCGTGGCCGCGGCCGGCGAATTCGCCGCGCGCAGCCGCGGCGCCACCGGCTTCGGCTTCAGCGCCATCGTGGGCAGCGGCGCGCGCTCCAACGCGGTGGTGCCGACTGCGAGCACCAAACCGCTGGCAGAGGGCGAACTGGTCATGATCGGGCTGGCGCCCAAGGTGCGGGGGTACGCCGGCGTGACGGGCGACGTGCTGCCGGTTTCCGGAAAATACACCGCGCGCCAGCAGGAATGCGTCAACCACCTGAAAAAGGCTTTTCAAATGACCCGCGCCCAATTGCAGCCCGGGATGGCGGGACGTGAAATTGACGCGCCGGCGCGCGCCTATTTCAATCAAAACGGATTCGCCAAATACCTGGTCTGCCCCTTCGTTCACACCATCGGCCTGCTGGAAGCCGAGGCGCCGTTTTTCGGCCCCAACAGCGACGACGTCCTGCAACCCGGCATGACCGTCTGCGTGGACATCAGCTTTTTCGGACACCCGGAATTCAACGGCGTGCGCATCGAAACGGGGTATGAAATCACCGCCAAGGATGCCGTGCCGCTGGATCCGGACATGGACCGGCATTTCATGCAATAAACCATGCAAATCCAATCCCTGCGCATCGAATTCCCCGATGGTCTGGCCGAAAGCCATGCTATCTCCCGGCATCTGAAGGGTTACAACCTGGAGATGACCGGCGCCTGCCATGACGGTCTGCTGGCGGATCGGCTGCGCAATCCGAAATTTTTCGGGCCGGCGGATTTGTTCGGCGTGCCGCCAGGCTGGCATGGCGGCAGCGTGTCGCATTGCCGGTCGGTGCCGGGCCTGGGATGGTCCGGCAGTGAAGCGCTGCTGCTGACCCCGCCCTGCTCGCTCCGGCAAGGCGGCCTGCATGTCGCCGCCGGCGAGGAACTGGAAATCCAGGTTGCGGCCAAAACCCGGCACGCGCCGGTCAAGTTGTCGTTTGCGGTCAAAACCGAAGCCATGCGCTCCCCGCCGCTGGCCAGCGCGGAAATCATGGTGGATACGCCCTGCTGGAAAATTTTCCAGGCTCCGGTGAAAATTCCGGCGGATTGCGCGCGGGCGACCTTCCATCTGGCGGCGGCCGGCCACGGCGAACTGCATCTGGACCAGGTCCACTTGCGGCCCAGGGGCCAGTTTTTATCGCGGGAGGTGGTGGAAGCTTTTCGCTCCTTGAACATGGGCGCCTTGCGCTTTCCCGGCGGATGCATCAGTACGGTTTACGACTGGCGCAAAGGGCTCGGGCCGGTGGAGCGCCGGCCGGTGTGTCCGGACCCCCAATTCAATCACAAAATCGCTTATGATTTCGGGCTGCGCGAATTCCTCGATTTGTGCCGGGAGCTTGATTGCACGCCCCAGTTGACCCTGCCGCTGGGCCAGGGGACGCCGGCCGATGCCGCCGACCTGGCCGATTTCTGCCAGGCCTACTACCGGCAAGCCGGGGTCAACCCGCCGCTCATCTTGTTCCAGGTCGGCAACGAGCAATATGCGCGCCACTCGATGTCGCACATGGGGATTCATAACTACCTGGAACTCCTGCGCGAAACCGTTCCGCTGTTGAAGACCAATTATCCCCATTGCAAAATCATCGGGATTTATTCCTTCGTGGACAAGGATCCCTGGCGGGCGCAACTGCTGGACGAGGCCGGCGGCTTGCTGGACATGGTGGCCTACCAGTATTACAAGGGGCAGTTGAAGGACAATGCGGCGGACCAGGTCTGCAATGCCGCCGAGAGCGTGGAAAAGAATCGCCGGGATTTGCTTGAGATCATCGCCGCCATCGCCGCGCGCGGGTTGCCGCTCAAGATCGGCTTTACCGAATGGAATTACTGGTTGCATGCCCAGGGCCTTTCCGCCAATGGCGAACCATACTCCGTGCGCGAGCCCATGGATGCGGCCCATTGCCTGTTCATTGCCGGCATGCTCCAGATGCAGGCCGAATTGGGCGTGCATGTGGCGCTTTCGAATTTTTACAACCTGCTGAACGGCATGAGCGTTTTTCAAAACCAGC